>NZ_JAKJSV010000003.1:0-625845 GCF_050337325.1 Vibrio kyushuensis
TGGCTCTGGCTCTGGCTCTGGCTCTGGCTCTGGCTCTGGCTCTGGCTCTGGCTCTGGCTCTGGCTCTGGCTCTGTAGGCTGTTGTTCAATACCATCTAAGTCAACATCTAGTGGCGATACTTCTGAATCTATTTCACTCTCTGTTGAAGGCTCTAATGGCTCTTCTGCCTCACTTTCAGCCTCAACGCTAATATCAGTATTCTGTTCGTTATTATTATCAATAGCATCAATCGCATCAATCGCATCAATCGCATCATCGATTGACAAAGGATCAGATAAGTCTAATAACGGATCAGATTCCGGAGCTGCGCTAAGCATGTCATCGATAAAGTCTTCACTATCAAAATCATCAGACTCTGCTGCTTCACTCTCCCCACCCTGAGTAAGTTCAGCTTCAGCCGACGCGACTTCCTCTAATGAATCTTCCGATGGTGATGCAGTTATATCAAGGTCTGATTCCGGCATAGCTCCAAGATCTAGAGCTGACTCAACATCGGCCATCGTCTCGGTTTCTGAATCAATACCCGATTCAGTTGAAAGTTCTGTTTCATCGATGGATTGCTGTTCGATCTCCAGAAGTTCATCGAATAGTTCCGTACCATCGGACTCAAATTCTTCACCTGAGTCCATCAGTTCATCTAACGTGTCTGTCGAATCTAAATTAGGTTCTGATTCTGTAGAATCAAGAAGATCGTCCAATAAGTCAGTACTGTCTTCATCGACAGATACTTTATCGGCTTCGCTATCACCATTAAGCACTTCATCAAGAGTTTGAGTCGACTCATCAGAAATATCCTCATCGATACTGATATCCGATTCTGACTCTGAAAGTAGTTCATCCAGCAGTTCAGTACTGCCATCTTCAAGCTCTTCTAATGATTCAGCGTCAGGCGAATCTAGCTGAAGATCATTTGAATCAAGAAGTTCATCTAATAAATCAGTGCTATCAGAGGCAATATCTGATGTTGTCTCTTCCTCTAAAAGCTCATCGAGTAATGCAGTTTCATCAACAGATTGCTCCTCAAGGGAATCTAAGTCTGCTTGAGACTCGATCTGAGCAAACAGGTCATCAATTTCACTGTCACTCGCTAGTGGCGCATCACTTAGGTCAAAATCATCTTTCGAATCAACCGAGGCAAAAATATCATCAATTTCCGTATCTGAAGGCTCGCTCGACTCTTCAGTATCTAAGTTGAAATCGTCAGCAGATTCTGCCAATAACGCATCGACATCGAAATCATCGTCTTCCTCAGAATCTGCCGCTTCACTTAACAAATCATCAAGCAATGATTGATCTAATTCGTTATCTAGTAGGTCTTCTGCTGTGTCATCACCGGCTAAAAGTGCTTCAATATCATCTTGTGACATCTCATTGTCATCAGATAAGTCGAACTCAACATCATCGCCTTGGTCATCCATGGAGACATCATCAAGAGCTCTCTCCATCTCTTCTAGCCCAAGCGCTTTGTCTTCGCCATTGACGCTGATACCATTTGAACTCATATCAATGTCTTCGAGTTCTGCATCTAAGTCGCCATTGTCACCTACACCGGCAAATGGATCTTCGCCATCTTCACCTTCTAGATTAAAGTCGAGATCATCATCATCTAATCCGGCAAAGACATCATCTTCATCTTTCGCTGAATCATCACCATCCATATCATCAGAGAAGGCTAGATCGACATCGTCGTTATCTCCAAACAGATCATCATCAAGCAACAGATCATCATCAATGCTTTCATCTAGGTTCTGTGGCGGAATAACTGGCGCTTGAGGTGTCGGAGCTTCTTGAGTTGAAGATAACTCGTCTTCTTGATTTTTCTTAGAGCGACGACCTATCAATAAAATAATGATCAAACCAACCAATAAGCCTGGAACAATCGCCAATGCAGCAACCATCATGTTGTTAGACAAGATCTGGTCTAGCATCGAAGGTTGCTCTTTTTGCTGATCAGCAACTCTATCACGCTCTTCTTGAAGCAACTTCTCTACTTCTGAACGAATTCGGTTTTCATCACCTAACTCATCTTTCAGCCCGTCAACTTCCGATTGAACTTGAGATAGCATTAAACGAAGTTTGTGATTTTTCTCTTCTAGAGCCATTAACTCACTTTCAGATAACTCTAGTTCACTCTCTAGCAGCGTTACCTGTGGGATTTTTATAACGGGCTTTTGCTCTACTGGCTTAACGGTTGGTTTATCAGTAGCAACTTTATTTTCAGTCACAACTTTGTTTTCCGTTACAACGTTTTCAGCTGTCGAGCTATCAACAGGCTTTGCAGGTTTGCTTGTTGTTACGCTAACAGGCTTAGTCGGTGCTTTACCGGTAAGTTTGGCTTTGTGCGCTGCCATCACGTTGACCGCTTCTTGAGTTGAAACGTTTTGGACCTGAGAAAGTGATGGAATACGTAAATTACTGCCCGGTATCAAACTATGAATATTTTGATTTTCGAATGCACGCGGGTTTAATTTATAGATGGCAAGTAATGTCTGCTGAACGGTTAGATTTGACGAAGGTTTTACTTGAGACGCAATTCGCCACAACGTATCAGCTTTCGTTGTTGGCCCATAAAATTTAGCGGGCTCACTGCTGTTTGAACGTGTAATTTGCTCAGAAAATTGCGGTGATGTTTGAACCTCACCATTTGGCCCTTTCAGGCGAATGCTTTCTGCACTAACGATTGAAGTCTGAGTCACGGCAACTATTGCAAGTGGCAATAATAGACGTTTTAAAATTTGACGCATATGAAGGCTCAGTTTTGTGCTTATGAGAAAAAAGTTATGATCTGTTAAATATATCGGATAAACCGAGCAAAACTATAGGGTAAGAGGCAAAAAATGTGTGGCGGATGGAATATTAGCAGTAATCTCACAGATTTTTGTTCAAATTAATCGCAATGAACAAAAAAGCCTCACACAAAGGAGAGGCTTTCGTTACTACAATAAGCATCAGCTAACAGCGCTTAGAAGTAGTCTCTGATTAAGAGTTCGGCAATTTGTACGGCGTTAGTCGCTGCGCCTTTACGAACATTGTCTGCGACAACCCACATATTTAGGCCACTATGATGGCTAATATCATTGCGGATACGGCCAACCATTACATGATCCTTACCGTTTGCATCGACAACCTGAGTTGGGAATTCTTGGCCTTGAAATACTTCAATTCCGTCGGTGTTTTCAAGTAATTGAATTGCCTGTTCAGCACCAATAGGTGAACGAGTTTCGATGTGTAACGACTCTGCATGACCATAAAATACAGGTACACGAACACACGTCGGATTCACCGTAATTGAAGAGTCATTAAAGATCTTCTGTGTTTCCCACACCATCTTCATCTCTTCGCGAGTGTACCCATTTTCGGTAAACTCATCAATTTGAGGAATACAGTTAAACGCGATCTGCTTAGAAAAAGCTTCCGTATCTGCCGGTTGTCCGTTTAACAACTTCGCTGTTTGACCAGCAAGCTCATCAATTCCCGCTTTACCAGCGCCTGATACAGATTGGTAAGTTGAAACGTTAACACGCTCGATACCCACTTCATCATGAATAGGCTTTAATGCCACCATCATTTGAATCGTTGAGCAATTTGGGTTTGCGATGATGTTACGGTTACGAAACTCAGCAATCGCCTCAGGGTTTACTTCAGGTACAACTAAAGGAATGTCGTACTCGTAACGAAATTTAGACGTGTTATCAATGACAACGACACCTTCATCTGCCGCTATCGGTGCCCATTTTTCAGAGAGATCGCCACCAGCAGAGAAAAGAGCAATATGTACTTGAGACCAATCGAAATCTTCGACATTCTGTACTTTTACTGTTTTACCGTTAAAACGATACGCTTTACCTTCACTGCGTTCGCTAGCTAGCAAGTGCAGCTCACCAACAGGGAACTCACGCTCTTTTAGAACTTCAATGATCGTTTCACCGACTGCACCAGTCGCACCTAGTATCGCAACGTTAAATTGTTGGCTCATTACTTACCTCAACTTTAAAACCTAAATCAGCAAGTGGCTGCAAATTGCATTCTTGACCACCAACTAACGTGACCGCACTGTACTCACGGCGATCCCAATATTGCTTTCGCATTAAATCAAACGAACCCGGCTGCGATATTTTGCGTCGAAAGATTGCGTCATCCTTACGTACATCATAAATCAACTGAGTAATATTATTCAGTGTTGCTTCATTCCACGCAGACTCTAACTTTAGTTTAGGAATAGGCGCGGTTGGTAATAATTCATCGGCACTCGCTGTTAAATTGTTCCCAAGGAACTGACAATAGGAATTAAATATCATTGTCGTACCACGAGCTTTGCCTTCTAAACCATACCCTGCAACATGTGGGGTGGCGAATGCTAACAGAGGAAGCAACTCCATATCAACTTTCGGTTCAAATTCGAATACATCTAACGCGGCAATAAAACCGTCTTGCACCAACAAGCGTTGCTTTAACGCTTCATTATCAACAATCGGACCACGGGCTGCGTTAATTAAGATTTGATCAGAACGTAACCTTTTCAATACTTCGTCGTCGATTAAGTGATGGGTGGCGAACTCCCCATCTCGGGTGATTGGCGTGTGAAGAGAGATAATGTCTGATTGCTCAAGTAATTCAGCCAAAGGCGTAAAGTTGCGCGTATCACCTTGCTGCTGTTTTGGGGGATCGTTGATTAAAACATTAATGCCTATACCCTCTAAGCAACTCGCTAGATAACTGCCAACCTGCCCTGCTCCAATGATGCCGACCGTTTTATCAAAAATTGAAAAGCCGTGTTGCTGACCTAGTACCATCATTGCACTGAACACATATTCCGCAACACCAACTTTATTACAACCCGGCGCCGCCGTAAAAAAGATCCCTTTTGACTTAAGTAAAGGTTGGTCTACATGGTCCATTCCAGCCGTAGCTGTACCAACAAATTTCAGTTTATTCGCCTTAGCAATAAGGGCTTCATTAACTTTAGTTACTGAGCGGATCATTAGCGCGTCAACATCTATTAAATCATCAGCCGTGAGTGTTCTACCGGGCTTAAGTATCACGTCGCCTAACTGACTAAACAGATCCTGCGCGTAAGGCATATTTTCATCGATAAGAATTTTCATTGTGGTGACCGCTATGAACTAGAAACAAGAGAAAGGGTTAACGTGATTGTGCAAAAAAACGATTCTGCTGTCGAGCAGAAAGAAAAATGCCCGACTCACAAAGGAGTCGGGCAAACATTCCAGAACAAAAGGAATCTGTCCCGCTCTCCTTGGGACAAAATTTGCGTCTGTTCAATTAACCTATTAAATAGGTCAATCAGCTCTGGAAACTGGTGAGCTCATATGAGCATCATTCAGTTATTAGCTCTGATGGTTCTTAACCTTATTAAAAGATTAAGCTTGGTATTTTTTAATAACCAATGTTGCGTTTGTGCCACCAAAACCAAAGCTGTTAGACATAACAGTCGTTAGCTCTTGCTCGCGTGTTTCAGTTACGATGTCAAGGCCTTCAGCTGCGTCGTCTAGGTTTGAAACGTTAATGCTAGGAGCAATAAATCCGTTTTCTAGCATTAGCGTTGAGTAAATTGCCTCATGAACGCCAGCAGCACCAAGTGCGTGACCTGTCATTGCTTTTGTTGCAGAAATTGCAGGGCTATTACCGCCAAAGACTTCTTGAATTGCGCCAAGCTCTTTCACATCACCAACTGGAGTAGATGTGCCGTGAGTATTCACGTAATCAACGCCGTCAACATCTTGCATTGCCATCTTCATACAGCGAACTGCGCCTTCACCTGATGGTGCTACCATGTCGTAGCCATCTGATGTTGCACCGTAACCTACGATTTCACCGTAAATCTTAGCACCACGAGCCAAAGCGTGCTCTAGTTCTTCAACAACTAGCATGCCGCCGCCACCAGAGATAACGAAACCATCACGGTCAGCATCATAAGTGCGTGAAGCGAGTTCTGGAGTCTCATTGTACTTCGAAGATAGAGCGCCCATTGCGTCAAACATCATCGTTAATGACCAATCTAGCTCTTCACCACCACCAGCAAAAACAACATCTTGCTTGCCAAGTTGGATAAGCTCCATCGCGTGACCGATACAGTGTGCTGATGTTGCACAAGCAGAGCTCATAGAGTAGTTAACACCGCGGATTTTAAATGGTGTGGCTAGACAAGCTGAAACAGTCGAAGCCATTGTACGTGGAACCATGTATGGTCCAACACGCTTAACGCCTTTTTTACGAATGATATCGACAGCGTTAACTTGGTTAAGTGACGATGCACCGCCTGAGCCAGCAACAATACCTGTGCGCTCGTTAGAAACCTGATCTTCTGTTAAACCAGAGTCAGCAACTGCTTGTTCCATAGAAAGGTATGCAAACGCTGCCGCATCACCCATAAATCGCATTTTTTTGCGGTCTATATGGTCAGCAGGTGTCATTTTTAGGTTACCCCAAACTTGAGAACGTAAGCCATTTTCTTTGAACTGTTCTGAAGCTGTGATACCAGATTTACCTGCTTTTAGAGACGCTAAAACTTCTTCGACGTTGTTACCGATACTTGAAACAATACCCATACCGGTGATTACGACTCGTTTCATGTGACATTCCTATAATTCAAAATTCTGCTAGATAATAACTAAGAAGGCGAACAAAAGTGGTCAGCTTTCCCATAAATTCGTACAATCCTATTATATATATGGCTCAACATCGCGAATTTCAATCTTTATGACTTCAATAACTAACGCACAGATCGCATGGAATGAAACTGGCACACCCGTTTCAGACCAATTTGACGACGTTTATTTCTCGAACGCAAATGGTCTAGAAGAGTCTCGATATGTGTTCCTTGACCAAAACCACCTTGAACAACGTTGGTCTCGCTCACAAGAGCGCCGCTTCGTAATCGCTGAAACCGGCTTTGGTACCGGGTTGAACTTCCTTGCTGCTTGGGAACGTTTTGATACATTTAAAGCCAATAATCCTACAGCTACATTACAAGAGCTACATTTCATCAGCTTTGAAAAATTCCCAATTAGCCTAGAAGACTTAAAAAAGGCACATCACGCTTGGCCTGAGCTTGCAGAATACGCGGAAAAACTTCAGCTGCACTACCCTATCGCACTGCCAGAGTGCCACCGAATTATTTTAGATGATGGTGCGATTACTCTAGACCTATGGTTTGGCGATATTAAAGATTGCATGCCACTCGTTCCTACTCCGGCTAAGGGAATAGTAGACGCTTGGTTTCTTGATGGATTTGCTCCAAGTAAAAATCCAGAAATGTGGAATCAAAATTTATTTAACGGCATGGCCCAACTGGCAAAGCAAGAATGTACCTGCGCTACGTTTACCGCCGCAGGGTTTGTCCGAAGAGGCTTAATAGAAGCTGGCTTTGAGATGAAAAAGGTCAAAGGATTTGCGACTAAGCGCGAGATGATTGCAGGTTCACTCACGAGTAAAAATATTCACACCAACATCAAGCCTTGGTTCGCTTTGTCAGATGCTGTGGCTACGAATGATATAGCCATCATTGGCGGCGGCATAGCAAGTACAGCTCTTGCTAAAACGTTAACTCGTCGTGGGAAATCAATCACCCTCTATTGCGAACACCACAAAGCGGCTGGCAATGCCTCTGGTAATAACCAAGGCGCAATATACCCATTACTGAGTGAAGAAAAGTCTAACGTATCTCGCGTCTTCGGACCTGGATTACTTTTTGCCAGGCAGTTTATTAATCAAGCTTCATTAACTATTCCATTCGATTACGATTGGTGTGGTGTTGATATATTGATGTGGGATGACAGTTCACGTAAAAAATTAGAGCGCATGCTTGAAGGAAACTTCAACACGGATCTAATTCAACGTTTAAATGTAGAGCAAACCAACTTAACCGTTGGTTTAGACACCGATATGGAAAGTGTCTACTTCCCTCTTGGTGGATGGGTTAGCCCACTTCAATTGACGCAAGGCTTATTAAAAGAGCTAGAGCAACTGGAAAAATTGAAGGTTAACTATGAACACCATGTTGAGTCCATCGAATGGCAAGAAGACAAACAACATTGGCAATTAACGATTGGCACACCGACAGGAACAATCACGACTACTCACTCACAAGTCGTTATCGCTAACGGGCACAAATTCAGCGAGTTAGAACCGACTAAAACGATCCCTCTGACCCCGGTCAAAGGGCAAGTGAGTCATATTCCCACGACACCAAATTTAGAAAAGCTCAAAACCGTACTTTGTTTTGACGGCTACCTCACGCCGCAAAACCCCAATAATGGTCATCATTGTATAGGAGCAAATTACGATAAGAGTAATATTAACCAAGAGTTTGATTCTGAAGTTCAAGCACATAATGGTGAACGATTAGCAGCTTGCTTACCGAATCAAGAGTGGGCAAAAGAGACCGATACTAGTGACAACTTTTCACGCCAGGGTATTCGCAGTGTAAGCCGCGATCATCTGCCATTTGTTGGTAATGTCGGCAATTTGGAAGCGATAAAACAACAATATCAAAATCTACATAACTTTAACCCGAAACGCGAATCGCTTGATACTATCGAACCGGTAATCAGCTACCCGAATCTATATTGTTTTATCGGGTTAGGATCTCGAGGATTAAGCTCTGCGCCTCTTCTTGCTGAAGTGCTTGCATCGCAGATCTGTGGTGATCCATTGCCACTACCAGCCGATGTATTGGAGGCAATACATCCTAGCAGAATGTGGGTACGTCGATTACGAAAAGGAAAGGCTTTGACTGCGGGTTGGACCGCCGATAAGAATAAGCGTTCTGAATAGCGCTTCTAGACCTAGTTAGTAACAGATCCATAGAAAAAAGCCCGAGTCACATTCAGTCATTCGGGCTTTTTGTTACTTATTCAGGTTTCACAACCAATTCAAGCTTGGTTGCTGATGAGCACTTAACTAAGAGCAGCGACTGCATCTTTAAGTTGAGTAATGATCTCTTCATTGGTAATAGAAGCCGTGTCGAAATCAAAATTATCATAGAAGCTTGGAACAGAGACCGACGCTTTCACATTACCGCCGAAGTAAGGAGCCGACCCTACAGCTGCACCTAGTACAGTTTGTGCACCGCCTGGGCCTGGAGAAGTCGCAAGGTAAACCGCTGGTTTTTCACCAAATACTGAACGATCGATACGCGTTGCCCAATCAAAAAGGTTTTTATAAGCAGCAGGGAAGTGACCATTGTGCTCAGCAAATGAAATAACAAATGCGTCAGCTTCAGACAAATCGCGAAGAAATGCTTGTGCACCTTCCGCTTGACCAATCTCTTTTTCAGTATCTTCACTGAACATTGGTACGTTGTAGTTTGAGATGTCTAATACTTGAACGTCAGCACCTTCAATCAAGTTTGCAGTGTAAGTTGCTAGTGCTTTGTTAATAGATGTTGAGCTGGTGCTAGCACCAAATGCGATAACTTTCATGATGTACCCTTATCTTCGTTCTCTTTAAGTAGGTTCAGAATAGCGGACCCACAGTTTGGAACAAGCAGAAAAAACTCATCAACTCATTCGAAAATCTTGAATGGGTGACAATTCACACTTGGATGAAACTTAAGCAAGGTTGTGCAACTCAACCCATAAATCATTAACGATCACAGTATCAGCAGGCGTTAACTCAGAGCGAGCATCAGCTAGGCTCTTCTCTATACGCTTTTTCACCTCAACAAGATCTTCTATGCCTTCCTCTTCGCAAGAAGCTACCGATAGAGAAATATGTCCTCTTAAATAACCACCAGCAAACAACTCATCATCAGACGCCGTTTCAATTCGTGCATCAATAAGTTCAAGTAGCTTTTCTTCAAATTCTATAATCATTGTTTTCTCTTATTTCACAATAAACTGGCTAGGACATAATGGTGCAACTTGGTAATAAGAACGCAGTGCTTCAGACAAAGCTTTCACACGTTCAGGGATACCTTGTTCAAAGATATCCATTACCTCTTGATGTACCTTTTGCATAAACGCCAAACGGTCAGGTTCAAAATTGCCGTGTAGATTGTCACAGCTAACATTAAAAGGAAAGCCTGCACTTATTGCTATGATCCATTCGTAAGCTTGAGGGCGGATCTCCACTTTTTCGAACTCTGCTTGCACCTGTGCTGTGCGACCATCAGGCTCATACCAATAACCAAAGTCTTCCAATAAGCGACGCTTAGGGCCCGCGACACACCAGTGTGCAATTTCATGCAACGCCGACGCATAAAAGCCGCGAGCAAAGATAATTCGGTGGTGTGATGTCGCTTCATCCGCAGGTACATAGATGGGCTCGTCACCACCGAGTTCAAGCTTTGTATTAAAGCGCTCAAAGAAGGTTGAGTTGAAAATAGAGATAAGATCTTGATAGTTGTGGGTCATTTTACTGGCGCAAAGTTTGAATAGTTTAAGCTGGCAGCATTTTCACCCGTTTCGACAATGAGGTAAACCTTTTTATCCTTTCAAGCATTAGAATATATAATCCAAACAACCTTCTTTTAGTACAAATACTCATTCGTCATTTGTCACTATTCCCTCTAAACTCGCGCTTCTTAATTTTTAACTCTGAGATGTGCTTTTATGCTATTAAGTGTCTTGTATATTATTGGTATTACAGCGGAAGCAATGACCGGTGCGCTTAGCGCTGGGCGTCGACAAATGGATTGGTTTGGTGTGATGTTAGTAGCAAGTGCTACTGCGATAGGTGGTGGTACGGTAAGAGATATTTTACTAGGCCATTACCCACTGGGTTGGGTCAAAAATCCTGAGTTTTTAATGATTACCTGTATTGCGGGTATTATTACAACGGTAGTAGCGAAATGGATCATAAAATTCAAAGGCATCTTCATTCGTTTAGATGCGCTTGGGCTAGTCGTTTTTAGTATCATCGGAACAAACGTCGCATTAGATATGGGTCTTCACCCACTCATTTGTATGGTCTCTGCACTAGTGACCGGAGTTTTTGGTGGATTACTGCGTGATCTTATTTGCCGTCAAACTCCATTAGTTTTGCACCAAGAGCTATATGCTTCAGTCGCACTTGTTGCTTCAGCTATGTATCTAACACTGCTGGAATTTGGTATTTCAGATGTTTTCGCAACTATTGTTACGCTAGTCGTGGGCTATACAATGCGCATGGCAGCAGTGAGATTCAAATGGCGACTGCCTTCATTTCATCTTGAGACAGAAGGCTCCATTCACTAAATTCACTATCCACTTATAAAGCCAAAGGTTGATATTGTTGCAACCTTTGGCTCGTCATAGGTTTTGCTATCCAATAGCCTTGAAAATAGTTCACTCCATTCTTACCGCACATTTCAAACTGCTCTCGGGTCTCTACCCCTTCAGCAATAGTTTTAGCTCCAATACTCTGTGCAACGGCAACCGCCTCTCTTACAAAACTTACGTCACCGATATAGCTGCGATCGATTTTCAAATAAGGAGCTCGAATCTTCAACGCTCGTTTACGTGTGGAATAACAAGCGCCGTAATCATCTAGCGCAGTCAGTATTCCGTACTGCTCTAAATGCGCTTTTCCTTGTAAAATTCCAGCTAGGTCGGACTCTTCAAACTCAGTAATTTCGTAGATGATTTGAGCACTGACCAATCCAAGCTTTTTCAGCCTTCGCATAAGGTGCTCTATCGATTGGCGATCATTAGCAAGCAGTGTAAAAACAGAAGGAGACACATTAATGAAAAGTTTACTATGTCGATATTCTGTATGTGCAAGATTGATTGAATGGAGTTTTCCGCATAACAAGGTCGCGACGACGTTCGACTCATCACCAGGAAGCATTGATGAAAAATAGTGACCGGGGTTAACGCTACTTCCTCGATCATCCTTAATCCTTACTAGACCTTCAAAGGCCAATACCTGCCCCATATTATCGACAATAGGCTGGAATACACTATGAAAAGTCATACCCTGATAAAAGCCATACACTCCCCCTTCCTCTTCATAGCGAACAAGGCTTTGAATGTAGTCCGTTTGAACCGAATAGATCGACGCCAACTCCATAGTGTGTCTCCTTTATGTCTATTCAATGTATCAAACTATTGCCTGATAAAAAGTAAGCCTATGTAAGCGCGGTCATTACTTACGCTTACTAATATTATTTTGTCATTTATTAAAGACCATGGTGAAATTTCACCAAATATCAACTAGATCCAAAACCATGAGCCAAACACAACCACGCTATGCTTTTGTTTGCCCTAATTTAGAAACCCTGTCTATTGAGCAGCAAGGAGAATCGTTTCACCTTGAAAGCGATTGCTATGAGCAATTATCGCAATATGCAGCCCACGCTATTGATTCTGCTATGAAGCAGAATATCCGCGTTTTGCTGTTAGATAGAGAAAGTGGTAAACAACTCGACTTTTACAATTTCTTAATGGCATAAAAAAGCCCCGACATCGTTGTCGGGGCTTCCAATTTACAATCTATGTTAGATCTTCGGCGTTTCAGTCACTACACCATGGTTCTGTCCACGATGACGAAGTAAATGATCAAGAAGAACAATCGCTAACATCGCTTCCGCAATAGGTACTGCGCGAATGCCAACACATGGATCGTGACGGCCTTTAGTGATTAACTGTGTTGGCTTGCCATCTTTAGTAATCGTATCGCCCGGTACTGTAATGCTTGAGGTAGGCTTAAGAGCAATACTTGCAACGATATCTTGCCCTGTAGAGATGCCACCTAAAATACCACCAGCATGGTTGCTTGAGAAACCTTCAGGCGTTAGCGGGTCGCGATGCTCGCTTCCTTTTTGATTTACAACATCAAAGCCATCACCGATCTCAACACCTTTTACTGCATTGATGCTCATGAGAGCGTGAGCAATATCCGCGTCTAAGCGATCAAAAATGGGTTCGCCTAATCCAACGGGGATATTGGTTGCAACAACTTGAAGCTTAGCGCCAATTGAGTTGCCTTCTTTAAGAAGATCGCGGATCAGCTGATCAAACTCAGGCACTTTGTCTGCGTCTGGGCAGAAAAATGCATTGTTTTCAATTTCATTCCAATCAACTTTATCAATTGAAATATCACCCATTTGAGAAAGATACGCTTGGATTTCTACGCCAAATTCTTGCTTAAGATATTTCTTAGCAATCGCGCCAGCGGCAACACGCATTGCTGTTTCGCGTGCAGAGGATCGGCCTCCACCACGGTAATCACGTACACCGTATTTTTGGTGGTAGGTATAATCAGCATGGCCTGGGCGGAATTTATCTTTGATTTCTGAGTAATCTTTAGAACGTTGGTCAGTATTTTCGATCAACAGACCTATCGAAGTGCCCGTTGTTTGGCCTTCAAATACACCTGATAAAATTTTAACTTCATCCGCTTCGCGGCGTGCTGTGGTATAGCGAGAAGTACCCGGACGACGACGGTCTAAATCCTTTTGTAGATCTTCCTCAGTAAGCTCTAATCCTGGGGGGCATCCATCTACGATACATCCTAGTGCTATACCGTGACTTTCTCCGAATGTCGTCACTCGGAAGTGTTGTCCGATACTGTTTCCTGCCATTGCTTCCTCAACCTTTTAGACCCTGTATATTGGGCTTTACACTTTAATTCTTAGTTATTTCATAGTGTCTTTATTACGGTTTGATGTAAACCCCTAAAGTCGAGCTAATTTGCTCTTTGCTAACTATAAAGAAGTTTAGCGCGCATAAAAAAACGCCAAGCATGAAAACTTGGCGTTTTTAAAATATGAAGGCTGATGACTTAATCGATGTAAAGGGCGAACTCTTCTGCACAATCAACAAGCTGCTCACGAGTTAGCATGAATACACCGTGTCCACCGTTAGAGAACTCAATCCATGTAAATGGAATGTTCGGATACTGTTCCATCATGTGAACCATAGAGTTACCCACTTCACAAACTAAAATGCCTTGCTCTGTCAGATAGTTTGGTGCGTTTGCTAAAATTCGACGAACAAGCTTAAGGCCATCTGTACCCGCAGCTAAGCCTAGTTCTGGCTCGTGAGTAAACTCGTCTGGCAAGCTATTCATATCTTCTTCATCCACATATGGAGGATTAGATACAATCAGATTGTATTTCTCTTGTGGCAGATCACGGAATAAGTCTGAACGCATAGGGAATACCTGCTGCTCCATACCGTGATCTTGTACATTTTGTTCAGCAACCTGCAGAGCGTCAACAGAGATATCAATCGCATCAACTTCAGCATCAGGGAAGGCATGTGCACATGCAATCGCAATACATGCGCTGCCTGTACATAAATCCATAACACGCACTGGCTCTTCGGCTAACCAAGGCTGAAATTGAGCTTCAATAAGCTCAGCGATTGGTGAACGAGGGACTAATACACGTTCATCTACAAAGAACTCAAGGCCACAGAACCAAGCTTTATTGGTTAGGTATGCAGTTGGAGTACGCTCATTAATACGCTTAACAACACGTTCAACAATACGTAAACGTTCGCTACTGGTTAAACGTGAATTCAACACGTGAGGCGGAAGATCAATAGGCAAATACAATGTTGGAAGGATCAGCTGTACCGCTTCATCCCACGCATTATCAGTACCGTGACCGTAAAATAAGTTAGCGGCATTAAAACGACTGACTGTCCAACGAATCATATCTTGAAGGGTATGGAGTTCCGATACCGCTTCTTCTACAAAAATCTTATCCAAAATTGCCTCCGAAAAGCGCTACAATACTGCTAATACTGTTTAAAAAGTTAAGCTATCAAGCTGCGTGCATGACAATGAGCAAAACATGAGCAAAAAAGACACCGATATTGATGACGATTTCGCCTTATTTACCGATGCAGTAAAGGGCGTAAAAAAGTTGCAACAGGATACCATAGTCCAGCCACCAAAAAGAAACGCAATACAAAAAGAAGTCAAACGTACTGCTCGCGAAGCCAGTGATACAGAATTCTACTTCTCAGATGAGTTTGTGCCGCTTTTAAATCAGGAAGGGCCGACGCGCTACGCTCGTGATGATGTCTCAACTTATGAAGTTAAACGTCTACGCCGTGGCGTCTATGTACCCGATGTGTTTTTAGACATGCATGGTATGACTCAAAACGAAGCGAAGCGAGAGTTAGGCGCGATGATAGCTTACTGCATTAAAAATGATGTGCATTGCGCCTGTGTTCAGCACGGTATCGGGAAGCATATCCTCAAGCAGAAATCCCCACTTTGGCTTGCACAACACCCCGATGTGATGGCTTTTCACCAAGCACCTTTAGAATTTGGCGGCGCTGGTGCATTGCTTATTCTTTTATCAATCCCTGAGAAATAAACTCTCTAGCTATACTAGGCTCGGTTTAATGACGTAAATCGGTTGGGATAGTCATGGTATCCTCATCGAGCTTCGGACGCTGACCACCACGCTTACGGAATTGTTTGAGTTGGAATACGTAGGCGAGAACCTGTGCAACAGCAGTAAATAATCCATCAGGGATCTCTTGCTCAAGCTCAGTAGTATGGTAAAGCGCACGCGCTAATGGTGGCGCAGGGATAACGTAGATATCATGCTCTCGCGCTACTTCTCGAATCTTCAGGGCCATATGATCGACACCTTTTGCGATGACAACAGGTGCTTTATCAACGTTCTGTTTGTAACGCAGTGCAACAGAGAAGTGATCGGGGTTGGTGATGATGACATCGGCCTCCGGAACATCGGCCATCATTCGGCGTTGAGCCATTTCTCGTTGCAGCATCCTAATACGGCCCTTAACTTCAGGCTTACCTTCGGTATCTTTGTGCTCGTCTTTGACTTCTTGCTTGGTCATTTTCAGCTTGTCTGCGTGCTGCCAAATCTGAAAAGGAATATCAATAGCGACCACAACGAGTAACGAGCAACTAATCAGTAGAATAAAATCGAGTAGGATCTCTAAGGCATGGAAGATGTTTTGTGGATAGACATCCATACTGAGCTGAAACAGATCATTCTTTGACGCATTAATCAGATAGAAAGCAACGCCCGATACCAATGACACTTTGAGTATTGATTTAAGCAGCTCTACTAAACTTTGTAGACCAACCATTCGCTTAAGACCACTAAGCGGGTTCATTTTCGATGCTTTGGGCATGGCGGCTTTCATTGAAAAGTTAACACCGCCCACACCAGCAGCGCCTATCAACGCTGCCACAAACAACATAGACAAAATCAGAATCAGCGGGCCGAGTAGACTGCCTAACGCACCCAATGCGATCTCGCCAAGCTTACTCATGTCGAACACCTCTTCCCGGCTCAACGTAAATAAGCGACTCATCGACGAAAACAGTTCTCTGGCTAGAGATTCACCAAACCACATCAATGCAATCGCCCCAACGATTAGTACCGAAACTGATGCGAGTTCTTTTGACCTTGCAACCTGCCCTTTTTCTCGGGCCTGCTGCAAGCGTCTGGGCGTCGCGTCTTCTGTACGTTCTTGACCTGAATCTTCAGCCATCTCTGCTTCCTAACATAGAGCCTCTTAACCTCTCATCACGCTAACAATCGAGTCGAATTAATCGACAGATCTGTTGCTCACCTTGGATCCAAAATAACTCGTAATGGCTAAATAGACCGCCGACGATGTACCAGCAAATCAATAAGCCAACTAACAAAGCAAAAGCAAAACCTAATGAGAATATATTTAATTGTGGCGCAGCACGCGTCATTACGCCAAACGATAGGTTAATAGTAAGCAGCGCAATGATACCCGAGAGCGCCATACTCAGTGCCACTTTGAACATGATGCTCAACCACAAAGCTATTTCTCGAAAATCAACCGTCGTCAGTGATCCTGAGCCTATTGGTAAACTATGGAAACTCAGTACTACCAATTGGATCATCTTTAGATGGCCATCCGTTGATAGGAAAAACATCGTCGCCAAAAACATGAATAGCTGACCAAGTAGGGGCGTACTTTGTCCATTGGCTGGGTCAACCATTGACGCAAAACCCAAGCTCGATTGCATACCGAGTATTTGGCCAAGAATAATGAACGTTTGAATCATAAACTGGGTGATTGTGCCCATGGCAACGCCGATGATCACCTGCTCTAATACAATTAAGAAACCTTCAAAAGAGAGCAGTTCAAATTGTTGAGGAACCGCTGGAATAGCGGGGGATACAGCCAGTGTGACAGCGAGCCCGAGATAAAGACGCACCCTAGAAGGGACAAAACGAGCACCAGTAACCGACATCACCATCAACATGGCAGCAATTCTGGTGTATGGCCAAAAGAAATTGGCAATAAATTCTAAAACGGTACTGGTAGGATATTCCATAAGCAGCCCTTAATAGAGGATCTGCGGTAAACGTTCAATAATGCCAAAGAAATAATCCATCAGCAGTTGCATCATCCAATGCCCAAACAGCATCAGCGATAAAAGCGTCACAATTAAACGAGGAAGAAAACTCAATGTTTGTTCATTAATAGAGGTAGCAGCTTGGAATATTGCTACAACTAGACCTATAAGAAGGCTAGGTATAATGATGGCACACACCATCATTAGCACCATCCAAAGGGCTTCTCTAAATATCTCGACAAACAGCTCAGGAGTCATCGTTATCTCCCGTCACAAGGCAAAGCTTCCGGCCAATGTGGAGAGAATTAGGTTCCACCCATCAACCAGAACAAAAAGCATAAGTTTAAATGGCAAAGATACAATCATAGGAGAGAGCATCATCATACCCATCGCCATCAAGATTGAAGCCACCACAAGGTCAATAATCAAAAATGGCAAAAACAGCATAAAGCCTATTTGGAATGCGGTTTTTAACTCTGACGTGATAAATGCAGGAATAAGTACCGCCATTGAAACATCTTCAGGGTTATCGACCACAGCTCCCGATATATTAACGAAGGTTTCTAGATCCTTAACGCGAGTCTGTTTCAGCATGAATGCTTTTAAAGGCTCTTGTGCCGTATCGAATGCATCTCTCGCTGTCATCTGTTCATTGAGATACGGCTGGACGGCATTTTCGTTTACTTCGTTAATCACAGGGGACATGATAAAAAATGTTAAGAAGATGGCGATACCGATAATGACTTGATTAGACGGTGTTTGTTGCAAGCCCATCGCTTGACGAAGAATCGACATAACGACAACAATTCGAGTAAACGATGTCATCAAAATAACCATGGCAGGCAAGAAGCCCAGCATGGTCATTAATGCCAATATCTGGATATTGATTGAGTAATCTTCCCCACCATTGGGGTTGGCCGTCATTGTAAAAGCGGGGATCCCTCCACCACCACTGACACTACCTGACGCTGCGGTTCGAGATGCCCCTTGATCGCTTTCCATCGCCGTAACAGTAACGCTCGATGCGCCCGCTGCCGTTGATGGAATCGGTGTGCCCAGTTCTTCTTGGGCAAAAGAAAACGAAGCGAATAGCAGCAACGATCCCGCAAAGATAAGTGTGATTAGACGATTAAGATTAGCCATTTTTCTTTAGCAACTGATTCATTTGATTAGCAAACGACCCTGTCGCTAACTCCTCCTGAGTAATCGGGGTATCAAGCTTAGAGATCAATTGAATCGATTGGCTAGTCACACCAACTAAAAACTGATCTTCTCCGGCTTGAACAATCATAATTCGCTCTTTCGTTCCAACAGAAAGTTGGCGAACAATGCTTAATCCTTTTTGATTCATCATCGTTGGCACACGCATTCTTTTTAATGCCCAAGCCAATAAAACAATCAGTGCAACAACGAATAAAAGCGACCCTACTGTGGTCGCTAAATCCAATTGATTGCCTGTTGCTGCCATTGAGCTAAATGGCAATAGTCCAAGCCCTAAAACTGCATATTTCATCAAGTATCTTCGTTTCTTCGTTCTCTTTAAGTACAAGCTATCTCAGCTTCTTAATTCGCTCAGTTTGGCTAATAACATCCGTTAATCGGATACCAAATTTGTCGTTGACTACAACCACTTCGCCATGAGCAATCAAAGTACCGTTAACCAATACATCTAACGATTCACCCGCAACACGTTCAAGCTCTACAACCGAACCTTGGTTTAGCTGTAGTAAGTTACGAATACTAATTTGTGAACGCCCTACTTCCATCGAAATAGTGACTGGAATATCTAGTATTGTATCGAGTTTACGACGCTCATCTTCAGAGATTGGCGAAGAGGAGTCTTTTAACTCATCAAGCGGTGCAGCAAGAATATCGTCAACATCAACATCAGGAGCGGTTGGATCTTCCCCTAATGCGGCTGCCCATTCGTCTGCTAGTTTCTGGTCGTCACTTGGTTCACTCATTCTTCATTACCTACTCTTAATACTCATCATCATCGTCGCCATGATCATCCTCAAACTCAGACATTATGTCTTTTCCAAGGAAAGCGAGATCCGTTTTAACAACATCTGGGCGTTTAATTTCTTCTGAAACTTGAACTGCTAGATTCTCACCAGAGCGACCCATTTTCACTCGGTATGTCGGCAATTCTTCTACAAACATCGTCGCATGTTCCGGCATGGTAATAGGAATGACATCGCCCGCTTGCAACTCCATTAAGTCGCGTAGTGCGATATCTTGCTCTAATAAATTCACACGGAAGTTAACTGGTACATCCATGATCTCTTCGCGTAGAGCTGAACTCCAACGAATATCGGTTTCCATCTTATCCGATTGGACACCTGCATCGAGTAATTCACGAATCGGTTCAACCATCGAATATGGCATAACTACGTGGAAATCACCGCCACCACCATCAACTTCAATATGGAAAGAACTCACAACAATAACTTCGGTCGGGCTAACTATGTTTGCCATACTCGGGTTAACTTCTGAATCCAAATATTCAAACTCAACCCCCATTACTGGTGACCATGCTTCTTTATAATCTTCAAAAACAATCTTAAGAAGAAGTTGGACAATTCGTCTTTCAGTCGGGGTAAATTCACGCCCTTCGATACGAGCATGGAATCGACCGTCACCACCAAAGAAGTTCTCAACTAAGATGAAAACTAATCGCGCTTCCATAGTGATCAACGCGGTACCCTTTAGCGGTCTAAAGCGCACCATATTGAGACTGGTTGGCACGTACAGTGTATTTTGGTATTCACCAAACTTCATCATCTGTACGCCATTAATGGAGACTTCAGCCGTCTTTCTTAACATGTTAAAGAGGCTAATTCTCAAGTGTCTTGCAAAGCGCTCGTTAATAAGCTCGAGCGTTGGCATTCGACCACGAACAATTCGGTCTTGAGATGAGAAATCAAAGTTAACTGCCGAAGCGTTATCAACTTCAACTTCATCTTCGACTTCATCAACATCATCCACACCATGGAGGAGAGCATCAATTTCGTCTTGGCTTAATAGATCAGTCACGTCACACCTACTGAATTACAAAATCGGTAAACAATACACGCTCAATCACTGGGTGACCGACAGCTCGTGTTAGATTTGCTTTAATATCTTCACTCGCTTTATCTCTAAGCTCAACTCGACCATTAGCACTTCGTAATTGATCAACGGTTGCCGATGCGAAGGTGCCAAGCAGAGAGCTTTCAATTAACGGTGAATGGTAACGAGCTAAATTTTCGTTATCACTTCCTCTAACCATTAACTGAACTTTAATCTGTACTAACCTATCTCGTGAGTCTCCAGTGACATTAAATAGGAAAGGCTGTGGAATATTCACATAAGCTACTGGATCTGCCGGAGCACCGGCTTGTGCCTGCATTGCCGCCTCTTTAGCGGCAGAATCATCGGATCCCATCAAGAAAAATGCCGCACCGCCACCGCCTACAAGCAATACCACAACCGCGATGATTATAATGAGGAGTTTACTTTTTCCTTTGGGCGCTTCTTGTTCTAGTTCTTCATCAGCCATAACAATCTCTATTTTTCTTTTTGTATCGTTTTGTTTTGTATAGTTTAAGCGTAATAACTGATTCCATCACGCTTTGTTGTGACATTCAAATCAACTTTTGTGCTTGAATCAAGGTTTTCTTCACCATTTAGTGCGTTGTTGCCTGAACCTTGACCAGATTGTTCATTATCTTGGCCTGCATATCGCCCTTGCTGTTGACCTGCGCTTTGCTGTTGCACCGACGTATCACCCAATTGAACCCCTTGCTGGGCTAACATTTCACGTAATCTAGGCATTGATTGTTCGATAACTTCACGTGCTTGTGGGTTCGTGACATTAAAATGAACCGACGTATTATCCCCATTCATATTCATTCTAATTTGCATTCGACCTAATTCAGGTGGATCTAGACGAATATCGATATTCTTCAGATTTTTTGACATCATCATTTGAACTCGCTCTGCGACCTGATCGCTGGCCATTTCACGAGACAACTGCATCGGTAGCTGAGCCTGAGCGGTTGCTTCTGCACGCGCTGGAGATATACCTTGCTGCTGACCTGTTGCTAACGCGATTTGCTGAGCCAATGCCGCGTCTTTTGGATCACTAGGCTGCCCGCTATTAATACCATTCGCCGCTTTCAGTCCTAACGCTGCTTTTAACGCAGCCTGATTATTCGCTTGGCCATGAACACCCGTTGGCATCGCACCGTTCGCGGCAACCATCTGCTGTAATTGAGCCTGAGTTAAGTCAGCAGGCATAGCCGAGGCCATATTTTCAACCGCCAACTTATCCATTGCTTGAGCCGACATAGCTTGAGCCTGCATAGCCTGCGGCGATTGATTCAAAGCCTGTTGGACAGAAGCTGCAACTGCGGCCTGATTTTGAGGAGGCATCGATTGTGTACGATTAGCCTGAAGAGCTGCTTGCTCTAGATTCGCTTGTTCTACCGCTGATGGATTGTTCCACATTATAGCGCCAGCACCCACACTTGCTGCTGCGAGAGCTTCTTGATCCGATTTACGATTACTATTCTGCCCTACTGGCTGCGCTGCTTGCACTTGAGCTTGTTGTTGCGTAAGAGGCTGTTGATTCTGAGCTTGTGATAACTGACTCACCTGCTGGGAGGATTTAGACTCTTGAACAACGCCATCGATGGGTTGAGCTTCAGAAGATACTTTAGCAACTGGCGCGGTATTGTCTGATTGTTGTAATTGATTAGCACCTTGCTGCGCAGTGACCGCTGCAGCACCTTTTTTACCTACAGAAACGGGATCACCTTTAGCACCGTGGGGTTGAGCTTCTGTGACTGAGGCGTTTTTAGCTGTAGCTAATTGCTCTTTTTCAATGAACGGCTTAACTGATTCAGGAATATCCGCAGCTGATTTTTGTTTTGTGTCCGGATCTGCACTTATTTGTTTAGGATCTTTAGAGTCGACGGCTTTAACCGCTGTTTCTGGTTGTGTATCTTTTGCAGTAACAACACCCGCAGTACTTGCGGCTACCTTAGCGGCCTTCTGCTTATCTTCATCTTGTTGAGGCAAGGCTTTGCCGTCTTTAGCTTGTAATGCGTTGTTCGACTCGTTCAGTCTTCCCAGCAATTCATCACTTTCACTGACTGTTTTAGTTGCTTGCTTCGAACTTTGAACATCAGCATCTTTACTTTCTTTTTCACCACTCGCGCCCTTAACCTTAGTTACAGTCTCATCATCACTGCTTTTCTTACTGGTCACTTTGGAGCTTGATTCATCAGAGTCACTGGTTTGCTTGAGGAGTTCATCGGCGCTTTCATCACCGGAGTCACTTTTTCCTTTCGATACCTTTGTATCTGAGCTCTCTGAAGGCTTACCGTCTTTAGCAACGGCCTCTACAGTGCTTCCCTCTGCAGGCTCATCACCATCAATTAGATCGCCCACCATTTTCGAGAATGCTGCAAAAAAACCGCCGGACTCAGTCGAAGCGACATCTGACGTAGCAGAGGTCGCGTCAGTGCCTGTGGACACTGCGGATTTGGTTTTTGGGCTATCAGAAACTGGCGTTAGATTTATATTCATAGGTAACACTCTTAGCAAGAAAACGGTTTAAGCTGGCTGACTTTCACTTATCGCAAACGGCAAGAAGGCACGATAAAATGGGGTCTGCCCTTAGATTTTGCAAGAAATACGCCAAGAGTATTAGTTAAAAGAGATCTCGATGCGATTTATTACGGTTAAATTGCAATGTCGAAAACTCATCTAATTGTTTCTGTTCTTGGGCGGCTTGCAGTTTCTGCTGTTCTGTCTGTTTCTTTTCCAGTAACCATTCATATGAACGACGCTGTTTACGTACCTCTAACCAATGCTCCTCACAGTTATCTACCTGACTTTTAAAGTGAGATTCGGCTAACTTTTGTTTCGCAAGGGTCTCATCTAACTGAGTCAAAAATCGGTTGAGGTGACCATATTGACTGGCTGTTAATCCTTCTTTACCGCGATCAATAAGTTGCTGACAATAATCTAAACGGTATTTTTCAATCTGAGATAGCTGCTCATAATAATTGTTAAGCTCGAATCGAGCTTGGTTAAGAGCTAAAACCGCTTGGTCTTCTCTGTCTTTTGATTGACCTAATAAAAATCCTAACGCATTTTCCATAACGCTATGACTCTATCTGAAGAACATTTTTTAGCATCCCAACACACATGGCATAAGGAACACTCTCTTTCATGCTCTGCTGTAAATATTCATCAAGACGAGGTTTAAGAGTAAAGGCACTATCAATGGCCTGATCCGTCCCTGGTTTATAAGCACCAATAGAGACAAGATCTTGGTTTTTACGACATATAGAGAGTACCTGCCTAACGGCTTTGGACATCAACATATGCTCGTCAGTGGTAATTTGCGGCATAACACGACTGACCGATTTCTCGACATCAATCGCTGGATAGTGCCCAGCATCGGCCATTTCACGCGACAACACTATATGTCCATCCAAGATAGCTCGAGAGGCATCCGCAATAGGATCCTGTAAATCATCACCTTCAGTTAATACGGTAAAGAAAGCAGTGATTGAGCCTTGATCATCACTACCGTTACCTGCTCGTTCTACTAACGCTGGTAATTTAGCAAATACCGAAGGTGGATAACCTTTAGTTGCTGGCGGCTCACCAACAGACAGTGCAATTTCACGCTGTGCTTGAGCAAAACGAGTCAGAGAATCCATCAGTAGCAATACATCTAAGCCTTGATCGCGAAAGTATTCAGCAACGGTTAACGCGGTTTGGCAACCTTTCAAACGCATCAAAGGCGACGAATCAGCAGGCGCGGCAACAACAACAGATCGCTGTCGACCATCAACCCCTAGTATCTCTTCAATAAATTCTTTTACTTCTCGTCCACGCTCACCAATTAGCCCGACTACGACAACTTGCGCCGTTGTACCTCGGGTCATCATGCCAAGCGTCACTGACTTACCAACACCAGAACCGGCAAATAGACCAATACGTTGACCTTTACCGACAGTCAGCAAACCGTTAATCGCTTTAAGGCCTACATCTAGTGGTTCAGTAATGGGTTTGCGTGCTAACGGGTTAATCGGGTCTGCATTAAAAGCAGCTCTTTTTTCTGTGTAGATAGGACCTAGACCATCGATGGGATTACCAACACCATCAATAACACGTCCAAGCAATTCCATACCAACAGACAAACCAACATCGGTCGTCATTGGCGTCACTTTAGCGCCCGGTAAAACACCCGTTATTTGCTCACTTGGCATTAGATAAAGATTGTCTCCAGAAAAGCCTACAACTTCGGCTTCCATCTGACCTGTCATGGTTTCAACGGTACACAAGCTGCCAATGGGAGCTCTACATCCTGTTGCCTCTAAGGTTAAGCCAACCACTCGTACCAACTTCCCAGAAGCGACGGGTTTACAGCTTACTCCTTGGGTTTTGTACTGATTGAGACGCTCGGCTAACGGAAGCATTACTCACCACCTTGATGACGGTTACTACCACAGAAACTGGCCATTACGTTGCGGATGCGTTCTTCTAATCGATAGTTAACACTCGATTCGCCCGCTTCGATTTGAACATCGCCTCGGTTCAGTGAAGGTTCGTTATGAAGTGTCCAGTTTCTAAAGTCGAGTTCTTTTTCACCGTAAGACTCGCGAATAATATCGGCATCTTCAGGGTGCAACTTAAGTGTAATGGCGTGACCTGATACTGGAAGTGCTTCAACAGATTGCTTCAGAGTATCGAGAATAACTTGAGGGTTGGTTTGAGCTTCAACGTGGACGACCTCTTTGACTAAGATAAGTACCATGTCGACGAGCTGCTTTTCAACTTGAGCGTTCATTAGCTCTAACGGCTGAGCAAACTGATTAGCAAGGGTTACAAAGGTTTGTACTTGAACGTCTATGTGCTCTTGACCAGCAGTAAGCCCTTCTGATTTACCAAGTTCGATACCTTCGCTATGACCTTCTTCTAGACCTTGCAGTTTGCCTTTTTCATAGCCTTCTTTAAAGCCCGCTTCCTGGCCTTGTAACAAGCCTTCTTGATAAGCGGCCTGTTTGATTTTTTCAATATCTTCATCGGTAAGTTGCAGTGGTTCTTCTTCGACAGGCTCTTCAAAATTAGGCACCCAACTAGGGTCGTAATTCATCGCTGTATCTTTAGCGTGCTTATTAACCTCAGCCCCGTAGTCAGGCAGCCCCCATTTCTTAGGCTGAGCGACTGAATCATCATCAAGGCGTAAAAAGCCCCGTTTTCTTTCACCTGACATGGGAAACCTTAATTATATATGTGCGTTGATACTGCTTATCTGTTCTGTCTTAAAGAGCGTTCGCTTGGGTTACGATGAGAGTCCGATTATAAGAACTCGTCAGCACCACCTGAGAGCATGATTTCACCGTTGTCCGCCATACGACGTGCAATAGCCAAGATTTCTTTCTGTGCCGCTTCTACGTCAGAGACTTTAACCGGAGCCATAGCTTCCAGATCATCTTTCATCATCTCAGCTGCACGTTTCGACATGTTCTTGAAGATCTTATCTCGCAAGGCATCATCAGCACCTTTAAGCGACTTTTGAAGTACATCTTGAGGCACGTCGCGTAGCAATTTCTGAATACCTTGATCATCAACTTCAATAAGATTTTCAAAGACAAACATAAGATCTTGAATCTGCGTCGCCATGTCTTCATCTTGATCACGAATTTGATCAATCAAGATACCTTCTACGTTGGTATCCATATAGTTCATGATTTCAGCCGCCGCTTTCAGGCCACCAATTTTGGCAGCTTGGGCACCAGCTTGACCCGCAAACTGTTTCTCCATGATTTCATTCAATTCAGCCAGTGCCGATGGTTGAACTTCTTCAAGGTTGGCGATTCGCATCATAAGATCTAATCGGTCACGCTCAGCAAATTGAGATAAAATTTCTGCCGACTGATCGGCTTCAAGATATGACAATACAATGGTTTGAATCTGAGGGTGCTCATTGATAATGATGCTGGCTACTTGGCGAGGGTCCATCCATTTCAATGAGTCCAGACCTTTCGAACCGGTACCAAGCAGAATTTGATCCACAAGGTTATTGGCTTTGTCTTCACCAAGTGCAGCCACTAATGCATTACGCATGAAGTCTTCGCTGCCCATACCGATATTCGTGTATTTTTGGATATCTTCTAAGAAAGCTCGGTGAACAGCACCAACCTTCTCTTGGCTAAGGTCTGACGCCTTAGCCATGGCGCTACCAACGCGTTGAACCTGCTTCGGCTCTAAATGACGAATAATACCTGCTGCATCATCTTCATTCAGACTCAAAAGAAGAATTGCAGCTTTTTCATCACCGGTAATTGTTGAGATATCGACGGTTTCTTCATCACCGCCAGCCCCATCTTGAGGCACAACTTCGTTAGGCATCTTCCATCCAGTTCTTCACAACTTGAGCTGCGAGCTCAGGTTCATTAGCCACTAATGCACGGACTGCTTTGAGTACATCTTCATCTTTATGGAGGTTAGGTAAGTCAATGCTCGAACCAAATTCAAACAGTTCACCACCTTCTATATCTCCACCAATTAAGCTTGTCTCACCATCGGCACCAATTGGCATGCCGTCAGGACCGTACAATCCTTCATCTTCATCAGCCGCAGGGTTGAGTAGTTTTTTCATTGCAGGGCGAACCAGTACTAAGATCACTACAACAATAACAAGCGCACTTGCAAACCAGCGAATCCAGTCATTAAAGTTAGGATGCTCCCAGATAGGGACATCTGCAATACTTTCCATTTCAGGCTGGGCAAAATTCATACTAAGAACATTTAGCAGGTCACCACGCCCTTCATTAAATCCAACCGCGCCAATTAAAACCTGGCGAATTGAATTAAGGTCACTCTCACTTAACGAAGTATAAGTCGTCTCACCCGTATCAGGGTTAACCGATGAGCTATTCTTAATTGCAACAGCGACGGTTTGACGATTAATGGTGCCCGCTTGGCGACGTTCGTGGCTAATGGTGGTGTCTAATTCAAAGTTCCGCGTCGCTTCTTTGTGTACTGAGCCTTGCCCTAGCAGCGAGCCATCTTTCATCTGCGCAACATCTTGAGGTATAGATGCATCTGCTGGCGGTTGATTACTTAACGCTCCCGGAATACCAGCAACAACATTTCCGTTATTGTAATCTTCGAGTGTGTATTCACTACGAGTTGCTGGGGTATTGGGATCGAATTGTTTACGAGTCTGTTCAATGGCGCTGAAATCAAGTTCAATATCAACCTGTGCGGTATAGTTTCCAAACCCTAGAATTGGGATTAAGACCGAGTCAATTTTCTCACGCATCGCTTGTTCTTGCTTGCGCTCTAATTCGTGTTCTTTACGACGTGCTGCTGATGCTGGATCTTGTGAACCTGAACTTAACAATCGTCCGTGTTGGTCAGTGACAGTAACACGTGTCGGTTTCATACCGGGTACTGCGCTTCCCACCATATCAACAATTGAGTCGACTTCCCCTTGTCTTAACTGAGTACCTGTTCTTAGCGTCAAGAATACCGATGCTGAAGCCTCTTGATTGTGACGAACAAACACACTTTGTTTTGGCAGAGCAAGCAAAACACGCGCTTTGCGTACTTGCTTCATCTCTTCTATCGCTTTCGAAAGCTGACGTTCGCGGCTTAATTTTAATCGCTCTAACTCTAAACGCTGTGAAACACCAAAACCCATATCTTGTAATAAGATTTCGTCTCCAGCGTGACGCTGCTGGTTTAAACCTGCTCGTGCAAGATTAAGCTTTAAATTACTGTAGTTGGCGACAGGCACCATGATGGTATTACCATCTAACGAATAATCTTGCTTTTGTTGATCTAAGTAATCTAAGACGGGGATAAGCTCATCGGTCTCATAAGCACCAAGCGGGCGCATTTCTGGCTCTTTTACCCAGAAAAAAAGCATAACAATGAGTGCGACACAGATGGATATGGAAAGAACCAGTACGACTTGGCGAAGTAGGTCTAAATCGCCAATGGCCATATCAAATTTTGATGAGCTTTTTTCGTCTAAATCTGGATTCTGCTCTTGCATGTCAAGATCAGAACTGGCGACCATAGAATGACTGTCTGCAGAGTCCGTTAGCGCTAAGTCTGTGTTTTGATTATCGTCGGCCACGTTAATTTACCTAATTTATACTGGCATGTTCATGAGTTCTTTGTATGACTCAACGAGTTTGTTACGTATTTGAATAGTGGCCTCAAAAGCAACACTAGATTTGTTTCGAGCAATCATGACATCAGACAGTGAGACGTCTTCATCACCACGGTCAAAACGCATTTGCATGTTGCCCGACGTCTTCTGTAGCCCATTCACGTTATTGAGCGCCTTGGTCAACATGTCACTAAAATCAGCACCTACAGACTGCCCTGTAGCGGTTGGTTTTGTGTTTGTGGCTTCAAGCTTTAACGCTTGCATTTCGCCTTGTAGACCATCGACTCTCATAACAACCTCAAATGCCAATTCTTTGACTTATGTTAATTCTTATCTAAAAGCAGCAATAAATATGCCATAATTTTTGCGTCTTTTTTCATATAACTCTAACCAGGAACGTCAATCCCAGCGTCGCGCATCTTAGCAAGCTTATAACGTAGTGTTCTTGGGCTAATTCCTAGCTTTTCCGCCATCTCTTTACGGCGTCCATTGCACTCAACTAACGTGTCTAAAATAATGCTGTACTCTTGGTCGCGAAGTTCACCACCTAACCCCGATGGCGGTGTCGAAGTCGCTAACGGCGAGTCAACCTGAGCAACGGGTTTAATTGTTGGCGCTGCCGTCCCTGTTTCTACGGCATGCTGTAGACCACTTGCGTCCTGCCAATCAATACCTTCAAGTAAAATGTGTTCGCCAGTAATATTTTGATTATCACTAAGAATGAGCGCTCGCTGTACCACATTATCAAGCTCACGGACATTTCCAGGCCATGTGTAGTGCAGCAACTTAGAAATCGCTTCAGCATTAAAGTGAGGAACAGGGATACCCAATTTTTTACAGTGTCGTTCAACTAAGTGCTGAGCTAAAGGTTCTATATCACCCGTTCTCTCACATAGTGCAGGCCATGTAATTGGAAAAACATTAAGACGATAATATAAATCCTCTCGGAAATTACCCTCTTGAACATACAGTTTTAAGTCTCGGTTACTGGTTGCAAGAACTCGCACGTCCAGTTGAATACTCTTACGGCTGCCTAAGCGTTCAACTTCTCGCTCTTGAATAACACGCAGTAATTTCGCCTGTAGGTTTAGGTCCATTTCGCTGATTTCATCGAGCAAGATTGTGCCACCTTGTGCTTGTTCAAATTTACCCGGACAAGCTTGAACAGCCCCAGTAAACGCACCTTTTTCATAGCCAAATAGTGTTGCTTCTAGCATGTTGTCAGGAATCGCTGCGCAGTTGATTGCGACAAACGCGCCATCTTTACGAGTTGACGCGTTATGAATATAGCGCGACATCACTTCTTTCCCGGACCCACTTGGACCAAGTACCATCACGTTTGCGTCTGTTTTCGCCACTTTGTCTGCTAGCGCTAATAGTTTAAGGCTCTTTTCATCGGCAACAATTGCATCACCGTTGTCGTCAGATTTTACCGGAGCGTAACGGCTGACCATATTAAGTAGAACTTCAGGTGCGAAGGGTTTTGCCATGTAATCAATGGCACCGTCTTTCATGGCTGATACGGCATCTTCGATATTGGCATAAGCCGTCATCAAAAGAACTGGAAGATTTGGCCAATGCTGTTTGATGTTGCGTAGAAGCGCTAAACCACCCATTCCTGCCATCTGTACGTCAGAGACAACAATATCGATAGAGTTTGATTTAAGCTTAACTAAAGCATCTTCTGCACTGTCTGCTTCTAGCCATTCATAACCCGCTAATGCTAGCGTATCGACCAAAGCTTCGCGTAGACCTTCATCGTCTTCTACAATCAAGACTTTACTTTGAGCCATTGTTATTCTCCGTTATTTGTCTCTGCTTATCAGAAACGGTCTCTTGCGTATCAGAAACCATCGTTTGACCGTCCGAGGCACTATTTTGTAATGGCAGGCACATAGTAAAGCATGCACCGTCACCTTGTTCTGAGATAAGCTCTAACGTTCCGTCATGAGCACGACAAACCATTTGTACCACAGCCAGTCCAAGACCCGTTCCCTGAGATCGAGTGGTAAAAAAAGGTTCCATAATTTTGCTTTGCAGCTCTTTAGGTACGCCTGGTCCACTATCTTGAACCGAAATTTTTAGCATGCCTTTTACTGGGCGAAAGAACACATCCACTTGAGCGCTCTTACCACTAATTTGAATCGCATTTAATACCAGATTACTTAATGCGGATGCGATTGCATTTGCATTGCCTAGAAGAGCAGTATGTTCTTCTTCCACTTCTAAGTGATAATCGATTTGATTGTTCTTTAATGCCGTCTCAACCATTGGGTTGAATTCTGTAACCAACTCACCAATCGTAAATGGTTTTACAACTTTGTTATCACCACCTTTAGCAAACAGAAGCATATCGTTCACTTGCTTCTCTAAGTCATGCAATCTGTCCATCAATTTGGATTGAAATCGATCTTTGGTTGCAGGAGGAAGGTTAGGAGCCCCTAAATTCGACGCATAAAGCATCGCGCTTGATAGTGGCGTTCGTACTTGGTGTGCCAAAGAGGCTACCATTTTACCCAATGACGATAACCGCTGGAGATCACCAATACGCGATTGAAGTAACCGGGTTTCAGTAAGATCAGTGATTAAAATAAGTTGGCCGGTATGCGAAGCAGAAATTGCTAATCTCACCTTGCGTCCATTCCGTAATGAAATCTCGTGACCATCATCTTCACGAGGTGAGAATGCCGTTTGAATAACGGTGAACCACTTTTCTCCAATCAATGAGACTTCAAGTAATTTTTGAGCTTCAGGATTAGCTTCACGCACAACACCTTGAGTATCTAATAAAATGACACCCGCAGGCATCACGTCTAACACTTGTTTATAGCGTTCGACCTGATCTTCTAGTGTTCCTAAATGCGATTGATGTTCAGTGATCTCTGGTGTTTGCATGTCGACTTTCTGCCAATAAAACTACAATAGCCTAACATGCAATTAGCACGCCAGGCTATTATCGTTATATATCAACACGTTAGTTTAATGCCAACTTATTGACAGACTATCGTTGCAGGTTGTACTTCCGCATTTTCTCAACCAGTGTTGTTCGTCTCATGCCAAGCATATCGGCCGCTCTAGCGACGACGCCGCTCTGGGCATCTAATGCTTGGTTGATCATGTTAACTTCAAGTTCTGCAAGAAGCTCCTTGAGGTTAAGACCTTCAGGTGGCAGAGATTGCGGTGCATGATCATGCGTGTGATCGGCAAAGCCATCGGCTGAATCTAAACTAAAGTCTTCTGAGAAAATATCGGCTAAAACGTCACGTTCCTGTTCTTCAATGGAAGCAAAACTTGATTGCTCCGGTTGAAACTCTGGAATGTCGCTATAGCGATATTTGGTTGGAAGATGGTTAACGTCCACTAAACTATTCGGGTACAGAATAATCATTCTTTCAATCAAATTCGCAAGCTCACGAACATTACCTGGCCAATCATGTTCCATCAGCGAGTTTATCGATCTCGGTGTAAAGCAAATTGGCTGGCCGCCTTCTGCTTCCATTCGCGTCATTAACTCTTGAAGTAGCAAAGGGATATCATCTTTACGGTCTTTTAACGCTGGCATTTCGATTGGAAACACATTTAAGCGGTAATAAAGATCTTCACGAAATGACTCAGCGTCAATCATGCCTTCGAGATTTCGGTGCGTTGCTGCAACCACTCTTACATTAACTTTAATGGTGGTATTTCCACCGACGCGCTCGAAACAACGTTCTTGAAGAACACGAAGTAGCTTAACCTGCATCGGCATTGGCATATCGCCAATTTCATCTAAAAAGAGTGTGCCACCTTCAGCAAGTTCAAAACGCCCTTTTCTTGAAGTGATCGCGCCAGTAAATGCGCCTTTTTCATGACCAAACAGTTCGCTTTCCAATAAATCAGGTGGAATAGCACCACAGTTAATCGGCACAAATGGGCCATTTCGGCGAGTTGAATGGTAGTGGATGTTACGTGCAACAACCTCTTTACCCGTCCCTGATTCTCCAAGGATGAGTACATTGGCTTCGGTATCAGAAACTTGCTCAATTAGGTGCCTAACCTCTTGAATGCCCAGGCTTTGCCCAACTAAACTACGAAATAGCGTATTTTTCCTTGAAGCAGCGGAGGTCTGGACTCCCTTTCGACCAAGGAAATCTTTGCAATGCCTGAGGGCTTCACTCAGTTGAGGATAGTTAAGTGGAAACTCCAACTCTCCAATATATTGAGGATAATCGTCGACTGGATAAGATTGTTTACCCGCGACTAATAGTGGAATATGGTGAGCAGTTGATAGCTTTTGACTCAAGCTCGAAGGCAGTACTTGTCCTTGTAAAGAACCAATGATGCATCCTGCTGCAAACTTAGACCAATCGAGATCTTCGATTTGATCTGACGTCACTACTTCACACTGTTCTCCGACGAATTCTAAAATATTACTCAGATTGATTCGCACTTGTGCGTCATCTTCGATCACAAGTATTTTTGCTAAACCATGCATAGGTGAGAATGATTGCCTTCATTTTGATAAGTTGGTGGCTAAGTCTAATAGTCCGGAAACAAGGCGCTTACTTTGATAAGAGCTACTATAACGATAGACAATTTATATAAATCAGCAACAAAAAAAGCCACTACAATACTGTAAGTGGCTTCTATTTTATTTGATTAAAAAAATAAGGCAACTAAGCAATTACTTGTTGTGAGGTTAATGTCATCTTTTGCTTAGTAATTACATGCCAACGTCAGAGGCAGTTAAATTATGATATTCAGCCGGAATTTGGTCCCATGCTGACTTAATTTCACGAATAATGTCGATAACATCGTCGATTGGCTGCGGATCATTTTTGTGATTTGCGGCCGAAATCTGAGTGATCATGAACTCATATAACTGGTCCAAGTTTTTTGCAACGTCTCCGCCATCACTCATCGATAAGCAGCTTCTTAAGCTAATAATGATGTCCAATGCCTTGCCTAAACGCTCCCCTTTCACTGGGATGTTTCCTTGCTGCATTGCGGCTTTACCTTGAATCAGTCGCTCAATGGCACCGGCCATTAGCATCTGTACAATCTTATGCGGTGACGCTGCACTTAATTGACTGTCTACTGATACTTTTTTGTATGCCTGTAATGAACCACGCATAGCTTTCCTCTTCTATAAAAACTTCTTGTACTGTTGAACAGACTTATTACCGTAGCGGTATTTTTTAAGGGCATTGCCGATCTGCATTGTTTCTGATTGCATTAAACCGACAATCCGTTTGGTCTGTTCAACCAAAGAGAGCCAATCTTCTGACTCAGCAAAACTCGGATTTTCTTTTATATAGTTTAAGATATTTTGCAATATCTGTTCCCTTTTATCGACCAGTCCAACGATTTCTCCAGCATCAAAGTCATCTTTCTGTAAAATCGCTGTGATTTGGTGATCGATATCACGTATTTCTGTTGTTACAACCATCACATCTGCTAGAACCATCGTGGAAACCTATAGGGTCATGCTCAATTATCAACCTAGAGCATTCATCATACCAGCCAGCTGATACTGCATCTTGCTAGTTGAATCTTGCATACTGGCAAACTTGGAGTGGGTTCGTTTCTCAAGACCATCCATCCGGCGATCGAGTGCCGCTTGATCATCGACTAAGCGGTAATTTCTCTCCACTAAGCTCTGCTCACGTGTTCTTATTGTCCCCGTTGCATTCGTCATACTATGAATGGCATCTTCGACTTTTTTAGCAAATCCTTGGTTACCACCAAAGAAGTCACCTAACTTAGTAAAGTTGTTGTTGAGCTGGCGATCAAGCATATTGTAGTTAATTTCTAACGTACCTTGCCTAGTGGTGGTAATACCAAATTCGGTCAAGCTTTTTAGCTCATCAGGTGCAGGCTCAATACTTGATGAGAACACCGACTTTAACCTTGAATCAGCACTTCGGATGATGCTGTCACCAGCCAGTGGCCCACCTTGCCCGGTACGCGGGTCAACTCCACCTAGCTCTTTACTGGTCTGATAAAACTGGTTATAGGCTGCGACAAACTGCTCAATGTCTTCTCGAACACCTTGTCTATCATACTCAATGTCAATTTCAGCGGGTGCTTTACCCACTTCAGACTTGCCTTTAACGGTAAGATCAACACCTTCTATCGCGTTTTCAATGACATTGTTGTGACTAGAGAGTTGAGCGACACCATCAAGCATCACTTTAGAGTCTTGGGCCGCTTGAACTTGAGTCATGCCGACGTAGGTATCAAATGCATTTTGAGCCGATATCAAATCAGCATCTGCTTGATCGACACGTTCTAAATAAGCACGCTCTTCTGGCGTCAGCTTGGCTCGTTCTAGTTGCTTCGCTCGTTCAGGTGTCATTTCACCGGAAGCAACGGCACGTTCGATAGAAGCTTTTTCAGCCGCTAACTTACGGTCAAGCGCTTGTTTTGCTTCTTTAGGTGTGACGTAAGAATCGGTTAGTGTACCTGATGCACTGTTGCTCCAGCCTGGAACATCTGGTGCTTTCTCAAGTGCTTTAGCATCAAGCTCAGGTGCAGGTTCGTAATAGGAATCGAGGAGCGTACCAGAGGCTGTTTCCGTCCACCCTGGAATACGGTCCTGAGGTTTTTGGTACTTGTTGGCGTCAGCTGCTGCTGCGATAGCATCTTTGGATAACTCATTACCCGCAGTACCGGCTTTTTCAGCATTAGGGTCAGCTGAAATGGCGGCATCAGAAGCTTCTTCTGCTAACTCTTCATCGACGCCCTTTGCGGCATCACTGATCTTTTCAGCAACTTTTTGCGCAAACTTTTGTTCAAGTGGTGAAAGTGGGCTAATCAATTGCTGAGCAGCTGAACGTGCTTTTTCTAAATCTTTAACACGTTCTTCGAGGGTTTTATATTCAAGCTTATTAAGTGGGTCATGTAAGCCCGCTTGTGCTGAAATCTTGATAGCATTGTCATGTCCTGAAAGGTTTGATGCGACAATGAGTCTTGGGCCTTCCATATCATTGATAACCGAGGCACGTACGCCTGGGTTACTTTTATTACCGTTTATTTCACGTACGACATCGACCAACGTAGCGTTTTCTTTTACATCGATGGTGAAGTCATCTTTACCCAGTTGAATCTGCAGCTTACCAGGGCCAAATTTGTCATCTGGTGATAACACATCAGATGCCACTTTATGACTCTGCGCAAGCTGCAACACATCGATAGCATACCTACCAGCCATTGCTTCCGTGTTTGCGGTTGCAGCGACGACACTTTCATTCGTAGTGCCGACAGTTCTTGCTGCAAACGCTTTATTCTGACGAAAGCTAGCCATTAGGTCTTTCATCGTATCCAGCGACTCTTTGAGTCGACCATAGGCACTAATACTAGCATCAATATTAGTCCGCTCATTATCAATACGTTGCTGCTTAGGCATACGCTCTGCATTGACAATTTTGCTGACCATAGAATTGATATCCATGCCAGTATTCATCCCCATAGGGCCTAAACTCATTAAATCACCTCAAAAAACACGATTATACCTTGTCAATAACCAACCCTGATGAATAGCGGGCGGCTTGATCTCGAAGGCGGCGTAACACCTCTAGCATCTCCTCTTCCGGTATCTGACGAATAATATCACCAGTACTGGCCTCATAGATGGTAACAACGTCCCTTCCTGATTGTTCATCAACACGGAAGGATAAACCAGTATTAATAGAGGAGATAAAGTCATTCATCTGCTCTACCATCATTTCACGCTCTTGCTTGTTAAGCTTTTCTCGCTGTTTTACCAGCTCGATTGTTGCTTCAACAGATTGAACATGCCTTCGATTTATTTCTGACGCTTTATTACCCTCCGTTCGGGAGGAAACGTTCGGGGCACCATTGTTTTCTGAAGCAAGTTTAATGCCACTATTTGAGCCGTAAGGCTGGATGTTCGATGTGTTGGATGATATTTCCATAACAATCTCCCCTCCACCTTATAGGTTGGTAACCATACAGTCACCTTTCCCAATAAGCTCCTGACGAAACCTACCGATCAACCTAACAAGCTAAGAGCTGCAGATGGTGACTGCTTCGCCTGAGCTAGCACTGACGTACTCGCTTGTTGCAGTATTTGCGATTTCGTCATTTGCGTTGTTTCTTTTGCGTAATCGGTATCTTGAATACGGCTTCGAGAGGCATTAACGTTCTCGTTGATGTTGTCCAAGTTACTGATCGCATGTCCAAATCTATTTTGGAATGCACCTAAAGATGCACGCTGACTATCAACCGCTTTTAACGCGCCATCAATCACCGAAACACCTTCTTGTGAACCAGCAACGGTTGTTACGTTAACATCTGCTACGGTCACATCTTTTGCTGCACCAAAACCTATTTCACCACCTAGGCCGCCACCAATGGCTACGTCACCAGAAACCTTTTGGCTAGACGCGTACAATTGAAGTTTGCCCTCTTCCCCAACGGAAGCTTTGACATCCTCACTTTGACCATTAATGTAAGTGGCAAGCTGCTCCATATCATCACCTTGTTTGGCATTGATAGTGAGTGCTTTTGCTACCCCGTTTTGATCATTATAGTTCAGTGTGAGATCCGTTGCTGCATCTACTTTCCAATCAGGTGTTTGACCGTTTGTAGCCACATAACTTTTCCCCCCCATAGTCATCGTATCTGAACGCATATTACCCATGCTGAGCATGACCGCTTCACCAGAGCCTGCGCCAATTTGAAATGACTGATTACCAAACGAGCCATTAAGCAGTTTATTACCACCAAATGAGGTTGTTTCGGCAATACGATTTAACTCGTTATTTAGGGCGGAGACTTCTTCTTGAATCGCTACTCGCTCTGAACGAGAGTTAGAACCATTTGAAGATTGAAGGGAAAGATCACGCATACGTTGCAAGATATTGGTGGTTTCATTCATTGCCCCTTCTGCTGTCTGAGCAATCGAAATACCATCATTGGCATTTTTTACCGCCATGTCTAAGCCACGACTTTGCGAGGTTAAACGGTTGGAAATTTGAAGACCTGCCGCATCATCCCTGGCACTATTTATCTTGTAACCGGACGATAGGCGTTCCATCGACTTTTGAGTCCCGTCAGCAGCACCATTTAGATAGCGCTGCGCGGTCATCGCCGACACATTTGTGTTTACGTTAATTGCCATTGTTGATCTCCTTCGGCATTTAGGTTGATGCGCCGTCGTGTCTCTCACCTCACTTTGACGCATCTCATTTCTCTCAGTCCTGTAACGGCCAAGGGCAAATAAGCTTTAGGAAATATTTAATTATTTTTTGATTTAATTTTGTACAAAATAAAAATGTGAGCAATAACAAATAAATAAAAACATATGCAACTAAAAACTGGCAGTATTACAATTTTCGGCTATAAGCCAATATTTGCCGAATATATAGAAACGATAAATATCTAAAGCCGTAACATAACAAAAACTAACTTTAGCTAAATACAAAAAAAATCCAGCCTAAGCTGGATTTTGGATTGCTCATTTAAGAGCTACTTTGAGAATTCTTTCTAGAGACTAGATGGAACCCTAAAGCTAAATCTATTCTAAAACCAAATGTATTCTAAAACTTGGTTTAGCCTAATAGGCTAAGCGCAGAGTTTGGCGCTTGTTTCGCTTGAGCAAGAATTGAGCTTGATGCTTGCGAAAGAATTTGTGTTTTAGTGAGTGCCGTTGTTTCTTTAGCAAAGTCTGTATCTTTGATTCGGCTCTTAGACGCATTTACGTTTTCGTTGATGTTATCTAAGTTGCTGATTGCATGGTCGAAACGGTTTTGGAATGCACCTAGCTCAGCACGGTGACTATCTACAAAGTTCAATGCAGTATCGATGATAGCTACTGACTCTTGTGCGCCACCTACAGAAGTTACATCAATATCATTTACAGTTACTGCTTGACCAGGTTGGAAACCTAGCTCACCAGAGAGTGCACCACCAAATGCGACATCACCTTCTACTTTGTTTGCGCCAGCTAACATTTGCAGTTGGCCGTCTTCATTTACTGAAGCTTTAATGAAATCTTGTTGACCGTTAATGTAAGTCGCAAGTTGCTCAATATCATCGCCTTCTTTAGCATTGATAGTTAGCGCCTGATCTTGACCAAAGTTATCTTTGAATGTCATTGTCAAATCGCTGCCGCCAGCTTGTACTGACCAGTCTTTGTCTTGACCGTTAGCCGTTTGGTAGCTTGTACCGCCCATTCCTGCATTATCACTACGCATGTTGTTAAGAGACAACATTACTGCTTCACCGTTGTCTGCACCAATTTGGAAAGACTTAGTATCAAACGTGCCGTTTAGCAGTTTATTACCACCAAATGAAGTGGTTTCTGCGATACGGTTTAGCTCGTTGTTAAGCGCGCTAACTTCTTCTTGAATCGCTACACGCTCAGATTTTGAGTTAGAGCCATTTGCTGATTGTAGAGATAGGTCACGCATACGTTGCAGAATGTTCGTAGTCTCATTCATTGCACCTTCAGCGGTTTGAGCAATTGAAATACCGTCGTTTGCATTACGTACCGCAACATCAAGACCACGACTTTGAACATTCAAACGGTTTGAGATTTGAAGGCCAGCAGCGTCATCTTTTGCGCTGTTGATCTTGAAGCCAGATGATAGGCGTTCCATTGACGTTTGTTGTGCGTTGTTCGCGCTGTTTAGGTAACGCTGTGCTGTCATTGCTGATACGTTAGTATTTACGTTCACTGCCATGGTATATCTCCAATTGATTCTTCGATGGTTCAGGTTTCCGATGTCTCGAAAAACCAAGCTGTTCTTTTAAAGTTACTTTTATTAACGGCACCCTTTTCCAAACCTTGAGAATATTTTTACGTTTTTTATAAAAAAAATGCTTTTGAGATACAAATCGTGATATATCGTTCAAATTATGAACATATCGATAATTTTTACTAAAGGATTGCCTATCTCTGCCGATGATTTCACGCTCACATTAAGAGACAGTTTTTTATTGGAACGGAATAGATAAGGAAAGAAACTGTAGATTAACCTAATAGCGTAAGCGCTAAGTTAGGCTGCTGTTTAGCTTGAGCTAAAATTGAAGTACTCACTTGTTGGAGGATTTGTTGCTTGACCATTTGCGTGGTTTCTTTCGCATAATCTGTATCTTTAATACGACTATTGGAAGCGGCTAGATTTTCATGAACGTTATCTAGGTTGTTAATCGCATGACCAAACCGATTTTGCATCCCCCCCAGTTCAGCTCGGTGACTATCTACATATTCTAGTGCGGTATCAATGATAGACACCGCTCGCTGCGCGCCACCCACATCAGTAATGTCTACATTATCAACCGCTTCGTAGCCAACTAACGACAGCTGCAGCTCTGATGCAAGCTCACCTGAAAAGGCGATAGTTCCTGATGTTTCTTTTCCAGACATATAAATTTGAAGCTGGCCTTCATCATTCACTGATGCAGAGACCGCGTTAGTTTGCCCATTAATGTAGGTCGCTAGCTGCTCTATGTCATCACCAGTTTTGGCGTCGATCTGAATGGTCTGCAGATCACCAATGGCATCGGTATACTGCATACTGAGTGTTTGTGACCCTTGGCTCACTCGCCAATTTGAGTCAGCCTTTCCTGCTGCAAGGTAACTAAAACCACCCATCCTTAAATCGTCAGAGCGCATTGAGTTTAACGAGACTTGTACTGCTTCACCTGAGCTAGCACCAATTTGAAAAGCAGACTCTCCAAACGAGCCATTGAGTAACTTTCGACCACCAAAAGAGGTCGTTTCAGCGATTCTGTTCAATTCAGCATTTAAAGCGCTCATTTCTTCTTGTAATGCAATTCGTTCTGACTTGCTGTTAGAACCATTTGCGGACTGCAAGGAAAGATCACGCATTCTCTGAAGTAAGTTGGTCGACTCTTGCATCGCACCTTCTGCTGTCTGCATGATCGAAATACCATCATTGGCGTTTCGAACTGCAACATCGAGACCGCGCATTTGAGACTCAAGACGATTTGAGATTTGCAGACCAGCAGCATCATCTTTGGCACTATTAATACGACTCCCCGAAGCCAAACGCTCAAGAGATTGGTTCAGCATGTTCGTCGCATTGCCTAAATGGCGCTGCGCAGTCAGTGCTGAAACATTGGTATTAACCGTTATTGCCATAAATTCCTCTGTTAAAACAACGTATTGATGACACGTGTTTATGCTGATTTGCTAAAGATAAATCACTGCCTCTTTATTTATCGGTCATTTGTAGGGAATCTTTAACAAAAAAACGGGCACAAGGCCCGTTTTTTCATTAACTTAAAAAGATTACTTAACTGCTAATTCCTGCAACATCTCAGCAGAAGGCGCGAAGAAGTAAGCACCGGTTACCGCTTTAGTAAAACGAAGCAGTTGATCCGTTTTGCCATCTGTTTCGCCATACATGCTTTCAAGCATCACTTTAAAGTTATGGATGCGATTACAGTAAGCAATAAATAGAAGCCCATGCTCACCACTAGCACTACCATAAGGTAGGCTGTGACGCACAATTTTCACCGCCTTACCCTCTTCTTTAATGTCTACTCTGCCAACGTGAGAGGCGGCAGGAACATCGTCTAGCTCAATTGAATCAGGCTTAGTACGGCCAACCACTTTCTCTTGCGCAGCAACATTCAGTCTGTGCCATGAAGGAAGATCATGAACAAAGCGCTGCACCATTACATAACTACCACCCGCAAATTCTCCCTGAGGAATTATAGCGACCTCTTGGCGAACTTCATTTTTCGGATTTTCAGTACCATCTACGAAGTCTGTCATATCGCGAGAGTCTAAGTAACGGTAACCATTGGTTTCATCTACTACATCAACATCTTGAGTAATATCAGCCAACAGCTTTCTTAGAACATAGAAGTGCAAGTCATGGCGGTTTGAATGACAGTGGATGAGTACATCTACATCACTACTTGGTGCTGTAATATCACCGCTACCTAGCGTTGGAAAATCAATAAGCTCACTTGGCGTCGATTGATTCAACTGTGACCATAGTGAGTGAGTAAAAGCGACAGACACCGATAATTCAGCTTCTGGCTGAGCATCATTAACACTATCAACTAATGCAGGAAGCGCTTTGAGATGACCCAATACCGCTGCTGTATTTTGTTTGATTTTTAATAACGTATATTGTGCAAATGGACCTGCTTCTGGCAGGATTGCACTTTGTGGTTGCGACATTAACTCGTCCTCATATTTCGAATTCTTATTAGCTTTCTTATTGCAGTGAAGGGATACGAAGGCTATCTCTCACACTACGACTATTTATTAAGTAAATAGCAAACCATAACAGTAGCATTAGGGTGATACCGTTTGCCCAACTAAACGCACCATATTCAAGATGAACATGGTACAAAGTCAAAGCGAGCTGAGCACATACTGTTACCAGTGTAATGTACCTGCCCCAGCTTACAATTTTATTGACCCAGTTCCGTTCTAGGTTACGTAAGCCAATTAACCACATGAAAATTATGCTTGGTATTCCCATAGCCAACCCGACATACAACGTCGTTTGGTCTGGATAGACAATACCAAGGATTTTAGCACCACTTTCACGGCTTGCTCCTGCAACCACAAAAACAACCCAGGCTTTAGCCAATAAAATCCAACCTAGCCAAAGCCAAATTGGAGCTTTTAAAAATCCATTTTTATCATGTTGTTCAACCGAATAACGCACGAATCTGCTTACTGCTTATAACTAACTTTGCGTCACTTTACCGTAAATAGAAGTGCATGTGATCGTCTATTAACAAAATCTAGCAAAAATAAGGGTTCTTAAATGAGATTATTTGGGTATATGTTTAGGGTCTGTTGACCTTACTATCACTCTTGTTAATTGAGCGATACGAGAAATATCCAAACAATATAAGCAAGAGCACAGGTAGCCCCCACAGGATTGCATTCTTAACAGTTTTTGGTGGGTTATATAGAACAAACTCACCATAGCGAGCCGTCATAAACTCAATCACCTCCTGCTCACTTTGCCCTTCGTTGATTTTTTTGAATACAATCAAGCGCAAATCTTTCGCAATTGGAGAGTTTGATTCAACCAGATTTTGGTTCTGACATTGGGGGCAACGCAAAGACTTGGCGAGGTTAACCGCGACGACTTGCTGCTCTAGGGAATGAAACTCAAACAGTTCAACAAGCTCAGAGGCTTCTTTAGTCGGTGCAGAAAAAACCGCCTGCGTGTCGGCTATAGCGGCGTAGGTAGGAGAAAGGAATAGCAATACAAAGCAAAAAATACGAATCAAAGTGATCTCTCTTCATCAAAGTACGAACTAAAATGCTTTTGCCACACAAGCTCTGTTAATCGACCAATGTGTTTTTTTACAATCATACCTTCATTATTCACTAGGTAGGTTTCTGGCGTACCCACAACACCGAGATCAATAGCTAATTGACCTTTAGGATCGAATATCACATCACTAAATGGATTACCGTCATCTATTAAGTACTGCTGGGCTGCTCGCATATCATCACGATAATTCAAGCCGATAACAGGCACACCTTGTTGACTTAAACTCAATAGATAACTGTGTTCACTTCGGCAAACGCCACACCACGTTGCCCAAACATTTACGATTTGGTGTCCCCGCCCTATCATCACTTGTTCAGTTATCGTTTTATCACCAACGACCAGATCAACTGAACTAAAGCTAGGGAAGTTTCGAACGGCACCTTCAACCACCTTAGAGTTACTTTGATTGAAGATACTGATTATCGTTATGATCGCGAAGCTAAAGACAACTATCGTTAAGATGATTAAATTACGTAACTTGGACTTGCTCATGTTGCTCTACTCTTGTTTTTTTTGATGACATCATCGCCACAACCCCGCCTAACATCATCATAAAAGTACCAAACCAAACCCAGCGAATATACGCCTTGTACTGTATTTTTACCGCATAACTATTACTACTTAATTTCTCACCTAGAGTGACATAAATATCACCATGCCAAAAAATTTTGATAGCCGGTTCACTCATATTCATAACACGAACGGGATAATGACGACGTTCGGGTGAAACAGTAAATGACTGTCCATTTTGGTGAATCAACTCTATCTCAGCGCGCTCAGCGGTATAGTTAGGTCCAACAACCCAGTGAGTGTCATGATAAATAACCTGCCACTGCTGAAAATCAAACTGAGTCTCACTAGACAGCTTTCGCCCTAATTCATGTGAGTGCTCACTATTCATTACAGCACCAATACATGAAATAGCTATGCCTGCATGAGCCAATAGCGAAGCAAGTTGATTTAATTTATATCCAGCGGCAATGAACGTATATATGTGGCTCGCGATAACCCATATTGCCAGTATCCAAACAAACCATACAACACCTTTAATCTGTGTAACAAATAACTGCTCAGTCTGTAGTTGAGGATACTGAACTAGAGAAAGAAGCCCCACATAGCACACACTGCCCAATAACAGAGATAACCCAATAATAAATAAGCACTGTCTTAGCGTAACGTAATGACCTTTATACCACTTCAATAACGGACCGATACCCATGGCAACAAGAGATAACAGTGTAATGGGTAATATCAGCGTATTAAAATAAGGGGCACCAACAGAAATGCTACCTAGGCCAAAAAGCTCATACAGCATCGGATAAAAAGTGCCAAGAAACACGGTAAACGTAGTAACAACTAACAGCCCAATCGCGACATAAAGGAGATAGCTACGACTGACTAATGCTCGAACCGGCTGACTCGAAATTGCATCGAACTTGAAGACCAATAAACCTAACGAACCAATCAGTGCGGTTACTAAAATGAGCAGTAGAGCGATACCTTTACCTGGGTCAACTGCAAACGCATGAACAGATGTGAGCACCCCTGATCGAACAATAAATGTACCAAGAATACTAAAACAGAATGTCGAGATGGCGAGCCCGATTGCCCAACGATGAAACATTTTGTATCGATGTGCAGCTAGATGTGCGTGAAGTAGCGCAGTACCCGTTAACCAGGGTAACAGTGACGCATTTTCAACGGGATCCCAGAACCACCAACCTCCCCAGCCAAGCTCGTAATAGGCCCACCACGAACCTAATACAATTCCACCAGTTAAGAACACCCAAGAAACCAGTGTGAAATTACGACTCAAAGTTAACCATTCAACATCGAACTTGTCGCGCATCATTGATGCACAAGCAAAAGCCAGCACGGTTGCATAGCCGATGTAACCGAGATAAAGAAGAGGAGGGTGGAATATCAATCCGACATCTTGCAGCATCGGATTAAGATCACGACCTTCGCTCATGAACTCAAAAGATGGCGCGTATGGATTTGACGCGAGTAGGGTAAACCAAGAAAAAGCAGCAATTAACAAATTCATCAACCAAAGCACATCGCTTAAATACTGCGATCGAACTTGCTTAATGAAGGATATCACGGTTGCCCAACAACACAGTGTCATCACCCAAAATAGCATGGACCCTTGATGCCCACCCCAAATGGCCGCTATTTTGAAGAAGACAGGAAGTTGAGAATTTGAATGGGAGGCAACGTATTCAAGACCAAACTGGTCCGTCACAAACGCTGCTCCTAATAAGAGCAAACTTGATAAAGAGAGTAAGCCATTAAGTCGTGTAATTGGTAGCATCAAAGCATGTGTCTCTTGCTTATACCACCAACGCTCTACTACGTAATAAAATGCTAAAACTGAACTTAATACTGTAACCAAAAGTAGCGTTACAAAGCCTAACTCTCCTACCATTCTTATCCTTTTGACCTCATCGCTATAATGAAAACAATCTAGACGACTGTCATTTGTCCTGCATAGAGGATAAACGTTCTGAGCATTAACACACCCACTAAGCTCAAGGTCGTTACAACTAGTATAAAGCCGCTGTTATGACGAACTTCCTTCGGTGTTACTGCATTAAGCACTAGTGGTAAAATCATGCCCACTAGAATAACACCAATCCAGAACCATTTAGCCCAAAACCCACTCCCAATAGCATTCCAAGCTGCAAGCTCTGCTTGACCACCACTAAAGATAAGGCCAGTGAAGAAAGTAACAAGAACAAACAGTTCAAACAGTACAACAGGACGTTCAAAACCATGAACCCAACTAACACTCGGGCTGTTCATTGGCTCTTTAAACACCAATATACCAAACAGCAAACATGCCGCAGCACCTGATGACAAGCTAGAGAACAAAAATAATATCGGTAACACCGGATTATTGAGCATTGGGAAGGTTTGAAGCGCTGATAATAAGAAGCCCGTATAAGCAGCTAATGTAACGGCTAAGATGCCAAGAAAGACTTCAATAGCATTTTCAAACTGTCCTAGTTTCACCAATATTCCGTCAACAAAATCAAACTTACCCTGTAGTAAGCCTACGATTTGTTTCCTGAAGATGATACCAATCCAAGCAAACAGTACCGCCATGTAGATGTTAAACAGCATGACACCCATCGACATTACTGACGTCGGATTATAGAAAACCATGATCTTCCAAAAATCCAACGGCTTAGTTAAGTGGAAAACCAAAATAGTTAAGCCAACAACGATACCAAATGGCGCCAGAAAAGCCGTTGCTTTCATGATTCCATTGTCAGCAGCATCGCCTTCGATAACCTTCCTTTTTAAATATATTGAGATCATTACTGCACCCGCTGACATACCAGCTAAGAACAGATAGATTGCAATGATCCAATCCCATACGACCGTACCAGATTGAAATGCGGTAGCCCATGCACTCATGATCAAACCTCCCCTTTGTTATGCGGTATTTTGTACAACTTAGGCTTAGTACCTAAATGCAACTTATCTCGATAAACAACCTCATTATTGAGTAACTTGCTTATCTCACTCGCAGGGTCATTAAGATCGCCAAAGGTTAAAGCGTTCGTAGGACAAGATTCCACACACGCAGGTAATTTACCCTGTGCAAGATTAGTATCGCGGCAGAAGTTACATTTATCTGCTGAACCGTTTTCAGGATGGAAGAATCGTACTTGGTAAGGACACGCTAACAGGCAGTAGCCACAACCAACACACTTCTCTTGGTGAACATCGACAATACCGGTTTTTTCATCTTTATAGGCTGCACCCGTTGGGCAAACCATCACGCAAGGGGCGTTATCACAGTGTTGACAAGAATTACGTGTAAAGCGGTATTCAACATCAGGGAACTCACCTTTCGGCTCACTGCGGACAATCTCTAAGCGAGACACACCTTCAGGAACCTTGTTCACTTCGCGACACGCATCTGTACAGGCAGTACAACCGATACAAGCGTTTTCATCATGCACCATGCCATAAAGCCTAGTGCCATCTTGTTCAACGTTAGCCAACGTTTTTCGGCTACTTAGCGTGGCCGTTCCTGCTATACCAGTAGTAACAATTACCGCACCAGCGCCAGTTAAGAAGTTTCGTCTAGAACAGCTCATACTACTTCTCCTCTTCTTTTTGGTTAAAATCAGAGTGGCAATCCACACACATTTGGATTTTTTCTTTACGTTCTATTCCTAGAACTTTAGCCTTCTTAGCATGAACATCGTGGCAATTTGAGCAGGTAAGGTTTTTAGCGTGAACATCGTGTGTCCAACTCTTATCTTGTAACTTTTTAGGGGTATGACAATCAATACATTCACTGTTAGCCTTCAAAATCAGTTCAGGATCTTGAAAAACCTTATCCGTACCTTGTTTAGATTGTGCGCTGGAGTATTTGATGACTTCCGGGGCGCCTTCACGGTGATCCGGACTTATACTGTTATGACATTCCGTACAGTTGACTTCACGACCAAGAATCTTGTGCGCGTCCTCTCCATGGGAACCTGATAATGTCTCTTTTGAATCCTTATGACATTGGACACATTTATAGTCCTTGTCACGGATAAGCGTAACTTCATGTCGACCTGACGTATCTTCAGACTGCAAGGTTGAAGTATCGGCAACGGCATGAAGAGAATAACCATAGAGGCAGAATGCAAGAATAGACTTTAGCATTATGACTATGGCCAACTTTATATTGCCCATTTTATCCTTTCCTTATATCAGTGCTAATACAGGAACTGGTTATTAAAAACGATAATCATACTGTTAAGTGACAATTAAATGCTAATAATAACTATTCGCAACTATTATTTACTGATCAAATTTAACGTCTTCCAGAGTTATAAAAAACAAACCCTAAATGATATCAATTCTTATTTCGGAATAAGCCACAACGCTATATTGTTTATATTACGCGCCTGCCTATTTAGAGGTAGGGTATTAGTTCAAAAAGTAGACACGTATCACCCTATTTATTCTCAGGCCTTTGTCGCTAAGTGTTTGATAAAAATCAGGTTAACAGAACCAGAAATAACCCTTAAGGGGTAGAAAGGGGGAATCGTGAGCTACATCACCATTGTGAATTGATCTAAAACAATCTATTCAATGTAAGCAACTATTATTAATTGTTACATCCAGTAATATTATTAATAGTTCTCCAATTCTTTATTTCGATATAGCCAGTTCACAACGCTGTTTATAACAAAAACAGAATACGGAGATAACACTGTGAAAAAATTGCATTGGATTCCTAAATCCGCTGCAGCAATGATATTGGTAGCCGCCACTATATTTAGTGCTACGAGTTTTGCTGCATCAGAAAAAAAAGGATTAGCTGAAGCTGACCCTCGTAATGAAACTTACGAGCAAAACCACCCCGACCAATATAAGACTTGGAAAGCAACCTCAGAAAGTGAACAGATAGAAGATGCCCTAGCGGAAGATCCAAACATGGTCATCATGTGGGCAGGTTATGGTTTTGCTAAAGACTATAACAAAGCACGTGGTCACTTTTTCGCCCTTGACGATGTACGTCAAACACTGCGTACTGGTGGACCTCAAGATGAAAAGTCGGGTCCAATGCCAATGGCGTGTTGGAGCTGTAAAAGTCCAGATGTCGGCCGCGTTATTGAAGAGCGTGGAGAAGATGGATACTTTGAAGGTAAATGGGCACGTTTAGGCTCTGAAATTTCAAACCCTATCGGTTGTGCTGATTGTCACGATACTCGAAGTGAAGAGTTTAAAAATGGCGAGCCAGCTCTAGCCATCACTAAGCCTTATGTTGAGCGAGCTTTTGAAGCCATCGATAAGCCTTTTGAACATCAATCTCGTTTAGACCAACAGGCCTCTGTATGTGCTCAGTGTCACGTCGAGTACTACTTTACCGGACCAACTAAGGGCGTTAAGTTCCCTTGGGATATGGGTACCTCGGTTGAAGAAATGGAGCGCTACTATGACGCGCTTGGTTTTAAAGACTGGACACATAAAGTCTCTAAAGCACCAATGTTGAAAGCTCAACACCCGGGCTACGAGACTTGGCGTGATGGCATGCACGGTAAAAACAAAGTGGTTTGTGCCGATTGTCATATGCCAAAAGTAACCAAAGAAGACGGCACCGTTTATACGGATCATAAAGTGGGTAACCCATTTGATCGCTTCGAAGATACTTGTGCTCAGTGTCATACTCAATCTAAGCAAGTAATGCGTGATATCGTTTCAACTCGTAAAGCTCAAGTATTAAATATGAAGCTAACGGCAGAAAAACAAATTGTTGCAGCGCACTTTGAAGCTGGCGCAGCATGGGATGCCGGTGCAACGGAAGCAGAAATGGCACCAATTCTACAAGATATTCGTCATGCACAATGGCGTTGGGATTATGCTATAGCCTCTCACGGTGTCCATATGCACGCTCCTGAGGTCGCGCTTGAAGTGCTTGGAACAGCTGTCGACCGTGCTGCTGATGCCCGTACTAAACTTGTACGCTTGCTTGCGAAGAAAGGCATTACTGACCCGATTGAAATTCCAGACATTTCAACCAAAGAGAAAGCACAACAAGCTCTTGGTATGGATATGGATGGCATGAACAAAGAGAAGCAAGACTTCTTGAAAACGGTTGTTCCTAATTGGGAAAAAGCCGCAGAGAAACGTCAAGCTGATTACTAAGCTACACTAAAAATCACAACAGCAATAAAGAGCCAAGTTCATAACTTGGCTCTTTTTTTATCAATCATATCTAGCCCAGAAACACTGCCTTGAACGCTAATTTACACGACTCTAAAACTGCCCTGACTCTTCACCATACAATGACATAGACTTCATACGCAGCTGATTTATCTATACGTTTTATCCTTACTATATCGCCCAAGTAATACACCTAGTCAGGATATAACAATGAATATTAAAGCCATTGCTTTAGCAATAACCGGCATACTTGTACTCGCAGCATGTAAAGAAGAGGCATCTATCCCAACAGGGCCGACACACGCAACAATTACACTGGTAGAAGCCGTAACAGAGTCAACTAAAACACCACACAAAGTGTGTAATGACGTTGTTGTGACAAAACAGGCAGAAGTCAAAGATGATGGAAAAGTTTTAGGAACACTTGGCGGGGCCGCAGCAGGCGCAGCACTTGGTAATCAAGTCGGTGGCGGCTCGGGTAAAACAGTCGCAACCGCGGTCGGTACCGTTGCGGGGGCAATGACAGGCAGACAGATTCAAGAAAATGCTCAGAAGAATAGTACTACGACAACGACAGAAATACGCTGTACTACAGAGTACACCAACTCGACAGATGTCGTGGGCTACGATGTCACTTATGAAATTGCGGGAATTTCAACAACAGTTCGAACGGACAATCAGCCTCAAAGTAATACCTTTCCAATTATTGATGGGAAGGTAATTATTCCCCATTAAAAGATAATGAATTAATCATCATTTCTACTACACAACCTGACTATTTAGTTTTTCAGGTTGTGTCACTAATTCAACTACCCCTGCGATAAGGTAACTCTAGTTACTAAGCAAACCCTTAGCTTCAAATTCATTGATGGCAAACAGGCTATATTTCGTAAAACCAAGAATCGTTCGCTACGTTCAGTAACTCAGGTGCACTCCCGTCCAATTGATAGATGTGAAATGCTTGCAACGGCGGTGAATACACATGTAACGTCACTAAAGGTAAATCATCAGACTGTAAGTTAGATATCTGGTGAATGTCATCATCTTGCCCTACCGTGACAGACCCTTCTTTATAAAAAGTGGAATTTGTCGCGTAAATTTGACCATTGTCTGCGGTGTCAAATACCGTTTCAGTCGCGTCTCCGAGTAAGATTTTCACACCACATGCAGAATTAAGGTGATCATGTATCTTGCTGCGCTGACCATTTAGCCAACTAAGAATAAGAATTTCACATTGCTCACTACGAAACAAACGCCTACGGCAATAGTTCTCTTTTTGAAAACTCGCGAGACGTTTTACTTCCCCATTGCTCAACGTAACCTTATCCAGCAAATAACGAATAGTAGACAGTGATAGTGGTTTATTCGCCGCTTCCATATGAACTAGAAACTCATCAAAGCATATAGTGTCATCAGAGCCGATTAAGCTGCGCAGCGAATTTGTACTAGTTGCCGTATTAGTAGATTCGGACAAGCGATCTCCTCAGAAGAGATTTACTCTTTTGCTTATTGCACACCTACTAAACAATAGACCAAACACTCCTAAGCAGCATTCTGTTCACTAGAAATTCGCATAGCATCAAACTTCGTTTTCTCATCGTAAGTTTGACTAAACTGCTCTATTAGCTGCGCGACATGTGATTCATCAATTTTCTCTCCGACCCAAACGATTTGTTGGCAGCGATGGTCGAACAGATTCACAGCTCGATAGAAGTTTGCACCAGTAGTTTCCATAACCTCACCGCTCAGTCTTTCCACCGATGTTTGCACAGGCTTAATGAGTTCTTTTTGGCCCAATGACGATTCAATTCGATAAAGATAACCATCTTCTATTTTCTGTCGGCTCCAGTATTCAAATAAATCACAGTTCAGAATCACCCTTGATAACAGTACAGCAGATGACGACATGGAAAGTGGGGAAATATTCACTGGCGTATGCTTGAACTCGGGCTGCCCCGACAAGCCATCGCTAATGGGTAAAATGAGCTCACAAGGTTTACTCTGTTTCGCAGTTACCGCATTCCAGTGTATTGGCATAAAGAGTTGATCTTCACTCACCTCTTTAGTGGTGGTTGCACGGGCAATCACCTTACCAATCTGGCTGGTCACCTCAACCAATTGCCCATCTAAGATGTCATACGTTTGAGCAGTAATAGGGTGAATTTGTACATAAGGCTCTGAAGCATGAGACGCTAGCCTTGCTGATAGCCCCGTTCGAGACATGGTATGCCAGTGATCTCGTGTTCGACCACTGTTAAGCACCAGTGGATAGCTCTTATCTGTCTCGCCTAATGGTTTTGCATGCTGAACCGCAATGAACTGCGCTTTTCCGCTAGTAGTATAAAAACGATAGTCGCTAAACAGTGAGCGGTGCACAAGCTCAGATTGAAGCTCTAGCACGGGCCATTGCTGTGGCGTTAATCGGCTATAGCCTAGGTCATCAAGCTGAGTAAGCCCAATAAGATTTAAATCTCTTGGTTTCTCTTCATGGCCTAATGCCGTTAACTGGGCATATTCACTGAAAACCTCTCCTTCATGGCGATAACTGAAACTATCTTCAAAGCCCATATTTTTCGCAACTTCACTGACTATCCACCAATCGGGCTTCGCGCTCCCGGGGCTAGGTAGCAATCGACGTTGCCTTGAGATTCGACGTTCTGAGTTGGTGACGGTTCCTGACTTCTCACTCCAGCCTTGAGCGGGCAATAACAAATCTGCCATTCGCGTGGTTTCAGTATCTTCAATACAATCTGACACAACGACAAATGGGCAGGTTTCTAATGCTGCTTTAATTTTATCGCTATCGGGCAGGCTCACCATAGGGTTGGTGCCCATGATCCACACCGCTTTGATCTTACCTTCTTTCATGGCATCAAACATGTCGATGGCTTTTAGCCCTGCCTTTTTAGCTAGTGAATCAGTTTGCCAGAAATCACTGATCATTTGATGCTGTGTCGGGTCATCAAATTCCATGTGGGCTGCAAGCGTATTGGCCAGTGCCCCAACCTCACGGCCGCCCATTGCGTTAGGCTGACCAGTCACAGAGAATGGACCAGATCCTACGTTACCTATTTGCCCCGTTGCTAGGTGGCAGTTAATTATACTGTTCACCTTATCGCAGCCTTGGCTCGATTGGTTCACGCCTTGAGAATAGATAGTGACGACTTTATTGGCACCAGCGAACGTTTGATAAAAATCGATAAGATCTTGGTTATCGACCCCAGTTTCAATTTCAGCGTTGCTTTCTAGCGTCGATTGCTTTAAAGCCTTATCAAAGCCCTGAGTGTGCTGTGATACAAAGGTATGATCTACGTGCCCGTTCTCATCTAAATAGCTCAGCAAGCCATTGAACAAAGCAACATCAGAACCTGATTTAACACCGAGATGAAGATCCGCGATGCTACAAGTCTCTGTTTCTCTAGGATCAATAACGACCACTTTCATCGCGGGGTTCGCTTGCTTGGCTTGACGCAATCGCTGAAAAAGCACCGGATGGCACCAAGCTAAGTTTGATCCCACAATCACAACCACATCGGTTTGTTCAATATCTTGATAGCTAACCGGAACGGTATCGGTACCAAATGCGCGTTTATGTCCTACTACGGATGAAGCCATACAGAGGCGAGAGTTACTATCGATATTGCTACTGCCAATAAATCCTTTCATCAACTTATTGGCGACGTAATAGTCTTCAGTTAACAACTGACCGGATACGTAAAATGCGACTGAATCTGGGCCGTACTCGTTGATTGCTTGATTAAACTTATCGGCAACCAATTCTACTGCATCATCCCAAGCAAGGCTTTTTGTTTGCTCACCCTGTCTATTCTCGCGAAAAGTAGGATGAAGCAGTCGCCCGTCATGAATAACGGTATCGCCTAGTGCTATCCCTTTGGTACATAGCTTACCAAAGTTCGATGGGTGCTCTTGGTCGCCACGAACTTCCAGTTTCCCTGACGACATTGGCCTTGCTTCTACACCACAGCCGACACCGCAATAGGCGCAGGTTGTTTTAATCCATCCTTCGTTATTCGTATTCATTATTGCCTCATCCACATTGAGTCTAATTCTTCTACTTACGTAATCTGCAACATTTACGCCAAGCTCAACAAAATGAACGCATCAATTTCGATCAACACACATTACTTAATAATCAATAACTTATATAAACAACAAAGACCACATACCCATAAATGGGTAGAGTTCGCATTATGTTAGTGCGTACTTTTGCACCAAGTTACAACCTATTGCACCATAAACGCCCAATAACTCGCATTTTTGATTCGTTAGCCGTGCTACAAAAGCAAGTCAAACCGCCACGAATCAATCCTTATCCAATTGAAATATAAGAATTAATAATTTGTTTTCACAAATAAATTTCGCTTTGGCACTCTCCTTGCTCTAATCCAATTAATCAATTTCAACCCATCAGTTTGCAGTTAATGGAGTAACGCAATGAAGATAAATTCTAAGCAGTACGGGGTTGTCACCTTAGTTAGCGCAGGTCCTGGTGATCCAGAGCTACTGACAATTAAGGCTGCTAAAGCCATCAATAATGCTGAAGTCATTGTTTTTGACAATTTAGTCAGCAAAGAAATTCGAGCGACCTTCCCTGATCATGTTGAAAAAATTTACGTTGGTAAAAAGAAAGGCAGCCACAGTAGAACTCAAGATGAAATAAACCAGCTAATGATTGAGCTTGCGACTCATGGGAAAAGCATTTGCCGAGTGAAAGGTGGCGATGCCTTTATATTTGGACGTGGTAGTGAAGAGATGTTGCTGCTTGCTCAAAATGGCATTCGTGTTGACGTGATTCCTGGTATTACTGCAGCGTCTGGTTGTTCTACTTATTCTCAAATTCCATTAACACATCGCGGTATCGCGCAAGGTTGTACCTTTATCACCGCGCACGCCGATAAAACACTCTCAATTAAATGGGAGGCGTTAGCTTCTCTAAAACAGACCCTGGTTATCTATATGGGTCTTAGCCAGACAGACATGATTAGCCAACAATTGTTGTCTTCGGGTATGGATGAAAACACCCCTATCGCTTTCATAGAAAAAGGGTGTACCCAAGAACAAAAAACAGTTATTGGCACACTCAATCAGCTGACTGAACTCAAAGAGCAACACAATATTCAATCTCCCGCTCTAATTGTTATCGGCCAAGTCGTCTCTATCTCTGAGAAAATGCAATGGCTAGAGAAGCGAACCAAACACTCTGTCGAGAGTGAAAATCAGGAAGATAATCAACAATTAAAACTGTCGGCATAAACAATATTCGAAGAACAGAATCTAATTATAAATTTACACAGGAAGTCAAAAAATGAGCAAACAAAGGATTGTGGTCGTGGGCAACGGAATGGTTGGTCACAAGTTCATTGATACTTTAATCAAGTCACCAAGCGATGATGTTGAAATCATCACCTTCAGTGAAGAGAAGTATCTAGCGTACGATCGTGTTCAACTTACATCGTATTTCAATGGTAAAAGCGCCGAAGATCTGGCAATGACCAGCGAAGCTTACTATCAAGAAAACGGCGTTAGCTACGTCGTGAATGAGAAAGTCACCTCTCTCGATACCGACAATAACCAAGTTGTTACCGCAAACGGACGTATTGAAGCTTACGATAAATTGATTCTTGCAACGGGCTCTTTCCCTTTTGTTCCACCTATTCCGGGCAACGACCAAGAACATTGTCACGTATATCGCACCTTAGATGACCTTGATGCTATCGAACTGTCGAGCAAACAAAGTAAAACAGGCGTGGTTATTGGGGGAGGACTATTGGGTCTTGAAGCGGCGAACGCTCTGAAAAACCTCAATATTGAAACGCATGTCGTAGAATTCGCGCCTCGCCTAATGGCCGTTCAGCTTGATGCGGGTGGAGGCGACCTACTTAGACGTAAAATTGAAGACCTTGGCGTGATGGTTCATACCGAGAAAGCGACCTCGGAGATCGTGGCAGGAGAAAGCGCTCGATACCGTATGAACTTTGCAGACGGTAGCCACATTGAAACTGACATGATTGTTTTCTCGGCGGGTATTCGCCCTCAAGACGAACTCGCTCGTGATACCGCTATTGAGCTTGGCGGCCGTGGAGGTATTGTTATCAACAACCAATGCCAGACAAGCCTTCCTGATGTATACGCCATCGGCGAATGTGCTCTTTGGGATCAAAAAGTCTACGGATTAGTAGCGCCTGGTTACCAAATGGCAAAAGTAGCCGCGACTCATATTCTTTCTAGCCTCCCTACTTCAAAAGAAGCAAGCGACCTCGAATTTACTGGCGCAGACATGAGCACCAAACTTAAGCTTCTTGGCGTTGATGTGGCGAGTATTGGTGAGGTTCACGACAAAACACCTGGCGCACTTTCGTATACCTACAGTGATGAAATCGAGCAGGTCTATAAACGCTTAATCATCTCTGAAGATGGAAAGAAAATCGTTGGCGCAGTCTTAGTGGGTGATGCCGAGGCTTATGGGACGTTGCTGCAGATGATGCAAAACGATATGCCACTGCCAGAAAACCCTTCCGTGCTTATTCTTCCTAACGTGGCACAAGATGAGTCTGCAGGAATGGGGATTGAAGCCCTACCCGATACCGCAATGATCTGCTCATGTTTTGATGTGACTAAAGGTGATATCAAGCAAGCCGTTGCCGCTGGTTGTACAACAATGGCTTCACTGAAAGAGACCACCAACGCATCAACAGGGTGTGGCGGCTGTAGCGCTCTTGCGAAACAGGTTCTCGATAGCGAATTAAGCAGCTTGGGTGTTGAGGTCAACAATGATATCTGTGAGCACTTTGCTTATTCTCGCCAAGAGCTAAGCGATATTGTTCGCGTCAACAAAATCCAAACCTTCGACTCAATTTTAGACTCTCATGGTAAAGGTCTTGGCTGTACCATTTGTAAGCCAGCTATCGGTTCTATCTTGGCCTCTTACTGGAATGATTACATTCTGGAAGACGAACATATTGAGCTTCAAGATACCAATGATGTCTACCTTGGTAACATGCAAAAAGACGGAACCTATTCTGTCGTACCACGCATCGCGGGCGGTGAGATCACCCCTGACCGTCTCATCGTGTTGGGTGAGGTTGCTAAAAAATACGACCTTTACACCAAGATCACTGGTGGCCAACGTGTCGACTTATTTGGCGCTCAACTTAATGAACTACCAGCGATTTGGAAAGAGCTCATAGACGCAGGGTTTGAAACCGGACACGCTTACGGAAAGTCAGTACGTACGGTTAAATCATGCGTGGGCAGCACTTGGTGTCGTTACGGTGTAGGTGACAGTGTTGGCTTCGCCATTGATATCGAAAATCGCTACAAAGGACTTCGTTCTCCACACAAACTCAAGTTTGCTGTCTCTGGTTGTACCCGTGAGTGTGCAGAAGCTCAGTCTAAAGATATCGGTATTATCGCGACAGATAAGGGCTGGAACTTATACGTCTGTGGTAACGGTGGTATGAGACCACGCCATGCCGACCTATTTGCAAGCGATCTCGATACACCCACTCTGGTTAAATACATCGACCGCGTTCTGATGTTCTATATCCGTACAGCTGACCGTCTACAACGTACATCAGTATGGTTAGAAAACCTAGAAGGCGGCATTGAATACCTCAAACAAGTTGTCATTGAAGATAAGCTTGGCTTGGCGGAAGAACTAGAAAAAGAGATCGAACTGAATATCTCTAAATACCAGTGTGAATGGAAAACAACCATTGAAAACCCACAAAAATTGAAACGCTTTAAGCACTTTGTAAACAGTGACCAAACGGATCAAAACCTAACGTTTACCACTCTACGAGAACAGCGATTCCCAACACCTACGACTAAACATGATTTTGGTAAAGAAATCGATGTCGTTGAAGTGTAAATAACCGCTTTAGTTAACGCTATACCCTAAGTAATTGGTGTTGCAGTCGGGCGACAAGTGAGTGAGACCCCATGGGCATAGATCGCCTATGTGATTGGGGGGAATAAGCCCGCTAGCAATCTGCACGTTCAAGTACGAAGGGGGATATTTAAGATTAAGTAATGATTAGGAGAGAACTCATGGAAAACTGGATTACCGTTTGTTTAACAGAAGATTTAACCCCAAACATGGGCGTTTGTGCCAAGGTCGAGGAAGAGCAAGTCGCCATCTTTTACTGTGGCAGAAACAGTAAGCTGTATGCGCTATCTAATTTAGACCCATTCAGCGGTGCGAACGTTATCTCGAGAGGCATCATCGGTTCATTGAACGACGAGCCATGCGTCGCGTCGCCGCTGTACAAACAGCACTTCAATTTGGAAACAGGCGTATGTCTTGAAGAGCCTCAACATCAGTTAGCCACATACCCTGTGCGCCTTAACGACAACGAGGTTCAAGTTCAGTTGCCTGAGCCCGTCGCGGCTTAATGACTCAATTAGCATTTCATCAACGGATGCTTTGCATCAGACGATGAGAATAGATAACCAGAATGAGTCGATCTGAAATAATTGGAACTGTGAAACAACAGCAGTTATGAAAAACAGTGGCTCATTCAAAAACTTCGCCTATCAGGATTAATTACTATGGATAGTACAGCCTTTTCGTTATTTTCTTTTAAAGGAAAAATGAAGGTGTTACACCTCAGTTGGATGGCATTTTTTATCACATTTATCGTGTGGTTTAACTTTGCTCCCTTGTTATCAATGGTCAAAGAAACACTTGGTTTGACCAATGAAGAAATCAAAACCCTGCTTATACTCAATGTCGCGTTAACCATTCCTGCGCGAGTATTAATCGGGATGCTTACCGACAAATACGGCCCGAAAATAGTCTACTCAGCCTTGCTCGCGGTCTGCTCTATTCCTTGTTTCATGTTTGCATTTGCCGATTCCTTTATCCAAGCGGCTATTGCTCGTTTCCTAATTGGCTTTATTGGCGCTGGTTTCGTTATCGGTATCCGACTCGTTTCTGAATGGTTTCCTCACGATGAACTAGGAACAGCAGAAGGCATCTACGGTGGCTGGGGCAACTTTGGCTCTGCGGCCGCTGCATTTAGCCTTCCTACTCTAGCACTCGTATTCGGTGGCGATGAAGGGTGGCGTTACGCTGTCGGCATTACTGGGTTAATGAGCTTAGCTTTCTCTTTTATTTTCTACGCCAATGTAGAAGACACACCAAAAGGCGCAACCTATTTCAGGCCTAAGCACTTAACGGCAATGGAAGTCACCAGTAAGGGCGATTTCTATTTCCTGCTTATTATGAAGATTCCAATGTACGCTGCGCTTGCGTTACTTGGATGGAAATTATCGCCTTCAGGTATCGGCATGCTGTCCGACTTTACTATCACTTGTCTCTACCTATCGTTAGTACTTTTATACGCCTACGAAGTCAGCCAAGTGTGGAAAGTAAATAAGAATATCTTCACCAAACCAGTGCCTGAGATTCATCGCTATAAATTCAAGCAGGTTGCTGTGCTCAATATTTTGTATTTTGCTACTTTTGGATCTGAGCTTGCTGTGATCTCAATGCTACCGCTGTTCTTTTCTGAGACGTTTGAATTGACTCCAGTAATGGCCGGTATGGTTGCATCTGCATACGCCTTCATGAACTTGATGTCTCGCCCTGGTGGCGGCTGGATCTCTGATAGGTGTGGTCGTAAGCCAACGCTGCTAATTCTGACCGCGGGTCTCGCCATCGGTTACTTTTTAATGGGGCAAGTAGAGAGTGATTGGCCGCTATGGTTAGCTGTTGCTGCTGCGATGGCATGTTCTTTCTTTGTTCAAGCGGGTGAAGGGGCTGTGTTTGCGACAGTACCATTAATCAAGCGCAGAATGACCGGCCAGATCGCTGGGATGACGGGCGCATATGGTAACGTGGGAGCAGTGGTTTATCTCACGGTCTTATCATTTGTAGACTACAGCACCTTCTTCTTTGTGATTGCCGGTACAGCGGTGGTTGGATTTGCCACATTACTGATGATGGAAGAGCCAAATGGTCAAATTGCAGAGGTCAATGAAGATGGGAGTGTCACTATGATTGATGTGTCTCATTAGCATCAATCAAAGCTAGGCATTATAAAAATCGGGGATATTGGTTCCTCTGAATTATTAGGGCACAGAGTGCTTGCACACCACTTTATGCCCTGTCGTAATAATACTGACTGCCAATATCGTTCAGAAGCTCTGCTCCAGCAGGGCTTTTGTTCAGTTTTAAAATCAAATGGCTTTTGCTAAAGAATAGAGATAAAGAACGGGGATAAATAATGGGCGTAAACAATATTCAAACCGAAGCCTCACTCTCTGTCACTTTTGGTGGTACATCACTGACAGGGCTAAGAGATGAGAATCAAGATGCTTTTTTGGTGAAAAGCCCGGCACAAAAAACTGAACTAGAACATAAAGGCATCGTTGCCTGTATTGCTGATGGTGTTAGTTGTAGCGAACAAGGGCAAAAAGCAAGCCACACCGCAACCATGCAATTCATTACCGATTATTACGCCACTCCGGATACTTGGAGCGTTAAACACTCAGCCAGTAAAATTGTTTCCGCTTTAAACTCTTGGTTATTCTCTCAAGGCCAGAAGCAGAACCTTAATCATAATGGGTTAGTGACAACCCTTAGCTCAGTTATCTTCAAATCCAATACCGCACATATTTTTCATATTGGCGACAGCCGTATCTATCGCTTGAGAGATAACAAGCTTCGTCTGTTAACTCGTGATCACCAAAGAACCAATTTTGGCAAAGGTTCCTACTTGACCAGAGCACTCGGTATCGATAACCAGCTCGAAGTCGATTATCAAACGGTGACCCTGCAAGTCAACGACCGTTTTATCCTCACCACCGACGGCGTGCATGATTTTTTATCTCAATCTGAATTTAGTCAATTGGCGACGCAACAAGAACATTCACACGAAGGAATCAGTAACGGATTTTGTCAATTGGCGCTAACGAACGGCAGCCACGATAACTTAAGCTGTTTAATCATCGATGTTAAGCAACTACCTCAGCAGTCTTTATTCGAACATCAAAAACAACTGATCAAAAAAGCCATTCCGCCCGCTATGGCCGCGAACAATAAAATTGATAACTTTATTGTCGACAAGGTGCTCTATGCGGGTCCTCGCAGCCATGTTTATCTCGTTCACGATAAGAACAACTTTCAGCCCTTTGTGCTCAAAGCGCCATCACTGAATTACATTAACGACCATGATGTACTTTCTCAATTTTCCAATGAATATTGGGTGGGCAGCCAGCTCAATAACAGCCGAATAATGAAAGTCTATCCGACACCTATCGATTCCAAATTTTGCTATCAACTTTGTGAGTATATTAACGGGATAACACTTAGGCAGTGGATGTACGATAATCCTAACCCTTCCTTAGAAAAAGTAAGAACCCTAATGGATGAGATGATTAAAGCCATTAGAGTATTACAGCGTGCTGAAATGGTTCATCGAGACCTCAAGCCCGAAAATATCATGATCCTCGATAACGGAAGCATCAAACTTATCGATTTTGGTTCGGTAAAGGTCAGTAGTTTAGAAGAAGGGGCGACTGAATCGAAAGAAGCAATACCGTTAGGTGATGTCAATTACGCCGCATCTGAGTATCTACAAAATGGCACCAGTTCAATTTCCAGTGATCTATTTTCTATCGCGGTGATTGGTTATGAAATGCTTTGTGGAAAACGTCCGTACCCACCAATTAAGGGGCAAACTGTTCAATCGGCTCGTCACCACAATTGGCAATATCGCTCTCTCGCTTCACAGCGCCGCGATGTACCGACTTGGTTTGACCTCAGTATTCAAAAGGCATGTAACCCTTCGCCAAGTCAGCGCTACCATGTTTTGAGTGAGTTTATCCATGACCTCTACACACCAAACCCTAAACTCATAAAAGCCGCGCAAGTTCAGCCGTTGCTCAAACGAAACCCGGTGCTATTTTGGAAAGGAATGGCCATATTTTTAGCGCTCGTGTCTGCAATTGAGTTTTTCTTACTGCTTGATCGCTAGGGTGTGCTCACACGCACTTATTACTGAATAGTAATACCGTTATTGATTAACGATTAGCAATAAGAGATTTAGCCTGATTAATCGAGCTAATAATCGCGACTCTATCTAAGTCTGTTTGTTGAGAGTCTAACAAACGAACCCACGTATCAATCGCCTGTTGATAACGAAAGCTAACAAAGTGGTCATTGGCAATAAGTGTCAGCACAGTAGTATTGGTCGAATCCAAATCTAACGCTCTTTGTAAAAGCTCTTCGACTTCTGGACTTATTCTTTGGGAGTGAAGGTAATAGAGTGCACTTGCTTTTGCAGCCAGTTGATTAGCCGATATTTGAGATGAGAGTCGAATAGAGTAATCAAAGCTAGTTAATGCCGATTTAAATTCATTTTCGAGCATATAGCCATGCCCTAACTGAAACCACAATTCACCCTGATTAGGGTCTTCACTCAATTTAGCTTGGATATCAGCCATAAAATCAGAGTGCATTTGAGGTTGCTCTTCTTGCACCACTTCTTCCGGCATCGGTTGATACAGCACAAAAAACAGTGAGGCTGTTATTGCTGAAGTGATGGATATGAAACCAATCGCTTTACGTTTAGCATGAGAGGTTGGCTGAGATAAAATCACTACGATGGCCACAATCGCAACTAGTAACAATAATAAGGCACCACTGTGCATGTTGTTCCTCTTCATTTACACTTTCTGACATCCAACTTTGAGTATATCGTGATACCCTATTGATAACCTTGATCAACAAGCACTATATCCAATGAAAAACAAAGTTACCCCTTCAGAAGAGACTCAGCAACAAGCTATGAAAATCGCTAAGTCGAACCAGAAACAAGGCCAAACAAAAGAGCAAACTAAGTTAATTGCTCAAGGAATTGAAAAAGGGATCGCTCAATATAAAAAACAGCAAAAAGAGCGCAACCGACAAGCAGATAAAGCGAAAAAGAAAACTCAAAAATTGAAACAGACGACTGATAATACAACTACTGATTCAACGGAAAATCAGCAACCTGCTGACAGTAATACAAAGCCGTCTGTGCTACCTTGGATGCTGCTTGTTGTCAGTTGGGCTGGTTTTATTACCTATATGACTCAGCAATAGGTCGTGGTTATGTTTGAGGAACGTAGTTTGATTAAAAAAATAGGAACAGTGCTGCTTACGGGTATCATTCTATCCGGTTGTTCAACGCCAACAATGACCGCCAGTGAAGGTATTCATGATATCTCGATAAGAATGGATTATGGCTTTAATGCAGATAACTGTGAGGCGCTAGGAGAAGTGACCGGAAGTGAAGGTCACTGGTATAGCTACCTATTCTTTCCAAATGACGTATTGATACAAGGTGCACTCTTTGACGTTAAGAATCAAGCCCTTGCTTTAGGCGCTGATACTATTTATCTAGTGAACCCTCAGGATTTTGCCACATCATTTACGGTTTTTGGTATGGCTTACCGCTGCCAATCTTCTAGTTAATTTAACTAGCTAGTTCAGCTAAGAAGAAAAGTTTAGTTGGATCGCAAAAATAAAAAAGCCAGCAATGCTGGCTTAAGCTTCAAAACCTAGACTTTCAGCTATGTCGGTCTGTCTTTCCAACACCCACTGACTGTCAAAAGGTCCCCAATCTGAAAGCTGGTAATAGCCATCGTTATGTCGACGACCATCTTGCACAAACATCAATTCAATACCTATGCCGGGCAATGCTTTAAGTACATCTTGAATGGTGCGACGGGGCCAGCCCGTTTTCTCGATAAGTTTCGGTACGTTGGGTCTTTCTATACTCTCAACTAAAAGAGCCAAATACAAACGTCTTGCAAAAACAGGACTCAATTCCATTGATAAAATCTCCTAGTGGTTCCTAACTATTATTCGCTTTTTTTAAAAATAAACACGTGCGTTTGATCAACTTCTTTTTAATCGAAACAATTTGATACCTATTTTTTTTACCCTATAAAATATTAACTCTCTCGTTTTGTGTCCTAGCTCACTTCCTGTTAGGATTTCTACACTGATTAATTTGCTGATATTGAAATCAATATGACCATCACCATGTATGGGATCCCTAATTGCGATACCATTAAAAAAGCGAAAAAGTGGCTTGACGCCAATAACATCGAATTCGTATTTCATGACTACAGAAAGCAAGGTGTAGACAGCGAACTTGTGACTCAATTTTGCACTAGCTTAGACTGGGAAAAAGTAGTGAACAAACGCGGTACGACTTATCGCCAACTCACTCAAGAACAAAAAGACGCATTAGACGTTCAATCAGCCATTGAGCTACTTGTAGAGCAGCCAGCTATGATTAAACGACCAATCTTGGCGATAGATGAAGAGTTACATCTTGGTTTTAAGGCCGAACAATACCAATCAATCTTTAAATAACTAATATTTTAAGTAACTAGAATAGGACACCAAGGATGACAGATAGCTCAACTCTGGCGCTTGCGAAAGACTTAATGAGTCGCGAATCAGTAACACCAGAAGATGCCGGATGCCAACAAGTAATGATCGAACGCCTAGAAGCGTTAGGATTTAAAATCGAAGTGATGGTATTTGAAGATACCACCAACTTTTGGGCTCGTCGTGGCACAGAAGCGCCGCTATTTACGTTCGCTGGACACACTGATGTCGTTCCAGCTGGTAATCTGGAACATTGGCACACGCCTCCTTTTGAACCCACTATTATTGATGGCTACCTACATGGACGCGGCGCAGCGGATATGAAAGGTTCTCTAGCATCAATGGTTGTTGCGGTTGAACAATTTATTGCCAACAACCCAGATCATAAAGGTTCAATTGCTTTCCTTATTACATCCGATGAAGAGGGACCGTTTATCAATGGTACCACTCGTGTTGTTGATACCTTGATCGCTCGTAACGAAATTATCGATATGTGCATTGTGGCGGAACCTTCAAGCACGCATGCTATCGGCGATGTGGTTAAAAATGGCCGTCGTGGTTCAATTACTGGCGATCTCAAAGTAAAAGGGATTCAAGGCCATGTTGCCTACCCTCATCTTGCTAACAACCCAGTACACCAAGCGTTACCAGCGCTAGCTGAACTGGCGGCAACCAAGTGGGATAACGGTAATGAGTTCTTCCCACCAACGAGCTTCCAAATCCCGAACTTGCACTCAGGTACAGGCGCTTCAAATGTCATTCCGGGCGAGTTTAATGTTCAGTTTAACTTCCGCTTCAGTACTGAGTTAACCGATGCGGATATTAAGCAGCGTGTCCACTCAATCATTGATGCTCACGGGCTCGATTATGAACTCAATTGGACTCTAAGTGGCCAGCCTTTCTTAACCGACGAAGGTAAACTTCTAGAAGCGGTTGTCAAAGCGGTTGAAGATGTTAACCATAAGAAACCTGAACTACTCACGACTGGTGGAACATCTGACGCTCGATTCATCGCACCAATGAGTAAAAGAACAGAGGTTGTTGAGTTAGGTCCAGTCAACGCAACTATTCACAAAGTTAACGAGTGTGTCAGCATTTCTGATCTAGAAAAGTTGACGGACATGTTAGAGAAAACTCTTGAGAACCTATTAGGCTAATGATGACTCCCGAACAGCTCACCGGACAAACTGATACTCACCTTACTGATGTTTTGATTGGTAAGAAGCAGTTTCAGGTGCATCACGAGGTAGTTCGGGATCTTCTTGAGCTTAAGAAGGCAGCAACAAACGCTGGCTTTGATCTTTGTATCGCCAGCGGTTTTCGAAGCTTCGAGCGTCAAGCCGCGATTTGGAATAGTAAAATCGCAGGTGAACGCCCAATTTTAGATTCAGACAGTCAGCCTATCGATGCCTCAAATCTAACCGAAGAACAAAAAGTAAGTTCGATTCTTCGATGGTCAGCTCTTCCCGGTGCAAGCCGTCATCATTGGGGTACTGATTTTGATTTGTACGATGCCTCTCCGATACCAAAGCAAACCACACTGAAGCTAGAGCCTTGGGAGTACCTTAGCGGTCATCAACATAACTTCTATCTTTGGTTATCATCAAATATTCATCACTTTGGATTTTATTTTCCTTACAATGAGGAACGTGGTGGTGTCGCTGTCGAGCAATGGCATGTAAGCCACATTAGGCAAAGTGATGTTTGTATCTCAGAGCTTTCTGTTGATCTGTTGAGAAATCAGTTAGAACAGCGCCCCATTCTTGCTATGAATAGCGTGCTTAGTTCACTAGATACTATCTATACTCAATATATAACGAATGTCGCGAATATAACCAATACGACGACTGAGGAGCCATAATGGATCTTCTAACCAACCCTTGGGTAATCTCTTTTCTCGCAATGGGCTTTATGGTCAGTAACATAATGGCTTTAAAATGGGTCTCTAAAATGAAAATTGGGCAGCCGAAGAAAGATCTAACAAAGAAAAAAGATTCTAGCGATGAATTAGAGCCTACCGACCCAAACGCTAACATTGATACTGATACTGATACTGATACTGATACTGATACTGATACTGAAAAAAAATAGACAAAAAAAGGAGCGTATCTACGCTCCTTTTATATTTAATCAATAGCTTATCGAGTAATTACTTCTCAATCATTGCCGCTATAACTGGTACCATATCCGCTAGTAACTGCTCTTCAACTGGCTTACCTGCTGAGTCCGTTACGTTAATGGAAGTACGGTTACCAAGATCACCAAATAGGAAGTTATAAGTACCACCTTTCAGCTCAATCGGTTTAACGCCAATGTCTTCCCAGAAGCTGTCGTCAGGTGACGCATACTTCGCTTTCACTGTACCTTGAGATTGATTTCTTGCCTCAATGGTAAAGCCCATTGACGGTAACAACTCAGGTAGACGCTGCCAGAATACGTTATATGGTGTACGAGCAATAATCACAGGGAAACCACTACGATCAGAACCCAAACTAATAGGAATCTTTTTCACAGCTTCTTGAGCTTTACGAGCGGCTTCTTCACGTAATTCTAAGTCGTATCGAGCCATAACCAAGTTAGTCATAAGAACGTTATAGCGCTCTTTATTGATCGCTGAAACAGGAATTACCTTATTCGCTTCACGCCACTCAACTAATGAAATTTTAAAACCAAAACGATTGTTAGCATTGACTCGGCTAACCTCAGTCCGGGTACCGATTTCAGTATCTTCATCATTAGAGATCCATGTAAACCAATCCGTTTCCATACGTTCATCTGTATGCTCAACAAGTTCAATATTTCTTTCTTCAAACAAAGTCAGCGCTGTATCTCTCACTTTATCAGCATCATCTTCGTTCAATAACCACAGCGTCACTTCGCCATTGTTACGTTCAAATCGAGCGCCAGGAACCAACTCTAGAATCTGTTGAGGTGGGCGAATATCTACATCACGACCGATTTCACCGTTGAACTCCCCTTGAGGAATTTTATAGTCATCATAAATATGCGGTTGAGCATCTGCCGTTGACTGCCACTCTTTGAATTCAGGGGTATCCAAATACTCAAAATCATCTTTAGCCTGTCGGCGTGAAGATGGGTCGCTAGAACATGCACTTAAAACAAAAACAGCTAGTGATGTCATAACTAGCTGGCGAGAAAACTTCATTGAAACTCCTAAAAAGCCAAGATCATCGATCTTGGCTATTCTTTCCGTTAATTAGTAAACACCTGAATCAGTCAACGCTTGACTAACAATAGGTTGTGCCGATTCTGATAGATCGGTCAGTGGTAATCTCAGTGTGGCATCATCAATCAAGCCAAGCTTCTTAGCTGCCCACTTTACAGCGATAGGACTAGATTCAACAAACAAGTCTTTGTGCAGAGGCATTAAGCGCTGATTGATCGCTTCTGCTTCATCCCACTGTTTGTCAGCTGCTAGCTTAAACATTTTCGCCATATCAGCTGCGGCTATATTATTGGTAACAGAGATAACACCGTGACCACCTAACTTAACAAAATCTAGACCTGTACTATCATCACCACTTAGTAAGATAAAATCTTCGCCACAAAGTTCACGATGAATTTGAACTCTTTCTAAATCGCCTGTCGCATCTTTAAGTGCAACAATGTTTTCAATCTTAGAAAGTCGAGCCACTGTTTCCGGTAATAGGTCAACAGCCGTACGGCCTGGTACATTATATAGAATCTGAGGAACGTCGCTAACTTCAGCAATCGCCTTATAATGTTGATACAAACCTTCTTGAGTTGGTTTGTTGTAGTATGGCGTCACGCTCAAACAACCTACAATGCCAGAGTTATTCAGTAATCGGCTAAAAGTAACCGATTCGTGTGTCGCGTTTGCGCCTGTACCTGCAATGATAGGAATACGTCCTGCAGCAAACTCAACGACTTTATTTACCACTTTCACATGTTCTTCAACAGTAAGAGTTGCAGACTCGCCAGTTGTGCCTACCGCTACCAGACCATCTGAACCAGCCTTCACATGGAAATCGACCAATTTTTTCAGGCTTATGTAATCGACCTCACCACTGGAATTAAACGGTGTAATTAATGCAACAATACTTCCTGAAAACATGTCTTTCTCCATAATTTGATACTTTCTGCATGGTACTTTAAGGCCCTTGCTTAATACAAGAGATTAAGCGCTTATAAACCACCTGATATATTGAATATTTACCACATGTTTGACCTCCGGCATAGTTATTCACCTATATTCTTGGGAAATAATGACAGGAGGACAATAAGCGCAACATATCTCGTGTAAAAACCAGCGTGTTGCTGCACACAGTTCTTCGCCAAAATACCAGTGAGTAGACAAGTATCTTTAACCATCTGTGCTAACATACTTGGATATAGCCCTATTTTAACGTGATATTATGACGCAACATCTAGTGATCACTGCAGTCGGCACCGACCGCCCTGGTGTATCGAATCAAGTCGTCCACCTTGTGACTCAATCTGGATGCAACATCATAGACAGCCGAATAGCCCTATTCGGTAATGAATTTACCCTGATAATGCTAATCTCTGGTAACGCTAACAGCATAACTAGAGTAGAGACGACATTGCCACTGCTCGGTCAAGAACACGACCTCATCACCATGATGAAACGAACCTCAACTCATGCTGAAGTTGATCACGCGTACACTCTGGAAGTTTTCATCGAATCGGATGATAGAATGGGACTCACTGAAGAATTTACTCAGTTCTTTGCCGATCGAAATATCGGCCTTGCCTCACTAAGCGCACAAACAATTAATAAATCTAAAGTTGAGCGTGATAGCGATCAATTTCACATCGCACTGACGGCCGCAGTAGATTCCCAATGTAACTTAATGCAGCTTCAAGAAGAATTCACCCTGTTTTGTCAGTCGCACTCTGTGCAAGGCTCGCTCAATTTTATTAAAAACAGTCAATAGAAAGGAATATCAATGAACACTTTGACTGCTGGCACTCCAGCTCCAAACGTCTCTCTTTTAGATCAAGATGGCAATACCGTTTCAATTAGTGATTTTAGTGGGAAGAAAGTGCTTTTCTATTTCTACCCAAAAGCGATGACGCCCGGTTGTACAACACAGGCACAAGGTCTTCGTGACATTAAAGCTGAGCTTGATGCTCATAATGTTGTGGTATTAGGTGCAAGCATCGACCCCGTTAAACGTTTAGGCAAGTTCATTGAGCGCGATAACCTAAACTTCACACTGCTGTCTGATGAAGAGCACATTGCTGCAGATCAGTTCGGTGTGTGGGGAACCAAGAAATTTATGGGTAAGGTATATGACGGTCTTCACCGCATCAGCTTTCTAATTAATGAAGACGGTGTTATTGAGCATGTTTTCAATAAGTTCAAAACCAAGACTCACCATGAAGTGGTACTTGATTACCTAAATGAAAACGCTTCGTAGTTTTCAATAATCATAAAAAATGCCCACTCATAATGAGTGGGCATTTTTGTTTTAGTTAACGCCGTTTAACTAAGGCTGATTAAGGTTAAACAATAAATTTATTCAACAGCGCATCTTGTTGGTGAATATTCTCTTTTTGAGTTTGCATTGCCGTGTTGGTGTTTTCTGCAGAATCGGCCACTTGCGTAGACAGATCTTTAATTTTCACCGTGTTGTTATTGATCTCTTCAGCAACAAGGCTTTGCTCTTCTGCCGCTGAGGCAATTTGTAAATTCATATCCGAGATTTGCTGAATCGCACTGCGGATACTTTCAAGTGAAGCGTTTGCTGCTTGTGCTTTATCCACCGCATCAACAGCGGTTGTTTTACTCTCATTCATTGCTGCTGATACTGAACTAGCACCCGCTTGCAGTTGCTCAATCATGCTACGGATCTCTGTCGTAGACTCCTGAGTTCTTTGTGCAAGAGTACGAACTTCATCCGCAACCACGGCAAAACCACGTCCTGACTCTCCCGCTCGGGCAGCCTCAATCGCAGCATTCAATGCAAGTAAGTTTGTTTGATCGGCAATATCGTTGATTACTTTCAATATTGTTTCGATGTTTGCTGTTGCAGACTCTAACCCTTTCACCTCTTCAACCGCTTGATCGATACGAGCCGACAAATTATCAATCGAAATCGTGGTTTCACTTACTACTTTAGAACCCACTTCTGTCGCATCATCCGCTTGTTGGGCTGCACCTGCTGCCCCTTGTGCGTTGTTTGCAACTTCGGTTGCCGTCACGGCCATCTCATTCATCGCGGTTGCTAGTTGCTCTAGTTCTTGCAACTGGCTACGCATCGCATCAGCAGATTCATGAGCGCCGTGTACAATCATCTCTGTACCACTCATGATCTCGCTACCGATACTCTTCGACTGAATAATTTGGTTTTGCAGTGTTTCCGTAAACTGGTTAAAGCCCTTAGCTAGTTCAGCAAACTCAGCATCTGTGTTTGTGTCTATACGTTTGGTTAAATCACCTTGACCAGAGGCAACATCTTGAATCGCGGCATTTAATGTACCCAGTGGACGCAGTAATGCTCGAATCAATAGCGTTAAACCGATGACACTTAGAATAACCCCAATTAAGGTATAGATAATTGAGTTATTGCGTAACTTATCAATCGCAGCAAATGCGATAGATTCATCAACAATCGCACCTACATACCAGTTTTCTGATGGTACTTGCATAAATTGAATTAGGAACGGAGATCCATTGATCTCAACATTTTGAATCCCTTCTTTAATTTGTGCTTCTGGCATATATGTTGATAGTTTTTCACCGTTGTTTTTCGTTTCTGGGTGAGCAATAGTGGTGCCATCAGCCGTCACGATAAACAAGTAACCCGCATCTAACAGGTTAATGCTGTTTACAAGGTCTGCTAGCCCTGTTAGCTCCATATCGTAAAACATACCAGCAGTGAACTGACCGCTATCTCTAACTGGCGTCCCAATCGAAATAATCACATTCTTTGTCGATACATCGATATAAGGAGCAGTAACGACTAAACGACCTTTTGATTTAGCATCAATAAACCAAGGACGAACACGAGGATCATAATCAGGTCCAACATCCCAACTGTCGTCATTTTCCAATACGAAGCCATTTTCGTTATAGCCAAGACCAACCGCTAAAAAGCTGGACTTAAGCTTAGGTTTCTCTAAAACGGCTTTAATATAGTCATGATCTTGAGGGTTAATCTCAATCACCTCTGTTGCAGCCTGAGCGAGTGCTTTCTTACTCTCCATTTCAGATGAAACCGTGTTCTTCACCCCGACAACCATTTCGTTCAAGCTGCTATAGACTAGGCTCTCTACTTCAGACTTAACTGTAGACAACTGTTGAATTGATAGTAGCGAAACCGTAACTAGCAACAATGCTGAAGATGCTGCCACAATCTTTTGACTAAACTTCATAACTTCCCTCGACTAAATATTCACTTACCACCAACAACAGGACGGCGTACGTTATAATGCAGATATAAATATGTTACAAGCTATATCGCCAGCTTTTACAAAAACTTAATTATATTTTTGTAAATAATTTTATATCTAATTGTGACCCATGAGTGAAAGTATAGATGCTAAACATAAAAAAAAGTCCTATTGATCTCAAATCAATAGGACTTTCATATGCTTTGGGGTTGTTTAGCGTTGAAGGGGCGCCCCTAAAGTTTAGTTAATCGTCACTATGCGTTCGCTTCCAACTCTTCATCGTCATGACTTGGCAGTGCATTAATAACAGCCTTAACCAACGTTGCTAGTGGGATAGCGAAGAACACTCCCCAGAAGCCCCATAATCCACCAAAGACGAGCACTGCGACAATAATTGCCACTGGGTGTAGGTTAACCGCTTCTGAGAATAAGATAGGCACAAGAACGTTACCATCTAACATTTGGATAATGCCGTACGCGAACAAAAGCCAGTAAAACGGTGGTGCAAGTCCCCATTGAAATAGGCCTACAATCGCAACCGGAACTGTCACTGCTGCGGCACCGATATATGGAATCAGTACCGAGAAACCAACCGCGACCGCCAGCAGTACTGAATAGCGTAAATCTAATATTGCGAATGTTATGTAGCTAGTACCACCCACAATGAGAATTTCGAGCACTTTACCGCGAATATAATTGGAAATTTGTTGGTTCATTTCCACCCACACTTTATCGGCTAATCGGCGATTCTTTGGTAAAATTCCACTAGCCATCGACATCATCTCTTGCTTATCTTTTAATAAGAAAAAGACCAATAGCGGCACCAGAATTAAATAGACAGCGAGCGTTGCTAAACTCACTAAAGATGCAAGTGAACCTTTAACGACACTTTCACCCATGGTAATCACTTGGTTCTTCATGTTATCCATGAGTGATTCAACAAGCTGTACATTAACAAGCTCAGGGTACTTTTCAGGCAATACAGAGATAAACTGTTGTAAACCAATGTACATGCTAGGGATGTCGTTGATTAAATTACCGACTTGGTGCCAAATGGTTGGAACTAGCCCAAATACCGCTAATATCATCACACTAGTAAATGAGAGGATCACCAAGATCACCGCTAGTGTTCTGGGCAAACCCATACGGCTCAGTTTAGTCACTGGCCATTCAAGTAGGTAGGCAAGAACAATCGCGACTAGCAATGGGGCAATGAGGTAGCCAAAGAAGTAGATAGTTACAAAGCCGAAAAATAAGATCGCAACCAAACTTACAGCGTGCGGATCAGAAAAACGTCGTTTATACCAACGACTAACCATATCTAACATTAAGCAGCGTTCCCTTTCATTTATACGACGACTTTAAGGCAAAAGTAGTCATTTATTTTTTCGCTCGTCACTAAGTGGCTCTTCATTTGAAGATAGCGTTCGATGTCATGTTGGGAGTTAGGATCAGAGACATAAATTTCTGCTACTTCTCCGTCTATTAGCTTTGCAATGAAGCGTTTCGCTAGTAACAGTGCCATTGGGCAGCGCTCACAACGTAAATCTAGAAGTTGTTCCACTCTCGACTCTATGCATTTGAGTAAGCCAACATTGTATAGGGTTTTGAACAGCAAACAAAATCAAGTTCATGTTTCATTGTGCAGCCCTTGTATTTGCGAGGCTATCAACGTTAAAGTATCCACTTATACCTGACCAAAGTTAAATTTCTTCTCACAATTTCATGCATGGATTGGAATAGTTGAAACCAAATTGGTAAACCAGTGTCAATAACAGCAATGAAAATGGAGTATTGTTGACTAATATGTTTAAACGCACCCGCTCGCTTGTCTGCCTTTGTGTCGCGACTGCTATTGCCAGTCCCTCTGTATCAATGGCCAACAATATAGAACTGCCTGATATAGGTACCGCAGCAGGGGCAACTCTCACCATAGATCAAGAAATCATCTATGGCGACGCGTACATGAGAATTCTGAGAAACAATTCCCCCATTGTTAACGACCCTGTTTTAAATGAATATATTGATTCATTAGGGCATCGCTTAGTTGCTAATGCTAATGATGTAAAAACCCCATTTACGTTTTTCATGATCCGTGACCGAAACATTAATGCCTTTGCATTTTTTGGTGGTTATGTTGCTCTTCATTCAGGGTTGTTTTTACACGCACAATCAGAAAGTGAACTTGCCTCTGTTGTTGCTCACGAAATTGCTCACGTTACTCAGCGCCACTTGGCAAGGCGAATGGAAGACCAAGCAAGACGCTCACCAGCAACAATGGCCGCACTTGCAGCCTCTTTGTTGATCGCGATTGCAGCACCAGAAGCCGGGATTGCTGCGATTACAGCGGCAACAGCGGGTAGCATGCAAAGCCAAATCAACTATACCCGTAGCAACGAAAAAGAAGCCGACCGTTTTGGTATTAATACCCTTGCAAAGGCAGGCTTTGAAGTAAAAGCGATGCCTCGTTTCTTTGGTCGCCTAGCAGACGAGTATCGCTATGCAAGCACGCCACCACCTATGCTACTCACTCACCCACTTCCAGAAGATCGTATTACCGATAGCCGTGAAAGAGCCCGTGGGTATCCGCCAATGCGTATTCAGCCGTCTCTTGATTATCAATTAGCGCGGTCTCGAATTGTTGCTCGTTATGCGAATATAGAGAGTGGTGCATCAATGGACTGGTTAAATCGTGCAGAACGACGTGCCGATGCCGACATTAAACCCGCTTATCGATACGGAAAAGCGCTCGTTCACCTTGACGACAAGCAGCTCGATGAAGCAGAGGCAATACTCAACGACCTCATCAAGCTTGACCCAAATAACAATTTTTATCTGGATGCATTCTCTGATTTATATATAGAAAAAAAGCAGCCTGAAAAAGCTCAAGCAATGCTCGAACGTGCGCTAAAATCAAAACCAAACAACGCCGTTTTAACGATCAACTACGCAAACGTACTTCTTAAACAAGATAAGAATACTGAGGCGATCCGTGTTCTTCAACGTTACACCCATGATAACGGCGATGATGTGAATGGTTGGCACCTACTCTCTGAGGCACATATCGCGCTTGGAAACAGTGCTGAGGACTTAGCAGCACGAGCAGAGCTTCTTGCACTCAAAGCGAACTGGAATAAAGCGATTCAGTTTTATACTCAGGCTGGGCAAATCGCCGAGCTAGGCAGTCTACAACAAGCTCGATACGATGCTCGTATTGACCAATTAATGGTACAGCGAGATCGATTCCTCGCGCTTCAATAATAAAATTTATAAGGAAGATAATCATGTCAGTTACGATTTACCACAATTCTAGATGCTCTAAAAGCCGCCAAACTCTTGCTCTTTTGGAAGAGAATAATGTCTCTCCAGATATCGTTAACTATCTAGAGACCCCACCAACGGTTGAGACACTAAAAGTCCTATACGCACAGCTGGGATTAGACAACGTTAGAGCGATGATGAGAGTCAAAGAAGATATTTATAAGAGTCTTGAACTCGCGAACGCATCTGACGATGAGTTGTTCTCGGCAATGATGAACAATCCAAAGTTAATTGAACGACCAATCGTTGTTTCAAATGGCAAAGCTCGACATGGCCGCCCACCCGAGCAAGTGCTAGAAATTTTATAACGGTTAGTTTATAAAGGGCGTGAACTTTATTGGCGATATTCGATAAAGGTAATGTAGATAGGGATAAACATGACACAAGATATGACAACCAGAACCAAACAGTTTAGATGGCTCGCGCTTTTTAGCAACCTTGCACTTATCTCTTTGGTCGTACTATGGCAATGGTATTTATCCCCACATCCGCATATAAACAATCTAACACTCGCGATAGCGTGGTGCGTTCCTTTGTTACTTCCACTGCCCGGTATACTTGCAGGCAAGCCTTACACTCACGCTTGGGCAAACTTTGTTTTGATGCTCTACTTTCTTCATGCGCTCGTGATCTTAACCATTGGAGAGGGAGAAATCCTACTAGCGTCGATTGAACTTGGTTTAACCACCATGGCATTTACCGGTAATATTCTTTACACCCGTGCCAGAGGTAAAGAGCTAGGAACGAAACTTATTCGCTTGTCTCAAGTCGAGAAACAAGAAAAGGCTCGCTTTAATGGCTCTTAGTCATTTGTAGCCCTTAATTGTTAATATCCGCCCTTTAGTAGTTAACAATTAACCCATAAGCATTAAACCAGACAATCTAAGTCTGGTTTTTTATTCTCCCAAATCAATAACCTCACACTTTAAATGGTTAATATCATCAATACCAGTAGTGAATAATATCGTCATAACGTATAAATCAGATGAACACATTTTATTAACGTGACTGCGATTAAGTTTCGGGCAATTTTAAATCATTGACCAGATTTATAATGATTTGAATCAATAAGCATCGAACCCTATCAATTAGTCTATGCCCACACATTGCTTCTTTTTTAGACGCTTGTATAAGGACATAGCTGCAATGAAAGTGTTTTCCAAAACAATAAAAATAATATTCCAACACTTACTTCTCGTACTCTCGTTATGGATTTGTGCATCTCCGAGCTATGCACTATTTGTAAGCCCTCCCAAAGACCCTATACCGTTAATTCATGACGTGTTCCCACTTCTCACAGACATATCAGTGAAAAAAGGCGAACCACTACTTAGAATCATCAAACAAGACGACACCATACTAGGCTATGCGTTTGAAACTAACGATATAGAAAGAATTCCAGCCTACTCTGGCGAACCCGTTAACATGCTCGTCATTATGGATCCTGACGGTGAATACCTAGCATCCAAAGTCTTAGAGCATCACGAGCCGATTATTTTAGCCGGGATCCCTGAAAGTAAATTGACCGCCTTTAGTGATCAATATGTAAGCTTATCCGTCAAAGATAAAATCAAGGTTGGTGGTAAAGCGAGTCAAGAAGGGTTAACCCCAATTGATGGTCTGTCAGGCGCAACGGTCACGGTAATGGTAATGAATGTCGCCATCACAAAAGCGGCAACCAAAGCAGCTGAATCTTTAGGTATCATCAAACGTTCAAGCAATATCATTCAACCTAAATCAACAATCAAAAAAGATGTCTTCGCAGATAGAACGTGGCTTGAACTCACGGGTGACGGCTCGATTAGAAAACTGTATTTAACCAATGAAACCGTTCAAACCGCTTTTGATGGAACCGATGGAGAAAATATTGATCGCGTAGACTCTAGCGAAAACAAAGAAATGTTTGCTGAAGTTTATTACACGATTGCTGATATTCCGACGATAGGAAAGAACCTATTTGGCAATAGTGAATATGAGTGGTTAGTTAATCAGTTAAAACCCGACGAACATTTAGTCGCTGTCTTTGGTAATGGTTACTCTTATAAAGGCTCTGGCTATGTGAGAGGGGGTATCTTTGACAGGCTTCAAGTACACCAGAATGGCAATGAATTTTCATTCCGTGATTTAGACCATAACCGTATTAGTGATTTGGTCGCGCAAGGAAGCCCTCGATTTCATGAGATGTCAGTGTTTATTGTCCGAGCTCATCATGATTTTGATCCCGGAGCAAGTTGGCAGCTAGAACTATTAATTCGAAGACAAACTGGCCCTATTGATAGTGTCTTTACTAGTTTTAAAGGCAGCTATGACAGTCTAGAACAATATGTAGACACACCAGAGCCGATTATTCTTCCACCTGAACTCACATTAACCCAGCAAGTTTGGCAAGAGAGCCAAGTAAAGGTCATCATCTTAATTGGGCTAATAGTTGTTCTGATACTGATCCTATTTTTCCAAGATATCTTAGTACGCCATCCTACTTTCATGCACCGACTGCGTCATGGGTTCTTAGCGATTACCGTGGTGTTTATCGGTTGGGTTTGGGGCGGTCAACTCTCGGTTGTCAATGTATTCACATTTCTTCAGGCTTTGGTGAAAGATTTCTCTTGGGATCTATTTCTGCTCGACCCAGTCATCTTCATATTATGGAGTGCCGCCGCCGTCACCATGTTACTTTGGGGACGCGCAGTATACTGTGGTTGGTTATGCCCTTTCGGAGCGCTTCAAGAGCTAATTAATCAATTTGCTCGACACATTAAAATCCCACAATTCGAACTGCCTTGGGCGGTACATGAAAGACTCTGGGCGATTAAGTATCTGATCCTGCTTGGTCTATTTGGCTTATCTCTGGACTCACTGGCCGTTGCTGAGCAATTTGCTGAAATAGAACCTTTCAAAACAACTTTCTTGCTTAAGTTTGATCGTGAATGGCCATTTGTTCTTTGGGCTGTGTTTCTTCTATCTCTTAATCTATTTAACCGTAAAACATTTTGTCGCTACTTATGTCCACTTGGTGCTGCTTTATCAGTATCGAATAGCGTTCGTTTATTCGACTGGCTCAAGCGACGTCCGGAATGTGGATCACCTTGTAAGATTTGCGCAAAAGAGTGCGAAATCCAAGCAATCCACCCAGATGGCGTTATCAACATGCGTGAGTGCCACTACTGCTTAGATTGCCAAATTACCTATTCCAATGATGGAAAGTGCCCACCATTAAAAAAAATGGCGCGTAAAAAAATGAAACAACGTGAATCCGAGATTCCTGTAACACAACTATAAACGCAAAACGGCCTTCCATTGAATCTAGGTCGTTAGTTGCAGAATAAGTCAAAAACTATAAAGAAAATGGAGATTTACCAATGAGTGATGACAAAAGCAAACTCGACAATGAGAATACCCCCGTCAATACGGATCGACGTAAGTTCTTTGGTCAAAGTGCAGCGATCGGGTTAGGTGTTGCTGCTGCCCCAATGACTGCCGCCATGTTTGCGTCAATGGCTAAAGCACAAGCACAAGAAATTCAAAATAGCCCATTTGTCCACCCTGGTGAACTTGATGAATACTATGGATTTTGGAGTGGTGGTCACTCTGGTGAAGTTCGTATTCTAGGTATTCCATCCATGCGTGAGCTGATGCGAATTCCGGTATTTAACACGTGTAGTGCGACAGGTTGGGGCTTTACAGACGAAAGTAAGCGCATTAAAGGCGATAGCGCACACATCATGTCTGGTGACTCGCATCACCCTCACATGAGTATGACTGACGGCCGTTATAACGGTAAGTACATTTTTATCAACGATAAAGCAAACTCTCGTGTTGCTCGTATCCGCTGTGATGTAATGAAAGTGGATAAGATGATTACCATTCCGAATGTGCAAGCTATTCACGGCTTACGGGTACAAAAAGCACCTCAAACGAAATACGTCATCTGTAATAGTGAATTCGAAATCCCAATGAACAACGACGGTAAATCGTCATTGGAAGACGTCAGTACTTATCGCTCTCTGTTCAACGTGATTGATGCAGATAAAATGGAAGTAGCTTTCCAAGTCATGGTCGATGGTAACCTCGACAATACCGATGCTGATTACGATGGTAAGTACTTCGCATCCACCAGCTATAACTCTGAAATGGGTATGAATTTAGGCGAAATGATTACAGCAGAGCGTGACCATGTCGTTGTTTTCAGCCTAGCTCGTTGTGAAGCCGCATTGAAAGCAGGTAAATTCAAGACCTACAATGACAATTCAATTCCTGTATTAGACGGGCGTAAGGGCTCAGACCTTACTCGTTACATCCCTGTACCTAAGTCTCCACACGGAATGAACACCTCACCAGATGGCAAGTACTTCATGGCCAATGGTAAGTTATCCCCTACCGTATCGATCATTGAAATCGCTAAATTAGACTCGCTATTTGATGATAAGATTAAACCTCGTGACGCTATTGTGGCAGAGCCGGAGCTTGGTCTCGGTCCACTGCATACAGCATTTGATAACAAGGGTTTTGCATACACCACACTCTTCCTTGATAGCCAAATTGCAAAATGGAACATTGAAGAAGCAATACGCGCCCATAATGGTGAAAAGGTTAACTATATTCGCCAAAAAATCGATGTTCACTATCAGCCTGGTCATAACAGTACTTCAAGTGGTGAAACACGTGATGCCGATGGTAAATGGCTTGTTTCTTTATGTAAGTTCTCGAAAGATAGATTCCTACCCGTTGGTCCACTGAAAGCAGAAAATGATCAATTGATCGATATTTCTGGTGATGAGATGAAGCTAGTCCACGATGGACCAACTTTCGCAGAACCGCATGACGGCACAATTATCCACCGAAGCAAAGTTAAACCAGCTAAGATTTGGGACAGAAACGACCCGATTTTTGCAGAAACAATTGAAATGGCGAAGAAAGACGGCGTTAACGTAATGACCGACAACAAAGTCATCCGCGATGGCAATAAAGTTCGTGTTTACATGACGTCTGTTGCTCCAACGTTTGGTATGAACGAGTTTAAAGTCAAACTCGGTAACGAAGTCACTGTTGTCATTACTAACTTAGACATGGTTGAAGATGTGAGCCACGGTTTCTGTATGACAAACCACGGTGCACAAATGGAAATCAGTCCACAACAGACATCGTCTATTACTTTCACAGCGAACAAGCCAGGGGTTCAGTGGTACTACTGTAACTGGTTCTGTCACGCTCTACACATGGAAATGCGTGGCCGCATGCTGGTCGAAGCGTAAAACTTAACGCCCCCCATATAGGCTAGTCATAATGGGGGGCTTTTTTAATTCGCCCATCTCAAATACGTTTAATTCAGGAGGCTTATTTGAAATTGAACGCCTATTTGCTTGTCCCTATTTTTTCTTTGACTCATTTTGGATTACTTGCTTCTGAAGTAGCCCTAACAGCAAATGATGATCTTCAGTCTGTGCTGAATAGCAGTGCAAAAGGTGATGTGATTCTATTGTCTGATGGGCACTATGTAGGAAATTTTTCTATTCCAACAGGCATTACGCTAAAAGGAAGTGGCAACACGACTATCGACGCGAATGGCTCAGGAAATGCCCTGACTCTACTTTCCTCAAATATCACTATCGAAGACCTCAATATTATCAACTGGGGGGATGATCTCACCGAGCAAAATGCAGGCATTTATAACGATCAGTCACTAACTCACCTTACGATTAAAAATAATCAACTCCAAGGTGACGGGTTCGGTATATGGACCCAAAAAGCCGAGCATATCAACATTGAAGGCAACACGATTGTCGGCAATCCTGAGCTACGATCCGCTGATCGCGGCAATGGCATTCAGCTATCGGGTGTTAAGCATGCTGTCGTTAAAAATAATACCATCAGCTTAACCAGAGACGGTTTATACGTAATATCCAGTCAAGAGAGCCTCTTAAAAAACAATACTATGCATGATCTTCGCTACGGTATTCACTATATGTACTCTCACAATAACCAAGTCATTAGTAACCTCACCTACAATACCCGTGCAGGCTATGCACTCATGAGTTCAAAGGATCTCACGGTACATAAAAATAGAAGTATCGATAGCCAAGACTACGGTATTTTAATGAACTTCATTTCCTCGTCAGACATAAGCCACAACCAGATTAAAAATGTATGGACCTACCCTGAAAACAAAGTGATTGGTCGAGAAGGTAAAGGGCTATTTGTCTACAACTCAAATTTTAACACTATCAGTTATAACACCGTAGATACTGCTGAAATTGGCATTCACCTAACCGCGGGTTCTGAAGGCGGCAAGATTTTTGGTAACAGCTTTATAAACAATCCCATTCAAGTGAAATACGTTTCAACTCGTGAGCAAGAGTGGAGCGAAGATGGCATTGGTAATTATTGGAGTAACTACCTTGGTTGGGACCTCAACAACGACAACATAGGCGACACACCTTTTGAACCCAACGATGGTATCGACAAAATTGTCTGGAAATACCCTGAGTCAAAGGTTCTACTTGATAGCCCGTCAGTATTAATGCTGAGATGGATACAAAAGCAATTCCCTATTCTTAAGCCTCCCGGCGTCAAAGACTCATTTCCTTTAATGACTCCCGCACAAAAAGATGAACCTATGCTCTCTCACGATGAGATTGAGCCACAAGAGATAGGACAAACCTCATGACGGATTCCATCGTTTCGTTACAACAAGTAACTAAGCAGTACAAACAGCTCCGCGCACTCAACTCAGTTGACCTTCAATTAGAAAGTGGCGAAGTACTCGGCCTATTTGGTCACAACGGCGCGGGCAAAACTACCATGATGAAGCTTATCTTGGGGGTTATTGCAGCCAGTGAAGGGAGTGTCTCAGTCTTTGGGTCAAACCCATGCAGTAAACAAGCGTGGCACGGGCGTAAATCTATCGGTTACCTACCAGAAAACGTCAGCTTTTATGACCAATTAACCGGCCTAGAAATACTCACCTATTTTGGTCGCCTGAAATCTGTACCAAAAAGTCATATTCAAGCGCTGCTTGAGAAGGTTGGTCTTCTTGATGCCAAACACCGACAAGTAAAACACTACTCAAAAGGGATGCGTCAGCGGTTAGGTCTAGCACAAGCATTCCTAGGTGAACCTAAGCTTTTGTTGCTAGATGAGCCAACCGTTGGTCTTGACCCTATTGCAACTCAAGACTTCTACCAGAGTGTTGACCAATTGAAAGACCAAGGTGCGAGCGTTGTACTTTGCTCCCACGTTTTACCTGGCGTTGAAAAACACATCGACCGCGCAATGATTCTGTCAAAGGGCAGCACAGTCGCATCAGGAACTCTTGCGCAGCTACGACAACAAGCCCAACTTCCTGTCGTCATTAAAACTCATGGTATCAATGGCGCCTTAGCCACAAATGAGCGTCTATCAGGCTTTATGGTTGAAACCGATAAACTTCATATTCCTGAGTCAGAAAAGATCAACGTGTTAAAAGAACTCATCAACTACGAATCGTTGCATGATATTCATGTGACACCTGCAAACCTCGAGCAAATCTACCAACACTTTTTATCTACTTCTGCGAACCCAATAAAAACCCTATCAATGGATAACGAGGTGAAGCAATGAATCCAATTTTAGCCGTCGGTATTAAAGAGTTTCAAGATGGGTTGCGTAACCGTTGGTTAGTCTCCATTACCTGTATTTTCGCGTTATTGTCTATCGGGCTTAGCTACTATGGAAGTGCTGCGTCGGGAACATTGAGCGCTCCTTCAATTTCCACCACCATTGCGAGTTTATCGAGTTTATCGGTCTTTATTATCCCCCTTATTGCGCTACTTCTTTGTTACGACAGCTTTGTGGGTGAACAGGAATCTGGGACGCTACTGCTACTGATGACCTACCCCATTAGCCATGGGCAACTTCTCCTAGGCAAGTTTATCGGTCAGGCTAGCATTATTGCGCTGGCCACGATTATTGGCTTTGGTAGCGCAGGGCTCATGCTCAGTGTCACCAGTGATTTCGCTTCGGTATGGGAAGCATTTGGGCTGTTTATACTCACCTCTATTTTGCTTGGTTTGAGCTTTATCAGTATTGCTTATGTAATTAGCCTTGTGGTCAGCGAAAAGTCTAAAGCTGCAGGTGTCGCTTTAATGACATGGTTGTTCTTCGTATTGGTGTTTGATTTGGCTCTATTAGCCCTACTTGTGGGTGCCAGTGATGGTCTAAGTCAGCATGACTTGGTTCAACTTATGATGCTAAATCCTGCGGACCTTTTTCGTCTAATCAATCTTTCAGCGCTCAATACTAGTGATATCAGCGGTGTATTGGCAGTTGCAATCAATAATAGTTATTCGACCACCAGCTTACTCTTCACCATGCTCGCATGGGTCGTTGTGCCACTATGTATCGCTTTGGCTATTTTCCGTAAGAAAACACTTTAACGTCATAGAAAACGCTTTAATAAGGACTAACAATGAATTTATTCTTCACAAAAAAAACGTACTTACTTGCTCTTTTCAGTATGGTGTTATTGGGTTGCAGCGAGGAGCCTCAAGAGAAAATGCTTCGTCAAGCTGTTGCCATTGAAAGCGCAGACGAATGTCATTTATGCGGAATGATCATCAGCAACTTCCCTGGCCCAAAAGGTGAGTCTTATCAATCAACTGGCGATCACGTGAATAAATTTTGTTCGACCCGTGACCTATTCGCCTTTCTACTTCAACCAGAAAATGTAACTCAAGCACGCGAAGTGTTTGTCCACGACATGAGCAAAACACCTTGGCATAAACCTGATGATCAGTACTTTATCGATGGGCGTACCGCTTGGTATGTTGTGGGATCAAGCCAGAAGGGTGCGATGGGAATGACACTCGCAAGCTTTAGTAAGCAAGACGATGCAACTGCATTTAGTAAGAAGTTTGGCGGTAAGGTTTACTCGTTTGATGAGATTACTATCGAGATCATCATGAATTAGCTCAAAATCCATCCCTTGTAAAAAAACCGCAGAAATTATTCTGCGGTTTATTTTTATTTACCTTATCAAAGTTAAATGGGTACTTTGATTATTGACCTTGCCATTCAAATCTAAGTATCGGGTTCAACTCGATAACTGGTTCTTCATCCGTTTGTGGTAACGTCATGTCGGTTGATGACTCCATTTGTGATGATTGAACCTGTAAAGACGTCGCAGGTAATGTTCTTTTTTCAACTTCAACTGATTCTGCAACTGTTGAGTCCATAAGAATAGGCTCTGCAATAATTGGATCTACGCCATCGATTGACTCATTTACATAGTTAACAGAATCCGTTTCAACATTGATCAGATGTTCAGTTTCACTGCTTGTTTCGTTAGGTAAGATGAGTTCAGGCATCTTGGTCACTTGTCCCATACGCAAGACTTCTTGCTCAAAGTCTTGCTGAGATGCTAATAGGTGAACATTAAAGGTCACCGTAGTACCTTGGATCTTTAAGATATCCAACGACGCAACTGAAGATAATGACTTGAGCTTGTTTTCCAGTTGAAAGAAGTCGAGTGCGCTATCAATCAAAGTAAATTGTGCCATTACAGCTTCTGACGACTCACTAGCAACGACTACTGCGTCTTTGTTAGCGTAGTAATCACTCAATGCATTAATCATGTCTGCCGCTGACTGAGAGCCTGATTCTCTACCAGTCATAGGCGTTTGAGATCGAGACATCATACTGTCTGGTTTTTGATCATAGAGTGTCCAGCGCAGGTTGTTACCTTGGGCACGAACAACCAATACCGCATCACTTGGATAACGTTGACTCGCTGCACTGATCGGTTCGACAAAACCACCCCACACATCAGAAATAGCGATACCGGTAATATCATCAAAATCACCGACAGGAACGGTAAGTGGTAAGCCACGTACTTGCGCTTCATGTTTAATGCGATTGAGCGTTCGAGTCGATGAATGTTCCCAAGAAATATTGCGTTCGAAATTTGAATCTTCAACTAACCACACCAACAGGTTTGAGCGAGACTGAGGCCAAAATGGCAATTGAGCCTGACTTAATAAGCTGCGGATATGAGGAGCACTGAAATTCATACGTATCGAGGATTGGTCATTCATTTGACCATAACTGATCTGAGATAAATATTGAGAGTGCTGGCGAAGTGCTTTTTTAACCACTTCGTTATTAACAGCATCACGATCACCAGAGGCACGAATAATCACCTCTTTCATGCCTTCAACTCGAGCAGCGGCATCACCGTTCTGCTTCTCTTGATCGATTGTGATTTCAGAGCGATACAAATCAACAGTAGTAAGAGCATGAACAGGAAGGGCCAATAAACCCACGACCAATAAAGCTAAATGACGCATACGTTTCCTAGATAATTGCTTGCGAACGTAGATGATAAGCAACTATCAACCTGTGAGCAAGAAATGGACTTCAAGATAGTGTGAGAATTTGACCAAGATGTTTCAATTCGCAAACAGAATTCATAATTTAAATGAATTAATTTGATCTCATCCACCGCAAACGTTTTCGTTAGTGATAAAATCCCATCGCTTTTTTAACATCTCTTTTTCACTCATGACATTTTGTAAACAGGAACTTACCATGATGAATGCAATTCAAGGTGCACAAATGCTTTTTGTCGCCTTTGGTGCACTAGTACTTGTCCCACTACTTACTGGGCTTGATCCTAACGTTGCTTTGTTTGGCGCAGGCGTCGGTACCCTAATATTTCAGGTGATCACACGTCGCTCAGTACCAATTTTCTTAGCGTCATCTTTTGCATTCATCGCACCGATTATGTTTGGTGTTCAAACGTGGGGCATTGGTGCAACGATGGGTGGTCTAATGGCCGCTGGTGTTGTTTATGTTCTGATGGGCGTAGTCATTAAGGTTCGAGGCGTCGAGATTATTCATAAGCTTCTTCCACCTGTTGTCGTTGGCCCTGTGATAATTGTTATCGGCTTAGGCTTGGCTCCAGTTGCCGTTAATATGGCGCTAGGCAAAACAGGGGATGGCAGCATTCAATTAATTGATGGCACAGCTTCTCTCTGGATATCAAGTGTTGCTCTTATCGTTACCATTGCAATCAGTGTTTTTGCTAAAGGATTCCTAAAGTTACTGCCAATATGTGGCGGTATTATGGCTGGATACGCACTTAGCCTCTACTTTGGTGTTGTTGATTTCACGCCTGTAGCACAAGCTGCTTGGCTTGCGATGCCAAACTTTACTACGCCAGAATTCAACATCAACGCAATTCTATTTATGATTCCTGTCGCCATTGCACCTGCGGTTGAACACGTTGGTGATATGTTAGCTATTTCAAATGTAACCAAAAAAGATTACCTAAAGAAACCCGGTCTTCACCGCACTATCGCGGGTGACGGGGTGGCAACCATTGCCGCTTCAATGATGGGTGCTCCACCAAATACAACCTACAGTGAAGTGACTGGCGCCGTTATGCTGACTAAAGCATTTAACCCAGTCATCATGACATGGGCTGCCGTTACTGCAATTGTTCTTGCTCTGGTTGGTAAACTTGGTGCACTACTTCAAACAATTCCAGTACCCGTTATGGGCGGAATTATGATTCTACTGTTCGGCTCAATCGCAACAGTAGGCCTGAATACTCTTATTAAGAATAACGTTGATCTGCACAAGTCACGTAACCTAGTGATTGTTGCTGTCACCCTTGTTTTTGGTATCGGTGGCATGGCGTTTGGTATTGGTGAGTTCAGCCTTCAAGGCGTCAGCCTATGTGGTATCGTTGCTATCGTGCTTAACCTTATCCTGCCGCACGATTTGGGTGAGAATCACGTTGTTGATAATGCTCAGATGGAAGAAGACTCCAAATAGAATAAATTGAGTTCATTGACAAGTAATTAAAAAGCGGCAAGAACCTAATTAGTTCTTGCCGCTCTCGTATTCATCTCTATTAATTACCAAAGTACGAAACCTAATCACACAAACAAGCAAAGTCTGCATTGGTTAATTTAGCCAAATCCTCAGCAGACAATTCGATCTCTAGGCCTCTCTTCCCTGCACTAACGCAGATTGTGCCTAACTCAATTGCGCTTTGATGAATAAAAGTGGGAAGCCGTTTTTTTTGCCCAAGAGGGCTAATTCCACCCACAACATAACCTGTTACTTTTTGAGCAACAATTGCATCGGCCATATTCGCTTTCTTGGCTTTCGCAGCTTTGGCGGCCAACTTAAGGCTCAATTGATGAGCGACAGGAATAATCGCAACTGCCAGATTTTTAGGCTCACCGTTCAAACAAAACAGTAGTGTTTTAAATACCTTATTGGGGTCTTGGCCTAATACCTCAGCCGCTTCCATACCAAAACTAGTGGCTCGGGGATCATGGTCATACTGATGAATCGTGTGGGGTATCTTATTTTTCTTCGCACAGTCAATCGCTGGGGTCACGTCTCTTTCCTTAGCCATCATTCAAAACCAATATCAATTAACTTAATAAAACATAGATTCCCTAAAAACAAAAGCGGCGCACAATGTGCACCGCTCTCTTATTGAATTCAAACTGATAATTTAACGTTCAGCCTGTTTCACTTTAAATAAACTTATTTATAAACCATCTCACCTGAAGGTGCGTATAGGTTTACGTCAAGTGGGCTATTCGCTTCAATGTAGTCTTTCAGTACTTCAGCATCCACAAAGCCTGTGTTTACGTAGCCAGGGTGTGCACTCAGTTTAGGGTAACCATCACCACCAGCGGCATTGTAGCTTGGCACTGTGAAGCGGTAAGTTTCATCTAAACGTAGCTGCTTGCCACCGATAAAGACATTTGATACTTCACCACCAGAAACCGTCATTGAAATACCAGCAAACTGAGCGTATGCGCCAGAATCAACCGGTTTTGTTGCAACAACGTTCAAGTAGTCAATAACTTCAGCACCAGACATGTCTGTGTAAGTTAGGATATTAGCAAATGGTTGAACAATCAGAACGTCTTTATAAGTTACGTCACCGTATTCAATTGAATCACGAACGCCACCAGAGTTCATCACAGCGAAATCTGCTTGTGCGCGTTCCATGTGTGCTGTAGCAATTAAGCGGCCCATGTTAGTTTGTTGGAATCGAACAACGTTACGATCACCTTCAAGCTTACCGTTGATCTCACCGATTTTTTCCATTAACTGAGCTTGACCTTGCTCTTGATAAGGGCGTAGGAATTCGAGCAGTTCTTGGTCTTGTGCAATTTCGTCTTCGATAAGAACACGAGTCTTCTTACCATCAACTTTGACTTTCTTCTTCAAGTTAACTGGAATTAGGTCGTAGCTCACCATCTCAAGTTCACCATTGCGGAACTCATAATCAGCACGGCCTACGTACTTACCCCACTCATGAGCTTGAACAATGTAAGTACCGTTTTGTACATCTGGCTTACACTCGTCACTTGGTTTGAATTTCTTAGTGACGACGTTTGGCGCTTCCATACAAACAGGCTCTTGAGAGTGACCACCAACGATCATATCAAGTGAACCTTCATCTAGGTAACGAGCTAGCGCAACATCACCCGGTGCGTTAATGCCACGCTTTCCATCTTCGTAGTGACCCATGTGTGTCACTGCAAAGATTAAATCAGGTTTTTCAGTTTCTTCCAGTTCAGCAATTAGCTTCTTCGCTTCTTCTTTAGGGTCGCGGAAGTCGATGCCAGCAATAAACTCAGGGTTACCAATCTTCGCTGTATCTTCTGTAGTAAGGCCTATAACGGCAATCTTAATGCCCTGCTTTTTGAACATTTCATAAGCTTGGAATTTACGTTCACCCGTCGCTTTATCGTAAATGTTGGCAGAAAGCATTGGGAAGTTGGCCCAATCAATTTGCTTAGCTAGTACATCTAGAGAGTTATCAAATTCATGATTACCTAACGCCATTGCGTCGTAACCGATTTTGTTCATGCCCTTAAAGTCAGGTTCTGCATCTTGCAGATCAGACTCAGGTACACCAGTGTTGATATCACCACCAGAAAGAAGCATGACACTGCCGCCTTCAGCACGGATTTCTTCACGTAACTCATCAATAAGTGTTTTACGAGCAGCCATACCATACTCGCCGTATTTATTTTGCCAAAAACGACCATGGTGGTCATTTGTATGCAAAACAGTCAGTTTATATGTCGTATCTTCATCCCATTCATGGGCAGGTTGAGTTGCACAACCCGCTAGAGTGGCAAGAATCGCTGCGGTTAGCGTCGTTTTTAGAATTAGGCCTTGCTTCATTGTCATACCTTTGAACTGTTGGGGGATCCACTGCGTTAAATATTGACCTATAGAGAATAGACATCACCGGAGTTTAAGTGCCTATAGCTCAATAAAACTTGAACTAGTTTAAGTTAACACAGCAAACCTAACACGTTGATTTCATATTTATGTCTACTGGATCACTTATTTTTCGTGAATAAACTGTAACGACGAGAGATGTTTTCATATCAAATTTCAATGGATCACAAGCAAACGTTTTACTGTGAAGTCGAACATTAATATGGAAAAGCAGGGGGAATAAGATAGGGAAAAAGACATAAAAAAGACCAGCAAAATGCTGGTCTTAGTATTAGCTATGAAGTAAATAGCTATTTGATATCAATAGCATCAAAGCCTTTGATTACATCATCAAGTACTTTCATTTGAGCTAAGAAAGGTTCTAGCTTATCAAGCGGCAGTGCAGATGGACCGTCACACATCGCTTTATCTGGATTTGGGTGCGCTTCAATAAATAGACCTGCAATGCCCGTTGCCAATCCTGCTTTAGCTAATTCCACTGTTTGCTCACGACGGCCACCAGATGCAGCACCAGAAGGATCACGCATTTGAAGTGAGTGCGTCACATCAAAAATGATTGGGCTGCCGTTCGATGACTTCTTCATCACGCCAAATCCAAGCATATCGACAACAAGGTTGTCATAACCCATGCATGAGCCGCGCTCACATAAGATGATGTTCTCATTACCGCACTCCGCAAACTTATCTACGATGTTACCTACTTGATTAGGGCTCATAAATTGCGGTTTCTTAACGTTAATCACAGCGCCTGTTTTCGCCATCGCTTCAACAAGGTCTGTTTGACGTGCAAGAAATGCAGGGAGTTGAATGACGTCAACAACATCAGCCACGACTTGAGCTTGAGCTTCGGTATGAATATCAGTAATGATTTTCACACCGAACGTGTCTTTTAGCTCTTGAAAGATCTTCATCCCTTCATCAAGGCCTGGCCCACGGTAAGAGTGTACTGAGCTGCGGTTCGCTTTATCAAAAGACGCTTTAAATACGTATGGGATACCAAGTTTTTCAGTGACTTTTACATAGTGCTCACAGATCTGCATCGCTAGATCACGAGACTCTAAAACATTCATTCCAGCAAACAAAGTAAATGGCTTGTCGTTAGCTACTGGGATATCACCAATATTAACTATTTTTTGTTCCATTTTAATCTCTCTATATCGTTATGGCCCGAGGCTCTATATTTTTAGATTAGTTAATTCTTTACAGCTTGATGCATCTGTTTTTATACATCAATGTACGACAACCGTCGTTTCATTCATGGCACTGATTTGGTTTTTGAGCAATTCCGACGCAGGATCATCAGGGCATTGATCCACAAAATACTGAAAATCCGTTGAAGCAATTTGATGACAGTCGAGCTGTTGATAGATAAAGCCACGATCTCGAATCTCATACGGATCATCAGGAACAAACGTTAAGGCCAAATTGGAACACTGCAATGCCAAAGTATAGCGCTCCTCTCTCAAAAGAGAGCTTTTTAGTAGCGCAAGCCAACGACCAATAACCGTTGGGTTATCCGCAACATCTAAATCCTTTGATTTAAGTGTCGCCAAAGGGCCTTCTTGGCCAATTAGCCAAGATGTTAGCGTATGCAAAGAGACGTACTCGCCATTAAATGGGTTAACATACAGTGGCTTTTCACCCTCCCATGTCAGCTTAATAATAAACTGAGTTGGAAAAGTAACCCCCTCAACAGGAAATCCGAGTTTTCGACCCAAATATAAAACTAACGCGCCTAAGCTGACGGGAATGCCTTTACGACGCTCCAGTACTTTATCCATAAAAGCATTATTTGAATTAAAGTAAGCGTCTTTATCGCCTTGAAAGCCCCACTCTTGATAGAACAATCGTAAAAAGGATTCAAACTTCTGCTTTTCATCGACTTCATGGCAAAGAGTCTGTTCAGCTTCTGCGAATAAGCGTTCAAGCTCATTCTCCGCCCACTTTTTCTCTGTTTCTGGATCCACGGCTTTATTGAGCATTAATGCTCCTTCCGCTAATTCCATTGAATCAAAATCTTCGTCAAACAGTTCCAACATCAACTATTGCCTTTACCTATCTTGTCGTTATGTCGATAAAATAAATTCATCAACTAGGCTACCCATAACGATTTAAATCTATACTTCGTACTCTCTTCAAAAGTATTTAGATCATGGGTGTCTTTTTACTTGGTGAGCTTTTAGATCATCGGAAACCCAAAGCTCATACACCTATTTATTACATAAAAATTGGCGTTTTAGTCATTGCTACTTTAGCTGCCATAATCAACCAACCTAGCGCGCCGAAGAATGAAAATGTTCTTAGTAATTTATTACGGCCTAGTTTTAGCGCAAAAAAGCCCAAAGCGATGTAAGCCAAAATACAGGTGATTTTTTCCGTCAACCAAGCACCTTCAGGGGTAAATGGCATAAAACCGGTGACGTATATGAGTCCGAAGCCGGATAGTAGCAACAACGTATCATTAATATGTGGGAACACTTTTAACACTTTGTTATTAACTAACTTTGAATCGGCCATCATCAAGCCATAACGAACCGACAATAAAGTTGCGCTTAACGCGATTGTCAGCATGTGAAAATGTTTAATTCCTTCGTACATTTACTACTCTCTTATTTGTTTATCTTCCATTGACCGAGAGTAACTCGATCGTTATTTCCGTAATCTTTTTCTGTAACGACATGCTGGTAACCCAGTACCGTTAAAATTTCTCTAACATCAGCACCTTGTTCAAAACCGTGCTCGAACATAAGCCAGCCATCGTGTTCTAGAAATTGAATCGCATGCTCTGATATGTAACGTATATCTGCAAAACCATTTTCTTTGGCAACCAACGCACTCATTGGTTCAAAACGAACATCCCCTTGGGAAAGGTGAGGGTCGGTTTCGTCAATGTAAGGAGGATTGGAAACAATCAAAGCAAACTTTGTTCCATCTTCAAGCGGCGCAAACCAACTTCCAGATAGAAATTGAGCATTTGTGATACCTAGAGATTTTGCATTGTCTGTTGCAAGCGCTTGAGCATCTTGCATAAGGTCGATACCGACCACACGTCTGGTTGGCATTTCAGACGCTAGAGCCAAGGCAATGGCGCCCGTGCCGGTTCCAAGATCTAAAATTGCACCCGATTGCTCCGCTGATTTATCCAATGCAAGCTCAACAAGGCGCTCAGTATCAGGGCGAGGAATTAGAGTGGTGGGTGAAACTTTTAGTGGCAAGGACCAAAACTCTCGTTCACCTACGATATAGGCAATAGGCTCACCGGATAAACGACGTTCCATTAACAGATGAAAGTTACTTAAATCTTGTTTACTCAGCACTTTATCAGGCCAAGTAAACAAGAATGAACGGGGTTTATTTAATGAATGGCACAATAAAACGGCGGCATCTAGAGACGGCGATTCACTGCCGCTCTGGACAAGAGCGCTTGTAGCGCTCTTTATAGTTTGTTCAACAGTCGACACTATCTGATACTAACCTATCTGCTACGAACTAGTTATTGTCAGCAAGTGCGGCTAATTGATCCGCCTGGTGCTCTTGAATCACCGGCTCAACAAGGCTTTGTAAATCACCTTCAAGCACTTCTGCTAGGCGGTACAACGTTAAGTTAATACGGTGATCAGATACACGGCCTTGTGGGTAGTTGTAAGTACGAATACGGTCACTACGGTCACCCGAACCTAGAAGGTTACGACGGGTATCAGACACTTCAGCCGCACGGCGTGCTTCTTCAGCTTGAACAATACGAGCCGCAAGAACAGTCATCGCTTTTGCTTTGTTCTTATGCTGTGAACGCTCATCTTGACACTCAACAACTGTTCCCGTTGGTAAGTGAGTAATACGGATTGCGGAGTCAGTGGTGTTGACGTGCTGACCACCTGCACCAGAGGCACGGAAAGTATCAATTTTTAGGTCCGCGGCTTTAATCTCAGGAAGATCCGCTTCTGGAACTTCAGCCATAACAGCAACCGTACACGCAGAGGTATGAACACGACCTTGAGATTCCGTTTCAGGTACGCGCTGTACACGGTGACCACCCGATTCGAATTTCATTGTACCGTAAACGGCTTCGCCACTGACCTTAGCGATCATCTCTTTGTAGCCGCCTTGCTCAGACTGGTTGCAGCTCATGACTTCAACGCGCCAGCCTTTCTTCTCGGCAAATTTTGAGTACATACGGAATAGGTTACCAGCAAAAATACCCGCTTCATCACCACCAGCACCGGCACGAATTTCTAAGAAGCAGTTACGCTCGTCGTTTGGATCTTTTGGTAGAAGTAGAATCTGCAGTTCATCCGTTAAACGTTCGATCGTCTCTTTGGCTTCTTTTATCTCTTCTTGCGCCATTTCACGCATTTCAGCATCGTCTTCTTTGGCCATCTCTTCAGCTGCTTCTAGATCTTCTTGAGCTTGCTGATAAGCTTGGAAACACAGAGTGACTTCTTCAAGCTGCGAGTACTCACGAGAAAGAGCACGGAATTTATTTTGGTCACCAATAACGTCAGGATCACCAAGTAGGTGTTGAACTTCTTCATAGCGTTCAACAAGAGTTTCAAGCTTTACTAAAATCGATGCTTTCATAATTCTTTTCTTAGGTTACAAAGGTCACTAATTGAGTGACCTTCTATATAAAAATGATGTATTCGTTCTTTTCTATTTGAGCGATGATTATTTAAGTTCATCAAGCCCTAAACTTTGCCTTATAACCGCCAGTTTTGCCGGTTCACCTTGCTCTGCTGCACTTTGCAATGCGCGAGTGGGGGCATGGATTAATCTATTTGTTAGCTTATTACTTAGCTCAAGTATCACCTTTTCAGGCTCACCACCAGCGAGGAGCGATTGAAGGCTTTTCGCTAGCAACTCCTCTCGTATTTCATTAGAGGATTTACGATATTCTCTTATACTATCAACAGCCTGCAATGAACGAAGCCAAGTCATAAATGAAGCGCTTTCTTCGCTAACAATCGCTTCAGCTTGTATCGCTTCCACTTTTCGTTGCTCAATATTGCTATCAACAATCGACTGTAGATCGTCGACAGTATATAGATAAGCGTCATTAAGATCGCCTACTTGAGACTCAATATCTCTCGGAACGGCAATATCGACGAGCAATATAGGCTGATTCTTACGGGCTTTTAACGCAGTTTCTACCATCCCTTTGCCGATAATGGGTAGCGGGCTAGCGGTTGAACTAATCACGATATCGGCTTTTGCTAAGTGATTTGGAATCTCTTCTAAACTGATGACATGAGCACCAAATTGCTGTGCAAGACCAAGCGCTCTTTCTCGAGTTCGGTTAGCCACAATAATTTTCGTGCACCCATTGCTTGCTAAGTGTTTAGCCACCAACTCAATCGTCTCACCGGCACCTACTAATAATACAGTAGAGTCCGCTATCGATTCGAAAATATGTTTTGCCAACGTACACGCAGCGTATGCCACAGAGACGGCACTACCACCAATCTCAGTTTCTGTTCGGACACGCTTGGCTACTGAGAACGTTTTCTGAAAAAGCTTTTCTGCAGCCGCGTTGACGGATTTAGCGTCTCGTGCATCTGAGTAAGCTTGCTTAACCTGACCGAGTATTTGCGGTTCGCCAAGAACGAGAGAGTCCAATCCGCAAGAAACACGCATTAAATGGCGTATTGCGGCTTGCTCTTCATAAACGTAAATACTGGGTTTAAGCTCTTCTGGGCTAACACTGTGAAATTGTGTTAACCAATCGATAACTTTGCTTTTGGCAGCGGTTTTTGTATCACAATAGATCTCAGTACGATTGCAGGTAGATAGGATAACACTACCATTTACGTTTGAATTTGCTTCTAGTTGCTTTAAAGCTTCAGATAGTTTATCTGGACCAAAAGCTACTTTTTCTCGCAATTCAACTGACGCCGTATTGTGATTGATACCAATAACAAGCAAAGACATGTATAGAAAGTTCTCAGAATGATGGAAATACAAATAAGGTCGGAATTTTACTTGATGCCTTTCGTTATTAAAAGAGTCACGTCCATTTGTTTTACTGACTTCGTGATATCAATGATATAGTTATCGCTATTAACCACTGATAATTGTACAAAGCGCAGCCAGTTATGATTAACTTTCGTCAACTTCTCTCTTTTGTTATCCCAATTTTATTTCTTGCTGGTTGTTCAACGCTCCCTGAAAGTCAAACCAGTGTCGAGTGGCAAGCTCATCAAGTTAAGCTTGATTCCATTACCCAATATCAAGCAGCTGGAAAACTCGGCTATATTTCGCCAGAACAGCGACAATCTCTAAATTTCCAGTGGAAGCACAGCCCAGAACATGGGCAATTACGTATGACAACCTTTATTGGGCAGACAGTATTAAACCTAACAATGACCCCAACCGGTGCAATTGTTAATACTTACGACAATCAAACGTTAGCCAACCCTAGTGCCGATGTACTGATAGAACAACTTACAGGGTTGACCATTCCCGTTGAACAGCTTCAAGACTGGTTATTGGGTAATCCAACATCGGCAGACGAATTCCAACTTAGCGAAAATAATACCCTCAGTTATTTAACCAAACGCGTTGGAAATCAGCAGTGGCAACTTCAGTATCTCTCCTACCAAGATGTTGAATATCTGGGCGATACTCTTCCATTACCAAATAAAATTAAGCTTATACACCAAGACACAAGCATCAATTTAGTCATTACAAAGTGGACGTTAACCCCATGATTTCGACCGAAACCCATTGGCCTTCCCCTGCCAAATTAAATCTTTTTCTCTATATCACTGGCCGAAAAGAGAATGGTTATCACGAACTACAAACGTTGTTTCAATTTCTAGAGCATGGGGATGAACTCACTATCACGGCCAATCGTTCTGGTGAAGTTACACTACTCAATCCCATTGAAGGTGTTGCTACGACTGACAACCTAATTTGGAAAGCCGCAGATGCGCTTAAGCAATATTGCGAAGGTAAATCAAATGAAGCCAATGAATTGGGTGCAAAGATTGCCATTAACAAAATTCTTCCTATGGGTGGTGGCATTGGTGGTGGCTCTTCTAATGCGGCAACGGTACTGGTTGCACTTAACCACCTATGGCAACTTAGCCTATCGGATGATGAATTAGCTGAAATCGGGCTTAAACTGGGCGCGGACGTACCGGTTTTCGTTCGCGGATTTTCTGCTTTTGCAGAAGGTGTTGGCGAGAAACTGACGAAAGCCGATCCAGAAGAGAAATGGTATTTGGTGGTTAAACCGGAAGCGAGCATTGCAACCGTAGACATATTCACTCATGAAAATTTAACTCGTGACACGAAAAAACAGCGACTAGAAATGCTGCTAAAGGGTGATTACGGAAACGATTGCGAAAAAATTGTACGAATGCTGTACCCAGAGGTTGATCAAAAACTTTCATGGCTGCTACAATACGCGCCGTCGAGATTGACTGGAACAGGTTCGTGTATTTTTGCTGAATTTAGTAGCCAAAAAGAAGCTATGCTTGTACTAGAACAACTCTCTGACACCGTCTCTGCTTTTGTGACGAAAGGACGGAATGTTTCGCCTTTAAAAGAGACTTTGGCTGATTACCAAACAGCCCACACCGAATTTATTTGAAAACTGGACGCAACCCTGAGGTTTCCACCGTGCCTGATATGAAGCTATTTGCTGGTAACGCAACACCTGAACTAGCCCAACGTATTGCTGATCGTTTATACATTTCACTTGGCGATGCTACTGTAGATCGTTTTTCTGACGGCGAAGTCGCTGTTCAAATTAACGAAAATGTTCGTGGTAGTGATGTATTCCTGATTCAATCTACTTGTGCACCAACCAATGACAACTTAATGGAATTGGTGGTAATGATTGACGCAATGCGCCGTGCTTCAGCGGGCCGTATTACTGCTGTAATCCCATACTTTGGTTACGCTCGTCAAGATCGTCGTGTACGTTCTGCTCGTGTACCAATCACTGCAAAAGTTGTTGCAGACTTCCTGTCAAATGTTGGTGTTGACCGCGTTTTGACTATTGACCTACACGCTGAGCAAATTCAAGGCTTCTTCGATGTACCTGTAGATAACATCTTCGGTACTCCAGTGCTTCTTGAAGATATGGCTAACCGTGGTCTAGACAACCCTGTTGTTGTTTCTCCAGACCTTGGTGGTGTAGTTCGCGCTCGTGCAACAGCTAAAGCACTAGGTGACGTAGACATCGCTATCGTAGATAAGCGCCGTCCACGTGCTAACGTTTCTGAAGTAATGAACCTAATTGGCGATGTTGAAGGTCGTGATTGTGTTATCGTTGATGACATGATCGATACCGGTGGCACACTATGTAAAGCAGCTGAAGCTCTAAAAGAGCGCGGTGCTAAGCGAGTATTTGCTTACGCTACTCACGCTGTTTTCTCTGGTACTGCTGCGGAAAACATTAAGAACTCTGTTCTTGACCAAGTTATCGTTACCGACTCTATCTCTCTTTCTCCAGAGATGTTAGCAACTGGTAAAGTAACAGAGCTAAGCCTATCTCGCATGCTTGCTGAAGCGATTCGTCGCATCAGCAACGAAGAGTCAATCTCTGCGATGTTTAGCTAATAGATTATTTAAATTAATTAACAGCTCAGTCTGGTAATTGGCTTAAAAATTGATTTAAGCACTTCATAATTTGAAGTGCTTTTTTTATATCTGGCCCAAGCTAGAGCCAAAGTAGTTGGAGTTGCAGTGAGGCGACAAGTGAATGAGGCCCCAATTACATAGCTAGCCTATGTAATTGAGGCGAATAAGCGTCGTTAACAAAGCTGCACCTTCAAGTACGAAGGGTATAGAGCCTAGGCTCTTTTCTGTGCTATCATACCGCGCTTTTTGATCATCCAGAGAGATCCAAACTTTGAGTCAGCAAATTAAATTACTTGTTGGTCTAGCAAATCCCGGCCCAGAATATACTCGCACACGTCATAATGCAGGTGCTTGGGTTGTAGAAGAACTAGCTCGCGTTCACAACGTTACCCTAAAAAATGAATCTAAATTTTATGGGTTAACCGGGCGCATTATTGTCAACGGTGAAGATCTCCGCCTACTTATTCCAACGACCTTTATGAACCTTTCAGGTAAAGCCGTTGGCGCATTGGCTAAGTTTTATCAAATTAAGCCAGAAGAGATCATGATCGCTCATGATGAACTTGATATGCCTCCGGGAGTAGCAAAGTTCAAAAAAGGTGGCGGTCACGGTGGGCATAATGGTCTACGAGACACCATTAACAAATTGGCTAATAATAAAGATTTCTATCGTTTACGGGTTGGTATTGGCCATCCGGGACATAAAGACAAAGTTTCAGGTTATGTGCTTGGTAAAGCCCCTGTAAAAGAGCAGGAGTGCTTAGATGCAGCAGTCGACGAATCCGTACGCTGCTTAGATATCTTATTAAAAGATGGCCTCACCAAAGCACAAAACCGCTTACATACGTTCAAAGCAGAATAAGGTTACTATCATGGGTTTTAAATGTGGCATTGTTGGATTGCCAAATGTCGGTAAATCAACGCTATTTAATGCACTTACTAAAGCAGGTATCGAAGCTGCTAACTTCCCTTTCTGTACTATCGAGCCAAACACCGGCATCGTACCGGTACCGGATCTTCGACTTGATGCGCTTGCTAAAATAGTAAACCCTCAAAAAGTGCTACCAACAACCATGGAATTTGTTGATATCGCAGGTCTGGTTGCTGGTGCATCAAAAGGTGAAGGCCTAGGTAACAAGTTCCTAGCTAACATCCGTGAAACTGACGCTATCGGTCACGTTGTTCGTTGTTTTGAGAACGAGAACATCATTCACGTATCAGGCAAAGTGTCACCGATTGAAGATATTGAAGTGATCAACCTTGAGTTGGCTCTTGCTGATTTAGACTCTTGTGAACGTGCTATTCAGCGCAACGCTAAGAAAGCTAAAGGTGGCGACAAAGATGCTAAGTTTGAAATTACAGTATTAGAAAAGCTTCTACCTGTATTTACTGAAGGTGGCATGGCTCGTACGGTTGACCTAGCTAAAGAAGAAGTCGCTGCTATTGGTTACTTGAATTTTCTAACGCTGAAACCAACGATGTACATCGCAAACGTAGCTGAAGATGGTTTCGAAAATAACCCATATTTAGACGCTGTTCGTGAGTACGCAGAAAAAGAGAACAACGTTGTTGTTGCTGTTTGTGCTGCTATTGAGTCAGAACTTTCTGAACTTGATGATGAAGATCGTGAAGAGTTCCTTGCAGATATGGGGATTGAAGAACCTGGTCTTAACCGCGTGATCCGCTCAGGTTACGACTTACTTGCACTACAAACTTACTTCACCGCTGGCGTAAAAGAAGTTCGTGCATGGACAATCCCTATTGGCGCGACTGCTCCGCAATCGGCAGGAAAGATCCACACTGATTTTGAAAAAGGCTTCATTCGAGCTGAAGTTGTTGGTTATGATGACTTCATTCAATATACGGGTGAAAGCGGCGCAAAAGAAGCAGGTAAATGGCGCTTAGAAGGCAAAGATTACATCGTAAAAGATGGTGATGTAGTTCACTTCCGCTTCAACGTATAATTCAGTAAGTTAACCATACTTATTAACTGTAATTAAAGAGCCAGTATTCATACTGGCTCTTTTGTTTTTAACAGTTATTAACGCTTTGTACATCAAATATTAACCTTCGTGTTTATGCTGATTTGCAACCACTTTTCGATGACAAACACAGCGCTTTGTTCAAAAAGAAACCGAACGATAGATTTATCTGGATTTATTACAAAAAACTATTGACGGTTTTCGCTCAACTACGCATAATGCGCCCCGTTCCCAACGAGAGTCACATCGAGATGGGAAAGACAATTTGGAAATGGCTACTTAGCTCAGCTGGTTAGAGCACATCACTCATAATGATGGGGTCGCAGGTTCAAATCCCGCAGTAGCCACCATTTCCTAAACGCTTATTTATGTTTAACTAGCATTATGAGTTTTTAGGAAATATTGCGGTCGTGGCGGAATTGGTAGACGCACCAGATTTAGGTTCTGGCGCCGAGAGGTGTGAGAGTTCAAGTCTCTCCGACCGCACCATGTTTAGATTGCTTGTTAGTTTGCTTTGCAAACATAGAGAACAAGAATCATTGTTGGGCTATCGCCAAGCGGTAAGGCACTGGCTTTTGATGCCAGCATTCCCTGGTTCGAATCCAGGTAGCCCAGCCACACTTTAAAGTGGCATTTTTCTTGAAAAAGAGAGTGACACTCGCAGTGAGATTGATTATATTGTCTCGCTCGAAAAGATGGCTACTTAGCTCAGCTGGTTAGAGCACATCACTCATAATGATGGGGTCGCAGGTTCAAATCCCGCAGTAGCCACCACACAACGTCTCGTTGATTTCCAATTATCGACGAAGACTACAAACTCTTGCTTAGAGAATTCTTAATTGAATTAAACAGCAACGCGGTCGTGGCGGAATTGGTAGACGCACCAGATTTAGGTTCTGGCGCCGAGAGGTGTGAGAGTTCAAGTCTCTCCGACCGCACCATATTTAAAGATGGTGTTTATACACTATTTTGGCTACTTAGCTCAGCTGGTTAGAGCACATCACTCATAATGATGGGGTCGCAGGTTCAAATCCCGCAGTAGCCACCATACAACGTTATAAAGATTCTCCAATGTCTTTATAACTATACTCTTCGCTAGAACTTACGTTTTAACAAGAGAAAGCTTTGCTGCGGTCGTGGCGGAATTGGTAGACGCACCAGATTTAGGTTCTGGCGCCGAGAGGTGTGAGAGTTCAAGTCTCTCCGACCGCACCATTATTTCTTATTCCCTAACTCAGTTAGTTGATAAGAACGTGTGATTGACACTGAAACAATCTTTGTTGGGCTATCGCCAAGCGGTAAGGCACTGGCTTTTGATGCCAGCATTCCCTGGTTCGAATCCAGGTAGCCCAGCCACTACAACGTTATACAGATTCTCCAATGTCTTTATAACTACACTCTTTGCTAGAGTAAAAGCTTTGCTGCGGTCGTGGCGGAATTGGTAGACGCACCAGATTTAGGTTCTGGCGCCGAGAGGTGTGAGAGTTCAAGTCTCTCCGACCGCACCATTATTTCTATCGTAAATCCACGTGATTTTCATAGGTATAAATACAAGAAACCAGCTTTTGCTGGTTTTTTTGTGCCTGAAACTTTTTATCATCTATTCCCTACCTCTCCTTCCGTCCAATCGAATTAAAATACAAGTGTATCATCCCTCTCATCGGCTCTATATGACGATTGCTTGCTGATTCAAAGCAGAGTTCAATTCTCCGTTCTATCGTGCTTAAATAAGCTTACAGGCTCATCAACAGTATCAGTACCAATCCACTCTTAGATTCGAATTAGTTCAGCATAAGTAAATCTATAGATTGAAGAGTTAAACATTTTACTTGCCGATTCAAAACAAAAAAATCCAGCCTAAGCTGGATTTTTAGTTCAAGTTTTAAAAACTTGTTAGCTATTGCTTAAGAGAAATTTATCCCAATAAACCTAACGCTGAATTTGGCGCTTGTTTCGCTTGAGCTAGAACTGAACTCGAAGCTTGAGATAGAATTTGTGTCTTAGTCAGTGCAGTTGTTTCTTTCGCAAAGTCTGTATCTTTGATTCGGCTCTTAGACGCATTAACGTTTTCGTTAATGTTATCTAAGTTATTAATCGCATGATCAAATCGGTTTTGGAAAGCACCAAGCTGAGCACGATGACTATCAACAAATTTCAGTGCTGAATCGACAATAGCAACAGACTCTTGAGCACCACCTACAGAAGTAACATCAATCGTATCAACCGTTACAGCCGTTGGGCCACCGATAGCAAGTTCACCTGCAATAGCACCACCGAAAGTAACTGCGCCTTCAACTTTGTTGTTGTCTGCGTACATTTGAAGCTTGCCGTCTTCATCAACTGATGCTTTGATCATATCTTGCTGACCGTTGATGTACGTTGCGAGCTGCTCGATATCATCACCAACTTTCGCATCAATAGCGATGTTTTGTGCGTTACCAAACTTGTCCGTCAACGCGATCGTAAGATCGTTACCACCAGCTTGCACTGACCAGTTTTTATCCTGACCATTTGCTGCTTTATAACTATCACCACCCATCAGCGTATTATCACTACGCATGTTGTTTAGCGTTAGCATAACTGCTTCACCGTTGTCCGCACCAATCTGGAACGATTTGGTATCGAACGTGCCGTTTAGTAGTTTGTTACCACCAAACGAAGTAGTTTCAGCAATTCGGTTTAGCTCGTTGTTAAGAGCGCTCACTTCTTCCTGAATAGCCACACGCTCAGATTTTGAGTTAGAGCCATTTGCAGATTGAAGTGATAGATCACGCATACGCTGTAAAATGTTAGTTGTTTCGTTCATTGCACCTTCTGCTGTTTGTGCAATCGAAATACCGTCATTTGCGTTACGAACCGCAACATCAAGGCCTCGGCTCTGAACGTTCAAGCGGTTAGAGATCTGAAGACCTGCCGCGTCGTCCTTAGCGCTATTAATTTTAAAGCCTGATGATAGACGTTCCATTGATGTTTGCTGGGCGCTATTTGCACTATTCAAATAACGCTGAGCTGTCATCGCAGATACGTTTGTATTTACATTAACCGCCATAGTGGTCTCTCCTATTGATTTTCCGACGAGCGGAAATTTTTCTATCCGAACGGTTTCCGACGTCTCGAAAAACCAATTAGTTCTCTCAAAGTAAACTCTTAGCGACCTTAAAAAGAATTCCTTTAGAAAAAAGAAGAGATTAATATTTTTATTTTACTAAACACACTAGAAACAAGATGTTATAGACAGAATGGAAATTTAAAGCTAAAGAAAGTGGCCGATCGGCCGAGGGGGCATAAGTTATTGATTCACTTATTTTAGGTGTAAAAAGGCTTCAGGCAAGAAAAAGCCCCTTTTCCTTTGAGAGAACCGGGGCTAGTTTGGTTAGCCGGCGCCATGCGGAGATCAAGAGAAATGATCACATTACCGACTGACCGGGGCGCATGTTTATCGTAAGAATAGCTAAGCAGGGTAAATCTGAGAGAGCTTAACATCCAATAATAATCACACTTTGCCTTGGGTTTTACCTATTACTCACGTCTGCGTAACTAGGGTAAAAGTCCAATTACTACTGCAACAACGTTATTGCAGAGTTTGGCAACTGTTTAGCTTGAGCAAGTATTGAAGTACCTGCTTGTTGCAATATTTGAGTTTTCGTCAATTGTGTTGTCTCTTTGGCGAAATCTGTATCTTTAATACGGCTATTCGATGCTTCAACGTTTTCTTGGATGTTTGCCAAGTTGTTGATGCTGTGACTTAATCGGTTCTGCTTCGCACCCAAATCCGCACGTTGTGAATCAACATACTTCAATGCTGCATCAACAATACCTACCGCGTTCTGCGAGCCTGTGACTGTTGTTACATCAATGTCTTTAACCGTGGTATAAACACCAGGCCCACCATTTAGGCCAAGCTCAGTAGCTAGCCCGCCAGAGATCGCTAGATCACCTTCAATATCAGGTTGAGCGACGAAGACTTGAAGCTTACCTTCATCACCAACAGAGGCTTGCACAGCGTCCGTTTGACCATTGATATAAGTGGCAAGTTCTTCGACGTCATCGCCGATCTTACCCATAATATCAACGGTAACTAGCTCACCGTTTTTGTCAGTAAATTCGAATTTCAGATCATTGGCACCGGCCGCGACATCCCAATTTGCATCTTTACCATTCTCAGCAAAGTAAGATTGACCACCCATTCGGAAATCATCTGCACGAATACTGGTCAAGCCCATGATGATCGCCTCACCTGAACTAGCACCAATTTGGAATGAAGCTTCACCAAATGAGCCGTTAAGTAGTCGACGTCCACCGAAAGAGGTAGTCTCCGCAATACGGTTCAATTCATTCTGCAGCGCAACGACTTCTTCGTTTAGAGCTTGGCGCTCAGACGTCGAGTTTGTGCCGTTAGCTGATTGCAATGATAGGTCACGAATACGTTGTAGAATACTCGTTGACTCATTCATCGCACCTTCTGCTGTCTGCGCAATTGAAATACCATCGTTCGCATTTCGCATTGCCACATCTAGACCGCGAGACTGAGCTGTTAGTCGGTTCGATATTTGTAAGCCTGCCGCATCATCTTTTGCACTGTTGATTCGGTTACCAGAAGACAAACGTTCCATTGACGTATTGAGTTCACCGGTGGCCTTATTTAAATAACGCTGAGCGGTTAACGCTGCTACGTTTGTGTTTACTGTAATGGTCATATTTGCTCTCCTAGTGAGTTCGCAAGTGCTTGCGAAGCGGCCAGCTTAATCTCATTTGGAAGCACTGACCGTAATTGCCTTGCTAAACCTGTATAACTACAAGTCTATTAATCTTATGTTCACTGTTAATAAGTTAATACAAGTAATGTGCCAACTTTTTAACCAGTTACCAAATCAAGACCAAGTTGATAAAAATCAATAGCTTGCATTTTTTTACTCACCATTCTCATCTAATTAAACAGAATTAATGGTTGTTTTTCATACGGCATTTGCCGCTAAATTGCCGCCTTCAATAATCAATTTTCAGTGGCGATAAATCACAACTAATGGCACTTACGGCATAGCACGTAAGGCATCAATTAATTAGATGTAATTAAATAGAGTTAAATCTTTTGTTTTTCCGAACGCTTGCTGGGATGCTTGGAGCGCTCTTGAGTTTTCATTAAACTCAATAACGGCTTCTGCATAATCAAGGTCTTCAAAGTTACTCTTTGATTTTGCAAGCGTTAGTTTGAAGTCTTCATGTTGTTGCTCTTGTATGTCGAGGGTGCCAAGCCGCGCGCCAACATCTGTGCGAGCCTTATTTAAGTGAATAAATGCCGCATGAAACTCTTCAGTAATTTGATGTAACTTTGCGGTGCTATCTGCATCAGAAACAGAGTTCTCTGACAGATCCATCGCTTTTTGAAAACTTTCGAATATAGAATATGTTTTTCTAGGCTCAAGGGTAATGACGTCACTCTTACTAATTTGACCTTTTACCTGAATGGTTAACCCCTCATGACGAATACCTGTTGACGGGTTAAACTCGTCAGCTTTAATAACACTGCCATCTTTTTCAAGTTGATAACCAAATTTTCCATTGTTCATATCCACAAAGGTAACTTTGTAGTTTGAAGTGTCATCTGGGTCGATATTGGTTGCTCGTTCTAGCAATAATTCAGACGCATCATTAAGTTGGTATTCAGGCTCGTAATCACCAAAAGGATTATCAATGTCCATGAACAATTTATTACCAGGATCATTGATTGCCATATCCAAGGTGTTCGATACCTTCATTTTCCGCTGATAGTCATCACCGGCGTACGTTACCGTGCCGTCGTTATCACGAAAGAATGGTTGGCTTTTCGGCTTAGTCCCCGAGAAAATATAATTACCAGATTCATCTTGAACATTAACAATATTTAGAAAATTATTAGCAAGCTCTTGTATCTCACGCTTTTTAGCAAAGCGGTCTTCTGACGACAAAGAACCATTGATCATTTCCATCACGGTACGTTTGGCTTCATCAGCGAAGCTTTCGGTATTAGCGATAATGACTTCATGATGCTCCAATCGGTTTCTTACCAATACGATGGCATCTACATATTGCCTTAGCTGCTCCGATTGCTGGCCGACATTTTGAATATAGTGAGTAGCAAGTGGGTTATCACTTGCCTTCATTAGCTTCTTACCAGAAGCAAGCTGAGCTTGGTTGTGATGGATCTTATTCTCTTGGCGACGCAAATCATTTTGCACCGACTGATAGTTATGGAAGCTTGAAATTCGATTTAACATTTAATGGCCTCCCTATCGTAGTGCCAAAATGGTATTGAAGGTATCGTTTGCAGTCTGCATGATTCGTGATGACGCCATATAAGCGTGTTGAAACTTCATCATGTTTGCCGCTTCTTCATCCAAGTTCACCCCGGAAATAGAGGCAATCCGCTCTTGCGCTGCTTGTTTCTCTAGTTGAGACACATCAGCAAGACGGGAGGCTGTCGACATTTTCAAACCAACATCCGTGTTGAGGTTGTGATAGATATCCAACACGGTCGATTCATTATCATTGAGCTTTTTATCTGTTTGAATATTTTGCATTTTTAGCAAGTTGCCGTTGTCACCTTCAGAGGGGACAAGGTTTGCCGTGAACTTATCATTGGCAATTGCACCAGGGCTCAATGTGAAAGCAGTGCCCTTAACAACAACAGGACCTTTGGGCGGGTATTCCTGAGGATCTAATAAGATATTGCCTTTAGTATCAGTTACAGCAAATTGATCACCTTTCGGTGAGACAACAACTTCAAACTCTTTAATATCACCCACTTGTAAGATTTTGAACTTTGCACTGCCTTGTGCGAATGATGTTGATGCTTTGAAGCTTTGAGCAGCTATCGCAGTAGGGTCATTGGTGGCCATTTGCATTTCAGCTGCTGAGTTTCTTGTTGGGCGAATAAGGATTCGCTCACCTGCATCTAAATTCTGACGAACTTCAATTCTGACGCCATCAATTTGCAGTGAGTTACCCGTCATTGGCACAGTCACCCTTTCGCCTGAGGGTCTGGTAATAAAATAGTCACTGCCATTATATTGAAGGGAGTACTCACCACCTTTTAATTGGCTGGTGTCTTCAATAAATACCGCAAGGTCAGCATTGGAGTCAGGTGTTTGAACGACACGTGACTTAGTAAAACGCTCTTCATTAACATCAGAGAATATCAAACCGCCAATGTTGCCTCGCAAATCAAGTCCTTGCGATTGAAGCTTATTCACTTCAAATGAGAATGATGCTGACATGCGGCCTAGCTCATCCATTAAATAGGGAATGTGCTTATCACGCATCTCGAGTAGCGCACCGAGCTTGCCATCGATATCTTTCGTGGTGATCGGTTTAATGGCTTTGCCTTCTACAATAGCTAAGCGGCGTTGGTGTACATCGGGATAGCCATCCATCATTTTTAATTGGCTTGCTTCAGTCCCAGATACCAGCGTATGCCCGTTACCTATGTGAATATTGAAACCTTCGCCACTTTTACGCGAAGTCACCGTCACTTTGGTGAATTCCGATAATTCAGAAACAAGTCTCTCGTGCTGATCCATCAAGTCATTATGTGGCGCGGGCGTTCTCATCATCAGCCGTTGGGTATCTCTTAGCTCTAATGCTAATTGGTTGATTCGCTCGATACCCAAATCAAGCTTTTTATTGGTAACGTCTGACTGCAAACGAATGCTCTCGTGGAAGTCATTAAGGTTATTACTGATCAGGCTGGCCTTTTCGAGCACCACTTTCCGGGTGCCCACATCATTTGGGCTATCAGCTAGCGTTTTAACAGAATCAAACCATTCGTTTAGGTTCTCTGGAATCTTCTTAGATGCGACAGAAGAGAGCATGCTTGAAAGCATGTCTAGATTCTCTTCTGTATCCGTTTTAAAAGCATGACTGGTTGTCGACACATTAAGTTCATTAACGGCAAACTGATCCCAAGAGCGGCGAACTTTTTCCACATGGACACCCATGCCATAGGTTTCACCACCATATTGCCGAGGCGCATTGGTGCCTTGGATAATAGACTGTCGGCTATAACCATCTGTATTGGCATTGGAAATGTTATGCCCGGTGGTATTGAGTTGTCTCTGAGCTGTAAGAACACTTTGTGTCCCTAAATTCAGAAGATCCGACGCCATACTACACTCCAGAAGTTGATGAAAACTCAGTAAATACTGAAACCTACTTCTCTTATTGCAATATATATGCCAGTAGAAAAGAAATGAATGCCATCAGATACAAAAAAGGCTTACACCTTGTAAGCCTCTGTTTTAATTATCAACACTCATATCTACATTTGATCAATGCGTTGTTTAACTCTTAGGATTTTATTCGCGTACTCTGGGTCTGTTGCATAACCCGCTTTGTGGATGCCATGGATAAATTCTTCAGAGCTACCCGTTTTCTGCAACGCAGTGCTATAACGTGGGTTCTGATTCAAGAAGCGAACATAATCATTGAAGCTATCTTGATAAGTCTCATACGAACGGAAAGCCGCACTCTCTTTCACAGGAACACCTTGATGATATTCTAAGGTTTGAGTAGCAACCTTATCACCCTTCCAGCTTCTGTCTGCTTTAATATTAAACAGGTTGTTGCTGCTGCCACTAGAGTTCTGAGTCACTTTTTGACCCCAACCCGTCTCAAGAGCGGCTTGAGCAAGAAGTAACGAAGAATCGACACCAAGCGCTTTAGCTGCTTGTGTCGCATACGGTTTCATTGACGTAATAAAGCTTTCTGGTGAATCAAAAGACGTTGGTTGAGCTTTCGAAACAGATGCAGCAGTAGTTGCTATTGGAGCAGTTTCTCGTAATTCTCGGTTACGCTGAACGTTATTCATTATTTCTTCAAAATTTTCATCTTTGGCAGCAGCAGATGAATTCTCGATCGAGCCAGTACTTAACTGCGCAACGATCATATCTGCTAAACCTAAAGACCCAGAAGCACTAAGCTCACTCGACATTTGATCATCAAGCATTTGACGATAGAACTGCTGGTTTTGACTATCCATAATGCCAGATTCAAAGCCAGCATTCGCTTCTCGCATTGATTTGAACAGCATCGACGTAAAAATCGCTTCAAATTGCTTCGCTGCGGCGGATAACGCTGCTTGATCATCGCCTTCATCGCCGCTTACCGCTTTTTGACGAAGCTTATCTAAGCCTGCAATATCATGAATAAATCCGATGTCGTTGCCGTTGTTAATCATGGTCAATCCTTAAATAATGATCAGTTGACCTTCAATCGCACCAGCTTGTTTAAGTGCCTGAAGAATAGCCATTAAATCAGAAGGAGCTGCGCCCACTTGGTTAACAGCTCTAACCAAATCATCCAAGGTCAAGCCCGGTTCAAACTTAAACATTTTCCCCTGCTGTTCTGTTACCTCGATATCTGTATCTGGAACAACAACCGTTTCTCCACCAAATGGGTTTCCTTGGCTAACATTTAAGTTTTCTTTAATTGCTACGGTCATACCACCATGCGTAACAGCGGCAGGTTTTAAACGAACATGTTTACCAACAACGATGGTCCCTGTACGCGAATTGACAATGATTTTTGCTGAACCATCCGCAGGGTTAAATTCAATATTCTCAACCGCAGATAGAAAAGCAACACGCTGGCTAACATCTCTTGGTGCTCGCACTCTCACAGAGGTTGCATCAATCGCCGATGCCATTTGTGGTCCAAGAAAGTTATTTACAGCATCCGCCATTCGTTGCGCTGTAGTAAAGTCAGATTCAAGAAGATTAAACGTGATGTAGTCACCACGACTGAAAGGAGTTGGGATCTCTCGCTCAACGATAGCGCCGCTAGAAATCATGCCTGCTGTAGGGTTGTTACCAACAATCTTTGAACCATCAGCACCGCTGGCACTAAACCCACTAACGACCAAGTTACCTTGAGCAACGGCGTAAACTTGACCATCTAGACCTTTCATAAAGGTCTGCATCAAGGTTCCGCCTCGAAGACTTTTTGCCGAACCAATCGATGACACGGTGACATCTACTGTTTGGCCCTGCTTAGTAAATGCTGGCATTTCTGCTGTCACGATGACAGCGGCAACATTTTTCGTTTTCGGTTTTGTGCCTGGTGGCAATTGAATGCCAAAGTTTTGCAACATGGCATTGAAGCTTTGGTCAGTAAAAGGGGTTGATTCGCCAGTACCCGGAAGGCCAGTTACCAAACCGTAGCCCACTAATTGGTTACTACGAACACCCGCTATTTGCGAAACATCTTTAATTCGTGCAGCTTGAGCGCTGGTCACGATTAGCATCATGCTGATGAGTAATAGAGAGTACTTCTTCATTTGGTAACCCTTAAACTTTGTAAACGCTGTATCGATTATTAGACTAATTGTATTAATCAGTATTTAGCCAAAAAAACGACTTTCTAATAAAGTTACAAAGATACATTAAAGAATCGTGCCAAGAATCCAGGTTCTTGCATATCTTGATTCGTTCCGGTTCCTGAATACTGAATTCGAGCATTTGAAATTCGGTTTGAAGCAATAGTGTTATCAAAGTCAATATCGTCTGGGCGAATGGTACCACTTAAGCGAATGTACTCATCGCCAGTATTTAAGGTTAACCATTTCTCACCACGAATAATAAGGTTACCGTTAGCGAGTACCTCGATAACTTCAACGGTAATCGAGCCAGATAAGCTGTTACTCTGATTTGCCGCAGCACTGCCACTGAAATTATTATCGTTACTTAAATTGTATGAGAAGTCATAGTCACCAATATTAAGAGGTCGCCCACCAACTTCTAATGGGTCCATACTAGCATCGTTGTTCTTAGACAGATCGGCATCCGAACTTTTTGCTGCTTTGGTCTTTTCATCCAGTGTAACGGTAATAATATCGCCAATGCCGCGAGGTTTAGAATCATCATATAAACTGCTAACCGTATTTAGGTTAAACAGTGAGCCCGTTTCCGCTGCATAGTGCTCTGGTGCATGTTTAGGATGAATCGGCGCCCAAGCGGGATCTCCTGCAAGCGGATCATTTCTGCCACGCAAGGAATCAACCAAGCCTGAGCTTTCTTCTGAAGACTTATCCCCTTCTACTGCATCAACAGTTGTTGTTCCTTGAACAACATCCGGTGTTTCAATGGGTGGATCCATCATCACGCAGCCACTCATTAGTAGAATTGGTAAAACGCTAAGTATGCGAATCATGCTGATAACCTCGTTCTAGGCTAAAGGTAAATTGCTTAAGGTAAATGGCTTAGAGCTGTTGGTTAACAAAGCTCATCATTTTGTCCACTGCTGAGATAACTTTCGAGTTCATCTCATACACACGTTGAGCTTCAATCATATTCACAAGCTCTTCGGTTACGTTAACGTTCGAAGTTTCGAGCATTGACTGCCTTACCGAACCAAACCCATCAAGTCCAGGAACGCCTTCTTGAGGGTCGCCACTTGCGCCAGTTGGTAAGTAAAGGTTTTGACCAATTGGCTCAAGACCACCAGGGTTGATAAAGTCGACTGTGGTGATTTGACCGAGTACTTGGTTATCTTGCTGACCACGGACATTTACTGATACTTCACCATCGGTTCCGACAGTAATACTAATCGCATCGTCTGGAATGATGATTTCAGGCTCTAGCGTATATCCAGCTCCGGAAGTAACAATTGCGCCTTCATCATTGACGGTAAACTGACCATTTCGCGTATAACCGATGTTTCCATCAGGCATTAGGATTTGGAAAAAACCATCACCTTCAACCATCATGTCTAAGCTGTTGGTCGTCGTTTGAGTATTACCTTGGGTGTGGACCTTTTGGGTTGCCACAACCTTTGAACCCGCACCAAGCATTAATCCACTTGGAAGCTCAGTATTTTGAGACGACTGGCCACCGGGTTGATTGATATTCTGATAAAACAGATCTTCAAAAACCGCACGGCTTTTTTTGTAACCTACCGTTGATGCGTTTGCTAGGTTATTTGAAATTGTCGAGATATTGGTTTGTTGAGCGTCCAATCCCGTTTTACTTACCCATAATGCCGGATGCATAACAGTCTCCTTAAATTCTTATTAGCTCATACGAAGCAGAGAGTCGGACGATTTATCCATCTCTTCCGCTGTGCTCATCATTTTGACTTGCATTTCAAACTGTCTTTGCAAGTCAATCAGGCTTGTCATTTCGCCGACAGCGTTGACGTTACTGCCTTCTATAGCGCCTGTGAGCAGCTTTACATTGGCATCCGCTTCGTATGCCGCATTAGGCTCTTTCGAACGAAAAAGACCGTTAATATCTTTGAACAGAGATCGGTTATTGGTTTGAGTTAATTTAATGCGATCGACAATTTCCATGGCATCAGCTGGTGCCCCTTGAGGCACGACAGAAATGGTTCCGTCATTACCTATCTCGACTTTGCTAATTGGAATAGGAAGTGTAATTGGCGCGCCGGTTTCCCCAAGAACAAGATGCCCTGATGCGTTCGTTAATAATCCATTTTGATCGATTTTAAGATTGCCGTTACGGGTTAAACCTTCTTTGCCGGTTTTATCCATTACAGAGATCCAGCCATCACCTTGAACCGTCACATCTAGGTCTCGGCCAGTGGTAATCACACTACCTTGGGCAAAGTTTTGCCCTGGTCGTTCAGTCATACTGAATACACGAGTTGGAAGACCTTCACCGTAAGCCTGCATTGAGCGAGCTTGCGCTAAATCAGCACGAAAACCAGTAGTACTGACGTTTGCCAAGTTGTTTGCTCGTAGCTGTAGCGCTTGCATGTTCTGCTTTGCGCCACTCATAGCGAGGTAAAGAGTGCGGTCCATAATGTGCTCCAATAACCAATGTTCAATTAGTTAAAAGCAATAGACGTGCCAAGTTTTTATGAATGTAAAATCAACGAGTTAGATGGTGACACGAGTTAGAATGGAAGGACTTGCCGTTTGTTGCCGCAGGGGGATGGCAACAATACCAAACCAACATTGCCGTTGGTTTGGTATTTCTGATGATTGCGTAAACGAAATCGTTAACGAATTTGCAGGATATTTTGCTGTAGTTGACTATGAACTTCTAGCGCACGTGAGTTCGCTTGGAAATTACGCTGAGCCGAAATTAGGTCAACTAGTTCTTGGGTCATATCAATGTTAGATTGCTCTAGTGCGCCATTATTGATTGAACCAAATGATCCTTTACCTGATTCACCCCAGATCTTCTCACCTGAGAACTGTGTTGAATCCCACTGAGTTCCGCCTTTCTTATCAAGACCTTGCTCATTGGCAACACGAACCATCCCAACTCGACCTAGAGTGACATTTTGACCGTTAGAATAGGTACCTAATACGCTACCGTATTCGTCAAAATCTATCTTAGTTAGGAAGCCTGTTGTTGCGCCATCTTGGTGTGTCTTAGTAATTTCAAATGGAGCGGCAAATTGAGTCGCACCATCTAAATCAAAACCTAATACCTGAGTACCATCCGCACCATTTAGGTTAATACCTGCGGTTTCGAAAGTGTCAGTCAAAATGTTATTACCACCATTCAGAGCAGCTAAAGTACCATCGTTATTGAACTTCATGGTATGTCCAATATGACCAGTTGGAGATGCAGCATCACCACCAGCAATATTAAGCGGCTTTTCACCTTCCGAATCGGTCACACTGTAGTACTTATTCCACGTGTTAGGTTGAGTCATGTCTTTCAAGTAGTAAGTAGATAACTTGTAAGATTGGCCCATCGAATCATAGATAGTGGTTGAAGTTGAGCGGTTATAAGTGTCCGGGTCACTAATATCAAACAACGCTGGATCTTTAAGGTCGCCGTTAGCTGGTAAGTTAGCCCCGACCTCAATCGCACTGGTTTGCTTAGGTTTACCAAACTCGGCAGGGATATCAAGTGGTTCAGGCTCATACGAAAGAACTTCACCAGTATCTTTATTTACTTGATACCCAAGAAGGTACTGATCATTGGCATTAACAATGTAATTGTCTTTATTTAAATGGAATGCACCGTTTCGTGTCATTTCATTTTGTTGCGGTGCCATTCTATCTTTTGTCACGGCGAAAAAGCCCGTTCCCGACACTCGCAAATCCAGTGGGTTATTAGTATAAATACTCGACCCTTCATGGAACTGCTGAGCAACCTTGTTTGCCTGAACACCTTTACCTGGAGTGGTTTTAGCGTTAGTAAAGATTGAGGTTGAATAAACATCGCCGAACTCTGCACGAGATTCTTTAAAACCAAACGTGTTGGCGTTGGCAATGTTATTACTGGTTGTATTCAAATCTAATTGAGAAGCGGATAAACCACTTAATGATACATATGACATTCCAATATCTCCTATCTAGCTAGCATCGTTATGCTTTGCCAACTTCCAGTACTTCAGCAAGTCGAACTGGCGATTCAAAACCAGCTAGATTGAGCAGTACGTTACCATCACCTTTACCGAGAAGTACGCTATTCACGTTCGCATAAGTTGATACTTCAAACTCGCGATTTTCTCCATCTAGCAATCCAGAGGCTCTCACCTTGTATTTGCCACCCGGCAATGGGTTACCGTTATCGTCGTTACCGTCCCATTCAACTTTGCTGTCGCCAGTAGGTTTAGCCCCTACTTCGAATGTACGCAGCAATTGTCCTGCTTCATTTTCAATACGAACAAATAAGTTCTCTACTGATTGAGGAAGCTTAACCATTGCCGACATTGCAGCGCCGTCGTCTTTCACCCCAGCAGCTCCTGGTACCAATACATCTCGGCCAACCAAAGAGGATGCTTGTAGAGCTTGGTTTGATGTCATCGAAGAATTCAAACTCTCAAATTGAGTGTTCATTTTTCCGATACCATCAACGGTTGCAAATGAAGCCATTTGCGCAATCATTTGATCATTACTGACCGGCTTAAAAGGGTCTTGTTGAGCCAGTTGCTTGGTGAGTAGTGATAAGAAGTCCTCTTGATTCAGATCTTGCTTACCACCTGTTTCCTCAGGCTTCTTCTGGTCTTGAAGTGATTTAAGCTGATCAACATAGGACAAGCCGCTTTGACCAACGTTATTTATTCCAGCCATTCGCTACCTCCTTATCCTTATTGACCCATCTGCAGCGTTCGCAGCAGCATTTGTTTACTTGCATCCGCTACTTGCACATTCGTTTGGTATGAACGAGAAGCAGAAATCATGTTTGCCATTTCTTCCATTACGTTGACGTTTGGCTTATAGATATAGCCTTCGTCGTTTGCTAATGGATGATCAGGGTTATATTCAGCATCCAGCGGTTTATCACTTTCAACAATACCCATTACTTTCACCGGCACAGTATGATCGCGGTTATAACGTGCCTTACTTAACTCTGCACCAAACACTGCGTGACGTGCTTTATACGTATCTTTTGCTGAGCTAGAGATACTGTCCGCATTGGCAAGGTTACTAGAAGTTGTATTTAGGCGAACGGATTCAGCGCTCATCGCAGAACCTGTCACATTGAATACATTGAATAAACTCATCTAGTTACTCCCCTTGATTGCTTTTGTTAAGTTCTTGAATTTACTTCCTAAGAAGTCGAGTGACGCTTGGTGTCTGATTTGATTTTGCATAAACAAATTACGCTCTAAATCTACATCTACCGTATTACCATCACCGGTATCAGGTTGTGTTGGAATGCGATATAAGCTTTCCCCTGTCACCTTTGTTGAGGCAGAGATATGCCGACTATCTGTACGACTAAGACCAATACTTGCCCCCGACGTTGCCGCCTGCAGTGCTTTATTGAAATCCATTCCTTTTGATTTAAACCCAGGTGTGTTCGCTTGTGCGATATTGGTAGAAATCACCTCAGCATTGCGCTCACGGACGCCAACGGTGTGTTGGTGAATACCTAAAGCATTGTCAAAAGAAATAGCCATAATTGCCTCAACTCAAAGAACTGACTGTTACTACTAAGATTAAAAGCAATTTGTATACCAACTTTAAAGGTGCTTCTACAATTTACTTAAATCCTAACTACCTTTGGTGCAAAAACCGTTTGTAAGAAAGGCTTTGCAATTAACAGACCGCATAATGTGTATCAGCATTAGTTGGTCCGAATAAGATTTGGAATGTCTCACTTAAAATATAACACATCAGGAAAATAGGAAGTAGAAACGAAGTGGAGAGAAGATAAACAAAAGAGGTAAAGTAAAGTTCAAAGTTAGATAAAAGATAAGGCTCGATATAAGAAAGCCCAGTTAAAAAACTGGGCTTCGTAGTAAATAGTCAACACTACTTCAACTTATAAATGATGCCCGGATTACAACGCACCATTTCAAAACGGTCAGTTAAGCCAGTCAGTGACTCAGAGGCACCTAACAACAAGTAGCCTCCTGGGTTTAAGCTATTCGCCATCTGATTAAGTACTTGTGATTTCATATCCGGTGAAAAGTAAATTAATACATTTCGGCAAAATATGATGTCAAACTTACCAATGAGCGCGTAGCTTTCCATTAAGTTTTGCGGGCGAAAATTTACCAATCGCTTTACGTTATCTTTTACTTTCATGCGACCATCACCAGCGTCTTCAAAGAAAGTACGGCGACGCTCTGGTGATAGGCCTCGACCAAGTGCCAAGTTGTCGTAGACACCAGCACGACACATATCGAGCATAGTCGCTGAAATATCCGTTGCGGTAATGGCAACATTTGGCAGCATGCCAGGCTTACGTTGCTGAGTTTCCAAAATGGTCATTGCCATAGAATAAGGTTCTTGCCCAGATGAACTAGCCGCTGACCAAATTTTAATCGGCCTCTTATTAGCGGCAACTTCCGGCAACAATTTTTCAGACAACACAGCGAACGGATAAGTATCACGAAACCATAGGGTTTCGTTTGTCGTCATCGCATCAACAGCGGCAACACGCAAATCTCGATTTCGCCCAGTAACGACATCACGTAATAGGTCAGACAGTGAGCCAACACTAAACTTAGTCACTAAAGGGCTAAGACGGCTTCTCACTAGGTATTGCTTGCTATCGCCTAAAACGATACCACACTGAGATTCCAAAAAGCGGCTGAAATCACGATACTCTTGATCGCTTATTGTTATCGCTGTCATTAATATCTCTTTTATTTTGTTAGTGCAGTTTTAACCGCATTACCCAATTCATCTGGGTTAAACTTAGCGATAAATGCATTAGCACCCACCCGCTCAACCATCGCTTGGTTAAAGACACCACTTAACGATGAGTGTAAAATCACATACAGATCTTTAAGGTCAGGGTTACGGCGAACTTCGGCCGTTAGGGTGTAACCATCCATCTCTGGCATTTCGATATCTGAAATAACCAAGGAAATTTGATCATAAATACTTCCCTCAGCGGCCATTTCTACAAGCTTATCATACGCTTCTTTACCATCTTTAACAGATACAGCTTCAAAACCTATTGAAACAATAGCCCTTTCAACCTGCTTACGTGCAACAGTTGAATCATCGGCAATGAGAATTCTACGTACAATCTCTTTTTCTGCTTCAGCTTCGGCAATATCTTGACCAATGGATTCATCCATTTGCTCATCAACTGGCGCGATTTCTGCAAGAATTTTCTCAACATCAAGGATCTCAACAAGTTCATTGTCGATATTGGTAACGGCAGTTAAGTAGTTTGCCTTACCCGCACCATCTGGTGGCGGTAAAATCGACTCCCAGTGCATATTAATAATGCGCTCGACTGAGCTAACAAGGAAGCCTTGAATAGTACGATTAAATTCAGAAATAACAACGAAGCACTTATCGATATCCGTCGTTGGTCTTCCACCAATAGCGAGACTTAAGTCGATAACAGAAATGGTTTGACCACGGATATGAGCAACCCCCTTAACCAGAGGGTGTAAATTTGGCATTGAAGTAAGTTTCGGACACTGAAGGACCTCTTTTACTTTGAATACGTTAATACCATAACGTTGACGTCCCATTAGTCTGAACGTCAGTAGTTCCAATCGGTTTTGACCGACAAGTTGTGTACGCTGATTCACTGAATCAAGAATACCGGTCATAAGCTCATCTCCATATCAAACTTTTATCCCAAAAAGTGTTAGTCTACTGCAGGCTATGTAAAACCAGAGAAACAGAATGATATATTCTAAATCACATTGGTATTTAGTTACCATAACTAAGTGTAGAGCTTTCTATACATTTTATTGCAAGTCTATCTGCTTTTTATTGGTTTTATTTAGTTTTTTTGCTCAATCAGCGACAAATGAACAAATTGGGGCCATACAACAAAGTGCCGAAAATTATATACTTAATCATATAGAACGACCTGCTGGAGGCGAATTACAAGTATCTGCAGCAAATATTGACTCTCGAGTTTTTGCCACTGATTGCCCTACCCCTTTGCAGACTTCCTCTTCTACACTCAACAGCCAATCTAGCAACATCACCGTTTTAGTCGAGTGCCAAGAAGATAACTGGAGGCTCTACGTTCCCGTCAGGCTGACGACACTTGGCCCACAAGTCACGCTAGCTTCGCCACTAAACCGAGGCCAAATTATCACCGCTAATGATGTAACTATTAGTATGGTAGACCTACACCGTTTTCGTCGGCAAGGTTTTTCCTCTGTAAATATGGTCGTTGGGGCAAAAGTAAAAAGAAACCTTAATGTTGGCAGTGTTATTCAAGATCGGGATATTTGTGTCGTTTGTAGAAATGAAACAGTCATGATAAAGGCAAATAAAGGCGGGATGACGATCACAACCAGAGGTACCGCTCTATCAGATGGCGCAGCTGGGGAGCAGATTAGGGTGAAAAATACCAAATCCAACCGTATAATTGAAGGAAGAGTAACCGGAATCGGTGAGGTTACGGTTCAATTCTAGTCACGTTTAAATGTTTTTCCCTTTTAAAGGTGTAAAAGTACTAAAGTAATTGTGATGATAGTCGATAGTGACTGTACAGGTTCTTATTTAAAAAAAGGCTAACATATGGCAGGTATAGATAACATACGAAGCGGGCATACGATGACATCGTCAACGCGCAACGCTAATCGTACTGAATCTAATGCATCGAGCAGGACAGAATCTACCGATAAATCGAGTGGTTCTAAACAAGACGCAGTTTCTCTTAGTAAGCAAGGTAAAGAGATCGGTGAGATGCACAATCAAATGGCAACACAGCCCAGTTTTGACTCAGCAAAAGTAGCTGCAATTAAAGAAGCGATTGCGAATGGCTCATATACCGTTGATTCAGAAAAACTGGCAGACAATATGATCAAGTTTGAAAAAGAGCTTGGCGGTTTTTAATGAATAGTATTTTATAAACCCTGTTCAAACTAATCGTTTAAAATTTGGTTTATAGAGTTATTGGCAAGAGACACTAGAATATGGCAGCACTCGCGAGTTTGGTCGAATTCCAACTAAAAAATGCAAATGACCTGTCAGCGCTACTTTCACTAGAAAAAGTGGCTATTACTCAACGCGTCTCAACCGATATAGAACAATTAGCAAAAGAGAAAGTCACCTTAATAAATCAATTGCAGCAAACGGATCAACGTATAAGTACTCATCCAGATGTTTCTAGCCTTACAGAAGATGAGCACTTAAAACAGATCGTTAGTCAAATTCGCTCCATTATTCATGACTGTCAAGAAGCTAACCTAGTTAATGGCGAGGCACTGCAACGTGCTCAACTAAGCTATAACAAACTTAATAACATGATGCAGCAAAGTCACGGTAAAATAGGCATGACCTATAATGCAGGCGGCCAAACCCACACCCTTTCAACATTAGGCACGAATATTAAGGCTTAATAGCTATTTGCCCACTAAGTAGCTATCTGCTCACTAAGTGGCTATTTGCTCACCTAGTTGCCTATTTCGTTGATTAGCGACTTAGCTTGCCTCTAAACGTCAGACACAAAAAAACGGCAATTAACATTGCCGTTTTTTAATGCCATCAATAGACTCATATTTGATCAAAGCTATAGCGCTTCATGTCTGGAGAACAATCTAACAATAAATAGTACTTTAATACTTTAGAAAAGAGTCTGCTGTCTTTTTTCTGGCACTTGCTGGACATCACCGTAGCTTCTAAGCTGATCCATTTTTTCAATATCAAGCCTTAACTCAGTCACGTAACTATCACCGACTTTATAGCTTCTCACGACTTCCGCACCACGGATAACACCATCTACAGCACCAGATGTGCGCTCTGTGCCTAAACGCTGATCTTTAAGATCGGCTCGTCCACTAACTCGCATACCATAGACCTGTTCAGCTAGCTCTCTATAAGCATCAATTTTCGATGCTCGCATGGCACGGACTTGCTTCTCTTCGGCATTCGTCCCTTTTTGCTCACCAATACTGGCATAACCGACTGCTGTTAACCAATGGTCATCGCGCATGCTCTGTAGGGGCTGACAACCAACCATCATCAATGCCGTAAGCATTATTATCCATTTACTCATGATCAGCTCCTAAGGGCGTAATATCACAGTATGTGATGACGTCATCGTTGGGTCAGAACGAATCAGCACACCGTCTTCTGTTCGCATTGAATTCAACGTATCAAGATCTCGACCAATACGATCCGCAGGTAAGAAGCCTTGCGCAGTGGCAACAACCACTCGTGACTGCATACCAACGACTCTGGCATTGACTAGAACTCCGCCCTCTTGTCTCAACATAGTGCCAGTGAGGATGTATTGAATCTCCTGCTCTTGAGCGAGATCTTTCCAATCTCGACTAAATGCAAAGTCACCTTGCTGTGTCACTTGGATTGATCCTGTTGTTTTGAAATCAACAACTTTAAACCCGCGACGTTGGAACTGATGAATAAATCCTTCGGAAACCGAATTACCTAACCAGTTCGTTGTGTCCATATTCTGTAAATCGACAAACGATGTCACCGCAATAGGGGTTCGTGCCGATACACTAGTATTTGATATAACGAGGTCATCAGTCATACTCTCAACGAAAAAGTCCATCGTATGACGTGGGCTTTCCATCAACATAAACTGAGAACCAGAATAGGGTTCTTTACCATTATAAATTGGGCCGTAGGCACAGGCGGTCAAAAATACCACAGGTGCTAGCAATAACCATTTTTTCATTATCTTAATCTCCAGATATACTAAGGCCTTGAAATGTTCGCTATTCAGAACTCAATGAACTTCTTCATTAATACATTCTGCAATTCATAAAAAGTGGAACATTCCTTGCTTTTCTAACTCTGCTACGAAAAAGAAAGGCAACACCTAAATCAGCTAGTAAATAAAGTGCAATATTTATACCCAAACGGCGAATTACAATGAAAAAAAACATTATTCTTATATTTTCAATGCTTTACTCGTTGATGCTTCCAGCAACAGTACATGCAGCATGGTATGAAGTGACCGGGGTATCTACCGTTGTCTCATCGGAAGAGGTGGCGAGAGTTCATGCGCTAGAAGACGCCATTTTTAAGGCGGTAAGCTTTTCAGGGGCAGATATAGGCAGTATTAGTAATCTAAGGCCCTTTTTAGAAAGCAGTAAGAAAGAGTATCAATTCACAAACCATGAAGTACGTTACGTTTTAGTTGAAGAGCAACGAGTTAGAAAAAATGTCATGTTTGTTCGTGCCCGGATTGATATATACCCATCGGCAACAGGTTGCCATGTTAGCCAATATAAGAAGACATTTTTAGTCGGCAACATTGATCTTGCCGCTCCCCAACAAGCGGTCATGGGGCAAATATATCGTGTTGGTGATGATTTTGCCCATGTCATTAATCGTCAGCTTGATCAAGAGTCTTCAAGCTTCGTTTCTGTTGGTACAACCGACTATGAGATCAGCAAACGCTTCCCAGAACGTTTGAAAATGATCGCTCAAGACACCGGTGCTCAATACATTCTTGGTGGTGTAATCACAGATCTAACAGCAACGGTTGAGAAAAACTTAATACGGGACGATGTAATAAACCGTCAGTTTGCACTAGAAATGCAAATATTCGATGGAAAAACAGGTCATGAAGTTTATAACCGAAATTATCGAGAAGTGGCTAAGTGGCCTTTCGCGAAAACAAGTCAAATAGATACCAAGAGTGCTCGTTTTTGGGCCTCTACCTATGGTGAGATGATGCTTCGTGTAAGCCGTAATATCATGCTGGATTTAGAGTCTGAAGTGTCATGCAAAATCAGTTTACCTGAAGTTGTTGCTCGCTTTGGTAATTTAGTCACCATCGATTTGGGCCGTTTACATGGTGTGCAAGAGGGAGATCAATTGCAACTTTGGCACACTGGGTCCTTCATTGACCAAAATGGCTTACCTAGAAATAAGGTCTCACAAAGCGATATTACTTTGACGGTATCACGAGTCTATGAGCACGAAGCTGAGCTGAAAATTGATCAACAAGAGTTAGCTGGCAGTATTCAAATTGGTGATGTTATGCACAAAATATTATAAGACTGTGTTGTCTACACCATAAACCAACCCTAGAACATGCTCTCTTGGCACAGCCGGATAGCGCAGCCCCCTCCTAAGGGGCAGGTCGTAGGTTCAAATCCTACAGAGAGCGCCAAATAAAACAATGCCTTAGTAGCTTATGTTACTGAGGCATTTTTATTCCTTATAAAATCCTCACACTGCTCTGATTTTAGCAACTATGATTGAAGTAGACTGTTTAACAATTCGCTAAGGTATTTACTGTACAGCAGCCACCAACATTACAACTAATCATAAGATAATGAAGAAAAGCAATCTAATTACGAATACTGGCCACCGCTTTATCTCAAAAGCCAAGACAGCGTATAAAATTCATATCCACGCCCCCGACGATTCTGTTCTACATCGCTCTGTTGGGTATGTTCGCATTGGTGAGAAGAAAGGCCTGAAGAAAGCGATTAAGCTTCGCAATGAACTCGGCAGTGAGATGTGGGGGAAGTTTTGGCGTCGCTTGCTTAAAGACCCCTACTTAATGACTCGCTTACCACACTCCGTAGAGCCTAAGATTATTTTCAAGCCTCGCCCGACACGAGATGAACCAAATAAAAAAGATGAGTGTTATATTGCCGCTTGGCGCACTTATGACAGTGATGGGAAGTTAGTTTATCGAAGTGTTGTCTGCTCTATCAGTAAGCATGGCCGCTTAGGCGCTTACAGCAAGACCAAAAAAGCTCTGCTCGAGGCTAATAAAGGTAATCTTGAGATATTGGAGTTTATGGGACGCTTAAACAGTATCGACTTAAAGTAATCAGTGTTGTTTTCTTCCATAAACAAAAAACCGCAATCTTTTCAGACTGCGGTTCTATTATTCAATAAGACAGACTTATTGAGCGTTAGCTTCACGCTCGGCAATGAACGCTAGCGCCATCTTGATGCGAGCAATTACACGCTCTTTACCGATAAGCTCGATAACAGCATCAACCGATGGAGATTGTCCACCGCCAGTTACTGCGACACGAAGTGGCATGCCGATTTTACCCATGCCGATCTCTAGCTCTTCACATACCGCAGCAATCACACCTTCTTTGATGTTCACTGTTGTAAACTCTTCAAGTGCTTCAACTTTAGCTAGTGCTAACTCTAGTGGACCTTTAGCAACACCACGTAGATGCTTCTTCGCTGCGCCAGCTTCAAACTGAGAGAAGTCTTCGTAGAAATAACGTGATTGTTCTGCAAGTTCTATAAGCGTATTACAACGCTCACCAACTAGCTTGATAACTTCTGTAATAGCAGGACCATTTGAGATGTCAATTTTCTGCTCATCTAAATGCCACTGCAGATATTCTGCAACGTATTCAGGCTCAGAAGTCTTAATGTAGTGATTGTTCAACCAAAGAAGCTTTTCAGTGTTGAATGCTGATGCCGACTTGCTGATTGCATCTAGCGTAAACAAGTTAATCATCTCTTCTTGAGAGAAAATCTCTTGGTCACCGTGAGACCAACCTAAGCGAACTAGGTAGTTATTAAGTGCATTTGGAAGGTAACCTTCATCACGGTATTGCATTACCGAAACAGCGCCGTGACGCTTAGAAAGCTTCGCGCCATCGTCACCAAGGATCATTGCACAGTGAGCAAACGTTGGAACAGGTGCGCCTAGTGCTTCGTAGATGTTAATTTGACGAGGAGTGTTGTTAATGTGGTCTTCACCACGAACAACGTGTGTGATACCCATATCCCAGTCATCAACAACAACAACGAAGTTATAAGTCGGTGCACCATCGGTACGACGAATGATCAAATCATCCAGTTGGCTGTTAGCGATTTCAATACGGCCACGAATTTGATCTTCAAATACGACACTGCCTTCTTTCGGGTTACGGAAGCGGATAACACAAGCATCGTCTTCGCTTGCTGCTTCATTCGCCGCAATCACTTTCGGGTGACTAGCATCGTAGCGAGCCATCTCTTTATTCGCTTCTTGCTCAGCACGGATTTCATCTAACAACTCTTTCGATGCGTAACACTTGTACGCTTTGTCATTAGCAAGAAGTGTATCAACCATTTCGTTGTAACGGTCAAAGCGCTTTGATTGGTAGTAAGGGCCTTCATTCCACTCTAAACCCATCCACGTCATGCCTTCCAAGATCGCATCAACTGCTTCTTGAGAGTTACGCTCTAAGTCAGTGTCTTCAATACGCAGTACGAATTCACCGCCCTGGTTTTTAGCGAAAAGCCAAGAGTAAAGTGCAGTACGAGCACCACCAACATGAAGATAGCCTGTAGGGCTAGGAGCAAAACGCGTTTTAACCGTCATTTAAAATACCTTTATTAAAGACTCAAGCTGAATCATTCAGCGTGAGCTAAATTTTGTGCGTATTCTATCACTCCAATATCAGTAACTACAATGATGCTTATACATCAATGTCGGCTTTTATCCTCAGGGCTAATGAAGCGATTGAAACCACGCTCAACTTCATAGCGGAATTGTGGTTCAGTCTGATACCCCGAACACTGTTCTTGGTATCGGTTTCCTTTTAAGCCCCATTGAAAGGCATTATTTACATCACAGAAGCTATCCTTTCCAACCTTATACCCTATTTTATATTCAGCATACTGTTGCTCAGTTAAACCCTTATTGCCTTCAAACTCAGTTAACTCATCAAATGTAAGCTGAAGCTCTCCTCTATTTGCTGTTCTTTCACCAATATTTGTATAACTCAATGAACCAGTCGACGAACAACCACTAAGAACAGAAACCAATACTAATATTTTTAGTAACTTCATTTTATCTCCAAAAAGAAGAAAAGCCCCAGATTAGTGGGGCTTTGCATTACGGTAAATTATTTAATTGATAGAGGAATAACCAGAGTAACTTTCAGGTCATTCTCATCTTGGAATGCATTTGAGTAGCCAGTCCAGTTTGGAGCATCTGAATCATTCACGTACTTAGTGAAGTACATGCCTAGGTTAGCACCCTGAAGCGCACCACTTTGAATAGCGTAGTTCGCAAAGACACTTCCTGAGTATTCTACTAGCTCGTCATAACCAGCTGCTTTTGCACCAAATGCATAAACTCCGTTGAAACCAGCGCTGAAGCCTTGAGCACCAATATCAGAGAAGTCGCGGCTTAACTGACCAAAGAAGCCGATTTCACCATCGTGGTTAAAGTCAGAACGGTTATTCCACCAAATATCGTACGCACCGTTTGAACCACCGTATGCTTCAGTCAAGCGGTAAGCAAAGTTTCCAGTGTGCCCGCGAGTATCAGATGAATCAGCAGAGGTATACGTACCTTCCATACGGAAGTTATATTGGCCTACAGATTTAGAAGATAGGAACGCGAACTGATATGCAGTGCTATCATACTGGTCTTCATCATCCATAATGTAAACTTGTGGAGATAGATACCAACCGCCGGCTGTATTATGCTTTAATTTAACGTGAGCATTTTTACGGTCACCATCAGTAAGTCCTGCATAAGCAACATCTAACATGGTACCGTTGGCAATAGTGTAGTGCGCACCAATAGAGTATGCATCACCCGCATCTTTATTCTGTCCATCACGGAACTCGTAGCTATCTTTGAACCATGGCGCACGGTATTCATTCGCATAAACAACACCTAGAGCAAGATCACCGAACGTCGCTCCAATTTCACCACCCGTGTAAGTACCAGCAGCAAATGACCAGTTCACACCCATAGCAGTAGGAACGCTAGGTTGGAAGTAACCAGCTTTCGCAGTTACAGAATCACCAAACTTAAACTTTAAAGCTGCTGTTTGAATTGCTGCACCATTATCAGTACAACCTGAATCCCACATATTCCCCTCGCCTTCAATTGACGAACAACCACTGCTACCTGTAGGGGTCATATCATATGGGTTATTTACACCCCAGAAGTTCATTTCATGATCTGGAGATGCATTGTTATATAGGTCAAATGTCGAGTAGACATTAAGATCTAGACCGACAGTATCGGCCACATAACCAGAGTTAAAACCTAAAGATAGATACATTGAACCATGATCTAAATTAGGTGTTTTGCCAGTACTATTGCCGTTTTCATCAACGTCACCACGCGTACGGTCTCGCATCCAAAATGCGACTGTACCAGATACTGTTGAGTCATCGAAAAATTCATTTGATAGTGAAGCGTACTCAGGGCCAACTGGGTCTGCTGCAAAAGCCGCTCCGCTTAACATTATGGTTGATACCGCTGCGCCTACTAGAGACTTCTTAAATATAGTTTTCATTGCTATTAACCCTTTCCCAATAAATAGGAGTTTTATTTATAATTTTGTTTTCAATGGTCGGAACTACTGGACTAGATAGTTGCCTAACATTGCGCTGCTTTTCATGGACAGGGCAAATATTGCAAACTTTTTTTCCTATAAAAAATAAAGCAATTTTTTATTCGACACACTTCAAATCAAAATTACACAAAAAAACATAAACCGCTTACTATCAATTAGTTACAAGGAAATATAAAACCATTAATTTGCCTTTACAATGAGCTACAGCACGCAAGATCACACAAAATTACCAAAATACGACTCGTCAACCGATCTAAATCACATCGTTTTTTGTTATTTATTTAGCGTTTTATATTCACCGAGTTGAAACGTTGACCTTGATCTCATATCAATAATTCACGCCCTGACAGTAAGATGACATTTCAGTGGTGATAGCATGATGCAAGTTTTAAACATCTTGCCACTTGACCTTCCCCTTAAGTTAAGGTTTATGCTTATTTTCAGTGATAGAAAGTGAGGATGTTGGGATGAATCGGTATCAAATACCCTTAATCGGTTTAAACTGTCTCGGTTGCGCTCGAAAAGTTGAGCAAGCTATAGCGGAAGAGCACCAAATTATTACCCATGAACTGACAAAGGACCTGATCACTCTTGAATCAGAAGCGTCATACCGTCAACTCGAAGCTATTATTCAAACTCTAGGTTATCAAGCGGGACAACAGCTGTATTATAAGTTGTCAGGTCTAAGCTGTGGACGTTGTGTAGGAAAACTCAATCAACTGCTTGAACGGCAAAATACCATCGCTGAATTCTCAGTCACCAAAGATCAACTCACTGTTAATTCGATTACAAAGAGCAGTGAGGTACAATCGCTAGTTTCTTCACTTGGATTCAGTGCTCAACAGATAGAGAATGCGGTACAAGCTAACGAAACCAGCGTGGGAAAAAGCAGCGGAGAGGCTCACTCTGGCGAAGATATAAATAAGCCTTCAAATAAAACGGTACCGGAAGCAATCAAACAAGCCTCTACACACCACTTCGATTCTATTCATCTCTCCCTTACCGGAATGACCTGTGCAAGTTGTGTATCCTCTGTTGAAAAATCGCTCCACTCAGTAAGCTTCGTTGAACAAGTACAGGTTAATCTTGCAGAGCAAAGCGCCATTATCGAAGTGTCAGACTCTTCTAATTCCACTCAAAAAGCCATTATTCTTGCTATTAAACAAGCTGGATACGACGCTGAAGTTATTGATGACCCACTCTCAGCTCAAGAGAAACAGAAACTTCACCTAGAGCAATCAAAGCAAATCCATAAAAACGCATCCTTCTATGCTCTGTTAATTGGTGGGCCTTTAATGATTTGGGGCATGCTTGGTGGGAATATGATGATTCGCTCAGTTGGCGATCAGATTGTTTGGGGAGCAATTGGCCTTTTATGCCTGCTCTTAATGGCGACTTCTGGCCGTTCTTTCTATGTTAATGCTTATAAAGCCCTCACTCACCGTCGTGCAACCATGGACAGTTTGGTCTCTTTAGGTACAGGTGCTGCTTGGCTTTATTCAATGCTGATGGTGTTGGTGCCGTTTTGGTTTCCTGAAAATGCTCGGCACGTCTATTTCGAAGCGACTGCGATGATTCTTGGTTTAATCTCTCTAGGTCACTATATAGAAGCAAAGGCAAAAGCCAAAACCACACAATCTCTGCAAGCATTGATTAACCTTCAGCCACAAACCGCCACACTGATAACCGAAAAAGGTGATGAGAGTATTGTAGTGGAAGCGATTCAAAAAGGCATGGTATTAAGGATTCGCCCCGGTGAAAAAATACCGGTTGATGGCATCGTGCTTAGTGGTGAGTCCTATTTAGATGAAGCAATGTTAACTGGCGAGTCGATTCCGGTATTAAAACAGATTAACGATAATGTATCGGCCGGCACTTTGAACCAAGATGGTAGTTTAACCATATCGGCAACAGGTGTTGGCTCAGACACTATGCTTGCTCGAATCATTCAACTGGTTCGCCGAGCACAAAGCAGTAAGCCAGAAATCGCCAAACTTGCCGATCAAATCTCCTCGATTTTCGTACCGGTTGTCATCGCCATTGCATTAGTTGCAGTCTCTATGTGGTACTTTTTGGGCCCTGAACCAAAACTAAGCTACATGCTCATTGTCGCGACGACTGTCCTTATTATTGCTTGCCCTTGTGCACTTGGGCTTGCAACGCCACTGTCCGTGACCGTTGGAGTTGGAAAAGCAGCCGAAATGGGAATATTAATTCGAGATGCTGATGTTCTTCAAACCGCAAGCAAAATTACCACAGTAGTATTTGATAAAACGGGAACGTTGACACAAGGTACTCCGGAGGTTCAAAAACTGTTTGCCTTTGGTGTGACAGAACGTGAACTGCTTCAAAACGCCTACAGTGCAGAACGACACTCTGAACATCCACTGGCAAAATCCATCAGTAAACGAGCAACTGTTCTAAATATAACCGCTTTTGAGATTGAAAATTTCCAGAATCTAAAAGGAGAAGGGGTAACCGCCAAACTAAACAACCAATCACTGATTGTGGGTTCACTCTCTTATATAGAGTCACAGCAGATAAACATTGATGAGGCTAAAAGTGCTATCAAACAGTGCCAAGAGAGCGCTTGGACGCCAATAGCTGTTAGCCTAAATGATAAGCTCATTGGCGTTATCGCCCTTTCTGACTCTATTAAAGAAGATGCGAAAGCCGCGATTTCAGCACTAAAACAACAGCAGATAAAAACAGTAATGCTAACTGGTGATAACCAAGCTGTTGCTCGAGCGATTGCAACCGAACTGGGCATTGATAGTGTTATCTCACAAGTCCTGCCTGATGAAAAAGCGTTGCATATTACTCACCTTCAGGCAGATGGCAGTAAAGTGGCGATGGTTGGAGATGGTGTTAATGACGCACCAGCTCTTGCACAAGCTGATATGGGAATTGCAATGGGAAGTGGCAGTGATGTAGCGATTGAGAGCGCTCAAATGACACTTTTAAACTCCTCTCCCCTTGCTGTTGTTAATGCTATTGATCTATCTAAGGCGACCGTTCGCAATATCAAACAGAATCTTTTTGGTGCGTTTATTTATAACTCACTTGGTATCCCAATTGCCGCAGGTGTACTCTTCCCTGCCTTTGGGTTTTTATTGAGTCCCGTTGTTGCTGGCGCGGCAATGGCGCTTTCCTCAATTACCGTTGTTAGTAATGCAAATCGCTTACGACTATTTAAACCTAATTTCAAATCATAGAGGTCATTATGAAATTACAAACACTCACACTAGCACTTATCACAACTTTCTCTGCTAATGTCCTCGCTGCGGATGTTATTAATCATAAGTCGCCTTACTGTGGCTGCTGTGGTGACTGGACAACGCATATGGAAGAAGCCGGCTTTACTGTAAAAGAAGAGCTGCACGAGAATATGAACCCAATTAAAGAGAAGTTTGGTATTACGCCAAAGCTCGCTTCTTGTCATACCGCTAAGATTGATGGCTATGTATTTGAAGGGCATATACCGGCTGAAGATATCCATTCATTTTTAGAAAACCCACCGAAGAATGCCAAAGGTTTGGCGGTTCCGGGCATGCCAATGGGGTCTCCAGGTATGGAGTATGGCGATAAGCAAGACGCCTATTCTGTTTACGCGTTCAATGAACAAGGCCAAGTGTTTGAGTACCGTCACTACGAGGGCAAGTAATACTCTCTAATTTAAAATTCCATATAAACAAAAAGAGCCTAGCAATTGCTGGGCTCTTTTATTAGGACTTTAGTTTGGACAAACTAAACTTTAAAGCTTGATTAGAAGCCGTAAGCTGCACCAATTACGAATGCGTGGTTATCGATCTTAGAGCCAGTAGCGTCTTTAATACCGTTAGCTTGGCTGCGGTACTCTGCGTATGGTTGAACGCCTTTACGAGTCCAAGTTGCGCGAAGCTCGTGATCCATGCCGTCTTGCTTTTTAAAGCTAGAGCCATCCCAAGATTCATTGTTCGCAATTACATAAACGTTGTTGTAGCTTACTGCTACATCTTCGTTGATTGTGTAAGCAATGCGGTTATCCATGCGGTAATCAGTTTTAGCATCGCCTTCGTCAATGTGAGCACGAGTACGGTTGCTAATAGAGATACCGTTATCGAAGTTGTAACCGATTTTAACTAGTGGGCGGTACTGAACTGTATCACCTTCATGAATAAGGTGTTGGTAACCAGCAGCAACCCAAAGGTTGTCGTTGATTGAGAAAGATTGCTCACCACCAACAGTAACGTAAGGGTTAGAAGAAGAACCGTTTGAGTTAGCAACTGTACGTTCAGTTGTTAGTTCGCCAAGTTGAATGCCATCAAACTCTGTGTAAACAGTAAGGCCGCCAAACTGGTTATCAAATGTGTGGCCAGCTTCTAGTGTAGAAGTTGCTTTTGAACCGTGTAGGTCATCGCTGTGGAATTGCACGTTACCAGTAACGTAAGAAGAACCAGCGAATGCGCTTGAAGCGAAAGCAAGAGAAAGAGCGCTTAGAGCGATAATTTTTTTCATAATTAACTGCCTTTTTAAAATTGGGTTACGACTTTATTCTTGGTAAATCACTCACCATCAAGTCGTTAATTGGGGTTGCCTTCCTGGCTTGAGACAGATAGTGCATGATTTAATTCGCATTGAAAAATAAATTGTATTGATACGGTGATCCAGCTCACCATCTTGATGTGCGTCGCAAATTAAGACTAAGGAATCAATAAGTTACTAAGTTAAAAAAAGATATAAAAAAAAATGATGTGATATTGATCGTTAAATTGATGAGATAAATGACAGAAACAGCCTATTCGATCACACTCATTTTATCTGCTTTGACTGTTCTGAGAGTCTTTAATCACAATTACACTGCATTGATCACACTTTTAATGAGATCGCCTGTTTCTGATGGCTGTATCAATCCATACCCTTTCAATCATCAACTGTGTGATTATGTTCATTCCTTGGAATCTCATGCTTCTATCGTTATTCTTTCATCAGTCATAAAATTTCATTATTGGTGCCATATCATGCGTTTATTTTCTGCTGTTCTCTTACTTCTGTTGTTTAGTTCATTTGCAATCAGCGAGCCTCTTTACTGGTTAGCTAAGAAGGGAAATAAAGAGCTAATGATTTTAGGCTCAATTCATGTTGGAAACGAAAGCATGTACCCACTACCAGCAGCGGTTACTCAGTTTTTAGAAAGTAGTGAAGGGCTAATATTAGAAACCGATACACGAAAAACTAATGACATTGTCTACCCTACCAATAAATACCAAGTAAACGATCTTGTTAATGACGCTCAGCTGTTTCAATTAAAAATTATAAGTGAGGAGCTTGGGATCGCTGAATCGACCTTGCTCTCCCTCCCACCATGGAGCGCTGCTCTCGCTATCCAAATGGGCAAACTTAACCTACTAGGTTATGAACCAAGCCAAGGGGTTGATCATAAGCTGATGTACAAAGCTGTCTTGCAGGAAACGCCAATCATTGGCCTAGAACCAATGCAATTTCAAATCGATCTCATCGCGAACTTACCAAATGATGGAGAAGACCTCTTATTCGCTGCGTTAGATGAATATCATCAAAACGAGAAAATGACAGCTTGTCTTATAGATAGCTGGAAAGCTGGTGATACAGATAACTTGTTAGAATTTTCGACCACCAGTGAAATTTCCGATGACTTTATAAGAGTCTTTGTTACTGAACGAAATGAAGACTGGGCAAACAAGCTCGACAGCAGTGATTTCCTCGATGAAAACTCAGATCGATTCCTAGTTGTGGTGGGTGCGTTACATCTTGTTGGTGAAGGAAACTTAATCGACAAGCTACAAAACCGTGGATTTTCTATTAAGAAACTTTCCCATAGCCAACGCGTCGATTGTAACTTCACTTAGAGTCAACGAGCCTCCATGTACAGCCTAATCCTATAAATGTAGAGAAAGCCTCCTTTAATGGAGGCTTTTATGCCGACTACTACGCTTTACTTAACTGACGTAACTCGACTAGCACGCTCGCCTGATGCTGAGATTGAACGAATAAAGACTTCGCCTTCAACACTCGGTTGTTGCTTACCTAAATAAGCCAACCAGTTCTCTCCATCTAACGAGTACTGTAATTCGACTCCTGGAAATGGTGAGTTCATTGAGAGTTTGCCATCAGTAATCAATGCCCCAGGAACAGGCAAACGATAGTCGATACCTGATTTTTCCAATTTAGCTAGTTCACGCTGACCAAGAAGGTTAGCAAAGCGAGCCCAATCATCATGCAGTGCTTTTTGATCAACTAGGTTTGTCTCTAGAGAATATTCAACTCCAACTTTGTAATCATTTTCCCACTCAGCACGGTGCCAAGCACGCTCTGCTGCCGCTAAGACACGAGGAAATACCATGTATTCGTATTGCTCATCGGTACGAACTGTTTCTGACCAAAGCTGAGCTGATAGTCCATAGAATGGTTTTGCTTCAATTTCACCTTTACCAACAAAGCCATCACCATCGCGATCTACCGACGTTTCTGCATTTTGAGGCATATTCTCGGGAGCAAAAGCAAACATCTTACGTGTATCGGTTGCCCGTGTTGCCCAGTAGTATCCGCGCTCTTTTGCATCTACTTCGTATGGGAAGTCCATATAAAGGTAGTCTGGGTTAGAAACAACTACGTCATAACCTTTTAAAGCTTCTTCATACACTGACGCACTGCCGCCCCAATACAGAGGGTCCCAGAAATTGACGCGAGTATTTTCAGTTGCAAAAACCTCTGCACCTTCACTGTATTTCAGGCCATCTTGCCAAGCTTGGAAGTTTGGAATGCCATTTTCTGCCACCATTTTCGATACTTCTTCGGCAAAGTAGCTTGGTAAGTGCCCGAAATCACTCACTGTGCCTTTATCTATTAGGTTTTGGCATTGTGGTGATCTAGCAAATGGCTTGTCTTGTTTACTTAGGTCAATACTGCCCTGCCAGTCCGTCTTGTTCTCAGCATTGATGTCTTGAAAACCCGCACCTAATTTAATATTTTTTGCTTCATCACCACCAAAGTGCCATGTTGTTAGTGGAGTTCCCACCTCTTCATGCATAGCAGCAACTTCAGTAATGATCTTATCGACAAAGCGAGTCGAAGATTCTAGGCAAGGGTTAATGAAGCTCTTCTTGTCATAGAACTGAACCGTTGTAACATTCGAGGTATCCTCTGGATCCATCAACCTGTATTCATTTGCCGCTTCAATATCCCCCTCACTCATGAATCGCTCATAACGTGCTTCCATTGAAACCACTGCAGCACGGGCGTGTGCTGGCATGTCAAGTTCGGGAATAACTTCGACATTACGTGCTTTCGCATAGGTTAAAATTTCGATGTAATCTTCGCGAGTGAAGTGACCAGTTCCGAAGTTGTCTGTTGTTGGACCTGAACCTAGCTGAGGAAGCAGACAAGTTTTTTCGTCTAAGTCAAAGCAACGTTTAGCGCCAATCTCTGTCAATTCAGGTAGGCCAGGGATTTCCAACCTCCAACCTTCATCGTCGGTTAGGTGAAGATGAAGTTTATTCATCTTATACGCGGCCATTTGATCCAGTGTTGCAAGAATAGCCTCTTTGGTATGGAAGTTACGCGCAACATCGACCATGATGCCGCGGTAATCAAAGCGTGGCGCATCTTGGATTTCAACCGTTGGTAAAGATTCAACGTTATCGCTATCCACCAAGCCGAAGATCGATTGAACGGCATAAAATGCACCTGCTTTATCAAACGCCGTTATTTCGATACCTGCTTCAGTAATCGTTAAGTTATAAGCGCCTGAAACGGCTAAGTCATCTTCAAATTCTGCAGGAGAAAGCTCTACGCTAACTGGTGACTCGCCCTTGATATTTAACCCAATAACATTAGAACGAGCCTCAAGAGCCCCGTATTGATCTGCTTCAAACGCTAATTTTGGAAGAGCAATGCCATTCGCGATCGTTAAGTTTCCTTCTCCTGCTTCAATGTGCATTGGAGATGGTAATAACGTGCTTTCTACATTCTGGGCCTCTACATCAGAGTTCTTCTCAAAGCGAGAAATAGCAGTAGCAATCACGTTATTATCGTTTGGTGTACGTTTAAGGTTATTACCCTCTAAGCCTGCAACAAATGATGCGGTATCTTCAGTATTTAAAGAGGCAATCAGCTTTGGTTCTGTGTTTGGCGCTGAAACAAATGCGCCTGGCATAAAGTCCGTTTCAAACAACGCCCAGAATTCACCAATGAGAGGAATCGTGACTTCTTCTCCAGCGTCAAACCCTTGGAATTGTTTTGTCGGTTCAAGTTTATGCAAATCACCTGTAATGCGAGTGACTTTAAATTGGTCATTCTCTACATCGAGGATTAAGCGAATGCTGTGGAAATAAATAGCCCAATCGGCTGAATCAATGGCTTTGCCGTCATTATGCAAAGTCATATTTACTTTGTTACATGAAGCAAATTCAGCACCTAGGTCTTGGCAGGCTAAACCATCCACAGCCCCGTGGTTCGTCAGTACACGGTATTGAATATCTAAATTATCAGCTAATGAATTTACAACTTGCTGCTCTGACGGCTCAAAAGAAGAACAGCCTGACAGCGTCGCGAGAACTGATGCCGCAATAAGAGAATGTTTTAACATCTTACCTACCCTAAAAAATAGTTTGAAATGGGAGCCCAAATAGAATCCCGAAAAGTCGCCGTCAAATTAACAGAACTTATTTCTAGCGGTAAAATAATCAAATCACCAAAAGGATATCGATCACATTTCATAGATTTTGATAAATAAATTATCGTTAAATATCAATTGATTACCATCTACGTCAAAAGCGACAATTCATTATTAACGTTTATATCAGTGACAGTATTCACAAAAAAACAATCAAAGTACTTAATCAGGTTTGATCAACTTCACGACAAATAAATATTAAAAACATCAACAAACAACCCTTTACGACCAAAACAAGATAAAGATCACATATTCCAGCTCGTCAAAAGACGTTAAATAGTTTTGCTTTAACAATTTTGCCGAAGGTAATTTAACTCAAACTAAAAATTTAATGGCTCTTATATACGTAAAAAACCGCAACATTACTATTGCGCCTTTTTTAAGATGGTCGGTGAAGAGGCTTTCATTTAAACCACTGGAACCCTCGATCCTCTTTTCACAAACAGGTACCCCATAATTTCTATCAAGCTAAAACGCAAAAATCCGCAACATTTCTGTTGCGGATTTTTTAATGTGGTCGGTGAAGAGGCTTTCGTTTAAACCAAAGGGAACCCCCGATCCTCTTTTCACAAACAGGTACTCAATAATTTCTATCAAGCTTAAACGTAAAAAGCCGCAACATTTCTGTTGCGGCTTTTTTAATGTGGTCGGTGAAGAGGGATTCGAACCCCCGACCCTCTGGTCCCAAACCAGATGCGCTACCAAGCTGCGCTATTCACCGAGATGTTGTTCAGCTTCTCGCTGTCAACGGATGCGTATATTACTGATTATCTAAGTTAACGCAAGCCATTTGAGCCTTTTTTTTGAAAAATAAAACCGTTCGATTAATTACTATCCAACTTTTATCAATCACCCAATTAATCAACTTAAATGTGACCAAAAACACAACACCTAAATCATTCATTCATCACCTGTATAGGTATTGATCTAGATCAGTAAGCATTCGTTAACCTCTACGTAACATTGATGCATGTTTATCTATAAGGAATAGATTATGGACTTTTGGCTACAGCTCTTATTTGGCAACGCAGTTGGCTTATCATCAATGATAGTCATCTTTATCACCATAAGCCTTATGCTTTTCTACACGGGTTATTTCATTTACAAGATCTATAAAGACGAAGAGCCTAGCTAGAGAGATAGAGAACGAACTGAAATAAATTAGGGTGCATTGATAGCACCAGCAAAGAAATTCTATTTATTGAGCGGAAGTAGGCACCTCACCTACTCCGTTTTTTATTGCTCAAAATTCCCTAGACACCTTACTCCATCCAAATTAATCTTCTCAATATTATTGATTATTGGGGATTCACTTATGTCTCATGATGACGATTTTTCACTTTTCCAAGAAATGATGGGGGATGTAAAGCCCATTACTCACGACACTGCAGAGCTAAAGAAGAAACACAGTGTCTCTGTTGGCCAGCAAATAAAACAGCAAGCGGCAATCTGGTTAACCGAAGATGATCCTGAATACCTTTCTATTGATTACGCGCCGCTAATTAAACCTGAAGATATCATTGAATATAAGCAAGATGGTATTCAGCACGGCGTGTACAAAAAGCTCCGCCTTGGAAAATACCCGATTCAAGCCAAATTAGATCTGCATAAAAAAACACTCAAAGAAGCGCGAGAAGAAGTGGTTAAGTTTCTCAAACAGTGCTTGCGCTGGGATATTCGCACTGTCCTCATTGTGCATGGAAAAGGCGCACAGTCGAACCCACCAGCGTTAATGAAAAGCCACATCGCGAGTTGGATGACACAAATAAAAGACGTTCAGTGTGCGCATAGTGCGCAGCAACTACACGGTGGGTCTGGTGCTATCTATGTCATGCTTAGAAAAAGTGATGATAAAAAAACCGAGAATCGAGAGCGTCATCAAAAACGAATGGGATAACTTTCAACTAAATGATACACTCCGCCCAATAAATAAGCAGCGTATCGCATTGCTTAACATTAATCCGTTGTGAAACGTAACGAGGTCACTATGTCTACATTTAAAAAAGAATCGTCTGCATTCAAAAAAGATTCATCTGCTCATCAAAGCAACTCCCAAGCTCAAGCTGATGGGAAACGCCTAAACAAATTTATCAGCGAAACAGGTTTTTGCTCACGCAGAGAAGCCGACAGACTGATTGAGCAAGGTCGAGTCACTATCAACGGTAAAATTCCAGAAATGGGAACTAAAGTTCTCTCTGGTGATGATGTTTGTATCGATCACAAACCCGTTCGTTCAAAAGAAAAGCCTATCTATATCGCGCTAAACAAACCGACAGGGATCACCTGTACGACTGAGCGTGATATTCCGGGTAATATTGTCGACTTTATCGGCCACCACAAACGCATCTTCCCTATTGGTCGCCTAGATAAACCTTCTGATGGTCTTATCTTTCTAACTAACGATGGTGACATTGTTAATAAGATCTTACGTGCAGGCAATAATCATGAAAAAGAGTATGTGGTTCGTGTCGATAAACCGATTACCGATGCCTTCTTAACGCACATGGCTGCGGGTGTTCATATTCTCGATACCGTTACGCTACCTTGTAAAGTAACTAAAGAGACCAAGTTCTCTTTCCGTATAGTGCTGACACAAGGTCTTAACCGTCAAATTCGCCGTATGTGTGAAGAGCTAGGCTATGAAGTCTTTAAACTTCGCCGCGTACGCATCATGAACATTTCGATTGACGATATTCCAAACGGTAAGTGGCGCTACCTAAGCGATGCTGAAGTAAATGAAATTCATGCAATGTGTGAAGATTCAAGCGGAACAGAAGATGCGTCTAAGAATGATGCTAAAGGTGTACGTATTCGTCGTGCAACTGACGCTAAGCTGTTTGATAGTCGTGAAGAGAATCAAATAAGCACAGCGAGACGTAATCAAAAAACTCGCACCTTTAGAGGCAACAATGCCGATGAATTTCGCCATGCGCCAAATTCAAATAAAGGTAAGAAAAACTTCCACGGCAAAGCTCCAGTAAGACCGGAGCGTGGGGCAAGCAGTGAACGCTCTCAAAGCAGCAGCGGCTCAGCGACTCACCAACGTAAATCTGGAACATTGAGTTTAAAAAAATAGAGTCTCAGTAAAACCTGAACAATAAAAAAGGGAGCATCAGCTCCCTTTTCTCTGTTAAGTAACTCTAACTTAAGCTAGATTACCTTAACGATTACTTAGTACCAAAGATTTTGTCACCAGCATCACCTAAACCAGGAACGATGTAACCTTTATCATTTAGTTTTTCATCAATTGCAGCTGTGTAAAGTTCAACATCTGGGTGCGCTTTCTCAAGAGCTTCAATCCCTTCTGGTGCCGCAACTAATACCAACACTTTAAATTGAGTACAACCTTGCTCTTTTAATAGATCAATCGTTGCAATCATAGAACCGCCAGTAGCAAGCATTGGATCAACAACTAGAGCAATACGCTCATCGATGTTTGATGCAAGCTTATTAAAGTATGGTACAGGCTCTAGTGTTTCTTCATCACGGTAAACACCAACAACACTGATACGGGCGCTTGGCATATGCTCAAGTACGCCATCCATCATGCCTAGACCAGCACGTAGAATAGGTACTACTGTTACTTTTTTACCTTTTAACTGATCAATTTCTACAGGGCCATTCCAGCCTTCAATAGTAACTTTCTCTGTTTCAAAGTCAGCAGTTGCTTCATAAGTAAGTAAGCTGCCAACTTCTGTAGCTAGCTCACGAAAACGTTTCGTGCTGATGTCACCTTCTCGCATTAGACCAATCTTATGTTTCACAAGAGGGTGCTTAACTTCAACCACTTTCATTTTCTTCTCCGACAATTTAGGTACTTTTAAACAAACCCTCAGATTATACATGATAACGAATTAGAATTCAGGTGTGAGAGATCAATAAAAAAACCTGCGCAAACGTTTGCTCTTTATGATTAAGCACTGGTAGAATAGCGCCGTTTTCATATCCAACTAAAAACCGAGGACTTCCCTGTGAGCGCTAATAACTCTTCTCTTAGCTACAAAGACGCTGGTGTTGATATTGATGCAGGCAATGCGCTTGTTGATCGAATTAAAGGTGCTGTAAAACGCACTCGTCGCCCTGAAGTGATGGGTGGTATTGGTGGATTCGGTGCTCTATGTGAGCTGCCAACGAACTACAAACAACCTGTTTTAGTATCAGGTACAGATGGCGTAGGTACTAAACTTCGCCTTGCTTTGGATATGAACAAGCACGATACCATTGGTATCGACTTAGTCGCAATGTGTGTAAACGACCTGATTGTTCAAGGTGGCGAGCCACTATTCTTCCTAGACTACTACGCAACAGGCAAGCTAGATGTTGATACTGCTGCTGATGTTGTAACTGGCATTGCTGAAGGTTGTATCCAAGCTGGTTGTTCACTTATTGGTGGTGAAACTGCTGAAATGCCGGGAATGTATGAAGGCGAAGACTACGACGTTGCTGGCTTCTGTGTTGGTGTTGTAGAAAAAGAAGACATTATCGACGGCACTAAAGTTGCCGCGGGTGATGCTCTAATCGCAGTAGGATCTAGCGGTCCTCACTCAAACGGTTACTCTCTTGTTCGTAAGATCCTTGAAGTATCTGGCGCAGACAAGAACGAGCAACTAAAAGGTCGCACTATTGGTGAGCACCTACTAGAGCCAACGAAAATTTACATCAAATCAGCACTTAAGATGATAGCAGAGCACGATATCCATGCGATCTCTCACATCACCGGTGGTGGTTTCTGGGAAAATATCCCTCGCGTACTTCCAGAAGGTACGAAAGCAGTGGTTGATGGTTCAAGCTGGGAATGGCCTGCTATCTTCAACTGGCTACAAGAGAAAGGCAACGTAACGACTCACGAAATGTACCGTACATTTAACTGTGGTGTTGGTCTTGTTGTTGCTCTACCTAAAGACCAAGCTGAAGCGGCTGTAGCACTTCTTCAACAAGAAGGTGAAAACGCTTGGGTTATTGGTGAAATCGCTAATGCAGATGCTGGCGAAGAACAAGTAGAGATCAAGTAAATATGAAGAGCATTGTTGTTTTAGTTTCAGGGAATGGTTCAAACTTGCAAGCGATTATCGATGCGTGTGAAGCCAGTATTGATAGCGGCAAGGTAACAGCTGTTTTTTCAAACAAAGCCGATGCTTATGCTCTTGAGCGAGCAAAAAAGGCAGGGGCGGCAGGTATCTTTTTAGATCCTAAAGCCTTTGATACCCGCGACGCATTTGACAGGGAATTGATGCGTCAAATGGACGAGTATCAACCTGACTTGATTATTTTAGCAGGCTACATGCGTATCCTGAGTGGAGAGTTCGTTCGCCACTTCTTAGGGCGAATGATCAATATCCACCCTTCTCTGCTACCAAAGTATCCGGGTCTGAACACGTATCAGCGCGCCATTCACGCAGGTGATGAAGAACACGGTACTAGTGTTCACTTTGTGACAGAGCAGCTTGATGGCGGTCCAGTTATCTTACAAGCGAAGGTGCCAATCTTTGATGAAGATAACGTGGAAGTGTTGACTGAGCGAGTTCAAACTCAAGAGCATAAGATCTATCCTCTTGTAGCTCAGTGGTTTGTTGAAGGTCGTTTAAAAATGGAAGGCGGCAAAGCTTTTCTAGATGACAATAAACTCGGTATTCACGGCTACGCTGAAAAATAATCACTTTCAAGTTCGAGAGATTTGAAACTAAAAAGGGTTGATGTACATACATCAACCCTTTTCTATTTTATCTATCTGCTATCAAGGCTTTATCTAGAAGCTATAAAGGCTCTTTTGGCGCCTGACACGCTGGTTTTGCCGCAGCAAACGCAACATCTTCTAATTGACTAGCATTACCATCAATTAACTCACCAAAGTGAAAAATCCCAAACTCTCCAGGCTTCATTCGATGCCAAACCTCGTTGTCCGTCAATGGTTGAGTTGCCACCACAGTCACGACATCATTCGGTGTTGTCTCTTCCAGAAAGTTTATCGTCACGTCTTCATCAATCAGACTTGCCTTACCAAATGGCGCTCTACGCGTAATCCAATATAAGTGGTTAGTACAGTAAGACATGACGTACTCGCCATCGGATAAAAGCATATTAAACACACCCTTGTCTTTTAGTTTATTGCAGCAACTGGCAATAAATCGAAAAGCACCGACCATATCTTGAGGTGGCTCAGGGTAGCGTTCTTCTAACTGCTTTAGTAGCCAGCAAAACGTCAACTCGCTGTCTGTCTCACCAACAGGCCTAAAACGACCTGACACAAGGTCGTCATAGTCACTAAGCTGTCCATTATGAGCGAATGTCCAGTAGCGCCCCCATAACTCACGAGTAAACGGGTGCGTATTTTCCAAATTTACCGAGCCGCGATTTGCCTGCCTAATATGGCTAACAACCGCACGACTCTTAATCGGATAGTTTTGTACCAGTTCCGCAATCTTTGAATCACAGCTTGGTTGAGGATCTTTAAAGGTTCGAAAGCCTTTACCTTCATAAAAGGTAATCCCCCACCCATCACGATGTGGACCTGTATTACCGCCTCGCTGGATTAACCCAGTAAAGCTAAAGCAGATGTCTGTTGGCACATTGGCGCTCATTCCGAGCAATTCACACATGGTTTTATTTAATCCTTTAAGCTAAAACAAGCACTATCTACGCCATCTCTTTTTCAATAAGTTGGATAACGATATGGATGATCTTGATGTGGATCTCTTGGATGCGGTCAGCGTAACCAAAATGTGGCACACGAATCTCAATATCCGCGAGACCCGCCATTTTTCCACCATCTTTTCCGGTTAACGCAATCGTCTTCATGCCCTTTGCTTTGGCTGCATCAATCGCTTTTAAAATGTTGCCCGAATTACCTGATGTCGATAGACCAAATAGAACATCACCCGATGAACCTACCGCTTCTACATAACGTGAAAATACTGACTCATAACCAAAATCATTACTTACACACGAAATGTGGCTAGGATCTGATATGGCAATACCAGGGTAACCAGGACGGTTTTCACGATAACGCCCTGTTAACTCTTCTGCAAAATGCATGGCATCACAATGTGAACCACCATTACCACAAGAAAGCACTTTGCCACCTTGCTTAAATGAGTCCGCGATCAGCTTTGCGGCAGCTTCAATTTGCGTTAAATTTTTTTCATCGCCTAAAAACGTATTCAGTACTTCTGCAGCTTCTGTTAATTCGCTTTTAATTAGATCCTGATACATAGCTATAATCTCTTATTAGTATTGGCGTAAATGTAAGCACTGTTACAACGCTTTTATATACCCGAGTTTACTTAAACATTTCCTAGTGTCGATAGTTTGGCGGCAAGAATTCTATTTTTGATATCGAATACTGAACATAAATCGCTACTCACCGCTCATTATTAGAACTTTCACTCTACTTGGATCACTTTTTAACCACATTGGTATTTTACATTTTATTAATATATTGATTACACTTAACTGGTTAGACCTCTTACAAGATTACAGCGCGATAATCGTGCTAGAAAAGGAAAACAACATGGAAATCTTGCTCTCTATACTCAGTTTCGCTGCCGTACTCGCACTATGTCTTTACCACCGAAGCTCTTTAATACTGTCACTGGCGGCACTTAGTACTGCTATGATTGCTCTTTCAATATGGGGAAGTGCAGGACACATTAGCTGGGCACTCTACTTAGCCTCTATTGGTTTGTTTGCACTGCCATCGGTGAGACAATCGGTTATCAGCGAAAAAGCACTGGTTCTTTTTAAGAAAGTTCTTCCCGCTATGTCTCAAACAGAAAAAGAAGCTCTAGAAGCCGGGACTGTTTGGTGGGAAGCAGAATTATTTAAGGGCAAGCCAGATTGGAAAAATCTACACAATATCGCAGCACCTAAACTGTCAAAAGAAGAGAAAGATTTTCTCGATGGCCCAGTGAATGAAGTGTGCGCAATGGTCAACGACTACCAAGTCACTCACGAACTGGCTGACCTTCCACCTGAAATTTGGCAATTCCTAAAAGATCATAAATTCTTTGCCATGATTATTAAGAAGCAGTACGGTGGGTTGGAGTTCTCAGCCTATGCGCAATCTCTGGTTCTACAAAAACTAACAGGTGTGTCGAGTGTATTGTCCTCTACCGTTGGTGTACCTAACTCTCTTGGTCCTGGTGAACTACTTCAACATTACGGAACGAAAGAGCAAAAAGATCATTACCTACCTCGACTAGCCACGGGTATTGAAATTCCATGTTTCGCATTAACCAGCCCAGAAGCGGGTTCGGATGCTGGCTCTATTCCAGATTACGGCATCGTTTGTAAGGGTAAATGGAAAGGTAAACAAGTACTTGGCATGCGCCTAACTTGGAACAAACGCTATATTACTCTAGCCCCTGTTGCGACAGTGCTTGGTTTGGCATTTAAACTGCGAGATCCCAATGGCCTGCTAGGTGACAAAGAAGAGCTGGGCATTACATGTGCACTTATTCCAACCGATCTTAAAGGTATTGAGATTGGAAATCGCCACTTCCCGCTTAATGTTCCATTCCAAAATGGCCCCACTCAAGGCAACGACATTTTTGTTCCGATTGATTTCATCATTGGTGGTGAAAAAATGGCAGGACAAGGCTGGCGCATGTTGGTTGAATGTTTATCGGTAGGACGCGGTATTACTCTGCCTTCAAACTCAACGGGTGGTATCAAATCAGCTGCTCTAGCAACTGGCGCTTACGCTCGTATCCGCCGTCAATTCAAACAGCCTATTGGCCAAATGGAAGGTGTTGAAGAGCCGTTAGCTCGCCTTGCTGGTAATGCTTATGTTATGGATGCAGCAAGTAGCTTAACTGTTGCTGGTATCGACCTTGGGCAAAAGCCTTCTGTCATCTCAGCGATTGTTAAGTATCATTGTACTCACCGTGGGCAGCGTAGCATTATCGATGCAATGGATATCGTCGGCGGTAAAGGCATCTGCTTAGGTCCATCAAACTTCTTAGCTCGTGGCTACCAAGGCTCTCCGATTGCAGTAACGGTTGAAGGGGCTAATATCCTAACTCGTTCTTTAATCATCTACGGTCAAGGCGCGATTCGTTGTCACCCTTATGTTCTTGATGAGATGAATGCCGCGTACTCTACCAAAGAGAGTGCGCTAAGTGATTTTGATAAAGCACTGGCAGGTCATGTAACCTTCACAATGAGTAACCTTATCCGAAGCATCTGGCTTGGTTTAAGTGATGGTTTTGGTTCTGAAGCACCGACCAAAGATTTCACCAAACGTTACTATCAGCAACTAAACCGCTACAGTGCAAACATGGCGTTATTATCAGATATTTCAATGGTTGTTTTAGGTGGCTCACTTAAACGTAAAGAACGCATGTCTGCACGTTTAGGGGATATCCTAAGTCAGCTTTATTTAAGCTCTGCAACGCTAAAGCGCTTTGATGAAGATGGACGACCACAAGATGATAAAGCAATGGTTGACTGGGGTTTACAAGATAGCTTGCAACAAACGGAAGTTGCGATTGATGAGTTTTTAGCAAACTTCCCGAACCGAATTATCGCATCGGCGCTTAGAGTCCTTATTCTTCCATTTGGTCGAGTTCGTAGAGCACCTAGCGATAAGCTTGATAGCAAGGTGGCAAAAATCATTCAAACACCAAGTGCAACACGTTCACGCATTGGTCGAAATCAATATCTAGAGGATTCTCCATTTAATCCTGTAGGACGCATCGAAAAAGCACTTGAGACAATCCTTCAAGCTGAGCCAATATTTGATAAAGTCTGTAAAGGTGTATCACAGCGCAGAGCATTCGTTGCACTAGATAAGATTGCTGAGCTTGGGTTGGAACATAAGCTTATCAATGAATCAGAAGCGGCTTTACTTGTTCAAGCAGAAGAAGAGCGTTTATACGTAATAAACGTCGATGACTTTACTTCAGAGGAGCTTTCTGCGGTAAAGCCCCAATTTCCAAACATAGATAACGTCGCATAATGTTTGGTTAGTAAGATACAAACATCATCTAAAAAGGCGGTAAACCTAACTCGGTTTACCGCCTTTTCTTTTCAAAGATAATGTCTACTCTAATCATTCACAACGTTATTTCTTTGGCATCTCTAACTGCATTTCTGGCAGTGCAACTTTCGCAGCGTTCAATTTTCGCCTTACAAACCACACACCTAAGCCAATAAGAATAGCGACTATATTCCCCACAGCGATAATGATAAGACTTCGCATACGCGCTGCTTCTTGTTCTTCTTTCAGCATTTGTTCTTCTAGAAGCTTCTGCTGTAAGCGTTGCTGCTCTTCTTGAATCAAGCGCGTCTGTTCAAAATCAATGTCATCTAGAACACTGTAGGTCTGCTCATTCAGCATAAATCTAAGTGGTCGATTGGTTGCCATATCGGTAGCAAAAACTTTTCCGCTCCATCGGTAATTCCCGACTTGTTCATTGGCAGGAATAGTAACATCTAGCTTATCCGCCTCGTCGCTGGCACTACCGGAGACTGATATCAGTTCATCCTGAGCATTCCAATGTTCTATATGCGCCGCTAATGAGCCTGGTTTTATCATGCCCTGCTCACCTGAAAGTATAATTTGATGTGGTGTCTCTACTTCTCTAGACTGAATAAACGTGTGCTGCACAGGTGTAGGGTAGACAAGTACTTCTTGCTCTTGAGCGCGCAAGAAAATGCCATTACCCGATGTAATTCTTACTCGATACTTACCCGGTTGCGAAGAAATAGGTATTGCTGCAGTAAAAACCCCATCACCCGGTACTTCATCCAAGCCTGTACCATCGTCTGCGAAGACACCAATCACCTCGGCTATCGGTTTAGCCTCTTTAATTAAATCATCTTCATTTTCAACAAACTTAGTAAATGTGATTTTCAAGTTGACTCGATCGAGAAAATCTCTAAGTACCAAAGGTTCGCCATTTGAGGTTAGTTTGGCGGTGAATTTAATCTCTTCCCCTTGGTAAAGCCTAGCGGGAAACCGATCGCTCTCGAGCGCTAGATGAGAGATCAGAAGAATCTGGTTTTTCGGCGTTACTTTACCCACGGCTTGCCAAGGCCCGGGCATTGGGTCTTCAATAGAAATAATATCCATTGCAGATTCTTGATACCACTGGACATTATCTGGGCTTCGCCAAGAGTAATACTTCTTTCCATCCGGCCGAACTAAAACAACAGGTTGAGAAGGCTGCTCTCGATAGATAACAAAGGTTATTTGTTTGATGGTCGGATCGACTCTGAAACGATTATCAAGCAAAGACATTGAGGATGCTTCACTAGCAAAGCTATGACTGACACACATGAATAAGCTCACGAATGTGAATAGTATCCTCAACATTGTTTCCCCTTTCCCTAGAGAGCGTTGTTATTAACGCCGGTTCTTGTGATTATTGGCAATTTGATTATTGATGCCTTAATTATTGACGCCAAAGACAGCTGCCGCTTTTCTCTACAATATCAAGTCGTTCTTGATGTGCTTCTACTTCATCGGCTGTTGCGTGTAAAACCTTTAGCGATTTTCGACCTTCGGCAATACGTTTTATTGCAACACCGCTAATGCCACCCGCTTCTGAACTAAACTGAAGAGAGGTTTGTCCCCCCGTCATTGCTAAATAGACGTCAGCTAGGATCTCGGCATCGAGCAATGCGCCGTGGAGAATACGGGCAGAGGTGTCAATGGTGTAGTGCCTTGCCAATGAGTCGAGGTTCTTCCTAGCGGGCATATTCGGCATGCGCTTCGCCATTGCTAGGGTATCGGTTACCTCACAGTAATCGGTAGTTTGACCGGCATTGCCACCGAACATTCTAAATTCATGATCCATAAAGCCCACATCGAAGGGCGCGTTATGTGCCACCAACTCTGAGTCTTTTATGAAATCGACAAACTCTTGATGAACATCGCGATACGACGGCTTATCTTTTAAAAATTCATCGGTAATACCGTGGACTTCGATTGCATCAGGTTGAATCTCACGATCAGGCTTAATATAGACATGAAAATGTCGCCCCGTAAGTTTGCGATCAATAATCTCTACCGCACCAATTTCAATAATGCGGTGCCCTTGATACGTAGGCCCACCTTCTCTATTCATACCGGTCGTTTCGGTATCGAGTACGATGATGCGTTTCGGTTCTAAATTGTTACTAGTATTCATATTTAATTGTGTGTCAGACTATGTGAATAATGTGCTTAACCCAATAGTATCAAATCATGACGAAACAAGTGGAAATTTTCACTGACGGCTCTTGCCTAGGTAATCCAGGACCCGGCGGTTATGGCGTGGTATTACGCTATAAAAACACCGAGAAAACACTCGCTAAGGGCTATACATTAACCACCAACAATCGAATGGAAATGTTGGCTGCGGTCGTTGCGCTTCAAACCCTCAAAGAGTCATGCGAAGTAGTACTTACTACTGATAGCCAGTATGTAAGACAAGGTATTACTCAGTGGATCCATAACTGGAAAAAACGTGGTTGGAAAACATCCGCTAAGAAACCCGTAAAAAATGCCGATTTATGGCAAGCACTGGATAAAGAAACGGCACGTCACACAGTTGACTGGCGTTGGGTAAAAGGACACGCAGGGCACCGTGAAAATGAAATGTGTGATGACTTAGCACGTGCTGCGGCCGAGAATCCAACCGAAGAAGATACCGGTTACGAACCAAGCTAACACTAATTAGCTGACATGTATGAGCTGATATCGTAGCTCATACTAGGTATGACCAACGAACAATCCGCTAATCTTTACTGACGACTCGAAACGGGTCTTTATTTACAACTCGGTTCACTCGATAATTAACACTCACTGGAGATAGTCTGCGCTTTAATCGCCAGTGGGGTTTGATTGGTTTTAAAGGGTATGTTCGCTTACGAGCAACGATAAAATATAAACTGCCTAATGGGCTTATCCAATCACCTAGACTATTTTCACACCATGTCCAGACAGGTTGATATTTTTGCATCGGAAACAACGCAAAAGTGTCACTCTCAATGACTTGATAATTAAGCAACCCAAGCCAATCTTTGATTCGGTGAGGAGTAAACATTCGACCACTCCAAGGAAGGTTGTTTTTCCTCCATGGAAAGAAGCTTGATAAACCGGTAAGGCTAATTGGGTTAAAACCAGTAATAATGATGTAACCATCATCTATCATCACTCGGTCAACTTCTCTTAACATTCTGTGTGGATCATTGCAGTAATCTAGCTGATGAGCCATCACAACCGCATCGAAGCTTTTTTCCAGAAATGGAAGATCATAACCATCGGCAATAACATTATGTAGAGGGTTTTGAATATCTAGGTTAACTTGATGCTGAATGTTACTGTGTTGACTGGCAAGCTCACAACTTAATCCACCAAGCTTAAGCATATGATAGCCAAATAACTTTGGACACCACTCATCTAGGCGTGTTTGAATAGCACCATTCACCCACTCGCCATTTTTAAGCTGAGACCAGGAGTGCGGCTTTTCAAGCTTTTTTTCATTGCGTGCTGGATTCATTATTAACCTGCTTCAACCTAAATGACGGGAAACTCAACAATGTTACTTATCAAAAGCATACCTGCATTTAACGACAATTACATCTGGGTGATTGAAAATAGCGACGGCCGTTGTGCTGTGGTCGATCCTGGTGATGCAAAACCTGTTCTGCAGTACCTTAAGCAGCATAAGTTAACTCTAGATGCGATACTCATTACTCACCACCACCACGATCATATTGGTGGCGTATCCGAGTTGGTTCGTCAATATCCGACTATCAATGTGGTCGGCCCTGAAAAAGAGCCAATCCCTACCCTAACCCATGGTGTTAATGGTGGCCAACAGATAGAACTGTTCGGTGAAACTTTTTCAGTCATCGATTTGGAAGGCCATACACTTGGGCATATTGGGTATGTTGGTGACGGGCACTTATTCTGTGGCGACACGCTTTTCTCAGCAGGGTGTGGCCGAGTGTTTGAAGGAACAAACGAACAGATGTATCAATCGCTAAACAAGCTACTAGCTCTACCAGAAGAGACAAAAGTATATTGCGCGCATGAATACACGGCGAGTAACGTCGCATTTGCACTCGCGATTGAACCTGAAAATGATCACTTGCGTCAGTATCGTGATGAGGTAAATAGAAAGCGAGCTCAAAAGCTATCGACCCTGCCTAGCACGATTTCACAAGAGAAACTGATTAACCCATTTCTACGTTGTGAGCAGCCCGATGTCATCAAATCCGTGACAAATCGAACAGAAAACATTGATCCACTATCAATATTTTCTGCATTACGTGAGTGGAAGAACGAATTTTAACATATTCTAACTTGTCACTTACGGGGGCAGACCAGTATCATCAGCAGCTGATTTTTAAAAGGGCTGTTACATGCGAGTACAATATAGCTGGGTTTTAGCACTGTTACTAACGGGCTGCCAACTAACCCAGCCACCACAATCAACTCTACCTGTTGATGAGTCAGACACATCTCACCCAACTGAAGACATTACAGACACTCCTTCATCAGAAGAGGGTGATCACAATGCACTTACACCAACAGTGCCTGACGTCGAGCCAATCCCTGAGATCACGCCACAGACACAAGACGATGTCTGGAAACGCATTGGCATGCAGATGCAGATGGAAATTCCTGATCATGAAGCTGTTGATTACTACCGTACTTGGTATCTCAAGCACCCTAGCCATTTAAGAACGGTATCTAAGCGTGCTGAACCGTTTTTATATCTCATTGTTGATGAGATTGAAAAAAGAGGCCTACCACTTGAGTTGGCCTTACTGCCAATCGTCGAAAGCTCATTTGATGCCTTTGCCTATTCACACGGTAGCGCCGCAGGTCTTTGGCAATTCGTGCCAGCCACAGGTGAGTACTTTGGGCTAGAACAAAACTTCTGGTATGACGGTCGTCGAGATGTATCTGCTGCAACCGATGCCGCATTAACTTATTTAGATCGATTAAATAAACGATTTGATGGCGACTGGAACAACGCAATTGCCGCTTATAACAGTGGTGGTGGTCGAGTAAATAGCGCCATTCGCAAAAATAGAAACCTTGGAAAACCAACCGACTTCTTTTCACTCGATCTTCCAAAAGAGACAAGCGGCTATGTTCCAAAGCTTCTCGCTCTAGCAGATGTAATTGCAAACCAGGAAGAGTATGGCATCTCAATTCCACCAATCGCTAACGTACCAGTTGTCGAGCGTGTGAATCCCAACGAGCAACTCGATCTTGCGATAGCTGCCGACTACGCCAATATCACAGTCAAAGAGCTTCAAAGCTTAAACCCAGCTTACAATCAATGGGCAACAGCGCCTGATAAACATCAACAACTGCTACTGCCAATCGATTCTGTTGATGCATTTATGCTAAAAGTGGAAGAGAACCGCGGTAAAGGCATGCGCTTAGTTCGCTATCAAGTACAGCCTGGTGACTCTTTAAGTGTTCTTGCACAAAAATACAACACCACGACTCGTGTCATTCAAACAGCGAACAACCTACCCAATAACAACATTCGTGTTGGTAAGTACCTAATGATCCCAACATCGACTCAAGATGAGAAGGCTTACGCACTTAGCTCAGCGAATCGCTTGGCGCAGACTCAGTCTAGAGCCAGAGGTCAGTATCAACTGACGCATACTGTGAAAAGTGGTGATAGTTTATGGACTATCGCTCGAGCAAACAAAGTTTCTCATCAGTCGTTAGCGAAATGGAACGGTATGGGCCCACGCGACACACTTCGCATTGGCCAAAAACTGGTTATTTGGAAAAACAGCTCTGATGGCGCGATCATTCGAACCGTTTTTTATAAAGTTCGCTCAGGTGACACCATCAGTGGTATCGCGAACAAGTTTAAAGTAAAAAGTAACGATATCGTAAAGTGGAATGAACTCCACAAGAGTAAGTACCTACAGCCCGGACAGAAGTTAAAACTGTACGTTGATGTAACTAAGGTGAGCGTATGATCCCATCTAGCAACCCTTTGATGATGCTGGTCGACATTTTTCGCTCTCCATCATCGGCGTTTATTACACTTCACAAACATGCGGTGTGGGGCTGGCAGCCTTTCTTATTTCTGATTTTAAGTCCCTTTCTATTTTGGGGGGCTTATTTCGACCTTGTAAACGTCGATTGGCTCTTTGCCGAACTTACCACTCAGCTAGCACAAACGAATCCAGAACAGCTTGAACTGCTTGATGCCAATACGTTAATGGCGAGTGAGATCATTACTGATATCTTAGGCCGAAGCACGACTATATTTATGTTGGCATTTTGGTTTAATCTTGCCACTAAGACGAGCCAGCAACCACAAGGCTTCTGGCGATGGTTTGCAGCAAGCTCTGTGATTATGTTTCCTGCTGTTCTTGGCGATTTTGCCAGTTATGCCAGTGTGTTACTAAAACATGGTCAGGTAATGACATATGCTGCGGACCTGAATAGTCTTAATGGTTTGATTAAATTACCACTAACACACGATTGGTCTCAATTTGCCAGCTCAGTACCACTGCTGCTTCCTTGGTATATTGTGCTAGGTTACGCTGCAGTATTGACATGGACAGAGTTTGAACGCGGTCAAGCCATCGTAATTTCATCACTGCCTTGGCTTGGTTACTTTGTTATTTGGGCAATATATATACTTGCTAGTTAGGATATTATTTAGTTAATCCATACGCTAGGTAACTGTATAGGATTACTGTAAAGAAAAGCTCACTAATAACGGATTATGATCAGAAGCATCGCTTAGCGGTGCTTCTGCCGTTTTTAAGCTAAGGCCACGGTAAAACACGTGGTCCAGAGCGAGTCCATTAACAAATTGCTTTCGGTGATCGGGAGAAAAGGTCGCAGCCTCTAACCCCAAGAACTCCACGACTTGATTCAATTCAGCCACTCTTTCTTCATTCCAGCTATTAAAATCCCCAGCCAGAATAATCGGACCTTCATGTTGAGTAAGCTCTTTAGCTAATACTTCTAATTGATGGTGGTACTCACCCACACCGTAAGTGAAATTAACAGCATGTATATTAACTACCGCTAACATTTCACCATTAGAGAGTTGATATAAAGAGTACAAGGCCGATTTGGGTAGCCGCAACCATGGCTCGAGCTCTAAGTACGCACACGCCAATGCAGGGGAACTTGCTGCAATCGTTAGCACACCTGAAGATACATCAAATGCCTTAAAAGCCTCCACTTGATTACCCTGCCAACCTTTATCTAGTACCCAACCTTTTAATGACTCTGTCATACTGGCTTCTTGTAGTAAGATTAGCTGAGCCGATTGCGAAAAAGCGGTTAACGCTTCGTGCCAATTTAAACGATTTTGCTTATAAATATTCCATACTAAAACATCGAGCTGGCCATTGTTATCAATCGCGGTAACAGAGGTTTCTTGGTGGCATTGAAGTTTGAGAGTACTCTCAGAGGAAAGGTTGGTAACACTCGGGGTTTCTGAAACATTAAATATTGAGTAACTGGCTATTGTGCCAATTAAACTAAATGTACCTAATAAACCGAGTATTAACGTTAGATATAATAGGTACTTTTGTTTCATATTAACTTCGCTAAACACTAGGTGTATAAGTAAACTTGATCTAAAAAAATAAAGGAGCCAAATGGCCCCTAGATTGCGTCTTCATCTTCTTCGCCAGTACGAATACGTACCACACGTTCAATATCAGTGATGAAAATCTTACCGTCACCAATCTTGCCAGTTTGAGCTGTTTCAATGATTGAATCTACACATTGGTCAGCAACATCATCAGTTACGACGATTTCCAATTTTACTTTAGGAAGAAAATCGACCATGTACTCTGCACCACGATATAACTCTGTGTGCCCTTTTTGACGACCAAATCCTTTCACTTCAGAAACAGTCATGCCAGTAATACCAACTTCCGCCAGTGCTTCACGAACATCATCCAACTTAAATGGTTTAATAATGGCTTCAATTTTTTTCATCTTCATCCCTTAAAGGTCAACAGTTTATCTATTATTGACTAGCTAAAACCAACAATCAATACGTTGAATATTAGCTAACAAAAAGCCCAAGCAAAAAGCTTGGGCTTAAAATATAAAACTTACCTACTTCAAACTTGAGTAGTAAGCAGCCAGGTTAGCGATATCGTCATCACTTAACATGCTAGCTTGTGGTTGCATAACTAAAGCATTGCCACCGTTACGCTCTTTGTTTTTATAGGCTTTTAGTGAAGAGATAAGATACTGTTCATTTTGGCCTTTAAGGTGCGGGTAACCCGGAATCATCGCCATACCATCTGCTCCGTGACAAGCAGCACAAATTGCAGCTTTAGCTTTACCAGCTGCAGCGTCTCCAGCTAGAGCATTGCCACTTAATAGTCCCAAACCCAAAATCAAACCAATTGCTACATTTTTCATTGCTTTTCCCTGTTCTTATTTTAATACGACTTTTTGTTTTGCTAATTGTACACAAAATCCTAACTTTTGCTCCAGATTACTTCACAGTCTTGCCCTTGATAAAGCTTGTCTACAAAAAGTCCCATCACCGCTACAACTTTATTTTCATTTAGTATGATAGGTGTTCTACGTCTCAGCCAGCTCGGAATATTATATTCTTGAAACAGCTTTTTGAGTTTACGACTGTGGCTTCTGGATTCAGGGTGAGCAGATAACCCCTGAGGTTCAAAAATAACCTCTAACTCACCTTTGTAGTCCCCACGTATGAAAATAGACACCGATTTGCGATCCTGACTTTTCGAAGTCAGAGGCTTCGTAGACGATTTCATCGAAGATAAGCTTATCTCACCCAGCCCGTCAGGAAGCTGTAACGGGGTATTTAGAACCAAATCTCCAGTCCAGCCGCTTACATCTTCCATTTGATTTACTAGGTATAAGCATTGGTTAAAACGCCTTACCTGACCATTAACAACTTGAAGTTGTGGGTTTGCATCCGCTTGAGCACCGATGACTTGGTCGATAATAAGATCTAAATGTTGGCGACTTGGCATGAGAAAACCACAATGCTCAAACCACATCCTGATGAGACGCTGCTGCGCAAGTAGGCTTTGAGTGGTTAGCAATGGCAAGCTCAAGCCATTATCTGGTTCAATCATGTTATCTAAAGCTGGCTGTAGTAGCTCATCCAGTAGCCTCTCTTGTTCCGCACATAAAGCGGCACTTCTTTGCACTGATTGATGAAAAGAGGGCCAGCGTTCAATCAGCGAAGGAGTGATCGAGTGACGAATGAAATTTCTATCAAAGCGTATATCTTGATTACTTTCATCTTCGACCCACTCTAATTTTTTCTGATGAGCATACTGTTCGATTTCTTGTCGTGTTGCACCAAGAAGCGGTCTAATCTGGAAGCCGTTTTGAAAAGGCATACACTCAGCCATTGAGGATAACCCCTTGGGGCCGCTTCCTCTTTTTAGTGCGAGCAAAAAGGTTTCAACTTGATCATCACTATGCTGTCCGGTGAGCAGCAGGCCCCCTGAGTCTATATGTTTAGCAAGTGCCATATAACGTGCATCTCGCGCAAGCTTTTCAATACTTTGGCCTTTGCCTACATTCAAAGTGACTCGTTCGATGAATAAGGGGATGGTTAATTCATCACACCACTTCTGGCATTGACTTGCCCACATGTCAGCGTTTGTACTTAAGCCATGATGGACATAAACCGCTAAACATTCGTTATCTGTTTGAGTGTTATATTGGGCCAATAGCTCTAGCAATACTCGCGAGTCAACACCACCACTTAAGCCAAGCACTAAGCGAGAGTTTGCTTGCACATGGCGTGCAATGACTTGAGAAAAGAGTGAATAAAGGTGACTCATGAATATACTCGAGTGATCGATAGAGCAGCCTATTTTACTTGAAGCTGATACAACCGCCAAATGACAGGCATAAAAAAAGAGCTAACAAGGTTAACTCTTTTCTCTAATTACCCTGAAATCAGGACAAAGACTTAGCTACAGTAACCATAGCTCATCAAACGCTGGTAGCGACGCTCAAGTAGTGACTCGTGGTCAAACTGCTCGAGTTCAGCTAACTGTTTAACCAGTGTTGCTTTGATGTTCTGTGATACTTCAGCGTAGTTACGGTGTGCGCCACCTAATGGCTCTTCGATAATCTCATCAATTAGCTCAAGCTCTTTCAAGCGAGGTGCAATAAGACCCATTGCTTCAGCTGCTTGTGGTGCTTTGTCTGAATCACGCCATAATATAGAAGCACAGCCTTCAGGTGAAATCACTGAGTAGGTTGAATATTGAAGCATGTTAACGTAATCACCAACACCGATAGCCAATGCACCACCTGAACCGCCTTCACCAACTACGTTACAGATAACAGGCACTTTCAAGCCCGCCATCACTTTTAGGTTTTTAGCGATCGCTTCCGATTGTCCACGCTCTTCGGCACCAACACCTGGGTATGCACCCGCTGTATCGATAAAGGTAATAATCGGCATTTTGAAACGTTCTGCCATTTCCATAAGGCGCAGTGCCTTACGGTAACCTTCTGGCTTAGGCATACCAAAGTTACGTTTCACTTTCTCTTTCGTTTCACGACCTTTTTGATGACCGATGACCATCACTGGGCGACCGTCTAAACGGGCAATACCACCAACTATCGCTTTATCATCAGCAAAAGCTCGATCGCCAGCCAACTCTTCAAACTCTGTGAATACGCTTTCTACGTAGTTAAGTGTGTAAGGACGTAATGGGTGGCGAGCCACCTGAGCTGTTTCCCATGCACTTAAATCACTAAAAACTTTCTTCTTAAGTTCTAAACTTTTCTTTTCAAGCTGCTGAATTTCTTTATCTAAATCAACGGCAGTATCACCGCCATGGCGAGATACGTCACGTAAAGCTTCAATTTTTGCTTCTAGTTCAGCAATTGGCTTTTCAAATTCAAGAAAGTTGAGGCTCATCTATTGATCCTTTATCTACTTAGCGTCTTATTTGAGGCTAAATTTTAGTTAAATTCCAGTTCTACTTGGTTACGTCCAAGTAGCTGTTTCAATTCGTCCAGTAATATATCACTTGGCGTTACTCGCCATTCTGTACCGAGCGTTAATCTAGCCCGTGCATCTAGTCGTTGGTAATATATATTGACAGGGACAGTCCCTGCTCGGTGAGGCTCTAGAATTTGGCTAAAGCGCTCAAAAAATTGGTTGTTTATTTGAGATTCATTGATTGAAACCGATAGACCTCGAGCGTATTTTTCTCGGGCAGTTCCTAAATCCAACAATTCGCGCGCTGACATTTTAAGACCACCATTGAAATCATCAAAGCTGACCTGTCCCGAAATGACCAAAATTTTATCTTTTTCTAGCAATTCTGCATAGCGATCGAGCATATCTGAGTACAACATCACTTCCATGCGTCCAGATCGATCGTCAATCGTCATCAAACCAATTCGAGTTCCACGTTTGGTTGTCATCACTCTAGCCGCGATCACTAACCCTGCGATTGTAACCGATTGATCTCGTCTTGTCGGCGTTGCATCTTTTAATCGGCAACTGGTGTACTTTGTCAGCTCTTTCAAATAAGCGTTGATCGGGTGACCAGTTAGGTAAAGACCAAGTGTATCTCGCTCTCCTTCTAACCATACCTTTTCAGGCCAAGGTTCAACTTTGGTGTACTTATGTTCAATAACGTCAGCTTCTTCAGTCAAAACACCAAACATATCACTTTGGCCAAACGCCTCAGCTTGGTGATGTTGACTCGCCCCTTTTACTGCATCTTTTAAAGATGCCATCAAAGCTGCACGATGTGGACCAAGCCTATCAAGCGCACCTGCGTATATTAGCTTTTCAATTACACGCTTATTGACCTTTTTAAGATCGATACGAGCACAGAAATCAAACAGGTCCTTAAAGTAGCCACCACGATCACGAGCTTCCAAAATTGCTTCAATAGGGCCTTCACCTACCCCTTTAATCGCCCCGATACCATAAACAATCGCACCAGTTTCATCGACATTGAAACGGTATAGGCCGGCGTTGATGTCAGGTGGAAGCAATTTTAGCTTCATTCGAATACATTCATCCACCAAACCAATGACTTTTTCGGTGTTATCCATATCCGCAGTCATTACTGCTGCCATAAACTCAGCTGGATAGTGCGTTTTGAGCCATAGTGTCTGGTAAGAGACTAATGCGTAAGCGGCAGAGTGAGATTTGTTAAAACCATAACCGGCGAACTTCTCAACCAAGTCGAAGATCTTCATCGACAACTCGCCATCAACACCGTTAGCAATCGCACCTTCTTTAAAGGTACCACGCTGTTTCGCCATCTCTTCTGGTTTTTTCTTACCCATCGCACGACGGAGCATATCAGCACCGCCAAGCGTATAACCCGCTAAGATCTGAGCGATTTGCATAACTTGTTCTTGGTACAAGATGATGCCATAGGTCGGCTCAAGGGTTTCCTTTAGCGACTCATGTTGCCATGTTTCATCAGGGTACGATACAGCTTCTCTTCCATGCTTACGGTCGATAAAGTTATCAACCATGCCTGATTGCAAAGGTCCGGGTCTAAACAGGGCTACTAATGCGATAATATCTTCGAAACTATCCGGCTGAAGACGTTTAATCAGGTCTTTCATTCCGCGTGATTCAAGCTGGAAGACGGCCGTTGTTTCTGAGTTTTGTAACAGGTTAAACGACGCTTGGTCGTCAAGTGGAATAGATTCAATGCGTATTGGGTCTTTGCCTTCCTTCGCAAGACGAGGGTTGACTAACCCAAGTGCCCAGTCGATGATCGTTAATGTACGCAAGCCCAAGAAGTCGAATTTAACCAAACCCGCTGTTTCGACGTCGTTTTTGTCGAATTGGGTTACTGGGAAATTACCCTCTGCATCGGCGTAGATAGGTGCAAAATCGGTAATTGTCGTTGGTGAGATAACAACACCACCCGCGTGCTTACCAGCGTTTCGAGTACACCCTTCGAGGATACGACACTTATCAATCAGTTCTTTAACTTCATCATCGTTGTTATAAAGCTCTGGCAATGCCGGCTCAGCTTCAAACGCCTTACTTAGTGTCATTCCCGGATCAGGCGGAATCAGCTTAGAAAGTCGGTCAACAAATCCGAAGGGGTGACCAAGAACTCGACCTACATCTCGAATAACCGCTTTTGCCGCCATCGTACCGAAAGTGATGATTTGAGATACCGCATCACGACCATACATTTCAGCAACGTGGTCGATAACCAAATCACGCTTATCCATGCAGAAATCGATATCAAAATCGGGCATTGATACACGTTCTGGGTTTAAGAAACGTTCGAACAGTAAGTCGTATTCCAACGGATCGAGATCTGTAATATCCAACGCATAAGCAACCAAAGAGCCAGCACCAGAACCACGACCAGGGCCAACAGGGACATCGTTATCTTTTGACCACTGGATGAACTCCATTACGATCAAGAAATAACCCGGAAAACCCATGTTATTAACTACTTCTAACTCAATCGCTAGGCGTTCATCGTACTCAGGGCGTCTTTGTGCTCGAACCTCTTCATCAGGAAATAAGAACGCCAAGCGTCGTTCTAGACCTTCTTGAGACTTCTTAATCAAAAAGTCTTCTATCTTCAACCCTTCGGTTGGGAAGTTAGGCAGAAAGTACTCACCAAGTCGCACAGTAACATTACAACGCTTTGCGATTTCAACACTGTTTTGCAGCGCTTCAGGGATATCGGCAAATAGCTCACACATCTCTTCTTCGCTGCGAAGGTATTGCTGCGCACTGTAGTTTTTTGGGCGTCTTGGATCTTCAATTGTGAAACCATCATGAATGGCAACACGAATTTCATGTGCTTCGAATAAATCATCCGTTAAAAATACCACTTCATTAGTCGCAACCACGGGAAGATCGCGCTGTTCAGCCAATTCAACAGCAAAATGAAGATAGGTCTCTTCATCAACACGCCCAGTACGAGTGAGTTCTAAATAAAATCGGTCCGCAAAATGGGTTTTATAAAAGGCAACACACTCTTCAACGAGTTCGTTATTGCCTTTCAACAACGCTTTACCGATATCGCCACTCTTACCACCAGAGAGAACAATTAGCCCTTCTGATAGCTCAATCAGCCACTCTTTATCAATAACGGTTTGATGCAGCACTTGTCCGCGTAGGTAAGCTTTAGATATTAAAAGGGTTAAATTTTTATAACCTACATTATTGAAAGCTAATATGGTTAGCTTAGAAAATTCATCACCTAACTCTTTGGATTTAACCAAAAAATCAGCACCAATAATCGGTTTAACACCACAATTATGCGCTGTTCCATAGAACTTAACTAAGCCACATAAATTGGTAAAGTCTGTCAGTGCCATTGCAGGCATGCCCATCTCAGCCACTTTTTTCACCAATGGCGGGACTTTTGACAAGCCGTCGACCATGGAAAAGTCACTGTGAACACGAAGGTGTATAAACTTTGGATCTGACATGAATGTTTTCCTAAGCGGCATCGCTGTTTATTTGATGCCGTTAATATCATATTGAGTAGAAGCTAACGCTATTTTACGTTATTAGCTAAAGGAATAAAGAGGCTGACTGATTTAATCGAGCACTGAGTGGCACTATTCCTGGTGAAACAAAATCAGGTTTTCAATACCGAGCTATTCAATACCAAGAACGCGTTTTACTGGTTTGAAGCTTTTACGGTACCCTTTGATGACACCAAACTCTTCAATCGCTGCTAGGTGTGCTTTAGTAGGGTAGCCTTTGTGTTTGGCAAACCCAAATTGAGGATGAAGTTTATCTAACTCTTCCATCTCTTGGTCACGAACCACTTTAGCAATGATAGAAGCGGCACTTATCTCTGCTACTCGCAAATCCCCTTTAACAACGGCTTGTGCGTCCATCTCGAGCTTAGGGACTTTGTTGCCATCAATCAATGTCAAATCAGGCTTGGTAGAAAGGCCAGAAACCGCTCTTTGCATCGCTACCATTGTCGCTTGTAAGATATTGATCTCATCAATTTCTTCGGGAGAGCAGCGCCCTACAGACCAAGCAAGTGCTTTCTCTTTTATTTCGGGAAGCAGCGCTAGGCGTTTCTTTTCCGATAGTTTTTTAGAATCGTTAAGCCCTTCAATCGGGTTATTAGGATCTAAGATAACGGCTGCAGTCACCACATCACCAACAAGTGGCCCGCGCCCTACTTCGTCCACGCCAGCAATTAACTGGTAACCTTGGGGGTACTCAAATGGAGGAAGCTCTTTTTTAGGTGCGATTGCCATGCTATTTCTCTATTAGTTTTAGTACTGCAGTTGCAGCTTGTTGATCCGCATTTTTTTGGATCCATTGATGCATTTCTGTAAATTTCTCAATCAATTCAGAATTATCACTTTCCAATACCCTCTCCATTGCAGGATAAAGGAAATCGGGGTGACACTCCTCTTGGATAAACTCTTTTACTAATTCTTTGCCCGCTAAGACATTTGGTAACGAGACAAATTCGGTTATCGATAGCTTTTGTGCAATCCAACCGGTCAGTTTATTCACCTGATAACCAACAACCATTGGACGCTTAACTAACATGCATTCAAGAGCGACTGTACCAGAGGCAAGTAGTACAGCATCAGAGGCAGTCATCACGTTACGAGCCGTATCTTCAATAGTGACAAACTCAAGCTCAGGTGCAGTCTCTTTCCAAATCGCTTCAAACTGTTCGCGGCGCTTTTTATTGACCGCTGCAACCACAAATCCCATATTAGGGTACTTTGTATGAATGCGTTGGCAGGTTTCAATAAATGGCTTTGCAATTAGACCGACTTCACCACCACGACTCCCCGGCAGTACCGCCAACCACTTACGATCTTGCTCTAAGCCTAGTAATTCACGGGCTTGAAACTGATCGCTAACCAAAGGAATCGCATCAGCTAATGTATGCCCAATGAACTCACAGGCGACATTATATTTATCGTAAAACGCTTTTTCGAATGGCAAGAAAGCTAAAACTAGGTCTGTTGCAGCGTCGATTTTAAAGATGCGCTTTGGTCGCCAAGCCCAAACAGAAGGACTAACATAATGGACGGTTTTAATACCTTTGTCCTTGAGCGTTTTCTCTAATCTAAGATTAAAGTCAGGAGCATCTATTCCAACGAAAACATCAACAGGATTTTGAACGAAATACTGTACCAACTGTTTTTTCACACTAAGCAAGCGTGTTAAACGGCCAAGAACTTCAACCAAACCCATGACCGCAAGCTCTTCCATATCAAATAGGGACTCACAGCCTTGAGCGATCATTTTTGGACCACCTATACCAACAAACTCAGCATCCGGATATTTCGCCTTAACCGAGCGAATAAAGCCTTCACCTAAAGTATCACCTGATAACTCACCAGCAACAATGCCAATTCGTAGTGGTCTATCTGTTTTCATCATATCGTCCTATACAATATTTTCGCGTGGTATGAACACTCAATTTCATTGCTACCTAAAACAAAAAAGATCGCCGGAGAGCAGCGATCTTTTAGTGGCACTCGTCGATAATTATTATCGAATAATGCCACGTTCCGAATTTTCAAGCATGTCTAGCATCGGTTTAATAGAAGAGAACTCTTCAGCCATTTCAATTAATGTTGGCTTCGCTTCTTCTAGAGTCTTACCAGTTCGGTAGATCTCTTTATACGCTTTTTGTAGTGCTCGGATTTCCGTTCTTTCAAAACCGTTACGCTTCAAACCAACTAAGTTCAACCCAAATGGTGTTGCGTGGTTACCTTGCGCTAACACATACGGTAGCACGTCTTGGACAACCGCAGAGCAGCCGCCAATATATGCGTAAGCACCAATTGAACAGAAAGGGTGAATCGCAGACAGCGCCATAACACCAGCGTAATCGCCTACCGTCACATGGCCACCTAAAATAGCGTTATTACCGATGTGAGTTTGATTACCAACAATAACATCGTGTGCAATGTGAGCATTCACACAAAGCAAGTTATCGTCACCAATCACAGTGGTCGCTTTATCTTGCGTAGTTCCACGATGGATCTGAACACTTTCTCTGATGACGTTACGATCGCCAACCACGACAGTCGTCTCTTCGCCACCGTATTTCTTATCTTGGTTCTCTTCACCAATAATCGCGTACGGGAAGATGCGATTATCTTTACCAATAGTCGTATTGCCTTTAATGACAATATGCGACATAACTTCGGTATTCTCACCAATAAACACTTTGCCTGAAATGTAAGTAAACGGGCCAACAATAACGTTAGCTTCGATTGTCACATCACCTTCAATGACTGCTGATGGGTGAATTTTAGCGGATTCATGAATCATATTAGAACTCTCGACGAGCACATTTTAGCTCGGCAGAACAAACAACTTCGCCGTCAACCGTTGCAACACCAGTAAAGGCAGCAATACCACGGCGCTCTTTAATAAACTCTACTTTAATAATCATTTGGTCGCCAGGCACTACAGGCTTGCGGAATTTTGCTTTATCAACGCTTGCGAAGTAGTAAAGCTCATTATCGGCGGGTGCGCCAAAAGATTTAAAACCAAGTAAGCCTGTAGCTTGCGCCATTGCTTCTAAGATTAGCACGCCAGGGAAGACTGGCATTTGAGGAAAATGACCGGTGAACTGTGGTTCGTTTACTGATACATTTTTAATCGCCGTTAAGTGCTTTTCTTCTTGATAATCGGTTACACGGTCGATCAACAAAAATGGGTAGCGATGAGGAAGTAACTCCTGAATTTCAGTAATGTTCATCGTTTTATTTTCACTAGTCAAAGTCATATTCCTATCTTGTAAAACTAAAAGCCGTAAAGCTTAAAAAATTATGGGTCCATCTATTATTGGTCAATATGATAGACGAAAAAGACTCGCTTTTCGCGAGCCTTTTGCAAGAAAACTGGAATTAGGATTCCGCTTTCGGTGCTATTTTTTTCTCAACAGCCTTCAAACGCTTATTCATCTCGTCAATTCGATGAACACGAGTTGCCGTTTTTCGCCACTCTCTGTTTGGTTGCAAAGGAATACCTGATGAGTACATACCCTTTTCAGAGATGCCTCGCATTACCATTCCCATGCCAGTAATTGTCACACCATCAACAATTTCGATATGGCCGTTAATTACCGTACCGCCACCAATAATGCAATACTTACCAATAGTCGTGCTGCCAGCGATAATAGTACCACCCGCAATCGCTGTACCATATCCGATCTGAACGTTATGGGCGATTTGGATTTGGTTATCGAGAATCACATTGTCTTCGATGATCGTATTGTCTAATGCGCCACGGTCAATCGTCGTACATGCTCCGATCTCAACTCGGTTACCAACACTAACCGTGCCTAGCTGAGGGATTTTAATCCACTCACCTTTTTCATTAGCATAACCAAAGCCATCTGAACCAATCACGGTATTAGACTGGATTAGGCAGTCACTACCAATATTGACACCGTGATAGATAGAAACGTTAGCCCAAAGCTGAGTCTTTGCCCCTATTGATGCATTCTTACCAATAAAACAGCCTGCACCAATAACTACGTTATCACCAAGTGTCACACCAGACTCAATTGTTGCATTCGCACCGATTGAAACATTAGCACCAATGGTTGCATCTTCAGCTATCACAGCCGATGGAGCAATCCCGTTAGCTGCCTTTGGCGTGGTATCGAGTGCTTGAGCAACTTTAGCGAAAGCCACATACGGATCATCAACGACTAACACATTACCGTGAAAGTGTTCACGCTGCGCTTCTTTGAGCATGACCACTGTCGCATGACAATCAGCTAGGTGCTTCGCGTATTTAACGTTAGATAGGAAGGTAACGCTACCTTCCCCAGCTTTGTCCATAGGAGCGACAGACGAAACGACTGCATTAGCGTCTCCATGTAGCTCACCACCGGTTACGGTTGCCAGTTCGGCTAAGGTTAATTTCAGCATATTATCTATTTTAGTGATTCAATAACTTTTTCAGAGATATTGAACTCAGGCTTCGCGTATTGCAGAGCTTGAGCTTCAATGATGATGTCATAGCCTTCTTTCTCAGCTACTTTTTCTACTGCGCCTTGGATCAGCTGAAACAATTTTTGTTTCTCTTCAGCTTCACGGCGAGCAGACGCTTTTTCGAGCGCTTTGCCTTTGATCTTAAAGTTGCTGTCTAGCTGGCTGATTTCAATACGTAGTTTTTCTACTTCATCAGGACCTAAAAGCTCACCATCACGGTTTAGCTTTTCAATCTTTGTCTGTGCTTCAGCTTGAATAGCTTGCAGCTCAGCCGCTCTGTCTTTGAACTCTTCTTGCATTTTTTGCAGCACAACTTCACGTTGAGGAAGTGCTTGGAAAATTTGAGCTGAGTTAACATAACCTACTTTTTGAGCCGCTTCTGCTGCGTGTGCAAACATAGAAGAACTTAATACAACAAGGCTAACACCAGCCGCTTTCATGATATTTTTCAAAATAGTTTCCTTTATTAGAAGGTTCTGCCAATAGTGAAGGTAAATGTTTCTTTGTCATCGCCTTCGTAACTCTTAATTGGAGATGCCAATGAGAAGACCAGAGGGCCCATCGGTGACATCCACTGTAATGCTACGCCATAAGACGCACGGTAATTGGTTGGATCAGAGTAATCGTAATAGTACTGGCTACCATAATCAGCGCCAGAGTCACGATAATCAAATTCGGTATCCCAAACACTTGCTGCATCGACAAAGAAGCTCGTACGGATTTGACTACGTACTTCATCAGAGGCAAATGGCGTTGGTACAATCAACTCTAAACTTGCCAGAGCAATCGCGTTACCACCAACTGAGTCATCGGTTGCGGTATCATTACCATTGTTTGAGCCTGAGTAATCACGATAAACCGCTTTCGGGCCTGCCGAGTTTGAGCCAAAACCACGCAAGGTTGTAAAGCCACCCGCATAGTAGTTTTCATAGAATGGGAACAAGTTATCTTGTCCATCCGTTTGACCATAACCATTACCGTAACCTAAACGACCACGCATCAATAATGTAAAATCACCTTTCTGAGTCAGCTCAAAGTACTGTCTGATATCGTACTGAACTTTAAAGTACTGTACGTCAGAACCAGGTACGGTCATTTTATAAAATGCACGTTGGTGATTACCCGCTGTTGGGAAATAACCACGGTTCAAGTTATTACGAGTCCAAGAGATGTTGATATCAAAGTCGTTGGTATTCAGTGCACCATCGCTATCGATATTGCTCTCTTGAGACGCTAAGAACTGCTCAACTTGTAGATATGGAGACAAGTTACCAATCTTGTTGTGCGTATAACCTGAGCCAAGTTCGAAGAAGTTAAGCTCATTTGCCCAACTACCTAGCGTCATACTTACGCCATAACTTTCGTTGGTATAATCGACAATACCCGCTTCAGATGCTTCAAATTCGTTATAGAAGACTTTACCACCAAGACTCACACCATCAAGCGTCCAGTATGGGTCTCGATAATCTAAGCTAATGTTCTTTTGGTAATCGTTCATCATTGCGTTGATACCAACACGGTTACCTGAACCAATGAAGTTATCTTGCTGAAGACCAACTTGGAAGCTCACACCAGATTCGGTACCGTAACCAACACCAAAGTTAATACTTCCGGAGTTCGCTTCTTTTACGTTATAGACAAGATCAACCTGATCTTCACTACCAGGAACACGAACGGTTTGTACATCAACAGTCTCGAAGAAACCTAGACGATTCAAACGTGTTTTACCGGTTTCAATCGATTTAGAGTTGAGCCAGCTTCCTTCCATTTGACGCATTTCACGACGCATAACTTCATCACGTGTCGAATTATTACCAATAAAACGAATATCTCGAACGTAGATTCGGTTACCTGCTTCGACATTAATGATCAAAGAAACTTCGTTCGTTTCATCATTAAACTCAGGCATGGTTCTTACTTGGGGATACGCATAACCCGCTTCACCAAGAACACGCTTAATCTCTTCTTCAAGCTGCGTTACTGAGGAGCCGTTATAAACGGAGCCATCTTCAAATGGCACCATCTCTTCAAATTCAGACTTTTTACCAATTAGTTCACCGCGGAAATCCACACCACTAATGGTGTAAGCATCACCTTCATCAACGCCAAGTGTAATGTATACACCTTTCTTATCTGGCGAGATTGCAACTTGCGTCGAGTCTACTTGAAATTTCAAGTAGCCACGATCTAGGTAAAATGAACGTAGCGCTTCGATATCGCCCGCAAGCACTTGCTTTTGGTACTTATCATCCGCGAGGAAATTCCACCACGCGACATCAACGTTTAGATTAAAACGTCCTACAAGCTCTTTATCCTCAAAAACTTCGTTTCCGATAAAGTTAATCTGTTTTATCTTAGCTGATACACCTTCAGTAAAAACAAATTTTAGATCAGAACGGTTACGTGGCAATGGTGTAACAACAGCTTGAACCGTTGCGTTGTATTTACCTACGCTGTAATAGAAGTCTTCAAGACCTTTTTCTATATTCGATAGTGTTGTGCGATCAAGCGCTTCACCTTGTCGGATACCAGAAGCATCAAGGTTTTGCTGTAGCTGCTCTTCTTTAATCGCTTTGTTACCAGAAAAAGAGATGCTCGCAATCGTCGGGCGCTCTTTAACCTGAATAACCAAGACGTCGTTATCACGAAGGACTTGTACATCCTCAAAGTTGCCTGACGCATAAAGAGATTTAATGATCTCAGCAACGTTCTGGCTGTCGATGTCATCTCCGATTCGAACTGGCATCTGTAACAGCGCGGCACCAAGTGCAACACGTTGTAAACCTTCAATTTGTATGTCTTGAACAACAAAGTTCTCTGCGCCATTTGCTGAAACACTTGTCGCTAACAAGGTTGCAAATAGAATCTTTTTAATCGCCATATTTTTTTAAGTTATTCCTTTACTGCACTACAACCTGAGCCCTGCTTACAGGCGAGAAAAATCATTAAATATTGCAATTGCCATAACTGACAAAATAATTACACCACCAATTCGGAAACCCATCTCTTGTACCTTCTCTGGTACTGGGCGACGAATGATTGCTTCGATAGCAAAAAATAGTAGGTGGCCACCATCAAGCATTGGCAACGGCACTAGGTTAATAATGCCCAAATTAATACTAATTAACGCTAAAAATCCTAAAAAGTACACCAAGCCATAATCAGCGGTAGTACCAGCACCTTTAGCAATTGAAATAGGACCGCTTAAATTATTCAAGCCAATATCACCAACAACAAGCTTTTTCAGCATCGTTGCGGTCAATCCAATGACTTGACCTGTTTTTTCAATCGACTTGCCGATAGATTCAAATACACCATATTGCAGCTCAAATCGATATTTTTCCGGCCATTCTGAGACTTCCGAACCAATTCCAGCAAAACCTATCGTTTTTCCTTGGCGGTCATCGCGCCTATCTGGCGTTAGAGTCATCAACAAAGATTCACCATCTCTATCAATCTTCAGCTCGACGGCTTTCTCTGGATTCCCCTGAATCGACTCAACAAGTTGCTTCCAGTTTTCTAATTCAACACCATTTACCGCAACCAAAGTATCGCCAACTAAAAGCCCAGCTCGTTCTCCTGCACTATTGTCAGAGACATTTGCTAGCGTCATCGATACCTCTGGCGTATAAGGACGAAAACCTAATGTCCCCATAGCAGACTCTGTTTCTGGATCAAAGTTCCATTCGGTTAAATCAAGTGTCTTAATTTTAGCCACACCAATGCCGTTTTCATCAGAAACTGTGAAAGTAAGCTTATCGTCACCAATATGCGCAATAATGCCCATATTGACGGATTCCCAATCTACAGTTTTGACGCCAGATACTGCAGTAAGCTCCATACCCGGTTCTAAACCTGCATTTGCAGCAATTGAGTATGGTGTCACTTCTCCTACAACAGGCTTAACCGCTGGCACACCAATCAGAAAAACTAACCAATATGCGAAAATAGCAAAGGCAAAGTTGAACAAAGGACCTGCAGCCACTACCGCTGTTCGTTGTAGTAAAGGCTTCTTATCAAACGCAATATGGTATTGTTCTGGCGATATATCATCGACACGGGTGTCGACCATTTTCACATAACCACCGAGCGGAATCATCGAAAGGCTATATTCAGTACCATCTTTTGCGACTTTTTTCCAAATCGACTTACCAAAGCCAATGGAGAACTTTTCAACCTTGATGCCACAACGGCGGGCAACCCAAAAGTGGCCGAATTCATGTACGGCTACGAGTATGCTCAGCGCAATGACAAACGAGGCAAAGTTCCATAATATTCCAGTCATGCTGTACGCTCTCGTAATATCTGATTTGTCATATGTCGCGCCATTTTATCTACCTCAAGTAAGGTTTCCAAGTCTAAAGGCTCTAAATAAGAGTCAGTTGCACATACTTTGGACATTACCATTTCATTAATACGGGCTATGTCAGTAAAACCGAGTCTACCTTGTAAAAATGCGTCCACATTAATCTCATTTGCAGCATTAAGAGCTGTGGTTAAATGCTGGCCTTCAAAGCAAGCATCGATAGCCAATTTTAAACAAGGATAGCGAGAATAGTCAGGCTCTAGAAAAGTAAGTTCACCTAAACGAGTAAAATCTAAAGCTGAAACACTAGAAGGGACTCTTGCCGGATACGCCATGGCTGAAGCGATTGGTGTCGCCATATCAGGCGCGCCCATTTGCGCAATCACAGAACCATCAAGGTACTGAACCATAGAGTGAATAACAGATTGAGGATGAATAATAACTTTTAATTCAGGTTCAGTGGCATTAAATAGCCATTTGGCTTCAATGTATTCAAGCCCCTTATTCATCATTGTCGCAGAATCAACTGAGATCTTTGGACCCATTGACCAATTAGGGTGAGCGATAGCTTGTTCTGGGGTCACCTGCGCTAATGAAGCGACATCACTATAACGGAAAGGGCCACCGGAACCTGTAAGTAAAATATGTGAAATGCCATGCTGCTTTAGATCGCAGTGTCCAAGGTTGGTTTGTATTTCATTAGGTAGGCATTGAAAGATAGCATTGTGCTCGCTATCGACTGGCAATAACTCTGCGCCATGCACTTTGACTGCATCAACAAAAAGTTGCCCAGACATCACTAGCGCTTCTTTGTTAGCAAGTAGTACTCGTTTGCCTGCCTTAATAGCCGCCATGGTCGGGAGTAGACCAGCAGCACCAACAATGGCTGCCATCACGGTGTCAACTTCACCAAATTCAGCGACGTGACAAGTAGCCTCTTCTCCGGCTAACACTTCAATCAGAGGGTGAGTTGACGCTAACTGTGCTTTCAGCCTTTGAGCGGCATCCATATCGGCCATAACAGCGTATTTGGGTTGCCACTTGCGGCAAAGCTCTAGCATTTTCTCAACATTTCGACTCGCGGCAAGAGCCACGATAGAAAACTGTTCCGGATTCTGCTCGACAACTTTTAAAGTACTTGCGCCAATGGATCCTGTGGCACCTAAAATTGTTAGCTTACGCGTAGTTGAAACCATAAATAGTTGAAACCGTAATAGTTGTGACTATAGATTGTGTAGTACAAAAGTCAGACAATAGGTATACAAAGATACCCATTGGTTTAAAAATTACTTTCTTTCAGAAAGACTGATCTTTTATTAAAGTCAGTGCTTCTAAAAAATAAAGTAAAGAAGAGCAAAAACAGGGAAAGCAGCCGTTAAGCTATCAATTCGGTCTAATACACCACCGTGACCCGGTATAATATTACTACTGTCTTTAATGCCCGACACGCGCTTAAACATACTTTCAACAAGATCGCCAAGAACTGAAATAATCACCGTAACCAAGGTAATAATGATCATCACTGCGGGGCTAGAGAACTCTAAACCAAACCACTTTGCAGTAAACCACGCAACAACGAGAGCTGTAATAATTCCGCCAATCAGCCCTTCGACCGTTTTGTTCGGGCTTACCGATGGTGCCATTTTACGCTTACCAAAAGCGCGTCCAGCAAAGTATGCTCCGCTATCAGCAGCCCATACGATCAAGCAAACAAATAGAACCAACTTTGCGCCATAGTGGGCATCAGCCTCAATACCTTGGGCTCTAAGTAAAATAGCGCTCCATAAAAATGGGAGTAACGTCAACACACCAAAGGCATGCCTTAAAATATTAGAGTGTTCCCACGTTTTACTAGAACGCGGATAAGTAATCGCAAGTGCACTTGAGTAAAGCCACCAAGCGCCACCAATACCTAAAATGAAGTAGTGAATAGGTTGAATGGTATTAAGACTAGTCGCATCAGAAGCGATCAATACAAAGCTGATCAGCGTTACGATTACTGAAGGAATGAGTGCTCGTTGGCGAGATTTATGTTCAACAAATTGAGTCCACTCCCAGAAACCTATCCCAGTCACTGCTGCGATGGTTAAAATAAACAAATACAACGGAAGCTCGAAAATCCCGAGGATAACAAGAGGAGCTAAAATAAGTGCGGTTATAATTCGTTGCTTCAAACTAATGAATCCTTTATTGATTTTCCATCAGTGCTTTAATTTGATTACCGGTACAACCAAAACGTCGTTCACGGTTAACAAACCAAGTCACAGCTTCAATTAAGCTATCCTCACTAAACTCAGGCCAATAGACCGGAGTAAAGTACAGCTCAGCGTAAGCTAGTTGCCATAACATAAAGTTACTTATTCGACATTCACCACCAGTGCGAATTAAAAGATCAACCTCAGGAATGTCTGACATTGTAAGGTGGGAAGTAATAAGATCTTCATTGATTGAATCAGCGTTAAGTGTGCCCTGTTCAACCTCTAAAGCCATTTTCTTCATCGCTTGGGTAATGTCCCATTTACCGCCATAATTGGCAGCAATGTTAACCACCATGCCAGTATTGGCTGCGGTTTTCTCTTCCGCTTGAGCGATTTTTTTCTGCAAGCGTTCACTGAAGCGACTTTTGTCACCAATGATACGTAAGCGAAGATTATTCTTGTGTAGCTTCTTTATCTCTGTCGATAAAACAGTGATAAACAACTCCATTAATACGCCAACTTCTTCTTCAGGACGTCGCCAATTCTCACTGCTAAACGCAAAAAGAGTAACAGCTTCAATGCCCAGACGAGCAGCGCTACTGATGGTTTTTCTTACTGCAGCAACCCCATTTTTATGCCCAAAAACTCGAGGCTTTCCTTGAGCTTCAGCCCAGCGCCCGTTGCCATCCATAATAACGGCAATATGTTTAGGTAACGCTTCGGTAGATAACTGAGTATTTGACATAGAAGGCTGTTCGGTGGTTTAGAAATGATTGGAATAAAAAAAGCGCTATGCCATTTACATAGCGCTTTATAGATAAAGAGGCGAAGTATTTATACTTCCATCAACTCTTTTTCTTTTGAAGCTAGCGTATCATCTACTTTCTTGATCGCTGCATCAGTTAGCTTTTGAATTTCGTCTTGTGCTTTACGATCTTCATCTTCAGAGATCTCTTTATCTTTTAGAAGACCTTTAAGATCACCGTTAGCGTCACGACGAATATTACGAATAGCTACACGACCGCCTTCAGCTTCACCACGAACAATTTTAACTAGGTCTTTACGACGCTCTTCCGTTAGTGGAGGAAGTGGTACACGAATTACCGTACCTGCTGACATTGGGTTTAGACCCAAATCAGACGTTAAGATTGCTTTTTCAACTTTAGGAGCAAGCTCACGGTCAAAAACTGTAATAGCTAAAGTACGAGCATCTTCAGCCACAACGTTTGCTACTTGATTTAGCGGTGTTGGTGCTCCGTAGTACTCTACAGAAAGACCAGAAAGCAAACTTGGGTGTGCACGACCAGTACGAATCTTGATAAGGTTATTTTTCAGTGCTTCGACACTTTTTTCCATGCGCTCTTGCGCGTCTGTTTTAATCTCGTTGATCACAATATCACCTTGACTTATGTTCTTGGTATAAGTTTGTTCTTAGTAGTAAGAAAGTAATTTGGGCTTAAATAAGATATGCCATCACAGCTGGTTTGCAATGTTGGCATGCACATTATTCAGTATCGCTGATTAATGTACCTTCTGTTTCACCCATAACCACGCGACGTAGTGCGCCTGGCTTATTCATATTGAAAACACGGATTGGCATTTTATGATCACGCGCTAACGTGAATGCCGCCAAATCCATCACTTTAAGCTCTTTCTCAAGAATAGTGTTATAAGAAAGAGTATCATACAACTCTGCATCAGGGTTAGCTACTGGGTCAGCAGTGTATACACCGTCTACTTTCGTTGCTTTAAGAACCACATCAGCTTCAATTTCAATACCACGTAAACACGCTGCTGAATCTGTTGTAAAGAATGGGTTACCTGTACCTGCTGAGAAAATCACAACGCGGCCATGACGTAGTTGGCTGATTGCATCCGCCCAGTTGTAATCGTCACAAACACCTTTAAGTGGGATTGCAGACATAACACGAGCATTCACATATGCACGGTGTAGTGCATCACGCATTGCTAGGCCATTCATTACTGTTGCAAGCATACCCATGTGGTCGCCAACAACACGGTTCATACCAGCTTCAGCAAGGCCAGCACCTCTAAAGAGGTTACCACCACCAATTACTACACCAACTTGAACACCAAGTTCAACCAATTCTTTTACTTCTTGAGCCATGCGATCAAGGATTGCAGGGTCAATACCAAAACCTTCTTCGCCTTGTAGCGCTTCGCCACTCAGTTTTAACAGGATACGTTGATACGCTGGTTTAGGGTTTGTAGTCATGGAGCTTACCTTCCAAAAAGTGATAGTTTTGATTAACGGTCATGGATAAACATTCTAGGTAGTTTAGAACATGAATATTTATTGATCACAGCAAATCATCAAACGCTTGTCGTAAAAAGACCGCAGCCTTGGCTACGGTCTAATATTTAAGCATGCAAAAGGGATTAACCTTTTTGAACCGCTGCTACTTCGTCAGCAAAGCTCATTTCAGCTACTTTCTCGATACCTTCACCAACTTCTAGACGTACAAAGCTAGTTACTGTCGCGTTTCTTTCTTTAAGAATATCGCCAACAGTTTTCTTAGGTTCCATGATGAAAGCTTGACCTGTTAGAGAGATTTCGCCCGTGAATTTCTTCATACGGCCGATAACCATTTTCTCAGCGATTTCTTGAGGCTTGCCTTCGTTCATAGCGATTTCAACTTGAACAGCTTTCTCTTTAGCAACTACATCAGCAGGTACGTCAGATGGGTTCAAGAAGTCAGGCTTAGAAGCAGCAACGTGCATAGCAACGTGCTTAAGTGTTTCAGCTTCGCCTTCACCAGCAGCAACTACACCGATTTTCTCGCCGTGACGGTAAGAAGCTAGTGCAACACCTTCAACGAATTCTACGCGACGGATGCTGATGTTTTCACCGATCTTAGTTACAAGAGCGATACGTGCGTCTTCAAACTTAGCTTGAAGAGCAGCGATGTCTAGACGTTCAGCTAGAGCTACTTCAGCTACTTCGTTAGCAAATGCAAGGAAACCTGCATCTTTAGCAACGAAGTCAGTTTGGCAGTTCACTTCAAGAAGAGCGGCAACGCCAGCTGCTTCTTTAATGATGATTGTACCTTCTGCAGCAACGTTACCAGCTTTTTTAGCTGCTTTCGCTGCGCCAGATTTACGCATGTTTTCAATTGCTAGCTCGATGTCGCCTTCAGCAGCAACAAGAGCTTTTTTACATTCCATCATGCCCGCAGCTGTGCGTTCACGAAGTTCTTTTACTAGAGCAGCAGTTACAGTTGCCATTCTCTATTCCTCAGTTAGTTCGAAAAAAGGTAAAAATCAGGGGCCTATATTGGGCCCCTGATGCTAACTAATACTCAATCGATACATACTTTATAAGATGTACCCATTTAGCATGGTTAAGAGCCGCTATTATTCAGCTTCTACAAAACCATCTTTTTCGCCAGCAAGAGCAGCAACATCTTTGTTACGACCTTCAACAACTGTTTGTGCAACAGCGTTTAGGTAAAGTTGTACTGCACGGATTGCATCATCATTACCAGGAATGATGTAGTCAATGCCGTCTGGGTTAGAGTTAGTATCAACAACAGCGTAAACTGGGATACCTAGGTTGTTAGCTTCTTTAACTGCAATGTGCTCGTGATCAGCATCGATTACGAATAGAGCGTCAGGTAGGCCGCCCATATCTTTGATACCACCAAGTGACTTCTCTAGCTTCTCCATTTCACGGGTACGCATTAGAGCTTCTTTCTTAGTTAGTTTATCAAATGTACCGTCTTGAGCTTGAGCTTCTAGCTCTTTAAGACGTTTGATTGACTGACGAACAGTTTTGTAGTTCGTTAGCATACCGCCTAACCAGCGGTTGTTAACGTAAAACTGGTTGCTTGCAACAGCAGCTTCTTTAACAGCTTCAGATGCAGCGCGCTTAGTACCAACAAAAAGAACTTTACCTTTCTTCTCGCCAACTTTAGCTAGTTCAGCTAGAGCTTCGTTGAACATTGGAACAGTTTTTTCTAGGTTGATGATATGAACTTTGTTACGAGCACCAAAGATGAATGGCTTCATTTTTGGGTTCCAGTAACGAGTTTGGTGACCGAAGTGAACACCAGCTTTAAGCATATCGCGCATTGATACAGTTGCCATTTTAAAATCCTCTATGGGGTTAGGCCTCCACACTCCCCATGAATCCGACCCCTAACATCTATCTACTAATGCAAATAGTTTTACTGTTGAGGCACCCCGGAACATGTGACGGAATGTGTGTGATTTAAATTAAAGTGAGTGGAATACAACAATCAACGTCGCTTATTTACTTTAAACTACGCTTATTACGGACGTAGATGTTAATAGCTTTTATTAACGTAAAAAGAATAGAGACAATTGACCGTTATTCCGGGGCGCTTTATACCATATTTTCGCATTATATGGCTAGTAAAAATTCCTTACTAAGCAGTAAGGACCCGGTGGTATATACTGTGACTATATAAAAACACATACAAAACATGCTCATTGACACAAATACACATTCATAGAACTTCCTGATAGAATGCGACTCATTATTGTCGAGAGCTCCTACAAATTGGTCGAGAATTAGCGCGAATGTCTATGAAAATTAAAAACCATGAAGAAATTGAAAGAATGCGTATTGCTGGCAAACTAGCCGCAGAAATTCTAGAAATGATTGAACCCCATATAAAAGAAGGGGTTACCACCGATGAGTTGAATACACTCTGTCATAATTATGCGACAGACCGAGGTGCTTACTCTGCACCTCTCGATTATCACGGTTTCCCGAAATCAATTTGTACCTCTATCAACCACATCGTTTGCCATGGCATCCCTGCTTCTCAAGATGAAAAAGGCAGCAACGGTCAATTAAAGCCAGCAGTGTTGAAAAACGGTGACATTCTAAACGTCGACATCACAGTTATAATTCCTGATGAAGAGAACGCCAGTTTAAGTACTCGTCCACAAGGCTACCACGGTGATACATCAAAAATGTTCCTCGTTGGTGAGGCATCTCCGGCAGACAAGCGCTTGTGTATGGTTGCTCAAGAAGCTCTATACGTGGGTATGCGCAAAGTAAAACCGGGCGCTACTGTTGGTGATATCGGTACGGCTATCGAAAAATACATCAAAGAGAACAATAAGAAGAACCCGCGTAACAAGTTCTCTATTGTTAAAGACTTCTGTGGCCACGGTATTGGTAACGAATTCCATGAAGAACCACAAGTGGTTCATTACAAAAACACTGATCGCCGCGTATTAAAAGAAGGTCACTGCTTCACTATTGAGCCAATGATCAACGCGGGTAAATTCGGTTGTTCGGTAGATGCCGAAGATGATTGGACAGTTTACACTGGCGACGGTAAGAACTCTGCTCAGTGGGAACACACATTGCTTGTAACAGCAACAGGCTGTGAAGTGTTAACTCTTCGTAGTGAAGAGAGCATCCCTAGACTGATGAAAAACTAACTCAAGGCTAATACAGCCTCATGCTAAGTACGTCTTACTTAGTATAAATAGAGTGATAGAAAACCAACTTTGATGTCCCTGCCTAGCAGGGATATTTTTTTATCAGCCCCTATCTGATAGATTAAATACCTCAATACCCATATTCAATTTGCATGGACTGCTGCATATGCCGTATCAATCGCCACTGACTTTCTCAACCGAACAACTTTCAATCGTTTCACTTAAAGATCAGTTAGAGAAGTTTTCCGAATATCAAAAGAGTGAGTTTCTTGCTCACCACCCTATCAACGATCTCGTTCTCGGGCGTTCCGATTATATGGATCTATTGTTGCACCGGCTTTGGATAGAATACGGATTTAACAACCTACCTAATATTACTCTCGTTGCCGTTGGCGGCTATGGTCGAGGTGAGCTTCACCCTCTTTCCGATATCGATATATTGATTGTTTCAAAAAAGACGCTGCCTGAGTACCTTGGCGCAAAGGTTAGTGAATTTATCACCCTGTTATGGGATTTAAGGCTTGAGGTCGGCCACGCCGTTCGCACCATCGACGAGTGTGTCACTATCGGACAGGAAGACTTAACAGTCGCCACTAACTTACAGGAAGCACGTTTGCTCTGCGGCTGTGAAGATACCTATAGTCAACTGAGCACAAGAATTGGTGCCCCCTCATTTTGGCCAAGTGATGACTTTTATAAAGCTAAAATCAATGAACAAAAAGAGAGACATGCACGCTATCACGATACCACTTACAACCTTGAACCTGATATTAAATCCACACCCGGAGGTTTGAGAGATATTCATACCCTCAGCTGGGTAGCAAGGCGACATTTTGGAGCGACTTCACTGCTTGAAATGAGTAAATATGGGTTTCTAACCGATGCTGAATACCGTGAACTGGTTGAGTGCCAAGACTTTCTTTGGCGGGTACGTTTTGCACTACATATAGAGCTGAAACGTTACGACAATCGGCTCACCTTTGGTCACCAAGCTCAAGTAGCTGAAAGCCTAGGCTTTAGTGGTGAGGGGAACCGCGGTGTCGAAATGATGATGAAAGAGTTTTATCGTACATTAAGGCGCGTTGCTGAACTGAATAAGATGCTGCTAAAACTTTTTGACCAAGCGATTCTTGATAACGGTGTTGAGTATGAAGCTGAGATTCTTAGTGACGACTTTCAGCGTCGAGGAAAACTTATCGAAGCTCGAAAACCCGCACTATTTCAAGCTAGGCCAGAAACTATTCTCGATATGTTTATTCACATTGCGAACGACTCTACAATTGAAGGCGTTGCTCCCGCAACGATGAGACAACTGCGAACAGCGCGCAGAAGGCTGAATAAGTTTCTTCATGTTATTCCTGCTGCTCGTGAAAAGTTTATGGATCTGGTTCGTCACCCTAACAGCTTACACAAAGCGTTTAGCCTTATGCATAAACTTGGTGTGCTTGCTAGCTACCTACCACAGTGGAGTCAAATTGTAGGTCAAATGCAATTCGACCTATTCCATGTTTATACAGTCGACGAACACAGCATGCGTCTACTAAAGCACATCAACCGTTTTGGACAGATTAGTAATCGCGATAAGCACCCTATTTGCTGTGAAATCTACCCGAAAATCTTTAAAAAAGACCTGCTCATCTTGGCGGCGATATTCCATGATATCGGCAAAGGGCGTAATGGGGATCACTCAGAAATAGGCGCGGTTGAAGCTTACGAATTTGGTATTGAACACGGATTATCTAAACCTGAAGCGAATCTAATATCATGGTTAGTTAAAAATCACTTACTGATGTCTGTCACCGCTCAACGACGTGATATCTATGACCCTGAAGTTATCACCGAGTTTGCCAAAAAAGTCAGAGACGAAGAGCGCCTTGAATACTTAGTTTGCTTAACCGTTGCCGATATTTGCGCAACAAATCCTGATCTTTGGAACAGCTGGAAACGAACGTTACTCGCAGAGCTATTTTACTCCACACAAAGAGCACTGAGACGGGGTCTTGAAAATCCGGTTGATGTAAGAGATCGGATTCGCCATAACCAGCAGTTGGCATCAGCACTGCTCCGTAAGGAAGGATTTACCGCCCGTGAAATTGAAGTGCTATGGCAACGCTTTAAAGCCGACTACTTCCTTCGTCATACCCACAAGCAGATCGCATGGCATTGTACGCACTTACTCAACCGAACTGATGAAAGCAAACCACTGATACTGATCAGCGAAAAAGCAACAAGGGGTGGCACTGAAGTGTTTGTTTACGGTAAAGACCAAAATGCCTTATTTGCTACGGTCGTTGCCGAGCTAGATAGACGTAACCTAAATGTTCATGACGCTCAAGTAATGACCAGCAAAGATGGCTATGTGCTCGATACTTTTATGGTACTTGACCAGAACGGTGAAGCCATAGATGTCATGCGTCATAAATCGGTGGTTAAACACCTTGCTCATGTTCTGGAGGATGGTAGACCAACCAAGATTAAAGTTCGCCGAACACCGCGAAACCTACAGCACTTTACGGTAAAAACAAAAGTAGACTTTCTTCCAACAAAGAGCAAAAAACGGACTCTGATGGAGTTTGTCGCTCTGGATACTCCAGGCTTACTTGCTAAGGTGGGAGCAACCTTTGCCGACCTAAACATTAGCTTGCATGCCGCGAAGATCACCACAATAGGCGAACGTGCAGAGGATCTGTTTATTTTGACCAACAGCAATGGCTCTAGACTCGATGAAGAAGCACAAATTCAACTAAGGGATAAGTTGATTGGAAATATCGCAGAGCTTGCGCCAAATTAATCGCGATCTTGCCCACAAGTTGCGCAGTTGTTTTTATTGTCAGCTATCTACCACGAATATAGGCTGCTACATTAGTTATGATTTAATCAATTTTACAACACTAACTAGAGGTAGCCTATGTTTCCAAACCTCACAGGCTTAGGGATTCAAAACCCGAAGCAAATTGAGCGTTACTCGTTACGACAAGAAGCGCACAAGGATGTGTTAAAGATCTATTTTCATAAGCAAAAAGGCGAGTTGTTTGCCAAGAGTGTGAAATTTAAATATCCGCGCCAAGTGAAAAACGTTTTGGTCGATAGTGGCAGTCATCAATACAAAGAAGTGACTGAAATCAATAGAAACTTAACTCTTGTAATCGACGAACTCAATAAGGTAACAAAACCAGAGAAATTAGCAGAGATCGACGTTAAAGCTAAAATTTTAATGGACTTACGTCATCTTGAAAAAGTCGTCGCTAGTAAAATTGCAGAGATTGAATCAGATCTAGAAAAATTGAACTAACTTTTTTGAAATCGGATACGCCAAAAAAAGGTTCCCAATGGGAACCTTTATTATTTTATATGGCTAGATTGCTAGATCTCTAAACAACTAAGCAACTAAGCAACTAAGCAACTAGTTACTCTAATAAAAATCACTACCAACCCGCGTAGGTCCCAATAAAATAGAGCGATATCGCGGCCATAACACCCGCAACCACATCGTCAACCATAATACCTACACCACCTTCGACTTTCTTATCAAGCCAACCGATAGGCCAAGGCTTAACCATGTCAAAGAAGCGGAAAAGCACAAAACCCGCAGCAATCCACTTCCAATCAAATATCGCAACACCAAGCATTGGGACGACAAGCATAGTGATCCAAAATCCAACAAACTCATCCCAAACGATTGAACCGTGATCGTGTACTTTCATATCATCAGAAGTTACCTGACAAATCTTAACTCCGATGAAATAAGAACCAATAATCACTGCGATAAATAGCCACAGAGGAAGTTGTACTAACAAAAGATATAAAGGCACTGATGCCAAAGTGCCCATCGTGCCCGGAATAATTGGGGAAAGACCACTGCCAAATCCTGTCGCAAGTAAGTGCCACGGATTTTTTAAAGAAATTCGAGATAAAGGGTTCGTCATTGTTTAACCTTAAAGTGATCATATCCATTAAGTTGCCAGTCAAGCTCTGTACCGCTGTTATGAAGCTCAAACGTACCTGCAGGACGTATCTGCCCAATACAAGTGATTTTCGCTCCAGTATGGTTTAGAACGCTCTCTATAGAGCCTCTATTTTCCTCAGGTACGGTAAAGCACAGCTCATACTCTTCACCACTGGTTAACGCATATTTTTGCGCAAGGACTTCATCTTGAGTAAACCCAAGCAGCTCTGGTGATAGAGGAAGTGAGCTGACATCTACCGACGCACCGACATTTGAACGGTTTAGAATGTGGCTTAAATCAGAAATTAACCCATCCGAGATATCGATAGCTGACGATGCAACATTGAGTAAAGCTTGACCGACCAATACTCGTGGTGAAGATAGATAGTGTCTCTTCTCCAGAATGTCAGAATTTGCTTTTTTTCTTTGCTCATCATCGAGAATAACATCTAAGCCCGCTTTGCTGTCACCTAGATCACCGGTGACGTATATCCAGTCGCCAATTTTAGCACCACTGCGTCTTAACGCTTTCTCTTCGGGCACAAAACCTTGTACCGTCAGCGTGAGGCTCAGTGGTCCTTTTGTTGTATCACCACCAATTAGCTGAATTCCAAAGTAATCCGCTAGTTGAAAAAACGCTTCACAAAAAGGCGCAAGCCACGCTTCGTCTGGTTTTGGCATGGTAAGCGCAAAAGAGACCCAAGCGGGTGTTCCGCCCATGGCTGATAAGTCACTAATGTTTGAAGCCAGCGCTTTATGAGCGACCCAGCGAGGGTTTGCACCTTCAAGAAAGTGCGTACCTGCAACTAAAGTGTCGGTACTGATCGCTATCGCAACATTGCTTGGACTTTTAACCAGAGCACAATCATCACCGGCCGCAAGCAGCACATCTTTTCGCTGTGATTGTCGACCAACAAAATACTTATCAATGAGATTAAATTCACCAGACATATTAGTCATTCTCAAACAAAGAGTTAATTTTATAAAGAGGCTATAGATGCTAAATAATCGATATAAAAAAGGCCAGCACTAAGCTGACCTTATTTTCACGATTACTCGTTACTTCTTCTTACGTACGTGCGGTGCCGCTTTATCAAGCACACCGTTAACGAACTTATGGCTATCTTCTGCAGCGAACACTTTAGCAAGTTCAATCGCTTCATTGATAACAACTTTGTAAGGTACATCTTCACGACGTGTCATCTCGTACATAGCAAGACGAAGCAAAGCCAGTTCCATCAGATCTAGATCCTGCATAGGACGAGATACGAATGGACGAAGCTTGCTATCTAGTTCCATATGACTTAGAGCAACACCAGTCAGTAGGTCGCGGAAGTATGCCACATCTGTTTCTGGTGCGATAAGAGCAGGCTCAGCAGCATGATGTTCTTCTTCATCATACTTACCACCAGATATAAACTGTTCTTCAACTACGGCAACATTTTCTTTGCTAATTTGCCATGAGTAAATTGCTTGTAGAGCAAATTGACGTGCATTACGACGTGCGGCTGGTTTCACACTGGCCCCCATTAGGAATCGATTTCAGAAAGAACGTTGATCATCTCAAGTGCGCTTAGTGCAGCTTCTGCACCTTTGTTACCAGCCTTGGTTCCTGCGCGTTCAATAGCTTGATCGATGGTATCAACAGTAAGGACACCGAATGCCACTGGAAGACTAAACTCCATAGACACCTGTGCCAAACCTTTATTACATTCACTACAAACATAGTCGAAATGAGGCGTACCGCCACGAATTACTGTACCTAGAGATACAATCGCATCGAACTGGCCAGTCTTGGCAACACGCTGAGCAACTAATGGAAGCTCAACCGCACCAGGACAACGAACAACAGTAATATTGTCTTCGCTTACCTGTCCATGACGTTTTAAAGTATCGATTGCACCAGAAAGCAGGCTTTCGTTAATAAAACTGTTGAAACGAGCAATAACGATAGCAATTTTTGCATTTGGCGCTGGGAAGCCACCCTCGATCACTTTCATAAGCCTTCCTTTAACTATGTTCATCAAGTGAGAATCGCCGGATTCTAGCATAAAACTGTGAGCAATATCTAATAGATATTAAAGTTTATACGAACCTTCGGCGTGTCTAATTTAAGTTTCTGATAGTGATAAAAAATCACTATTATCGATAAAAAAGGAAGCAAACGCTTCCTTTTTTACAAAGTTAGCCGAGTGTCACTCACCTAGCTAATTGTTTTTATTCACAAACGTATTCAATCACATTTAGACCAAAACCACCAAGAGCATGGTAACGTTTTGAGCTAGAAGACAATAAACGCATATCTGTCACACCAAGATCAGCGAGAATTTGTGACCCTACACCCACACGGCGTGATGTACCTTGCTTCTTCGCCATCGTTGGCGCTTCGCCTTTATCTTGGGCTTCGAATACCTTAACTTTATGAATAAGTGTTTCGGTCGACTCTTCATTGCCAAGAATAATTAATACACCGCCTTCTGAACCGATTTTCTTCATTGCCGAATCTAAAGTCCAGCTACGTTCAGTTCCACGGTCAGAGTGCAGTAAGTCAGTGAACGTATCATGCAAATGAACACGAACTAACGGTGCTTTATCAGCATCCACAGAACCTTTCACCATCGCATGGTGAATTTGATTATCAATGGTGTCTCTGAACGTAACTAATTCAAAATCGCCAAATTCCGTTGGCAACTTACATTGTGCAACACGCTCGATGGTTGTCTCTGTGTTGTTACGATATTCAATAAGATCGGCAATGGTGCCAAGCTTTACATCATGCTTTTTAGAGAAAACTTCCAAGTCTGGGCGACGAGCCATAGTGCCATCATCGTTAAGGATCTCAACAATCACTGATGCAGGTTCAAGCCCGGCTAATCGACCTAAATCACAACCGGCTTCGGTATGACCAGCACGAGTTAACACACCACCCTCTTGAGCGGTTAAAGGAAAGATATGACCGGGCTGAACGAGATCGGCTGCTTTTGCCTCTTTCGCAACTGCTGCTTGAACTGTGATTGCGCGGTCAGAAGCTGAAATACCAGTCGTTACACCTTCAGCGGCTTCAATAGACACTGTAAAGTTCGTGGTGTACTGAGCATTATTGTCTTGCACCATCGGCGGAAGACCTAGTCGCTCACAACGCTCTTTAGTCATGGTTAAACAGATAAGCCCACGACCATGAGTCGCCATAAAGTTAATCGCTTCAGGCGTAATATGTTCTGCAGCCATGATTAGATCACCCTCATTCTCACGATCTTCATCGTCCATGAGAATCACCATTTTACCAAGGCGAATATCTTCAATAATTTCTTGTGGAGTGCTAATTGACATGCTTAATTCCTTTATTTTTATACTCTTTTGATCGTGACTGCTGTTTCGATCATGACTAACGGTTTTAAACGTTTTTTATTTATTGAGAAAGCTCGTTAGGCAAAACCGTTTTGCTGTAAAAATTCCATACTTAAACGAGATTTAGGCTCAGCCTCTTCTTTCTGACCTTGAAGAAGCCTTTCCATATAACGAGCTAGAACATCCACTTCCAAGTTTACTTTACGGCCCACTTGAAAACTATTGATCGTCGTCTCTTCACCCGTATGTGGAACGATGGTGAGTTTGAAGGCATTTTTGCGTAAATCGTTTACCGTCAAGCTAATTCCGTCGACAGTGATTGAGCCTTTTTCCGCTACGTATTTAGACAGCTCCGCAGGCATTTCAACCCAAAACTCGATAGCACGACCAACTTGGTGGCGCTCTACAATTACACCAACACCATCAACGTGCCCTGAGACAATATGCCCACCAAAACGAGTGGTTGGCAGCATTGCTTTTTCAAGGTTGACTTTGTCACCGGCTTGGTAGTCTGTGAAGCCTGTCTTATTGAGCGTTTCTAACGAAAGATCGGCAGTGTAACTGGACTGATTAAAATCAACCACGGTTAGGCATACGCCATTTGTCGCGATACTGTCACCAAGGTTCACATCTGACATATCGAGTTTACCGACATTCACGGTGACACTGATATCTTCGCCTTTTGGAGTAATCGCCGCTAACGTGCCGACTGTTTCTACTATTCCTGTAAACATACTATTTTTCTTTCTTAATAAGTGTGGCTAGGTTTATCGAGTTCTACTGTTTTTATTAATAGTAGCGACGATTCTAATATCAGGCCCAACGAGACGTAAGTCTTGAATGGATAAGTCATGAGTCTCGTTCATCAACTCTAGCCCGAGAGCACCAAACAGACCACGACCATCACTACCCATTAATTTAGGTGCTAAATATAGCACTAACTCATCGACAAGCTCAGCTTCAAGCAGTGATTTCGCTAAGGTAGCGCCAGCCTCAACCCATAAATGGTTAATATTGTGTGAATCGACCAGTTGTTTAAACGCTTTAGTGAGATCAACCTGACCTTGAGCGTTTGTTTCAGCAGCGACCTCTCCATTGGGAGAAACTGTCAGTATCGGGCCTGCGGTATTAAAAAGCTTGAGATCACCAGACAGTCTTTGTTGTCGATCGAGTATGACACGAACTGGTTGGCGCAATTGACTCTCTTCATAATTTGATTGAAGAGTTTTAGGTAAATCATCCCAACGAACATTCAATGAAGCATTGTCATCAATAACCGTTTTACTGGTGGATAATATTGCACAAGATTTCGCACGATAGGCTTGAACGTCTTGTCTAGATTGGGGAGACGTTATCCACTGACTAACACCGTTACTTAATGCTGTTTGGCCGTCTAAGCTCGCCGCCATTTTTAATTGTACAAACGGCAAGCCTGTTTGCATTCGCTTAATAAAAGCAGGGTTGAGCGCTTTGGCGTCCGCTTCTAATAACCCGACATCAACTTGAATACCCGCTTCACGGAGCATAGCAATGCCACGTCCGGCAACTTTGGGATTAGGGTCTTGCATTGCACAAACAACACGCGTGACTTTGGCATTGATTAAGCCTTCAGCACAAGGTGGGGTGCGACCATAATGCGAGCATGGTTCTAAAGTTACATACGCGGTCGAGCCAATTGATTGCTCACCGGCCATACGAAGCGCATGCACTTCAGCGTGAGGTTGACCTGCTCTTTCGTGAAAACCTTCACCAACGATTGTAGTGTCATGCTCAGTTTCGCCATGTCGAACAATAACGCAGCCAACATTAGGGTTTGGTGCAGTGGTATAGATGCCCTTTTTTGCCAACGTAATGGCACGAGACATCATTTGAAAATCAAATTTGGAAAATAGAGACATAATCGGCGAACTTAATCTTCTAACTTAGCAATTTCTTCGCCAAACTCGCGAATGTCTTCAAAACTTCGATACACAGAAGCAAAGCGGATATAAGCGACCTTATCTAGGTCTTTAAGCTGATCCATTACGAGATTACCGATCATATCGCTTGGGACTTCACGCTCACCAGTTGCACGAAGTTGAGATTTAATCATGCTGATTGCGAGCTCAATAGAGTCGGCACTCACTGGGCGCTTCTCTAATGCACGCTGAAAACCTCCCACCATTTTATCTTCATTAAATGGTTCTCGATTGCCATTGGTTTTAATGACTTTTGGCATCACTAGTTCGGCTGTTTCAAATGTAGTGAAACGTTCGCTACATGCTAAGCACTGGCGACGGCGACGTACCTGATGACCATCAGCAACTAATCTAGAATCAATAACTTTTGTGTCGTTCTCAGAACAGAAAGGACAATGCATATTACCTCCAAGTAATTACCCACAGTGTAACGGAATTACTCTTATGAAGAAAAGTAAAAGGGGCGTAACGCCCCTTTATAATTCCAAATGTCTGTGTTACTTCAAGCTCGTATTATGGTCGAGCTAAATAGTTCGCTTTGCCAACCCACTTATAGCTGGTTAGCTCTTCAAGCCCCATTGGTCCACGAGCATGCAGTTTTTGCGTAGAGACAGCAACTTCTGCGCCTAAACCAAACTGTGCACCGTCAGTAAAGCGTGTTGATGCGTTAACATAAACTGCGGCCGAACCCACTGAGTTAATAAAGACTTCTGAGTTTTGTAGGCTGTTAGTCATGATTGCGTCTGAGTGACTGGCATTATGCACACGCATATGAACAATCGCTTCTTGAACGTCTTCAACCACTTTCACGCCAAGTGTATAACTCAGCCACTCGGTATCGAAATCACCTTGTTCAGCATCGCGAACATTGTCAGCACCATTCAATAGTGCTTTTGCACTTGGGTCTGCTACAAATGTCACCTGATCACTCATACGTTGTGCCGCTTTCGCTAGGAACTCTTTTGCTACCGCTTTATGAACCAATAGCGTATCTAAAGAGTTGCAAGCCGATGGACGCTGAACTTTCGAGTTTTCAACAACATTCAATGATTTATCAAGGTCAGCGCTTTCGTCTACAAAAATATGACTAATACCAAAACCACCAATAATCACAGGAATTGTGCTGTTCTCTTTACACATTTTGTGCAAGCCCGCACCACCACGAGGAATGATCATATCAACGTAATCATCAAGTTTAAGCAGTTGAGAGACAAGCTCTCTATCTGGCTTTTCAATATACTGCACAGAAGCCGCTGGAAGTGACGCTTTTTCTAGAGCAGATTGAATCACTTTCACAAGCTCCATGTTGGAGAAAAACGTCTCTTTTCCACCACGTAGAATACTTGCATTACCCGTTTTCAAACAAAGAGCCGCGATATCGATGGTCACATTTGGGCGTGCTTCGTAGATAACACCAACCACACCAAGTGGCACTCGACGACGAGACAGCGACATGCCATTTTCAAGCATTTTACTGTCTATCTCACTGCCAACAGGATCGTCTAAGCTGATCACGTTACGGACATCATTCGCGATACCAACTAAACGCTCTTTGTTAAGTAATAGTCGGTCTAATAGAGCGTCAGTCAAACCTGCGTCTCGGCCCAATTGAATGTCTTTTTCGTTCGCTGCTAAGATGGTTTCAGCATTCGCTTCTAGCTCATCTGCAATAATCGCTAGTGCTTGATTCTTCTGAGACGTTGACGCTGTTGCGAGGTGAAAAGCCGCTTCTTTAGCCGCTTGCCCCATATTGTTTAAATCCACTTTAATTTCCTCTCTTTTATTCTTGGATGACAACAAGATCATCGCGATGAATCACTTCTGAGCCGTAGTCATAGCCAAGAATAGAAATAATATCTTTACTGTGTTTACCAGCAATACGAGCCAAGTCTTGGCTTGAGTAACTCGTAATACCGCGAGCGATCAAATCACCGTGGGTATCTACGATACGAGCCACCTCGCCTCGCGCAAATTCGCCGTGAACTTTAGTCACACCCTTTGCGAGTAAACTGCTTCCTTTCGTGACAACAGCGCGCATCGCTCCATCATCAACCACAATATCACCAGCCGCCGCGGGACCAGCTAAGATCCAACGTTTACGGTTTTCCAGTGACTCAGCCAGTGGTAAGAATCGGGTGCCTTGCGGTACATCGCTGATCGAGTCAAATATGACGTTTTCAGCACTGCCCGCCGCAATAATAACCTCAATCCCAGCACGTCTTGCGATATCCGCCGCTTGTAGTTTTGTCGCCATACCGCCAGTACCGAGCGTCGTGCCACTTCCACCTGCAATTTTGCGAAGAGTGGCATCAATAGTACGAACTTCTTTGATTAATTCAGCATTGGGATCTTTGCGTGGATCAGCGGTAAACAACCCTTTCTGATCGGTGAGCAATAGCAGTTTATCTGCGCCACATAGGATGCCAACTAAGGCGGACAAATTATCGTTATCACCCACTTTGATTTCACTGGTCGCGACTGCATCATTCTCGTTAACTACGGGAATGATGTCATTATCAACCAAAGCATTAATCGTATCTCGCGCATTCAAAAAGCGTTCTCGATCATCTAAATCAGCGCGTGTTAGTAGCATCTGGCCGATTTTCATACCATAGATAGCAAACAACGACTCCCAAACTTGAATTAATTGGCTTTGTCCTACAGCGGCTAGAAGCTGCTTGCTAGACATTGCGTTGGGGAGTGCGGGGTAACCTAAGTGCTCGCGTCCGGCAGCTATTGCGCCAGAAGAAACCATTACAATTGAATGGCCGAGTTTTTTTAACTCAGCACATTGACGCACAAGTTCGACCATATGAGCTCTATCAAGAGCTTGGGTTCCACCTGTGAGTACACTAGTGCCCAGTTTAACAACCACCGTTTTTGGTTGAGCTGAGGTTCCGCTATGTTGATTCGTTGTCATGATACTTTTTGATAAGAATTACGTATAAGAGCTGATGTTTTAACAATCAACGCTGAATTTAACAAGTGAAAAAGGCGCTTAAAGCACCTTTTTATATAAAGTAGAGGGAATTGAGCTGAATTATACGAATTCGACGGACTCTTTATGAAGTTCCACCGTCATTTGAAATTTCTCTTCTAAAGTCTTGGTCAGCTTATTATGGAAATCATCTTGCGTTCTGTTCACTTCGGAAATCGCCTTCTTAGGAACAGAAACTGCGTCCCAGTTACCTTCAAGGTTGTATCGTCCAACAAAGTAATTTGCTTTAAAGCCCTGCTCATCTTGCTCAAGCTCAAGCCACCAACCCCAAAATTCACGCTCTTCCGGAGATTTCTTGTCATTGACACAGGCAGACAAACAATCAAATAAATAATTACCTTCACTGCATTGCATCTCTCGAAGGTACGGTCCGACAGCTTTTAATGTACTTAATAAGCGATAATGAGTTGGCAACTTTGTCACTTCAGCCATATGAGTTACTCCATTAAATAATTAGCGATAATATTTTTAATTAGGTGCGATTTATAGTTATTGACTTACTATTGTCACTTCTTGTTATGTGGTTATTTTTCAACCATATATATATTATGCTTAACTAATAATGGGGAAATGTCATCTATATAGTTCGTCTTCCATCCATTTTATAGCTAAAGCGAGGGATTGCTCATATCCTTCTGAAATTATTTTATTATTTATTTTCCGAGCCTTTCCATATTGGCTATATAGTGCTACTAGTTGATTATCTGAATGTGGGGACACCGGATCACCATCAAGGCTCATTGCCAAAATAGGCACTTTAGTTTTGCGGCTCGACACCACACCTTGAACCTTCAGTGACCACGCCATTAATTGACCAGATAAGCTCCCTACATCGACAATCGACTTACCAATCCTGCACGCCAGTAGGTCCAAATACATCTTAGACATATTCTGTAGTTTCTTTGGTGAAGCCAAAAGATCATGGATTGGCGCGCCCATTGAAACACACGCTTTGATCTTGTTTTGCTCTAAGAATGAAAGACGCACCATTGCGTTACCACCAAATCGGAACCCTAAAAGGCCGACTTTATAGTGATCAACCCACGGGATATTCGGTAACTCATCGAGTACAGCCTGATGAAGGCAAGAGGTATCTTCGCTTAAAGGCCAGTGACTGTTTTGCCCAACGGAAGGCATATCAACAGTCAACATTGCGATATTTTTTGGTGCTAGATGGTCTCGAAACAGTCGCCACATATCCGTTTGTAATGTATCAAGCCCAGCACTAACAATAATTACCGGTTGTGGTTGAAGTGTATTGGTGGCGTGTAAGTTCGCAGTGATCTTTCTTTTCCCGTAAGGAATTTGAAGACGCTTTACGACAAACTTACTTTTTTCAGCCGCTTCCGTGTAAGCCGCATTAGCTTGAACTTGAGCTTGAAGTGATAGGTTATCATTTTTCAAATGTGGGTAACCCGCGATGCTAAAGCACAACGAAGCCGTAAATAGCTCTTCAGCCCCTTCGTCTCCATCTAAAGCCTTGCCACGCTTTTGGTGTTCCATTCCAAGCTTGCCCCACTCATAAGCCCAGTTACCGCTGCGAAACCCGATGACAGTATCTAACCAATGATCATGGGTACGAGAGTGTGGTGACGATGCGATTCTAGCTAGCACTGCTTCTTGTTCAATTGGATCAACCCCTTGCCAAGCCCACTGCATGCGACGCAGATTCCGATACCAAGACCCTGTATTGATTTTTTCATCCAAAAACGGTTTGTTGCTCGGCATGTATTGGGTCAGTGCTGATGTTTCTTTCGCTTGCTTGTTTTTAACAAAAAGAGTTTCAGACAAGTTCTTATCGCTTTGATCAGACATATTAATTCCTAATGGGCAGCTTTAGACGTTTATAGGGGGTAAAAAAAATGACCCATAAGAGGGTCATTTTTCACTATTCACGCTAAGAAGCAATTATTTTACGCTAAGAAGCGATTATTTTTGCTTGCGATTAATAGGCTCAGCAAATTGAAGCGCCGTATCCCACGGTTGTTCAATCCATGTATCTTGAGCAATATCAACAACGTAATCATCAAGCAGATCAACGCCAGAAGGTTTAGCACATACAGCAATTAGTTTAGCTTTCGGGTACATTTCACGAAGCTTACGCGCTGTATCACCACTGTCTACCAAGTCTTCTACAATTAGAAAGCCTTCGCCGTCACCTTCAGGTGCTTTAACAACCGTCATGTCACGCTGGTGATCATGATCGTAGCTAGAGATACAAATTGTATCTACGTAACGAATACCAAGTTCACGAGCTAAGATTGCAGCGGGAACAAGACCGCCACGGCTAACACCTAGGATACCTTTCCATTGTTCTGCTGGCATTTGCTTTTCAGCTAATTGACGGCAGTATGCTTGCATGTTGTCCCAAGTGATAATGAATTTATTGCTCATTGTATAAACCTAATAATTTGAAAAATATGAATTTGTTTATTCTACGATGTACTTAATGATAAAGATGGCTGACATAACCCAAACACTGAGTGAAACATCACGTCCTTTACCACTTAATAGCTTAATCGCTGCGTAGCTAATAAAGCCAAGTGCGATACCTTCTGCAATTGAGAAAGTCAGTGGCATTAGTAAACATGTTACAACCACTGGAGCCGCTTCTGTTAGATCGCGCCAATCAATGCTCACTAAACCAGAAAGCATTAGGATCGCAACATAAAATAGCGCACCTGTCGTCGCGTAGGCTGGGATCATACCAGCAAGTGGCGAGAAGAATAATGCAAGAAGGAACAAAATGCCAACAACAACCGCAGTTAATCCTGTACGACCACCAGCTGCTACACCTGCAACACTTTCAATGTAAGAAGTTGTGTTAGATGTACCTAGAAGCGCACCAGCAGAGGTTGCTGTAGAGTCAGCAAGAAGTGCACGGTTTAAACGAGGAATCTTACCGTCTTTACCAATTAAATCTGCTTTTTGAGCAACACCAACTAACGTGCCAGCGGTGTCGAATAAATCAACAAATAGGAAAGCGAAGACAACTGAAATCATACCGATTTCAAATACTGCTGAGAAATCAAGCTGCATAAAAGTAGGTGCGATGCTTGGTGGCGCAGACATGATACCGCCCCATTGAACATCACCAAATACAAGACCCAGCGCAGTGACTACTAGGATAGCAATCATTACCGCGCCTTTTAGACCGCGATGCACCAATGCAATCGTAATGAAGAAACCGATAGCGGCTAAAACAGAAGAAAGTGACGTGATATCACCCATAGTCACTAGCGTTACTGGATTACCAACAACGATGCCAGCATTTTTAAGACCAACAAGCGCCAAGAACAGACCAATACCTGCTGAGATGCCTGTACGCAAAGACATTGGAATAGAGTTGATGATCCACTCACGTATCTTGAAGATACTTAAAAGAATGAACAGCACACCAGAAACAAATACAGCAGCTAACGCAACCTGCCATGTATGTCCCATACCCAAAACAACACCGTAGGTAAAGAAGGCATTCAAACCCATACCTGGTGCTTGAGCAATTGGGTAGTTAGCAATAAAGCCCATAATGAAACAACCAATTGCAGCAGCAAGACACGTCGCTACAAAGACAGCCCCGTGATCCATGCCTGCATCAGACAACATTGCTGGGTTAACAAAAATTATATAAGCCATTGTTAGGAATGTAGTAACACCTGCAATGACCTCAGTCTTCACGTTCGTGCCGTGTTCACTGAGTTTAAATAGCCTTTCGAGCATGATCGGATCCTATGAGGGTAAAAAGTAAACGGTTGCGTAATCGATTGGCCTGAATTATAGAGTTATCAATTAACAAATTCCAGATAGAATTATGACTCTAATGAATAATTACTGGGTAAGAGAAGAAAAATCAGGACGAATTTCAATAGAAAAACAAGATAAACCCTTTAATTTCAATCGATAAGATAGTGGAATAAAATTTAAGGTCATGATGTTTTTTTAAACCATGTTCTAAACTTTCATAAGGATTCATGGGGAAACAGGACTTCAAAGTATGAACTACGATGAATAGACGTTAAAGAATTGTTCTAAATATAGAAACTAAACGTTAGTGGCGAATGATTAATCAGTTGGCAATTTATAGATAAAAAAACGCCACTCAAATGGAGTGGCGGTTGAATCATCTCAGCTAAGTAGCTGTAAAAAAATTCCAATAATTAGGGGTGAACAAATTGTTCAAATAACATGCTTTCGCTGTTACCAACTCAACTATTGAGAATAGTCAGTTGTGATAACCTTGATTGCTAATAACCTAGTTATTAATAACCAAAGCTGATTGGGTATACAAAGTCGCTAGTGTAAACATTGCTGTTAGTCCAGAACATTGCAGATGGTAAACCTTTCATAACTATCACCTTAAAATCAATTAAAAAATACAGTTTGATTCTCAGTTCCTTGGAGGCGATTAACGGACTCATCCTTTGAGCATTTCTTCTTCATTACTGAAGATGTGACTAATATATCACCATGAAATTTAATTACAAGTAAATAGTGATTTAAATCACAAAACATTAGGGAAATAATGAATAGCATACATTTTACGTAATTAAATTACACAACCATCAATAGCCAAATTAACACCCCTGTGTAGAAGCGTATATGAGTTAGATTTAATGTTTATATTCTGTGACGGCCGTGAACAATTTCATTACAGGATAAGCTACACCCCTCGTGTAGTGAGTGGTATGCTGTGATCCACTACACCACAGTCCGCATCCAGTTAATCCATCTTTATAATATGGGTTTTTCATCGTTAAGATGTGGCAAATTAATAAATTAGGAGTTATCCGTGTCTGAATTCCACTCTGAAATTAGCAACTTATCACCTTCATCTATTTGGCAGTTTTTCGATAAGATCTGTTCTATTCCACACCCTTCTAAACATGAAGAAGAGCTAGCTCAATACATCATTAATTGGGCTAAAGCTGAAGGTCTGGATGTGCGTAGAGATCCAACGGGAAATGTGTTTATTAAAAAGCCAGCGACAGCGGGTATGGAAAATCGTAAAGGTGTTGTTCTACAGGCTCATATCGATATGGTGCCACAGAAGAATGAAGATACCGATCACAACTTTGAAACAGATCCAATTCAACCGTATATCGATGGCGAGTGGGTCACCGCTAAAGGTACAACCCTAGGTGCAGATAACGGTATGGGTATGGCTTCATGCTTGGCAGTCTTGGCTTCAAATGAGCTTAAGCACGGTCCACTGGAAGTACTACTTACTGTTGATGAAGAAGCTGGAATGACAGGCGCTTTTGGCTTAGAAGCAGGTTGGCTAGAAGGTGACATTCTTCTTAACACTGATTCTGAGCAAGAAGGCGAAGTCTACATGGGTTGCGCTGGCGGCATCGACGGCTCAATGACGTTTGATATTGTTCGTGAAGATATCCCTAAAAACTATGTAACTCGTAAACTCATTCTTAAAGGTCTTAAAGGCGGTCACTCAGGTTGTGATATTCACACTGGTCGTGCAAACGCGAACAAGCTGCTTGCTCGTTTTCTGTCTGGCCACGCTAAAGAGCTAGATCTACGATTAATCGAATTTAAAGGTGGTAGCCTACGTAATGCTATTCCTCGTGAAGGTTTCGTTACTGTCGCTGTACCGGCTGAAAACCAAGATAAGCTCGCTAGTCTCTACACTCACTACACTGAACTTCTATCAACTGAGCTTGGCAAAACAGAAGATACCATCGCCACCTTCAATGAAGAAGTAACGGTAGCTCAAGGCGCAATCACTCCTGCAGATCAAGCTCGTTTTGTTGCAGCTCTGAATGCTTGCCCTAACGGTGTAATTCGCATGAGCGATGACATCGAAGGTGTTGTGGAAACCTCACTGAACGTAGGTGTCATTACAACAGAAGATAACAGCATCACTGTTTTATGTTTGATTCGCTCTTTAATTGATTCTGGCCGTAGCCAAGTCGAAGGCATGCTGACATCCGTTGCTGAACTTGCTGGTGCGAATATGGCATTTTCTGGCGCATACCCAGGTTGGAAGCCGGATGCTGATTCAGAAATCATGGCGATTTTCCGTGATATGTACGAAGGTATCTACGGCAACAAGCCAAACATAATGGTAATCCACGCAGGGCTAGAGTGTGGCTTGTTCAAAGAACCTTACCCTAATATGGATATGGTTTCTTTCGGTCCAACTATCAAGTTCCCTCACTCTCCTGATGAAAAAGTGAAAATTGATACCGTTGCACTGTATTGGCAACAAATGGTTGCCCTGCTAGAAGCTATTCCAGAAAAAGCGTAACTTCCAGCTTTCTAACTCAAAATAAAAGCCGAGTCTCATGACTCGGCTTTTTTGATCAGACCTAATTAATTCGTACTGGCTTAACCAAATGATGCCCAAATAACCGCAGCGACTAAGGTAGGACAAACGAACTTAATATAGGTTGGCCATAGCTTCCCAAACCAACCTTGAGTAAATTCAGGGCAACCTTGTTCAATCTCTTTTATTTTGCCGTTGCGGCTCCATACCCAACCGCCAAACAAACAAAATAACAACGCTGCAAACGGCTGTAGATATTGCGTAGCAACCATCGCCACCAATCCAAACAACGTGCCAAAGTTAAATACAATCACCACACTCGCTAACGCGATTAAACCGCCAAGAATCCAGCTCGTCGCCGTACGGGGCGTATTAAAGCGTTCACCCACTAGCGCAACCGGGCATTCAAGCATAGAAATTGAAGACGTAAGCGCTGCAATCGTCAGCAGCAGGAAGAATACAACAGCAAATAACTGGCCTAAGAAGCCCAAGCTATCAAACATCAATGGCAATACGGTAAAAACGAGCGTGTCAGAATTGAGCAAAGAGCCATCTTCTGCGTAAATTTGAACGCCTTTTTGCATCGCAACAAACATCGCAGGCATAACGACTAATCCGGCAATGAAGGCAACGCCCGTATCTACCAGAGTCACGTTCATCGCCATTTTCGGTAGGTTCTCTTTCTTACTTAGATAAGAGCCGTAAATCAGCATCGAACAGCCACCAATCGTTAACGAGAAGAAGCCCTGCCCCATAGCCGCTAAGATCAGTTTTCTATCCAATAGCTTTTCAAAATCGGGAACCAAATAGTGTTTCAGTCCTTCCATTGCGCCTGTTTGCATCATGATATAAGCAAATAAAAGCAAAAATAGAACAAGCAACGCAGGCATCAGTCGTCGAGACCATTTTTCGATGCCCTGCTTCACTCCACCTTGAACGATTAAGATAGTTAACACATAAAAGGCAATGGTTCCGAATAAGTTACGTTCGACGCTAAAGCCTTTAAACCAAGCAGTCGCAACTTCCATTCCAAGCAAGTCAGTAATAGCCCCCAAAAGGAAACAAATTAACCACCCACCAACCACGCTATAAAAAGCCAATACAGCGCATGGCACGGTTAATCCTAGCCAACCGATGCTTCCACCAAGTTTCTTTGCGAAAGGATTACTGGTTAGTGAACGCATACTATCAACAGGGTTTGCTTGTCCTGCTCGGCCAATCGCCAATTCAACCACCAACATAGGGAACGCGACAACAAGAATCATCAATAGGTAGACAAGCAAAAAAGCGCCACCACCGTTACTCGCTACTTGAGTAGGAAATCCCCAAATATTACCAAGACCAACTGCAGCGCCGGCGGCTGCAAGAATAAATCCAATACGAGAGCTAAAATGCTCACGTTGCGACGAAGTTTGCGCTGACATACGACCCTTTACAATGCATCAATAAACTAGTGTGCTAGTACGATATTGATAAATGACTAACAAAACAATATCTACGCATGATTTTCATACGCATTATCGGCAATCTCCAGTCAACATAACTGTACACGCTGCAATACACTAGTAGAAACAACCACTCAAATTATTAAGCCAACCACTTCGTGAAGTCAGCCGAACAAATAATGTAATAACCAACTCCCTTCCACAACATTGGTGAAGTGCGCTGAATAAATTCATTAATTCATACAGTTACCGAGCAAACCCTCAATATTCGTCTAAAAGTTAATGTGAGTATTAAAAATGAGACAAGGAGAAGGAAATGCTCTCAAAGTTTGTAAAAGGAATTGTGATTGCCAGTTGTGCCGTTAGTGCACCTGCATTGGCATATGACTGTAGCAATACCCTTAATTGGGACAGCACGGCTGTTTATACCTCCGGAGATAAGGTGCAGCAATCATCTAGCGCCTACTCTGCCCGCTACTGGACTCAGGGTAATGATCCTGTAACTGCATCTGGACCATGGGATGCATGGGAATTACTCGGGACATGTGATTCGGGTGGTGGAAATCTTCCTCCTCAAGTCTCTCTCACGTCACCGTTAAACAATGCCGTAATGTCAGAAGGCTCTGTTATTTCAATCCAAGCAACAGCAAGCGATGACGATGGTAGTATCGATAACGTCGAGTTTTTCGCTAACAACATGAGCTTAGGTGTCGATACACAAGCTCCTTATGAGATGAATTGGACTGCAGTACTTAATACCACCTCAATAAAGGCTGTCGCTACCGATAATGAAGGGGCTAGCCAATCAAGCCAAGTTGCAATTTCAGTGACATCGTCTGGAGACTTAATTCCACCAACCGTTGAACTCACAAGCCCTACTGGTAGTGAGAAGCTCACGGCAGGTGACGCTCTCATTGTTTCAGCAAATGCAGCTGATTCAGACGGTGTTGTCGATAAAGTCGATTTCTATATCAACAACCAAGTCGTAGCAACAAGTACCAGTGAACCGTATCAATACACTTGGACTTCACAAGCTGGGGCGTATTCTTTTAAAGCCAAAGCAACAGATAATGATGGACAGTCAACATCAAGCCAAGAAGTATCACTCGTAGTTTCTTCTGCAAGTTCTGGCGGCTGCGCAGATGCGGTGCCATATGTGGCAGGAACTAACTACGCTGCTGGTGATCTTGTTCATAACCAAAATCAAAAATTCCAATGTGATATAGCAGGTTGGTGTTCTTCTAGCTCAGCTTGGGCTTATGAACCAGGTAAAGGTGAGTATTGGCAAGAAGCGTGGACAGGATTAGGAACGTGCAGCACTCCGCCTACGGTTACAATTACTTCACCAAAAGATAATCAGGTTGTACTAGCTGGTTCTCTCATCAACATTAATGTTGATGCGACAGACCCAGATGGAACAGTATCTCAAGTTGAAATATTCGCTAATGACGTCAGCTTAGCTGTTCTATCTCAGCCGCCATTCACAACCCAATGGTCAGCTACTTTAGTCGGTGCTAATACCATTAAGGCACTGGCAACTGACAACGACAACAATGTCAGTGAAGCGGTAGTCTCTGTATCCGTAAGCGATCAAGACTTAGTTGTCACTCTGACTGAGCCAAGTGCAGGTAAAACGATTGGCCTTGGTAAGTCTACGTTACTCACCGCCGATGCAACTTCGTTAACAGGTTCTGTCGACAAAGTGGACTTCCTTGTTAATGGTGCGGTCGTTGGTAGTGATAACACGTCTCCTTATAGCTATAACTGGACACCAACAGCGATAGGTAGTTTCACTGTATCCGCTCAAGCAGTTGATAGCAGTGGTTCAAGCGCCCTTTCTGATGCTGTTTCGGTTAAGATTGTAGAGCAAACAGCGAAGAAACATAAGTTGGTTGGTTACTGGCACAACTTTGTTAACGGTGCTGGTTGTCCAATGCGATTGGCGGATATGTCTGATGCTTGGGATATCATAGATATTGCCTTTGCTGAAAATGATAGAAACAGTAATGGTACTGTTCACTTCAATCTTTACTCAGGTGATATACATAGTAGCTGTGCAGCGCTAGACCCAGCTCAGTTCAAACAGGACATGGCTAACCTTCAAGCTCAAGGCAAAGTATTCGTTCTATCTCTAGGTGGTGCTGAAGGTACTATTACACTCAATAACGACCAAGATGAAGCTGCCTTTGTTTCAAGCCTTACCAGTCTTATTAATGAGTGGGGATTTGATGGACTGGATGTGGATTTAGAAAGTGGTTCGAATCTACTCCACGGTTCAGAAATTCAAGCGCGTTTAGGTCGAGCTCTACTGCAAATCGAAGCCAATATTGGTGGGGATATGTATCTAACCATGGCACCAGAACACCCTTACGTTCAAGGTGGCATGATTGCTTATAGCGGTATTTGGGGTGCGTATATTCCAGTCATTGACGTTGTGAGAGACACATTAGATTTACTGCATGTCCAGCTCTACAACAACGGCGGCTTGCCAAACCCATACATGACAGGTGCAGCACCAGAAGGCTCGATTGACATGATGGTTGCTCAATCAAAAATGTTGATTGAAGGGTTCGAGTTAGCCGACGGTTCGATGTTTATGCCATTAAGAGATGATCAGGTTGCTATTGGTCTACCTTCAGGCCCAAGCTCTGCAAACTCAGGGCAAGCACCTACGCAGAACATCCTGGATGCATTAGATTGTTTAACCAAAGGAACACGATGTGGCACTGTTGTACCAAGCTTTACCTACCCTAACTACGCAGGGGTGATGACTTGGTCAATTAACTGGGATGAACATGATGGGTTTAATTTCTCAGGCCCCGTTGGAGAGAAGCTCACTCAAATGAATGCGGGTCAGTAACAAGAGATAGAAGCAACAAGAGAGCAAATTAAGCTCAACCGCTACCATTTAACTAAATGAAAAGCGCCGATATTAATTAATATCGGCGCTTTTATATCTATAAACAAGTATGTAACACGCTAAATAGTAAACACTTGATAGTCTTTTAGCTGAGGGATCTTCTGATGCAGTTTTTGCTCTTGATCTGCAATGTCATCGAGTGATTCACAAAACTCTTCCGTCTGTTTCTGCACTTCTTGATCATGAGCCTCAATACGTTGCTCTACTTTTACTTTGATTTCTGCAAGGCTGTCGGCTAGCTCAGTTAAATTCAACCCTCCATCTGCTTGCATCTTTTCGCTCATGGCATTAAAGGCACTGGATATAAACTCTGTATTAAAGATCTCTTTCGCTTTCTCGAAGTCTTCACTCCATGATTGCGTCATCGAATCAAAGCTATTAGCAGGAAGAACCAAGTCCCCGTCCTTATAATAGCGAGCCTCAACATCAGCCAAAAAGGTTTTCATTGATGCTTTCACCTCTTCAAACGCTTCAGGCGCATCCATCGTTTCGGCAATGTCATCGACAATATCATTAGCTAAAGCCAAGCTATCTGTTGCGACTTGCTTTGCTTTAGGAAGATAACTACTAAGCTCTTCTCGATATTGCTTTAAAGCTGACTTCTGCTGCTCGTCGAGTTCAATTTTCTTACCAGCAATGTATAAATCATTGTTAGTGTCGACAACAGCAGTGTCACCACTCACTTGAACAACTTCGAGTTGCTCGCTGTTCAAATGAATTTCGTTTTTCAAATTAACCTTACATTGACCAGCCAACGCAACCTGACTCATCAACAGAGTAACCAACAGTACACTTTTTCTCATACTTTCATTCATCCAATTCGTTAACGATTACGCTTCAAACAGTTCCGTCTATTTGATTTCAATAATTTCATAATAATAGACTGATTCGCCTATTTTTAGTTCCACTTCATCGTCTAGCTCGCGCCCGATGAGCGCTTTACCTAATGGAGCAAGTGGCGTAATAACAGACACAGAATTCCCCTGCCAATGAACACTAAGGCCACCAGAACATGGGCCAACAAACAGGTTTTTCTTTGTCTCATCTTCACATAACAATGTGACATACGCGCCTAGAGCTACTTTTTGATCGCTAAGATCATTAATAACCAAAGATTCAAACTGCTGTATCTCTTGCTCGCACTCTTGTACACGTAAGGCTTGCCCATGAGCAAGATACGACGCTTCTAACGCCAACGTGTCATATTTGTGTTCAGGAACAGTCTCTTCATCTGTCGCCGCATCAATTGCGCGCTGGGTGGCAGACTTTGCAATTTCCCATTTCTCTTTTAATGAAACGAGGATTATTTGTTTTAGCTCTAATTTGTTCATACGGAAACGATAAATTTAGCAAGGAGCAACAGGATAGAATCAGGTAGAATCAAGCGCAAGCTTTTATAGGGATTAGGGTAAGAGATGATAGAGCAAACATTAAAACAAACATTTGGCTTTGATGCGTTAAGAGGTGGACAACAACAAGTCATTGATACCGTAATGTCCGGACAATCTTGTGCAGCGATCTTCCCTACTGGTGCAGGGAAGTCGTTATGTTATCAGCTACCTGCTCTACATCTGCCACATCTAACGCTCGTTATCTCGCCTCTTCTGGCATTAATGAAAGATCAGCTTAATTTCCTGCACGACAAAGGTATTTCAGCTGCTTCCATTGACTCAAGCCAAGACAGACAACAAACACAACAAGTGATGGCGGATGCAAGAAGTGGAAAGCTAAAAATCTTGATGATCTCAGTCGAACGATTGAAGAACGAACGCTTTCGTCACTTTATCTCCCAAGTACCTATTTCATTACTGGTTGTTGATGAAGCGCACTGTATTTCAGAGTGGGGGCATAACTTTCGACCTGATTATTTAAAAATCCCTCAATATAACCAAGCGTTGAATATTCCTCAGACTCTTTTACTAACCGCGACAGCAACCACTGGCGTTGTTAAAGATATGCAGAGTAAATTTTCGATCTCTGAGGAAAACACCATTGTTACTGGTTTCTACCGCAATAACCTCAATTTAAGCATCGTGCCGTGTGAACAACAAGGTAAGCTAAACCAATTGAATCAGATTGTTCAGTCGGCCCCAGTCTCTCCAACCATCGTTTACGTTACCCTACAATACACCGCAGAATACTTAGCCAAGCAATTACAACAAGCCGGTATTTCAGCGCTGGCTTATCACGCAGGACTAGAGAGCCAAAATCGAGAGTATATCCAACATCAATTTATGTCTGGTGAAGTAAATTGCATCGTCGCTACTATCGCATTCGGAATGGGCGTTGATAAGTCAGATATTCGTCGAGTTATCCACTTTGATTTGCCAAAGTCGATTGAGAATTACGCACAAGAAATTGGTCGAGCTGGCCGTGATGGGGAAACGTCACAATGCATACTATTAGGTAATAAAGATGGCCTTAATACCTTACAAAACTTCGTTTATGGGGATACTCCAGACCGAGATTCGATTGAATACATTGTTAACGAAGTTTACCAAAACGCCCCCGTTTGGGAGACGCAGTTAACACGCTTATCGCGAGATTCAAACATTCGTCAACTCCCCCTAAAAACGTTATTGGTCTATTTGGAACTAGAGGGAGTATTGTCGCCCAAATACAGCTATTTTGCGGACTACCGATTCAAGTTTGTGCTCACTAAATCACAGATCATGGCAAAATTTGAAGGTGAACGCCATCACTTCGTCGAGGCTATTTTTGCTTGTTCACCTCAAGCTAGAACTTGGTGCCAAGTTGATTTTGACGCGCTTTGGCAAGGGTTTCAGGCTGATCGCCAACGTATCATCAGCGCCATTGACTACTTTAATGAACAAGGTTGGATTGAGCTTGAAAGCAAGCAAATTACCGATGTGTATCAAATAGAAGATACATCGACTGCTCAACCTATTGTTGTCGATAAACTCTTTCAGCTTTTTAAAAACAAAGAGAGTGCTGAAACAGGTCGTCTAGAAGAGATGATCAGCTTTTTTGAATCAGACCGTTGTTTAAGTGCTCGTTTGGCTCACTACTTCTCTGATCACAACGCGCCACCAGCTTGCAGTCACTGCTCTGTTTGCCAAGGTAATGTGGCTTTATTACCACAAGAGAAAAACAACCATATTGACTTAACCGAAGTAAATCAGTGGATAACAGAATTCTCGGCCCCAAGCAGTAAAATTCTTAGTGAAGAAGCTTTAACCCGCATGCTATGTGGCATTACGACGCCATTATCCACGAAGTTAAAAGCCAAAAAGATGGCAGGGTTTGGAAAGTTAGAACAACTACCATTTGGCCAAGTATTGGCCAGCGTCCAAAAAATTAGAAAAAACTCAGCTGTTTAGTTTGTACGTCAGGCTTAAGTATAACGCTTAAGCCTAGCAAACGAATCTCTCGACCGTTCTGACGCTTGAGGATATCTCTCAATAAACCTTTGAAGTCCTCGAGTTCCAACTCAGGGTGAACATGCTCTATTGTCGTTTGTTGAAAATCAGCAAACTTTAACTTAATTCCCTGTTTAATAATGAGCTTACTTGGCATTGCTTTTTCAAGCCTGATATCTAACTCAGGGAAAAGGCGCTCTTCAATCACCTGCCAACACTCTTCATAAGTGCTAATGTTAGTGCTAAATGTCCGCTCAACACCCACACTTTTTCTTTCCCTTTCAACAACTATTTCTCGCTCGTCAATCCCTTGGCTGCGCTTCCAAAGTGAATCACCCAATCGACCAAACTGGCGCAATAGCTCTCGGTAATCACTTGCTCGAACATCACGGCAATAAAATAGCCCAGCTTTGTGTAACTTTTCTAATCCAACCTTACCGACTCCCGGAAGTTTTCCTAATGGCAAATCGTCAACAACCTCTTGAACCTTATTGGGAGGGACGACAAACTGGCCATTGGGTTTATTCATATCAGAAGCCACTTTCGCTAAGAATTTTATCGGAGCAACACCAGCAGAGGCTGTCAGTTGAAGTTCATTCCAAATATCACGCCTTATCGCTTCTGCAATTAACGTAGCTGAGCCTTGGTGCTTCGTGCTGTTAGTGACATCCAAGTAGGCTTCATCAAGTGACAAGGGCTCTATAAGCGATGTATAGCGTGAAAAAATCTCTCTAATATGTACCGAGACCTCTTTGTAAACCTGCATTCTTCCCGGTACAACAAGAAGATCGGGGCACAATTTTAATGCTCGAGCGGTTGGCATTGCACTGTGAATACCAAACTTTCTCGCTTCATAGTTACAAGTGCTTAATACGCCCCGCTGTTTTTCATGCCCACCAACAGCTAATGGTCGGCCTTGATAGTGCGGATTGTCCCGCATCTCAACAGCTGCGTAAAAACAGTCCATATCAATATGAATGATTTTTCTTACTTCACTGACCATACCGCCGCCCATAGACTGTATAAAAAAACAGTATATTTTATATTAAAGATTCATTCTAGTAATCAATAAAAAATAGTTAGCGATCTATCAAATGTTGTTTATTATTAATAAAGAGTTAAGAAAAATGGAGTTTTCATTGAGTAGCAAAATACTTGTCGTTGAAGATAGCAGAGCATTCCGTAATTATCTGCACTCTTTGTTAAGCGATGCTGGCTATGACGTCTATACCGCAGAATCAATAGCAGACGCTAAAAAGTTATTGGCCGAAAAACATGACTTTCTGTGTGCTGTTCTTGACTATTGTCTTCCCGACGGTCAAGACGGCCAAATTATCGATATTGTTTTAAAGCAAAATTACAAAGTCATCGTGTTGACGGCTATGTTTCAAGAGGAAATTAGAGAGAGCGTTATTGCAAAAGGCGTGCTCGATTACATCTTAAAGGACAGCATGGCTTCAGTTTCGTACTTACTGCCTTTAGTTAATCGTTTAACAAATAACAAAAATCACCAAGCATTAGTCGTTGATGACTCTTTGGTTGTTCGAAAGCACATCAGCCAATTACTAGAGCATCAATACATCAATGTAATTCAGGCCGAAGATGGACAACAGGCCATCGATATTCTAGAAAAAAATCCAGATGTAACCTTCATAATAACCGACCATGATATGCCCATTAAAGATGGTATATCGATGATCCGTGACATTAGAATCAAACACGATAAGAATGAACTCGCAATCCTTGGTCTTTCAGGTAGTGATGATAGAACAATGACAGCTCGCTACTTAAAAGCGGGGGCTAATGACTTTCTTCATAAACCATTTAACCAAGAAGAGTTTTTCTGTCGAGTTCATCAAATTTTAGATATGAAGGAAGCAACGAGTAAACTGTATCGACTCGCAAATCAAGATGCTCTAACCGGGCTATGGAATCGACGTTATCTATTCCACAACCTTGAAGGTAATACTACGCTTCAAAACATTGCAATGCTGGATATCGATTTCTTTAAAAAAGTTAATGATAACTACGGCCACGATGGTGGCGACGCCGCGCTCATTACACTTTCACATATATTGAAGATCTATTTTGCCGACGACATTGTTGTACGCTTCGGAGGTGAAGAGTTTTGCATTCAGTCTAGCTCACCTAATGATGAGTTTTTGACTCGACTTGAACATATGCGGCAACGTATCGAAAATACAATTATTCCACATGCTGATCATGAGATATCCATTACGGTCAGTATTGGCGTTTCTAATATTGAAGCGGGTTTAGATGAACAAATTAAAGTCGCGGATGACCGACTCTATCAAGCCAAAGAAGGCGGTCGAAATCAGATAGTTTCTCAGTAAGCGTCAACTCATAAAACAAAACCCACCTAAGGTGGGTTTTATCATTTATAAAAAGTATCTATGCAATGCGGTTTTTTTCCCAAGCGGCTAATTTCTCTGCTCGAATAGCAGCTCGTTCTTCACGTTTTTTACGTGCATCACATGGTTCAGGGCAACTACATACTTTATCAATCCCCATGGCATCTAGCCCACCGCAACTGCCTTTTACAACTTTACGTTGGAAGATATAGCCAACACCCATTGCTGCGAATACCGCTAAGAACACAGCAAAAGTCACTAAAAACTCACTCATTGTCATTTGCTCACTATAGTTAATTTTATTCTATGTTTAAGGGGATAGTCTTCCCCTTATTATATGCAGTGAATCACTGCTACTTAACGATCAATGTTACTTTAAGTATGACTTAAACGCAGATGAAGTAAACTCTTCAAAACCTTCGGGAGTTTTCACTATCATATAAGCTGCAATGTCATATTTTTCCGCAACTTCCATGCCCACGTTTTCACCCAATACCATTATACCCGTTGCAAGACCATCAGCAGTCATTGATGAAGGATCAATAATGGTAACTGAAACCACCTTGTTATCCATTGGCTTTCCAGTTTTTGGGTTAATAATATGAGAGTAACGAATACCATCACGCTCATAATAGTTTCTATAATCCCCTGATGTTGCAATCGCCATATCACCAGGTTCAATAACAAGCTGAACAGCACGCTCTTCTACACTCGGTTTCTCTATCGCTATACGCCAGCGTACACCTTCACGATTGTGACCTTTTAAGCGCATCTCCCCACCAATTTCTACCATGTAGTTATCGGCACCAAGAGAGTTCATATATTCAGCAACAACATCAACACCCCACCCTTTTGCGATGGTTGACAAATCAACATAGAGCGATGGTAGTGTCTTGCTTAATGAAGTCGAAGTCGCACTTAAATGATGAATACCGATCATTGCCTTACGGGCAGCCAACTCTTCACCCGTTGGTATTGTTTCTGGTCTAGCTTCTGGGCCAAAACCCCACAAGTTAACCAAAGGCCCAACAGTCACGTCTAGAGCACCTTGAGTCAATTGATTAAGGCGTAGTGCTTCTTTAACGACTAGTGCAGTCTCAGAGGAGACTTCAAAAGGGTCACTGCCTTGATATTGATTGAAGCGACTTAACTCAGAGTCTTTACGGTAGGTCGACATTTGGTCGTTAACTTCTTCAAGTAAGCGATCGACCTCAACTTGGATTTCGGCTGAATCAAGCAAAGAGTCTGAATTGATATATTTAATATTGTAAGTAGTCCCCATTGTAGGACCACTAATATGAATTTGTTCTGCTGACTTTTCACAACCAGAAAGAACAAGTAGAGAAGCTAACGCAACAAGCCAATATTTCACCTGTTTACTCCTATTTAAATAAAGGTAATAAAGAATTTATAAAAGTGGATAGAAAAAAACGAACGATTTACACACGCTTTTCTCTAGATACTCAGTTATTAGATGCATCGATTTAATATGTTATCTAAAAAATAATGGCTGACTCAACAGAGCCAGCCATTATTCAATCACTTACAGTAGATTAACCACCGAAGTCATCAAGTAGGATGTTTTCATCCTCAACACCTAGATCTTTAAGCATACCGATAACAGCAGCATTCATCATAGGTGGACCACACATGTAGTACTCACAATCTTCTGGCGCTTCATGATCTTTCAGGTAGTTTTCATAAATTACATTATGAATGAAACCTGTGTAACCATCCCAGTTATCTTCTGGAAGCGGATCAGACAGAGCACAGTGCCATACGAAATTTTCGTTGTCTTCTTGTAGCTTATCGAAATCTTCAATGTAGAACATTTCACGCTTAGAACGAGCACCGTACCAGTAAGACATCTTACGCTTAGAGCTTAAACGTAGTAGTTGGTCAAAGATATGTGAACGCATTGGAGCCATACCTGCACCACCACCGATAAAGACCATTTCATTGTCGGTTTCTTTAGCGAAGAACTCACCAAATGGACCTGAAATTGTACATTTATCACCAGCTTTAAGTGACCAGATGTATGAAGACATCACACCAGGTGGCACGTCTGGGTTGTTTGGCGGCGGAGTTGCAACACGTACGTTCAGCTTAATCAAGCCTTCCTCTTCTGGGTATGACGCCATAGAGTATGCACGGATTGATGGCTCTTTTACGATTGACTCGTAACGGAACAGGTTAAACTTGTCCCAGTCGCCACGATATTCTTCAGGAATATCGAAATCAGCGTATTTAATGTGATGAGGTTCAGCTTCAATCTGAATATAACCACCAGCTTTGAACGGTACTTCTTCACCATCAGGGATCTTAAGTACTAGCTCTTTAATGAAGGTTGCTTCGTTGTCATTAGAAAGAACTTCACATTCCCACTTTTTAACACCGAAGATCTCTTCTGGAAGCTCAATGTCCATATCAGTTTTCACTGCAACTTGACACGCTAAACGCTCGCCTTCACGGGCTTCACCTTTAGAGATGTGATCAAGTTCGGTTGGTAAAATATCACCACCACCAGCTTTTACTTTTACGCGACACTGACCACAAGAGCCACCGCCACCACAAGCTGAAGATACAAAGATCCCCTTGCCTGCCATTGCGCCTAATAATTTGTCACCCGGAGAAGTAATAAAGCTCTTCTCAGGATCACCGTTAACGGAAATAGTAACGTCACCTGTTGGTACTAGCTTCGATTTGGCAAATAAAATAATTAAAACCAAAGCTAATACAATCAGGGTAAACATCACTACACCAAGGATAATAACTTGCATTGACTATTCCTTTAAAATTGTGTCGTTTACCCGACTTACAGTTGAACACCAGAGAAAGACATAAAGCCTAGCGCCATCAAACCTACAGTGATAAAGGTAATACCTAAACCACGTAGACCAGGAGGCACGTCAGAGTACTTCATCTTCTCACGGATACCCGCTAATGCGACGATTGCTAACATCCAACCAATACCAGAACCGAAGCCGTAAACGACTGACTCTGCGAAGTTGTAATCACGCTGTACCATGAAAGATACGCCACCAAAAATCGCACAGTTTACTGTGATAAGTGGTAGGAATATTCCCAGTGCGTTATACAAAGGTGGGAAAAAGCGATCGAGTATCATTTCTAGAATTTGAACCAAAGCTGCAATAACACCGATAAAGGTGATAAAGCTTAGGAAGCTCAAGTCAACGCCAGCAACAAGTGCACTGTCTCTAAGAACTAGGTTATAAAGCAGGTTGTTCACTGGAACCGCGATGGTTAGAACCACGATAACAGCAACACCTAAACCAAATGATGTTTTAACTTTCTTAGATACAGCCAAGAAAGTACACATACCTAGGAAGAACGAAAGTGCTAAGTTTTCGATGAAAATCGATTTAACAAGCAAACTAATATAATGTTCCATAACGTCCTTACTCCTTCGCTTCTATTTGATCAGGTCTAATGATACGGATAGCCCAAATCATAAAACCAATCAGGAAGAACGCAGAAGGTGCTAGTAGCATCATGCCGTTTGGCTGATACCAACCACCATTACTTACCAGTGGTAGCACTTCTAATCCAAACAATTTGCCGCTGCCGAATAGCTCACGGAAAAATGCAACTGTAATCAGTACAAAGCCATAGCCTAGACCGTTACCAATACCATCAATAAGAGCAGGTAGCGGCTTCGATTTCATTGCGTATGCTTCTGCACGACCCATTACAATACAGTTAGTAATGATAAGGGCAACGAATACAGATAATTGCTTAGAAATGTCGTATAGGTACGCTTTAAGTACTTCATCAACAACGATTACCAGTGAAGCGATAATAGCCATTTGAACGATGATACGAACACTGTTAGGAATGTGATTACGAATTGCAGAAACAAAGAAGTTAGACATCGCAGTTACGAAGATAACTGCCAGTGTCATAACAAACGCTGTTTCAAGCTTTGTCGTTACCGCTAATGCAGAACAAACACCAAGCACTTGAAGTGCAATTGGGTTGTTCTCTAGAATCGGCTCAACCAGATGCTTTTGCATGTCTTTAGTATTTGACATTAGTTCAAGCCTCCATCACGTACATTAGCTAGGAATGGTCCAAAGCCCATGTCACCCAACCAGAAATCAAACGTGTTTTGAACACCATTTGCAGTTAATGTTGCACCAGAAAGGCCATCAACACCATGTTCAGAACCTGCAGGAGCGCCACCTTTAACAACTTTTAGTGCCGGTTTGTCGTTAGAGTCGAATAACTTCTTACCAACAAACTGTGAACGCCATGTTGGGTTCTCAACTTCACCACCTAGCCCAGGAGTTTCACCCTGCTCGTAGTAAGTGATACCTGCAACCGTGTTACCGTCAGTTTCGACAGCCACAAAAGCGTACATCATTGACCATAAGCCGTTACCGTGTACCGGTAAAATAACTTTAGATACCGAGTTACCTTCTTTAACAAGGTAAACAACACCAGTATTCGCTCGGCGAAGGATCTTAGCTTCGTCTTGCGTTGAAGTTAGCTTAATCGACTCTGCAGGATCTTTAGCTGCTTTACGTTGATCGTAAGTTGCTGCATCACCTTCAATGAAGTTACCCGTATCGAAATCAACCAAACGAGGTTCAATATACTTAGCGTATAGCTCAGGGATTTGACCTTCTTCGCTGATGCCTGCAACTTCAACAATCTTGCTTTGTTTATCAAGCACTGCATTGGCTTCTTGCTTAGAGCGTAGGCCAACAGCTGCTGAAGATACGATGATTGAGCACACTAGGCTCAATGCAATAACAACAAACAGCGTATTTTTAATGCTATCGTTATTTTTTGCCATAACGCGCTAGCCTCCGCTTAACGTTCTTCTCAATAACAACATGGTCAAACAGTGGTGCAAATAGGTTTGCAAATAGAATCGCCAGCATCATCCCTTCTGGGTAAGCTGGGTTTACAACCCTGATCATTACACACATTGCACCAATCAAAATACCGTACACCCACTTACCGTTGTCGGTAAATGAAGCTGAAACAGGATCGGTTGCCATGAAGAACATACCAAATGCGAAGCCACCTAGAACTAGGTGCCAGTGCCAAGGCATACTAAACAGAACGTTGGTGTCTGAACCGATGACATTAAACAGCGTCGAAATAGCAACCATACCGACCATAACGCCAGCAATAATTCGCCAAGACGCGATGCCCATGTAGACAAGCATTGCCGCACCAATCATCAGCGCAAGCGTTGATACTTCACCGATTGAGCCAGGCATATTACCAATGAATGCACTCATCCAAGTAATAGTGTCGCCACTTACTAGGTTAACTAATGCACCTTCACCACCTTGAGCCCACTGGCTCAGAGCTGTTGCACCAGAGAAGCCATCAGCGGCAACCCAAACTGCATCACCTGAGATTTGAGCCGGGTATGCAAAGAATAAGAATGCACGACCCGCTAACGCAGGGTTAAGGAAGTTACGACCTGTACCACCGAAGATCTCTTTCGCAACAACAACACCAAAGGTAATACCTAGTGCCGCTTGCCATAAAGGAAGAGTTGGTGGAACGATTAGGGCGAATAAGATAGAAGTAACAAAGAAACCTTCATTTACTTCATGCTTGCGTACCATACAGAACAGTACTTCCCAGAAACCACCAACGATAAAGACCGTCGCGTAAATCGGTAGGAAGTAGGTTGCACCTAGCAACATTTTGCTAGCCCAACCGGCCTCAGCACTTAATGTGCCTCCAACCATTTCTGTCAGCCAGTAGTGCCAGTTACCACTGATTACTGTCGCAAGCTCAGCACCAGAATACATATGGTTAAGTGCTGCGATTGCTTGACCGCCAGCGTTGTACATACCCCAGAACATTGCAGGGAATACAGCGAACCACACCATAATCATGATACGTTTTAAATCAACGCTATCACGTACATGCGAGGCACGCTTTGTTACAAGACCTGGTGTATAAAACAGCGTTGCTGCAGCTTCATACAGTGCAAACCACTTTTCGTGTTTGCCACCAGGCTCAAAATGATGCTCGATGTCTTCAAGAAACTTCTTAAGCATGGGATTAGCCTTCCTTCTCAATCTTGTCTAGGCATTCACGGAGCAGTTGACCGTACTCGTACTTACCTGGACATACAAAGCTACACAATGCTAAATCTTCTTCATCAAGCTCAAGCGCACCGAGACGCTGAGCGCTATCGATGTCACCTGCACATAGGTCACGAAGTAGCAATGTTGGTTCCATATCTAGTGGTAATACTTTTTCGTAGTTACCGATAGGCACCATTGCACGATCACTACCATTCGTCGTCGTTGTCATATTAAACAACTGACCTTTGAATAGGTGACCTAAGAAAGTACGAGTCACAGAGAACTTATTCTTACCAGGCATAGCCCAACCGAATAGCTCTTTCTCACGACCTTCACGCAATGCAGATACTTGAACGTGATAACGCCCTAGGTATGCATGTGGACCAGTCGCGTGAGTACCAGTTAGCACAGAGCCAGAAATCACTCGTACTTCGCCTGGAATTAACTCGTTATCCGCTAAATCTTGAATATTTGCACCAAGAGTGGTGCGAATTAGACGTGGGTTATTCACTACAGGACCAGCTAAAGAAACAACACGATCTGTGTATAGCTCGCCAGTTAGGAATAATTTACCAATCGCAATAACGTCTTGGTAATTGATGCTCCACGCAACATTCTCTGGATTCACAGGGAAAAGATGATGCATGTGAGTTCCCACTAATCCAGCTGGATGCGGGCCATCAAAAACATGCTCAGCGACATTTGATTGAGAAGAACGAGGAAGACTAGTCCCTGTCTTACAAACGTAAACACTGCCATCTGTTAGATTTGAAAGAATATCAAGGCCGGCAACAAACGCTTCAGGTTGTTCATTGATAATAACCTCAGGCTGTGCCGCTAATGGATTGGTATCCATCGCTGTCACAAAAATAGCCTGTGTTTTAGACTTGATAGCTGGAACCTTGCTAAACGGTCGAGTACGTAAAGCTGTCCAAAGACCTGAATCAACAAGCTGAGTTTCAATCGCATCGCGACCCAAACCGGCTAATTGATTGGTTTCAAACTTATCAAAAGTAACCTGTTCATCACCTGCCACTTCAATCACAACAGATTGAAGTACACGTTTTGCACCACGGTTCACTTCGATAACTTTACCACTTGCTGGTGAAGTGAATTTAACGCCTGGGTTCTTTTTATCTTCAAAAAGAACTTGAGCTTTTTTCACTTCATCGCCTACACGAACATGCATCGTAGGACGCATACCAACATACTCTTCGCCAAGCAAGGCGACTTTACTGATGGTTTTACCATCATTAATCACCTGGGATGGAGCTCCTGCGATTGGCAGGTCCAAACCCTTTTTTATTGTAATCATACGCACTTGCACTACTTTTATCGGGAAAAAGATTCTTTTAATTGCGTAACTTTAAGACACGACATTTGTGTCCGGTTCTGGCTATGTTTTAAACACCAAAATCGCAACATTAAATTAATATACTCATCACAGAGATGTCATGAGGTTTACTAAGCACAATAGTGTAACATTTTTTCGAAACCTGATTCTATGACCAATAACTTGATTACTGATTTTATTTCAGAGGTTTTGAATAACAAAGGGATCTCGGTCGCTTTATCTTAACATTATCGCTCAAGCGGCAAGCAGATACCCCCTTGGAGGTATTTTATTTCTTTCATATTATTTAACAAACTTATACATTCTCATCGAATCAATAATTTGTTGTAACAGTGTTAAGCTTGACCGTAATTTTAGACACTAAAAAGCGCCTTGCACTGCTTTTTGCTATTTTTTATTTCCACCCATGCACATTGGGCTATCTGGTGCCGCTTCATGTTCACTTTGCCACTCTGTTGACGTATAAGTATGAATAGCTAACGCATGAATTTGTGTCGCTAGCTCTTCGGCAAAAAGTGTATTTACAGCTCGATGCCTAGCAATTAAACGCTTACCTTCAAACTCGTCACTAGCAATAATGACTTTAAAGTGACTTTCTGAGCCTTTTGGTACGTTATGCATATAGCTTTCATTAATCACTTCCATGTAAGTTGGGTTGAAAGTTTCTTGTATTTTTGTTTCTAATTTTTCTTTAAGCATAACAATTCCTTACATCAATATGACTTAACTCTACCTTTCTATAAGCGATAATTACGACACATTGAGAGTGCTGACCATCGCTTTATTATATTCCACATGGTAACGCTCGGTCACGCTGGGTAAAAGGTTTTAGTTTCTTGTTTGCGTGCCATTTGCGACAATAACCTCAGTAATATCACTAAGTAAAAGCCAACTATGAAAACCGAACTAACGCTGCACGAACGCTCGCTTGAGCTATTCCGATTCCCGCAAAGAACTGATGAAACACTTCAAGCTTGGGATGCAGGTGACGAGTATCTGATCAATCATATTGAAGAGATGTCACTACCAAAAGGACAACAGATATTAATACTGAACGACAACTTTGGTGCGCTTTCATGTTGGTTTAGTCAGGAGCATCAAGTAACAATGATGAGTGATTCATACATTGCTCATCAAGGCGTTCAGCTGAATATCGCCCAGAATAGCAGTGCTGAAGTGACGCTATTAAAAAGTACCGACTCTTTGCCCGATAATATTGATTTGGTCCTCTTCCAACTTCCTAAAAGTAACCGCTATCTCACATGGCAATTGACTCAACTACGAAACCAACTTAAGAAAGACACACCCGTCATCGCAGTTAATAAAGCCAAAGAGATTCACTCTTCAACACTGAAACTATTTGAAAAACATTTAGGCACCACGACTACATCGCTTGCATGGAAAAAGCACCGCCTTGTATTCTCAAAACCAGACTGTGAACCGCAACATCAAGTAGAACCATACACAAGTTGGGATGTTGAAAAAGAAGGAATTACACTGGATAACCTTGCTAACGTTTACTCTGGAGAGTCACTTGATTTAGGTGCTCGGTTGATGCTTGAGCACATACCAAGTAACCCTGATTACAAACATATTATTGACTTAGGATGTGGCAATGGCGTTCTGTCGGTAAAAGCGGCACGTCTCAATCCAAACGCTAAGATCACCTGTATTGATGAGAGTTTTATGGCGGTAAAGTCCGCTCGTAGAAACTTAAAGCACAATCTAGAGGATGATAACAACATTCATTGTTTAGCGAACAACTGCTTAGATAATTTTGAAGGTCAGCAAGCATCACTTATTTTGTGTAACCCTCCGTTTCATCAGCAGCAGGCTATCACAGATCATATCGCATGGCAGATGTTCTGTGATGCAAAGCATGTTCTGGCTAAAGGCGGCCAATTAATTGTTATCGGAAACCGACACCTCGGCTACGATGGTAAGTTAACTAGGTTGTTTAGTAAGTCCCAAGTAAAGACTATCGCATCAAATAAGAAATTTGTTATTTTACAAGCAACTAAATAGTTCACTATTATCACTAAAAGTTAATTCAACTCGAATTGAGAATATAAAGGAATACATAATGAGAAAACTGGTTCTAGCAGCTTCAGTGGCTCTACTCGCAGCTTGTTCTGCTCCTCAGCAAGAACAGATTAACTTTATGCCTAAGGCCGCACTTAGCAGCAGCGATCTTGTACAAGGTTCAACTTACACGCTAACAAGTAAAGATATTCGTTCAGCTCAGTACGTTGCATTAGTTGATAGCGGTCGTTCAAACATTGAGCCTATTCACGCTAGACAAAATGTTCGCATCGCTCTAGAAAATGTATTCGCTGACCAATTTTCATCGCAAGGCTTCCAAAATACAGTCAATAGCGAAAACAGTGTAGAAATCGAGATTCAAGAAGCATTAGTAACAATTAAACACACTGTCATGTCAAATGAGATTGATGGTCGCGTTACTATTGAGGTAACCGCTGAAACGCCAAAAGGTAAACTCGTTAAAACCTATAAAGGCAACGCGTCAAAATCAGGCATGTTGAGCGCTTCAAATGACGAAGTAGAAATGGTTCTAAACGATATTATGAACCTTGTTCTTAAAGAGATCGCTAACGATTCTGAGTTGAAAAACTACATGCAGGAGCGTTTCTAATGTTGCGCGTACTGTTAGCCTCTTTAGTTATCTTTAGTTGTAGCGTCTTTGCAGGGCCAAAAGTTCTCGTTGAGACCAATTTGGGCCCATTCACTATTGAGCTAAATCAAGCCCAAGCCCCTATATCAACGAAGAACTTTTTAAAATATGTTGAAGATGGCAGCTACGTTGGAAGTATCTTTCACCGAGTAATTCCTGGTTTCATGGCTCAAGGGGGCGGATTTAATCAAGATATGGGGCGTTTAGATACTTACCCACCGATTCGCAACGAAGCCTCTAATGGTTTAGAGAACAAAACAGCAACGATCGCAATGGCTCGTACAAATGTTCCTGACTCTGCGACCCGTCAGTTTTTCATTAACTTAAAAGATAACCACTTCTTAAACATGAGCGCTGGTGATGCTGGCTACGCCGTTTTTGGTGAAGTAACACAAGGCTATGAGGTCATTCAATCAATGGCAACTAAGCCAACAAAAACAATGGGCCGCATGCAGAATGTTCCTGTTGACCCAATCGTAATTATGAACGTTACTCTACTCAAATAATCCCAACTCAAAGGCCCTTGAAAATAGGGTCTTTTTACAAGGAAGTGTTTATGTCACTTGATACCCAATCTCTTACTTGGCGAGAAACCTTACGCAGTTATTTAGACAGACGGCTAATGTGGGTATTCATGCTTGGCTGCTCAAGTGGTTTCCCATGGGTATTAATTGGCTCAAACATGTCGGGCTGGCTAAAAGATGCAGGCTTAACCCGTGCTGCTATTGGTTACTTCGGTAGTGTCTTTGCCGTTTATGCAATTAACTTCCTCTGGGCACCATTAGTTGACCGCGTAAAACTTCCTGTTTTGCATGCGGTATTAGGCCAGCGCCGTAGTTGGATCTTCTTGTGTCAGTCTATTGTGTTAGTACTTACATTGCTCATTGCCGGTGTCAATCCAGCGAATGATCTTATGTTTACTTCAATGCTAGCACTCGGAATTGCGACTGCCTCTGCAACTCAAGATATCGCTATTGATGCCTTCCGTATCGACACATTCCCTAAATCCGAATCCAATAAACTACCACAAGCTTCTGCAATGGCCGTTATTGGCTGGTGGACAGGTTATTCACTTCCTGGTTATGTGGCCTTTATTAATGCCGATAGCATGGGCTGGAATGGTGTTTATTATGGAATGGCAGGCTTTGTCGCGATTCTGATGATATTTACCCTGCTAGTCGGTGAACCGAATACCAAACGAGAAGCGCTACAGAAGCAAGCTGAACAGCGCCATAACGAAGTAGTTGGTTCTAAAGTTGCGGCTTGGTTAAGTGTGACCGTTGTTGAACCGTTTTTGGACTTCTTCAAGCGTAATGGTGTTCAAGTAGCGATTACACTTCTTCTATTTGTATTCCTATTTAAGATTGGTGAAGCCTTTTTGGGAAGAATGTCGATCACCTTTTACAAAGAGATTGGCTTTAGCAACGAACAGATTGGCCACTATTCTAAGTTAATCGGCTGGGGAGCAACGATCGTCTTCACTCTGATTGGCAGTATGTTTAACGTTAAGTTTGGTATTGTACGAGGCTTGATGATTGGTGGCATTGCAATGGCAGCCAGTAACCTGATGTTTGCTTGGATTGCCAAAGTTGGACCTAACGAAAACCTATTCTTAGCCACGATTTTGGTTGATAACTTTACAACCGCATTTTCAACTGTCGCCTTTGTATCCTTCTTAACCATATTAACTGGCGAAGCATTCTCAGCAACTCAATACGCTTTGCTGGCTTCTTTAGGGAACTTTGGTCGAACCACATTGGCTTCATTCAGTGGAGAGTTAGCTGACTTTCTTAATGACTGGTCCACCTTCTTTATTGTAACCGCCGTCATGGTAATTCCGAGTCTGATCATGCTCTACTCATTACGACATTACTTTAATCGGTTACTAGAAAAGGCAAAAACAGAAAGCCAACAATAAATATTAAAGCACTATTAAAAGGTAACCTCTCGGTTACCTTTTTTTTGCCCAACCCAACCGATTGATATCACACTAATTGGTTGGTCCTCTTTAAAACTCATTCAGAATAGCCATATTAACCAAATAAGTTGTTTAATCGATAAACAGCACAACTGATCACAAACTCACCAATAGTGATTCGAATCACAAAAATACTGCAATACAGTGCAACTTTTATTAAGTTCACTTCAACTTGATGGAAGTGTGATTCAGATCACACTTTATTTGCAACGCAATCGTTTGTCTCTCTTTTATTTTAGAATTAAGTCGCTATTATGCGCTTCATTCGGACATACTTAGCGCACGGATAAGCGCCACGTAGCATACAAAATTATAGAGAGTACTTTTCATGCGCAAATCAATTTTAGCTCTTACAGTAATCGCAGCAGCAACAGCTGTTCCAGCACAAGCAGAATATCTATACGGTTGGGGTGACGTTAGCGTTAACTACCTTGACTGGTCAAAAGGCACAGAAGAGCGTAATGGCGGAAATAAAAATGATTTCATGTTCCTAGAGCTTGAAGGCGGCGCTGGCTTTACTTGGGGTGAATTATACGGCTTTGCTGATTTTGAAATGCAAGATAATGCAGATAGCTCTGGTCAAGCAATGGCTATGTCTACTAAAGGTTCTATCGCTGTTAAGACTGGTCTAGAAGAGCTACGTGTTTACGCACAAACTTACTCTACAGAAAACCAAGGTTTCCACGCTCGTAACACGGTTGGTGGTCTATCTTACAACTTCTCAGGCGATGCATGGTCATTTAGCCCGTTCATTGGTGTTCATTACACTAATACTGTCGGTTTTGCTGACTTCAATGGTGGTATGGCTGGTTGGAATGCAGCTTACAACTTTAATTTAGGTGATCACAAATTTACGCTTTCAAACTGGCATGAAACCGAGTTTGGTCGTGCTGACGAGTACATTGGTGACGGCTCTGGCGAAACTGACGACCTTTCATACAACGGTTCTCTTGCTGCTTGGTGGCATGTGACTTCTGAAGTGACTACTGGTGTTCAATACCGTTACGCTCATAACAAACTAGGTCAAGCTAAGACTGACAATGCAATCATCTATACTGTGAAGTACAACTTCTAATAGTAGATATTGCATAAGGAAAATGGCGCTCTTTAGCGCCATTTTTTGTGCCTGCTATTTAATTTTTATTGCTTTCCTACTCTAGCCTATTATCCTTGCCTCTCGCTTTGTAATTGAGACTTTAACGTGAATATTGTGGTACTTGGCCCCGGCGCAATTGGCGCTCTGTGGGCATCTCATCTCAGTACATCTGGGCATAATGTGTCGCTATGGGGACGAAGCCCAACAGCCACAACCTCAATCCAATTGGACGACTCTCCAAAGCAAAACTTTTCTAATCAAAATCAGCAAGCACTGGAAGATGCCGATCTTTTACTCGTCACCGTTAAGGCATGGCAAGTAGAGCAAGCTCTCACGCCACTCATTAAATTCATCAACACTGACTGCATTATCCTGTTTATGCATAACGGTATGGGGGCAGTCGATTCACTAGCCAAGCAATTAAAGCCCTACCCTGTGTTACTTGCTACAACAACTCACGGCGCTCTTAAAATAAGTACAAATAAAGTCAGTCATACCGGTAAAGGATCGACTCAAGTCGGACCTTACAATGAGCAAGGTGCAAGGTGTAAGTTCATCGTTGAGGTACTCAACTATTCGGTACCAAGCGTAAACTGGAATAGTGATATCCTCAGCGCTCTTTGGCAAAAGCTCGCCATCAATTGCGCTATTAATCCATTAACGGCTATAGAGCAGTGTAAAAATGGTGATCTTGCAGAGCCCCGCTTTCAGCAGAGAATATCTACGGTCATAAAAGAAGTGATCGAGGTGGCGCAGGCTGAAGGAATAGCGTTCTCTTTCCCTGTGCTACGAGAAACCGTTGCTACGGTTATCAATGCCACTAAAGAAAATTACTCTTCAATGCACCAAGATGTTTTCTATAAGAGAAAATCCGAGATAGACTTTATTACAGGTTATCTTATCGATACCGCCAAGCATCACCATATCGAAACGCCTGAAAACAACAAACTCTATCAGGCAATCAAACAAATCGAATCAAGCTGGAAACGTCATGACTAAAAAAATACTTATCCCTATCGCGCCAGGCACAGAAGAGATGGAAGCGGTCACTATTATCGACATTATGGTTCGTGCTGGATATGAGGTGGTAGTGGCGAGTGCTGATTTTAATGGCGAGTTAACCATGAAAGCCTCACGTGGCGTTACCCTAACCGCTGATTGCCGTTTGGTCGATATCGCCGATGATGAGTTTGATGCGGTGATCCTATCTGGTGGCGTCGCTGGTGCTGAAGTATTTAGAGATAGCCCGATTCTGATGGAAATAGTCAAGCAGCATAAATACGATGACAAGCTCATCGCTGCTATTTGCGCCGCCCCTGCTCTTGTACTGCAACATCACGACTTGTACCCAACAGCTCTAATGACTTGTCATCCAAGCTTTCAAGACTGTATTGAAGAACCTTATTTGAGACAAAAACGAGTGACAATCGACGTTACTCATAACCTAATTACAAGCCAAGGGCCCGGTACTGCGCTTGAATTCGCTATTGAGATCATTATCCGATTATCAGGTAAGCCTCATGCGTGGAGTGTTGCTGAACCTATGGTCACTCTACCTACGCTTCATTACTTTAAGCTAGGCAATGAACATGCTTAATATTGAAGCCATTAGGCAGCAGTTCCCAGCACTGAACCAACAGGTTAATGGCGAATCATTGGTCTACCTAGACAGCGCAGCGACAACGCAAAAGCCTCAATGTGTGATTGATGCAATCAGTCACTACTACAGCGCTCAAAACGCCAATGTCCATCGTGGCAGTCACAGTCTAACCGCTAATGCGACTAACCAGTTTGAACGTGCTCGATCTACTGTATCAACGTTTCTTGGTGCAGCATCCACCAAAGAGATCATTTGGACACGTGGGGCGACTGAAGCGCTCAATCTCATTGCTCAAACCTATGCTCGCAACACTCTGAAACCCGGAGACGAAATACTCATCAGTGAAATGGAACATCACGCAAATATTGTTCCTTGGCAGATCGTTGCCAATCAAACTGGTGCTCGTATCGTCAAAGTCCCTATGACGGATGATTGCCAGTTCAATGAAAAAGCATTTGATGATCTTCTATCAGATAAAACGAAAATCGTTACGTTAGCGCATATCACTAACGTAACTGGTGCAAGACAACCAGTAAAAAACGTTATCAAGAAATCGCATCAAGTAGGCGCTGTGGTGGTTGTGGATGGTGCTCAAGGTATCGTCCATGAAAAGGTCGACTTGAATACACTTAACGCTGATTTCTATGTTTTCTCTGGACACAAACTCTATGCCCCTGCTGGGATTGGTGTTCTTTACGGAAGACTAGAGTTACTTGAAGCAATGCCACCATGGCATGGCGGTGGGAAAATGGTAGAAAAAGTCTCTTTTGAGCAGACTACATTTTCTGATCTTCCTGGTAAATTTGAAGCAGGTACACCGAATGTCGCAGGAGCTATCGCACTTGCTAAAGCTATCGACTGGTATCAAGGTTTTGACTTGCATGAAATAGAGAAGCATATTGCCGAGCTTCAGCAGCAAACCTATCGAGCTTTAAAAGAGATAGAAGACATTCAAATCCTCGGTTATCAAGAAGGTGCGAGTGTTATTAGTTTCATCATTGACGGCGTACACCACCAAGATATAGCCACGCTACTCGATCAACAAGGTATTGCAGTTAGAGCTGGTCATCACTGCGCACACCCATTAATGGATGCACTTGGTATTGATGGGAGCGTTCGTATCTCATTCGGCATCTACAATGACCAAAATGATGTAGATAGACTAATTAAGGCGATCAACAAAGCCGTCGACATGCTTTGATTTTTTAATCTAATACTTGCTGAGTGTGAGCACTTAAAACGAAAAAAGGTTCGCTAATGCGAACCTTTTTAATATGAATTGATTAACTACTATTGTACTGATTTTATCTTTTCAACAATCGCTTTTAGACCATTACCACGTGAAGCACTCAAATGAGCAATCAGGCCAAGAGACTCAAAATAACTGTCTACATCGAAAGCTTGTATTTGCTCCGTTGTCTTACCATCAAAAGCCGCAAGAACTAATGCTATCAAACCACGAACGATACGAGCATCCGAATCTGCACAGAAAGACCAAACGCCATCAACTGACTTGCTGACTAGCCACACTTTGCTTTCACAACCCGCAACCGTCACAGAGTCGGTTTTAAACTCGTCAGGCATTTTTGGTAATTTCTTACCCCATTGGATTACTTGACGATATCGGTCTTCCCAACCTTTAAAATTCTGCATGGTTGATACTATTTCTTCAGTCGTAATATCATGACCAAATGGTGAAATTGGAAAATCCGTCATTCTAAACTCATCTAATTAAGTGATAACTAATATTACTTACTATGCTTAGCTACTTACTGTGCTTGGCAATAATCTTCTCAACGATTTTTGAAACAGCAACAAATCCAAAGGTTGCAGTCACGACTGTTGCAGCGCCAAAACCCGTCGCACAATCCATTCGTTTTGGGCCTTCTGCTGTCGATTTTGCCGCGCAAACAGAACCATCGGCTTGTGGGTATTTTAACTGTTCCGTTGAAAACACACACTCAATTCCAAATTTACGTGCAGGGTTTTTCGGGAAATTATGCAATCGTCTTAGGGTATCTTTTAGCTTCTTCGCAAGAGGATCTTGAATTGTCTTAGTGAGATCTGCCACCTTGATTTGAGTCGGGTCCATCTGACCACCAGCACCACCAATAGTAATCACTTTAATTTTATTACTACGACAATACGACAACAGAGACGCTTTCGCTTTTAAGCTATCAATCGCGTCCAAGACATAATCAAACTCTTTACTTAGATACTCTTGCTGATTATCTGGACCGATAAAGTCGTCAATGAGATTAACCTTACATTCAGGGTTAATCAGCTTAACGCGTTCCGCCATCACCTCTATCTTGCTCTGACCGACCGTTCCGCTCATTGCGTGTATTTGACGATTAATATTAGTCACGCATACATCATCCATATCGATGAGAGTGAGTTCGCCAACACCAGTACGCACCAACGCCTCAACAGCCCAAGAACCCACACCACCAATACCAATCACACAGACATGAGCTGCACGAAGGATTTCAACTTCACTATTGCCATATAGGCGGCGAGTACCACCAAAACGTTGGTCATAATTTTCCGAAGCAGGAGTGTCTAGTTCACGCATATCAAACGTCCACAATAGATAGGGTCACAAAATAGAGTAACAAAAAGAAAGAGTGCGATTTATACGCACTCTATTTTAAAAAGTCTAGCTGTTTTAAAGACAGTCGTTATTCGACCTTTTCAGCCGGCATCATCCAAGGCGCTTGAGTGGCTGAGCCTTCCAAACCTAACTTCCACACACGCCCGAAATGTTTATAGTGACCCGCCTCTGTGCCTGCTCTTGGACCCATGCCATGATAAAGGTCTAGATGGTTCTGTTTTACCGCACCACCAGTATCAAGCACGATAAGAAGACGAAGTTGATGTGCCCCGCTCCAAGTGCCATCGGCATTAAGCAGAGGGACTTCTGCTAAAATTGGGGTTCCCATAGGGAAAATAGAGCGATCACCGGCAACCGAGGCCATTGGTTGCAGTGGGATACCTGCTGTTCCCATGACTGACATCGCATCTCTTGGTGAGAAGAATACGAATGATGGGTTTTGCTCAAGCAGATCTCGAACAACTTGTTCATCGTTCGCCATTACCCAATCTTTGATCGCCTTTAGCGACATTTTTTCACGAGCAACTTCACCTTGCTCAATCAGAACTCGTCCAATACTTACGTAAGCACGATTATTTTTACCCGCATAAGCAAAGTATTCGAGTGTATCGTCATCTTCAAAATGAACGAATCCACTCCCTTGAACTTCCATAATAAACGGGTCAATGCGGTTAGCGGCGTAACCTAGTTCTAATCCTAAACCTTCAAGTGCGCCATCATAAATTTGAGCACGTGTTGGGCAATCACTGTCACATTCTGGCATGCCATAAACAGGGTATTTAAACGTTTCATTCGCTTCATGACGTAATTCCATCACAGGTGAAAAATAACCCGTAAATAGAACATTCCCTTTATCATCACCACCACCTAACTGCGCGAACTCAATACCAAAGTTGGCAAGTTCGCTAGGGTCACCACTTTGTAGCGCCCATTCATTGAGTTTTTCATAGAGAGGTTCAAATGTTGCTGCCATCGAAGGAGAGTTAATAACCACTTGCTCTGCTTGCTTGGCAAACTTGGTGAAATCACGCGGTGTGTTTGACTCCACAACAGCAACTTGGTTAAGAGTCGTAGGAAATTCGCTATCAACGTATTGCTGAGCACGTTCGGTTGGTTGAGCACAGCCGAAAAGTAACGCTGTAGCAGCTAAAGGGAGTAATTTTTTGAGCACTGGAGAGATTCCTTAAATTCAGTCATAAGAGCATGACAAACTCTCGATAAGAACTCAATTAGCTAAACGTAAATACGAGGTAAATTAATATGTAGTTTCATTAATTTACCTCTATAGCGCTAATACTTACGTAGTGGTTCTGTGTACTTTCCATCTAAACGGTAGACTGGGTTATAGTGACTGTCTGATATTTGAATCATCTGAGTATTCTCTTCGTTGGTCATACGAAAGTGATACTCAGTACTGCCTGTTTGATACTCGAGAACAGTTCCATCAAACTCATAACGAGTCGCGACAATACCACCAGCAACCGAGACACCATCAGGCCCAATATTGATTTTATTCGTGGCATACCCAGCTACATTTTGTTCAACCCAAACCCCATGGACAGACTCTTGATCAACCATACTTATACGTATCATTTTATAAAGGTAGCTATACGTTAAAACGACAGCAGCCGATATCGCGACGATCATTAAGATAACCGCTATTTCTCTCCATTTACGCTTTTTAGCTCGTTTAACGTTCCGCTTTGGCGGTTCTCTTTTGAATACTGTTTGCGGTGCTTTTCTTACATTAGCCATCATTCACTGCTCATGTTTCGCCCTTAACCTTGCGACTACCTTACTCAAATAGATTGGCCCACAGAGCTATACTCTATAAACCGCTTGCTCGACCGTGAATAAAAAGGCAATATAATCACATATAAATTCAATTGGAATGGCAAATTGAAAATTCGTAGTACAGCCTTGGTTAAAGGATTTAGACAATCTGCTCCTTATGTTAATGCTCACCGTGGAAAGACCATGGTGATCATGCTTGGAGGAGAAGCTGTCGCTGACAAAAATTTTACCAATATAATTAGTGATTTATCATTACTTCATAGTCTTGGTGTTAGAGTTGTGTTAGTTCACGGTGCTCGACCGCAAATAAATCAAACTCTTCATTCCAATAATATAGAAACGCCCTATCACAAGGGTATTCGTGTAACTGATGAAAAAACGCTTAACGTCGTCATGCAAGCAGCAGGTCAGTTGCAATTAGCCATTACTGCCCGGCTTTCTATGAGTCTAAACAACACCCCAATGGCTGGCACTCAACTTAATGTCGTCAGTGGTAATTTTATTGTCTCTCAACCATTAGGTATAGATGATGGGGTTGATTACTGCCACAGTGGCAGAATTCGTCGAATCGATATCGAGGGCATAAATAGAGCTCTCGCGCAGAACTCCATAGTTCTTCTTGGCCCAATCGCGAGCTCAGTTACCGGTGATTCATTCAACCTGCTTTCCGAAGAAGTGGCTACTCAAGTAGCAATCAAACTTGGCGCTGACAAGCTGATTGGGTTCTGCTCAGAGCAAGGTGTGATTGATGAAAATGGCAATGCCATTGCCGAACTTTTTCCCAAAGATGTAGATAAACTGCTAGACAGTAATAATGATCATTCCCTTGATAACTGCTCTGAAAAAATGATGCAAGATGACTCTTCAGGAACCACTCGCTTCTTACGTGCAGCGACAAAGGCGTGTCGAGCTGGCGTTCCTCGAAGTCATTTAATCAGTTACAAAGATGATGGCGCTTTGATTCAAGAGCTGTTCTCGTTAGACGGGATTGGTACTCAGGTCGTGATGGCGAGTGCAGAGCAGGTACGAACCGCTCAAATCGATGATATTGGTGGCATTTTAGATCTCATTCGTCCTCATGAAGAACAGGGTGTTCTGGTCAGGCGCTCAAGAGAGCAGTTAGAGCAAGAGATCCATCAATTCACTATTATTGAAAAAGATGGCCTGATCATTGGTTGCGCAGCACTGTATCCATACAAAGATGAGCATATGGCTGAGATGGCTTGCGTAGCGATTGACCCTGAATACCGTGATGGCAACAGAGGGTTGTTATTGCTTGAGCACATGAAGCTTCAGTCAAAGTCGCAAGGCATTAAAACGATTTTTGTCCTTACAACACACAGTTTGCACTGGTTTAGGGAACAAGGCTTCTATGAAGTTGGCGTTGAATCATTACCAATGACAAAACAAAATCTCTACAACTATCAACGACGCTCAAAAATCTTAGCGCTCCGTGTATAGCTTCAGCTAAAAAACAAAAGGCTTTAAATCTTACAATCGAGACAATAAGTAATCGATTTCATAGTAAATCCTGACAAAACCCTGCTTTATTTAAATTGAAAATATGGTTAAAATTCGAGCTCCTCAAAATGAGGAGCTCCCTTTCGGGGTCATTGGACTCTTTGCCTAACTCAGTTGGGCCCGCATGGAATGCCTTAAATACTAAAACAAGTAACTAAGAGCAAATTGTCGATGAAGACCGTCATATGTAACTCTATCCAAAGTTTTTGGGATATGGCTGATAACCACTTTTTAGAAGGCTTAGATGTACATTGCGTTTTTCCTGTCAATGAAGGTCTAAAAGCCTTTATTTTGAATTATCAGGAACGCTATAAGATCAACAGTATTTCTTTTACAAGCGCAGTTTGCTAGCAAACTCGTTCAGGTTAGCGCCTCAATAACAATGCAACACCGAGTAGCCAGGGATGGTTACTTATAATTCCACCCCATGCTCATTATCAGCGTCAATCTATTACTTCTTTCTAGCTTTTTACTTCTTGCCTATTTCAACCTCTCAACCAAGCCACTCGCGCGTTCAGTTTTCACTCTTATACCACGCTTAAGTACCGTCATATTGGCATATAGCTCCAAGCGTTTTTTAGCACGAGTAATCCCAGTATAAATAAGCTCTCTGGTTAATAGAGGTGTAAAGTCAGGAGGTAAAACCATCAACGTTAACGCAAACTCACTTCCCTGAGATTTATGTATGGTCATCGCATAAGCTGTATCATGGCTTGGTACTCGGCTTGGCAGTACCGACTTAACGCTTCCATCGGGCAGTTCAAAAAAGACCTTTAGACGCCGTTCTTCATCTGAATAGTCATACATACAAATACCAATATCACCGTTGTATAAACCGAGCCCATGATCGTTTTGCGTCACCATAACAGGTCGACCGTGATACCAAAGTTCATCTTGTGGCCGTATCAATCGTTGCGTTGTTAGCGCTCTCTCTATTCGCTGGTTCAGACCCGAAACACCAAAATCACCTTCACGTATCGCGCACAAAAGTCGGCATTGAGAAAACTGTTTTAGCGCCAATTGAGCACGTTTCAGTTGCTCTTCTAGTGAAGCTATAACGTCTGTTCTCGACGCGTGTATCTGCTTTAAATACAGTCCGTACTCATCAACCAACGTTTTTAGCATTTGGTTATAACTATCACTGCTTAGTGACTGTACTTGAATATCACTAAACCCTTGCGATAAAACTACATCAACACGTTTTGATTGCCCTGAGTTAATGGCCTTGGATAATTGTCCGATGCCCGATCGCGCATCAAAACGAAAGCTTTTTTGTAACATACACAAGCTATCACCAATGGCATGACTATTCGCATTGCTCTCATTACTGACGCCTTTCTCTTCAACGACCTCTGTTCCACCATCAGATAAATTCTGATACTGAGTTAAATCTTGAAGCAGCTTGGTTTGAGCTTTGCTATATCCAATTTTCTGAAATGAGCAAATATCACCTAATACCGAACCCGCCTCTACGGACGCAAGTTGATCTTTATCACCCAACAATATCAAACGTGCATGATCTGGTAACGCGTCAACCACCTTATACATCATAGGAAGATCGACCATTGAAGCTTCATCGATAACCAGTATATCTAGGTGTAATGGGTTTAATTTATTATGACGAAACTCAGCACTATTTGGCAGAGCGCCCAATAAACGGTGAATGGTGCTGGCTTGTGTCGGTATTTGAGCTTTTAGATCAGGGGAGACCGCAAGCTCTGAAATGGCCTGCCCAATAGATTCTGTTAATCTCGCTGCGGCCTTTCCTGTCGGAGCAACCAAGCAAATTGTCGGTACCCTCCCAGCTTGTTCAGCTTGAGTAATCAACGCCGCAAGTAACTTAGTAACCGTGGTTGTTTTCCCTGTACCTGGCCCACCAGAAATAACCGCAAACCGACGAGTTAGGGCAACCGCCGCCGCCACTTTTTGCCAATTCACACATACAGCTAATGGAATCAATGCATCCAATACGGATAAGTCTTCACTCTTCCTAGCCGCTAAAATTTGTTCATCAATGGCATTCCAATCCAATGCACTGCTATCCACAACATCAAGGTGATCACACACTAGCTGTTGGCGTTGTACCTGATTAAAATTCGTATAAGTCTCACCTTTAAGTGCATTAAACAGATAGTGATAGCTGCGTTGGAATAATCGATCGAGGAGTTCGGATAGGTTTTGGATCTCTGTAGGCTTTAGGATCATAGGTGACCCAAAGCTTGCTAACCTTTGTGAAAGGCCCATCTCATATTGCCAGTAGCGATGAAGATATAAACGGGTGCCATCAAACATCATAGGTATGGCCTCACCCTGAGTACCAATGACGTTCGACTGTCCTATTAATGCAGGCCAATCAATACGTTCAAGTTGCTGAGTTAACGCTATTGCCGCCTCCCCGTACAAACCAAGATTTAGTGCCCATTGGTGTGTAGCTATAGCATCGACTGCACCTTTTGAAGACGATGACGAACTCATTAAAGAGTGAGACACAACCACACAGATATTGCCTTTACTCAGTTCATAACTCACTAAACCCGCTAAAAAACCAATCTCCTGTGGAGAGGACTTTTCTTGCGAGGCGACAAATCGAGCGAACTGATAATCAAGTTGACGAATAGCGCCCTTTGAAGCCAACGCCTTTAAAGTATCAAGAAGAGAAATTGTCATTAAAAATCCAGCTCCATTTGATCGGTGCTAATACCTGCGCTTGATGCTTCACCATCAATGAGTTTATCCATATCGTTTAACAATTCTAAGCTTGGTTTTGCAGAAAAAATGCCATGGTCTGATTGCCCGTCCATCCCACGAAGAAAGAGGTAATAGACACCACCAAAGTGATCATCGTAATCATAATTCGCCATTCGACTACGTAAAAAACGATGTAATGCTAAGGCATAGATTTGATACTGTAAATCGTATCGATGCCCCGACATCGCGCCTCGAAGTGCCTCTCCATGGTAGCAAGCGACATCATCACCAAGGTGGTTAGATTTCCAATCCAATACGTAATACTTCCCTTGGTACTCAAACACTAAATCGATAAAGCCTTTAAGCATCCCTTTGACCGTTTGAAAGCCTAATACTCCTGCTTTAGCAGACAGCTCATCATGTTTACTGATCGTTTGATTTAGCCCATTGGCAGTCAAAACTTCGATGGGTAACAAAAACTCCATCTCAACGAGTCTCTGTGACGGTTGAGTTTGATTCAAAAGCAACTTCTCTCCATCTAAAGGCGTACTTAAAACGGTATCCACTAATTGTTGTAGAACAGGAAGCCAATGCGGTTCTAGCTGATCCTTTTCCATAAGATCAACAATGACCGCTTGGTTATTTTCATCATTGGCTGGTAGTGTAAACTCAACTTCTTCAAACAGCGTATGTAGAAAAGTGCCGGGCCTTGCGCCTCGTGGAAATGTAAAGATGGATCGTTCCGGTTCAACAATTTCAGACTCGTCATGCTCTTCGACTGAGTCAATATCAAAGCCTTGAATTTCGACAGTCGCATCATACTGAGAGTGGCTATTACCCTGCTTAACTAAACCTGAGTAACTGGTTACTCGCCATGATCTATCAATCGACCTTGTTAATTCGTTTGCATCAAACTCAACCAGTTCTTCTTCTGTGGCGATATAAACAGACTCTTGCTCAGCGGGTGAGTCAGTTAATGCGATAGCGGGCAAAGCTTTTGTTTGAGCGCTAATCGCATTGGTCAAATCAGAAATCGTGCCTTGCTGTCCATTTTGTAAAAGGTATCCCAAAGCGCTTTTGTCTACGCCTGTCGGTTCTTTGGTGGAGCGGCCATTTCGTATTGGCGATGTCCCAACAAAGCAGCCATAAACGGCTCTAGTTAACGCTACGTAAATAAGACGCAGATCTTCAGCTAAACGTTCTTTGTCTGCTTGCTTGAGCGCTGCGCCGCTATTAGTGATATCGAGAATGGTTTGATCGTTTTCTTCATCGTAATACTTACCCTCGCTTGCCTCACGATAGCTAATGACGAAAGGCAAAAAGACTAAGTCGTATTCGAGGCCTTTTGATTTATGAATAGTGACGATTTGAACGAGATTTCTTTCTGATTCAAGGCGTTGTATCTGATCATCACTGCCACCTAAGCCTTGCTCAGCTTGGCTAATCGTTTCGGCTAGCCAGCGCAGTAGACCATGGTCACTATCCAGATCTTGCCTTGCTTGTTGTAGTAGCTCACCAATGTGCATTAAGTCAGTAAGCGTTCGTTCACCGTTCTCTTCTTCAAGTAACCTTTCCGCGATATGACGCTTACTCATCACCGAGCGAAGCATGGGTAGCACACCCCGTAAAAGCCACAATTTACGATACTCTTTAAACTCGTTAACCGCGTTATCCCAAATTATCTCATCGTTATTTAATGCATCTAACTGACTCGCATTTAATGCAAACAACTCAGAGGCTAAGCACGCTCTCAGAGCTCGATCGTTTTCCGGAGTCAGCGTCGCTTGAAGTAGGCGTTGAATATCTTGAGCAATACCACTGGTAAACACGCTATCACGATTAGAAAGGTACACACTGGCAATGCCTTTATCCGCAAGAGCCTGCTTAATCATTCGTCCTTCATTCCCGGTTCTAACCAAAACCGCGATATCGCCCGCTTGAACCGTTTGTTGTTTCTCGCCACTTTCAAAGTGGGCCTTATCATTTTGCGCAGCGGTTAATATGGTTTGGATCTGGCTTGCTGTTGCCAGCGTCATCTCATCAAGATACTCACCTTTAGTGCGCGGTTTGTCTTCCGCCTCTTGTAACCAGTAAGTCATCGCGGGTTGAATCTGGTCATTGAGAACCCACTGCTTTTTGTCTGCAACAGGGCTGTAGTTCACTGGCAGGAATGGAATATCATCATCATAAATAAATGGGCTTGTTGATGATTCAAATAACTGATTTACCGCAAGCACCATATTGGCACTCGAACGCCAGTTAGTCCCAAGCGTATAGTGAGCACTTACCTGATTCCGCGCTTTGATATAAGTAAAAATATCCGCACCACGAAATCCATAGATCGCTTGCTTGGGATCGCCAATCATAAAGAACCCACACTCAGGGTTATTTAAGTAGATACGGCTAAAAATATTGTACTGAAGGGGATCGGTATCTTGGAACTCATCGATCATTGCCACAGGGTATAAACTACGAATGCGCTCAGTGAGAAGAGCTTCGTCATCGACATCTATCGCAGCAGAGAGTTGAGTAAGAAGATCATCAAATGATAGCCACTGTTTCTGCTTTTTCGCACTGGCTAACTTTTCACGACACTGCTCAATAGCATGAGCCATTAATGGTGCTTTTAAGTTTACGGGCGTGGCTAAAAACGCTTCAACCGCATCAAAAACGTCATGTTGTGGCGCGCTGCCTTTGGGTGTTTTTTCTAATAGAACATTTTGTGCAAAGCGTTCTAATTTGTCGGGATAATCGTAGCTTGTTGATGGGTGCTTGGCCCATTCAGATATCGCCTCAAGCCATGTAGGTAACGATTTTTTGGTGTAGCTACGTTTGTTAATATCAGAGTTTGCGATTAAGTCATGGAAATCATCGTGATGCTCAAGCCACAGCTGCTTTAGTGCATCAACTTTGGAAAGGTTTTCTTGATGTAGAGATTGTAAATCGCCACTCATGGCTTCCACTGACAAGGTTAATGGTGCACCTGTTAAGTAACCACCAATGTCAGAAAGCAATTCAGCCGGTGAGCCCCAGATGCGCCTCACTTCCCCGGCAAGATTAATCGCTAACGGATAAAAATTACGACGCCAATAATCAGCAATGACCTGAGCTTTTAAATGACTTTCATCGGTGACGAATTCATTGTTAAATCGGCTACCGGACTCAAAAGCATTTTGCGTAAGCATGCGCTGACAAAATCCGTGAATCGTATAGACCGCCGCTTCGTCCATTTGGCGCTCTGCTTGTAATAGTATTTTAGCGGCTTCTTTATGGTTGCTGATTACTTCAAGTAACGGAGCAATAACGGGATCGTTGCTCTTACTGCGAGCAAAAGCGATTCGTGCATCATGGATTCTAGCTCGAATACGATCTCTCAATTCAGCCGTTGCTGCCTCAGTAAAGGTCACGACCAATATTTGATCAACGGTTAGCGGCTGTTGATGACGGGTATTGTCATCGCCATGCCCAAGCAATAAGCGAAGATATAAACCAGCAATGGTAAATGTTTTACCCGTGCCGGCTGATGCCTCAATAAGCCTTGCTCCATGCAGCGGAAACGTCATGGTATCTAGTGCCGTTGTCATTATATCCAAACCCTTTTACTTGCTAACTGCATAAAGCTATCCAATTGAATGCACATTACTTTCATTGCTACTGAGTAAATTACCACTATCACACTCTCGAACTTAAATTTTTTACCCAATAAATTGGCTGTATAACGTGATCTAGCTATGAAAAATCTGACAAACTAATACTTAGTTACTAACCATACTAAGCTAGTGCGATCTCACTCACGGTAGAGGATCTGGTGAGCCTATAGTATGCGCTCACAGGTTAAGCGAGTATCCAATGCGAATACTTACAACCAACAGAATAATGGTCCCTCTGACCTATGGCCGTACAGAAAACGCCCTACACTATAATGATTGACTGGCGGCCATTTTACTTCTTCTCTATTCCGTATTTTTCCCGAACACTCTACATCTCTCAGCATCGACCAATCTTAGTAATTCATCCGTCAAAGCCTTCAGACTTTTGTATCTTCAGACTTTGGCATCCTCTGCATTTATAACCGCCAAACGCGGCGCCTGAATAACTAAGGCAGAAAGCATTCTTACCTGCGCTGCTAATTCATCATTCCATTGCGGCCAAATACGAGAAATATAAACATTGGCCCCTTCACCCGTTGCCATATAACTGTCATTAAACGTCGCAGACATTTTCTTATTCGATTTCTCTTCGTCATCGACCCATTTACCGCGACTAAATCCTGCATCGACATTGGCTAACGCTGTTTTCGGGAAGTAGCACAATGGCGTTGTCATGCCTTGATAATATAGACGGACAAGCTCATTAAGCAGGTCTTGCGCATATCCAATATCGTCTATCGCTGGATAGATTTCGTGAACAACCCCTTCTTTACGGTCGTAGCCAACAATATGAGTAGGCTTAGATGTGCCAGAGATCGTTAACAGTAAATGGTCGATCCAGGCAGAGAGGTAATCTTGAGCGCGAATTTTACCACTGCGATAGCGAACAAGACCGGATTGATAGTGCTGAGTCAGCCAGCCTGTTAGCTGAATATCTTTACCTTCACCAAGCACATCGAAAGTAAGGTTTATGTCGATGTCATCAAGTGGGCTACTGCAGATAAATGCCAAAGTCTCAACCAACTCTTCAGCTTGAGCTCTGTTGGTTTCAAATTCAATATCACCAAATGCACCAACAGGTAGCTTTCCTTGCGCCCTCTGCTGCGCGACAAAATCATCAATGATTTTCTGGCTGCCCTGCTTTCCTGATGAGTTCGGTTCACCAGATAGGCGCGCAGAAAGGATGCGTTCAAGCAGTTGGTCTCGTATCTGATAGCTTTCTAAACCATTAAGGACAAACGGTTCATCATCGGCCATGACGGGCAAAGGGGGTTCAAATACGACCTTTAAACGACGGTTGAAAAAGTACTGAACAGGCAAGCGCCAAAAACGTTGTAGTTCAACAACATCGAGTGATATCGGAAAAGTAGCACCTAATAAGTAGTCACTGAGCTGACGTTCAAACTCACCACTTTGCTGGCCAAGCCTATTAACGGCTGGCATCCACTCTTTGGCATAGCTGCCATATTCACTTGAAAACTCTGATGGGCTAAATGGCACCATAGCATGTTGAGAAATAAGAGATGAAACCAGCTTGTCTCCCGATTCATCACTCGGCAAAGTTTCATCGCCCAGTAGACAATAATTTTGCTGGCAGTACTCCATGAGTTCCGTGACTAATACGGAAGGAACTTGCTCGGTATTGTCCTGAATAGAACGCCCAATATAACTGACGTATAGTCGTTGATTGGCCGAAAGTATTGCCTCTAAAAACATGTAGCGGCTATCTTCACGCCTTGAGCGGTCACCCGGTCTAAAACTATTTTGTAAGTAGTCAAAGCCTTCGGTGATGTCATTGGGCGGATAAACACCATCATTCATCCCGAGTAAACAGACAACATTGAATGGGATTGAACGCATTGGCATCAGAGTACAGAAGTTTACCTGCCCGGCTAAGAAGCGCTGACTAACCCGCGTACCTGATAGCTTATTATTGAGGTATAAACTCACCACATTGGGTGCAATATCTTCAGAGTAAGCCGCTTCAGCAAGCTGATCTTTCAATGAGGCTAACGTGTCACGTATCGATTTCAGCGCCACTTCACCTTCAAGCTCCACCGAAAAGAAATCATCCAACAATCGATTAAGTATTTCACGCCAAGCTTCAATTGACTGAGTCTGAGCAAGTCTGTTTCGGTAATCGCTTATAAGGTCGATAAAGTGAGCGAGTTTTCCTGCTAGCTCAGCTTGCATACCTTGGACTTCGTTGTAAGGAGCAAGAGCTTGCTTCTGTTCTGATGAGTCAACGCCCATATCAAACAGCCCTGCTTGTTCGGGCATGGCGTAACCCAGTAGCATTCTTTGAATGCCAAATTGCCATGTGTTTTGCGATGTCTCTGGCAGTTCAAACTCTTTGGCGGTTAAGCCATCAAGACCCCAACGAATGCCCGACTCTTCTATCCAACGTTTTGCTTGAGAAAAATCATCATCATTGAGTCCAAATTTGGCCATCATTGCCGGTGTTTCTAACAACTCAAGTAACTCTGACGCTAAACAACGCGTGTTGGGTAAATCCACCAACTGCATAAACGCTGCTAGAATTGGGCTCTCTTGAGTGGCGGTTCTGTCGGATATAGAGAATGGGATGTATCGATCACCCGGTGCATTACCAAAGACGGCTTGAATCGCAGGGCTATAAGCGTTGATGTCAGGGACCATAACGATAATATCGCGAGGCTTTAGACCCTCATTCGCGTCAAACATACCAAGTAATTGATCGTACAATACTTCAACTTCACGCATCGCACTATGACACGCGTGCAGCGTTAAAGAGTGATCAGCACCAATAATGGTTTGCTTGTGTTGACTCGAATCAAGCTGTTCGTCGTCTTGATGCTCTTCAAGGTTTAGGATATCCGCTTGCAAGTTATGCAGCAGTGAGTCCCTTGGTATATCGACAAATGCCTCAATCTCGTGTGACTCCAATTGAGAAAGTAGAAACATATTATCGCGGCCGAGCTTACCTAATGAAGCAAGTAAGTTATTGCCGACCACATCTGTATGCAGCTCATCGATAACATTATCTTCCACACTGCCTTTTAATTGCTCTGTTAGACCGCCAACTTCAGAGTGATCGCTCTGCCACTCTACGTGTTGTCGGCCCTTGGCAGCCAATTTCGATAAATATTTTTGGTCTCGCACATCGCCCCAGTAATAACGACATGGGTTGGTAAACATTAAGTGGACATCAATATGCTCACCGATCGCTTTTAAGGCATCCATATAACGAGGAGGAAGCGATGAAATACCAAACACAAAAAGTCGCTTTGGTAAGTTTTCAAACGAACCTTGGTAGTGAGCAAGCGTATCAATGAACTCTTCATAAAGGTTTGCCCTATGAAAAGGGGATTGCTCAAGTTCAAGCGTATAGTCATACAAGGCTTGCCATAATATCGGCTGCCAAGGATGCAGGTCTTCAAGCTCAGCAACGCTCTGCCCCGCTTCCCAACGGGCTATCCACTCCGGTCGATACACCAAATAGCCATCAAAAATATCAGCAATCTTCTCTACCAATTGATAGCGTTTAGAGTGGTCATCATCATCGTCGAGATAACGAGCAAGTGGCTGAAATTCGTCTTGGCCCAGCATAGAAGGCAGCAGGTGCATCAACTTCCACGTCATCGCTTCTTTGTTAAAAGCACTGCGCTTGGGAACATCGGGCAAAATCTGGGTAAACATATCCCAAATAAAAGTCGCGGGCAGCGGAAATTCAAGGTTAGCGGCAATACCAAATTCGTTGGCGAGTTCCATCTTCAACCACTGAGACATGCCCGGGCTTTGAACCAGAATTTGTTCTTTTTCAAACGGGTTTTCTAATGGGTTTTGACGTACAAGCTCAACTAAAAGAGACTTGAGAATATCGATTTGATTGGAGTGATAGACGGTAAACAAAATACGCTCATACTATTCTTGCCGCAGATATAATGAGATTAGCATAGGCATCTCTATTTCGAGAGCGATATAAGCACATGATTGTTATTAATATCGTAAGAGAATAAACATAGTCATAGAATTAACATGGCGAGATAATCAAACCATTCAAAGAGGATTGAAAAACGTACAGAACTGAAAAAATACCCACCCTACTGAATAGAACAGTAAAGTGGGCATCACTCTTATTTTGAGCACTTTGTTAAAAGCTCTATTGAAGGCTCTTTAGAGTTAGCAACTCAGATTGAGCTCCCTACAAGACCCATCCCAGTCACCTAACCCTACTTAAACCTCCAAGCTCTTTCTTGACCGTATTAGCTTTTAGCAATCAGATCTTTGTAAGCGATCGTTTTGCCCTGCGGCTTCTCATTTTCCAACTTCATCTTCGGCGATCCTGGTTGAGACAACCAATATTGAGGATCTTTCTTCGGATTCAGCTTAGGTCCACATTCACCTTGAACACCACTACGCTCAAGACGTTGCATCACTTTATCTTGCGCTTGAGCTAGGCCATCCAGAGCTTCTTGCGGTGTTTTCTCACCACTTGCTGCTTCAGATACATATTGCCACCAAAGCTGAGCAAGCTTCGGATAGTCAGGTACGTTCGTGCCCGTCGGTGTCCACTGTTTGCGCGCATCACTACGGTAAAACTCAACCAAACCACCCAGTTGAGGCGCAGCATCGGTCATCGCTTGTGAGTTAATATCAGACTCACGAATTGGCGTTAGACCAACCAATGTTTTCTTCAAACTCACTGATTTTGATACAACAAACTGAGCGTATAACCATGCCGCTTGGCGTCGATCAAGTGGTGTACTGTTCAAGAATGTCCATGAACCCGCATCTTGGTAGCCGAGTTTCATGCCATCTTCCCAGTAAGGCCCACGAGGAGAAGGTGCCATACGCCACTTCGGTGAGCCATCTTCATTCACAACCGGCAATCCAGGTTTCGTCATATCAGCAGTAAAAGCGGTGTACCAAAAGATTTGCTGAGCGATAGAACCTTGTGCAGGAACAGGACCAGCTTCACCAAACGTCATGCCTTGTGCTTCTGGTGGCGCGTATTGTTTTAGCCAGTCAACGTATTTAGTTGTCGCGTAAACAGCTGCCGGTCCGTTGGTTGCGCCGCCACGGGCAACGTCTGACCCCACAGGGCTACAGCCCTCGATACGGATTCCCCATTCATCAACAGGAAGGCCGTTCGGAATGCCTTTATCCCCCGCGCCTGCCATTGAGAACCAAGAGTCGGTGAAACGCCACCCCAGTGATGGGTCTTTCTTACCGTAATCCATGTGACCGTAAACACGCTCGCCATCAATCATCTTCACTTTATCGGTAAAGAACTCGGCAATATCTTCATAAGCTGACCAGTTAAGTGGCACACCTAGCTCATAGCCATACACTTCTTTGAATTTCGCTTTTAGATCATCGCGCTCAAACCAGTCAGCTCGGAACCAATACAAGTTAGCAAACTGTTGGTCTGGCAGCTGATAAATCTTACCGTCAGGTCCTGTTGTAAAGTCTAGACCGATGAAGTCTGGTAAATCCAAGTATGGGTTAGTAACACTTTTGCCTTCACCTTCGATAAAGTCTGAAATAGGCACAACTTTTCCGTAACGTACATGTGTACCAATCAGATCAGAATCATTAATATAACCATCATAGATATTACGCCCAGTCTGCATCTGCGTTTGCAACTTCTCTACAACATCACCCTCTTGAATCAAGTCATGGTTGACCTTGATCCCGGTAATTTCATAGAAAGCTTTCGCCAGTACTTTCGCTTCATACTCGTGGGTGGTGATCGTCTCAGAAGCAACGTTAATCTCCATACCTTTAAACGGTTTCGCTGCATCAATAAACCACTGCATCTCTTTCTCTTGCTCGCTCGTGGTCATCGTTGAAGGAGTGAATTCTTCACTCAACCACTTATTCGCCGCCGCCATATCTGCATAAGCATTTGGCGAAAGCGCAGCAAAGGCTATCGATAGTGCCATGCAGCGAGAAAGGTAAGACTTTTTGATATCCATTTTCATTATTATTTAACTCCAATTATGAGTAATCGTGTTTCTACGTTATTCGTTGCGTCAAGCGAGGCTTTATCACTCCTGTAGGCTCAAATGTTCCTATCGCAGGCATCACTACAAAAAGCACCACCAAAAACACACCATCAGTTCGTTGCTTTTATCCCCATTTCAAAACAGTACACAGCCAAATTACACAAATGGTAAAAGGCACCCAGATAGAGAGTTCTGAAAATCCGACAAAGCCCAAGTGGACAAAAGCGGAGCTCAGTAACCCAATAAACAATCGATCACCGCGCGTGGTGGTAATCGGTAAAAATCCTTTGCGTTCGATACACGGTCTCTTGATTTCAAAAATAGTCATGGTTAATAAAATCAATGCAATACCAATAAAGAACAGTGCTGAAGGTGTGGTCCATGCCATCCAAGCCATTATGTTTACTCCTTATACTCGACCTAATGCGAAGCCTTTCGCGACATGATTCCTAACAAACCAAACAACCAATATGCCCGGTAGAATCGTTAATACGCCTGCAGCTGCTAGTACACCCCAATCAATGCCTGAGGCGCTGACGGTTCGGGTCATGACGGCGGAAATAGGCTTTGCGTCCACCGAGGTCAATGTTCGTGCAAGCAACAGCTCGACCCAACTAAACATGAAGCAAAAGAATGCCGACACGCCGATACCTGAGCGGATCATTGGAAGGAAAATCTTCAAGAAAAATTTAGGGAAGCTATAGCCATCGATATACGCCGTTTCATCAATCTCTCGTGGTACACCAGACATGAAACCTTCTAAGATCCAAACGGCTAACGGCACGTTAAAGAGACAGTGCGCCAGTGCCACCGCGATGTGAGTATCAAATAGACCCACCGAAGAATAGAGCTGAAAGAAAGGCAGTAGAAAAACCGCCGGTGGTGCCATTCGATTGGTCAGAAGCCAAAAGAACAAATGCTTATCACCCACAAACTTATAGCGTGAGAAGGCATACGCAGCAGGTAATGATACCGTTAGCGTAATCACCATGTTCATCACTACGTAAGTAATGGAGTTGATGTATCCCATGTACCAACTTGAGTCCGAGAAGATGGTGGTGTAGTTCTGAAACGTCCAGTTTTCAGGGAAGAAGCTCAACCCGCCAAGGATCTCCTGATTATCTTTGAATGACATGTTCAGTAGCCAATAGATCGGCAACATCAAACAGATGATATAGAACGCCAAACCGACTATCTGGGTGTAACGCGTGTACTTAGATTTGGTCATCGACATAGTGCTCTCCTTTGATCGACATAGGTATATCCTTATTTACTTTCGCCGTGGGTCATTGCGGTATAGAACACCCAGCTCACCAGTAAAATGATGAGGAAATAGATGATAGAAAAGGCAGCTGCCGGCCCGATATCAAACTGACCGATTGCCATTTTGGTTAGGGTTTGGCTCAAGAATGTGGTTGAGTTACCAGGGCCGCCACCCGTTAATACAAACGGTTCGGTGTAGATCATGAAGCTGTCCATAAAGCGAATCAGCACGCCAATGAGCAAGACACTTTTCAGTTTTGGTAACTGGATATAACGGATGATTGACCATGTAGAAGCGCGATCAATATTCGCCGCTTGGTAATAAGCATCCGGGATAGCTCGAAGACCCGAGTAAGACAGAAGTGCGATAAGCGATGTCCAGTGCCACACATCCATAAGGATCACGGTTAACCACGCATCCAACGGATCGCCAGCGTAGTTGTAATCTATGCCTAAGCTATTGAGCGCCCAACCAAACAGCCCGATATCAGCACGTCCAAAGATTTGCCAGATCGTACCGACTACATTGAGTGGGATCAGAAGCGGAACGGCCAAAACAATCAAACAAAACACTGACCACTTGCCTTTGGTGGGCATGGTGAGTGCGACCATAATGCCCAGCGGAACCTCTATCATTAAAATGGTAAAGGTGAAGCCAAATTGGCGCAGTAATGCCCCATGCAATCGTTCGTCATTCAGCGTATCTCGATACCATTCCGTCCCTACAAAGTAGGCAGAATTGGCATCGAAGATGTCTTGTAAGGAGTAGTTCACTACGGTCATGAGTGGAACAATGGCGCTAAATGCCACCAGAATGAAGACAGGTAAAACTAAAAACCACGCTTTGTTATTGGTTACTTTGTTCATCACATGTCCCCCACATTGACAAGAAATTCATCGACATACAGCATGGTCCATTGCTCTGGAATGCTAATAAATGCCTCGTTTTTCGGGACGATTTGATCTTCTTGAAGCCGCGCCTTAATTTCTTGCTGACCGAGCTTCAACGTCACGATCTTATAAGTACCTAGGTCTTCAACGTACAGCACTTCACAACGTAATGCTGAGTCGTTCGCTTTTTCCCATATGTGAACAAATTCGGGGCGGATCCCGATCTTGATATTGGTACTATTGGTTTGTGCTATCGCGTGTCGATAGGCCTCTGACAGTGGGATCTCAACATCATCAAAGCTAACACCTACTTCCGTTGGAGTGACTTCTATTAAGTTCATCCCTGGGCTGCCAATAAAGTAGCCGACAAAGGTATGGTTTGGTCTTTCAAAGAGCTCTCTCGGTGTACCAAATTGAACAATCTGACCGTTGTACATCACGGCTATTTCATCAGCAAAAGTCGAGGCTTCTAGCTGATCATGGGTGACGTAAATCATCGTAATATTGAACTGCTGATGTATCTGCTTCAGCTTTCTACGCAGCTTCCATTTCAGTTGTGGATCGATAACGGTTAACGGCTCATCAAACAAAATCGCAGACACATCATCTCGAACCAATCCTCGCCCCATTGAGACTTTCTGTTTCTCATCGGCGGTGAGGTGTTGTGCTCTCTTAGACAGCACATCAGTCAATTCCAAAATCTCCGCAATTTCAGTGACCTTAGAGTGCACCTTGGTTTTATGAATCTTCATATTGCGTAATGGAAAGGCGAGATTGTCATACACCGTCATGGTGTCGTAGATCACGGGGAACTGAAAAACCTGCGCGATATTACGATCTTGCGGGCGCAAATCATTCACTTTGAGCTCATCAAACATCACCTCGCCTTGAGAAGGGCTCATGAGCCCCGAGATTATGTTGAGCAGTGTTGATTTTCCGCACCCTGAAGGCCCAAGCAGTGCGTATGCGCCGCCTTGCTTCCACACATGGTTCATCTCTTTGATCGCATAGATAGATGAATCGGTTGGTTTTTTATCATAGGTATGAGCCAATGAATTTAGCGTAATTTGGACCATATCGATTACCCTCTCACGTCGTTGATTGGCGCATGAATTAGCTGTTCATCCATCCCAAACACATAGAACTTATGGATAGGAATATAAATTTTAATGGTTTCATCCACGTCGTAGCTATGTACGCCCGGTAAATGAAGAACTAAATCAACCAGAGTATTTCTTACGTGTAAGAAGGTTTCTGAGCCACTGATCTCAGCCACTTCCACCTGAACGGTCAGCTCTACATCATCATCATTTTTAGGTAACAGACTTAAATGGCTAGGACGAATACCGAATAGGTGCATGCCCTTATCCAGCTTGCTCAATGATTGGTTGAGCGGAAAATGAGAGGTTTTATCGAAGGTCACTTCATTGTCAGTGATCTCACCATTGATTAAATTAATCGGCGGCTCACTGAATAGAATTGCCGAGTCTACATTGTCCGGCTTGTGATAGACCGATGGAGTCACTCCAGACTGAATCACTCGCCCTTCATGCAATATCGTGGTAGTTCCACCTAATGCTAATGCTTCATTCGGCTCAGTCGTCGCATAGATGGCAATGGTATGTCTCGCCTGAAACAACTCGCGCATCTCTTGTCGAAGCTCTTCTCTTAACTTGTAGTCAAGGTTTACTAACGGTTCATCAAACAAGATAATTTCTGCGTCTTTGACTAGCGCTCGAGCCATCGCAGTTCGCTGTTGCTGACCACCTGATAGTTCTAAAGGGTGTTTATTTAGATGCTCTGTAATCTGAAGCATCGCGGCCGTTTCATGAACACGCTGCTTGATTTCATCTTCCGCCATTTTGGCCAAACGAAGCGGTGAGGCGACATTCTCAAACACCGTCAGGTTGGGGTAATTGATAAACTGCTGATACACCATAGAGATATTTCGTTCACGGACAGAAACCCCTGTCACATCAATTCCATTGACCCAGATGCTTCCAGAAGTTGGGCGATCCAATCCTGCGATGAGCCTCATTAAAGAGGTCTTCCCTGCTAATGTGCGCCCTAATAGTACGTTGAACGAGCCCGGCTCGAAGGTGAGGCTGACATCAGAAATGTGCGCCTCCCCGTCTACCAATTTGTTCACTTGATCCAATCTTAATGACACTTAACACTCCTTAAGCTCTGAACAAAATAACTTTCGATATTGTTCGATATTGCTAGAGTCGTGCCAAAACGATTGTGACTTAACAATTTATTTACATACTGTGCCTGCACGCCTTTATTTATATAGGCATCACTAAATACCACTGATAAAAAAGGCGTTTAATCACAATTTTACATGTGAGATCTAAGTAACATTTGTTAACAAAATGTGTTCACGTGTGATTGTATAGTGATATGTTGACTGAACACTTCGTGAACGTTTTTGTTCTAATACGAACAATTAGAATAAATACTTAATTTCGCCATTTGAACTATGGAATTAGGCAAAGCTAGAGATGGACGACAAACATCAATCGATTATTGAACAGTCTTGGCAGCGCTGTCGTCAGTCTGGGCTATTGCACAGCAGTACGCCGACAATTGAGCTCGAAACGGGTCATCTCTTCAATCAGGCTTTGGATGAACACCAAGGGCTTATCACGACCACACACAATAAAGTCATCCCCTTTTATGACAGCCTCTTAGCTAACAGTAATTGCTTGATCACGCTGACTGACACCAATGGGTTAGTGCTGAACAACTGGGGTGAACAGCGATTCTTCTCTCAACAACAACCCGACGTGTTTCAAAATGGCGTACATTGGCGTGAAAGCTTAATCGGTACTAACGCCATTGGCACTGCTTTGGAAACTGGATCTATTGTTCAAGTGTTTCGTGATGAACACTTCTTAACGTCCAACCGTTTCATGATGGGCTCAGCCGCACCTTTGTTTGATTCAGATAGAAAAATGGCGGGAGTACTGTCGATTTCAAGCGACGCCTACATGCCAACCTCTCATACGCTAGGCATGGTCAAACTAATGTCTCAGGCCATTGAAAATCAGCTCATCGCTTCGAAATTTCAAGATGAACACTACCTACTTTGGTTTAACACCTCACCAGAAAACATCGACAGCCAGTGGTCATCACTGCTTGTTTTTAATGACGATGGCGTCATTATCTCTGCTAATCGACGCGCAGAAGTCACATTGGGGCAAGGGCTGGCACTACAGCGGCTTGACCAACTGTTTGACATCAAACTTGAGCAGGTTTTATCGCACCCTCATTACAACCCTATGTCGCTGATTTCGCATTCAAAATACAATTTTTTTGCGATAGTAACACCGCCTAAAGTGCCAAGTGGGCGCAAAATTGATTATCGAATTCCAGAGAAAAAATCAGCACTTAATATTTCAAAAACACCTAACGAATTAGAAAATCTCAACATGGGTGACCCGCGGCTGGCCAAAGCTATCTCGCAAGCAAGCCGAATCTTAAATACCGATATCCCGATTTTAATTCACGGTGAAACAGGAGTGGGAAAAGAGGTCTTTGTGAATGCGTTGCACCTAGCGAGTGAGCGAAAACACGCACCGATGATCGCCGTCAATTGCGCAGCCATTCCAGCTGATTTGGTTGAGTCTGAACTATTTGGCTATGAAAAAGGCGCGTTCACAGGCGCTAACCAAAAAGGCTATATTGGGCTTATCCGAAAAGCAGATAAAGGAACTCTATTTTTGGATGAACTGGGCGATATGCCGATGAACGTTCAAGCAAGGTTACTACGTGTTTTACAAGAGAGGCAGGTAACGCCGCTGGGCTCAACCACCTCTTATCCAGTCAATTTCAAGCTAGTTTCTGCCACCCACTGCAACCTAAAAAGCAACGTTGAACAAGGCAGCTTCCGACAAGATTTATACTATCGCGTTACGGGGCTAAACATTACCCTTCCAACACTGCGTGACCGAACTGACAAAGTAGTGCTCATCAATCACCTATTAGATAAGTTCTCCATCGACGATGAACAACCTAGGTTAAGCCGAGAAGTTCTAACGATGTTTACCTCACATCCATGGCCTGGAAACATTCGTCAAATGGTCAGTGTTATTCAAATTGCTTTAGCTATGGCGGGCAATGAGACAGTCACTACAGAGCATCTTCCTGATGACTTCTTGTTAGACGTCGATGAGCAAAATATATCACAGGGTCTTTTAAGTATGGTTTCAGATGATTCTTCACCGAACATCAATACGCCACCAGCGAATGTTCTAACCTCTATAGATACTAGCCAATGGCTTAGTGTGTATGAGCAGCACGGTCGAAATGTATCAGCGACCGCCAAACAGCTGAATATCAGTAGAAATACTTTATATAAACGACTTAGAGAACAAGGAATACGATAATCCAACATTGGTTTGGTTGTGGCACTTGAGTTTTATTCTTCGAATATCTTACTCAAACAGCTAAAAGCTAGCCATTACTCACTATTCCCTTATTGAATTGATAAAAATGCATGTAGCGTATCGCGACGTAACTAACGACTAACGTGGCTACCAACAATTCAAACCCAGCCAAGTATTGAACTTGAGTCACATACTTTACGTCCATTCCTGTACTCTTTATCCACCCAGTCAATTTGAACAAAGCCGTCGCACTGATCACGATAGGAAAAGTAAATGCCGCATATCCAGCGCTGAACGGTAATCGTAATAGCTTAAAAAATGCGGTATATATCAGCATGGTCATTAAAATTGAAATTCCAAACAGCACACTAATGACAACTGGGGAAGGTGATGCTTGAACAGTCAGATACCCTGCTAATGAAAGGCTTGCCGGCGCTGCCATAATTGCGATGGTCGGTTTTGCTGCGTCGGGAATTTCATGGGTAAACATAAACCGATAGAGCATGATAGGTAACATGATTGCGTAAGCCACCATACCAAACAGCAGTATTCCATTAGCAATAGGCAGTAGCATCGGGTTACCAGAAAAAGAGACATCGGCAACGATTATCCCAATAGGTGGGACAAACCAGCTTGGAACCATGTGATGCAGTTTAAACTCGCGTGAACGATGATAGATAAAGCTCACCAGAAACACGACATGCAAAGCAATAGCCGAGAGCCATAACAGATCACCAGCAAGTGCGTAGAAATGACCTAGAGAATTAGAGATAACCATCACTCCCATAGCAAATGTCGGCACAACACTACCAACAACAGGATGCGCAAGATCTTCACGTAGCAGATGATTATGGAACAAAAATTTAACGGCAAGTATTGAGAGTAACCCCGTCGCTATAGCTGCACCACTCCACTGTCCGTAACCGTGTAGATCGATAAGATTCTCCCAGCACCAACCAAGGCTAGCAATACCAAGAGCAAGGCCAGCCATTGGAGTTGGTGCGTTCATTACTCTGTATTTCATTTTATTTATCATCGACGACTCACTTAGAGCATTGTTTACTTTCAAAGCTATTCTAAGCTTGAGTTTCGTTCTAATATATCTAATTATATAGAACACCCGTTCAAGTTAACTAAACGTAAACTATGTCTTCAAATATCTCGCTCAAACAACTTAAAGTGTTCACAACCGTCACCCAGCATAGAACGTTAACCTCAGCTTCTGAGGCTCTTTTTCTCTCTAAAGCGGCCGTCAGTATGGCACTGTCTGAGCTTGAAAAGCAGATTGGTCATGCACTGTTTGATCGCGTTAATAATCGTTTAATTATCAATCAAGAAGGGCTAAAACTGCTGCCTCTTGCTGATGAGTTACTGCATCGTGTCGATGATATCGACGAACTGTTTAATCATGAACAAGCTCTTACCGGTCAGCTACGCATAGGAACAAGTGACACAATAGGCAACCATATTGCACCAAAACTGCTTAGCGGATTTCGTACAAAAACAAACCACCTATCTCAAAGTTTGTTCATTTCAAACTCAAACTTAATATGTCAAAAGTTACTTGATTACGAATTAGACCTTGCGCTTATTGAAGGGAAAACTCAGCACCCACAATTGCTTTCGACTCAATTTAGTGAAGATGAAATGTGTGTGATCTGCCCTATCGACTTTCCACACTTTGATAAAGAAAACACACTGCTGAGTAAATTAGAACATAGCCAGTGGATACTTAGAGAAGCAGGGTCGGGTTCACGAGAGTTTTTCTTACGAGTTATTGCACCTCGCATAGAGCGGTGGCACGAAGCTTTTGAACTCAACACGACAGAAGCATTAATCAATAGTGTCTCATCAGGTTTAGGGCTAGGTTGCCTATCTCGCCTAGCGGCAGAATCTGCACTCAAAGACGGCAGAGTGAAAGAACTCAAACTCCCCCTCGATATGAGAAGGCGCTTCTGGCTCTTGGTACATAAAGAAAAATACCAGAGTCCATTACTCAAGAGCTTTATTGAGTTTTGTCATCAAATGGATAAATAGCCACCACACAGCTCCCAGAAATCCACCTCTCACTAGACTTAAACGGGAGTAAGCTGTATAAACAGCCAGTAATAGATTCAAATTAATTAGGGGAATAACCATGGCTGTAATCGTTAAGTACGTGGTGGAACGCAACGGAGAAGAGAAAATGACTTTTACCTCTAAAGCCGAAGCTGACGCTTATGACAAAATGCTGGATATGGCAGATGAGCTGTTTGAACTGCTTGGCAAAAGTGACGTGTTAGAAGATGAAGGTAAGCAAGAAGAGCTTGCACTTTACCTAGCTAAGAACAAAGAAGAAGTTCTATTTGCTCTAGGTGCTAAGCGTAAGCCTGCACCGAAAAAAGCAAAGAAAATTGAAGCTGTCGAAGACGCTCCAGAAGAAGACGCCGCTTAATCTTCCCTAAAGAAGACAAAAGACCGATAAAACCCAGAACATTGACTCTGGGTTTTTTATTGCCCACTCCTTAATCAGGACCTTTATCTACTTCAATAATACGGAAAGTTAATCCGCTAAAGATTACCCTAATAAAAGCGTATATTTCTCGTTAGGATAACCATTCAACCTCAGTTAGAGCACATCTATGACCTATCACATTGAAGTCTGTATCGATAATTTAGAATCCCTGCATAATGCCATAAAGGGTGGAGCAACTCGCATTGAGCTATGTTCATCTCTAGCACTCGGCGGCTTAACGCCAAGCTTTGGTTTCATGAAAAAATCAGCACAAATTTCAACCATTCCTGTTTATGCGATGATTCGCCCGCGCCAAGGTGATTTTCTCTACGATAATGACGATATTGAATCCATGTTGTTAGATATTGAAGCGGCCAGCCTAGCAGGCCTACAAGGTGTGGTTTTTGGCGTGCTCACCGCGAGCGGCGATATTGATATGCTCAACGCGAAAAAATTAGCGAATAAAGCCCATTCACTCAATCTAGGCATTACCTTTCATCGTGCCATCGATCAATGCCGAGATTACAAAACGGCCGTTGAACAGATCTGTGAACTGGGTTGTGAACGAATACTAACTTCAGGACTTGCACCAACCGTAGAAGATGGTGTGTGTGTACTCGCAGATATGGTTGATATTGCCAAGGGGCGAGTAAATATCATGGCTGGAGCAGGACTTAATGCCGACAATGTTCAATCGATCATTGAACAATCAAACGTAACTGAGGTTCACTTATCTGGTAAATCCACTCGTAGCAGCAACATGACCTATGTAGCAGAACAGGCTAAGATGGGAAATAATGATGACTTTATCGTCCCAGTAACCGACTCTGTTAAAGTTTCACTTGTCACTAAACAATTGCCTTCAAATTAATGATAATGTGGCGACTTCGTTAAGTATTTGCTCTGAATATGGAAATTAAACAAACTTATGGCTAAAGATCTTTTCTATCAGTTGGACCTGAATCTACTTCGAACTTTCTTAGTGCTCTCTCAAGAGCTCAACATGAGAAAAGCGTCTGAACGCCTGTTTGTTTCTCAGCCCGCCATTAGCCAAGCGCTACAAAAACTTCGAAACCATTTTGACGATGAACTGTTTGTTAAAGTGCACGGTGGCCTTCAACCCACCTCATTCTCAGAGAGTCTTGCAGATAGCATCACACCACACTTAGATGCTCTTTCCACATCACTCAACCAAATACATGAATTTGATCCAATCAAAATAGATCAAAAAATAACGATTGCCGTCCCACCAATCATTTTGGCAAATGTTTCTGGCCCGCTGTTCCTTAAGATCAAAGAGTTTGCACCTAATGCGGATGTTGAGATTTTTTCTTGGTCTCAAACAACGCTTGAAGAGATCCGTAACGGACATATCCTTCTCGGAGTTCATTATGACATTAACGATTCTAAAGAGCTCTACTCCCATAAGCTTTCAGCGATAGAAGGGCGAGCGGTTGTAAGAGAAGATCATCCTCTTAAGAAGGAAGAGTGTGATGTAAGTGAGTTCGTTGGTTATGAGCACGCTTCAGTTATCAGCCGAGGATGGAATGATCACTACACCCTCTCAGCCAAGGTAATGAATGATTTTGGGGTAGAAGCAAAAGTAGGTTTTCGCTCTGAACTTATCTTAGCGGTCATCGATGTCACTCAGAACACCGACATGATAATGCCGCAGTCAAACCTGTTTCCAATTGAAAACTACCCGAAACTGCGCTCAATTAAGCCGACCTTCAATGGTAAACCATACGAGATAGATGTGTTTAGCCACTTCCACAAAAGAAACAGAAAGAGTGCGCTAATTCAGTGGCTAAACGACATTATCCAAACTGCCATCAATGATAAACTCAAACATTGATAAGTTATACTTATGTCAGATATACATTGTAATAATTAGATACAATACATTCACCAGATTAATATTACTCACATCAGGAATTACTGACTCACGGAAAGAGTTCTCTAACCCTTACTGAGAGTAATATTATGAAAACAACTTTAGCAACCATCATCACCGCAGCTCTTCTTTCAACTCCTGCACTCGCTAATACATTTGAAAGCCAACACCGTGTAGGTCTTGGTTACGCATCTACTGACCTTTATTTCTCTGACACTGACTCATCTTTAGATTGGGGAAATGGCATCAAACTAGAGTACGGTTACGAGTTTAATCGTATGGTTGGTATCAACACTTCCTACGCTCAAAATAATGAATCATTTGGCTATGGTATTGAAATGGAAGGTTCATCATTTAAGATTGATACCGATATTGGTTACAAGTTTCTTTTAGATGGCTTCAATATCAAACCTTATGGCGCGATTGGTTTAATACGCTATTCTGAAAAACTTTCAGTACCAATTGGTTCAACAGAAGTCTCTGGTAGCTGGAACGACACGAATGTATTTATCGGCACAGGTGTACGTGCCGAAATAGGTCAACACTTCTATACAGATATTCGTTTTGACTTTACCTATTTCAACGACGGTAAAGACGATGTTGACTACGATCAGTTCTCTTGGACAGTCGGCTATAAGTTCTAATGGATAAAATGCCATGGACGGCATTTTAAGCTTTTAATTCTACACCCTGACTCGCTCCATTAAATCTATTCACATTCATCTAGTGCTTCTTTTTATAGAACCGATCCAAATACTTCCATTTTAATTACTTATTCTCTCCCTATTCTAAAATAAGCTTAATAAGCAGGGCTTATTACAAGATGGTAATTAAACTATTAGAAAACAGTGTTCAATAAAAATATGATAGCGCCTATAGGATGGAGAGTGCTCATGGAAAGAGTCTTAATTATCATTTGAGAGTAAATCATGAAAATAGCGTTAACCCCCCTTTTAATTGCATCTTTTATTTCAGCGCCTGTTTTAGCAAACACACTTGAGGGCCACCGCGTTGGTCTGGGTTTCAATAAAACAGATGTAGAAGACTCTATTGGCGTATTTTCCGATGAGTATTCTTCGAATGGTCTAAAGCTCGAATACGGTTACGACTTCAACAACATCGTTGGTATGAATGTATCTGTCGGTAAGGGCAGTGGTGACTTCCACGGTACTGACTTTGATGCTAGTACGTTCAAAATGGACGCTGACATTGGTTACGCTTTCGACTTAACAGATTTCACAGTGAAGCCCTACGGTGCTATCGGCTACGCCAGCCATAAAGAAGAGCATCTAGGGGGTGATTGGAAAGATTCAAACATCTTCCTTGGTTTTGGTGCCCGCGCTTATATTGGCAATCACTTTTATTCCGATCTTAGATTTGATTTCATCAATTTGAAGGATGGCAGTGTCAATAGTTATGTCGATCAACTGTCATTTACTGTTGGTTATAAGTTCTAGTCTAGCGCCTTAAGAAATATTACCGAGAATACTCCTATGAAAAAGCTACTTATCACATTGATGCTACTAGTGTCATCGAGCGTTTTGGCTAACAACGTACACATCTCTCCAGACATGAGAATTGGACCTTACACAGGTTCAGGTATATCAGGTGGTGGAGTTCAAGTTGGTCTTGCTGACATATATGGTTTAGATGCTATTTATGTTTCTTATAGCCACACATCTGCTGATTTCTTGACGTACAAAGATCGCTTAAAAACCTATCGTGTAGGTGGACAGTACCAATTAGTTACAGTACCAAAAATGGCTTTACAGCTTGAAGTTGGCGTCGTTGAGTATGAAGGCAGTAAAGACAATATTTGGGGCACGCAGACCAGCTATACCGAAGATACAGGAGCGAGTATTTCGGCTTCTTGGGTGATATTTATCAATGATCACATCGGATTTAGAGCTGGTGCTGATTTTAACTATTTAGACAAAGATAAGACGGATTTTAATCAAAACATTTCCGCAATGCTGTCGACTGGTGTCGTATTCCACTTCTAGCACGGCACACCCTAATTAAGTTACTCACTTAAAAATTCAAGTATTTTGCTCTATCCCCTTTCCATTACGTTGAAAGGGGAGGAACTGTTACACCTAATTTATTGGTATCAACTATGAAAAAGCTTTTTCTCTCAATCATATTGCTAGTTTCGACTAATGCATTAGCTAATACTATCCATATATCACCAGATTTTAGAATCGGGCCTCATTTAGGATCTGGTGTCGCTGGTGGTGGTTTTCAATATGGCTTAGCTGATACGCTTGGATTAGAGGCTCTTTACGCCTCTTACAGTCATACATCATCTGAAATACTTAGGTCACATACTCGCCTAGAAACCTACCGTGTAGGCGGGCAATTTCCAGTCATACCTGCCGCTAATATATCACTTCAAATAGAAGCAGGGGTTGTTAAGTACGAAGGAACCCGTAACTCTTATACCAGCGATGAAGTTCGCTATGGCGCTGCAACAGGCGCTAGTATTTCAGCTGCTTGGGTCATATTTGTTAATGACAATCTTGGTTTTAGATTAGGTGGTGATTTCAATTTCATCGATCAAAACAAAAGTACCGATTCACACTCTGTCTACGCAACGATCGCGACCGGTGTCGTCTTTCAGTTCTAATCTGATTTTTCAGTCATTTAACGAAACCAACCTAACAGACCTATATTATGAAAAAACTGCTTCTATCAATAATGCTCCTTACCCCCATCAGCGCTTCTGCAATGGGCATCCATATTTCTCCTGAAGTGAAGGCTGGCATTATGCTAGGTTCCGGCATACAACTCGGCGTTACCGATGTGTGGGGACTAGAGGCCGTATATGGAAGTTACCATTACATGTCTGAAACGAACTCGGTTTATGACCACTCTTCAAAAGCATACCGAATGGGGGTTCAAAAGATGTTTGGTCAAAATAAACGCTTTGGATTTCAGGCCGAGATTGGTTATGCAGAATATGAAGGAACACGTGATAGTTGGTCAGAAACCAAACATCGCACAGCCGAAAGTGTGAGTATTGGTGGAGCGTATGTGTATCAAGCAACAGATTCGATCGGTTTGCGAGCGGGAATGGATATCAACTTATATGGGATCGGAAATGCGTATTTCGCTTATGGCGCACAACCTTCATTTAGCCTTGGGGCGATATTCCACTTCTAATATACTGCTGACTAACTCAAAAGTTACGCAATACCGACAAACCTAGCGTAGTGCATCATCAATGCTCTGTTCGCCCAAGTGGCGAACATCTTTGCCTTTCACAAAATAGATGATGTACTCACAAATATTCTGGCAGCGATCGCCTACTCTCTCAATAGCTCTAGCTGACCACATCACTTGCAAAATATTAGGGATATTTTCAGGGTCTTCCATCATATACGTCATCAGCTGACGAATAACAGCGTCATACTCTTCATCTATCTTATCGTCTAATTTATACACCTGTGCAGCTGAGTTAACATCCATCCGCGCAAACGCATCCAATACTTGATGAAGCATAGCAATCGCTTGACGACTCAAAGGTTCTAAAGAAACATGAAACGGCTGCTCTTTAGAGGAGGGATTTTCAATTGCCACTTTTGCAATACTTGTTGCAACATCACCAATACGTTCTAAATCGGTAATCGTCTTAATGATCGCCATAATCAAGCGCAGATCTTTAGCCGTCGGTTGGCGCTTAGCAATAATTCGAGTACACGCTTCATCTATCGATACTTCCATAGAATTCACTTTATGATCGTCTTTCACTACTTTCTTAGCCAGCTCAATATCATCTTTGTGCAAAGCTTGCATCGCAAATGAGAGTTGCTGTTCAACTAACCCACCCATAGTTAACACATGGGTACGAATCGATTCTAACTCGACATTAAATTGACCTGAAATGTGACGACCAAAATTCATTCTTGTTCCGTTCTCCTATTTGATGCTAAGTGCTTATATTTCTAACCGTACCGACCTGTAATGTAATCTTCTGTTTGAGTCTTTCTTGGCGATGTAAAGATTGAATCGGTATCTGAGTACTCTATCAGTTTTCCCATGTGAATAAATGCGGTGTGATCACTAACCCGAGCGGCTTGTTGCATGTTATGTGTAACAATTGCTACCGTATATTTGTCTTTAAGATCATTGATTAACTCTTCAATGGTTAGGGTTGAGATCGGATCAAGTGCTGACGTTGGTTCATCAAGTAGGAGGACTTCCGGCTCTATCGCAATTGCCCTTGCTATAACCAAACGTTGCTGCTGACCACCTGATAACCCAAACGCATTTTCATGCAATCTATGCTTCACTTCATCCCATAATGCGGCGGCACGAAGTGAATGTTCAACTGCGTCATCAAGTGCTCGACTATTGCTAATCCCTTGTAGGCGTAAGCCATAAACCACATTTTCGTATATCGATTTAGGAAAAGGATTCGGACGTTGAAATACCATGCCGACTCGGCGGCGCAATGTAGCTACGTCCACATTCGGGTGGTAAACGTTCTTACTGTGGAGCTTTACCTTCCCCTCAACACGGCACCCTTCAACCAAGTCATTCATTCGATTTATACAGCGAAGAAGCGTTGATTTTCCACAACCCGATGGACCGATAAAGGCAGTCACTTGCCCCTTAGGGATCCGCATTGAAATATCACTCAGCGCTTGGGTATCTTTATAAAAAAGATTAAGCCCTTCTATAGAGATGGCTGTTTGATCTTCGGTTAGGTTGCTCACATCTAAAGGAGTTTGATATCCCAACGCTTGATTGACTGAAAACATGATTAATCTTGTCCTAAGGTACGGTATTTTTCCCGTAAGTTATTACGAATACTAATTGCCGTTAAGTTTAAGCTGATAATAACCGTCACCAGTAAGAATGACGTGGCATAAACAAGGGGTCTTGCCGCTTCAATATTGGTTGATTGAAAACCAACATCATAAATATGAAAGCCCAGATGCATGAATTTACGGTCTAAATGTACAAATGGGAACTCACCATCAACGGGTAAGCTGGATGCCAACTTCACAACCCCAACTAACATTAACGGTGCTACCTCACCAGCAGCTCTTGCTACCGCTAAGATTAACCCTGTTATGATAGCAGGACTGGCCATCGGCAATACTATTCGCCACAAGGTTTCAAATTGAGTCGCCCCAAGCGCAAGGGAACCGTGCCTAACAGAACTTGGGATTCGAGTTAAGCCCTCTTCTGTCGATACAATCACTACGGGCAATGTCAAGACAGCCAACGTTAACGCTGACCATAATAGACCTGGCGTACCAAAGGTAGGGGCAGGAAGCCGTTCGGCATACAAGAGTGAATCTATTGAGCCCCCTAATGTATAAACGAAAAAACCTAATCCGAATACGCCGTAAACAATAGAAGGTACGCCCGCAAGATTAATAACGGCGACTCGAATAATTCGTGTAAGGGCATTATTTGCTGCATATTCATGAAGATAAATCGCCGCAATGACACCTAATGGCATCACCACAATCGACATAATTATAACCAATAGAACTGTACCAAAAATAGCTGGAAACACCCCACCTTCCGAGTTCGATTCTCTAGGGCTTTCTGATAGGAATTTCCAAACTTGCTTGCACCACTGAGCCACTTTTTCAGCTGTGCTCATTTCATTTGGATACCATACATCAAGAATTTGGCTAACTGGAATTAACGTGCGTTGCCCTGTCATATCCTCAACGATCAACGTGTCTTTATTTAGCTGCTCACGCAGTTTAAATAAGTTTTTATCCGCGACTTCTAATTGAGCGTCAAGTTTGTGTTTTTTGTTTTGATACTCTTTTAAATAGGCTTCATCAAGCGTTCCGTTTAGCTCTCGCTTACGCTTATCTAGCCTCATTTGTTCAAGTATTCGACTGACCGCTTTAAATTCACGTTCAATAACAGAGTTTATCTCAACTCGAAGTAACTCAACTTTAGCGTGCCCTTGCGAAAATACATTGAGTAAGTCTTCCGATAAAACGTCAGCCTCTGTTTGATAGCCGACTGGTTTACCATAAAAATCACCATTCCTAGTTCTCTCAATCACCGCCCAGCCTTTAGGCTGTGTTTTTCGCTCAATATCTATATCTAATATCGATACAAAATCAGCAGGGTAAAGCTCTCGGTTTGCGACTTTTATACTGTAACGCGTGACCAAATCATCAACTTCTTTATTGCTAGGAAGCGTCAAGTTCATCGCTTGTAGTCGAGTGATCGGCACATATTCTTGCGCGTACAGTTGACCGACTAGAATCTCACCATCTTGTGTCTGCCACTGATATAACGGAGCCGGCCAAAAATAAGATAGCCCTTTCCAACCGATAAGCAGCATCAACCCCATCACCGACAGTAAGCTGATACTCACAGCTCCACCCGTAAGCCATATCCAAGGCGCGCCCGACTTCAACCACCTCAACATGGCATCTCTGCCTTAGCTTTTATAGTTAGATACATATAATAATTACAGCGCACGATAACGCTCCCGTAGCCTCTGCCTTACCCATTCAGCAATTGAGTTCACGGCAAAGGTAAACATAAGAAGCAGCAGCGCGCCTAAGAAGAGTATTCGATAGTGAGTACTAGCAACTTCGGACTCAGGCATTTCTACCGCTATCGTTGCTGAAAGTGTTCGCATTCCCTCTAAAATATTCCAATCCAAAATTGGTGTATTCCCTGTTGCCATTAATACAATCATGGTTTCACCTACCGCTCGCCCGAGCCCCATCATAATGGCTGAAAAGATCCCTGGGCTAGCCGTTAACAAAACCACGTAGATTAGAGTCTGCCAAGGTGTTGCACCGAGAGCCAAAGAACCATCAGATAGATGCTTAGGAACCGAAAAAATCGCGTCTTCAGATATCGTAAAAATTGTCGGTATGACAGCAAAGCCCATTGCAAAGCCCACCACAAGCGCATTTCGTTGATCAAAATCGACACCAATATCTGCCAAGTAGATACGGACATCGCCATCAAATAGCCACAGCTCTAAAGCGGCACTTTGGGATAAAATAGCGATTACGAGACAGACAAGAACTGGCATCAAAATTAATCCGTGCCAACCATTGGGAAACAATGAAACAAATTTACTCGGTAATACGTGCCATATTGCTCCAACTACCACCGTAGAGAGTGGTAAGAATATGAGTAGTGCAATAACGGCAGACAAATGTGTTTCAACAATAGGCGCGAACCAAAGACCGGCTAAAAATCCGATAATAACAGTAGGGAAAGCTTCCATAAGTTCGATCGATGGCTTCACAATTCGTCGCATTTTCTCTGACATGAAATACGCCGTGTATATCGCTCCAAACACCGAAATAGGGACGGCAAACAGCATCGCAAATGCAGCCGCTTTCAATGTGCCAAATGCGATGGGAACTAGGCTGAATTTGGCTTCAAAATCATCATTAGCTGACGTGGTTTGCCAAGTATATTGAGGCTCAGGATAACTTTCATACCAGACTTTGTGCCAAAGCGAAGAGAACGATATTTCCGGGTGCTCATTATTAACAAGCGCAACGGACAATTCATTACCCGTCAATGACAGAAGATATTTCTCATTATTCGACATTGCCGCTAGCGTTGGCGCTTGCTGATATGGACGCTCAAACATCACCAACTTTTCGCTAGTTGTGTAATGACTTTGCAAGCTGCCATTGGTGTAAAAGCTGTAAAAACCCTTACGAAAGGTATCTGGAAGTAGAAACTCAAGTTGTGAGGCGAGCTCGAATTCTCGGATGTATGTCAGTCTGCGCTCTCCATCACTCAATACATCAAACCATTGAGAGACTAAACCGTCTTGATGCGTCACAAGCAATGAATAGGCACCCGAAAGTAAATCAATATTGGATACTGAGTGCTTATTAGTACCTTGACTGAGATCCACCACTTCGCGCACCACAAACTTCTGGTTTTGCTTTTGTGCAACCACCAGATCAGATCCACTGCGCATATAAAGTGTCTCACCACTTGGGGTCAGGATCAGCTGTTCTAAATGGGGAAGAAGCGAGTTGAAACGAAACTCATGAACCTTAGTCCCATCGTTCCATCGAACCAACACCATACCACTTTCATAATATCCAACTAAAGTGAGCAGTTTTTCATTGATAGCAAAATCAAACTGAGATAACGAATCGGTGGAATGGATTAAATTCATCCCCTCTATCAAATCATAACTTTCAACGTTGGGAGTGAAGTTGCCACCCTTTCGACTTTGATTATTCGAAAACTGGGGTCTAAATAGAAACAGCTGATCTGAAGTGTCAATCACCGCTTGCCAGCCGTTAGGCTTTTTATTTTTTGTATATAGACTAATGTCATCGGCAATGGAAAAAGAGGTATGGGCGGACTTTGAGCCGTCTAAAGACCAGAAATCAAGTTGGCCCATTTTAGAAAGAGCATAGGCGTGCCCACCGTATTCATCGATTCCAATCGAAATGGACTCAGGGGTGTCAATAATATTTGAAGAGTGATTAGATTCGATATTGGCATCAGAAAAGAGTGGCAATACCACCAAAGCTAAATAAACAAATATCAGTACCAACGCAGCTAAGACTCCAATACCACCACAAGAGACCAATAGACGAACAACACGATCTTTGATAAATCGCTTTCTATCTGGCTCTTTTAATGAAAAGTCGGCGCTGGGCATGGAACTCTCTATCTAGGTTTAAGGTAATTAGAATATTTCACTTTGATGACAATTATATTACAAAACAAGCTAAGTCGCTGAAAACAAAAAAGCGTAAGGTGGTAAATAATCAATTATGAGCTGTTAAAGCGTAATTAATCGCCTAGCCATAACTTCTAATACTCTACGCCAATTTTCTTTAACTCTTGCCGTGCTATATCAGAGCTGATTGGGATATAGCCATCCTTTTTCACTAACGCCTGCCCCTGTGAAGAGAAAATAAAGCGTATGAATTCTTGCTCTATTGGTGTCAAAGCATGACTTGGGTGTTTGTTTATATAAATATAGAGGTAGCGTGATAGTGGGTACTTACCTGACAAAATATTATCATAGCTTGGGGCTACAAAATCTTGTCCGGTTTTTGATATTGGGATCAACTTAACGCCAGATATTTGATAGCCAACACCAGAATACCCTATTGTATTTATAGACGAAGAGACTGATTGAACAACAGAGGCAGAGCCTGGTTGTTCATTAACGTTATCTTTGAAGTCGCCACTACACAGTGCGTTTTGTTTAAAGTACCCATAGGTGCCAGAAACAGAGTTACGACCAAACAGCTGCATTCGTCTTTGGGCCCAATCGTAATCTAGACCCAGTTGAGACCAACTCGATACACGCTCGGTTGCACCACACCGTAGTGTTACGGAAAAAATACTATCAAGCTGTGAAAAATTAAGCCCACTGATCGGGTTATCACGGTGAACAAACACACCAATGGCATCTATCGCTACTCTTAGCTCGGTGGGTTTGTACCCATGTTCACGCTCAAATGCTTCCATCTCTCGGTTTCGCATAGGTCGACTCATAGGACCAAATTGCGCCGTACCTTCCGTTAGCGCTGGTGGAGCCGTAGATGAACCTGACGCTTGGACTTGAGCATTAATGCTTGGGTACTGCTCCTCGAACTCTTCTACCCATAACGTTGTCATTCCGGCGAGAGTATCAGAGCCAACAGATAAGATAGTTCCAGAGATGCTTGGAATTTTTTTATACGGTTTTAGCGTTTTCTTATCGGCAACTAAACGGCTTTCGTCCGTAATTAGTTTCTTATTTTCAGGCACTACCTCTTCAGCTTGAGCAGTGAGTGAACTCATAGAGAGTGCCAATAATAGATAAGCCGCGTATTTCATCATCACTCCACGATTAAACGACTAGGTAAGATAAACGAGAACTTACTGCCCACACCAACAACACTTTGAATCTCCAAATGCGCATCATGGTGGGTCAATGCATGCTTCACTATCGCAAGTCCTAAACCGCTACCACCAGTATCTCGAGAACGCGCTTTATCAACACGATAAAAACGCTCTGTTAATCTATGTAAATGCTGCGGTTCAATACCATCACCACTGTCCTCCACCTCAAGGCAAGCCCCTTGCGCAGTCTTAAACCAGCGCACTTTGATCTGTGCCCCTGCTTCAGTGTATTTCACCGCATTGTAAACAAGGTTTGAAATAGCACTACGCAGTTGATCTTCATCAGCAAAAACTTTCAATTCTGAGTCGACCTTGAATTCCAGTTGATGTGCGTCATCACCACTTAGGCTTACTGCCTCTTTCTCCAGTACTTCAAGCATGGCAGGGACATTAACCACATCGTCAAACTCATCCATCGGTGCGGCTTCAATCTTAGACAGCGTCAGCAATTGGCTCACCAAGCTGTTCATACGATTGAGTTGCTCAGTCATCACGCCATGCGCTTTGCCCCACATAGGGCCCACTAGCATGTCAGGATCTTCCGTCATCTCGAGATAACCGCGAAGAACCGTCATTGGAGTACGTAATTCATGAGATACGTTAGCGAAGAAGTTACGACGCATTCCTTCAAGCTTCTTGAGTTGCGATACATCACGTACCACCATAAGGTGCTCACCTTCCGTATAAGGCACGATACGTAGCTCAAGCATTCGCTCAACATTAAGTGGCGAAGGCATCTCTAGCGGCTCAGAAAAATCCTGCTTATTGAGATACTTAATAAAATCGGGCGTACGGATAAGGTTCGAAACCGGTTGACCTGAATCATCTGGCCATTTGAAGCCCAGTAAGTGCTGCGCAAGCTTGTTACACCAAACGATGTTCCCCTCGCCACGAAATACCACTACGGCATCAGGCAGGGATTCCGCACCATTACGGAAACGACGAATGAGGTTAGTAAGCTCTTTACGTTTTTTACGCTGACGTTGCTGAAGGCGGTAAATACCGTTAAACAGAGATTCCCAGTTGCCACTTCCTGAAGGGGGGGTGAGTCTTTTCTCATCCCATAGCCACGCAGATAATCTCATCTGATTATGTAGGTGCCACAACAACTGCAAAACCGTGGCAGCTAATAGCAACCACGGCATATATCCAAATATCCACCCTACAATAACCCAAGGGGTGTAAAAAAAAGCCAGCTCCCAAGCTAGCTTTTTCCAGGTTAACTTTTCAACCAATGTAATTCCTCGGACACCTGTCCTTTTTCTTCCTCAAAACGGCCTATCAATATCAACAATCTAATAGAATTAAGCTTTTACTGAGAAACGGTAGCCTGCTCCACGAACCGTTTGAATTAACTTGTCATGGCCTGCGTTCTCGAGTGCTTTACGTAATCGACGAATATGTACATCAACCGTACGGTCTTCAACATAGACGTTGGTGCCCCAAACATTATTGAGTAACTGCTCACGACTGTACACGCGCTCTTGGTGCGTCATAAAGAAATGCAGCATCTTAAACTCAGTTGGTCCCATATCGAGTGGCGTATCATTGGCCATCACTCGGTGAGAAACAGGGTCAAGTCTAAGTCCTTGAACATCAATCACATCTTCAAGTGCAGTAGGAGTAACACGACGAATCACTGCTTTTAATCGGGCAACAAGCTCTTTTGGTGAGAAAGGCTTAGTGATGTAATCATCTGCGCCTACTTCAAGACCACGAACCTTGTCTTCTTCTTCGCCACGTGCTGTTAGCATCACAACAGGGATATTGCGCGTTAGTTCTTCACGCTTCATGTGCTTAATAAAGTTAATGCCACTACCGCCTGGAAGCATCCAATCAAGTAGTACAAGGTCTGGAAAGGGTTCAGCTAGCTTATCTACTGCGGTGTTATAATCTTCCGCTTCTACTGCTTGGTAACCTTTCTGTTCAAGAACAAAACACAACATCTCACGGATTGGTGCTTCATCTTCAACCACTAGAATCCTTCTGGACATAATTCAATAACCTTATGTATAAAATTAACGCTAGGGTGATTTTCTCAATCATTAGCGACTTTGGCTTACCCTTTGCAACTATAGGCATTATTACCAGTTAGTATGACACTTTTGTGACCATTGCAAACAAAGTTTAATATAACTTTCGCGGCAGCTTCATAACAAACGACGCCAAACTGAGCTTATTAAGTCAATTTACGGTTAATCGTTTGCCCGATGTTAATTGTGCGAAGATTTTTACACACGGATAAGACAACCCGCTAAAAATTGCCTATCATGATCGACTTAATTCCAGCCTAGAGAAAAAATATGTGGTTTAAAAACTGTCTGGTTTATCGCTTCAATCGCGATATTGAATTCAATGCTGACCAGCTAGAAACGCAACTTGAAGAATTCCGTTTTACACCTTGTGGTAGTCAAGACAAACAAAAGTTTGGCTGGGTAACAGCTATGGGTCGTCAGGGTGACATGATGACGCACGTTTCTGAAAACCGTATTCTGATCTGCGCGAAAAGAGAAGAGAAGATGATTCCGGCTTCAGTGATCAAAGATTCACTGAACAACAAGATTGAAACGATGGAAGCCGCTGAAGGGCGCCCTCTTAAAAAGACAGAAAAAGAGACGCTAAAAGATGAGATCATCATCGATCTTCTTCCAAGAGCCTTTAGCCGTAGCAGCAACACCTTTGTTCTTATCTTGCCAAAAGAAGGTCTTATCCTTGTTGATGCAAGCAGCTACAAAAAAGCGGAAGACGTTCTTGCACTACTGCGTAAAACCATGGGCAGCTTACCGGTTGTTCCTGCTATTCCAGAGCAAGCGATCGATACAACAATGACTGAATGGGTTAAGACAGGTGCGACTCCACAAGGTATCACTTTACTTGATGAAGCCGAGCTAAAATCTATTCAAGAAGATGGCGGTATCATTCGTTGTAAGAAACAAGAGCTAAGCGCAGAAGAGATTCAAAATCACATTGAAGCAAACAAAGTGGTCACCAAACTTGCGCTGGATTGGCAAGAGCGTATTGAATTTTTACTCGCTGAAGATGGCAGTATTAAACGCCTGAAATTCTGTGATGATTTAAAAGATCAAAACGAAGACATTCCACGTGAAGACCAAGCGGCTCGTTTTGACGCTGACTTCTCTTTGATGTGTGGTGAGCTAAGCGTTTTCTTACCGAACCTTTATGAAGCATTGGGCGGTCTACCGCACCCAGACGCGTAATAAATATCTAAACCGTAGATACCACCTTTTAAAACAAACGCTCTTCACTGGTTATTTAGTTTAGCCTGAAGGGCGTTTTTGTTTTCTCTTCCTATCACTTCTCTCACTATTCTTAATGCATAAATTCTCTATTCCCTTATTAAAACTGTGCATTTGTTTTAAGTCACATTTTAACGTAAAATACGCGCCCCTTTACTTCCACTAGGTGGGAGTAACCTGACTTGAGATCAGACTGAGAAAGAAGCAATGACAACTAATACACCATTCGTACCCGAACTACTGTCACCAGCAGGCAGCCTAAAGAACATGCGTTACGCTTTCGCTTATGGCGCAGATGCGGTTTACGCAGGCCAGCCACGCTACAGCCTTCGTGTACGTAACAACGAATTCAATCATGAAAACCTAGAGATCGGCATCAACGAAGCGCACGCTCAAGGTAAAAAGCTTTACGTGGTATGTAACATCCAACCACATAACTCAAAGCTTAAGACTTTCATTCGCGATCTAAAACCAATCGTTGAAATGGGCCCAGACGCTCTAATCATGTCGGATCCTGGTCTTATCATGATGGTTCGTGAAGCTTTCCCTGATATGGCGATTCACCTTTCAGTTCAAGCGAATGCGGTTAACTGGGCGACAGTAAAATTCTGGTCTACTCAAGGTGTTGAGCGTGTCATTCTTTCTCGTGAGCTTTCTCTAGAAGAAATTGAAGAAATTCGTGAGCACTGCCCAGAGACTGAACTAGAAATCTTCGTTCATGGCGCTCTTTGCATGGCTTACTCAGGTCGCTGCTTACTGTCTGGCTACATCAACAAGCGCGATCCAAACCAAGGGACTTGCACCAATGCTTGTCGTTGGGAGTACAAAGTAGAAGAAGCAAAAGAAGATTCTACTGGTCAAATTGTTGAGAAATTTGACCCTGCAGCTGACGTTCAAGCCGTTGAAGTTCAAGACGAGCGCCCTGATAACACGCTAGGTCTTGGCAAGCCAATCGATGATGTTGTACTGCTTTCAGAAGCGCACCGCCCTGAAGAGAAAATGGCTGCATTTGAAGATGAGCATGGTACTTACATCATGAACTCTAAAGATCTTCGTGCTATCCAACACGTTGAACGTCTAACTAAGATGGGTGTTCACTCATTGAAGATTGAAGGCCGTACTAAATCATTCTACTACTGTGCTCGTACAGCTCAGGTTTACCGTAAAGCAATTGACGATGCCGTTGCAGGTAAACCATTCGATGAGAGCCTAATGGGTACGCTAGAGAGCCTAGCTCACCGCGGTTACACGGAAGGCTTCCTACGCCGTCACACACACGATACTTACCAGAACTACGATTACGGCTACTCAGTGTCTGATGCTCAACAGTTTGTTGGTGAATTTACAGGTCAACGCCGTGGTGATTTAGCGGAAGTTGAAGTGAAAAATAAATTCCTTGTTGGTGATAGCCTTGAGCTTATGACGCCAAACGGAAACATTGTGTTCACCCTTGAAGCAATGGAAAACCGTAAGTCACAAGTTATTGATGATGCAAAAGGCAACGGTCACTTTGTCTTCATCCCAGTTCCTGTAGAGTTGGATCTCTCATACGGACTACTGATGCGTAACCTTAATGCCGGTCAGGATACCCGTAACCCAACAGGTAAATAAGATGGCGCTACTGATCACCGACAAATGCATCAACTGTGATATGTGTGACCCTGAATGCCCTAATGGTGCAATCACTATGGGTGACTCTATCTTCGAGATTGATCCTTTGCTGTGTACAGAGTGTAAAGGCCATTACGACAAGCCAACGTGCCAGTCAGTGTGCCCTATCACTAAGTGTATTATTACGGATCCAAAAAACATTGAGACCGATGAAGAGCTTCTAGAGAAGTTCGTTATCATTCAAGGCTTGGCGTAGACTTCAAATCGTCTTAGCTAAAAATAGAAGATAAGAGAAGGAGCACGGACATGTGCTCCTTTTTTGTATCTATTGATTTTTCTTCATTGAGCCTTATTCGTTCGACCTTATTCATTCAGCATAGCCAAACATTGGTTCGGGGGGATTTTTGGCTTTTTCTTCTTAGCGGGTTTAGCAGTCACTTCTGTCTTATCTTCAGGTTTTGGCCACCAACTTTCTAGCTCATAACCGCAACCGTCCCCTTCTGGTGGTTCTGCTTGTGCCTGACAAGAGTTATCTCCTTTTGGGCAATTTAAGCGCACATGGATATGAGAATGATGCCCCCACCACGGTCTTACTTTGCGAAGCCATTCTCGGTTATCGACCTGCTCAGACTGACACAGCTTATCTTTGATTACCGGATGAACAAAAATTCGCGCCACTTGGTCATTCTGAGCAGCGAATTTCACTAATTGAAAGTGCTCATCACTCCAACGCTTTCTGTTTAATTCAAATTGCTTAACGTGAACCACGCTCATCGCTTTCGGTTTGGCAAGCTCTTGTTCGCTTAATGGCTCTTTGGCTAGGCGAAGCCAAACATCAATATCTAACCCCGTTTGGTGACTTGAGTGCCCAGAAGAAAAGCGCCCACCTTGCGGCAGAGAAAGATCGCCAATCAACAAGATCGAGTCTAAGCCTTGGTAGGTTTGCTTTGCGAGAGTTTGAATAAAGCTGACGGTGTCAGGGTGCGCATAATAGCGTTCACGTTGACTGCGGATGACTTGATAACCTTCGCCCTCAAGTGGTAGTGCTTTGCCTCCTGCTAAGCAGCCATTGGCATAGCTGCCAATCGATTCCGTTGGGTGAACCGATGGGTTTTGCTTTGCTTCCCAGCCAGTTGCATTAGCCAATAGCGGTATTACACCTAACAAAGTTCCTGTTAACAGAGCTACCTTATATTTCATTATCTCCTCCATGAAATAACGCTTATCCATAATTAGTCTCACCACCAAATTAGCATAATATAGATATAACTAGCGACTTGTAGCAGAGTTATATCACGCTCATTACCCCTATTCACACTAGTACAGCTTTGCTTCAAATATAAAAAAAGCTGCTAGATTCCTAGCAGCTTTTTGTAGCGGGTTAACAAAACGCCTTATGGCATTTCATCAAACTCTTCGCCTTCTTTCTCAATTTGAGGTGGCATTAGGTGTTCTTTCTGGATACCCAGTTTCAATGCTAGTGCTGATGCAACGTAGATTGAAGAGTAAGTACCGACAGTGATACCTAATAGCAACGCCAGTGCGAAGCCGTGAATCATTGCGCCGCCTTGCGTGAAGAGGGCAATAACCACGAATAACGTAGTACCAGAAGTAATCAACGTACGACTCAATGTTTGAGTGATTGAGTTGTTCATAACCTCAGGTGGCTCGCCTTTACGCATTTTACGGAAGTTTTCACGGATACGGTCAAATACAACGATGGTATCGTTGAGTGAGTACCCGACCACCGTCAGCAAAGCCGCGACAATGGTTAAATCCACTTCAATTTGCAGTAGCGAGAATATACCAAGCGTGATGATGACATCGTGCGCCAATGCCATAACGGCACCTGCCGCTAGACGCCATTCAAAACGAATCGATACATAGATCAAGATACAGATCAGAGAAGCAATGATCGCAAGACCACCCGCTTCTGTTAGTTCGTCACCCACGTTAGGGCCAACGAACTCGATACGACGCATCTCAACACTATCACCCGTACCATCTTTAATCGCATTTAGGATTTGGTTGCCTAGGGTTTCGTTTGCAACACCATCACGTGGACGCAGACGAACCATAACTTCACGTGCTGAACCGAAGTTCTGCACCGTTGCATCGCCAAAGCCTTCCGCTTCAAGTGCACTACGAATGTCTTCTAGATTAGCAGGCTGTTCAAAGCCCACTTCAATTAGAGTACCACCCGTGAAGTCTAGACCCCAGTTTAACCATTTAGTTGATAGCGTAAAAATCGCCGCACCAATCATAAATAGAGAAAAGGCAAATGCGACTTTTGACCAACGCATAAAGTCGATCGTTTTCTCTGCTTTTAGAATTTGAAACATATTAATTCCTAGCCTTAGATCGACAGTTTATCGACACGCTTACCACCGTACAGCAGGTTAACCACACAACGTGTGCCTACAATAGCGGTAAACATGGAAGTCAAAATACCAATGGATAACGTTACAGCGAAACCTTTAATCGCACCTGTACCGACAGCAAACAGAATGATTGCAGTAATTAAGGTGGTGATGTTCGCATCGGCAATGGTACTGAACGCGTTTGAATAGCCTTGGTGAATCGCTTGTTGTGGGTTTTTCCCATCACGAAGTTCTTCACGAATACGCTCAAAGATCAGTACGTTTGCATCAACCGCCATACCAACGGTTAAAACAATACCGGCGATACCTGGCAGCGTCATTGTCGCCCCTGGGATCATCGACATTACACCAATGATTAGAACCAAGTTCGCCATTAGAGCCATGTTTGCGATAAAGCCAAATTTACGGTAGTAGAACAGCGTAAATAGCATTACGGCAACCATACCCCAGATCATCGCTTGAATACCCATATCAATGTTTTGTTGTCCCATCGATGGACCGATAGTACGTTCTTCAACAATTGAAATTGGAGCAATCAAAGCACCCGCACGAAGTAGTAGTGCTAGGTTATGAGCTTCAGCAACAGAATCGATACCTGTGATTCGGAAGTTACGGCCAAGCGCAGTTTGAATTGTCGCTTGGTTAATCACTTCTTCATGCTTGGTTAAAATCACGCTGCCTTCAGGTGTCTTACGACCACTGTCTTTGTACTCTGCAAATACGGTCGCCATAAGCTTACCGACATTTTGACGAGAGAACGTCGACATCTTGCTACCACCTTCACTATCCAGTGAGATGTTAACTTGTGGACGGCCATATTCATCAACGCTTGAGCTTGCATCAGTGATGTGAGCACCACCAAGAATAACGCGCTTTTTAACCACTACAGGGCGGCCATCACGGTTGGTCTTGATTTCGCTACCCGCTGGAGCACGACCGCTCGCAGCCGCTGAAAGGTCAGCTTTATCATCAACTTCACGGAACTCTAGAGTTGCAGTCGCACCAAGAATTTCTTTAGCACGCGCTGTATCTTGAACGCCTGGAAGCTCAACAACGATTCGGCTTGAACCTTGACGCTGAACCAACGGCTCAGCAACACCTAGTTCGTTCACACGGTTACGCAAAATAGTGATATTTTGTTCAACAGCGTAGTTACGAATTTCAGTTAGGCGAGCTTCATTGAACGTTGCAACAAGAGCAAAACGACCGTTACTGTCTGAATCAACAAACGTCATATCACGGTGTTTATCAGCAAGAAGTTTTTTAGCACTTGCGAGTTGTTCAGCATCACGCAGAAGAACTTCAACGGCATCACTACCAGAAGGGCGAATTGAGCGGTAACGAATACGCTCTTCACGCAGCTCACTACGGAACGCTTCTTCTTGTTGGCCAACGAGTGTCTTCATTGCCGCGTCCATATCCACTTCCATTAAGAAGTGAACACCACCACGCAAATCAAGACCAAGCTTCATTGGCGCTGCGCCAATAGACTCAAGCCAATTGGGCGTAGCCGCTGCTAAGTTAAGGGCAACAATTTTGTCTTTGCCAAGCGCTTCGCTGACAATATCACGAGCTGCTAGCTGAGTATCAGTGTCGTTGAAACGAACAAGAACTTGTCCATTCTCTAGAGCAATAGACTTATGGGAGAGACCCTGTTTTTCAAGGGCATTGGTGATGGAATCCAGCGTTGACAGATCAACAGAGGCGCCGCGCGCCCCTGTAACTTGAATAGCTGGATCTTCACCGTAGAGGTTTGGAAGTGCATACAGCGCAGCTGTCGCGATGGCGAAAATCACCATCAAATACTTCCATAACGGATAACGGTTTAGCACAGCAAGATTCCTTTAGCTGTTTTATAGAGACTTCAGTGTACCCTTAGGTAGCACAGCAGTAACAAAATCTTTCTTGATTACAACTTCATTGTTCGCGTTAAGCTCAATTGAGATGTAGTCGTTATCTTCAGCGATTTTAGTGATTTTACCCACTAGGCCACCGCTAGTAATAACTTCATCACCTTTGCCCATTGCAGCCATAAGATTCTTATGCTCTTTTACACGCTTAGCTTGTGGGCGGTAAATCATGAAGTAAAAAATTACTGCAAACATACCTAGCATGATAATCATTTCGAAACCACCACCTGCTGGTCCACCTTCTGCTGCTGCGTGAGCTTGAGAAATAAACATTAAGACGTCCTCTATATATATTTTGTGTTAATTCAATGTAATTGGGGATCACCCCTTCATTTTCAAGTCTTATACCAAGTGTATTCAGGCTGAAAACAAAAGGGTTTTGTAATTATTCGTTACCGAGTGGCGGCGCAGAGCGATCACGACGTGCGTAAAACTCTTCTACAAAGCTATCAAATCGATCTTCATCAATCGCCAAGCGAATGCTTTCCATTAAACGTTGGTAATAACGCAAGTTATGAATCGTATTTAATCGCGCACCTAGAATTTCGTTACAACGGTCTAGGTGATGTAAATATGACTTTGAATAATTCTGGCAAGTGTAACAGTCACAGTGCGGATCTAGTGGTGTTGTATCGGTTTTATGTTTCGCATTACGGATCTTGATCACACCTCCAGTCACAAATAGGTGGCCGTTACGTGCATTTCGCGTAGGCATTACACAATCGAACATGTCAATTCCGCGACGAACGCCTTCAACTAGGTCTTCTGGTTTGCCCACACCCATTAGGTAACGAGGCTTATCTTCAGGAAGTTGAGGACAGGTATGCTCAAGAACGCGGTGCATATCTTCTTTTGGTTCGCCTACTGCTAAGCCACCAACAGCGTACCCATCAAAACCGATGTCAGTCAGTGCTTTTACTGATACGTCACGAAGATCTTCGTAAACACCACCTTGAACGATACCAAACAGAGAATTTGGATTCTCTTGGCGATCAAATTCATTGCGGCTACGGTCTGCCCAACGAACTGAACGCTCCATTGAGATTCGCGCTTCGTCGTGTGTTGCTGGGTATGGCGTACATTCGTCAAAAATCATCACAACATCAGAGCCAAGATCGTATTGGATTTGCATTGATTTCTCTGCATCCATAAAGACCTTGTCGCCGTTTACTGGGCTACGGAAGTGAACACCTTCTTCAGTAATTTTACGAGTCTTACCAAGGCTGAATACTTGGAAGCCGCCTGAATCAGTCAGGATAGGACCTTTCCAGTTCATGAAGTCATGCAAATCACCGTGTAATTTCATGATCTCTTGACCCGGACGTAACCAAAGGTGGAACGTGTTACCAAGAAGAATTTCAGCACCCGTGTCTTTTACTTCTTCCGGTGTCATACCTTTAACCGTACCGTAGGTACCAACAGGCATGAATGCAGGTGTTTCTACCGTGCCACGTTCGAATTGCAGTTGGCCACGACGCGCGTTACCGTTAGTTTTTTTCAGTTCGTACTTTAATCTCACGAGAACTCCAATTTGCCAGAAAAACAGTCTGACTATTATTGATGGGCTTTCACCCTACGAGAGCGGTCGCGGTTCCTTGCGAAGTAAGAGCTAAGCTCTTTCTCTAGCCTACTGCTAGCACTCGTTAATTTAATTTGTAAAAAGGAAGGTTAGTTAAGTTTTACGTGTTTAGCACAAGAAAAAAGCACGGAGTTTACGATAGTAAATGAGTACTTTTGACGCTGTGATAGACGCGTAAACGACACTAAGCTGTCTTTTTGTTGATGAACATGGCATCGCCATAGCTAAAGAAGCGGTACTCACCTTCTACAGCGCGCTGATACGCAGCCATGGTGTTGTCATAACCTGCAAAAGCACTCACTAGCATAATCAGTGTGGACTCTGGCAGGTGAAAATTAGTCACTAGGCAATCCACGAGTTGATACTCGTAGCCTGGGAAGATAAATATTTCAGTATCGCCAAAGAAAGGAACAAGGTCAGTGCCTTTTTTCACAGCGTCTTGCGCAGCGCTTTCTAATGAGCGAACCGAGGTAGTACCGACAGCAATAATACGTCCACCACGTGCTTTCGTTTCAGCAATGGCATCAACCACTTCTTGCGGTACTTCTACGTACTCTGCATGCATGTGGTGATCATTGATGTTATCGACTTTTACTGGCTGGAACGTGCCCGCTCCAACGTGCAATGTAACGTAAGCAAACTCAACGCCTTTCTCTTTAATCTGAGCAAGCAGCTCATCATCAAAGTGCAGACCCGCTGTTGGCGCGGCTACCGCACCTGGCTTCTTGTTGTATACCGTTTGGTAACGTTCTTTATCTGCATCTTCATCAGGGCGGTCAATATAAGGCGGCAATGGCATGTGGCCAACATCGTTCAATATATCGAGTACCGACTTTTCATCGTTAAACTGGATTTCAAATAGCGCATCATGACGAGCTACCATTTCCGCTTGATACTCATCGTTTTCACCAAGGAACAATTTCGTTCCTGGCTTAGGTGATTTTGAGCAGCGAACATGCGCAAGAATGCTTTTTTCATCCAGCATACGCTCAACAAGTACTTCTAACTTACCACCCGATTCTTTACGGCCAAAAAGGCGCGCTGGGATCACTCGGGTATTATTAAATACCATCAAATCCCCTGGCTTAACCAGATCGAGTACATCTTTAAATGAACGGTCATTAAGTTCACCATTCATGCCATCTAAATGCAGAAGGCGGCTTGCTGTACGCTCAGCTGTTGGATAGCGAGCAATCAGTTCATCAGGGAGTTCAAAGTGAAAATCAGAAACTTGCATGTTAATCGTCTTATCTAGTGAAAATCCGCGCTCATAAATAGAGCCGTCAGCGAAAACATTTACCATCATTGAGAAGCTGAGCTATTAATAAAAAACAAAGCTATCAGCGATGGTTTTTTCGCAGCCGAACAGTATAGATTCCTTAGATTTAATAGCAAGTTTTGTCGCGTCTATAGCAAATTTTTTAGGCTATATGCATCAAAAATAACTTAGGTCAAAGTTAGCGCCGATTCTTAGAAAAATACACGGCAAAACGAACTAGATCCCAACTAAATCCTGGAAAAAAAACTATAGTCATAAGGTACAGCTAATAAGCAGGAGGCGAATATGATTAAAGTCGAAGACATGATGACCCGTAACCCTCATACACTGTTACGCTCTCATACGCTGGCTGATGCAAAAAACATGATGGAGGCGCTTGATATTCGCCATATTCCAGTTGTCGATGCAGAAAGAAAACTACTGGGTATTATCACTCAGCGTGATGTACTAGCAGCGCAAGAATCGAGCTTACAAAAAGTACCGAGCGATCAGTCTTACACTCTAACCACACCACTGGATGATGTGATGCACACCAGTATCATGACGGTGTCACCGTGTGCAGGATTAAAGGAAAGTGCTAAGTATATGCAAAAGCATAAAGTTGGCTGCCTACCTATCGTAGAAAACAGCGAACTTGTCGGGATCATCACTGACAGTGATTTCGTTTCTATCGCGATTAACTTACTTGAACTTCAAGAGGAAGCCGAACCTGAAGAAGTAGAATAGATTCAGACCTCTTTGCTGCCATATTCTTCATCGAGTGATGGCAGCATTGTTGTGTTTTAAATTAGAGATTACCGCGCTACTCTCTAATTAAAGCGAGCCGATGCAGTTCTTTCTTCTTTCGTCGGGATGCATTGCCCCAAGTTTTCTTGTAGCCAATCAGCAAACTTCTGTTCTAATTCGTCTGCCGCTCTGTCTTGACTGAGCAATATGTAATTATGCCCAGATGAAACAAACCCAAATGGCGCAACTAAATTCCCTCTTTTAAGCTCATCCATCACAAGAGGGTACGAACCTATCGCTGCACCTAATCCATCCATCGCCGCCTGAAAACAGAAATAGAAATGCGCAAAGGTTTGGTGGGGATTTTCTGAAAACGATAAATCACTGTATTGAGACGACCAGCCTTCCCACGCTTTAGGTCTTGTCTGGCTGTGAAGAAGTTTGATCTTTCCTAAGTCACCTTTTACTTGATGCCAATATTCCGCCGAGAAAACAGGGCCTACCCACTCCTCTACCAACGTCGTTTTTTTATAATCATGAAGGTGTTCAAAGTCATCTCTGCGTATAGCTAACGACAGCCCAGATTCCCCTAGTGTCACAGGCCCTCCTGCCGTCGACAACCTTACATCAGCCCCAGAAGCCATATAAAACTCAGACAATCTAGGCATTAGCCAACGCATGGTTAGCGTCGGTTCACAAGAGACCTCAATGCACTGATTTTTCAATTGGGCAAGCTTACTCACACCTGTATCCAAAGCTTGAAATGCCTGCTCTGTATACGTTTTTAACAGTTCACCCTCTTGCGTTAGGCGTACATTGCGGCCTTGCTTATAAAAGAGAGCCTGAGATAGATGACTTTCCAATACCTTGATCTGCTTACTCACTGCTCCATGGGTAATATTGAGCTTTCTAGCAGCCTCACTATAGCTCGATGAAGAAGCGGCGGTATTGAAAACATGAAATGCTTTTAAATGCCTCATCTATGATTTTTTCTCACACATTTATAGAAGTTATTTCGATTATAGTCAGCATAAAATCCACATACAATAGTTACTCATTACGCATGATTGGACAAATTAGGAGACCCTATGGAAATGTTGAGCTTGGCTATACTAGGTGTATTAATCGTTATAAGCCCAGGGGCTGACTTTGTACTGGTACTTAAGAACAGTGTGAATCAAGGAAGAAAAGCCGGAATATGGACGGCGATAGGAGTGAGCTTAGCGATCTGTGTTCACATCGGTTATTCAATGTTCGGGATCAGTTACTTAATCTCTCAGAATGCGTTTATGTTCAGCCTAGTAAAATATGCAGGGGCAGCGTATTTAATCTACCTAGGATTGAAAGGAATATTCTCATCGAGTTCTGAGCAAGAGTCGCTAAATGACAACAAAAAAGAGATTAACGCGTATCGATATTTCGCACAGGGCTTTTTGTGCAATGTATTAAACCCTAAAACAATGTTATTTTTCTTGAGTATATTCAGCCAATTAATCTCGCCCGATGCAGCTGAAAATCAAGCAGCCTTATTCTATGGACTCTACATGGTGGCATTGCACGCTCTATGGTTTTCTATTGTCGCGATTCTGTTTACTTCAAAGGCACTTCAAACACGCTTAAACAGAATGAAGAAACGACTCAACCAAGTCTGTGGCGCAGGTTTAGTGAGTTTTGGTGCTCTACTCGCTATCAAGTCATAAAAAAGTACGTTATCAAATCGTAAAAAAAAGAGCAGCCTAGGCTGCTCAAATAGTGTTGCTTCTTTATTATAATGACGTTTATAGTGGATTAGGGTTTGGTCTATAGACCGACTTTATTCGTTATTTAAACTGCTCTTCTTCCGTTGAACCAGTTAGGGCTGTCACCGACGAGTTACCGCCTTGAATCGTATTGGTCATACGGTCAAAGTAACCAGTACCTACTTCTTGTTGGTGAGCCACGAAGGTATAGCCTTTATCTGCCGCTTCAAACTCAGGGCGCTGTACTTTCTCAACGTAGTGACGCATGCCTTCACCTTGTGCGTAAGCATGAGCCAAATCGAACATGTTGTACCACATGTTATGAATGCCTGCTAACGTGATGAATTGGTACTTGTAACCCATATCCGCAAGCTCTTGTTGGAACTTAGCAATCGTTTCTGAATCTAGGTTTTTCTCCCAGTTAAACGACGGTGAACAGTTATACGCTAGCAGTTGATCTGGGTATTCTGCATGAATCGCTTCAGCAAACTTACGCGCTTCTTCCAAGCATGGTTTTGCTGTTTCACACCAGATTAAATCGGCATACGGTGCGTAAGCTAGACCGCGAGAGATCGCTTGGTTGATACCAGCATCTACTTTGTAGAAACCTTCTGCAGTGCGCTCACCTTGGATAAAGTCGCTATCATACGGGTCACAATCCGACGTCAGCAGGTCAGCAGCGTTCGCATCGGTACGCGCAATAACCAGTGTTGTTGTTCCCGCTACATCAGCAGCCAGACGAGCAGCCGTTAGTTTTTGTACCGCTTCTTGTGTCGGAACCAGTACTTTTCCGCCCATGTGGCCACATTTTTTCACTGATGCCAGTTGGTCTTCAAAGTGAACACCCGCCGCACCAGATTCAATCATGTTTTTCATCAGCTCATAAGCGTTCAATACACCGCCAAAACCGGCTTCAGCATCAGCAACGATTGGTAGGAAGTAATCAAGACCAGCTTCATCTTGTGGTGTTATTCCCGCTGCCCATTGAATTTGATCCGCACGACGGAACGAGTTGTTTATACGCTTAACGACTGAAGGCACTGAATCTACTGGATAAAGAGATTGGTCTGGGTACATTGTCGATGCAGTATTGTTGTCTGCCGCTACCTGCCAACCTGATAGGTAAATCGCTTCAATACCCGCCTTCGCTTGTTGAACCGCTTGTCCGCCAGTCAATGCACCTAAACAGTTCACATAACCTTTTTTGGAATCACCATTGACCAATGACCACAGTTTATCCGCACCGCGTTGTGCAAGCGTATTAGCAGGGACTACTGAACCACGAAGATCAACCACCTCTTCCGCAGTGTAAGTACGCTTAACATTGTTCCAGCGTGGATTAGTTGCCCAGTCTTTTTCTAGAGCTTCGATTTGTTGGCGTCGAGTTAATGTCATGGTGTTTCCCTCTTATGTAGTGCGCTATTTACCTAGAAAGTAAGTGTTTACTCTCTGGTGAACGACATGCGCATTGGTCTTCCATTTCATAGCAGTGCTTAATCTTTACGGTAAGCGATTCTGCGTCTGAAGGTTGATTTCACGTTATTGGTTTTTCTAGTTAATCTTGTTCAAGTTTTACTTAGTCCAAGTAGTCATAACCTGGAACTGTTAAGAAATCGGTCAGCTCATCACTGGTGGTCAGTTTGGCCATTAACTTAGCGGCTTCATCAAAACGTCCACTGCTGAGTCTGTCTTCTCCCAACTCTTGCTTCACTACTTCAATTTCTTCAGTCAGGTATTGTTCAAACAAAGCTTTGGTGACCGTTTTTCCGTTATCTAAATCTTTACCGTGTTTGATCCATTGCCATATTGAAGCACGAGATATTTCAGCGGTTGCCGCATCTTCCATCATTCCGTAGATAGGGACACAGCCATTGCCTGAGATCCAAGCTTCAATGTATTGCAAAGCAACACGGATGTTATGACGCATGCCTTTTTCGGTTCGCTCACCGGAACACGGCTCTAATAATTCTTTAGAGGTAATAGGTGCATCGTCGCTTCGAGAAATATCTAGCTGATTGATACGCCCACCAAACTTGGCATCGAATACTTCTAGCGCTGTATCAGCAAGGCCCGGATGCGCCACCCAAGTACCATCGTGTCCATTATTCGCTTCAAGCGATTTATCGTGTTGGATCTTATCGAGTACTTGTTGGTTCGCGACCGGATCTTTTGCTGGGATAAAGGCGGCCATCCCTCCCATTGCAAAAGCACCTCGCTGATGACAGGTTCTCACTAGCAATCTTGAATAAGCATTTAAGAAAGACTTCTCCATGGTCACAACTTGTCTATCGGGCAAGATGCGATCAGGGTGGTTTTTGAGCGTTTTGATATAGCTAAAGATGTAATCCCAGCGGCCACAGTTCAGGCCAACGATATGTTCTTTCATAGCAAACAGAATTTCATTCATCTCAAACACAGCGGGTAGCGTTTCAATTAGCACCGTGGCTTTGATGGTTCCCGTGTCGAGACCAAAATACTCTTCTGTAAAGTGGAATACGTCGCTCCACCACTTCGCTTCGTGATGAGACTGAAGCTTTGGAATATAGAAATAAGGGCCACTTCCTTTTGCTAATAACGTTTTGTAGTTATTAAAGAAATACAGTGCGAAATCGAACAGTGCGCCAGGAATAACCTCTTGATTATACGTAACGTGTTTCTCTTTCAAGTGCAGACCACGTACTCGGCAGATCAGTGTTGCGGGATCCCCTGTCAATTGGTAATGCTTGCCATTGTTTGGGTTGGTATAGCTAATCGTGCCGTTAATCGCATCACGTAGGTTAACTTGCCCATCAAGCACTTTACCCCACGCAGGTGACATCGAATCTTCAAAGTCAGCCATAAATACTTTTACGTTAGCGTTCAGGGCATTGATCACCATCTTACGATCGGTTGGGCCCGTAATCTCTACTCGACGATCTTGCAAGTCGTTGGGAATACCAAGTATTTTCCAGCTACCTTCTCGGATATCTTGCGTATCCTCTTGAAAGTCGGGCAGTTCGCCTTGGTCGATTTTTTGCTGACGCTGTTGGCGAGCAACAAGCAAATTATCAACTCTCTTGGCGAACTTCCCACACAACTCAGATAAAAGGGCTTGGGCTCCAACAGGGAATATATCTTGATGTTCTGGTGAAATGTCACCAACAACCTCAAGTTGCTCTGGGGCTTTGTCTGTTGTTTTACTATCTATCGTATTATCTGAAATTGGTGCAAACATAACTCTCTTCCTTAGAACTATCTTCATTCCGCATAAAGCTATCTAGGTAACCAAACGCAACTTTTGTAACTATAAAACCACAAAATGACATCCTAACTATTTTTTGGTTTTCTTATATTTTGTTGTTTCTTGTCTATACCTTCACCTACTAAGAAACAATTTTCAAGACCCTGCAAACTAGACATAAGTCTTAACTTCCCTTGTAGATTCCATACTTAACTTACATCAAACGACCATAGAGCAACAGCTCTAAAGTTAACAAAAAGTTAAATTCAAAGTTTTATTCCGTTTGAAACAAGTGATTGATTCACCCCCTAAACACGTAAGTTATTACGTAATTTAATTACACTTTGTTTTGTGCAAAAATTGATTTCAAACAAGCGTATGAAAACCATTAATGGGAGTATAAGCCTTGATATATAAGCTTACCGAGAGCGAAGTGAGTGATAATTAAACACTGAGCAGTGTTTGATATGTAAAATTTACATTGTGAAGTTTTACAATGTTATGAAAGGTTCAGAAAGAAAAGCCTGTAAAATTTTACAAGTTAAAGTTAACCAGCAGCATAAAATGCTAAAAAGCACACTGAAACCAGTGTGCTTTTATGTGAGACAGATAAAAAAGAAGCTACGACCAAACTCTATAGTAGTTCAGAAACTACATCCGCTAACTGATTAAATGTCGTCGTTCGAGATGAACTTGGTCGCCAAACTAAACCAATATTGCGATAAGCTTGTTGACCAGGGGGATCAATGACGACTAAGTTCTGGTTTTCAAGTAACCCATGATCAATCGCCATTTGTGGAATAAAGGTAGTGCCAAGACCGTTGGCCACCATTTGAACTAGGGTATGTAAGCTTGTCGCGCTAAATGGGTTTATCTTCTCTTTATCAGTCAACTTACATGCAGAAACGGCGTGCTCTGTTAAACAGTGCTCTTTCTCTAGTAGGAAGACCGATTCATCCGGTAAATCATCGTAGCGAATAGGAACTCGAATAGCATCAGCTTGATTGCGACTTATAACCATTCTAAATGGATCTTGCCCTACTATTTTACTGTGCATTCCATCAATATCGACGGGCAATGCAAGAATAAGTACATCTAACTCTCCATGACGAAGAGCAGCCAAAAGGTTCGTTGTAGTGTCTTCTCTTAATAGCAAATTAAGATGAGGAAAGCTTCTATTCGCCTCTTGTACCAAATCACATAATAAGAAAGGCGCAATGGTAGGAATACAGCCTACTTTTAGTTGCCCTTGCATTTTATCACCATGACATACATGACCAAGCTCAACTAAGTCCTGCCCTTTGGCGAGTAACTCTCGTCCATGCGTTACCACCAGCTCCCCTGCTTGGGTAAAGACTAAAGGACTTTTCTTGTCTTTCTTTTCATATAAAGGACAACCGATAAGCTCTTCTAGATTTTGAATTCCTTTACTCAGTGTCGATTGGCTAACAAAACACTTGTCCGCCGCATCACTAAAGTGACGAGTTTCGTGCAAAGTAACAAGGTAGTGTAACTGCTTTAAGCTAGGCCATTTATTCATAATGTAATCAATAAGTTTTTGGGTTTCATTGAGGGAGGCAATCGATCAAGTTCCATCGCTTTTTTCGATTAACTTAATCTATTTAATTCGCTTTTTTCTATAGTAACTTTTGTACTATAGTTTGTCGCGTAGAAACGACAGCCCAAACAAAGATGTTTGGACATCAACTTTTTAGGAGATTCAAAATGGTACTAGTAGGACGTCAAGCCCCTGACTTTACAGCTGCAGCAGTTCTTGGTAACGGTGAAATCGTAGATAACTTCAACTTTGCTGAATTTACTAAAGGTAAAAAAGCAGTTGTATTCTTCTACCCACTAGACTTCACATTCGTTTGTCCTTCAGAGCTAATCGCTTTTGATAACCGTCTAGCTGATTTCCAAGCTAAAGGCGTTGAAGTAATCGGCGTTTCAATCGATTCTCAATTCTCTCACAACGCATGGCGTAACACTGCTATCGAAGATGGCGGTATCGGTCAAGTTAAGTACCCACTAGTTGCTGACGTTAAGCACGAAATCTGTAAAGCATACGATGTTGAGCACCCAGAAGCAGGCGTTGCTTTCCGTGGTTCTTTCCTAATCGATACAGACGGCCTTGTACGTCACCAAGTAGTTAACGATCTTCCTCTAGGTCGTAACATCGACGAAATGCTACGCATGGTTGACGCACTAAACTTCCACGAGAAGAATGGTGAAGTTTGTCCTGCACAATGGGAAGAAGGCAAAGCAGGTATGGACGCTTCACCAACAGGTGTTGCTGCGTTCCTATCTGAGCACGCTGACGACCTAAGCAAGTAATATTGCTAGGTTCCTTAATTATTAAGAGTGTAGCTAGCTACAAGATCAATAATTAGGGAAAACACCCGCGCTCAAACGGGTGATATGGTTGGACTCTCTATAAAGAGAACATATAAAGCTAAAAGCTATAGCGCAAAGCGCACGCCAATCAGTTATAAGTAAAGTCTTAATTAAAACCCGAAGTCCTGCTTCGGGTTTTCTTTTATCTGAAAACAAACTCAACTCACACCTATACCCAAAATAATTGGAGTTGCAGTTAACAAAGCTGCACCTTCAAGTACGACGGGTATATTTCTTATTGGACGAACATATCTCCAATAAGACAAGACATATCGGTTTACAGACTTTCTCTGCTTTAGGGCTTTCAACTCAGTAAACCTCTCACTATGATGGACTACATCAAATTTAGAGCTAAGGCTGATTCTTGGTTCAAACAATTAAACGCATGGAGATAACTATGGCTAACTTTGCAATTGCCTTTGGTACAGCAACAAAAAATCGTGATGGAAAAATCATTGAAGCATTCTTCCCAAGCCCTGTACTAAACCCAAGTGACGCACTAATCAATGCTGTTACAGCTGTCTCTGATTACGAGCAAGGTAATCAAGCTGTTGAAGTTTCTTCTAAACAGTGCGTTGAACTTGCAACGGCATTCGCAGCAAGTGGCGATATCGCTAATGCATCATTTGCTGAAAAAGCTGTTTCTTCAGAGCAGCCACTGGTTCTTGTTGTTCTAGCAACGGATGAAAAACCTCAGTCAGTTGCTGAAGGCTTCCTAAAGCTACAGCTTATTTCTAATCGCCTAGTTCAGCCACACGGCACAGTACTAGACGGTATTTTTGGTCTACTGCACAACATCGCATGGACTAACGAAGGCCCTATTGATCTTCCTGAATTGGCTGAGCGTCAAATCGAAGCTCGCCTAGCAGGTCGCGCTCTAAGTGTTGATTGCGTAGATAAGTTCCCGAAAATGGTTGATTACGTCGTACCAACGGGTATTCGTATCGCAGACACTTCACGCGTACGCCTTGGCGCTCACGTGGGTGAAGGCACAACGGTTATGCACGAAGGTTTCATCAACTTCAATGCAGGTACTAAAGGTGTCAGCATGGTTGAAGGCCGTGTATCTGCAGGTGTTGTAGTCGGTAACGGTTCAGACATCGGTGGTGGTGCTTCTATCATGGGTACACTATCTGGTGGCGGTACTATGGTTATCTCTATCGGAGAAAACTGCCTACTTGGCGCAAACGCTGGCCTTGGTTTCCCGATGGGCGATCGTTGTACGGTTGAGTCTGGTCTTTACGTTACGGCAGGCACAAAAGTTCGCATGCTAGATAAAGAAGGAAATGAAGTCGAGATCATTAAAGCTCGCGACCTTGCTGGTGTATCTGACCTACTGTTCCGTCGCAACTCTGTAACGGGTCAGATTGAATGTCTTGCAAACAAATCAGCGGTTGAGCTTAACTCTGAGCTTCACAGCAACAACTAATTAGCACTCTACCTAAATTAGTTTGATAAACAGCCTCCTTTGAGGCTGTTTTTGTTTCCTTTGACCACCGCCTATTTATTCGGCCTACTTTCTTCCTACCCGCCTCGAACACATCACGTTCGTACGAAATCAATTTAAACCATCAACACATTAATTCACAAATACATTGCACTAAATTAACAATTAAAACGTCCTAACGCCCATTTTTGATGTTCGTTTGTTTTCGTTTTAATCCAAATATGCACAATATGTAGTTCTCGAAGATTATCAATATTGAGATAGCGGCACTATTTCCTGTCGACAAATTGCAGTATTTTTATGGACAAAAAATACGTTAAGCGAACATTATCAATAATTTTCGTTACCAGAATTTCAACTAAAATATTAATAGCAGAATAACAAGGAGGCTTACTATGACTGAGCAGAAGTATATTGTCGCATTAGACCAAGGAACAACCAGCTCTCGTGCGGTAATCCTCGATCATGACGCCAACATAGTGAGTGTCTCACAGCGTGAATTTACACAAATTTATCCTCAAGGCGGATGGGTTGAACATGACCCATTAGAGATCTGGGCAACACAAAGTTCAACACTCGTTGAAGTTCTTGGGAAATCGAGCATACGTAGTGATCAAATAGCGGCCATAGGTATTACTAACCAGCGTGAAACCACCATCGTCTGGAATAAAGAGACCGGAAAACCTGTCTACAACGCGATTGTATGGCAATGCCGACGAACCGCTAGTATTTGTGAAGAGCTACAAAGTCGTGGCCTCGAGCAATACATAAAAGATACTACCGGACTCATCCTTGACCCCTACTTTTCCGGTACAAAAATTAAATGGATTCTAGATAACGTCGAAGGCGCTCGAGAAGATGCGGAGGCAGGAAAACTACTATTCGGAACCGTAGATACGTGGTTAGTGTGGAAAATGACTCAAGGTCGCGTCCATGTGACCGACTACACCAACGCGTCTCGCACTATGCTTTTTGACATCAATGAGTTGAAGTGGGACGAAACGCTTCTTAAAGAAATGGGGGTTCCCGCATCAATGATGCCAGATGTTCGTCGCTCTTCTGAAATCTATGGCGAAACCAACATTGGTGGAAAAGGCGGTACACGTATTCCTATATCAGGTATTGCCGGAGACCAACAAGCTGCCCTTTATGGCCACATGTGCGTTGAAGCGGGCCAAGCCAAAAACACGTATGGTACCGGTTGCTTCCTACTTATGAACACCGGAGAAGAAAAAGTCAGTTCCCAAAATGGGCTGCTGACGACCTTAGCCTGTGGACCTAATGGTGGACCAGCCTACGCGCTTGAGGGCGCGGTATTCATGGGGGGCGCTTCCATTCAATGGCTACGTGATGAAATGAAATTGTTAGCCGATGCTAAAGATTCAGAATACTTCGCAACAAAGGTCGACTCGTCTGGTGGTGTTTATGTGGTTCCCGCTTTTACCGGATTAGGAGCCCCCTATTGGGATGCGTATGCTCGTGGCACCATTGTCGGTCTCACTCGTGGCGTAAATTCCAATCACATTATTAGAGCTACGTTAGAAGGTATCGCGTATCAAACCCGAGATGTGCTCGATGCCATGCAAGCAGACTCGGGAATTAAACTCTCTGCATTGCGAGTAGACGGTGGCGCTGTAGCAAACAACTTCTTAATGCAGTTCCAGTCAGATGTATTAGATACAGAAGTTCACCGTCCAGAGGTAACCGAAGTAACCGCGCTTGGTGCCGCCTACCTAGCTGGCTTAGCGGTTGGTTATTGGGGCAGCGTTGATGAGCTAAAAGGTAAAGCGGTTCTCAACAGAAGCTTCAAGCCCCACCATGACGAAGAGAAACGCAACCGTCGCTATAAAGGTTGGAAGCGTGCAATAAAATGCGCGAAAACCTGGGCAGAATTGCGCGATCCCGAAGATTAATCATGCTTTGAGATTAAAAAGAGCGCTGTTACGCGCTCTTTTTGCGTTTTAAGCCAAATAATCACGCATCTATTCTTCAAAGATCGACTCCTCTAGCGCACAATAACTGTAAATAAAATCTCGAGTGGCTGCATATCAACGCCCGCTATCGAGGCTAGGGAAGATTAATGAAGCAAATACCAAGACACCAACAGATCATTGAACTGGTAAAAAAGCATGGATACGTCAGCACAGAAGAGCTTGTAGAACAGTTTGATGTAAGCCCTCAGACGATTAGGCGTGATCTGAACGAGCTTGCAAACGATAACAAAATTCGACGCTATCATGGCGGCGCAACCATCCCACTCAGTTCTGAGAATACAGCTTATAACACTCGAAAAAACATGAACTTCAATGAAAAGGATATCATTGCAGAAGAGTTGGTGAAGCACATTCCCGACGGTGCAACACTCTTTATCGACATAGGCACGACACCTGAAGCCATAGCAAAAGCACTCAATAAGAATCACAAACGCCTAAGAGTCGTAACCAACAACATCAACGTCGCCACCATCTTGTTACCCAACCCTGAATTCAATGTCATCCTCGCGGGTGGTGAAGTCAGGACTAGAGATGGCGGAATAGTTGGAGAGGCTACTCTCGATTTCGTAAAACAGTTTCGTTTAGACTTTGGCATACTTGGGGTTAGCGGTATCGACTACGATGGATCACTGCTGGATTTTGACTACCATGAAGTGCGAGTTAAACAAGCCATTATTGAAAATAGCCGTAGTGTTTATCTTGCGGTAGACCACAGTAAATTTGGCCGAAATGCGATGGTTAAGCTTGGAAACGTATCACAACTGCATATGCTATTTACCGATCAAGAACCTCCAAAAGAGATCTCTGAGATTTTGAAAAATCACTCTATTCCACTAGAAATAATTCAAGGTTAGATCCTAATAATTCACCTTCACGGTCCGCTTCTCTACTAACCTCTAGCAAATCTGCTAGAGGTTTTTTTATGTCCAAATCACACAAAACGCGCATTAGCGAAAATAAACAGTGATCATAAACGAAAGCTGAGTTACGATTGTTTCACGTTCATAAATGCTCGTTCGCTCACGAAGAGGCCCAATACATGAGTATCCAACAAACAACCACAGCTGTTAACACGTCCACAACATTAGACTTACTCGTTATTGGTGGCGGGATTAATGGCGCAGGAATCGCCGCAGATGCAGCAGGGCGTGGATTGTCAGTCGGTCTATATGAAGCGAATGATTTTGCATCAGCCACTTCCTCAGCCAGTTCTAAATTAATCCATGGTGGCTTACGTTACCTTGAGCATTATGAGTTCCGTCTAGTATCAGAAGCGTTGGCTGAGCGAGAGGTCATATTAAGAAAAGCGCCACATGTTGCGCTACCTATGCGCTTTCGACTGCCACACAGACCATTTTTACGTCCTGCATGGATGATTCGCTGTGGTCTATTTCTTTACGACAACCTAGGTCGTCGCACTACCCTTCCCGCTAGCAAAACCGTCAATTTGGCTGAGTCGGGCTTGCTCAAACCTGAAATGAAGAAAGGCTTTGAATATTCAGACTGCTGGGTTGATGATGCGCGATTGGTACTATTAAATGTATTAGCTGCAAAAGAGAATAATGCAGAAGTTCGTAATTACTGCAAAGTAGAATCAGCCAAGCGTGTAGATGGCATTTGGCATGTCACTATTCATGACGTAACAACAGACCAACGTTTTGAGCGCAAAGCCAAGGCACTTGTGAACGCAGCTGGGCCATGGGTAAAACAGTTCTTTGATGACGGATTAGAACAAACATCGCCGCGCAACATTCGTTTGATCAAAGGATCGCACATTGTAGTTCCTCGTATTCACAATGAACCGCAAGCGTATATTCTGCAAAACAAAGATAACCGTATCGTATTCGCAATTCCTTATCTTGATAAGTTCTCGATCATTGGCACTACCGATATGGAATACAAGGGTGATCCGCGCGATGTTTCAATTTCCGAACAAGAAGTCGATTACTTAATCGATATTGTTAACCAACACTTTGTCGATCAACTATCACGTGAAGACGTCGTCTGGACATACAGCGGTGTAAGACCTCTTTGTGATGATGAGTCAGACTCACCACAAGCGATCACCCGAGACTATACTCTTGAACTTGAAGCGAAAAACAGCCAAGCCCCACTGCTTTCTGTATTCGGTGGCAAGCTGACGACTTATCGAAAACTTGGCGAAGCAGCGCTTAAAAAATTGAGCCCTTATTTACCGAATATGGGCAAAGAGTGGACAGCAACGAATACGCTTCCGGGCGGAAACTTCAGTTGCAGCAGAGAGCAATTAGCTAATACGATTCATACTAAGTATCCATTACTATCAGAAGCTTTAATTCTTCGTTATGTGACTCAATTTGGCACAGATACATGGAATCTATTAGAAAACATCGTTAATGAAGCTGATCTGGGAATCCAGTTCGCTTTAGGTAAAGAAGGTGCACATGGTGTCTATCAACGTGAACTCGATTACTTAATTGAACACGAGCTTGCTGTCACAGCAGAAGACATTTTATGGCGTAGAACCAAGTTAGGTTTATACCTCAACGAGCAACAACAACAAGCGATCGCTGATTATGTGAAAGAAAAACTTGAGAAAAAAGTCGTTAACTTATCGCAAGTTGGTTAACGAAATCAAAGTAAGATAGCTCAACTATTCGCAAGTTTGATTCTTTAACGACAGAAACAATAAAGGCTTGGTAAGCTCTAATCGATAGAGTTATCCAAGCCTTTGCTTTTCTGAATCACTTCCTATACAGCAGGCTTGTTATCCAGGATGACCATCAACTCTTGGGCTGATCAGCATCTTGCCAAAGAAGCTGATATACATTGCAAACGCTAGAATCCATAAGCCGCCACTAATATTAACAATCATAAATAAGTGCTCAGGGAAAAAGGTTACACCTAAACTACGAATCAACGCTGCCAATACTAAAGAAATAAAGGCGATGCTCATATTAGGCCCTTGATAAATTGCGCGCCCAGTATGCCCCATGGTGACACGAGCGATCATCGCTAGAATCACTCCAGCTAACGCACCAATAGCAAACAAATGGATGAGATTATGATGCGCAAATGGGTTTTGTAAAACACCGCGTAAAATCAAGCTTAAAGGTAAGCACAAGTACGCGGCATGCAGTGACCATACAAGTGGCTCGCTTAACGTTAACCATGGCTTCCAGCGAATGAATCGGGCAAGTTGACCAAGTCCACCAATAAGCATTAACGGCTGACCTAGTTGAGCGAAAGTAACTGGGAAAAAACTAAGAATGAATAGACCAACCAACGGAAGGTTTGCCACCCAGTCTAGCCAAACAAGCGGCTGCGCTTTTTCAAAATTAAAGCGCCTTGCAGTAAAGAACGGGATAACACGGCCACCCATTACAGACAGTAAAATAGCAAACCACCACAGCATAGCCTGCCATACCGCAGACGAAGGAAATGGAGGGAGGCCCTTGATCGTGGCGTAACTCGCAAAGTTAGCGACAATGGCCAAGATAAACAGCGGTATAAAGAAAAGGTTTTTCCACCCTTTGGCTTTGACTACGCGAGTCGCTATCTCATAGGCTGTAAACGCTAAAAATAACCCTTCAATACTCGACACTAACCAAAGCGGCGCAGGCGTCCAAAATAGAATTCGAGGCAGTAACCAAAGCAAGACTAATATCGCTAACCGATGATGCTTTGTACCATTTATGCCAGTCCAATTTTGAACTGCGGTTAATACGAACCCCACGACAATCGCCATTGCAAAACCAAACAACATTTCATGCACGTGCCACCACAATGCAGGAACACTGAGTGCTTCCGGTTGGCCTGTTTGAAACATCCATACCCACAATGCAATGGCAAGCACTGCGTAAATGCTCCCTAGTAAAAAGAAAGGACGGAAACCTAAACGTAAATAAGCGGGGATCGCTTCTTCAACTTTTTTATCGGTAATATTAAGCAAATCAACTCCTAAACCACTTTCTAATCCAACGAGGAAACAAAGTGCGAATAATGATAACTAGTCTTAGACTGCATTTTTCGAGCCAAAACAAAAAAAACCAAATATCAAATAGATAACACCATCAAGCAGTCATAATGACACGGCGAACACATGTCAATAAGACACAAAAGCGTCACGCTGTGCGTATGATATTTGACCTTATTAGAAAAGAAATGTTAGTTTTAGTGTACCGCTAGGATCAATGTATAACGAAGGGAAATGTATGTATATATTTGGCTATGGCAGCTTAATGAATTCAGCCTCAAGGAAGTTAACAGGGCAAACTGGCGCGACTATCCCCGTCAATGTACGCGGATTAGTTAGATATTGGGGCAAGATTGATGACAGCTACACGCTTTCACCTCTGGTTGTTAACGAAGGTGAAGGGCAAGTAAATGGTGTACTGCTCAAGATTGATGAGCACACATTAACTGATTTTGATCGTCGCGAGCGCGGCTATCACCGAATTAAGATCAGTGCCCTACAAGTAGACGTAGACTATTCACGTGCCAATGGAACCATACTCAAAGATGACGCCGTCATTTGGGTTTACGTGAAAAATGAGCCAGAGCCACCCTGTACATTAAGCCCAATCATGCAGTCTTACGTCGACACCGTATTAGCAGGTTGTCTCGAAGTCTCCGAAAGCTTTGCCGAGCACTTCATTGAAAATACCGTTGGTTGGAACTTCCCATTCGAAAACGATCGTGATTCACCTAAGTATGGCAACGTGGCCGGAGTTGAGCCCTCTCACCATCAAACGATTGACTCGTTGTTAGAGACGGTCCGCTAATTCGTAGCCACCAATGAATGTCCGCAGGCTTACGGCGGACATTTTACTCTGATTTCTTTTGAGCTTTTGATCTCAATGCCGTTAAACGATACGAACCCCTGCAGACATTGCTCGTTCAGGTGCAAGTAAAACACTCTCTGACTCGTCATCCGTTTCTGCGCAAAGCAACATACATTCTGATGTTTCACCACGCATTTTCGCTTTCGCAAGATTACACAAAACCACTACCTGCTTACCAAGTAGCTCTTCTTCAGTGTAATAAGGAACCAGACTTGTCACTGTCTGTAAGCTTTTCTCACCCACGTCTATTTGTACAATATAAAGCTTGTCTGCATTTTGGTGGCGGGTCACTTCCGTTATTTTTCCAACTCGAATCTCAAGTTTAGCGAAGTCACCGTAAGCGATCGTTTCCATCATTAATACCTTTAGTAAATTTTAGTAAAAACACAACGTTTACACTATCAGTAATCTTCGTATTTTCAAGTGGTAAAGATCGCATTTATACAAGTCAATTTAATCGATGATTGCCTTATTTACACTCAAGGTGTTAAATGTGCGAAGGATAAAAATGAGGTAGACCATGGCCACTATTAAGGATGTTGCAAAAGAAGCGGGCGTTTCAATAGCTACCGTTTCACGTGTAATCAATAAATCACCGAAAGCGAGTAAAAAGTCTGTTGAGTCTGTCAGTGCTGCAATGAAAAAGCTCGGCTATAGACCCAATGCAGCAGCTAAAGCATTGGTGAGCCAAAGCACAAATACCGTTGGTGTATTGGTCGGTGATGTCTCTGACCCATTCTTTGGCACGTTAGTAAAAGCCGTGGATACAGAAGCCCACAAAGACAACAAGCACATCCTAATTGGCAATGGTTACCATAATGCTGATGACGAACGTCGGGCTATTGAATTGTTAATAAATAATCGCTGCGATGCATTAGTTGTGCACTCGAAAGCGTTGTCTGATCAAGAGCTCATCGACTACGCGAATGAAGTTAATGGCTTCGTTATTATCAACCGTCATATACCTGAATTAGCTACACAGTGTATTTCACTCGATAACGAGAAAGGGGCATACCTCGCCACTGAGTATTTGATTCGACACGGTCATACCAAGATCGCTTGTATTGCCTCAAGCCATAACATTGAAGATGCGGATCAGCGAGTTAAAGGCTACTTAGCGGCATTAAGAGATCATGATATTAGCTTACCAACAAGCTATATCGAACACGGTGATCCAAACAGTGATGGCGGTGAAACCGCAATGACAAACCTGCTGACCAAGTCTCTAGATATATCGGCAGTCGTAGCCTACAACGATTACATGGCTGCAGGTGCACTTTCTATCGCAATGGAAAATGGCATTCAAGTACCAGAAAAGATGTCGATTATTGGTTTCGATGATGGATTAATTGCTCGCTACACTCATCCGAGCCTGACAACAGTACGCTACCCTATTCAAATGATGGCCGAAAAAGCGACTCGTCTAGCGCTTTCACTGGCAAAAAAAGAGCCTGTTGAAAACGAACCGATGGTGTTCTCTCCAACGTTAGTGCGCCGTGACTCTGTGGGAAAATAAGCACCTACGCGCTAAACCAATAGTGAATCATTTATCCGATAAAAAAGCCTTGTTAATACTTCATTTATTCACAGTACTTTCTATGAATAAAAATAGGTATCAACAAGGCTTTTCACTTAAACCACCTTTAAGCTAACAATACGTCCCCCGACGCACTACTAGCCTAGAGATGTAAACTGATAGCACGTTGTAGACTTATACTCACTATTTGGCCGTAAGATACAGCTTGGCTGCTCCCACTCAGAGTGGTTTGGTGTATCTGGTAAAAATTGAGTTTCTAGCGCTAAGCCAGCGTAATCCTCATATTCACCACCACTTCGATTTGGCGTTCCCGCTAAATAATTACCGCTGTAAAGCTGCATAGCGGGCTTATCGGTAAAGACATCCAATTGCACTTTTTCATCAGGTGAGATAACACGAGCAACCGGCGCTACGCCCTGCAAACTGCAATCAAATAGATAGCTGTGATCGTATCCCTTAGCTCTGATTTGCTCATCATCTTTAAATAGGTCGCGTGCAATAGTTTTCGGCAGGCGGAAATCGAAATTGGTATTCATAACTGAAATAGGCTGATCAACCGGAATGCCGTACATATCAGTAGGCAGATATTGATCGGCATGAATTTGTACGATGTGCTGCTTACAATCTTCACCCGACTCTGCGCCTAGCAAGTTAAAGTAACCGTGATTAGTTAAGTTCACTGGCGTCGCTTTGTCTGTCGTTGCGTGGTAATGGATGGTCACTAGGTTTTCTTCCGTCACTTGATAAGAGACTAAAACCGCTAAGTTACCAGGAAACCCTTGGTCACCGTCAGGAGACTTAAGCCCCATCACAACACAATTTTCACTCTGCTCAAGAATATCCCAGCGTCGTTTATCAAAACCGTTCTCACCACCATGTAAGCAGTGTCCAGCTTGATTGGTGTCAACTTGATACCACTGACCATCAATTTCAAACTGACCATTGGCGATTCGATTAGCGTATCGCCCAACCGTTGCACCTAAGTAGCTTCCTTGACGTTGAAAGTCTTCCATCGTCTTCACACCGAGTAACACTTCTCGGTTCGGCTCATCAGTGATTGGAACCATGCAACTAAGCCAAGTCGCACCGATATCCATCACTACGATAGAGAAGCCATTTGAATTGGTGAGTTCAACAACTTTCGCAGGGTGACCATCAAAGGCCACCGTTTGCGTCATTGTGGTTGATAACGTCTGGGTCATAATAAACCTACTTCGCCTCAACCAGACCAGCACCATCTTTAGCTTGGCATACGTAGACAGATTCTTTTAGGCCCGTTTCAACTTGGTATTTCGCTTCTATTGCGGCTTTAACTTCATCCACTTTTGCAGGTGGAACAAGGGCAACTAAACAGCCTCCAAAACCGCCGCCAGTCATACGTACGCCGCCTTCTTCACCGATAACTTCTTTAACAATTTCAACCAACAGATCAATTTCTTTTACTGTGATTTCAAAGTCATCACGCATAGAAGCGTGTGATTCAGCCATCAGCACACCCATACGCTTCATATCACCCGCTGCGAGTACTTTTGCCGCTTCTACCGTGCGATCATTTTCGGTAATGATGTGGCGAGCACGTTTTGCTACCGTTTCATCTAGTTCATTTACTTTTGCATTGAATTGCTCAATGGTTACATCACGCAACGCTTTAACACCAAAGTTTCTAGCTGCTTCTTCACACTGCTCGCGACGTGTGTTGTATTCACTATCAACCAAACCACGTTTCTTGTTTGAATTAATGATGACAACAGACATGTCCTTTGGCATAGCAACCGCTTGGGTTTCTAGGCTACGGCAATCCAATAGCATTGCATGATGTTCGCGCCCTTCAGCTGAAACCATTTGGTCCATGATGCCGCAGTTACAACCAACGAATTCATTTTCAGCTTGCTGACCATTCAACGCAATTTCTGCTTGGCTGATCTCTAAGTTGTAAAGCACTTTGAACGTTTGGCCAATCACAACCTCAAGCGCAGCCGATGAACTTAAACCCGCGCCTTGAGGAACATTACCGCTTACTGAAATATCAGCGCCGCTAAACTCAAAACCGCGATCACGCAAACATTTCACGACACCACGAATGTAGTTCGCCCACATTTTGTCTTGCTGAAAATCTATTGTTTCCGTTAAATCAAACTCATCAAGTGCATCGCCATAATCAACAGAAATAACACGAACAATATTGTCTTCACGTTTGGCTGCAGCCACAACTGTTTGATAGTTAATGGCACACGGCAGAACGAATCCATCATTGTAATCCGTATGCTCCCCTATCAAATTGACACGCCCTGGCGCTTGGATGATATGAGTCGGAGCGTAATTCAATACGTTTTGAAACGAGTTTTTTACTTCTTTGATTAGGCAAGGCATAGACAGTCTCTCTAAATTTATAATTCATGTTGTGAAACCGCCAAGTCTTCAGGCGATTACAAAAATTCTTTATGTTTAACTATTCAGCTCGGTAGTGAACATCGCTTAAATCACGTAGACGCTGCGCCGCTTGCTCCGCGGTTAAATCACGCTGACTTTCGGCAAGCATTTCAAAACCAACCATAAACTTGCGTACCGATGCGCTACGAAGAAGCGGTGGATAGAAAATAGCGTGCAGCTGCCAGTGATCGATGTCTGTACCCTCTTCGAAAAATGGCGCGTAGTGCCAACCCATTGAGTACGGGAAAGAACACTGGAATAGATTGTCGTAGCGACTGGTGAGCTTTTTAATCGCTAATGCTAGGTCATCACGCTGAGCATCTGTTAATTCACTCATACGGCGAATGTGTGTTTTTGGCAGTAGCATGGTTTCAAATGGCCACGCTGCCCAATAAGGAACCACCGCAATCCAGTGCTCAGTTTCAACCACGGTACGTGAACCGTCTTTCATCTCTGACTCAACATAGTCAACAAGCAGATTTGTCCCTTGCTGCTCGGAGTATTCTTTTAACAATTTTTCTTTGCGTTCAATTTCATTGGGTAAAAAGCTATTGGCCCACACTTGTCCATGTGGGTGAGGCTGTGAACAGCCCATCGCTTCGCCCTTGTTCTCGAATGCTTGAACCCAAAGATAGTCTTTACCTAACTCTTCAATTTGTTCATTCCAGGTATCAACGACATTGCGGATTTCAGGAACGCTAAGCTCTGGCAGAGTTTTACTGTGATCAGGAGAGAAGCAGATAACACGACTTAAACCTCGTACGCCTTGAGTTTTAAACAACGGGTTCTCCGACTCAGGAGCATCAGGCGAATCAGGCATTAACGCCGCAAAGTCATTGCTAAATACATATGTCCCTTTGTAGTCTGGGTTTTTATCATCAGAAATACGCTCATTTGTCGGGCACAAGAAACAGTTATCTACGTAGTTCGGTAATTGAGCGGTTGAAGGCTGCTCGTCTTGCCCACTCCACGGGCGCTTAGCGCGATGAGGGGAAACCAAAACCCACTGCCCTGTTAATGGGTTATAACGGCGGTGCGGGTGATCGACAGGGTTAAATTCTACTTTTGACATCTTAAATACTCACAAAATTTTTGGTTAATAATTCAATCTAAATTTAAAAACAGCCTATTCCTTGAAAGAATCAGTACCCTTGCGGGTTATTCGACTGCCAATTCCAAGTATCCTTGGTCATGTCCATGACACTGCGCGTAGTTTTCCAACCCAAATCTCGCTCAGCTTTTCTGGTACTTGCCCAACATTCGGCAATATCACCAGGACGGCGAGGACATATTTCATAAGGCACAGGCTTTTCACTCGCGCTAGCAAAGGCTTCAACCATTTCAAGAACACTCGAGCCTTGACCCGATCCTAAGTTGTAAATATGTAAGCCAGATTTCTCACCCACTGATTTTAATGCTGCAATATGACCGTCAGCTAAGTCCATTACATGAATGTAATCACGAACCCCCGTCCCATCTGGCGTTGAATAGTCGTCACCAAAAATAGCGAGCTTCTCTCTACGACCCACTGCAACTTGAGCAATGAAAGGCATCAGGTTATTTGGAATACCTTGTGGGTCTTCACCCATGGTTCCCGATGGGTGAGCGCCAACAGGGTTGAAATAACGAAGCAGCGTTATGCTCCAATCATTTTCAGCGTCAAATAGATCGCTCAAACACTGTTCAACCATGTATTTGCTGCGTCCGTATGGGTTCGTTGTCGCCCCCGTTGGGGAGCATTCAGTAATCGGAACAATCTCAGGGTCACCATATACGGTAGCCGATGAACTAAAGACAATGCTTTTCACGCCGGCTTTACGCATGCTACGGGCGAGAACTAAAGAGCCATTCACATTGTTGTCGTAATATTCAAGAGGATTAGCGACTGACTCACCAACGGCTTTTAAGCCTGCAAAATGGATAACCGATTTAATGTCGTGATCTCTAAACACCGTATCAAGAAAGGCTTCATCACGAATATCACCTAAATAGAAGGTTGGCTTAACACCTGTTAATGCTTTGATTCTATTTAAAACTTCTACTTTAGCATTACATAGGTTATCGACAATGATGGGTTCCATACCCGCTTCAATCATTTGCACACAGGTGTGGCTACCTATGTATCCCATACCGCCAGTGATGAGTACTTTCACTTATGCCTCTCCTAATGCTTTCGTCCATGCTGCTTTTGAGCAGCAACTTTGTATGACCAAAAGTTTATCAATCAAACCGGATCATAGTCTGTGATCAAATTCGCATTGTGTAAACGTTTCCACAAAAAGACTTTTTCCATCATATCCCGATACCTTGCCAATTAATTTTACTTAACAACAACAAATACCTGTTAATTCATATGGTTAATATAGATGTGAGCATGGAGGGCTAGCTGTATCACATTAAATAATTTTTACTAAAAAAATCAGTACATATCTTTTCGCTTCAATTACAATAGGTAACAGGAAATTTTATTCTCACTAGGATGTGAGTTACGCCGACTGGAAGTGAATAATGGCAACACTAAAAGATATAGCAACCGAAGCTAGCGTTTCATTGGCTACTGTTTCTCGAGTATTAAACGATGATCCAACGCTAAGCGTTAAAGAAGAAACCAAACGTCGTATTTTTGAAATTGCGGAAAAGCTTGAGTACAAGACCAGTAGTTCAAAGAAATCAACATTAAACAAAAAACAAAACCACCACTTTCTTGCTTTGTATAACTACAAGCAAGAAGCGGAAGTGAACGACCCGTACTATTTATCGATTCGTCATGGTATTGAGACCCAGTGTGACAAGCTAGGCATTGACCTAACCAACTGCTACGACAGTAATATCGAAGTCGAAAGTAAAAAGATCACTGGTGTCCTTTTAGTTGGCCACTGTAAGCCTAGTACGTTGAAACAACTGCAAAAATTAACTGATAACATCTGTCATGTTGATTTCAATGATCTTGATTCACCTTATGACTCGGTTGATATTGATCTCGCTAAAATCAGCAAAGAGATCACCGACTTCTTTATTGGCCAAGGCTATCAACGTTTAGGATTTATTGGTGGTCAAGACCAGCCGAATACTCCAGACATCCGTGAGGTGGCTTTTTCTGAATACGGTCAATTAAAGGGCGTGGTATCAACTGACGATATATATCGTGGTGATTTCTCTAGCTCTTCAGGCTATAAACTCGCTAAACAAATGCTTGCCAAATCAGACTATCCTGAGGCCTTATTTATCGCTTCAGATTCAATTGCTATCGGTGTTTTACGTGCTATTCATGAGCATGGTTTGTCTATTCCCAAAGATATCTCTCTTATTAGTGTCAACGACATCCCAACGGCTAAATTTACCTTTCCATCTCTATCTACGGTGAGAATTCACTCTGAAATGATGGGAATTCAAGGCGTTAACCTTTTAGTAGAAAGGGTTCGCGATGGGCGTGCACTGCCCCTGCAAGTCTATGTACCAAGTAAATTGAAGCTTCGTGATACCACAAACTAAGATTAATCTATCAAAGCGCTGATTTATCAGCGCTTTACATTCCATACTGTATTTTTTCCTTTGCCATATCTCATCATTCAACGATGCATCATTAGTTGATAACCTTCCTTATCGCTACTCCTTCTATTGCATATATTGCTTTAAATAACGCCGATTCTATTTAATAAACACCGCTTTTAAGTCGATCACATCTCTCTCGTCAATCACTCACTAAAACGTGATCTAGTTAAAGTAAAACGTTCTCACTAATTTATTTTAGTAAAACTTTTACTAATATATTTCCCAGATGCTTATTTTTACAATTAGAACGTCGGCACGACCATAGTGATCGCCATAGCCGAGGGGAGAATCAACGTGAACAACTGGGAAAACTTTCTTCACCTGCATGAGAATAGATTAGCGCCCCGCGCTTACTTCTTCTCATACGACTCAGTTCAAAACGCAACAACATTTCAACGTGAGCTAAGTAGTCATTTTCAATTGCTCAGCGGTCAATGGAATTTCAATTACTTCACTAACCCTCTGTTGGTTCCTGAAGAGTTTTACAGCGAAAAAATGACCGGTTGGGGCAACATCACGGTTCCAAATATGTGGCAAATGGAAGGCCACGGCGATCTTCAATACACAGACGAAGGTTTCCCATTCCCAATTGATGTGCCGTTCGTACCTTCAGATAACCCAACTGGCGCATACCAACGTACATTTACTCTTGGTGATAGCTGGGCAGACAAGCAGACCATCATTAAGTTTGATGGCGTAGAGACCTACTTTGAAGTTTACCTAAACGGCGAATACGTGGGTTTCAGTAAAGGTAGCCGCTTAACGGCTGAATTTGATATTTCGGCGCATGCTAAGTCAGGTGAAAACCTACTATCAATTCGCGTAATGCAGTGGGCTGACTCTACCTACATTGAAGACCAAGACATGTGGTGGACAGGCGGTATCTTCCGTGACGTTTACCTTGTTGGTAAAGAGCAGCTTCACGTACAAGATTTAACGGTTCGCACTGATTTTGACGACGCATACCAAAGCGCAACACTTTCATGCCAAGTTGAGCTAGAAAACCTAGCATCAGCAAGCACAACCGCAACATTAGAATATGCACTGTACGACAACAACCAAGTTATCTCGCAAGGCTCACTGGATAACTTAACCGTTCCTAATAAACAGACTAGCGACACTGCATCTACTCAGTTTGCCATTGATGTTGTTAACCCAATCCAATGGAACGCTGAGAACCCATACCTATACAAACTTCTTCTGACGCTAAAAGATGCAACTGGAAATGTGTTGGAAGTTATTCCTCAACGAGTTGGTTTCCGTGACATCAAAGTTCGCGACGGTCTTTTCTACATCAACAACAAGTACGTCATGCTGCATGGTGTAAACCGCCACGATAACGATCACTTAAAAGGTCGTGCTGTGGGCATGGACAGAGTTGAAAAAGACTTAGTCCTAATGAAACAGCACAACATCAACTCAGTACGTACTGCCCACTACCCTAATGACCCACGATTCTACGAACTGTGTGATATTTATGGTCTATTCGTCATGGGTGAAACTGACGTAGAAACGCACGGGTTTGCAAACGTTGATGACTTAAGCCGAATCACCAATGACTCAGCTTGGGAAGCGGTCTTTGTTGAGAGAATTGAGCGCCATATTCACGCACAGAAAAACCACCCTTCTATCATCATGTGGTCTTTGGGTAACGAGTCTGGTTACGGCTGCAATATCCGCTCTATGTACGATGCTGCAAAAGCGATTGATGATACGCGCTTGGTGCATTACGAAGAAGATCGTGACGGTGAAGTGGTTGATATCATTTCAACTATGTATTCACGTGCCCAGCTAATGAACGCGTTTGGCGAGTTCCCCCATGAAAAGCCACGCATCATTTGCGAATACGCTCACGCAATGGGTAACGGACCAGGTGGACTCACAGAATACCAAAACGTGTTCTACAAACATGACTCAATTCAAGGGCACTACGTTTGGGAATGGTGTGATCACGGCATTCTAGCGCATGATGAAAACGGTACTGAGTTCTTAAAATATGGCGGTGACTACGGCGATTACCCTAACAACTATAACTTCTGTATGGATGGCCTAATCTACTCAGACCAAACACCAGGGCCTGGCTTAAAAGAGTACAAGCAAGTTATCGCTCCAGTAAAAATACGCGACTTCAACGCTGAAGATGGCACGTTCACGGTTGATAATAAACTTTGGTTCTCAAATATTGATGACTACACCATCACTGCAGAAATACGCGCTGAAGGCGAAACCGTTGCGGTTCAAAATATTAAGATTTCTGGTTTAGCTGAAAATTCTAGCCGTGAAGTCTCGCTTGAATTGCCAGCGTCATTACAAGGTGAAAACGCAGATCCTCGCGAAGTATTCGTTAACTTTACCGTTCGTAAAGACACTCGCACCTCGTACAGTGAAGCAAACCACGACATCGCGATTTACCAATTCCAAGTAAAAGAGAACACCGCTGTTCTACCAGCCTTCACCACCAACAATGCAACAGCACTGGACGTGATTGAGTCACGCTTAGACTACGTAGTAAAAGGTCACAACTTTGCGCTTAATTTCTCGAAAGTAAACGGCAAACTGACATCTTGGCTAGTCAACGGTGAAGAGCTGATTAAGTCAGAACCTAAGCTGAACTTCTTCAAGCCGATGATTGATAACCACAAGCAAGAGCACGATGGTTACTGGGAGCCTGCACACTTACAAATCATGCAAGAGCACTTCCGTAGCATTAACCTTGAGTGCGTGAATGTAGAAACGGTTGATGGAAAAGTAGAAATCACCACCACTAGCATCATCGCACCACCGGTATTCGATTTTGGTATGCGCTGTGAATATCGCTACCAAATCAATGCACAAGGTCAGCTGAACGTGGAACTAAGTGGCGAACGCTACGGCAATTACCCTCACGTTATCCCTGTAATTGGCTTTGATCTTGGCATCAACAGCGACTTCGACCAAGTGCAGTACTACGGTCGCGGCCCTGAAGAGAACTACCAAGATAGCAAGCAAGCCAACATGATTGACGTATACCAATCAATCGTTGACGACATGTTCGAAAACTACCCGTTCCCACAAAACAATGGCAACCGACAGCATGTTCGTTGGGCTGCACTTTCCAGCCGCGCGGGTAATGGCATTGCAGTGAAACCTCAGCAAGAGATTAACTTCAGCGCATGGTTCTACACCAACCAAAACATGCACCAAGCTCAACACACTATTGAGCTAGAGAAGAGCGGTTACATCACGCTAAACCTTGATCATCAAGTGATGGGACTTGGCTCTAACTCTTGGGGAAGTGAAGTGCTTGATTCTTACCGCGTCTACATGGATGAGTTCCGCTACGGCCTAACTCTGATTCCATTCCAAGCAGGTGATTGCAGCGCTCAAGCTCTGATGAACCACTCATTTGAACAAAATTTTTTCACCAAAACTAACGCAGCTTGCACTAAGCCTGCGACTAACGAGGCGTAACCGATGATCGTTTTAGAAAACTTAGAACAATTCAAGGTCGTCTATCGTGACGGTCGCAAATGGAACCGCTGTGTAGAAGCAATAGATAACATCGGCAATCTCAAAGATGGCGTTATGTACTCCATTGGCGATTCACTGGTCTACATGATTGAAGATGGCACAGCGCGTAACACAGAAACCTTTACCGGAAATCGCCGTTACTTCGATGTCCACTACTACCTTGAAGGACGTGAAAGTGTCGAGTTTGCAGATAAAGATCAACTTAACGTTGTAGAAGCTTACAGCGACGAAACTGACCGTGAACATTTAACAGGGAGCGGAGAAGTTCGTCAATTATCACAAGGCCAAGTGGCCATTTTTGATAACAACAAAGCTTACCGCTTCCATGGTGACAACCTAGTACGAAAAGTCGTACTAAAAGTCACGATTGAAGATGGCTACTTTTTGAATAAGTAGGTTTCTAAACAAATAGTTTCCTAAATAAATAGCTTTCTAAATAAATAGAACCTTTCGCTGGATATGACTGAGCCTTGCCGTTCAAGGCTCAAACCAGTATCACGCGAACTAGGTTCATTATAAAAGTACTCTTAGCATCCACCCTACATTGGAAACTAAGAGAAATAACGACAAAACATTACGTGATTCAATGGAGGACATTATGTCTGAATCTATGCGTGGCACGATAGGCAAGTTTGCTTTGCTATCGATGACGCTTGCAGCGGTATTTAACGTTCGCAACATCGTAAATAACAATATCGAATTGGGCTTAAGCTCGGCACCTATCTTTTTATTGGCCACTATCGTCTACTTCATCCCATTCGTATTCATCATTGCTGAGTTTGTTTCTGCAAACAAAGACTCTGAATCGGGTATGTATGACTGGCTTAAAAAGCCACTAGGGACAAAATCAGCGTATTTAGGCTCATTTCTATATTGGTTTGTAAATTTGTTCTGGTTTGTATCGCTACTGCCAAACGTAATTTCATACGCATCTTACGCAATGCTAGGTTATGAGTATGCATTCTCGCCGCTGGTGACATCAGCCATATCGATTGTTCTGTTTGCACTAGCAACGCACATCTCAACCAAAGGGGCATCTTGGTTAGGTAAGATCTCTGAGTTTGTTGCTTACGGTGTCTTTGCTTTGTTCGGTATTTACGTTCTGGGCGCACTCATGGCGCTAAGTGGCGATCACGTTCCGGTTGAGCCAATCACACTCGAAGCAATGACCCCAACTATTAACTGGGCAACACTGGGTATCATGTGTTGGATCTTCCAAGCAGCAGGCGGTGCGGAAACAGCGGCAGCTTACCTAAAAGATGTAAAAGGCGGCCAAAAGACCTTCATTAAAGTCATCATCGCAGCTGGTGTTCTTATTGGTGCAATGTACGCGATTGGTTCGCTACTGGTTAACGTATTCGTGGCTCGTGAAAGCTTAACTTACGCTGGCGGCATGGTTGAAATATTCACAGGTATGGCGCAGTACTTCAGCGTTTCAGAATCACTGGTTGGTCGTTTCGTTGGTATCGTATTATTCATCGCAATGTTCGGTTCAATGATGATGTGGACAGCTGCACCAGTAAAAATCCACTTCTCTGAAATTCCTAAAGGCATTTACGGTGAGAAAACAACAGAACTAAACGAACACGGTGTTCCAGTTCGCGCAGCTTGGTGGCAGTTTGCTTTTGTAGTATTCATGCTACTAGTTAGTGGATTTGGCTCTGAGTCAGTACAAGATATGATGAATGTCGCGATCAACTTAACCGCAGGTACCGCGATGCTACCACCTATCTTTATCATGGCTGCTTACTTTGTATTCCGTTGGAAATACGATGATACGCCGCGTGATTTCCGCATGGGTTCACGTAAAGTCGGCATGGGTGTCGTACTTGTTCTGATTACCATCTTTATTGTAAGTATGACAGCGTCAGCCTTCCCTACTGGTGTGAACTTCATGAGAGCATTCTTCATTAACGTCTTCATGACCGCTGTATTCTCTGCGATTGCATGGTGGTGGATATCTCGCTTTGAAAAAAAGCAGGCCGAAGGTGAAAAACTAGAAACAGCTAAGCAATCTTAATCTTTGCTCTAGCAATTAAGTAACCATTACCCCCTAATAACCGAAGCGTCAGAGATGGCGTTTCGGTTATTTTCCATCTAGTAAAAACACCTCAGAAAATCCCAATAAAAAATTAAGTAAAAAATTTACTTAACCTCACAAAAACGATCAGGTTCATTTAACTTTCGGTCACCAAATCTTTAATATCTTTCATGAAGAAACCACTCATTTATATCGATGTGAAAATCACAAACCTAAAAATATAGGTCATAGATGAGAATTTGAATTTTGGTTTCTTTCACGTACCTCTTATTTAAAAGTAATAGTTTGAAATTAGATTATTTTTACTAAAAGTAGATTTCAAATACGGTTCGAGTACGTGCAGTCAATCAGTTATGTAAATACGTAATAGAGTGACTACTTAGCAAAATCAAATCCATCCTAACTCGATGGATGTTTGCCAAACCAACATAACAATAAAGCACGGCCTATTAACCCCATAGGACCATGCACCTACTATAATTAACGTGAAACACCGGAGAACATCATGTCCGAAACTGCACGTGGCACGATAGGCAAGTTTGCCTTACTGTCTATGACCTTTGCTGCTGTCTATAGCTTTAACAATATCATTAACAATAACATCGAGATCGGTCTCTCTTCCGCGCCGATGTTTTTCCTTGCAACCATTTTTTACTTCATTCCATTTTGTTTAATTGTGGCGGAATTTGTCTCGCTCAATAAGAATTCGGAAGCCGGAGTTTACGCTTGGGTAAAAAGCTCGCTTGGAGGTCGCTGGGCCTTCATTTCGGCCTATACCTATTGGTTTGTAAATCTATTCTTTTTTACCTCACTACTACCAAGAATCATTGCCTATGCGTCGTACGCGTTCCTAGGCTTTGAATACATATTTACACCACTGACGACCGCTGTATTGAGTATGATTCTATTTGCAATCGCCACTCACATATCCAATAACGGTGCGAAGCTGCTAGGACCAATTACCTCAATCACCTCATCACTGATGCTGCTCCTTACAATGTCCTACATCGTACTCTCTGGTGGCGCATTGATTGGTGGTATTGAACCTGCAGACCCAATCACCATTGAAGCGATGACCCCTACCTTTAACTGGGCATTCTTGGGCGTTCTCACTTGGATCTTTATGGCTGCGGGTGGCGCTGAATCGGTTGCGGTTTACGTAAATGACATTAAAGGTGGCCATAAGTCCTTTGTTAGAGTCATCATCATTGCAGGCGTATTCATAGGTGCTTTGTATTGTGTCGGCTCTGTTCTCGCCAATGTCTTTGTTTCACGCGAAGAGTTGAAATTTACCGGAGGATCCGTTCAGGTATTTGAAGGTATGGCGCGACACTTTGGTCTATCTGAAATACTAATGAACCGATTCGTTGGCGTGGTCTCGTTTACTGCTATGCTTGGTTCGCTGCTTATGTGGACAGCAACGCCAGTTAAAATATTCTTCTCTGAAATCCCCAAAGGTATTTTTGGTGAGAAGACAGTCGCGCTTAATAAACAAGGGGTTCCAGTACGTGCAGCGTGGATTCAGTTTTTAATTGTTATCCCACTGATGTTCATTCCGACATTGGCGTCAGACACAGTGCAAGATCTCATGAGTACCATCATCAACATGACAGCCGCAGCGTCTATGTTGCCACCACTGTTTATTATGATTGCCTATTTAAACTTGCGGATGAAACTGGATCACCTACCGCGTGATTTCAGAATGGGCTCACGCTCTACGGGTATCGCTGTGGTTTCCGTACTGATTGCGATTTTCACTGTCGGTTTCTTTGCTTCGACCTTCCCTACTGGGGGCGATATTATGACGATCATATTCTACAACGTAGGCGGTATCGTTATCTTCCTTGGCTATGCGTGGTGGAAGTATGGAAAATATGAGAAAGGATTAACGGCTGAAGAAAAGAAGGCTGAAGCAACACCCATCAGCGCGTAATTCTCTGCGCTAAAGCAAAAATGTAAGCACTGACCTTTGGTCGGTGCTTTTATCTATCTGTTTTTAAATATGCGCTTTATTTAGCATGCAAATTATATAGGTTATTGATAATTACTTTGATAGTTTTGTTGCGACAAAAATTAAGTAAAGTTTTACTAAAACAGATCACACTTTTAAACCAAAGTTATTTTTCGAGCCCTAAAATAACGCTACTATCTTTCCTGAAATATAAGTTGATTGGTCAATACGCCGAATAGAGCATGCTTTACTAGAACCAAAGAGACTTATGGACATTCATTGATTAAACCTAATATAGAAGATCATTAAATGAAAAGTAGTTTTACTAAAATAACCTTTATCGCTAGCTGCATTTTCGCTGCTTTATCTGTCAATGCTGCCGAGACTGAAGCTAACCACAGCACCACTCAGGCGCCACAGTCTGAATCCAATACTTCGTACAACTTTTACGGTGAGCTTGGTCTGGGTGGACACACTGCACTGGAAGGTGACAAAAAAGGCCGTTACAGCGATGGTACTTACATTGAAGCTGGCCTAGCAATCGAGCACGGTAACTGGTTCGGCTTAGCGTACATGGAAGGCTGGACAGTTCAAGCAGACGACGAAGGGAATGCTTGGGCGACTGGTCATGGCTGGGGTGGCTTTGAAGGCGGCTTTAACCGTTTCTACGCAGGCTACCGTACAGATGGTAAAACGGAATTTATTATTGGTCGAAACGACTCTTCACTTGATGATATTCAGTGGTGGGGCGATGCAACCGTTGAGTACGGCTACGCGATTTCAAACACACGCGACGTAAACATCGGGCTTAAAATTCAAAACCTTGAAGGCAAGTTCCGTTACAGCATCTCTGCAGCGCCTAAGTCTGACTTTTCAGAAGATGACGCATGGGTAAACTTTGGCAAATACGATAACTTCGCAGATCAATGGAAAGACAAAAACGCGATGGTCAATGGTTATGTTCAATACGATGTGATTGATGATCTAACCCTACTAGCAGGTGGTGAAGCGCGTAACAATGATGGTGGCGAACTGGTTATTTTAGGTGCTGAGTACAAAAATGTCGCAGCACGTGTATGGCACGACACCGACAAAGGCAACCAAGAGTCATTTGGTAGCGAATCAGGCTTCCAAACCAGTGCATGGTACGAAGCAGCGCAAGGCGTTTACCTATCAGCAGCCTACAACTACGCTAAGTTCGATAACGATCTTGGTGAGAACGAAATCAACTCTTACATCAATGCGGGTGTTTGGTACGAATACGGCAACGGTACTTACGCGACCGCATTTGACACTAAATTCGCTGTTGGTGATGACACCGAAACAGGCGATGCACAACTGTTCGTCATGCAATACTTCTACTGGTAAGCCGAGGATAACTTAATGATTTTACGTAAAACCCTTACAGCCCTAGCAATCGGTTCAGTGATTACGCTTGCTGGTTGTTCAAACTCTAGCGATGAAACTGCGTCAACAGAACAGCTACACGCCGCTAGCTTTAAAAATGTCATTGACCGTACTGGCTCTCCAGAATACATGCGTGACTATGATTTTGATGACCACCAACGCTTCAACCCATTCTTCGATTTGGGCGCATGGCACGGCCACCTACTTCCAGACTCAGATGAAGGCATGGGCGGCTTCCCAGGTACTGCGCTACTAACGGAAGAATACATCAACTTCATGGCAAATAACTTTGACCGTTTAAGCGTTTACAAAGACGGCAATAAAGTTGATTTCACGATGAACGCTTACAGCTTGCCGGGTGCACTTGTTCAGACGTTAACATCAGATGACGTAACGGTTGAGCTGACACTTCGATTCGCTTCTGACCGTACATCGCTGCTAGAAACTAAAATCACAACTGACGCGCCAGTAGAGCTTGTTTGGGATGGTGAACTTTTAGAAAAAACGCACGCGAAAGAAGGTGAAGCACAGACCGATAAAACAATCGCTGAAACTTACCCAGACTATAACCGCCAAATCGTCGCTACTGATGACGGTCTAAAGGTTACGTTCGGCGAAGTCCGTTCAACATGGGATCTATTGACTTCGGGTGAGTCTGAGTACCAAGTTCACAAATCGATTGAAACGCAAACCAATGTAGAAGGCCTAAGCTTCACATCAACGGCAAGCATTGCAGAATCGACAACTATCTACACCACTTATTCTCACGTTCTTACGGCAGAAGAAAGCCAAGCTGAACAGGCTGAGATCAAAAAGATCATAGCAACCCCTACCGACTATTTAGATGCTTCAGAAGCACGTTGGGAAGGTTACCTTGAGATGGGTTTAACTAACCCTAACGCAACGCCTGAACAAGAGCGTGTTGCCGTTAAAGCGATGGAAACCCTAAACGGTAACTGGCGTGGCGCAGCAGGTGCAATGGAATTTGATTCTGTTACTCCTTCTGTTACTGCTCGTTGGTTCTCTGGTAACCAAACATGGCCGTGGGATACGTGGAAACAAGCTTACGCAATGGCGCACTTCAACCCAGAAGTAGCAAAAGACAACATTCGCGCAATGTTTGCCTACCAAATCCAAGCCGATGATTCGGTTCGTCCATGGGATGAAGGCTACGTGCCAGACTTGCTTGCTTACAACCTAAGCCCTGAGCGCGGCGGTGACGGCGGTAACTGGAACGAACGTAACACCAAACCAAGCCTTGCAGCATGGGCTGTAATGGAAGTGTACAAAACTACTGGCGACAAAGAATGGATCGAAGAGATGTATCCAAAGCTAGTTGCTTATCATGATTGGTGGCTACGTAACCGTGACAACAACGGTAACGGCATCCCTGAATATGGCGCGGCACTAGACAAAGCGCACAACACACCTGAAGGCGACATGTTCTTCACGGTAGTACGTGGCGACGAACATGAAACTATCGTAGGCCAAGAAGCGCTTGATAAAGTGGTAGCTGAAGGCGGTTACGACTTCATCGAAAGCCCTGCACAAATCGCAGCTTCGTGGGAATCAGGTCGTGATGACGCTGCAGCATTTGGCTTTATCGATATCGATCAGCTAAACGAATATGTAGCAAATGGCGGCAAGCGTTCTGATTGGGACGTAGAGTTTGCTCAAAACCGCGCAGAAGACGGCACGCTGTTGGGTTACTCACTACTGCAAGAATCTGTTGATCAAGCAAGCTACATGTACAGCGATAACAAGTACCTAGCTGAAATGGCCGACATTCTTGGTAAAGATACTGACGCGAAAGAGTTCCGTGAAAAAGCCGAGCATTTATCAAACTACATCAATACTTGTATGTTCGATGAAAGCACGAACTTCTTCTACGACATTCGTATCGAAGATAAACCGCTAGCAAATGGCTGTGCGGGTAAACCAATCGTAGAGCGTGGTAAAGGTCCTGAAGGCTGGTCTCCACTGTTCAACGGTGCAGCAACACAAGATCACGCTGATGCGGTTGTTTCTGTCATGAAAGACACGGAAGAATTCAACACTCACGTACCACTTGGTACCGCTGCACTATCAAGCCCAGCGTTTGGTCCTGATATCTACTGGCGTGGACGTGTATGGGTGGATCAGTTCTACTTCGGCTTAAAAGGCATGGAAAGCTACGGCTACCGTGATGATGCTATCGAGATGGCTGGTGCTTTCTTTGATAACGCAGATGGCCTGATTCAAGATGGTCCAATCCGTGAGAACTACAACCCACTGACTGGCGATCAACAAGGTGCACCGAACTTCTCTTGGAGTGCAGCTCACCTTTACATGCTATACAACGACTTCTTTACTGACGCAGAGTAATTTAGTATTGAAAGACAGTCAGTCTATCAATCTGCCTATTGATAAACTGGCTACTTACAAAGTCTGAATAAAAAGCGTTAGAGTTGGGGCTCTAGCGCTTTTTCTTTTAATGAATCAGAAATAGGTCGTTAGGGGGCCTGTTAGTTAATAACTGGTCGCTGATCTCTATAATAAAAACCAACAACTGATCAACGTTTTCATGGTTTTTATCTATATAAAATCAACAACTAACAACCTAATAAAAACCATTACAGCATATTCATTGATATGCGTTACCAATCAGTGTCTAATGGCCGAAGTCGATATTACGAGGTAAACCATGGCAACGATCAAGGATGTAGCGAAAGAAGCAGGTGTTTCCGTTGCTACCGTTTCACGCGTCTTAAATAAATCATCAAAAGCCAGCAAAGCAGCCACTGACTTAGTGAATAAAGCGATGAAGCAACTCGGTTACAGACCCAATGCCGCAGCTCGCGCACTCGTAAATCAGAGCAATCAAACCATTGGTATATTAGTTTGTGACGTTTCCGAACCCTTCTTTGGCAGTATGGTTAAAGCGATTGATAAGGTTGCCCATGAGCATAATAAACACATTCTTATTGGCAATGGCTACCATAACGCCGAAGACGAAAAGAAAGCGATTGAATTACTGATCAATAACGGATGTGAAGCATTAGTCGTTCATTCCAAAGCGCTTTCCGATGCAGAACTCATCGCATACGCCCATGAAATTAAAGGCTTGGTGGTCATCAACCGACATATTCCCGAGCTGGCTGAGCGCTGTATCTCACTAGATAACTTCAGAGGTTCATACCTTGCCACCGAGCTACTGATTCGAAATGGGCACCATAAAATCGCCTGTATCGCTTCAAATCATCAAATTGATGATGCAAAAGATCGAGTAGAAGGTTACTTGGCCGCCCTAAAAGCACACGATATTCAACTAACAAGCAGTTACATTGAATACGCGGAACCCAGCAGTGAAGGGGGGGAAAGCGCAATGACAAACATGCTGACCAAATCTATCGATATGACAGCCGTGGTTTGTTACAACGATTACATGGCTGCAGGCGCGCTTTCCGTTGCAAAAGAAAATGGCATTCAATCACCGAATCAGCTCTCTATCGTTGGCTTTGATGACGGCATTATCGCCAAATATGTCTCCCCTCGCCTAACAACGGTTCGCTATCCTGTAGAGCTTATGGCACAAAAGGCAGCGGAACTCGCGTTAACCTTAGCCAAAGGCATCGATAGCTCAGAGCAAGCTTTCTGCTTCTCGCCAACGTTAGTGCAAAGAGACTCTGTTATGCAAAACAAAGCGGCATTAGTCGCCTGAAGTCGAAAGAGTTTGAGCTTCGTTTAAAAAGAACATAAAAAAATCCCCGGCCATTAAGCCGGGGATTTTTATTTAACCGTTCGCAGATTTAAGTCCTATTACGAAAAAAGCGAGAATGTATATTGGTATTGCTCAGCTTCAAGTAAGTACTCACTATGAACACTAGGGCTCCAAGAGTCATCACCACCAATTCCCATGTGGAAACCATCAACGCGTACATAAATACAATCGTCTTTCACAAGCTCATTGGTGTGCTTCGCTTGAGCCAGTGAATCAATTGAATAACGACTTACCGAGAAGTGGAAATCACCTTCAATATTAACGTCACCCACTTGCGCCTGCTTCACATCGCAACGTAGACCATTTTCACTTGGGAAGATGTAATCGACATGCATCTCATCAACGCTTGATTGATAGTGACCAACACGCGCTGCCATGATTCGATCTGGGTAGTTCTCGTAAGGGCCACGGCCAAACCAATCTACTTGAACATCTTCACTTTGAGTATGAGTACTTCCCTTAATCAACGGAATGGCAAACTCAGCACCAACACGTGGTAGCGATGGCAAGCCTTGCGCCGCTTGAACGTTCACTAGACACTCAACCTTGCCAGAAGATTGCACCTTGTATTGCCAATCTGAAATAAACACAGTGCGTCCGTCGACTTCGTGCTTATGACGAGAAGAGACGATTACGAATTGCCCAACCGTATTCACTGCAAAATTAACACAGCTTGACTCGATTCGGTTAAGACCTGCTTTCGCCCAACGTGCAGCCCAGGTATTTGGGTCAACTCGGTCAACTTCACTAGTGCCAATGTCGTTATCGATAGGCGCACGGTAGAAGTTATCTTTGATTGCACGAGCTAACAGTGCTTTACCGTCTTGCAAAGCGTTCTCTAAGTGACCGGTTTGCTTGTTAAACGTCAGAGTTAACGCTGATGTTACCACTTCAACACTAAGATCAGACTCATTGATGGTAATGTTCGACGCAACAGAAGTCTCTTCCGTCAATAACAGCTCATTACTGCCCGGCAGAGTAAACTGTGCAATAGCCGTTAAATGACCAGCATCTGCCCACGCAGTATCAGACTGAAGTGATACATCAATATTCAAGTGATACGTTTTACCCGCTTTTGGCGTTGGAAGCTCAGCGACTAATTCAAATTCTTGCTTTGATTCAGGCAGCATCGCAAGTTCAAATTCACCTTGCTTGATAGTGATGCCATCTTCAACCAGTTGCCATGTTAGCGTTTCATTCAAGCCTTTCGTAAATAAGTACTCACTAACTACAGTTAATTTCAACGCATTACTTAAACCGAGGTTTAGCTCTTTTTCATTGATCTTGAATTGGTAGAACTGCTGCGCTTTTTTCACTTCCCAAAGGTGTGGATGTGGCGTGCGATCAGGAAATACTAAACCGTTGATACAGAACTGGCGATCATTGATCGTGTCACCAAAATCACCACCATATGCCCAGTACTCTGTTCCTTGGTCATCGGTTTTAGTGATACCTTGGTCAACCCAATCCCAGATAAAGCCACCTTGTAGACGTGGGAACTTACGGAAAGCATCCCAGTACTGATCAAAGCTGCCTAAACTGTTACCCATTGCATGAGCATATTCACACAAGATAAATGGGCGATCTTCACCCGGTTGGCTAATTTCGTTTTTAATTGACCAACGCTTAATGCCTTCACCGTCGTTCTCTTCATCAACACGTGCGTACATTGGGCACAGAATATCTGTTGCGGCTGTGCGTGAGCCGCCACCTTCGTATTGAACCACACGCGTGGTATCGCGCTGCTTTGTCCACTGGTACATAGCATGGTGGTTCAAGCCGATGCCCGACTCATTACCCAAAGACCAGATGATCACAGACGGGTGGTTCTTATCACGCTCAACCATACCGATCATGCGGCGCATATAAGCAGATAACCAACTTGGATCTTCAGAAAGATTACGCATTGGGAATTGACCATGCGTCTCGATGTTCGCTTCATCGACCACATACAAACCATACTCATCACACAGTTGATACCAACGCGGATCGTTCGGGTAGTGCGCGGTACGTACTGCGTTGAAGTTGAATTTCTTCATCATTCTGACGTCTTCAACCATGCTCTCGTAGCTAACGGCATGACCAAGCTCAGGGTGATGTTCGTGACGGTTAGCACCACGGATCAATACCGCTTTGCCGTTCACTTTTAGCAAGCCATCGGTGATTTCTACGCTGCGGAAACCAATCGAATACGCTTCGCACTCAATAAGCTGCTGCTCTTCATTTTCGAGGCTACTATCAACAAGGCTCACCACAACACGGTATAGATAAGGAGACTCTGCACTCCATTTGTTCGGGTTCGCGACATCAATGGCGTGAATGACTTTGTTATTCCAACCGCCTTTTTCATCGATATCGACATTATTCGTTGATTCAGCTTTATGGCTCGCGACTAACTCACCTTCTGCATCAAATAGTTTTATGCTAACCGCGTGTTTGTCGCTGTTTTGGTTTAGCGTCGTTGTGACGTTCAATACTGCGTCTTGATAGACATCATCGAGAGTTGTAACCACATCAACATCGGCAATGTGTACTTCAGGTTTGCTGATCAGAGAAACCTCACGGAATATTCCGCTTAACCACCACATATCTTGATCTTCAAGGTATGAGCCGTCAGACCAACGGATAACCATCACCGCCAGTTGGTTTTCACCTTCTTTAACGAAATCACTCAAATCAAATTCGGCAGGCAAGCGGCTGTCTTGTGAGTAACCAACCCATTTACCATTACACCAGATATGGAATGCTGAATTTACACCTGCAAATTGAATGCGTAGCTGACGCTGGCACCAATCACTGTCTAGATTGAACGACGTGCGGTAACAACCCGTTGGATTATCATTTGGTACGTATGGAGGGGTGTCGTCAAACGGATACTTAACGTTCGTGTAAATAGGCTTATCATGGCCTTCCATCTGCCAGTTACTTGGAACGGTAATTTCGCTCCACTGAGCAACATCAAACTCTTCATCCATGAAGTTATTAGGCACTGATTCTGGCCGTTCAAACAGCTCAAACTTCCATTGGCCGTTCAGTGATACATTATTCTCTGAAGGCTCAGCATTACGAGCGCTTAGCTCACTCGTGTATGCATTCAATGCAGTGTGCGGATTAAGAGTATTAGCATGAGTCACATGTTGGTTTTCCCAATCACGCGCTCGTAGGATTTCTTCAAAACTTTTCATTATTATTCATGCCTAGTGATGTTAAACAGCGAAGACCTATGTAAACGTTTCCACTCTATCTAAGGAAAACTAACCTTGTCAAAAAAAGTGCGACTGGCTGTGATTTAGATCGCTTCATTTTTTAAAATTAGCACTTACATAATCTTGGTGAATTGATCGTACTGGGTTGAAAAAAGGCAGTAGATCGTTAGATTCACTGCCTTTCTAAGGTTTACTCTTTAAGCTATTTAACGGCAGATACGATAGTAACCGTCGTCATAGGTTCAATAACGTAGCCCTGTTCAAACTGACCTACATTTTCAAGATTGTGATTTTTATTGGTGACATAGACCTCTGAATCAGCAAGCTCAATCTTCGCCGTATTTAGCTCTAAAGGCATTGCTTGTGTGGATGATGCATTAACCACAACAGTCACTAGCTGACCTTCTTCTTCACTGTAATAAGAAGAAGCCATTAGGCCATTAAGATCATCATGACCATCTAAAGAGACACGCTCGAAGCCCGGTCGGATAAAGCGGCTGTAGTTACCAACTGTCCAAAACAGTTTTGTCTCTTCCAGCGTATCAGCGTCTAATGATGAATCTATTTTCAGTAGGCCATCTTTGTAGTTATATGGCGTTACCGCTAACCACCAGTGCCATGCAGAGGCATTAAGACGCGTTAAATCACGGTGCATTACTTTGGCTACATGAATCGCTAAATCCATATCATCCGCTTCATAACCATGACCACCAAAGCTGCGAACATCACCTTCACCGCCTAAAATACAGATCTCACTCATCCAGATTTCAGCACCCGGAGAGACTGAATCTACGTTCTGGCGCAGTAAATCACGCAAATCACCCATACGCTCTGGAACGTGATCTGACCAATAACCGTGTACCGAGATCTTATTGTGTAGAACGTCTCTCATCTGTTCGTCACCAAGAAGCTCATCAATGTAGTTCTTATATAAGCCTTGATTACGACTATTCATCGCGCCGGTATAAGCGCCGTGATCAAATTGAATTTTGTATTCATCACTCAGTGCAGCTGTGTATTCCACGACTTCTGCGCCATCAACTGCGACGGGTGTAGATAGGTTTGCTTGTTTTAGTGCGTCGTCTAATTTGAAGTAAAGAGACTTTAGTTCATCCATGTTGTAGCGGTTCGCTTCCTGTGGCGTACCGCCTTCCCAGTCCCATGTAGGCTCATTAATTGGGCTGATGTGATTAACCGGAACACCCGCTTCTTTTTGCAGGTAATCCAAAACTGAAACCATGAAGTTTACAAAGTTCTCTTCTTGTTCAGGGTCTAAGTTGGTTGAACCTACGCCACCAAAGTCGGTGAAGTTTGCAGGATAAGTTAGACCATTTTTGGTTGCCCAATGTGGAGGGCTATTAATAAATGCAACGAACTCATCGACACCTAGCGCTTGTGCTTCTTGCATCATGCGGATCTGTCCAAGCTGTTTACTCGTGTCGATCTCACCATTAGGTTCAGCCATTAACAGCTCAGCACGACGAAAGGTATCCGAGATTTGGCTAGAACGACCTTGCTCAGCACTGCCTGCACCAATATTCACTCTCCATGCAGATAACCCAATACCATTTTCAGTGGAGAACAGAAGCTCAGCTAGCTGCTCAACGTGCTCTTCTTGGCCATTCTCAATCCAGTGATTGATCAGCGGGTTGATTGTCCAAGCATCAGAAGCACCAAAGCTATGCATCGTTTGATAAGTCGTTGAGGTATCAACAGCAAGTTGCGATGCATTATCACTGACTACGCGATTTGCAGCCGAGTCATTTGATGCACCGCTACAGCCAGCTAGCAGCAAAGATCCAACAAGGGCAGCAGTAATAGGTTTCAATTTAAAGTTCGTTAACATAGTTGTACTTCTTATCGTTATCTGTAGGGAAATGGATATAACACCCAATCAATGTAAACGATTCCATTTTAATTTATTAAAGTGAATATATACGTGATCCAAAACTCATTTTTAGGGAACCTGAAGAAGTTCAGTTTCATAATGATAATTTAAACGACAATAAAGCCCATTACAATCAAGATGTTATGTGACACGTGAAATACTTACTTACATATCTCCTATTTTGGATGTGTGAGCAGTATCATTTTTCATCAAAATCACGATTGCAAACGTTTACACACTTTCCTAATCTCTGCTTCGAACATCTATCCCTCTTACAAAAATAGTCGGAAATAATAATGAAAAAAACTCTTACCTCTATCGCCGTTGCTTGCTCATTAGCTACTGCAGTGCCAGCTACGGTAAGCGCTCACGAAGTTTATCGTGATGGCGCACGTTCTCTACACTTAGGCGGACGCCTATTCACTCTTTACCAAAGCTATGATGAAAAACACTTTGATTCTGAAGGTGTGCAAGAAAGCGATCCACAAGGAAACTGGAGCAACATGAATGCACGTATCAATGTGTATGGCGAGCGTCAATTAAGTGCAGACCTTAAATTTGCCGGTTTCTTTGAGCGTGAATTCGCTGCCAATGAAAATGATGAGCAACGTGCCCTTTGGATTGGTGTAGAGAGCCAAGAGTACGGCCGTCTAACCTTTGGTCGTGAAGAGAACGTGTTATGGAATGTTCGCCCAATGGCAGATATTGTTTCTGAGTCTATCTTTGACGGTCGCCGAATCGTGGGTGCGCAAGATGGTGAAAACTGGTGGAATGACAACACCATCGCCTACAAAGTATGGAAAGAAAAATTCGATTTCTCAGCAGCTTATGTTCTAAACAGTGGAGATACCCATGACGGTGCCACTAGCTTTAACATGTCAGGTAAGTACAAAACAGACTTTGGTTTAGATATTGGTCTTGGATATGTTTACGGCAAAGAAAAAGAAATGGATTGGGATAACGGCGTATACAACGAAAATGAGACCCAACACCAATATTGGGCAGGTTTACAGTACCGTATTGCTAGTTGGACCTTTGGTGGCGTAGCCTCTTTTGCTGACATCCAAGACACGGCTACAAATAAGAAAGATGAATGGTTCGATTTCGAAGTTGCCGCTACTTATGACATCAATCAGTGGACGCTTGGTGCAGTCTATGCACAACGTAATACTGAAGAAAAAGGGACTGTTCAATATAAGCAAGGAAAATACTCTGAAACGGACGCTATCAACTACGGCGCAACCTACCATGTAACTGATCACTTTAAAGTATTTGGTGTATTAGCATTTAATGATTCAGATAAGAGTGAAGAAACTAAATGGCACTTAGGTATTGAGTACTACTTGTAATCAGCAATATTAATAAAATTTTACTGTCCTTAATTAAAGCGATGCATTAGCATCGCTTTCTTTTTTGAACCGTGTCACACTTTCTGAGGGCTTATTACATGCCAAACACAGCCAAACGCATGAGTATTGTTGCGCTAACATGGCCTATATTTATAGAGGTTTTGTTACGAACAGCGCTAAATACCAGCGATGTGTTTATGCTAAGTAGCTATTCAGATAAAGCCGTCTCTGCTATTGGCGTTGTCACGCAAATCTCTTTCTTTCTTCTTATCGTTTCTAGCATGGTCAGTAGTGGTAGCAGTATTTTAATTGCTCAGTACCTTGGCGCAGGAAATAAAGAAAAAACACACCAAGTAAACGTCGCTAGTTTTGTATTGGCACTTGGCGTCGGTGTAATACTAAGTTTGTTTGCTTGTTTTTCAGCTTTCTATCTACTGCCCTTTCTCAGCCTAGAAGCTGAAGTTCTTAGCTACGCAAAAGAGTATCTTGTGATTAGTGGCAGTTTTACTTTTGTCGTCACGTTTGGCGTGGTGATCTCAACGATCATGCGATGCCATGGCTACTCAAAGTCACCGATGATCATCAATTTGATCGCAGGGGTGATCAACCTAATTGGTAACTACATTGCACTTTATCAACCGTTCGGACTCCCTGTTTACGGAGTATCAGGCGTCGCCATGGCAACCGTCGTTAGCCAAATTGTCAGCACACTATTGCTCTTTGCAATGCTTAGATACTGCTCAATACCACTAAAGCTGGCTCAATATCGTTTGATTCCAAAAGCGGTATACAAAAAAATAGTGAAGATCGGTGCGCTTAATGCGGGTGAAGTACTCTCTTATAATATGGCTCAGATAACCATTATGTATTTCGTCATATCAATGGGAACCGCTTCAGTAGCCGCTTACACCTATGCACAAAACATTGCTCGAATCGCTTTTGCTTTCTCTTTAGCCCTTGGTCAAGCCACACAAATCCAAACAGGCTATTACATTGGAAAACAATACATCGACGAAATTTGGCAACGAGTGCAGTGGTACTTTGTTGCAGGGTTTATTGTCTCAGTATTGATGATGGGCTTGTTCTACCTATGTCGCTTCTCAATACTCAGCATTTTCACCCAAGATCCAGAAATCATACAGCTCACTGCGGCTCTGATTGGCGCTTCTATTTTTCTAGAAGCAGGCCGTGCGTTTAATTTGGTGTTTATCTCGGCTCTCAAAGCCAGTGGTGATATCAAATTCCCCGTAAAAATGGGGATAATTAGCATGTGGGGGATTGGGGTCGTAATGAGCTATATACTCGGCATTCACTGGAGTATGGGCGTTCTTGGTGCATGGATAGCCATCGCCATGGATGAATGGTTTAGAGGCCTTATTATGGTCAGACGCTGGCGCAGTAAAATATGGTTGCAGTTTAAGCTGTAGAACAATTCAATATAATAAAACCTGTCTATATTTTCATCTCACAATTATGCGAATGAGATGGGTTTTACATACGAATAAAAAACGATTTTCAATTGAAAATGTTTCCAATTTTAAACGTAATTTAAAAATTGTAACAAGAGAATAACCCCTACCCGAAAATCATTTTTCCAACCCTGTTAATCGATATAATTCAGTCTTTAAAATCTTAAAAAATAGAGGATTAACATGGACCTTAATGTAGCTTCAGTTCTAATCATGGGATCAGCTAGCGTAGTCGCAATTGTCGTAGGTTTATACTTAGGACTCTCACGAGCAGCCAGCTAATCACTCAAAAGAGTCGCTCTACTATTTACGCTATAAACCCAAATAGGAGCGACTTTCTTCTTGTCGACACTCTAACCGTTTTTCCCAATCTGTCTGGCAACCCTACAAGCCTCTGCGACAACAATTCGAACTCTAATACCCTCTGATATCGCAATCATTACTTCACTCTAAAAAGCTAATTAGTCACACCTTTGAATGTGGATCAATATTGCCGATTCAGGATCTAAGATCGGTAAACTCAAACCTACCTTTTGCAGCAAACTACCCTTCACCATGAGTGGACTTTCTTCGGTCCAAGCAGGCTGATGCTTCATTAGGCCCGCACTTGATTGTGGGAAGCTAACCAGTGTGACTAGATAGTGACTCTCCCCCTCGAGCATCGCAAGCTTTAGTGGTTCCATGAGCATGTATTCAGGCATTGCCAGTTGCGCGACTGTGACGAGCATTTGCTTCTCATCAAACATTCCGTACGCCTGTCGGCCTTTGTCTTGGCTATCTAGATAGAAGTTTTGTCCTGAATGAAGCAATGGTCTAAAACGTTTGTGTAGATCGATATAGTGCTTAAACGCCAGCTTCTCTTGTTCAGTTTCGGCAACAGGATCCAGCTCTACTCCCATATGGCCAAACAACGCGGTTAAACCTCGAAAGTGAATGTCATGGATTCGACGCGTGGTGTGGCTTTTTTTAGGGCCTATGTGTGCGCCCATTAACTCTGGTGGGAAAAATATACTCATGTTGCGCTGAATTGTTTGTCTCTCTAACGCATCGTTGCAGTCTGACGTCCAAAAACGGCAGGTATAGCGCAAAATCTCATAATCCATCCGCCCGCCCCCAGAGGAGCATGATTCAATCTCTACATCAGGATGAGCTTGATTTAACTTCTCCAGTAGGCGATACAAGGCACGAGTTTGCCCATGGACTGCCGCTCGTCCAAGGTGGCTAGCCTGTACGATTTCTCGGTTCATATCCCACTTCAAATAGCCGATGTTGTGCTCAGTTAGCAGAGTATCTAACGCGCCGTATAGGTATTCAAAACAGTTAGGGTTTTGTAGGTTAAGCAGGTATTGATTGCGCCCGGTGACAGATCGGTATCCGTCAGTAGCTAATAACCAATCAGGGTGAGAACGAAACAGATCAGAATCAGGATTAAACATCTCGGGCTCAACCCATAGACCAAACTCCATTCCCAGATCATTAACTTGTTTGATCTGCGGAGATAACCCTTGAGGATACTTAGTTTCATCCACCAACCAGTCACCTAACGCCGCTCTATCATTGTTACGTCCTTTGAACCAACCATCGTCGATAATGAATCTTTCAACACCAATTTTAGCGGCTTCAGAAATCATCTCACTCAGGTAACTAGGTTTGTGATCAAAATAGATTCCTTCCCAAGTGTTGAGATGGACAGGTCGAACTTTCGCGTCATCAAATCGAATCAAGTTCTCGCGAATAAAACGGTGGAAATGTTTTCTCAACCCATTGATACCACGAGAACTGTAGCTCGCATAAAGCGTAGGGGTTTGGTAGCACTCATCTTGATTTAGTTGTACCTCACCCGGCAGCAATAACTCTCCGGCTTGCATCAAACGACGCCCGTCACTTTTTACCTCTGCTTTCCAGCGATGATTACCACTCCATGCTAAGTGAAAGCCCCAAACCTGCCCCTGTTGTTCTGAGAAACTCTCTTCGCCAATCAAACATCCTGGAAAGTATTCGTGTGAAGTTCTTCCTCGGCGGTTCTCTTGGGTAAATTGACCATGATGCAATGCCGTTCGTTGCAACTGCAACTCCCTACTCCATCGCCCATGAAATGAGAGCACTTCATTCGCTTGATAGGGAAGAGGAAGCGTTAGAGCAAACTGATTAAGAGATAGAAGATCTTGATGGATATTAGTGACGCTCATTCGCTTTGAAAGCACGTTTGATACTTCATCTAAAGTCATCTCAATAGATACGTTTAACGATGCCAGTTCATCTCGGCACTCTATCACTAGAGTCTGCCCTGTCTGTTGATGAGAGTGGTAATTTAGCTGCGGAGCCCAAGCTTGCCCATCTCGATGCGCTTCAATGCCCGGAGAGCCAAAGTTCGCTCGGCCAAGTTCAGGACACAGAGTAAGCGGAATATCTTCATCGATTCGAGCTTGCATCAATCCTCTATCAGTCAACGATAAAAAGCTCTCAATCTGCTGATGACTTAATAACTCTAACTTCTCTCCCCAATAGATGATCGCAGGGCTAGGCAACAAATTAATAAGAATGGTTGAATCTTGGCTATTGAGTTGGATTGTTTTATTCATCAGCGTCGCTCTGGCATAGTCTTAAACGAACATACTCTAAAGGCATGTTATGAAAAAAAAGCAGTGCTCATGCACTGCTTTTTGTTTATCTAATACGTTATCAGGTTCAAATACGGTAGCTAGGGGGAAAAGCTACAGACTTGGGATACGCAAACCATCTTTAAATAAGTGCGTATTTTCGAGTGCGAAGCTAAACGTCATTACATCACCACGCTGAGCTTCCATATCACCAGAAACATGAATCTTATAGTTATGATGTCCGCCCACTTCACCAAACAAATAAGTACTGTTACCAAGTCGCTCAATATCGCTCATAGTGAATTTTAATTGGTTTGGTAGCTCAACACCTGCGGCATGATGCTCTGGACGAAGTCCAAACGTGACCTTATCGCCAATCGACAAACGGGCAGCTTCACACGTCAATGTAAACGACTGTTGATCAGGCAAGATGATAGTGACTGAGTTACCTTGAATCGCGGTAATCGTGGCTGGCAACATATTCATTTTCGGAGAGCCGATAAACCCTGCTACGAACTCATTTTGTGGATAGTTATACAGCTCTAAAGGTGACCCTACCTGTTCAACTTGACCATCACGCAGTACAACAATCTTGTCAGCTAAAGTCATCGCTTCAACCTGATCGTGCGTTACGTAAATCATTGTTGTATCTAGCTCACGGTGCAGGTTTGAAATCTGCAGACGCATATCAACCCGCAGCTCTGCATCAAGGTTTGATAGTGGCTCATCAAATAGGAACACTTTTGGATCGCGAACAATAGCACGGCCTATTGCCACACGCTGACGTTGACCACCAGAGAGATCTTTTGGCTTACGCTCCATTAGTTGATCAAGCTGAAGTGCTTTTGCTGCTCTGTCTACACGACTTGCGACCTCCTCTTTAGGAAAACCGTTCATCTTCATGCCAAAGCCCATGTTCTCTTGTACCGTCATGTGCGGGTACAGTGCGTAAGATTGAAATACCATCGCAATGCCACGCTCAGATGGATCAAGGTGGTTAACTACTCGGTTTTCAATTTCTAGATCGCCTGAAGTAATCTCTTCAAGGCCAGCAACCAAACGCAGCAACGTTGATTTACCACAGCCCGATGGCCCTACAAAAACAACAAATTCACCCTGTTTGATATCGAGATCAACACCCTTGATCACTTTTGTATCGCCGTAGTTTTTTACAATTTTAGATAGCTTGATGTCAGCCATAATTCTTCCTCAGGATGTGTACAACGCTTTCGTTAAACACGTCTTTATCGAGTTAATTTGTTCATAGCCAAGCGCAGCATTGTCGCTTGGCCCATTATTCTTTTTATTCGTATCGGTTGTGTCTATTTAACTGAACCTGTCATGCCTGCTACAAACTGCTTCTGCATTAAGAAGAACACAGCGAGCGTTGGCAATGTGGCCAAGACCGTCCCAACCATAATGACGCTGAAGTCAGGGAAGTAAGCCGATGACATGGATGACAACACTAAGTTGATCGTTTTAAGCTCTGCCGATTGCAATACAATCAACGGCCATAAGAACGCATTCCACGAGCCCATAAAGACGATAATGAATGCCGCTGCGTAGGTTGTTTTCATCACTGGAAGATAAACGTATAAGTAGATCTTCCACTCAGAAACACCGTCCACTCGGGCCGCGTCAATCAGCTCATTAGGAAACGCCTTAGTGCACTGCCTAAAGTAGAAAACGATGAAGACAGATGCAACCGTTGGTAAGATAACCGCAAAGTGAGTGTCCAATAAGTTCAGCTTCGCCATCATGGTGAACAGCGGGATCATCATGGCTGCAAATGGGATCATCATGGTTAATAGCATCGCGGTATAAACGCGATCACGATTACGGTTCTTGTAAATTTCAAACCCGTAGCCCGCCATCGATGAGATAAGCAGTGTTAGCAGAGTACTTAAAATCGCGATTTTTGCCGTGTTACCAAAGATCAAAGTGATATCAACTTGCTCTGCAAATCGAGCTAAGTTAACAAACAGCTGGTCGCCAAACGTGAACTTACCTGTGTTGATTTCTGTTGTGGTATTCGTTGTCGAGACCAGCATCCAGTAAAAAGGGAACAAGGAAACAACCGACGCAATAGTTAACATTGCGTACATAAAAACAGTAGATATTTTTGTTTTAGACATTATTTATCCTTAGCGATTCTGAATTGAAGCATAGCTAAGATAGCTGCGAAGAAAACGATGACGTAAGAGACTGTCGCGGCATAGCCAAAGTTAGGGACAAACTTAAATGACAGGTCATAGATGTACATCGACAACGTCATGGTTTCGTTTGCAGGTCCACCTTCCGTAATGTTCATCACTTCATCAAACAGCTGCAACGTACCGATCGTCGACATCACGGTGGTAAATAATATAACGGGCTTAAGCAGTGGAACCGTAATGAAGAAGAACTGCTTCACTTTACTCACGCCTTCAATCGTAGCGGCTTCATAAATCGACTTATCAATGTTCTGCATTGCTGATAAGAAAAAGATCATGTTGTAGCCAGTCCAGCGCCAAGTGATCGCTAGAATGATGGTGACTTTTGCCCAAAATGGGTCAGACAACCATGGAATTGGGTCTGCAACTATCCCAGCCCAAAGTAAGAACTGGTTCATTATCCCTTCATACGCGAACATACTTTTGAATAGAATTGAGTAGGCAACCAGTGATGTCACACACGGTAAGAAAATCGCAAGTCTAAACAACCCACGGAACTTCAAGTTAGGTGAGTTTAGACATGAAGAGAGCACCAAAGAGAGGAAGATCATTACCGGCACTTGGCACAGTAAGAAAATAAAGGTATTGGTCAGTGCTTTTATAAAAAATGGGTCGTTAAATAAACGCTCAATATTGCCAAATCCTACAAACTCCACCATGACACCACGACCTGAGTGCAGCGACATCCATAAAGAGTTTAGGATTGGGTAGATCATAAACAGAGCCACAAGCGTGACCGCAGGCAAAACGAACGCCCAACCATTTATGTCATAAAACCGGTGAAAACTTTTGTTTTTCATTTTCTTATCTGTCGAGTTTGCTAGCGTTGCACTACTCATTAAACATACCTATTAAATTAAGGCACTTTCAGCGTAGTCATTCGATAATACGAAATCTTAGCGCTAAATAAGTGCCTTGTAAGCCGTATTAACGTAATTGATATTCTAGTTGCTGTTGAACGCGCTCAAGCATTGTATCAACAGGCATACCCTGCATCAGCGCTGGCATTTGTGAACTGATTGCGTTATCTACTTCATACGTATAGATACCGTAGTTCACTTGTGGGATATCAACTAACCAGCCAGCGAAATCAGAGTAAATTTGTTGGCCAGCAAAGAAATCAGATGTGTATTTGTACGCGTCCGATTTTGCAGAAGGTAAATAAGAACCAACCGCACCGCGTTCTTTCAAAATCGTTTCGTAGAAATTAACGTCTTTCGCGTAAACGTCATTTAAGAAATCAATCGCCGTATCGGTTACTTTCGACGTACCTAATACGTACCAACTTGAACCGCCAAGGTTAGAGGCATTAACCGCCCCTTCTTTTGATAGTTTTGGTGTCGGTGCAATTGACCATTTACCCGTTTGATCATCGGATGCTTTCACTGAAGGTGTAATCCAAACACCAGTTGTGATCGTTGCTACTTGGCCGCGGTTAACGGTGCCAACCCATTCAGACCAACCAACAGCAGGGCGAGAAAGATCATCAGACATCAACTGCCTAAACACTTCTAGTGCTTCTTTAAGTGATTCGTTGTTTACAAGGTTTAGAGAACCGTCTTCATTGAAGTACCACTCACCGCCAGACTGCATCATGATACGAATCATAGCTAAGTCATCTGGGTTGGTTCCAAGCATCGCAACGCCTGTTTTCTCTTTTACTTGCTTACCAATTTCAATATAACGTTCCCAAGTAATGTTGTGCATATCTTCAGCGCTGAAACCTGCTTTTTCCAGAATATCAGTACGGTAGTACATGCCCGTCACACCCGTATCAAAAGGCATTCCGTATACTTCGCCGTTATAGCTCATTACGCTCACTTTGTAGGGAGCGAAAGCACTGTAATCCACTTTCTCAGTCATTGGTGCAAATGAACCTGGGTAAGATTGTAGATACTTTTGTGCGTTGTAATCTTCAATAAGGACAACATCTGGCAAAGCAGACGTTACGCCAGACGCCAACATGGTATGAAGCTTCTGTTCAACTTCACCTTTAGAAAAATCAATGATGTTAAATGTCACATCAGGATTCTCTTTGGTGTAACGTGCTGCCGCTTCTTCCATAATGGCTACGTTAAAGTTTGGATCCCATGCCCACACAGTAACCTCTTCAGCCAATAAAGCTTGGCTAAACAGCGACATACCGATAGCAGAAGCAATCAATCCTTTGGTCATCGTCTTTTTCATTGTGTTATCTCTCTTATTGTAGGGAACGCTTTGGTAACGTTTACACAAAATCTATCATTTAAGAAAATGAACAGTTAGTCATGAACGTGAAAACTGTGATCTGAGAAATAACAGACACCAACACCGTGAGAAAGATCACGCCTACACAAGGCTGTATATAATGAATAGGCTTTAATGTATTTAGCCGACAACTAAGTTACAAACAACATTATCAATAGTAAATTTAGGGAGAATGCTTATCAAAAAGAACTCGAAACAACATGGTAAATATATTTACCATGTTGTTTTCGAACCGATTTGGAAACGATTACATAAAGAGAGGGCGTGTAGTTGGGTGTTATACAATAAGTTTGAAGTATAGTCAGAGGTGACGACCGACGTAGCAAATAAGGTATGGGGTTCAGGGGAGTATGGGGTTGCTCTGAATGATCCAAGTTTCTATTGATTAATAGAGTGCAAAAAAGCGCCAAGGGGAACCTTAGCGCTCAATAGTTACGTGACCTAATATTTAGTCGTATCTTAAAGCTGCTACACTATTTCTTGTTCGCGTACTTCATTGAATCGAGCGCGACCGCAAAGATAATGATGCCGCCTTTAATAATGTACTGCCAGTAAGGGCTTACGCCAATGTAGGTCATACCGTAGTTAATGATGGTAAAGATAAGAACGCCGGTTACGACCCCCATCACACTACCAACACCACCAGCAAATGACACTCCGCCCACCACACAGGCAGCGATAGCATCTAGCTCGTACATAAAGCCTAAGTTATTGGTTGCACTACCTATGCGCCCCGCTTCCAACATGCCGCCAAATGCGTAGAACACACCGGATAATGCATAGATTTTAAGCAAAGTTATAGGAACATTAACACCGGATACTTTCGCCGCTTCTGGGTTACCACCAATCGCGTAAATGTTCTTACCAAAGACCGTTTTATTCCATAGTACCCAGACAAAACCAATCGCAAAAATGGCGTAGAAGGTTAAGTATGAAAGCCTAAAGTCACCGAGGCGAATAAACCCTTGAGCAAATTCAGAAAAACGATCATCAAAGCCAGCTATTGGGGATGCCCCTACTGAATCAAAGTAGAGCGAGTTAACGCCGTACACCATGATCATTGAGCCCAAGGTGGCAATAAATGGCGTCACTTTTAAATACGCGACGATAATACCGTTGATCAGGCCAATCAAAGCGCCAACGGCGCAGACTGCAATAATCACCACGACAATTGGGATTTCACCAAGAGCCGGAAAAACCTTGTTCACGTTATCAGTAGCTTGAAGTAAGGTGGCCGACAATACTGCCGCTAAACCAACCTGACGACCCGCAGAAAGGTCAGTACCTTGAGTAATAATAAGACCCGCAACACCAAGCGCAATAATGATACGCACTGATGATTGAGTCAGAATATTACTTAAGTTACGTAAGCTTAAAAATGACGGTTCTTGAATAACAATGACCGCAAGTAAGATGAACAGTACCGCGTAAATACCGCCTTCTTTGAGGTATTTCAACATGCTCAGTCTTTTTAAAGTATCCATCTAAGATATTCCTTAAAGATAGCGAGAAGCTAGTTCTATAATTTCAGTTTGAGTCGTTGTTTTTGTCTCAACGATCCCAGCATTGCGGCCATTACTCATCACCATAATTCGGTCGGTCACTCCGAGAAGCTCCGGCATTTCTGATGAGATAATAATGATCCCTTTTCCTTTTTTCGCGAGGTCCAAAATCAATTGATAAATCTCGTATTTAGCCCCCACATCAATACCGCGAGTCGGCTCATCAAGCATCAATATTTCAGGGCTAGTTAGCAGCCATCGACCAATAATCACTTTTTGCTGATTACCGCCCGATAACGAACCGATATTGGTGGCATGAGACGGTGTTTTCACTCGCATTGAATCAATCACCCACTGGGTATCACTGCTCATTTTTTTATTACTTAGCAGGCCCAAAGTAGATTTATATTCATCAACATTCGCGACCAGTGAATTGAACGTAATATCGAGGTTTGAATAGATCCCAGTAGAGCGACGTTCTTCGGTAACCAACGCGAAACCATTACCAATAGCTTCATGAGCATCGCGGTTTTTCATTGGCCGACCGTGGAGGTGTATTTCTCCATCACTGCGTTCACGTACACCAAACAGTGTTTCAACAATGTCTGTTCGTTTAGAACCCACAAGCCCTGCAATACCTAACACCTCTCCTTGGCGAAGCTCAAAGCTGATATCTTTTATAGAAGGTTGATTTAAAGCGGTGAGATTACTGACTTTGAGAATGGTATCTTTCGGTTCATTATCCTTTTCAGGAAAACGCTGTGTGAGATCTCGGCCGACCATCATGGCAATTATCTTATCCATATCGAGATCTTTCAATGGCTTAGTATCTACCCACTGACCGTCTCGCAGCACGGTAACTTCATCACAAATGGCAAAAATCTCTTCCATTTTGTGGGAGATATAAACGATGCCACAGCCTTTTTCTTTAAGCTTTTTAATGATGGTAAATAGGTGATTTACTTCTTTTTCAGTCAGTGATGATGTTGGCTCATCCATGATCACGATACGTGCGTTATAGGAAAATGCTTTGGCGATCTCCACCATCTGCATTTGCGATACTGATAACGTCGACACTTTTACTTTTGGGTCGATATCAATATCAAGCTCTTCAAATACCGCTTTAGTGTCACGATACATTTTGTCGTGATCGACAAAAAAACCTTTTTTTGGATAACGACCAAGCCAGATATTGTCCATCACGGTACGCTGTAAAACTTGGTTTAGCTCTTGGTGTACCATCGACACGCCTGATTCCAGCGCTTGCTTTGACGATTGAAAATTAATCTTGTCGCCAAGGAAGACTATATCGCCTTCATTTTTTTCATAGATGCCAAACAGACACTTAAGGAGGGTAGACTTCCCTGCTCCATTCTCGCCCATCAAAGCATGAATGGAATGTGGACGAACCTTAAGGTTCACCTTATCCAATGCCTTAACACCCGGGAACTCTTTACTTATACCTGTCATCTCTAACAGGAATTCTTCTTGATTAGCCATGGCTTCACTTACTACAGAGTGAGAAATGAGTAAGGAGCAAAACGCCCCTTACTTACTTTAATCGTTAGAAAATTACTCTAAAGTGCTCTTATCAACGCCCACGTAGGCAACACGCACTACTTTGTTGACAACTTCCCACTGAGTACCTTCTGCCGCAGGCTTACCGTTAGCCAAGTTGCGTGCTAATTCAAAGGTCGCTTTCGCTTGAGATCCTGCGTCGTTTAGAACAGTACCCGCCATTTTTCCTGATTTAACCAATGCGAGAGCTTCACTTAGTGCATCGACACCAAATACAGGTAAATCAGAATCTGCCGCTTTCAGCGACTCTATCGCGCCCATTGCCATGCCATCATTGTTGGCAATAACAACTTCAATTTTGCTTCCGTTCGGGCCTGAAATCCATGCATCCATCTTATCTTTCGCCATAGCGGTATCCCACATGCCAGTATCAAGATGAAGTTTTTCAGTTTTAAGCCCACTGTCATTCAGAGTGCTAATAACGTAAGAAGTACGCGCCTCTGCATCTGGGTGGCCCGGTTCACCTTTTAGAAGTACATATTGAATTACGCCATCACCATTAAGGTCCCAAGCTGGGTTCGCTTGCCAATGCTGCGCTATCAAGTCGCCTTGAATAATGCCCGACTCTTTAGAGTCTGTACCCACGTAGTAAGCTTTGTCGTAGCTGGCGAGTGCTTTTGCTGACGGTTCTTTGTTGTAAAACACAATTGGCACATCATCCATTTTTGCCTTTTTGATAATCACTGGTGCAGCAGCTGGATCCACCAAGTTGATTGCTAACGCTTTTACGCCACGCGCCAACATCACATCAATCTGGTCGTTTTGCATCGACTGGTTGTTTTGTGAATCATTCATCAAGATACGAGTATCACCATCTTGATCTGCTTCTTTTACAATTGCTTGGCGCACAACAGACATGAAGTTATCGTCATACTTATAGACAGTGAAACCAATCGTCGTATCTGCGATAGCTTGAGTTCCAAAAGTCATTCCGGCGCACAGCGTTGCCAATAGTGTTAGCTTTCTCATTGAACAAGTCCTATTTGTAATTGTGTCTTTCTAAAGGGTGTAGGAGGTAAAAACGTCTTTTTGTTATATTCAAACAATGAATGGAAACGTTTACCCAATCGAGTATAGTGATATTTAGAACAATTAATGTGAATTGGTTAAAAGTTTGTTCACTCTCGAAGGAAATGTAACGATTTATGTTATTTCTATGATGACGGTAACACTTTGTACGATTTTAGAGCGGAAAATTCGATACAGCGATACAAAAAGAGTGCTGTGTCACGATTTTAACTGATTGCTAATAAGGTTGAATTGAAACCAGATCCACAAAGAAAACGACAAATAAATGCAGCCGGGTGGAAACGTTGCCATAAGGGCTGGGAATTATTGCTGTTTGAACAACTTCATTATGAAATATTTTCACGCACATTACGCATTAAGTGCTCTGTGTGCACTTTATAAGGTTTACCCTATTCCATAGCTATTTTTTGCCATATTCAGATACCGTTTACTCATAGCGCACTCTAAAATGGCGCGTTATCTTTTCCTTTGAGCCACTTTGATGCCAGACACCGACTCCACGATGAACAAACGAATGAGTATTGTTGCCTTAACTTGGCCAATATTTGTTGAGATATTGCTAAGAACAGCGCTCAATACCAGCGATGTATTTATGTTGAGTGGGTATTCAGACAAAGCCGTATCCGCCGTTGGTGTCATTGGGCAAATATCATTCTTCTTAATTATCGTTTCATCTATGGTCAGCAGCGGTACTGGCATTTTAATCGCTCAATACAATGGCTCATCACGCGCGCAAGACGCTAGTTATGTGGGTATCGCCAGCGTTATCCTATCGGTCATTCTCGGTATTGCGCTCAGCGTCATCGCTATTTTAGGGGCACACTACTTTTTACCTCTCTATGGGCTAGAAGCTCAAGTTGAACAGTACGGCTATGAATATCTTGTAATCAGTGGTGCTATGACGTTTAACCTAACGATTGGTATTGTCTTAGCGACGATATTACGCAGCCACGGTTATTCCCGATCGCCTATGGTGATTAACCTCATCGCAGGGGCTATCAACGTCATTGGTAACTACATCGCTCTCTATCAACCTTTTGGAATCCCTGTTTATGGTGTTGAAGGGGTCGCGATTGCAACGGTGATTAGCCAAGTTATCGCCACCGGAATGCTTTGGGTTGTCTTGAAAAAGAAAGATATTGAATTACCCTTCCATCAATACAAGCAGATACCAAATGAGATTTACCGCAAGATCATCAAGATCGGCGGCATGAATGCAGGGGAAGTGCTGTCGTATAACATGGCGCAAATGGCAATCGTCTATTTCGTGGTTCAGATGGGTACTTCATCGCTTGCAGCCTTCACCTATGCACAAAATATTGCCCGCATCGCATTTGCCTTCTCACTCGCTCTTGGGCAAGCGACGCAGATTCAAACGGGTTACTATGTTGGTAAAGGTTGGACAGATGAGATATTAACTAGGGTCCAGAAATATTTTGTGGTTGGCTTTTTAGCGTCAACCTCATTAATGGTTGCAATCTATTTCGTTCGTTTCGAGTTAATTCATTTATTCACTCATGAACCAGAGATCGTTGTCATCACCGCTAGCTTATTAACAGGATCAATCCTTCTTGAAGCCGGCCGAGTATTTAATCTTATCTTTATTTCGGCACTCAAGGCGACGGGAGATATTAAGTTTCCCGTCCAAATGGGCATATTGAGTATGTGGGGGATTGGCGTAGCAATGAGCTACTTGTTTGGTGTTCATTGGGGGTATGGCGTATTGGGTGCATGGATGGCGATTGCACTTGATGAATGGTTTAGAGGCTTAATAATGGCAAGGCGCTGGCGGAAAAAAGAGTGGGTTAAATTCTCTTTATAAATAGTAAGTGCTTGTTTATTGGTATCACGTACTAAAAACCGAGCGATTGTCGCCAGAACCACCGTATAGCAAGCACCAAAGGCTTAGATTGGTCTACACTCTTATAAAAAGCAAAAGGCTATGGAGTGTATGAAGCAAGCACAGCTACCCAATAGAATACTGCTTTCGGCTATTTTTATCGGCTGCCTCTTTTTTAGTTTCAATACCGTGATGACTCGTGGTGAATCGTTATGGATGTATGACTCTAAGCGACTCTTTGTTTGCGCTATTATTGTTGTTTTCTGCTTGGGACTCGCTCTTTTTAAAGAGCATCGATTTCAGTTTTGGTCAACCTTTAGTAATGTCACACCATTGTGTACTGCCCTTGTTATGGCTCTGTTTACCTTTGCAGCTATTGCAAACTGGCAACGTGTTTATGTTTGGAATGCACAAGAGAATTACTTCTACATACTCGGCCTCGCTATTGTCGCCACCAGCTTAGTCCCTATATTGCGCCACCACCGAGTGTTGGTTTATCAGTACTTCTCTTGGATCTCTATTTTTCTATTTTTATCCATCGCATCAGTATTTTGGTTTCGTGCCTACATGCAATTACCAGAATCCATCCATTCAATATTAAATCCTCGATTTATCAATCAAGTTCAAATATGGCTACTTATCCCTATTTTTTATCTCACAATCATGTGTAACCGAAAGCATTATTTCCATTATGTCATGCGGATCGTTTGTGCACTTAATGTGACGACTATTCTCGCCACCGATGCGCAGGGAATTGCCGCAGTAGGCGTGGTTTCAATCCTTTTATGGGCATGGCTAGAGGCAAACTGGCGTAAAGAGATCATCACGCTACTCATTCAGTCCATTATATTTGGCATAGTATTCAAACTCGTCTTACTCTCCCCTGTGCCTGAGTGGTTTTTACATGGCAATGTGTTTACGTGGAGCACACTCAAAACGGAATCATCAGGGCAAATAACCTTGTGGCTTGAAGCCTTTTCACTGACAAGCTTCTGGGGGCTGGGTGGCGACTCTTTTCTATGTTTAAAAGAGAGTTTTTCACAACCACCTAACTGGCCTCAATGGACAAATATTAGTTGGGGTATAGTGCCTCTTGTCTCCTACTTTGCTCTTCTTATTTATGGTTTTGTATCGGTTGCGAAAACTAAAAATCAGATGGTTCGAGTTACCGGCCTCAGTATGTTGATAGGTCTAACCTATAGCTTAGTTTCTGGGGTATTGGACTCCCCAATAAGCCAGTTGATCGGCACATTTAGTATTGCTATGTATTGGGCGAGCATGAAGCCGACACCACCACTTGCTCGCCATAGTTCTCTTTATCAACATACCATCATTATTTTTCTCTCTGTTCTGTGTATTTTCTTTATCACAAACAAAGTGAAGCAACGTGTCGATATTTACCCTCAAGTAGAGCAAGCTTCAGAGTTTAAAACTCAGATATGGCTTGGTTATAAGTGCTTGCTGCCGGATCTACCGAACAAATAACCCTATGACGGCTATTTGTGGGCTTCACTAGGTAACGTTCATTCTGGTCTATGCTATTAGTAAGAAGGTAGTGTGATATGTTAGGGGGAACTAATTGAGTATGGATACAACGCCTCGTAGGCAGACATGGAAAGTTCAATGGGTAAGTATCAAGCTTGCTTTTAGCGAAGATAAAATCCTTTATGGGTACGTACTATTTACTTGCACTAGCCTTTATTTGCTTTCAAAGCTAACCGGATTTGAAGTCAATATTCAGTACGATGTGTTTACATATTTAAGAAGTTTGGCCAGTATGTGCTACGTCTCTTTTCTAGTGTGGAGCGTCTACTATTATTGCTATTTGCTGTTCCATCGCACACCTCACCCACTAGTGCGCTATATAAAAAAAATCATTTCATTTTTCCAACCTATATCTAAATCCATTTCATTTATATTATTGATTCTTATCCTTAATTTTACTTTGTCTAGTTATACCTACTTAAAAACCATCATTCCCGACCTTCATCCTTTTGAGTATGACCTTGTATTTTATCAATTCGATAAATGGCTGCACTTTGGTGTATCACCATGGGAATTATCACACGCCGTGTTTTCGAATAAATATGCAACCTTTGTCCTTAATTTTTTCTATCACACATGGTTTCTTCTTATGTGGGGGTCATTACTATTCTTCGTAATTGACAGAAAATCAAAATTACTACGTGACCAATACTTACTCAGTTTCCTATCAAGTTGGCTTCTTATTGGTGGACTCTCGGCGACTCTATTATCTTCCGCAGGGCCCTGTTATATCCACCTACTCAACCCTGAGCATAACTACTTCTTACCTTTAATCGATATTTTAAGAACACAGAGCAGGCAGCTATTGGAAATTGGCTTTCCTCCCGTTTGGGCTATTGATGTTCAAGATGCTCTCTGGCTGAAGTACTTAAGCCGTGAGGGAGGAATAGGTGTTGGCATATCAGCCATGCCAAGCATGCATGTGTCCATTGCAGTTCTGATGGCTCTGGGAAGTTACCGAAAAAATAAGATACTCGGATACTTAATGTGGGGGAATGCACTTATTATTCAAATTGGGTCTGTACACCTTGCGTGGCACTACGCAATTGATGGCTATGTCAGCGCTATTTTAACGATAGTAATGTGGAAAGCAGTAGGACTGGCTTTAACAAAGCTTAATAGAGACAACTAACGTCACTCAATACTCGAGGCTTATAAATTCTTTCTGATATCTATAGTCGTTAGTTCTTCGCCACAACACTGGAAATTAAACGGCGTAGCCACTCGCTCTTTTCATCCTTATGCTTACTTACTCGCCACAATAGCGAAATATCAAAATCAGGCACTTCTATTGGAGGTGCAGCTGTCACTAAATGATCATTAAATGCATCTGTTTTTGCCATTAGCTCAGGAACAATCGCGATTAAACGGCGTTTATTTAACAAGCTACGAACTGTTAAGAAATTACGTGATGCGACAGTTACTTGGCGTTCTAAACCGAGTAGAGCTAAACGCTTATCAACTTGAGTCGATAAGCTACCGTCAGCACTAACCAATGCTTGATCAATATTTGCGAAACACTCTATTGTCAATTGCCCTTCAAACGTGACTTGTTCAGGGTCGAACAAACAAACATGCTTTTCGGTATAAAGTTTCGCTGAATTAAATAATGTATCGACTTCGGGAATACTGCCTATCACCGCATCAAGCTTCTCCTGCTCCGCCAATTTAACGTAATTGTATCGATTCACATTGATAAAGCTGACTTGCGCTTTAGGCGCACTATGACGAATTTCATCATACAAAACGGGGGCATAAATAAATTCAGCGTAATCGGTAAGTCCTACTCGACATACACCTTCGTAGTTCTCTGGCTGAAAGGTTTCTGTTGCAAGTAGCTGTGTTGAAATTGAATCAAGCAACTTGAGAACCACTGGCGCGACTTGATTCGACCGCTCTGTAGGCTCCATGCTGTGTCCTTTGCGCACAAACAGAGGATCATCGAGAAGTATTCTCAGGCGAGATAAACTGTGGCTCATTGCTGACTGACTGACATAACTTTTTTCGGCTGCAACACTAACACTGCGGTATTGGTAAAGCTGAGAGAATGTCACTAGTAGATTTAAATCTATGTTTTTCCAATTAATATCACTCATCAGATACTATCCAATATACGTTTGTTACCAGTAATCCTATTTGATTAATAGTACAGATTAAATCTATTAATTTGAATCATTCTAGTGCATTTCATACAGTACCGCCGAATGTAATTACTAATTTAAAATGTAGAGAAAATTATGTGGTCTATTTTTAAAACCTTCTTTGCTTTAGGTTGGATCAGTTTTGGTGGTCCTGCTGCTCACATTGGCTATTTTCGCAATGCGTTTGTGGAAAAGAGACAGTGGTTGGATGATAAAGAGTATGGTCAAATCGTTGCTCTAAGTCAGTTTTTACCCGGACCAGGTTCGAGTCAGGTTGGCTTTGCTATTGGTTACAAAAAAGCGGGGCTCGGTGGTGCAAGTATGGCTTTCTTGGGCTTCACACTACCTTCAGTATTAATCATGCTCGCTTTGGCTGTTTTAAGTAGCCAACTCACTGAACACTCGTTATTTCAAAGTATCATTCACGGTTTGAAACTACTCGCTGTGGTGGTGGTTGCCGACGCTGCTTGGGGGATGTATAAAAATTTCTGTAAGCAGACTTTAACTGTCGGATTGTGCGTCGCGACCGCGGCTGCATTACTTATTATGCCAAGTATCGCAACCCAAATTGTTGTTTTACTAATATCCGGACTCATAGGCGTGAAGTATCTAGCGACTTCAACCCCACAGCCAGACAATACACCCTTTAAGCCTTCTCTATGGCCCTTAGTTTTATTTGCTGTTTTACTACTGGGCGTACCATTTATTACATACCTAGATCCGAGCATTGCATTGTTTAGTGATTTCTTTCAGGCGGGTAGTTTAGTCTTTGGTGGAGGCCACGTTGTACTTCCACTGCTGCAAAACATTGTAGGCGACCAGATAAGTACAGATGCGTTTTTAACTGGCTATGCTGCTGCTCAAGCTGTTCCAGGGCCAATGTTTACTTTTGCTACGTATATTGGCTTTGAAATGCTCCCTGAAAGCCCTGTAGTTGGTGCTATCGTTGCGACACTAGCCGTATTTTTGCCCGGCTTCCTACTGCTACTTGGCGTATTAAAAAACTGGCAACAGCTAGCAAGCAACCATAAAGTATCAGGTGCTATTTCAGGCGTTAATGCATCTGTAGTTGGTCTTTTAATTGCAGCCTTATATCAACCAGTGTTTACGAGTGCCATATTTAGCGGTCTCGATATATCTCTGGTATTGATCGGTTTCTTTTTATTGAAACAGCTTAAACTACCGATTGTATGGATGGTTGTGTTCTTTGCTTTATCTGGCATTGCTTCAGGACTTATTTAGTCACCATGAGCTATTAGTACGCCGCTCAGGAGCGCGACTATCAACCCTAGCTACTAAAAAGGAGAGCACTCGCTCTCCTTTTAATTTCGAACTGTATTCATTTTTTCTAAGTAGACGTTATTACTGAACATCAACATCAACATCAACAGGATTTTCAATTGTTTTTGCTCTCACCTCAGCAAGTGCTCGCTCTAAGTTCTCATTAGCGACTTTATAGTAAGACGGTTTTTTATCTATTGCCTGCTGTAAGTAAGGGATAGCCTTGTCTGGATTCCCTTGAAGTATTAAGAAGTACCCCACGTTATTGAGGGCTTCCGCCGCATCCATTTGACGCATAAAGACATTAATTGCACGCTTGATCTGACCTTTACTCAAATAGATCAGAGCTAAGTTATTCTGAGCTTTTTCATCATTGGGATTTTGCTCCAATGCAGATAAGGTATATTTCAACGCCGTTTGGTAATCTCCTGACATATAGTAGGAATAGCCCGTATTGATTTGAGCTTTAATCGAGCGAGGCTTTATCAATAGTGCCTTCTTGTAAAAGGCCTGCGCTAACACATGGTTCGCTTTAACATCGGTTAACACCCCAAGCCCCATGTAAGCTGTTACTGGTGACTCATTATCAATTTGTAACTCCTCCACATCCTCAGGGTTCACTAAATCATCCGGGTTAAGTGTCGTGATACTTTGTAATCGAACTTGATCGGCATTCAATGCGCGTAAATAGTAACTATAACCCTGATCAACATCGCCAGATTTTGCGTAAATACTGCCTAATTGCTCAAGTACCTTTATGTTGTTTGGATTCTCTTGCAGTGCGATTGAGTAAGATTTTTCAGCTAATGCAAGATTGCCACGTGATTGGTGAATTCGACCAATATTATACAATGATTGATCATGATATTGACCATCAGGAAAGGAGAGCGAACGAATGTACTCATACAGTGCCAAATCGATATTGTTCTTACTCAGCGCGATATCACCACGCATAATGGCTTCTTTTTCATTGAGTGGTGGCGCATCTGACGATAATGTATCGACTGGTCGCCCATCATATAAAGTGGTATCAAAACCTGGTTGTTCAGGTTCAGTAGCACACGATGTCAATACCAGTGATAAGCCAATACCAAGTAATAATCTACATCCTTTCATAAACTCTCCTTAATTGCCTAGCGTTGCAGTGAGACTCAGCATGGATGGCCCTATCGCAACGATAAAAAAGCATGGCCAGATAAAGAGTAACAATGGAAAAATCATTTTTGTTGGGATCTTAGCTGCAATTTCTTCGACTTCCTGATTGCGACGGTCTCTAAAATCTTCAGTATATTCGCGCAACGTTTGAGAAATACTGCCACCAATCTTAGAAGCATGAGCAAGCATTTTAACCAAGCCAGTGATCTCAACTACACCCGTACGCTCAACTAAGTCTTCAAATGCATCTGACATTTCAACCCCAGCTTTAATCTTGGCACATACAGTATCTAATTCATCAGCAAACTCAGGGTGAGAGATCATTAACTCATCAGCAACACGTCGGAGTGCGGAATTAAAACCAAGACCTGATTCCGTACATACTACAAGTAAGTCTAGCGCATCAGGAACTCCGCCTCTTATACTAGATTGGCGTTTTTTAACCACATGATTAAGTGCAACATTGGGGGCAAACATACCAAAAGCAACACTACCAGCCATAGCCATTCTCAGGTTGCCCATGTCAGGAGCAAAGTAATAGAACCCTCCCGCCATGAGCAGTCCTACAACGAAACTAAATACTTTAATTGCATAGAAAATTGTCAGCGAATCAGCATCATGATAGCCAGCGTGCATCAACTGATGGCGAATACTCTCACTCTCTTTTGAGTTTTTGGGCGTCATCATTGGTGCTAAAGACTCTAGCGTATTATCAAATGTACGATTCTTTTTAAGCTTCTGGCTGCCGGACTCCTTACGGATCTCTTCAAGCTTTTTCTTTATCGGAGACTTAAAGCCAAAGAAAATAAACGCTATAGACATAACGAGTAGGCTGGTCGTTAATAATATCAATAGTAGAAAAAACACTTGTTCATCTATATTTACTTGATTAAGTAACTCCATAAGGCGTTCCATATCACACCTCGAAGTTAATAATATTTCGGATCCATATTGATCCAAAAAATAGACTAATAATCCCACCACTCACTAACGTCATCCCCCTAGGATCTTCGTACAATGGCGCTACATAAGTGGGATTGATAATGGACATGAAAATAAACAAGATGAACGGTGACAAAACCAAAATCCAAGCAGATAAACGGCTCTCTGCCGAAATAGTTTTGATTTTTCGTTGTAACTTAAAGCGAGCCCTTAATACATGGGATACTTTCTCTAGGTTTTCAGATAAGTTACCACCCGTTTCTTTCTGCAATAGAACTGCACTAGAAAAGGCCAGCATGGATACAGTAGGAGTTCGTTCAGCCATTTGCATGATTGCAAGGCGCATGTCATAACCGTAATTGAGTAGGTTAAAGGTATTTTTAAATTCGATACCAATAGGAGCTGGCATCTCATTTCCCACTTCATTAAAAGCCTGAGTAACAGGCTGACCGGCTTGTAACATACGGCGCATAATATCCAACGCATCAGGAAGTTGTTCTTCGAAAGTAGCTAACCGATTTGAGATTTTTCTCTGAATCATCATGTGCATCAATACCCAAACACCAATAAATGAGGCGATTTCCACATACCAAGGTTGGTTAAGAATAAGCAGAATAATTGAGGAACTAAGGGCAATCATAAAAGTGACCGCCAGTGTATTACTCAATGACCAATCGTAGCCTGATAGTTCTATATTCTTTTTCAGGTTTGATAAAACGCCTATCTGAACCAATTTCCTATCGGTTGGCGTCAAGCTCTTTAAATAGTGCTCTTGAAGAAGTGAACGTGTCTCTTCATCCAAATTGGATTGCGACTCTTTTAATCGTTCGGAAAGTTCTTTGTGTTTCGCTTTACTCCCGGCAGCAGGTAATATCAGCGCTTGAGAGATAAACACCACGGCAAAAAAGAGTAATACATAAAAGAGCGTCGGATCTTGTCCCATGACTTACCACTCCTATTGATATGTCTCATTAAAAATTTCAAATGGCATGTGCAGACCTTTTTTAGACAAATGGTCATGGCAAGCGGGAACTACTCCAGTGGCCGTGAAGTAACCAATAACCTTACCGTCTTCATCCATTCCTTGACGTTGAAATTTAAATATTTCTGACATGGTAATTATCTCACCTTCCATGCCGTTTATTTCACTGATACTGGTCATTCTTCGACCACCATCTTCTTGTCTTTCCATTTGCACAACAAGGTGGATTGCTGACGCAATTTGAGCACGTAAATTCTTAGTCGAAATGTTCCAGCCAGCCATTGAGAACATATTCTCGACTCGGCTCAGCGCATCTCTTGGTGTGTTGGCGTGTATCGTTGCCAATGAACCATCGTGACCTGTATTCATTGCAGCCAACATATCAACTGCTTCACTGCCACGTACTTCTCCTAATACAATCCTATCGGGTCTCATACGAAGCGTGTTTTTAACCAAATCACGTTGCGTGATCTCACCTTTCCCTTCCAAATTGGCAGGTCGAGTTTCAAGCCGGACCACATGAGGCTGTTGCAATTGAAGCTCTGCTGAATCTTCAATGGTTATAATGCGACAGTCACTTGGAATAAAGCTTGAGAAAATATTTAGCGTGGTTGTTTTGCCTGAACCAGTACCGCCGGAAATCAATACGTTTAATTCCCCATGAACTGCGGCTTCAACAAACTTTGCCATTGGTTCTGATAAGGAGTTGTAACCGAGTAAATTATCCATTGTGAGTTTATCAACGGCAAAGCGACGAATAGAGACGGAAGGGCCATCTAATGCTAAAGGAGGGATAATGGCATTCACACGGGAACCATCTAGAAGACGCGCATCAACCATTGGAGAGGCTTCGTCGATACGACGCCCTACCTGACTCACAATTCGGTCGATGATGTTTCTTAAATGGCGATCATCTAAAAAAGTATAAGGGGTCGATTCCAACTTGCCTCGACGCTCGACAAAAACACTTTTAGGGCCGTTAACAAGAATATCCGAGACGGTAGAGTCATTAAGAAGTGGCTCAAGAGGCCCTAAACCGAAGACTTCATCTTCAATTTGGGTAATAACTCGCTTTCGACCTTCAGCACTTAACGCATGGGTTTGATCATCAGCCATTAACTGCACAATCGCATCATGCAGATCTTTTTTAGCACGCTCTTGCTCTAAACTGGCCAGCAAACCTAGATCGAGTGTTTCAAGCAAACGTTGATGATAGTAATGCTTAGTCTCTAACTCTTGCTCAAGCTGCTTTTTTGCCTCATCAACGGCTTTATCTCTTTCCTGAATTTCTCGAGCTTTTCTCTCTCCAGCATTACTTGATGCGTCGGGGCTATTCGACAATGATTCAGCTACATTTTTTTGTCCACTGCCCTCACTATCAGAATTCTGGTTCTCAGCTTCCGCTAATTTCTCTTGTAGTTCAGGGTTTATATTCTTTCTTTTAAAAAACATCCCGACTCCCTACTCCATTAGGAAAAAAGGCTTTTAAACCAACCTTGCTTTTGTTCATGTTCCGGCATCATGGTTAGGGTAAATTCCGCCACTGACTTTGCTAATGCACTCTTTTTCTTTGAGTCTATAAATGGTCGCCCCAAATTGGCACTTTCAATCGCTACTTTAAAATCATTTGGGACCATGTGTACTTTGACACCTAGTATGGTTGCTTCTATATCTTTCAACTTAATCGATTGACGCTTTTCGTAGCGGTTCACGATGACTTCAAGTTGCTCCGTACCAATACCAAAATCTAAAGCCAATAACTTAGCAATGCGTGTCGTATTTTTTATCGAAACCAAGTTCTGCTGCGTAATAAGAAACACCTTTGTAACTGGCGCTATCACCGGAGCAAAAAGACGATCAACCCCTCTAGAAAGATCAACAATCACATAAGAGTAAAACTCCCTAAGTATAGGAAGCAATTTGTTTATATGCTTCGCTTTATCGTAATTATCATGGGTATTCTCATGCTTAAAACCGAGCACATGTAACCCTGAAGAGTGTTTGGTAACGAGACTAGCCAGTGAGACTTCATCTAGATCAGAAACACTCGCAATCGCATCAGATAAACTGTAAGGCGAAGATACGTTGAGATAGTCCTCAATTACGCCAAATTGCAGATCCAAATCAAGCAATAGAACTTTGTCAGGAAACTCTTTCGCGATCGTGATGGCGGAATTGAGCGCCAACGTCGATGCACCTGCACCACCTTTTGAGTTTACAAAAGCGTACATCTGACCTAAATCTCTGCTGGCCACTTTTTCCTCTGCTACATTTTTGAGCATCGGAATAAGTGCGTTGATCTCAGACCGATCTGAAACAAAATCAGCAGCGCCAATACGGAGCGCAATTTTCAATGCACCGTTATCGCTTTCATTACCAAAAACAATCAAAGAGGCTTCATAACCTTCTGATGCTGCGGGAGCTTCATACTGTTGAAGTTCTACGATCTTTTGTGCCCAATTTGGACCAGTTTCAACAAAAATAAGATCAGGCGCGGTGAATTGAGCAAGGTTTGCTACCACAAGGCTGTGTAGGGAAATAGTCTCAAAGCTAATACTTTGGCACTTAGCAAGCTCTTGACCTATGTGTAATTGAAATCGATCGCTTGAGTAGAACACCCAAATATTAAGACTGGTTTTCAAGCGTATCTGATTGTCATCGTTTCTGGTTAGCTTCACAGCCTCTCCCATACATTATTCTCCTAGCAGTCTGTATCTGTATTCGAACCTCTTATTTCACCCAGATTCTCTCTAGGTAAGACAGTTTCAAAATTAGGTACAGTGATGGTACCTTGCAGAAATGACAATAGCCCTGAAAACTGATAATCAAAATCGACTACTTCTGCTCTTACATAACGAATCTCTAAAAACACATCTTCATCCGCTGATGGGTCTCCAGCGATGACAGTTCCTGTGCTGTCTAAGTAATCCAACGCTATGTTCGCTGCAGTGAAGCCACCGGGGGCGTTACTTGGAACGACCAACGCCGGTATGTCGTCCTGATCAGCTACATTACAAACTACACCTAGCCTCGCGGCAACTCGGGTCATCTCATTGATTAATTGTAATGAATACATGTATCGACCGACTTCTATTACACCCAAAATCAAAAACAAAAGAGCGGTAGAGACCAATGTGAACTCAATGATCGTAATTCCTGAGTTTTTTTTCATGGCGCAGTCCTCATCATTGCAGAAGTATTTAGAGGAACACCAAACTCAAAACTTGAAGAAAATAAGTTCGTTATAGGAGTATAGGTATGATTTATCGTAACTGTGACATATTGATTTGAATGATCGATAGAAATGTCATTGGTTGTTAACCCATTGATAAGTGCCGCACTTGAATTTCCAACGGCTGCAGTACCATAAACAACAATATTTTTTATTTCTGTTTCATCGGCAATTTGATCGTAAGTCGCCGTTCCCGTCACCTCTGTTGTGGCATATCGAGCCCCATTTCGAGCCATCTTGTTTAGGGTGTTGTACTCGATAAATGCATTACCAAATTCAGTTACTGCCCCAATAATAAGTACCAATACAGGAACTGTGATTAAGAACTCAACGGCTGCAATGCCTCGTTGTTTTTTTTGAATATTCATATCAAGACTCCGTACTCAGAGGGTCTTTATAAAGAACAATTTTATACGGTCCGTCTGTATCTGCATCTTGGCCAGGCACGCCACCCGAAGCAGTACACTCTTCAATGAACTCACCAAACACAGGTTGTTTACTACCATTATTTGTAGGTGCCTCTTGTAGTAAAAAGAAACAACCTATTGCTGTAATTGTAAATGAGTTCACACCACCAGTAGCTCCCGTACAGTCAACTATTGGTACAGGTAAAATCCTTCGGTTATATTGACCTCCTTGTGCAATTCGGCAATCGCTATCACCAGTACAATCAGGTAAAGCGGCTTCATAGTCTGAGTATCCCCAGGGCTCACCACCTGATCCTGACTCGTCCTCGTATGTGATAACACCACTGTTATCCATTGTTGCCTCTTCAACTGGTTGACGTACATAAACATCAGAAGGATGGTCTGCCGCATTGACCCCACCACCACCATATTGACCAAAGCGAGTATTTAAACCTTGCCCTACAGGTCCAACCGTATTGCCGGGCTTCGTTAAAACCGGGTCATTAATATTAACTTCCGTTTCAAAACCACCTGCTAGAGCTTCTCTTACAGTGCTGGCCCCGGAACCAAAATCAAGAAGCTGAAAGTTACCCGGCCCCATATCCGAGTTTTGATTAGATGGGAGCTTTACTGCATATAATGTTCCTGGGTCAAATCCGTTTGCTCCACCATCTTCTCCTTCACATACAGCCATAGGAACAATATTAACTAAAATCACCTCAGGAGGGCTTGGTCCGGCAACAGCACTAGCAGCTATCTCTTTGCTCATACCAAACATTTGTACAAAAAACTCTTCTAATTCATAGTCGGTTACAGAAATTCGAACATAAGTATCTTCTATACTACTGTAGCTTCCATCTGGAAAAGTGGTTGGATCATTAGAATACTCGACGGTAATAGTTGCAGTTGAGAAATCCATTTCACTGTTTCCTGTCGCACCTGCCACATTCGTGAGTGTAGTATTGGCGACCGCAGTTGCTTCGGCTGTAGTTCCGTTATTATCAATCACCAATGCGGCAGCGAGCACCGCAGCATCCACACCATTTTGTAGACGTGTTTTATTCATCAGTGAATGGTTCACATCTATTGAGAGTGCGGCTACACCTATAAGTGCAGCCATTGCAACCGTTACCATAACGAGCACTAACCCTGACTGCTTTCCCCTTCTTCGAGTAGCGAGCTTACTTCGGTTCATATTGTGGTCCTTAAGGGCTACTACTGTCCAAACCCTTGTAATACTTGGCTATCTGTGCCTTTCAAGCTTTCACTTTGTAACCCTGTGTAGACTTGATAAGCCCCTTCCATTCGTTCACCACTGCCTAATGGAATCACTGTTGCGTTTTCTTTTGTTGCATTCGGGTTGTAGGTCTGTTCCGCTTTCACATTTGCCATGTGATACCCCAACTTCGCCTCATTTGCACAGCCTACAAGCGCACCAAAACTCAACAATGCTATCGCTACTTTGATCTTATTCATGCTGCTCTCCTATAAACTATGTCCAAATGAACCTTCAGAGCCACCTTGTGAGTGGTCGATAAATTCAGCGGCATTGTCAGGTATCTCTCCACTATTTTCATTCGGCGATGCAATGTATGCTCCCTGCCCTAACAAGTAATACTTCACATCATTTGGTTCAACAAATGCGTCTGTTGGCAGTGAAATTCGATTTCTATCTAATGGTTTGGCTAAACGAGGAGTCACTAAAATGACTAACTCAGTTTCACCTGATACATATTCCTGACTATTAAAAAGCTGACCAAGAACAGGAATATCTCCAAAGCCCGGCATCTTAGTCGCGACATCTCGAACGTTTTCGCTTAATAGCCCAGCGATACCGATAGTTTGACCATCAGCAAGTTCTAGTGTTGATGAAGCACTACGACGGGTAATAGGGGGGATAACATAAGTTCCATTCGTTTCGCCAGGGCTAAGAGTAAGTGAGCTCGCGTTAGCAATTTCACTCACATCCACGGCGAGGTTAAGATTGATTTTCTTATCACTTAACACCGTAGGAATGAATTTCAAGCCAACCCCGTACTCTTTGTATTCAATCGTAATACCGTCTTCATCCGGAACAGGTATTGGAAACTCACCACCCGCTAAGAATTCAGCGCGAGCGCCACTCAAGGCTGTCAAGTTTGGTTCAGCGAGAACCTTTGCCGCCCCCGTCTGCTTAGCGATATCAAGAGCAAAAGTAAACAGCGTATTACCGTCGACAAACGAACCTAATAAGCCGTAGTCACTACTCCCTGGTATACCAAATATAGGGGTTGCCGGACTGCCTATCAGCCCTGACCCTACAGAGGCTGCTCCCCAACCAAATTCAGATCCACTGCTTTGGAAAAAATGAAAATTAGCATCAAACTTTCTTACTAGACTTCTTTGGACTTCCGCAACAGTCACCTCTAGCATTACTTGCTGAGCACCACCGATAGACATTAAGTTAATAACACCAGTTTTCTTGACTGTCTCACTCAGTGACTCTTTCGCTTTATCAGCCTCTTGCCCAACGGCATAAGTCTCAGCAACTCTCAACGCAACATTCATTTTTTCTTGGGAGCTTATTTGCCCACTCAAAATTAAGCGATTCTGTGCACTGTGTACTTTGACGTTCTCATCAGGCAGAAACTCAAACAACTTAGCCTTTAGGCTATTTAGGTCATGAGTGACTTCTATATCTATCGATTCAATCAGCTGTCCTTTACTATCCCAAGCCATAAGATTCGTAGAGCCTAGTTTTTTACCTATAAGAAACAGTTCATCTGATTTCAGCATGACAATATCAAGCACTTCGGGATCACCTAACGACACACGTTTCGCTTTGGCAGATAAATTGACGTGCGTCGACTTATGATGAGGGACCTTAACGATTTTCCCTGTTTGAGTCGATGCGGTCACCACTGCTGTCGCACTCAAAAATAGTAGGGTGAAAAATATAATTATCTTTCTCATGATGCACCTTAGTCCTTAACTCGAATATTTGAAGACTGCGTCCCTTTAATTATAGTGACACTAGGTGCAACCCGCCGTTTAACTACTTTTTCCTCTGGCTCATGAGGATTCCTTAGTGTCAATTGAATGCTTCCTTTGCTCTTAGCCGTTAGTAGTTTTTCAGCGTCTTTCGGTGTTACTTCCAGTGTTACTGCTCGAACAACAACCGGTGAGTTCTCTTGCGTTTTGGCGGTTTGATCCACTGCAAGTACTTTGATGTCCTTTAAAACGGTTGATGTATTCGTATAAGTTTTGCTGTATTCAATGGTGTTTAATATATCGACTCGATTGCCAGGCAATAAGAAACCAGCAACACCGATAACATCATTAACTCGAATGGTTACAGCGCGCATATTTTCAGAAATCAATGCAGCTAAGGTTGAGCCAACCGCTCCTGATGTCACACGAAGCGGATTAATTAGCTCACCTTGGAAAATATCCGATTCTGCCACTAGGCCTACAACCACACTTTCATCTATGTACTGAGTCTCTTCCCTCCAATCAACTTCAAGTAGCTTGGAAGTCAAGTGCTGCTCCTCAATTACAGTACCAGCAGGAATAGGCTGAGCTGCAATAACAACGGGCTCTCGCTCGACAACTTCGGTTTCAATCGTTGGTTGTACTTGACTGTCCATCCATTGTTTAGCAAAAAATACAGCGCCTAAACCAAAAAGAATGGATAACATGAACAATAAAATGACTTGTTGCTTACTCATCTAGCTCCTCCCCCTTTACCGTCAGCGGTAAAGTAGACTTCCCATGCCCGTGTTAGTATTTCTGGAGTAATTACAGGCTCTATGTCTTCAAATGCAATGATATCCCGACTAATACCCACCATATCTTTGGGTAAACAAGGATAAAAACCCACGCTATGTTGACGATGTAAACTGAATAGATTTTCAAAAACTGCTGGTTCTATGGCTAGCTTTCTCCCCTCAGCGATCTTTCCCCAAAGCGCTTTATATTCACTATCCTGCAATGCGTAAAATTGAATTTTGTAACCTAAGCGACGCAAGAAGGCGGGATCAGCGATTGTTTGAGGGTCTAAATTACTTGAAAATGCCAATGTCAAAATAAAAGGTATTGTAATTTGTTGACCATTTGGCAAGGATAAGTGATCAAAGAAATACTCCATTGGCACAATCCATCGATTAAGCAAGGTATCGACGGGCATTGGCTGCCTTCCTAAATCATCGATAATAAAGATGCCGTTATTTGCCATCATCTGAAGAGGGGCCATCCAAACACGGTTATGCTCACTGTGGTTGACCTCAAGCATGTCCATAGTCAGCTCACCACCAACTTGTATATTAGGTCGCTCACTGAGTACCCAGCGGCGATCAAACTGCTCTTTAAATAAAAGGCTTTGTTGATCACTATTGTTACCAACCCGTTTATGATGTTGTGGTGAGAACACTTTGATGATGTTGCCTGCCGCGTAAACCGCATAAGGAATGTAAACAGAAGTGTTTAAGGAATTAAGTAGTCGAGTTGCAACAAATGTTTTACCTGTACCGGCATCCCCGTACAGCAATAAAGCACGGCCCGAGTTAATTGCTGGCCCAAGCACACCTATCATTCGATCTGCGCCATACACATCATTGAGTGCATGAGTGACATCGGCTTTTGTTACCACTCTAGCTCGCACGTCTTGATCTTTGACCATTTGATCATATTCACCAAGACACACAGGGGTTGGGCCTAAATAGGCGTCCTTTGTAAAAGCAGCATCAGCTTCTTGCATCCCCGTTTCAGATAAACCATAACGTACTGTGCCGCCGGTCTCTTGGGACATGAACCCTTCACTGGCTGCTTGAAACACTTCGACTAGGGATTTTTTGCGTAAATTAGCGATCATATCTTCGATAAGATGACTATTAATGCACATAAGTTTGGTTAGATTCAGAAGATCAGATTTTGGGAATGCCGCGATTTGTTTGATGAGTAAGTTTTCGACAACCGCTCTAGGTACCCCTAACCCTTCAAAAGAAGTAGGTACTTTGGGCGCCTCCGCTTGGGGCGTTAACTCTTCTCTATGTCTACCTTCACTCGATGTCGTATTCACGGAGACTCCTTGTAATGGTTCTCTCGCTAAAGAGCTGTCTCGCTAAACTATCATTCCATTAAAAAAACTGTGCATTGCTAGCCCTATAACGACAACGGGTGCAAAGGGCATTCTTAGCATCTGAGCATTATCTTTACTTATAACTATGGCCGATGCTTTAGCACTCTTACCATATGCAAAGATCATAGTATATTTTTGCAGTAATTGTTGAAATGAAGCCGGATCTTCTGCCATTCGGATAGCACCATATAAGCCACCAATCATCACACTAGATATTGCGATCCAAAAGGTTGCATTCATTAGTTGTCCCCAGCCAACAATAACGCCAACTACCCCCAAAAGTTTGACATCGCCAGGGGCCATTGCACGTACCATGTACATAAATAGAGATCCAAGAAACATGACGACACCGGCAAGCAATGAGCTACCGATAGTTATAAGTGGATCAACAGAAAAAGAGAGGCTAATTAAGGTGATGGTTAAAAGGTAGAGAAGTCCAAGATTTGGTATGCGATTCTCCCTCGCATCGGTTGTGCCGACAAAAAGCAACCCTGCCCAAATTAGATACTCCATTACGACTTATCCCTAGCGTATTGTTTATTCGACATCATTGGCACTAAATATAGAATCAAATTCATCCGTTATGATTCCATAAATAACTGTAAATAAACCAGAAAAACCTATAATCAGTGCTCCCGCTCCAACAATATATTCGACAACAGTGAGCCCTTCCTCATCATAAAGAAACTCTTTAATTGAATAGAGAAAATGGTTCATCAAAAGCCTCCTAACAATAATACTGACGACTTAATGCACAAATGCTAATGCAATAAATCTGTCAGTATTATATAGCGTAGACGGCAATTATAACTCTTGCGTAATTTTGCTGTATCAGTACTAGTTATTTGTAAATACGCTTGATAGCTCAGCTTCAAGAATAGTACTGAATGCACCAAATATTCCGGCTAAGCCAGCAACAAGTAAACCTGCACCTACAACATATTCTACTACTGTTAGCCCTTCATCATCCTGCATAAAAGCTTTGATATTTTTCACTAAATTATTCATCATTTGGTCTCCTTCCAAAAAAGCAACTTAATTTAATTGCTAACTAATAATCTAGATAGTTATTAAGTTATTTGTTAGGACTTTATTAATCTATTTTGGTACTTTCTTGTCATTAAATATTGATATTTTTAGTAATAATAACGACAAACAACTAATTTTAACTCACACAATCAACAATGATCAAAGTAGACAAGTCGTAGTAAAACTTATTAACTTACTGAGGTAAAAGAACGTTTTCCTTTAAGAACTTTCCATTAAGAGTTTTATTAACTCTAACCTTTGCCATTCTCAATATTGATACTTGACTATCTTTTATTATAGATAATTCCTGAACAAGGATCACATTATCAGGTCAACTTAACTAACAAAATAATCAATTAGGACTCTTCTATCACCATTATCTTGAAATATTTCTACCTATGACTAGCCTTAAATTAGTTATTAAGAACTAGCTAATCTAAGGCTACTATATTATGGATGTTCTTCACGCAGGCCATTGGATTGGGCAATCAGTATCATACATACCAAAAGATACCCTATTTAGTATCGAGAAGTTCTTTAAGGTGATTGAAAGTGGACACGATGTGTCTATTTTGAGCGACCCTAATATAAATGTTTGTTTTTTCTTTTTTGATAAACATGTCAACCATCCGCTACTACTTACAGCAATAAAGCTTTGTCAAAACCTTCATAAACAACTGATCATTATCCATAAAGGTGAAATAGATGACGATATTGTTGAGTTAAATATTATTTTTGATCATTTCGATCTAAATAATTTTGACATTTATGACTGGTGCGAAAATCTTAGTCGTAATATTCACTATCGCTTCACCGATCATCAATCTGTATTAGATATACACAAAAATGAGGTTGGTCTTAATAATCAATCAATTAGTAAAGATATAATTGAGGTACTGCGTTATATAGACCTCAATATTGCTAAAACAATCAGAGAAGAAGATATTGCTGATTATTGCCACTATTCCGTCAGCTACTTTTCAAAGGTGTTCCACAAATCCTTGGGGATCAGCTTTCGTGATTACCTAACCACAAAACGAATCGAACTTGCTAAACAACTTTTACAAGACGATAAAAAGAACAAAATTGCAGTCATTGCTTACCAGTGTGGTTACAACGATGTTTCCTACTTTTCACGCATTTTTAAGAAGAAGACTGGAATTTCTCCCGGTGTTTTCAGGCAGTTCCATTAGATAGATCACTCTAATCGATCAAAATCCCTTCATAATCTTTCACCTCCCTAACGCTCGTGCTAGTGTTAACTAGTGATTAACAATTAAATAACATAATAATTAATGCATCACTTCTAATACATGGAGTTAGAGAATGATTCAGCCTAATCAAATGACAAAACCTACTTGTACTCTCCCCCCACCAAACGAGTTGATTTTAAAGTGGTCTCAAGAGCGGCCAAATGAGGTGTACCTTAAACAAATCATCAATCGACAGTTTGTTGAGTTTACTTACGCTGAAGTAGCGGACAAAGCGCTACGCCTTGTGAGTGCCTTGAATAAACTTGGTGCAGAACCTGGTGACAAGGTCGCGCTCATTTCAAAAAACTGCGCTGAGTGGTTTATCTGTGATTTGGCTATGATGCTAGGTGATTTCGTTAGCGTGCCCATCTTCCCTACGGCAGGCGCAGAAACCATAGAGTATTGTGCGACACACAGTGAAAGTAAGTTCATCATTGCTGGTAAGCTCGATGATGCTAAAGCGACTCAAGAAGTACTCTCGAACTTACCTGACATTATTAGCATCGCTCTGCCATACGATAGCGCGCCAAGTTGCCAATACCAGTTTGAAGATCTTATAACGGAAGTAGAGCCCTCTACTTTTAGACCAGAACATTGCGATGATAAATTGATGTCATTGGTGTACACATCTGGAACCTCTGGCCAGCCTAAAGGGGCAATGTTGACCTATGGTGCATTCAGTTGGTCTGTTCAACAGTTGGTAAACCATATTGGTATACAAGATGGTGACAGACTGTTCTCATATCTGCCGCTTGCACACATTACCGAGCGTGTTTACATATTTGGCTGCTCAATTATGGGTGGCGTGGTGACTGCCTTCCCTGAGTCGTTAGATACCTTTATTGAAGACGTTAAAATGCAACGTCCGACTCTGTTTATCTCGGTACCTCGTTTATGGACTTTATTCCAGCAGCGCATTCAAGACAAACTTCCACCACGTAAACTAAACCTTCTTCTTAAGATTCCATTTATCAATAGTTTGATCAAAAAGAAACTCGCTGAAGGACTAGGGCTTGATCAAGCAAGAGTATTAGGTTGTGGATCTGCTCCTGTTTCTGCGGCGTTACTCAACTGGTACCACAGTGTTGGATTAAACATTACTGAAGCTTGGGGAATGACGGAAACATTCGCTTATAGCACGATCAACTATCCGTTTAGAGAAGACAAAATTGGCACGGTTGGTGATGCAGGACCAGGGATTGAACTGAAAATCGCTCAAGACAGTGAAATTATGGTTCGTGGTAAAGGGCTATTCTCTGGTTACTACAAAAATGATATCGCGACAAAAGAGACTTTTGATAGCGAAGGTTGGGTACATACTGGTGATATAGGATCGATTGATGCTGACGGGTATCTCTGGATCCAAGGGCGTAAGAAAGACACCTTTAAAACTGCTAAAGGTAAATTTGTCGCCCCAGTTCCTATCGAGAAAAAATTATTTGAATACAGCCGTGTCGAAATGATGTGTCTTATCGGCCTTGGGCTTCCTGGGCCAATCTTACTTGTCGTTCCGCATGATTTCCCTAACTTTGACAGAAAACGCTATGAACGCACTACCGAGCGCGTTATTGAAAAAATGAACGCACAACTTGGTTCGCATGAGAAAATCAAAGGTGTATTGATGATCAAAGAACCGTGGAGTATAGAAAACAATGTACTCACTCCTACGCTCAAAATAAAGCGCCATATCTTGGAGCAAAAGTACCATGATCTCGGCGCTGACTGGCCTAAAGACAAGTTGGTCATCTGGGAAGAATAAACGATACAACGAGTTAACACTAAAGTGATGGGGAGGCTTACTTTTGATAAAAGTTCGAAAGTAAGCCTTTTCTGTTTCATGAGTATCGTTATTTCAAAAAATAAAAAACCTCAGTGTGAATACTTAACACTGAGGTGATGCTAGACAGGAAGGTTAGCGAATATTTTATTTAAGCTCTTAAACGACGTTGTTTATTTACTCTTGTCTTAGTCCCAAAACACTCGGTTACTTTCCTTAGTCGCTTGTTCTTCACTCAGACCTACATCAGCGAGTAGGTGATCCGGAAGATCCGAAAGGTGTTTTCTTGAGCGGGATTTTGACACCCACATCTTGATAATAGAAAAGAAAGTCTTAATTAAATTAGATGAAGGTCGGCTTATAGTATTCGTGCCATTCATGATTGAAGTATTCATATCTCTCTATCTCCCTTTAATTAACTCAGTTGACAAGGTTAATAATCAACCATTATGGTAAATAGGACAAACGATACAAATTGGCATTGAGTTAAGGAAAACTAATGTGAAAGAACGAATGCCTCCATTTTTGGGGATCTATTATTTTTATACCGCCGCAGAGCTAGGCAGTTTCAAAGCCGCCGCCGCTCAGCTTTTTGTAACAGCGGCAGCGATCAGTCAGCAAATTAGATTACTCGAAGAGTGGGTAGGCACTGACTTGTTTATTCGTCAGCATAGACAAGTCGTCTTAACCCATGAAGGGGAAACGTTATACTTACAAGCCAAAAAAGGATTTGCTCATCTACAAGATGGAATACGACAAATAAACCAAGACCCCAATCCAACACAGCTTTCTATTTCCACATTACCCTCTTTCGCTCAACATTGGCTTGTTCCTCGTATTGGGCAATTTAAAGAGCAACACCCTGAACTATCCATGTTAATTGAACCGTCTAATCACGTGGTGTCATTTCAGGACTCAAGTGTTGATATCTGTATACGTTACGGAGAAGGCAATTACAAAAATGTCGAAAGTCGATGGCTAATGGATGAGGTGGTTTATCCCGTCTGTCATCCTATTTATCAAGAAAAACACGGTATCTATAGTGTGGATGACCTCTATAAAGCCGAACTCATTGAAGATCGTTGGCCAGATATGGATTGGCAATTATGGCTAGATTCAGTCGGAGTGAAAGGTGGTCAATCTACACTGCAATATGACGGTTCTCATTTTGTACTCGAAGGTGCTTTAGCGGTTCAAGGCGTTGCACTGGTTAAGCACAGTCTTGCTTTACGCTACCTAGATGAAGGAAAGCTCGTTCGTATTAGTAATATTGCTCTCAAGCCACGTTTTAGTTATTACTTATGTGCCCCTGCTGGGTATTTTCGTCGTGAAAAAATTATTGTATTTGAAAAATGGATGAAGCAACAAATCGAGCAGTTTTCCTGTTTAGGGCGCGAGGAGTTGATCATTAAGGAGAGCGATTATTCTTTAAAATGGAAGCGTAACTAAGCTTAAATGGAAATGTAACTAAGCCTTAAAGAATTGCTATACTATGCCCAACGAAACGGCAAATCTAAAGCTCACTTGCTCTCAACAGCGGCTGCGCTTAACAATAGTGAAATGAGAAAATGACACAAGAAAATAACCCTCTTCATGGCATCACGCTTCAAAAGTTACTGACTGAATTGGTTGAACATTACGGATGGGAAGAGCTTAGCCGTATGGTTAATATTAACTGCTTTAAAAGCGACCCTAGTATTAAATCCAGCCTGAAATTTTTGCGTAAAACCGAGTGGGCTAGAACAAAAGTGGAATCCATTTACGTTCAACTGAAACAAGCCTAGTTAAAAAGGTTCTGAATACAAAAAGCCCCGCTAGTCAGACTAGCGGGGCTTTTAAGTTAGAGACTAAAACGATTATTTCTTAGCGTTTTCTTCTTTAACTTTAGCAATTACTGCTTCAGCCACGTTCATTGGGCATGGTGCGTAGTGTGCGAATTCCATAGAGAATTGACCACGACCTGAAGTAATAGTACGTAGGTGACCGATGTAACCGAACATCTCAGAAAGAGGGATGTCAGCTTGAACACGAACACCTGTTACGCCAGCTAGTTGATCTTTGATCATGCCACGACGACGGTTAAGGTCACCAATAACATCACCAACGTGATCATCTGGAGTAAACACGTCTACTGCCATGATAGGCTCTAGAAGTTGAGCACCCGCTTTAGGGATAGATTGACGGAATGCACCTTTCGCTGCGATTTCAAATGCGATAGCAGATGAATCGACTGCGTGGAAGCCACCATCGAATAGCTCAATTTCAACATCAAGAACAGGGAATCCAGCAAGAACACCTTCGTCCATCATTGACTTGAAGCCTTTCTCTACTGCAGGCCAGAATTCTTTAGGTACGTTACCACCAACAACTGATGAAGAGAACGTAAAGCCAGAACCTGTTTCGCCTGGTTTGATACGGTAATCGATCTTACCGAATTGACCAGAACCACCAGACTGTTTCTTATGCGTGTAGCTATCTTCAACTGCTTGAGTAATAGTTTCACGGTAAGCAACTTGAGGAGCACCAACTGTTAAGTCAACGCCGTAAGTACGCTTAAGGATATCTACTTTGATATCTAAGTGAAGCTCACCCATACCACGTAGGATAGTTTCGCCAGTCTCTTCGTCAGTGTTTACTTTGAACGTTGGATCTTCTGCAACCATTTTACCGATAGCAACACCCATCTTCTCTGAACCGCCTTTATCTTTTGGCGTTACAGCGATTGAGATTACTGGTTCAGGGAAAACCATTGGCTCAAGTGTGATTGGGTCTTTAGGATCACATAGAGTGTGACCTGTTTGAACGTTCTTCATACCAACGATAGCGATGATGTCGCCCGCTTGTGCAGAAGTTAGTTCTTTACGCTCATCAGCTTGCATCTCAACCATACGGCCAACACGCTCTGTTTTACCAGTAAATGAGTTAAGGATTGTGTCACCCTTATTCAATGTACCTGAGTAAATACGTACGAACGTTAGTGCGCCAAAACGGTCATCCATGATTTTGAATGCTAGCGCTTTGAAAGTTTCGTCAGCTGAAACAAGTGCGTGTGAACCAGTCTCTTCGCCTTCTTCATCCATTAGAGGTTGAGGATCAACTTCTGTTGGTGAAGGTAGGTAATCAACAACAGCATCAAGGATTAGTTGAATACCTTTGTTTTTGAATGCTGAACCACAGTATGTTGGGAAGAAGTCCATAGTACGTGTACCCTTACGGATACATACTTTTAGTTGCTCAATAGATGGCTCTTCGCCTTCCATGTAAGCTTCCATTAGGTCATCGTCTTGCTCAACAGCAGTTTCAACCAGCATTTCGCGGTATTCTTCTACTTTGTCAACCATGTCCGCAGGAACATCTTCAACTGTGTAACGCTCTGGAAGACCTGAGTCATCCCAAACGTACGCTTTACGGCTAAGAAGGTCTACTACACCAGTGAAATCGTCTTCGATACCGATAGGTAGAACCATTACTAGTGGGTTAGCACCTAGTACGTCTTGAGTCTGCTTAACAACACGGTAGAAGTCAGCACCCATACGGTCTAGTTTGTTAACGAAAATGATACGTGCAACTTCAGATTCGTTCGCGTAGCGCCAGTTAGTTTCTGATTGTGGTTCAACACCACCAGAACCACAGAATACGCCGATACCGCCATCAAGTACTTTAAGTGAACGGTATACTTCAACTGTGAAGTCAACGTGTCCAGGAGTATCGATAACGTTGAAACGGTGGTTATCCCAGAAGCAACTTACAGCTGCTGACTGGATAGTAATACCGCGCTCTGCTTCCTGTTCCATAAAGTCAGTCGTTGATTCGCCATCGTGAACTTCACCAGTCTTATGAATTTGACCAGTTAACTTTAGGATTCGCTCAGTGGTAGTTGTTTTACCCGCATCAACGTGCGCGAAAATACCAATGTTTCTGTACTTCGATAAATCTGCCATTGTCTTACTCTGTTAATAGGATATAAAATGCGCGCAGAGTATACCATAATCCGTCAAGACTGGTACCCTTAGCGTGTACGAAGAAGATAAAAAACTTTTATAGGCCACTACTCAGCAAAAATCAATAAGAAGCATATCAATGATACGCTTTTATTATCCCCACTACTGCTCGTGGTATTAATGAGCGTAGTCTATTTAGGCTTGCTCTGATTTACAAACCTAATTCTCTTATTTGCTTTACAGCTCATCAAAAGCAGCAAGCGCATCAGATAGCTTTTTAACCCCATGAATTTGCATACCGTCGATACCATTCTTAGGCATATTGGCGGCTGGAACGATTGCTTTTTTAAAGCCATGCTTAAACGCTTCCATTAATCGTTCTTGGCCACTTGGTACAGGGCGGATCTCTCCAGCCAAACCAACCTCACCAAAGACAACCACATCTTTTGGCAACGCTCTGTCTTTAAAACTTGATAGTAGCGCAAGTACCAAAGCAAGATCGGCGCTGGTTTCAGTGACCTTAACGCCACCCACTACGTTAACAAAGACATCTTGGTCAGCCATCTGCAAGCCACCGTGCTTATGCAGTACCGCTAACAATAAAGATAACCGGTTTTGATCTAAACCGACGGATACGCGTCGCGGGTTAGCTAGCTGAGAGTAATCAACCAACGCTTGAATTTCGACAAGTAAAGGACGCGTTCCTTCCCATACCACCATGACTGAACTGCCTGACGTCTCTTCTTCACCACGGGATAAGAAGATAGCAGAAGGGTTACTCACCTCTTTAAGCCCTTGACCCGTCATAGCAAACACGCCTAACTCATTCACCGCACCAAAACGGTTTTTATGGCTTCGCATGGTTCTAAAGCGGCTATCGGCACCACCATCAAGTAAGACAGAGCAATCAATAATATGCTCAAGTACTTTTGGACCGGCTAATGTACCGTCTTTAGTTACATGACCGACAATAAAGACTGCAACGTTATTTTGTTTTGCGTATCGGGTCAGCATCGTTGCCGACTCTCTTACTTGCGCAATACTCCCCGGTGAAGATTGCACATCCGCAACGTTCATCACTTGAATAGAGTCAATAACCATAATACGTGGCTGCTCTTTTTCAGCGATTTGACAAATTTTGTCTACATTTGTTTCCGACAACATTTTTAGGTGTTCTTTCGGTAAACCTAAGCGTGACGCTCTCATTGCGACTTGCTGAAGCGACTCCTCACCCGTTACATATAACGTTGGCATTTGAGCTGAAAGCAAACACATGGTCTGAAGTAAAAGCGTCGACTTACCAGCACCAGGGTTACCACCTATCAATATCGCAGCACCGGGAACGACCCCACCGCCAAGTACTCGATCTAGTTCTTTGAAGCCACTGCTAAATCGAGGCACTTCTTGTAGATCGATTTCAGACAGAACCTGAACCTTTGATTCATTGATACCGCCTGCATATCCAGACAAACGATCATTGCGCGCTACCGTTGGTGATGCCGCCAAACGAATCTCTGTAATCGTGTTCCAAGCCCCACAAGCGTTACATTGCCCTTGCCAGCGGGGAAAATCCGCACCACAATCGTTACAAACGTATGCACGTTTTGCCTTAGCCATGTTTCCTCAATCTACTAAACTGTTTAATAAGCACTTAATTAAACGAATGATGAAAAGCGCGTGACGCATTCAGTGATGACTAACACCACTTGCTCACCTAGAGAGTTAACATCTGGCTAAAGATCTCGGTGATTCTGCCGATGTTAATGTAACGGACTACTCTAACAGAAAAATATGCAGCAATCTGAAATTCTATCTATCGCAGAAAGACTCATCCCCGCTTTTCATTCAGGGGATTTCGATTACCTTTTGTCACAAATGACAGAGGGCGAAGCCCCGTCAGCAAAACTGCTCATAAAGATGGAATTAAATCGGGTTATGGCACCTTGCACTAAACCCATTGACCTAAGAGGTCGAGTTCAAGGCGAGTGTCGAGAGTACGAGCTTGATGGTTTAAAGCACTGGCTCGATGATGTGGCTTTCAATGCCTACCACAAGAATTTCAAGAAGTTTAACGGCTACACCGAAGGGATGTGGGAAGCCTTAATTAATACCAAGAATAATTTCAGAGTAATGAAACAAAACGGTATTACGCCTCAAAAAGAGTCGTCACCAGAGACAACCCCTTTTCATGTTGAACCAATAACGCTGGGCTATGACTTAAAACGGCAAGAGAATCGCCTGAAGGTTTACTCTCAAGTTGAAATTACTTTGCAAAATAAGCAACTTGTTCATGCGGTGAGTATCGATCTGTCTCCCTCTGGCGCTAAATTTAAAGTTCCAGCCGCAATAAACTATAAGTTGGGCGAACTTGTTAGCGTTTCATTTGTTGAATTACAAAAATCGTCTGAAGTTGAAGAGATCGCTCTACCACTTAATTACCGAGTGGTGGGCATTGATGACAGTTACGAGAATGATGCCGTTAAGTTTATTCGCGCACTTAAAGTGTCAGAGTCTGATGTCATCAATCAAGTCATTGAAGAATCGCTACAAAACAACTCACAAAAAGTTCGCCATGATAACCAAGATAAAATAATTCGAGCTCGCACTCGTGGCTATGAACACACCTATTTAAAACATACCTGCAATCTGCCACTGTTTTTTAGTGGTAGTGAATTAAAGCTGATATTGATGACCGAAAATAACTTGCCCATTTGGAACTATTGGCAAGATGAGCGTAACCAGCAGGCTTTGGGATCTCTGTTTCACGAAGAACGTATCTCACTGCTGACTAAGGCAGGTATTCGTGGCAGCAGCAACACAATTTACTCTTTCACGCATCAACATGAAGGGAAATCTCTTTTCTTCTCAATGATGATGCCTGAAGCAACGAGAGAAGAGCGTCAATTGTTCTGGCATGTAGGAGCAAGACGAAAAAGTTGGAAAGCCTTTAAGCTGTCTATTTTTGAACTCTCCGATCCTGAATGTCAGCAACTAGCGCAGCATGCCAACGAATTGGGTATCAATACTGAAGCCCTCTCTCATTGCGGTATTTTACAAGAGATAGCTGATAGCGATTCAGCAGGGGATTATCTTTTCACTCAAAAGCCGAAACTACCAAGTAAGACGTTAAATCGCTTTCGACATACTCGAAAAATAATAGGCAACCCAACCTCTATCTATTTTGATGCAAAATCTCGTAGAAAAGAGCCTCGCTATCAATTTAAGTCACCTGTTGAATTAACCACACAATCTGGAAAAGTGTATTCAGGCAATACTCTTGATCTCTCAAGGCATGGCTTAAGTATTCAGCTTGACACGCCCAGTGACATCACCGCAAATGACCGATGTACCGTAAACTTACGTGAATTGCAGTTGTACGATAAATCGTTGCCTCTCAGTGAAGTTCCTTATCAGGTAATACGTGTCGGTTCAGATGATCAACAAGTTCAAATGAGTATCGATAACTCTACTCAGAATTTAAGAACGATAGGCTTCTTTGATCGATTAATAAAACACAATGAGAAAAAGCTGCCACAGAAAAAAGAGCTACTCCCTAGTAATGAATTACTTGAAGGGCTGCACGATATTTTATTGGATAAGATGGTCAGCAACCCTGTCTTCATCGAAAAAATTAAAGGCTCATTAGTCCCTAGGGTGATCGGTGTGAACTACCCTCTTCCTCCACACCTAGTGCTAATGGCAAGATTAGGCATTGAAAAGCAGTTTTCACTAGAACCTATTTATAAAGGAAGAATGACGACACTCCTTTCTGTTCCAATGAAACGACTTGAGGGTGCTGTTCCGCAATATCATGAGGTTTATATCTCTGCACTGATTTTTGGGAATCGAATTCAGTCATTACAGACAAAGTTAAGCAGTGAGTTTGAGAGCAATAAAGAACGACTTATTTTCATTAAAAAAGCGATGAATGTGGGTGACTTTTATGTTTTGCGAGTCTCTGGCGCGCCCATTTTTGAACCTCTGAGTAATCTATTAAAAGTGGATATTGAAGAGCTTACTCAAATCAGTATGCATCAAGCGAGAAGCTTGGAAAAAGAGATAAGTTCAACCGTTGGTTACGGTGAGATTGTTGATATTACCGATGAAGTATTGGTTCGATTAGAGCTGACTCGATAAGAGTAATAAGTCGCTTAAAGAATCGCGCGAGGGCTCTTCCTCGCGCTATATATGGCATAATTCGTTGAATTACAGCCATTGGGTTACCGTTTTTTGGCTACCGTTCACTCACATAATAGTCAGCCTAAGGTCTAGATTGCCAACTCAACTTCTTCTGTTTTACAAGCCCAGCAGAAAGTATGCATAGCACCCCACCAAGCCCTGAAAATCGAATCGCTGTTTGTGCCTGCTGTTCCACTTTTGCCTTTGCGTGATAAGCAATACCCAGACCTGCCGCATCCATCATAACAAGATCATTGGCACCATCGCCTACCGCTACAGTATTGTGCAGCTCAATATCGTACTGCTCAGACAGGTCGAGTAGAATATCCGCTTTCGTCTGTGCAGAGACAACATCCCCTAAAACATGGCCAGTTAACTTGCCATCGATAATTTCCAAGGTATTTGACTGAGCATGATGTAAGTTCAATTGCTCTTTTAGATAATCTGAGAAATAGGTAAAACCGCCTGAAGCGATGGCAGTTTTCCACCCCAGCGCATTGAGCGTTGTGACGAGTTCTTCTAAATCAGGCATGAACGGCAGGTCGCTACGTACCGCTTCTAAAATCGACTCATTCGCGCCAGTAAGCTTACCAACACGTTGGCGAAGACTCTGTTCGAAATCGAGTTCCCCTTGCATCGCACGCTCAGTAACCTCAGCCACCTCTTCTCCAACGCCTGCAAGTTTTGCAATTTCATCAATACATTCAATCTGAATGGCTGTTGAATCCATGTCCATCACAATCAAACCAGGCAGAGAAAGGTCAGGCATATCATCCAGACTGGCGAAATCTAGCCCCAATGAAATAACAATATCTTGATGCGCTTGAGTAAGTTGCCCAGACATTAGCGCGACTTCGTAGTGACCTACTTTCCAAGTTTCAACAATAGGCGTATAAACACCTGTGTAGGCATCGATGTCTTCAAAGTGCTGAGCTGAAAGCTGTGTTGAAAATATAATCCAATTAGCTTTGGCTTTATCATGTTGATTAGCAAAGCGAGTTTCTGGTAATCGGCTAAGAAGCGCAGTGTGTCTTCTAATAGAGAGTGTCTTTAACGTGTCCATGTTTTTAATCCTTGAAATAACTCCTCAACGTTACCCTATTGCAATTTAAAAACGCAAGTATCAATATTAATGAAAGTAAAATAAAATTAATGACAGTAAAATAATTCTGTCTAGGAATGCTATGAATCAATCATTGTTTTCATTTCGTATAGCAATCAAAGTCGTTGCGGTACTTACCCTACTCGCTATGGTGGCTGTCATTGCAGTCAATAGTGTTAAAATAAGCAAAGGTAATGAGCAGATTCAACATAATCAGCTCGAGACCTTAACCAAAATGTTGATTTCACAAGCCGCACTTTCAGCGAGTGAACCTGTCTTACAACAAGATCAGGAAAAACTGCTTAAGCTGGCCAATCAACTGACTCACAGTCACCTCTCTTTTGACGCTACAATTTATAATGCTGAAGGCGTTAAGTTAGCTGCTAGTGATGAAGCTCTATCAGCAAGAGAAGTGCTCGGACTCGATACGCCTTTATCTACCGCTAGAATAGGCCGTCAGCAGCTTGTAGAACCAATCATGCATGATTCAACTATTATAGGCTTTGTACGCATAACCTTTGAGACAGGGCGTGTTACAGCGATTTCAGATCACCACTATCGAAAGAGTGATCGTTACATGTACACAATGATTTTGATGAGTTTTATTGGTGGGGTGTTGATGCCGCTACTGATTAGAAAAAAGAGAAAGAACAAAGGCGAGAACTTGCTACTTCAAGGGCACTAGATATTCCAAGTACTTAGCTGATCAAGCATTTGTCTAAACACTCAAACAATAAAAACCTCAGGTCATATCGAACTGAGGTTTTTTGTTTTCTATTGCTAGAGGTGACAGTGAGAGTCATTCACTCAGATTAATCTTCGTCGCCAAGCAGTACTGAATCTAATGCAATTTCCATCATTTCATTGAAGGTCGTAGCGCGCTCATCAGAGGTTGTCTGCTCACCGGTTTTGATATGATCAGAAACGGTACAAATCGCCAGCGCTTTTGCACCATATTCTGCTGCGACACCGTAAATACCCGCTGCTTCCATTTCAACACCAACAATGCCGTACTTGTCCATCACATCAAACATCTCTGGATCTGGCGTATAAAACAGTTCAGCAGAGAACAGGTTGCCGACTTTTACTTCAATACCACGTGCTTTTGCTGCATCTTCAGCATTGCGAACCATCTTATAGTCTGCAATTGCGGCAAAGTCATGATCTTTAAAGCGAATGCGATTTACTTTTGAGTCAGTACACGCGCCCATGCCAATCACAACGTCGCGTAACTTGATATCTTCGCTTACTGCACCACAGCTACCAACTCGAATGATCTTCTTAACACCAAAGTCTTTGATAAGCTCGGTCACATAAATAGAGCATGATGGAATGCCCATACCGTGTCCCATTACAGAGATCTTGCGACCTTTGTAGGTGCCCGTGTAGCCGTACATATTGCGGACATCACAAACCTGAACGGCATTATCTAGAAACGTATCAGCAATGTATTTAGCACGCAATGGATCGCCAGGCATTAAAACGACGTCTGCAAAAGCACCATTTTCAGCATTAATATGTGGAGTTGCCATTATCTAATCCTTTGTTGAAAGCCTAGAGTTGATGACTAGGCTTGAATCATCATTATAAAAAGTTTTTACCGTAATCCATTGGCGAAGTGCCGAAATACGATGCCAAACTTTGACCAATATCTGCAAATGTATCTCTAAGCCCTAATGAGCCCGCAGGTACATTTTTGCCGTACACAATGACTGGAATATGTTCACGAGTATGATCACTACCAGGCCAAGTTGGGTCACAACCATGATCTGCGGTTAGAATAAGAATGTCATCTTCTTCCATTAACTCAATCACTTCATTCACTCGACTATCGAAATATTCGAGTGCTGCAGCATAACCAGCGACATCACGGCGATGGCCATAAGCAGAGTCGAAGTCAACAAAGTTAGTGAACACAATCGTATTGTCACCCGCTTCTTTAATTGCTTCTTTGGTTGCTTCAAACAGATCAGGAATGCCCGTTGCTTTAGTTTTCTTGGTAATACCACAACCAGCGTAGATATCTGAGATCTTACCTATCGAATGTACATGACCATCTTTTTCTTCAACGAGCTTTTGTAAAACAGTTGCTGATGGTGGCTCTACAGAGAGATCTCTTCGATTACCTGTGCGTGCAAATTCACCCGCTTTAGCGCCAACAAACGGACGCGCGATAACACGACCAATATTGTAATCACCCAGCTCTTCACGAGCGATTTGGCATAACTCTAGTAGGTTATCTAGACCAAAGGTCTCTTCATGACAGGCAATTTGGAATACCGAGTCACCCGATGTATAAAAGATCGGAAGACCGCTCTTCATGTGCTCTTCACCCAAGTCATCAAGTACTTGAGTACCCGACGCATGGCAATTCCCTAGAAAACCAGACAGACCTGCGCGTTTTAGAATGCGATCAGTGAGCTCTTTCGGGAAACTATTCTCTTTGTCGGTAAAGTAGCCCCAATCAAACAGAACAGGAACACCCGCAATTTCCCAGTGACCAGAAGGAGTATCTTTGCCCGAAGAAAGTTCTGCGGCATGACCGTAAGCACCAATCACTTCGACACTCTCTTCTAAACCAGCAGCGAACTTACCCGTTGATTCTTTGTGAGCCATCGCAAAGCCAAGCTTTGACAGGTTAGGCAACTTTAGTGCCCCACTGCGATCGGCATTATCTGCCAATCCTTTACTGCACTGTTCTGCAATGTGACCCATGGTATCTGCACCAACATCACCGAACGTATCCGCATCAGCTGTTTCACCAATACCAAATGAATCTAAAACTAAAATAATTGCTCTTTTCATTTCTCTCTCCAACAGACTTTACACGTCTTCAGAACGAATTTGACGATAAACATCTGGAGTCGCTTGATACTCTCCGCCCACACTAATTGCATTTAATAGTGCAGATGCGGCCTCTTGCCATTGCTCTTCATTACGTGCATGGATGACGGCCAACGGTTTCTCGTTAGTTGCCATCTCACCTAGACGAATGAAGTTATCAAAACCTACTGCGTAATCGATGCTGTCAGTGGCAACGCGACGTCCACCGCCCATGCCAACAACAGCCATACCGATAGCGCGAGTATCCATCGCAGATACAACACCGCTTTCAGATGCGTAGACAGGTTTGATAATTTCTGCTTTTTCTAAGTAGTTATTATAGTTTTGTACAAAATCTTCAGGACCACCAAGGCCTGCAACCATTTTGCCAAAGCACTCTGCAGCTTTGCCGTTATCGAGTACTTCCATTAGCTTAGCGCGCGCGTCTTCAGAGTCAGTGGCTAAATTACCCAGCACCAACATTTCAGCACAAGATGCCAAGGTAATATTGAGTAAACGAGGGTTACGGTATTCACCCGTTAGGAACTGAACCGCTTCTCGAACTTCAACGGCATTACCAGCAGATGAAGCGAGAACTTGGTTCATGTCGGTTAAAATAGCAGTTGTCTTAGTACCGGCACCGTTCGCCACAGCAACGATTGATTTTGCCAGTTCTTCAGATGCTTCATACGTTGGCATGAATGCGCCAGAACCCACTTTCACATCCATTACAAGTGAGTCTAAACCTGCGGCTAATTTCTTAGACAAAATAGAGGCAGTGATCAGTGAGATATTATCAACGGTCGCAGTGATATCACGAGTGGCGTACACGCGCTTATCAGCAGGAGCCAAATCGCCCGTCTGACCAATAATAGCAACACCTGCGTCTTTAGTGACTTGACCAAAAACATCGTTGGTTGGCGTAATGTTGTAGCCAGGAATTGACTCTAGCTTGTCAAGAGTACCACCAGTATGACCTAAGCCACGGCCTGAGATCATTGGAACGAATCCGCCACATGCTGCCACCATTGGGCCAAGCATTAATGACGTTACATCGCCAACACCACCAGTTGAGTGTTTGTCTACGATTGGACCATCAAAGTTCATGTGACCCCAATCGATCACCATGCCTGAATCACGCATAGCACACGTGAGAGCAATTCGCTCAGGCATGGTCATTTCATTAAAGAAAATTGCCATTGCGAATGCCGCAATTTGGCCTTCAGATACGGTGTTTTTCGCAACACCTTGAATGAAGAAGTTAATTTCTTCAGTCGTTAGAATTTCGTTATCACGCTTTTTGCGGATGATTTCTTGAGGTAAGAAAGTTTGAGATAAAGACATTAGAGCCTCCCAAGCGGTTAAGCATGGTTAGTAAGGTAAGAGGTATATGGAGCGAACTAGATCAACTCGACCTAGTCACTCCACGAATCAGACTTATTGTTTTCAGTTCAGAGCCAGTAGCGATTAGTACGCTGCAGGATCTGCTGTTTGGTCTGTTACTTCTAATGTATTTAATAGATTAGTTAGCAGGCTTGATGCACCAAAACGATAATGCATATTATCTGCCCACTCAGCGCCAAGTAACTCATCAGCCATACCAAGGTAAGCTTGAGCATCTTCAGCTGTGCGAACGCCACCAGCAGGTTTAAAACCAACTGTTTTTGCAACGCCCATGTCACGAATAACTTCAAGCATCATGCGTGCGTATTCTGGTGTTGCGTTTACTGGCACTTTACCCGTTGAGGTTTTAATGAAATCAGCGCCCGCTTCAATACAGATTTGAGAGGCTTTTTTAATTAATGCTTCTTCTTTAAGTTCACCCGTTTCGATGATCACTTTAAGAAGAATGTCACCACACGCTTCTTTACACTGTTTAACCAGCTCAAAACCAACTTCTGCATTACCAGCAATCAGTGCGCGGTATGGGAAAACCACATCGACTTCATCTGCGCCATAAGCAACGGCAGCTTTTGTTTCAGCAACAGCAATAGCAACATCATCGTTACCGTGAGGGAAGTTTGTTACTGTCGCAATACGCACATCTGGAGTGCCTTGCTCACGAAGAGTCTTCTTCGCAATAGGAACAAAACGAGGGTAGATACAGATTGCAGCAGTATTACCTACGGCTGTTTTTGCATCACGACATAATGAGATCACTTTTTCATCAGTGTCATCATCGTTCAACGTTGTAAGGTCCATTAATTTAAGTGCGCGTAGTGCTGCTGCTTTTAAATCGCTCATTTCTATCTCCGATCAATATATTCAATTCATTTACCACTGGGCATGAGATCTTTAGTTATAACCTCGATAGTTAGCCCAGTAGCCTTAAATGAACGGACTTGGTTCCTTGAAGACTCAATACATACAGCGAACATGTATTGATTGCTATCCTTGTCACCGCACAGTACCAAATGGTACATGGCACAACCATCACTGATGGACGTACCTGCGTAGGCAAATCATTTGCCTGTATGAGATGTGCTGCCGTTAAGTGATAAGTGGTCACTCAAACAGAAGTGCTTTATTTAATCTATACAGTATAGATATTCATCGCAAAACTGTAGTGCCATATAAAACGCAAACGGTTTGTATCTCAAAAATCTTACGCTCTTTCCTAAATTCAGGTTTATTGACTCCCATCTCTACGACTTTAAGCCGTAATCAAGTGAAACAATAAAACCTTATCGCCCAAAACGAAAAAAGCCCCGCAGCAATTTCTTGCTACGGGGCGATTTATTAAGGCGTCTATATATTAATTACCGAGTTCTATTAAAGAGCCGCAAGGCTTAAACAGAAACCAGCAATTGTTGCTGCCATTAGGTTCGAAAGCGTACCAGCGGCAACAGCTTTCATACCCATGCGAGCAATCTCATGACGGCGTTCAGGAGCAAGGCTACCTAAACCACCTAGTAGAATCGCGATTGAAGAAAGGTTTGCGAAACCACATAGTGCGAATGAGATGATTGCTTTCGTTTTCTCAGAAAGAATAACTTCAGCACCTTCAGCAAGGTATGGAGAGAACGCAACGTAAGCTACGAATTCGTTCGCTACGATCTTCTGACCGATGAATGAACCTGCAAGTGTCGCTTCAGACCATGGAACACCGATTACGAATGCTAGTGGAGAGAATACCCAACCTAGAATCATTTCTAGCGTTAGTTCTGGCATACCAATCCAGCCGCCAACACCACCAAGCATGCCGTTTACTAGAGCAATCAAACCGATGAATGCTAGTAGCATTGCACCAACGTTTAGAGCCAGTTGTAGGCCCATTGCTGCGCCGCCAGCGGCTGCATCAATTACGTTAGCAGGTTTGTCATCGCCACCATCTAAACTATCTGCAATGTTATCATCAGGCGTGTCTGTTTCAGGCATGATGATTTTAGCAAACAGTAGACCACCAGGTGCAGCCATGAATGATGCTGCTACAAGGTACTCAATTGGAACACCCATGCCAGCAAATGCTGCAAGTACACCACCAGCGATAGAAGCTAGACCACCACACATTACTGCGAATAGTTCTGACTTAGTCATCTTAGGAACAAACGGACGTACTACTAGAGGCGCCTCTGTTTGGCCAACGAAGATGTTCGCAGCTGCTGACATTGATTCCGCACGTGAAGTACCTAGCGCTTTTTGTAGTGCACCACCAAGAATCTTGATGACCCACTGCATAACGCCAATGTAGTAAAGTACAGAGATGAAAGCAGAGAAGAAGATTAATGTAGGAAGAACGCGGAATGCGAAGACGAAACCGCCGCCACCGAATAGTTCGAACATTTTACCCGATACTAGGCCACCGAAGATAAATTCAGTACCTTTGTTACCGTATGCGATTACATTTGATACTCCATCAGAGAAGCTTTTCAGCAGCTCTTGTCCCCAAGGAACGTAAAGAATAAATGCACCCAACACAAATTGAATAGCGAAAGCGCCACCTACAGTTCTTAAGTTGATCGCTTTGCGGTTGTCAGATAAAAGTACTGCTAGTCCAAGCAGAACGAACATCCCGACGATACTCATAAACAGGCTCATAGTTTATGATTTCCTTATTAGTTATTTATTGGCGTGTTACAAAGTGGAAGCTAAAAAAGCTAGTTAATTATACGCACCACAAATAAGATAAAGTAATGCCACGTTCACACTTTCTGTTAAGACACACAGTTCATTCATGCATAAGTGTGATGATGATCACCATTTTCAATAACTACATTCATCTATCGTACATTTTCTTTAGAAATCATTCACAAATAGAGAAGAGTAAATGGCTGTTTTGCCACAACGATTGCGCAATCGTTTGCTCTGTCTGTTTTTTCATCAAAGCCAGTTCTGATAACACTTTAGGTAGCATTAGTGGGTGATTATTTTGCCCCTGAAAACCATGCAGTGGCATATCTGGTGCGTCCGTTTCAATGACCAAATAGTCTAATGGTAAATCTGTAATCGCCTGCCTTGTCTTGTTCGCTCGTGGATAGGTAATGGTGCCACCGACGCCAATATAAAAGCCTAACTCAATGTAAGCCATTGCCTGCTGATAGCTACCCGAGAATCCATGCAGCACCCCTCCTTTCGATAACGGGTAACGTTTTAATAAAGGAATAAGACGATGGTGAGCTTTGCGACAGTGCAGAATGACGGGAAGCTGATACTGTTGTGCGAGTTCCAATTGCACTGATAGACAACGCTCTTGCAGGCCATGCTCGCTCTCAATGGCGAAGTCGAGCCCACATTCACCGATAGCAACACAATGTGTAGAGCGCTGCTCTAGAGCATGTGAGAGTGCTGATTGTATATCTATTGAAGTATGTGGAAGAAACCAAGGATGGAAACCTAGAGCGTGATAAATCTGTGGATGGCGTTTTGAAAGGGATTGAATCGATGACCAATTGCTTTCATTGATCGCGGGAACTAAAAATCGCTCAACGCCCTGCATCTCAGCTAATCTAAGTTCTGCTTCAAAATTGCCACTAAAAGTATCAAAATCAAAGTGGCAATGGGTATCGAATAAACCAATCATCGATACCTACTTGTCTTTTTCTTCATTTGGTTTGTTAATCGAAGAGCAGCTATTGGCAGGGTCTTTCCGGTAAGGGACGCAACTTCGCTTGTTCTCAGGAGTCAGCCCCATAGAGAGACACCAAGCATCATACTTGCGTAAACAAGACATCAACCATTTCAGCACTGCTGCTCTCCTTTTAATTCACCTATTAGCTGTTTAATAAACCAAAGAGCTTTATTGCTCATCACGTTTGAAGACAAGCTCTTTGTCTGACGATTCCGCTTCAACAAAGTAATAGCCTGCTGTATCAAAGCTTTGTAATGCCTCTACCGAATCGACTCGGTTTTCAATCATATAACGAGCCATCATGCCACGTGCTTTTTTAGCGTGGAAACTGATCACTTTGTATACGCCATTTTTACAATCTTTAAATACAGGCGTAATCACCTGAGCTTCTAAAGACTTAGGCTTGACCGCCTTGAAGTACTCATTCGAGGCTAAGTTAACCAATACCTTATTCTCTTGAGCCTCGAAAACTTGATTCAGCTTATCTGTAATTAGGTTGCCCCAGAACTGATAAAGGTTAGTACCACGAGGGTTCGCCAGCTTGGTCCCCATCTCTAGACGGTACGGCTGCATCAAATCCATTGGTTTAAGCAGCCCGTACAGCCCAGAAAGCATTCTTAGGTGTTGCTGAGCATAATCTAAATCCGCTTGCGAAAGAGAGTCTGCATCTAACCCTGTGTAAACGTCACCTTTAAAAGCAAAAATAGCCTGACGTGCGTTATCAAATGAAAACGTCTCACTCCACTGTTCAAATCTAGCCACGTTCAGGCCCGAAATTTTATCGCTCACCTTCATTAAAGCAGCAATATCGAGCGGCGTTAGTTTTCGGCACTCATGAATTAGCTCTTTAGAATGCTCAATAAAGTCAGGCTGAGTACACTGCTCAGTAGGAAGTTTAGACTCGTAGTCCAGTGTTTTAGCCGGTGAGATAACGATCAGCATATTTAGTTTTCCATGTAGGTTTATCTTTTATAGATTACAAAAAAAGCCATGCATTGTCTGCATGGCTTTTCAATTACTCTAATAGGAAGAACTAATTAGATTTCTTACTATTGTCCCAAATGCCTTTCTCAAGTTGAGACTGAAGCTCTGGGAAATCATTGGCGTCAAATGTCGGCACTTTACCAGCGTCCAGTTGGCGGTTGTAATCTTTAGCCAGCTTAATCACGATGCCGGAAAGCAAGATGATCGCTACTAAGTTCACAATTGCCATTAAGCCCATTGATACGTCGGCCAGAGCCCATACCGTCGGCAGTGATGCAAGTGACCCAAACATAACCATGCCAAGAACAATCAGTCTAAAGAAGATAAGACCTTTCTTATTGTTGTGCTCTAGGAAGATTAGGTTTGTTTCAGCGTATGAATAGTTTGCAATGATAGAAGTAAATGCGAAGAAGAAAATCGCTACTGCTATAAAGATGCCACCCCAGTCACCCACTTGCGCCGTCAATGCACGTTGCGTTAGTTCGATACCCGTAATTTCACCGTGCGGCACGTACTCGCCAGACATCAAAATGATGGCAACAGTACATGAACAGATCACAATGGTATCCGTGAACACGCCAAGCATCTGCACATAACCTTGTGATGCAGGGTGCGGAGGATAAGGCGTCGCAGAAGCTGCTGCGTTAGGCGCAGAACCCATACCCGCTTCGTTTGAGAACAAACCACGTTTGATGCCTTGAATCATTGCTTGAGCAATCGCGTAACCTAAGCCACCAGCGGCTGCTTCTTGAAGACCAAATGCACTCTTGAAGATCAAGCTAAGAACGTCTGGCACTTTCTCGATGTTCATCAACATAACGTAGATAGCGATCAATAGGTAAGCCAGTGCCATAACAGGAACAATCAATTCAGCTGTGCGAGCAATCTTACGAATGCCGCCGAAGATAACGAATGCTGAAATAACAACGATAGCAATACCAACGTACATCTCTTCAAAACCAAATGCGTTGTTCATCGCACCAGCGATAGCATTTGCTTGAACCGCATTAAAAACCAGACCAAATGCGATAATTAGGAAGATAGAGAACAACACGCCCATCCAGCGCATGCCTAACCCTTTTTCCATATAGTACGCTGGACCACCGCGGTAGTTACCGTCGCTGTCACGTGTCTTATAGAGCTGTGCAAGGGTACTTTCGGCAAATGATGTCGCCATACCAAGCATTGCAATCAACCACATCCAGAAAATAGCACCGGGACCACCAGCAGTCAGTGCAACGGCTACACCTGCCATGTTACCAGTACCGACACGAGCAGCTAAGCTAGTACAAAGGGCTTGAAAAGATGAGATACCCGCTTTATCTGCTTTACGGCTGTGTTTAAGAACGCTAAACATGTGGCCGAAGTGGCGAAACTGAATAAAACCAAGACGTACAGTAAAGTAGATACCAACGCCAACAAGTAGATAAACAAGGATCGATCCCCATAGAAGATCGTTCATCAAATTAATTAAGTCTGTCACAAGAACCTCTCTCGGTGTTTGCACTACTCTTAGCTACGAAAGCTTAGCTCTAAAAAACTCACATCGCTCTTCAAAGAGAAGGCGAAAAGTGTCTGTTATTTTATAATGATGTTTTTTATGTCGAACCCTAATTCTAGCTAGGGTTTCAAAGCAGTGTGTATTTTTGACCGCCGGATAATGCCGTGTGGCACATCAAAAATCAATACTCAACAAAACGCACATAAATAGTATTCCACACTGTAAATTGCGCCATTTTTAACATAAAACACTTACATTTCATCACAATTACAACACATAGATAAACTTCATTTGCAACATTAACAACTCGTTACATTCGGGCGGTCAAATTCAAGCCTAAAACACACCTCAAGCTAATAGCATAAAGGTGCAAAGGGTTTTGGTTCAATTTGGAGAAATCATAAAGTTCAGCTTGTATGGTTTCTAATAAAAAGTGGCAAATGTTAACTATTGAAGCGAATCATCGTTTTTAATCCCATTTGCCAATTAACAGTAAACTTTATCGTTTGCTAACGTCTGTTTGCTTACTGTTTGACCAACTGCGTTTTGATATTTGTGATATTCAGTAAAGAAACCACATTAAATATTCATAAAAAATAAACAAATGAGAAACAAATCAAGGATAGTCTTAGGCAAAACATGGTATTAAAAAGATCCTGTTTCAGGCATATTCGAATAAATAGAGGTGGCTTATGGAAGGCATACAGTTCGACGAAGTTATGGAAACATCTTTCCCTAGAGGTAAAGCAGCTCGTTCAAAACCCGTTAAACGTAAATGGCGAGAAATAGAAGCAATAAAAGACCGACAACGTCTACGAAAAGAACTACTAGATATGGACATGAACCTTAAACTCGAAGACATAGATATTTAAACTTCACCACTTACATGGCTTAAAGAATTAGATATAAATAAAAGGCGCTACCTAAAGCGCCTTTTGTCTATCTGGATATTAATGACAGCGATTACTTTAGACACATTCAGAATCTAATTGACTGATTCTGCGAGAGAGCTGCTGATATTTATCCGCGATGGTGCTACCAAATAAAGGATCGTCTTCACTCACATCCCAAAGTTTCTCAACCGCTTGCCAATCGCTGGTATTAAATGTGCGGCTTATAAGGGGGAGTATCGACTCTTCTTCAGTTTCTAAGTGACGCTTTTGTGCCAACATAAACTCTTCTAACAGACCGACAAACATTTCCTGAGGAATAACCGCATCTTTAAGAATCATGTCTACGACATTTAAAAACTCATGGGTCTTTTCTGATAGTTGGTGATGTTCTAGCTCTAAATTACTGATCTCAAATTGATGACCATATTGAGTAAGAAAGTAGTGGTATAAGATATTTTCTTTTGGGTGGTGTACTTTTTCAGAATGATTCGCAAGATAATCCACAACATCTCGAATGAGTGAATAATTGACGGTTTGTTCATTCTTCAGTCTTAATAGTTTTTGTCTCAATATAGCAAGCAAACGAATCATATAGCCATGCTCGCGCCGAATCCTTTCTATCATCATAACCTTCTCTCCTTAACACTTACTTTTTTTAAGTGTATATGAGAGTCACTGAGTGTGTATTGAGCTTGTTCAAAAAACACTCAGCTAATTTCAATTCTGGATTCTAACTCTAAATAGAGGCTATTTATTAGTAATAGAGTCGTCACTAGTACAACCTACCGAGTAAGACGAGGTTACCCAGTAATCGACATTAATCTAATTCAATATCTTCCAGTTTCCAATCAATAGGTTGTCTGTTTTGCTTCTCTAATAACTGATTGACTTGTGAAAAGTGCTGACAACCAAAGAAACCACGGTAGGCAGACAAAGGGGAAGGGTGAACAGAGGTTAGAACATGATGCTTATCGCGATCAATAAAGCGACCTTTCTTTTGAGCATGCGCTCCCCACAATATAAAAATAACCCCTTCATTATGTTGAACAATCTGATCAATCATGTGATCTGTAAATGTTTCCCAACCAATCTTCGAATGTGAATGAGCCTTACCTTGCTCGACAGTCAGTACAGTATTGAGTAGTAAAACGCCCTGTTTAGCCCAACTCTCAAGCGAGCCATGATTGGGAGCCTTAAAACCATCAATGTCCTGAGTAAGCTCTTTATAGATATTGACCAGTGATGGAGGGGTCTTAACGTTAGGAAGTACCGAGAAGCTTAGACCATGCGCTTGATTTGGCCCGTGATAAGGATCTTGTCCTAAGATGACTACTTTGACTTGATCAAATGGCGTCATTTCAAATGCACGAAACACATCCTCTTGCGCAGGATAGATGCTGCTTCCACCAGAGCGTTCATCATCAATGAACGTCATCATTTTTGTAAAATACTCTTGTTGTTTTTCAGCTTCGATTAAATCGAACCATTGCACAGAGTTTGCCATGTCGCATCCCTATAAATTGCAGTTTTGCTCATTTTATCAGAACGCATGCAATTTACAGAGATTCGATCGGCCTCACGAGCTTTTCTGTGGCGTTCTAAAACGGCCTTGGCCACTAATATGGCGATTCGGTGTTGGCATGCGTGAAGCACGTGCAGTATATGATACAGGGGTATAATGAATAGTAGACTGAGTAATAATAGACATAGTGTGGCACTCCTCTTTGATACAACTAACAACATTTCTATTCCGTGGGGAGTTATCTATTAGATAGTCTCCCACTACAATGTTGATTCTCATTAGTAGTAATGAAAGATCAGTGCCAACTTTTTCATGATGACAATTAACTTATTGAGTTCCAATGAAACTTTCTTAATGCATTGATTTCCTCAGCCCAAACATCAGAGTCTATTGTCTCTAAAATCAAAGGGATACCGTCAAACCTAGGGTCTTTTGCTATGTATTCAAAACAATCCCAACCAATCTCACCTTGGCCCAAGGAGTGGTGGCGATCGACACGACTCGCTAATTCTACTTTAGAATCATTGATGTGCATTGCACGAAGGTAGTGCATACCAACGATTCGATCGAACTCTTCAAAAGTATGATCACAGGCTTCTTTGGTGCGTAAATCATAGCCAGCGGTAAAGGTGTGGCAAGTATCGAGGCAAACGCCTACTCTGCTCTTATCCTCTACTTTATCAATGATTTGTGCCAAATGCTCAAACTTCCAACCCAGATTAGTCCCCTGACCCGCTGTATTTTCAATAACAGCTATCACATCAGGTACCGCTTGGTGAGCTAGGTTGATTGATTCTGAAATTAATTCTAAACACTCATTCTCAGATATCTTCTTTAAATGACTCCCAGGATGAAAATTCAATAATGTCAGCCCCAATTGATGGCATCGTTCCATCTCATCAATAAACGCCGCTCTCGATTTGAGAAGCTTCTCTTCCTCCGGCGCTCCGAGATTAATTAGGTAAGAGTCATGGGGAAGAATATGATCGGTTGTAAAGCCGAGCATTTCGCAATTTGCTTTAAATGCGCTAATGGTTTTAGCCTCAAGAGGCTTCGCTTTCCACTGTCTCTGGTTTTTCGTAAACAGTGCAAATGCATTAGCACCAATCTCTCTTGCCCTCATAGGAGCGAGATCGACACCACCTGCAGCTGATACGTGAGCACCGATCAACTTATTGCCATATTTTTTCACATTCATTGTCACAAACTCGCTGTCTAATGGATCTCTTACAATCTCAATATGATTCGTTTTTTCAGACGCTTTATAGCGCGTTTGGGCTTAAAAATCACCTTTTCATAATGTTGGAAAATTACTACAAATAAGACGATTAAAAAATATTTTAATCTATAAACTATTTTGGAATCACTTATTTAACAACAAGTTATTGATCTAAATCAAAGAAATACCCATAATTTAAATAATGTTTTTGGTTGTATTTTGACTCAAATCAATATTAGAATAGACCGCATAAGATAATTATTATTAGCTCAACTTAAAATTTAACAACAATTTCCACGTGAGTGGACTAGGAGATAGTTATGATTCAAGGTATCCAAATTACTACAGCAGCAAACGACGACCTACTTAACTCAATCTGGCTACTAGATAGCGAGAAGAACGAAGCACGTTGTGTTGCTGCAGCAAGTGGCTACGAAGCTGACCAAATCGTTGCAATCAACGATCTTGGCCAATTTGAGAGCCGTGAAGTTGCAATCGAAACTCCACCAAAAATCGAAGGTGGTCAGCACCTGAACGTTAACGTTCTTAAGCGTGAAACTCTGGAAGATGCAGTTGCACACCCAGAAAACTACCCACAGCTAACTATCCGTGTATCGGGTTACGCTGTACGCTTTAACTCACTGACAACTGAGCAACAGAAAGACGTAATCGCACGTACTTTCACTGATTCTCTATAATCAGATTGCTTGTCATTCCGATAGGGGTGAACCAGTAGCAAATAAAAAAAGCGGCGCTATTAGATAGCGCCGCTTTTGTATTTAAGAGCCTCACCTACTTCCTAAATACAAAGTAGGTAAGATTTTAATCGTTGATTATTTTTGCACTCGACGTAAAACGACTTTAAGCGCGTCAAAATCATTCGCTAGATCTTCAGACAACAGTTCCATTGCTGCATGCTTAGCTAAAGGCGCTGGCACATCAATATCAGAAGAAAGGATGTCATCCACCACTTCTTTGAATTTAGCCGGATGCGCAGTACATAAGAACAGACCCGTCTCACCAGCTTGAAGCTGCTCACCGAGTACTCGGTATGCAATCGCGCCATGTGGTTCACACAGGTAACCTTCGTTATGCAATTCACGAACTGACTCAGCACTTTGCTCATCAGTTACCATGCCTTTACCTAATGTATCTAAGCCCCAACCTTTCAACTGACAAAGCTCTTCAATACGTGGCCAGTTATTTGGTTGGCTAACATCCATTGCATTTGATGTTGTAGCAACGGTTGGCTTTGGATCCCATTTACCTGTTTCTAGGTAACGTGGAACGGTATCATTTGCGTTAGTTGCGGCAATAAAGCGCTTGATTGGCAAACCTAACGCTTTAGCAAGCAAGCCAGCAGTAAGGTTACCAAAATTACCACTCGGTACGGAGATCACTAGGTTCTCACGCTCTGCTTTCGTTAATTGAGAAGCAGCTTCAAAGTAGTAACAAATTTGAGCCATCAGGCGGCTGATGTTAATTGAATTCGCTGAGTTAAGGCCAATCTCTTCGCGAAGTTGTGCATCGTCAAAAGATTGTTTAACTAGAGCCTGACAAGCATCAAAATCGCCATCAATAGCAACGGTATGGATATTTCCACCCAATGTGCAGAATAACTTCTCTTGCAGTGGACTGATCTTTCCTTTCGGATATAGGATTACAACATTGATGTCTTCCATACCGTAAAAGGCATGCGCTACTGCTGCTCCAGTATCACCAGAGGTAGCCGTTAAAATGGTGATTTTTCCACCATTAGACACAGCCGCTAGAGACTGAGCCATGAAACGACCACCAAAGTCTTTAAACGCTAATGTTGGGCCATGGAATAACTCTAATGCGTAAACACCATCTTTAACTTGTTTAATCGGTGCTGGAAATTGAAAAGCTTCAGCAACTAGACCAGTAACAACCTCTTTTGATAGTTCGTCACCGATCAGTGCCGATAAGATTTTTGCGCTGCGCGACGTGAAATCTTCTGCTAATAGAGCATCGATATCGTCAAATTTTGGCAATTCAGATGGGAAGAATAGCCCTTGATTACGACCTAGCCCTTGGCGTACGGCTTGGCTAAAAGAGACTTGTTCATCATTTTCTTTGATGTTGTAGAGCTTCATAGTGAACTTCCTGTAACGGTCGATCCTTGCTTATCCAAACGACAAACATGGACGAATCCTTCTTGATTTTGTACATAATTCTGTTCGAGCCAGCGTGCAACTCGCTCGGCGACATCTTTATCTTGGCAAACACTAAATAGAGTTGGGCCGCTTCCTGAAATGCCAGTCGCTAATGCCCCTGCTGAGGTTGCGTATTTACGCGCTTCAGCAAAACCCGGTAGCAGTTTCTCACGATATGGTTCTGCAATCACGTCTTTGATCATTTTCGCGGCTAATTCAGGTTGACCTGAGTGACAACCGTGAATAAATCCTGCGAGATGGCGACCATGAGCAATGATATCTTGTCGACGGTATTGAGAAGGTAATATTTCACGTGCTTCCGCCGTTGATACTGTAATGCCAGGGTAAGCCATAACCCAGTACCACTCATCGAAACAAGGGACTTCTTGGCTGATGATACCCAACTCTTCAAGCATCAATTGTAAGCCACCAAGGTAACATGGAGCTACGTTATCGTAGTGAATACCACCCGATATTTTACCTTCCATCTCACCCATTAATGCCAGCAGCTCAGTCTCATTTAATGGTTGACCGTGAAAACGATTCAGCGCATCAAGTGCGGCAACAATAGAACATGCACTTGAGCCTAGACCAGACCCAATCGGCATATTCTTCTCAAGCGTCATCTCAAGTGGTTTTAGCTCAATACTTTTTTTCGCTAACTCTCTGGAGAACACAACCCAACAGTCATAAACGATATTTTCTTTTGCTTCTTTAGGAAGCTTTGAAACAAAGCTCCCTGAGGTTTTTAATGAAAATGCCTCTTCGCCAGATTTTACCAATACTCGGTCACCTAGCAACGTACCGTCAATCGGTGAGACAGCGGCTCCTAATACGTCAAAACCAACACTGACGTTACCAATCGAAGCGGGAGCGTAAACAACAACATCCATATCACTTGAACTCATTATTAAACCCCTAATTTCCAACCAAGAGTACGCATAACATCCGAGAAAACACCTGCAGCAGTTACTTCAGTACCAGCACCGTAACCACGTAAAACAAGTGGGATTGGTTGGTAGTAGCGGCTGTAAAATGCTAATGCATTCTCACCATCTTTAATTTTGTACATAGGATCATCGCCATCAACAGCAGCGATACGAACCTTACATTTACCATCGGTAATTTCACCAACGTAACGCAATACTTTGCCTTCTTGGGCAGCATCTTCTACTTGCTGTTTAAAGTACGCATCCGCTTCAGGTAGACGAGCCATAAACTCTTCAACACTGCCTGAATCATCAAAGCCAGGTGGCAATGCTTGGTCAACAATAACGTCTTCAAGCTCTAACGCCATGCCAGCTTCACGAGCAAGAATAAGCAGCTTACGCGCAACATCCATCCCAGAAAGGTCATCACGAGGGTCAGGCTCTGTAAAGCCGTTGTCTTTAGCAATGTTAGTTGCTTGGCTAAGTGTCATTCCTTCATCTAGCTTACCGAAAATGTAAGAAAGAGAACCAGACAAGATGCCATTGAATTTTTCTAGTTCATCACCCGCAGAGATTAGGTTTTGCAGGTTTTCAATAACAGGAAGGCCCGCACCTACTGTTGTTTCATACATCAACTTACGACGAGAGCTACGTGCGACTTCGCGCAGTTGATGGTAATAAGCCATGCTCGACGTGTTGGCTTTCTTATTTGGTGTAACTACGTGGAAACCCGCACCAAGGAAGTCGGCATACTGATTCGCGATTGACTCACTTGACGTACAATCAACCAACACAGGGTTAATGATGTGGTTACGCTGAACCAATGAAATAAGACGCGCTAAACTGAACTCTTCAGAGGCATCCTTCATACGATCACGCCAGTGATCCAATGGAAGGCCTGCACTATCAAGCAATAGGCCTTTGCTGTTTGCTAAACCACAAACTCGAATCACAATGCCTTTATCCGCCAGCTTCGCTTGTTGACGTTGAATTTGGTCAACAAGTTCACCACCAACACCACCAATACCAACAACAAAAACATCTAAGAAGTGTTTAGAGTTAAACAGATTCTCATGACACGCTTTAATCGCTTCAGCAATCTTGTCTTCAGGGATAACAGCAGAGATAGCACGCTCAGAAGAGCCTTGTGCGATAGCCACGATGTTAACGTTCACTTCAGCCAGTGACGCAAAGAACTGAGAAGCAACACCACGTGACGTACGCATGCCGTCACCAACGAGCGTCACAATTGACACGTTGTCCATAAACTCAACAGGTTCTAGAAGACCGTCTTTGAGTTCTAGTTCAAACGCATCACTTAATACTTTTTTGGCTTTTAATTTATCAGCGGATTCAATGCAGAAGCTAATGCTGTATTCAGACGAAGATTGAGTGATCAGGACAATAGAAACACCCGCAGATGACATAGCGCCAAATACGCGACTTGCCATACCAACCATGCCTTTCATACCAGGGCCAGAAACGTTAACCATGGTTAAGTCATTAAGCGTTGTAATACCCTTTATCGCTAGGTTGTCTTCACCGGTATCTTGACCGATTAACGTACCTGCGCCTTGAGGGTTAAAGCTGTTTTTAATCAAGCAAGGGATATGGAACTGGGCAATAGGAGCGATTGTTTTTGGATGTAGTACCGACGCACCAAAATAAGAGAGCTCCATCGCTTCTTGATAGCTCAGGGATTTTAACAGACGTGCATCATCAACAAGGCGAGGGTCACAGTTATATACGCCGTCAACATCTGTCCAGATTTCACAGCAATCTGCTCGTAGGCAAGCAGCGAGTACCGCCGCTGAATAATCGGAACCATTACGACCTAGCGTAACAAGCTCGCCTTTTTCATTACCCGCAGTAAAGCCCGGCATAATATTCACGTGGCCAGCAGGCAGTGGGTTTTGCTTAAAGTTCTGAGTTGATACTTCGACATCAACCATTGCTTCTAGGTGATCACCTTGAGCAAATAGGTATTGAATAGGGTCAATTAAACTTGCAGGCTGATCTTTCGCTTCAAGCACTGCTTTCATTAATTGAATAGAGATTCGTTCGCCTTTACTGATGATACGAGCATTGACATGGTTAGGGCACATACCCAATAAATTGATGCCATGAACAAATTGGCGTAGTTGCGATAAAGACGTTTTCAATTGATTGGTGAAGCCTTTACCACAAATGCTTGGTAACTCTGCCTTAATACGCTCAAATAGATCTTGAAAAGACGTTTCTAGCTCAGAAATTTGTAAATCCGCTTCACCATTTCTAAGAGCGGCTTCAATGACTGCTACTAGCTTATTGGTTGTTTTTCCTGGTGCTGACAGTACAACTGCCACCTCTTCTTGCTGTGCATTATTAGCAATGATATCCGCCGCTCTTAAAAAGCGGTCAGCATCAGCTAATGATGAACCTCCAAACTTTAATACTCGCATCCTTTCTCTCCAAAGTTTTTAAACTGATATAAAAAAAGGCCTGTATCTCGTGGGATACAGGCCTTTTTTTGAATTTCTTTTCGGTTAGCAGCCTGCCCCAACAATTGTAATGTCGGTAATAATAATGGTGGTCATTATTAGTGTGCGGCTGTTTAGCATAAAATGTTCTCTAACCTTCTCTGTCATTACCTATACGTTTACCTTACTTTTGGCTAACGAGTCAATGAAAACTTATTTTTTTTAACGTTCGTTCACTAATTAAGCAACAAAACGCCTATATTCAACCACTTTTAGTGATACAAAGCTTATTTGAATATCCTAATAACCAATTGCTATATAGAAGACAAGACACACGGTTAGTTTTTGTGCTTTACTTATCGTTGCAACAAAATAGTTGCTTTAAAAAATAATAAAATATAAACCAAGGAGTGGCCTATGAAGATACTATTCAGTTTTATCATGCTGATGATGTGCTCATACGTAAGTGCTACGCCATTGCCTTCGCTACCATCTCTTGCCAATTCAGCAACGACTTCGCCACATAGGCTTTTTGTCACCAGTGAACAAGGCCCTACTCAATTTGATTCTTGGAAAATTGACAGTGGCTATTCATATAGCCTCTTTGACAAGATTGACCTATACGTAGGTACTCGGGTTAACAACTCAGACAGTAATGAAAATGGTTTTTTAAGTGGAGTTAGTTATCAACTCACCAATCGAGTCTCAGTAAAAAGTACCCTTCATTCATATTCTGAAGTAATCGATGACACGAAATCAGATTCTGTGTCTGCTGAAGTATCAAGTCGAATGAAAATCACCGATAACCTTGATTTGCATGCCACCCTAGATTATCAAGAGTGGCAGCAAGGTATTGAACTTGGACTAGGATTTCGTTTTTAGCCAACCTAAACGGCTTGAAATCCCATTAAAAGAAAGCGCTAAAGAAGCTTCTCTTTCGATGTCAGCACACCATTCCAATCAGCGTATATATAGTCACTAGGTAGAATCATTTGACCTTGAATGGAAAGTGGGACACTAACCTGCCCAGCCCCTCGTTTTTCTGTTTTCAATGGACAGGCACCTATCGCTTTAATTCCTAATTCCATTTGAGACAATACAGCCACGTCTCGAACCGCACCAAAAATGATGACGCCTTCCCAATCATTTTCGATAGCCATAATCGCAACTTGGTCACCCATTAATGCTCGTTTACAAGAATGACTGCCATCTACGACCAATACCTTACCTTTACCATTGGTACTCAAAACATCTCGAACTTTTGAGTTATCGTGATAACAGCGCACTGTCTCAATCTGTCCATAAAAAGCATCCTTTAAACCGAAGTTTTGTAACGGTTGCTCTATAAGGGTGACCTTATCTTCAAACTGGTCACAGATATCAGGTGTAATATCGTTCATACTTCCTCCATGATTTATATAAATCCTTTCCTGCATCTGGCGTTTAGCCGCCCAATACTTGTCTCTGCCTGATCAATGCATGACAGTAGTATTAACTCGCCATCTTCAACGTAATAAATGGCATTTTGTGCGCATTTACGGGCCAGTTCCAATGCTGATATTCTGTCTATAGCAACTGCATAACTCTCTTCATACCAAGTAAAATCTCGATTCCCGACTAGGACATTAACGACTTCTACAGTTGGCGCGGCTGCTAATAATTGCTCATTTTGCAATAGGTTATCTTGATGGGACTGCTTTTTACCGAAACGGTTCCATCCTGTAATGATTGCGTAGTTATTACTGTGGGGTGTACTAGAAAAATCAAAGTACGGATCTCCGTAAACTCCCCATAAATAGGCATCAATCATCATATACACCTTTATTACAACAACACCATACTATTAATATTTGTTACATTTGAACTATTGATATAAATCAACAAAATGAAAGGAATTAACATTCTTGCATTGTTAGCAAGCTGTTAAGAATATAAAATCCGCGTCATAGACTAGTAGAGTATCTGATAAGGAAAAGGAAATTCCCCCCACAAACTGTGGTACTAAGGATAGTAGGCAACTGTAGTATTATTTCTAATAAGTTTGGTTTATTATTAAAAATAATTAACATTATGTTATGATTTTTGCCTAGTATTTAATCTATTAGCACAATTTTATCACAAGTTTAGGTACCGCCAATGCAAACCCCGCAGATTCTTATCGTTGAAGATGAGCAAGTAACTCGTAACACTCTAAAAAGCATTTTTGAAGCAGAGGGATACGCTGTTTTTGAAGCCAGTGACGGTGAAGAGATGCACCAAGTTCTAACTGACAATCAAGTTAACTTGGTTATCATGGACATCAACCTTCCAGGTAAAAATGGTTTACTACTCGCTAGAGAATTACGTGAGCAAGCGAATGTCGCTCTTATGTTCCTAACCGGTCGTGACAATGAAGTTGATAAAATTCTAGGCTTAGAAATCGGTGCAGATGATTACATCACTAAACCATTTAACCCTAGAGAACTGACTATCCGTGCTCGTAACCTATTAAGTCGTTCTATGAATGCAAGTGCTGCTCAAGAAGAGAAGCGCAGCGTAGAAAAGTACGAGTTTAATGGTTGGGTTCTAGATATTAACAGTCGCTCTTTAGTTAGCCCAAGCGGCGAAGGCTACAAGCTGCCTCGCTCAGAATTCCGTGCATTGCTTCATTTCTGTGAAAACCCAGGAAAGATTCAAACACGTGCAGACCTACTGAAGAAGATGACAGGCCGCGAACTTAAGCCGCACGATCGTACTGTTGATGTAACGATTCGTCGTATTCGTAAGCACTTTGAATCTGTTTCTGGTACGCCAGAGATCATTGCAACGATTCACGGTGAAGGTTACCGTTTCTGCGGTGACTTAGAAGAGTAAATAGCTTAGAGAGTCACTCTTTTAAATAAGATAACTTTCTGTTCTATAAGAAAGGCTTGCTATGATTAGCAAGCCTTTTTGTTTTATTGGTTACTTGTTTTAAGTAACTAATGTTTTACGTAACTAACAGCAGCGTTTAGTACACGACATCGATATTCACGTCATGCTCAACTAGCCACTTCTCATTACCATTGTTATTAAGCTGAATGGCAATATCAGCGGGCGTATCTGGTGAAATCGGAAGCTGCCAAGCAAAAGCTAACTCCCAGTGACTGGCACTGTGAGTGCGTACATCAATCTCTTCACTCTCAATTAGCCACGTTTCTGCGCCTTGCTTAATCGAAACACTGACCACTTCTAATTGTGCCGGCAATTCATCTTTTGACTCAATAGAGAGCGCTGCATGCAAATTTTGCTCAGAAGAAGATGCTTCCCCAATGGTTGGCATTTTATCAATCCAAAGAGAGCTTTTAAGTTCAATCATCATCTCTTCAACCATAACGGTACTGTCTTGCTGCCAATTAACTTCTGCTGTCTGGCATCCACCAAGTAGTACTGTGGCTAGTGACACCAATGCGATTTTTTTTATCATATAATTACCTTTGCGCTAACCAATTTTTTAATATTTGAATATCGTGCTGATAGCCATTCTTGATCTCTTCAACCCAATCAGCAATATTTTCCCACCATGTTACTCGCTCTGGTGATTGGGCTTTTTGTGCGATACTTTGAATTCGTTTCAAACCAATTGAGCCCGCTGCACCCTTAATTTTATGAGCTTCCGATACTATTCTATCTTGATCCTTCGCCACCATGTTCGAATCTAATATTTCGATATAGTCAGGCATCATCTCCTCAAACATCTCTATGCTATCAAGAACAGGCTTTACACCAACTATATCTACATAGGACTCAAGCATAGGCAAATCAAGCAAGGTACAATACGTCTCATCTGAGACTTGTTCCTTTTTAACAGGCTCAGGTTTGGGCGCACATAGTACTGGATCAATATCGCATAAGCGAGCAATCACATCTTGAATCGCAATGACTGAAAGCGGCTTACTTAACGCATCATCCATACCCTTATCTAAATATTCTCTTTTATTTTTCAAAACATTAGCGGTAAGAGCAACCAAAGGTGGGAGCTTGTTATAGGTCTGTCGATAGGACTGAGCAACATCAAATCCTGTCATATCCGGCAGTTGAATATCCAATAAAACCAAATCGTAACTGTCAGGATTAAACTGTTCTATCGCCTCTTGACCTGTCATGGCGACAGTAACTTGGTGACCTAAGCTCTCTAATAGTGACCGAGCAACGGTAATATTTAACTCAATATCTTCCACCATAAAGATTCTTAGACCCGGCTGGTCTACAGGTGCAAGCTTTTCTGTTGCAGACTCTTCAGCTAAAGGCACCGTCAAAGTCACACTGAATGTCGTACCAAAGCCCTCTTCACTAGAGACAGTAATATCGCCATTCATCATTTTGATCAGTTGTTTAGACACTGCTAGGCCAATACCTGTTCCAACGGCATGTAAGTTATCCTTACCCGATTTCACTTGATAGTACATGGCGAAGATTTTATCTAATTCACTATCAGCAATACCAATGCCGGTATCTTCTATCTCAATGATTATTTCAGCTTGTTCCCCTTGAGTTTCGGCACTGACGGTCATAACGACGCCGCCCTCTTTGGTGAATTTCATTGCATTACTAATTAAATTCCATAGCACCTGACGCAGTCGAGTCGCGTCAATTTCAACCGCAGAAGGTAGTGCACTTAATCGTTCTAGATCAAATCGAAGGCCTTTCTGCTCGGCCATCAATGCAGAAATACTTTCGATTTCAGCAATGAACTCTTCAAAGTGTAATGATGTCGGTAACAGCTCTAGCTTACGTCGATCAAACTTGTCCATATCAATAATGTCACTGAAAATATTTCCTAGTGTGATAGCACTGACATTGATGGTTTGCATGTATTTACGCTGTTCTTGATTAAGCTGGCTATCAAGAAGCATACGACTTAGACCGACAATTCCATTAAGAGGTGTTCGAAGCTCATGACTGATGGTAGAAATAAACGTTGTTTTGTCTCTACTCGCTTTCTCTAGTGAGTCCTCGTGCTGTTTACGCTCGGTAATATCTCGACCAAAACCCACTAAACCTAAGTGTGCACCCTCTTTACTGTAAAAAGGCACTTTTCGTAATTCAAAGTAGTTCTTCCTGCCATCTGGATATTCAAGCCACTGCTCGTAAGTAATCGCTTGATTATCAAGAAAGACTTTTTGGTCTGTATCGATAATTTGATCGGCAATCTCTTTACTATAGACATCTCTTGGCGTCAGACCAACAAGATCACTTTCTCGCTTACCCGTCAATTCTTCCATTGCTCTATTGCAACCAGAGAAGACGCCTTCCGCATTGCGGTAATAAATAAGATCAGGAGAAGCATCAATAAACGATCGGAGCAGCGCCGTTCTTTCCGCGAGTTCAACTTGGGTTCGCTCACGCTGGAAGACCTCATTTTCCAGATCATTAATCGCTTCTTTTCTTGCCTCTTCTGCTTTAATTCGCTCTTCAATTTGCAGGTTTAACTTTGCGATATTCTGCTGAAGCCTTAGATTGAGCTCTTGATCGCGTGAGCGCATGTCTTTTAATTTAGACACCAATTTTGATAATCGCTGGCGAGACTCTTCGAGTTGATCAACAACGACAGAAAGGAAGTAAACAGCCCAAGGGGTGATAATTAAACCAAAGAATACTGAGCGAACAATATCAATATCATCAACATGACCACTCAATCCAAGCGTTATCCCTACCTGTACGACAACGGCGAGTGCAACAAGCGCCATTGCTAATAATATAGAGAAACGAAGGATACCCAGCTTGACTAATAGATCGACATAATACTGAGCAAGATTTTTGATTGGCTTCATTAAAGGCTTCCTGCGTTAACTGCTGTAGGGAACTGGTGGTAATTAGATATTTATTCTACTCTTTTTACTCTTGATAGGTAAGCTAAGTGCATCACATCCATGCCCTTCTGGGTTATGGGTTTAGCCACTAATAATCAAGTATTTATAAAGTGCTAACATGGATATTAGTTCGATTGCGGCCATCCGACTTAGCTTGATACAAGGCGCTATCGGCCATTGCTACGATCGATTCCATTGAATCTGTCGGAGATGGAAGTATTGAGACTAGCCCTAGACTGACAGTGACATGTGAAGCCACACTAGAAGCTTTATGTTCAATCATAAGGGCTCTAACTTGAGCATGAACTTTCTCTGCGACATTATAAGCACCTTCCGTTGTCGTATTTGGTAGGATAAAACCAAACTCTTCCCCACCATATCGAGCGACACAGTCAGAAGATCGTGTTAATACACTCTTAAAAGCGTTAGAGACTAGTTTGAGAGCTTCATCTCCCTTCTGATGCCCGTAGAAATCATTATATCCTTTGAAGAAATCAATATCGCACAGCAGCACTGACATAGGCTGCTTCTCCCGAACATGAATAGACCACAATGTAGTTAATTGTGAATCGAAATGACGACGATTAGATACCTGAGTTAACCCATCAATTAAACTTAATCGTTCTAGCTCTTGGTTTGCTTCTGCTAATTTTTGTTCAGCCAAGTATCGCTCTGAAATATCTCGCGACATAACCAATACTCCGTTGGTACCAGAGGTTGGCTCTCTGAACGGTGACTTAACAACGTCATACCATCTCTCATGCCCATCTGAACCCATAACTTTGTCCACATAGCGAAGTGAGATCTCCTCACTAAGAACGCGTTTATCTGAATCAGAAAAACGTTCATATAACTGCTTTGGAATAAGCTCATCAAGCCGACGACCGATAAGGTCATCCACCTTTGTTAAACCCAGATCTTTAACAAATGGTTCATTACAGGCCTGATACACCATATTCTCATCAAATATTCCAATGGAGTCAGGACTAGACTCAAGTATCACTTGTAGAATGGTATCGCGTTTGGCTAGTGCCACTTCCGTATCTTTACGCTTCTCCATTTCATCACTGAGATTCTTTTGAATATTGTGCCAATCCGTTACATCATGGCTGATGCCTAAAATCCCTAGCTGCTCACCCTCTGGCGACATTAATAAGTTTTGATATGTTTCAAGTAAGCAACCTTGACCGTCAGGAGAGGTTGTCCAATGTCGCTTACTTGCTCGACCTCGAATAGCCCCTTTAATATCTTTACTACCTTCCTCTTTTCGATCTAACCAAAAAGCATCAAAAGATCGATTACTAAAAACCATATTACCGTCGAGACCTTTTACAAAGATAAGTTCAGATAAGGAATCGAGTGCGGTTTTAGCCGTAGACAGTGAATTAATTTGGTCTTGAAGCTCTCTTGTGGAGGCTTGCTTAGGGAATGCATAAATCAACCAGACCGACTGGCCACGATAGGTCACCTTTCTCCCTGTTAAAGAGATAGGCAAGCTCGTTTGCGAAGTGACCGGCCATTGAAGTTGATGAGATTGAAACTGATCGGAAGTATAGCTTTCAAGCTCGTTAAGAATGAACTTATTAGGGATATGCTTAGGAAAGAAAGATGATCGGCCGATGAGTCGAATACCCAGCAACTGCATGGCAAGACGATTAGATAGCTGCAATTCACCACTTCTGGCGTTAACCACCATTAAGGCGGCTGGAACATCCTGCACGAGTGTTTCGATGTATCTGTTATATCGGGAATAAATGATCACCACACATGCAATAGACAAAGCAATGATGATCACATCTAATCCGTGACCATCGGTCACATTCCACAACCAGTTTAACCATACTTCCATTGAAACAAATAACCCTAGTGTATCCATACTCTAAAGGGTACGAAAGATATCAGTTTCTCGCTGACTATTCTTGTGCTAACACGGGTTTTGAATAAATAAATGGCTGAGCAATTAATGAACCCTGAGCACCATCACTGTCTAGAGCCCGGCCGATTTCGGTCATCGCTAGCCAACGGTTTTCACACCATAAGGGGGCAAGCAGTGTTGGACGACGAGCCGCAGAAGAGACGCGATGGTAAATGATGTCTGGTGGTGTCATCCGGATCACCTCGCTAGCGATAGATACGTACTCATCAAGCTCTGGCGCTTTTAGTTTTCCGGCACGCCACGCTTTTGCCATTGTACTGCCTTCAACAATATGTAACCCATGAAGCTTGATTCCATCTGTACCAACATCGAGTACTTTTTGTAGCGTCTCAAGATTGTCACTGCGAGTCTCTTTGGGTAAACCTACAATAAGATGAGTACATACTTTTACGCCTAAAGCGCGAGCGCGTTTGGTGATGTCAGCGTAACACTCAAAATCATGACCACGATTAATACGTTTTAATGTCTGATTATTGGCAGTCTGTAAACCCAATTCTAGCCATATCTCATACCCCTTATCGACATATTCAGATAACAGCTCTAATACAGCATCTGGGACACAATCAGGACGAGTACCGACACACAAACCCACTATATCAGCCGCTTTTAGTGCTTCTTCATACATGTTTCTCAGTACTTGAACTTCGGCATAGGTGTTGGTGTAGGCTTGAAAGTAAGCGAGGTACTTGCGTGCTCGTTTGATTTCTCCTGCTCGGTCGGTCAGTTGGTCAACAATACTCTGGACTTGTGTTTGCTCGTCAACAAATGAAGATACATTGCAAAATGTACAGCCACCACGGCCTATGGTCCCATCCCGATTTGGGCAGCTAAAGCCACCGTGCAACGTCAGTTTATGTACTTTCTCACCGTAACGGCGCTGTAAATCTTGTCCAATGGTATTCACTAACTCATGTAACTGCATATATAAACCACAACTGTATTTATCGATACTCTTTAAACGAAACCATTCTCAATTCGATCACTGAAAGTTAATTACATTCCTTGCAAGAGAAAGTCACGCATCATAATTAACCCGCTAAAGGTAATAACTATCAAAAATCAATAAACATGCAGAATTATTGGCAAAAAACACTCTTGTTGCGTAAATGTTATCTATATTATGCATTTTTTAACTAAAAAAAAGCACGACGGCAGTGAGTTTTCATTGCAATCAGCCTCGACAAAATTGTAGGATACTTACACAATGCCGTATAAATTGTGATCTTTATTACAAGATTAGTTGCGGATAAATCGGTGAATCCTACCTCCCACCTATATAAATCACTGGATTGTGATTGTAAATAATTGGATTTCACCAAGGATTGTTTTTCTCGCCATATATTTCAGCGAGAGACAGAAAGGACTCAGGCCAACCACCACTGGTTGGTTAGATTCATAAAAATAAAGGAACAGACTCAACACTAAGTTGGACTTAGGCATGTTGCGTCAATATTTAACTGGAAGGATGTAATCTATGGTAGATAGAGAGCAGGAAGCGCAAGGTCTGTATACTCCAGAGCTGGAGCATGACGCTTGTGGTATCGGTTTTGTCGCTCACCTAAAAAACCGTAAATCGCACGATGTCGTTACTCAAGCGCTCGATATGCTAGCTCGTATGGAGCACCGCGGCGGTCAAGGTTGTGACCCAAGTAGTGGTGATGGCGCAGGTATTTTACTGCAAAAACCTCATGAATTTCTTTTAGAAGAAGCTGTTAAGCACAGTATTAAACTGCCTTCTTTTGAAAAGTACGGTGTCGGTGTTGTTCTATTCCCTAGAGATGAACACAAACGTGCCCAATGTAGAGATATTTTAGAACGTAACGCTCAACGACTTAATCTTGAAGTTTTGGGTTATCGTGAGCTGCCAACAGATAACTCTATGATTGGCGCTGACCCTCTTAGCACAGAACCTCAATTTGAACATGTCTTTATCTCTGGTGGTCCAGGTACAGAACCTGAAGAGCTTGAGCGTAAACTGTATGTTCTACGTAACTATACTGTTCGTGTTTGCCTAGAAAGCATCTCAAATATTGGCGATGATTTTTACATCAACTCAATGTCTTACAAGACATTAGTGTATAAAGGCCAACTAACCACAGAACAAGTACCGCAGTACTTCCTAGATCTGCAAAACCCTACGATGGTAACAGCGCTAGCACTTGTTCACTCGCGTTTCTCAACCAACACATTTCCACGTTGGCGTTTAGCTCAGCCTTTCCGTTATATTGCCCACAATGGTGAAATTAACACTGTTCGCGGTAATTTAAACTGGATGAAGGCTCGTGAAGCGATCATTGAATCAGATCTCTTTACTCAAGCTGAAATCGACATGCTGCTGCCTATCTGTCAAGAAGGTAGTTCAGATTCATCAAACTTTGATATGGCACTTGAGCTCCTAGTTCTTTCTGGTCGTAGCCTGCCACATGCATTGATGATGATGATTCCCGAAGCATGGCAAGAAAACAAAAACATGGATCCAACTCGTCGCGCGTTCTATCAATATCACGCGAACGTTATGGAACCGTGGGATGGTCCAGCCTCTGTTTGTTTCACCGATGGTGTTCAAGTAGGTGCAACGCTTGACCGTAATGGTCTTCGTCCATCTCGCTATACAGTAACTAAAGATGACTTCCTTGTAATGGCGTCTGAGTCTGGCGTTGTTGAGATTGCACCTGAGAACGTCGAGTTCCGTGGTCGTCTACAGCCAGGTCGTATCTTTGTTGCCGATTTAGAACAAGGTCGCATCATCTCTGATGAAGAAGTCAAAGATGGCATTGCCAATGGTCAGCCGTATGAGCAATGGGTTGAAGAAAACCTATTGAGCTTGAACAAGCTACCAGAAGCAACAAACCAATACAGCCAACCTTCTCCAGAAAAATTGCTTAACCGTCAACAGTCGTTTGGCGTAAGCTCTGAAGAAGTGAATGAGATCATCATCCCGCTGGTTAAAACTGCGTATGAACCTCTTTCTGCAATGGGTGCTGACTGGCCACTTGCGATTCTGTCCCATCAATCTCAGCACCTTTCAAACTACTTTAAACAGCTGTTTGCTCAAGTAACCAACCCACCGATCGACCCGATCCGTGAGCGCATGGTTATGTCTCTGAACACTTACCTAGGTAAAGATCAGAACCTACTAGCAGAAACACCTGAACACTGTCAGAAGGTTGAGCTTGAATCACCGATTCTGTCTAACTCAGAGTTAGAGAAATTGCGTGCGATTGATAACGAGCACTTACAAGCTAAAACGCTTGATATAGTTTTCCAAGCAAACGGTGATGACGGCAAGCTAGAGCGTGCTCTTAAACGTATTTGCCAATACGCTGAAGATGCTGTTATTGATGGCTACTCAATCATATTGCTAACTGACCGTGCCGTTAACTCGCACCACGCAGCTATTCCAGCGATGCTTGCTGTAGGCGCAGTACACCACCACCTAATCCGTAAAGGATTACGTGCTAAGTGTGACATCGTTGTTGAAACGGGTGATGCGCGTGAAACGCACCACTTTGCAACACTGATTGGCTATGGCGCAAACGCGATTAACCCATACCTAGTAATTGAAACGATTGTTGAATCACAGCGCACTAAGAAGCTTGATCCTTCAGCATCACCGAAAGATCTGTTCGAAAGCTACCGTAAGGGTGTGAATGGCGGACTGCTGAAAATCTTCTCTAAGATGGGTATTTCAACACTTCAGTCTTACCACGGTGCTCAAATTTTTGAAGCGCTTGGTATCAGCAAATCTGTTGTTGATAAATACTTCACTGGTACGGTTACCCGTATCGAAGGCCTAACGATTGACGATATTGCGAAAGAAGTTTTGATTCGTCACCGTCTTGGTTACCCAACTCGTGAAGTGCCAGTACAGGTTCTTGATGTGGGTGGTGTTTATCAGTGGAAACAGCGTGGTGAAAAACACCTGTTTAACCCAGAAACCATTTCACTTCTACAACAGTCTACTCGTGAGAAGAATTACTCTCAGTTTAAAGAGTATACTAGTGCTGTTGACTCACAAGGCGATAACGCGGCAACACTACGTAGCCAATTAGACTTTGTGAAAAACCCTGCGGGCTCTATTCCTGTTGAAGAAGTTGAACCAATTGAAAGCATCTTGAAGCGCTTTGCTACTGGTGCTATGTCATTTGGTTCTATCTCTTACGAAGCTCACTCAACACTTGCTGTTGCAATGAACCGTATCGGAGCAAAATCTAACTCCGGTGAAGGTGGTGAAGATCCAGCTCGTTTCGAACCTAACGCAAATGGCGATTGGGAACGTTCAGCAATCAAACAGGTTGCTTCTGGTCGCTTTGGTGTAACGTCTTACTATCTAACAAACTCTGAAGAGATTCAGATTAAGATGGCACAAGGTGCGAAACCGGGCGAAGGTGGTCAACTACCGGGTGATAAAGTCGATGATTGGATTGGTGCAACACGTCACTCAACTCCGGGCGTTGGTCTAATTTCACCACCACCACACCATGATATCTACTCAATCGAAGATCTAGCTCAGCTAATCTACGATCTGAAAAATGCAAACCGCGCTGGCCGTGTAAACGTTAAGTTAGTGTCTGAAGCGGGTGTAGGTACGATCGCATCGGGTGTTGCTAAAGCCAAAGCTGATGTTGTACTTATCGCAGGCTTTGATGGCGGTACTGGTGCATCACCAATGTCATCAATTCGCCATACGGGTCTACCTTGGGAGCTTGGTCTAGCGGAAACGCACCAAACTCTACTGAAAAACGGCTTACGTAACCGTATCGTTGTACAGTCAGATGGTCAGATGAAGACACCTCGCGATCTTGCTGTTGCTACTTTATTGGGTGCTGAAGAATGGGGCGTTGCCACAGCAGCACTCGTTGTTGAAGGTTGTATCATGATGCGTAAGTGTCATAAAAATACTTGCCCTGTTGGTATCGCAACTCAAAACAAAACACTACGTGAGCGCTTTGATGGCCGTGTAGAAGACGTTGTTACATTCTTCCAATACATGGCAGAAGGTCTACGTGAAATCATGGCTGAACTAGGTTTCCGCACTATCGAAGAGATGGTCGGCCAATCTCAGAAGCTTAAAGTTCGTGAAGACATTGCTCACTGGAAATATAAAAACCTAAATCTGACACCTGTTCTACACATTGAACCGGCTCGTGAGAATGATGGGATTTATAACCAGACACAACAAAACCATAACCTTGAAGACGTCCTTGACCGCAAACTGATTCAAGCCGCTGCTCCAGCGCTTGAGAAAGGTGAAGCCGTTAGCGCTGAATTCCCGATCATCAATACTGATCGAAGCGCAGGTACAATGCTGTCAAATGAGATTTCTAAGATCTACAAAGACAAAGGCTTACCTCAACCAATGAACGTTAAGTTCAACGGTTCTGCTGGTCAATCTTTTGGTGCTTTCCTAGCGAAAGGCGTTAACTTTGAAGTTGAAGGCGATGCGAACGACTACTGGGGTAAAGGTCTATCAGGCGGTACGCTTGTTCTTTATCCAGATACTAAGTCAACCATCGTCGCTGAAGATAATATCGTCGTAGGTAACGTATGTTTCTACGGTGCAACTTCGGGTGAATCTTATATCCGCGGTATGGCAGGTGAACGATTCTGTGTTCGTAACTCAGGCGCAAGTGTTGTTGTAGAAGGCGTTGGTGACCATGGTTGTGAATACATGACTGGTGGTGTCGCTATCATCTTAGGCTCAACAGGCCGTAACTTCGCCGCTGGTATGAGTGGTGGTGTAGCGTATGTTTGGGACAAAGATGCAGACTTCAATACTAAGCTCAACGCTGAGCTTGTTGATATCGACCCTATCGAGCAAGAAGACAAAGCTCTACTGCTAGATATGCTAACTAAACATGTGAAATTCACAGGAAGTGAAGTTGCTCAATCTTTCCTAAACAACTTTGAAGCGAACCTAGCCTCTATGGCGAAAGTGATGCCGCGTGACTACAAAGCGGTTCTTCAAAAGCGTAAAGCGATCGCTGAGCAAGCACAAACGGAACAAGTGGAGGCAGTATAATGGGTAAGCCTACTGGATTTTTAGAACATGGTCGCGAGCTTCCTAAGAAGCTCGACCCTTCTGTTCGTATTGAGAACAATAAAGAGTTTGTTCTTAACGAAGAGTTTGGTGACAAAATTGGAACTCAAGCATCTCGTTGTATGGATTGCGGTGTGCCGTTTTGTCACAGCGGTTGCCCAATTGGTAACATTATCCCTGAATTCAACGATGCTGTTTTTCGTGATAGCTGGGAAGAAGCTTGGAATATTCTAAGCTCGACAAACAACTTCCCTGAATTTACAGGTCGTGTCTGCCCTTCTCCTTGTGAAAGTGCATGTGTTCTTGGTATCAACCAAGATCCAATCACTATCTGTAACATTGAGAAGACGATTGTAGAAACCGCTTACCGTGAAGGTTATGCAAAGCCTAAAAAACCACGCTCTCGCACGGGTAAAACCGTTGCTATCATTGGCAGTGGTCCTGCTGGGCTTGCTGCTGCAGAGCAGTTAAACAGTGCTGGTCACTGCGTGACTGTTTTTGAACGTGATGAGAAGGTTGGTGGATTGCTTCGTTTCGGTATTCCTGACTTCAAACTAGGCATGGATGTCATCGACCGTAAAACAAACCTAATGGCAGAAGCTGGTGTTAAGTTTGTAGTAAATGCTCATATCGGTGTTGATATTAACGCTCAGCAATTGCGCCAAGATTTCGATGTAGTCTTGCTTACTGGTGGCTCAACGGTACCTAGAAATTTACCAATTCCTGGACGTGAGTTAACCGGCGTGCATTTTGCGATGGAATTTCTTGGTCAAAACAACCGCCGTGCCAACGACATGGATCTTAAAACAGAAGAGATTCATGCTAAAGATAAACACGTCGTGGTAATCGGTGGTGGTGATACTGGCTCTGACTGTGTGGGTACATCAAACCGTCATGGTGCAGCAAGTATTACTCAAGTTGAAATCATGCCGATTCCACCAGAGAAACGTCCGGTTAATATGCCTTGGCCGCAATACCCAATGATCATGAAGACAACCACTTCTCACGAAGAAGGCTGTGAGCGTCACTGGAATATTTTGACCAAAGAGTTTATCGGTAATGATAAAGGTGAAGTTGAAGGTCTACGTATTGCTGATATCGTTTGGCAAGATGCTAAGCCTGGTGAACGTCCTGGTTTTGAAGAAGTTGCTGGTAGTGAACGTGTGATTCCATGTGATCAAGCGTTCCTAGCAATGGGCTTCTTACATCCTGAACCGGGTGGTGTTCTAGCGCAACTCGACATTAAACTCGATGAACGTGGAAACGTGGCTAGCCAAGGTTACGCGACCAATCAAAAAGGTGTCTTTGCCGCTGGTGATATGCGTACGGGCCAATCTCTGGTTGTTCGTTGTATTAACGAAGGCCGTGAGTGTGCCATTGCGATTGATAAATACCTACTTGGTAACTCAAACTTAGAAGCTAAAGCGGATTCATTAATGCTTTCTAACTAAAATCATGCGTTAAACTCAATACGAGTTACCATCTAAAGCCAGCATTGATTGCTGGCTTTTTTATTTCCTCCCCCTTTAGGTTTATGTTACTAAAATGTAAAATCACAAACCCTATCCTCATGAATATACATGATATTTCAGAGTATTAAGCGGTAAATCGCAGTGCAACATGATAACCATCCAAGAACTTGACCTTTTTTATAATAACCTATACTTTGTGAATTCATTGATATCAAAGTTAATGAAAATTGTTAAATCAAAAAGGTATTTTGTCGCATAACTAAGCAAATATAATAACAATAACGAATAGTTAGTCATTTACTGTCTGGATGACAGAGAAGCAAAGGGAGAATTGCAATGGCTTTATATGATCCAAGTCTTGAGAAAGATAACTGTGGGTTTGGCCTAATCGCGCATATGGAAGGCGAACCAAGCCACAAACTAGTACGCACCGCCATTTCAGCACTTGACCGAATGACACACCGAGGCGGTATCGCAGCCGATGGCAAAACTGGAGATGGTTGCGGTCTACTACTACAAAAGCCCGACAGTTACTTACGTCTCATTGCCGAAGAACTCGGTTTCAAGCTAAGCCGTCAATACGCTGTTGGTATGATCTTTTTTAGCCAAGACAGTGCTAAAGCTCAACGAGCGCAAGAAATAATTAACAGTGAACTGGCAAAAGAGACACTCACCGTTGCCGGTTGGCGAAATGTTCCAACTAATTCCGATGTCCTTGGCCCTATCGCTGTAGACTCACTGCCCAATATCCAACAAGTCTTTGTATCAGCCCCTGCAGGTTGGCGTGAACGAGATATCGAAAGACGTCTATACATTGCACGTCGACGCATCGAGAAGCAGATCCTCGACGATAACGAATTTTATATCTGTAGCCTATCAACTCAAGTCATGGTGTATAAAGGCTTGTGCATGCCTGCGGACCTTCCAAGGTTCTACCTTGATCTTGCTGATCTCAGAATGGAGTCGGCGATCTGTCTATTCCACCAACGATTTTCAACCAATACCCAGCCACGTTGGCCATTGGCTCAACCTTTCCGTTACTTAGCGCACAATGGTGAAATAAACACCATCGAAGGCAACCGTCAATGGGCCAAAGCTCGAGCTTATAAATTTGCGTCGCCGCTACTGCCCGATCTTCAAACTGCGGCACCTTTTGTTAATGAGACAGGCTCCGATTCATCAAGCCTCGATAACATGTTAGATCTCTTCTTAGCTGGCGGAATGGACGTCTTTAGGGCGATGCGCATGCTCGTACCGCCCGCATGGCAAAACCACCCAGACATGGATCCTGAGCTTCGTGCCTTCTATGATTTCAACTCAAAGCATATGGAACCATGGGATGGACCCGCTGGGATTGTACTATCGGATGGACGGTATGCAGCTTGTAATCTCGATCGTAACGGCCTGCGTCCTGCCCGATATGTGATAACCAAAGATAAGCTAATTACGTTAGCCTCAGAAGTTGGGATCTGGGATTACGCGCCAGATGAAGTCGCAGAAAAAGGCCGAGTGGGACCGGGAGAATTACTGGTTATCGACACCAGAAAAGGGAAGCTATGGCAATCCAGTGAGATCGATAATGATCTAAAAACCCGCCACCCTTACAAGAACTGGATGGAAGAGAATGTACATCGATTAACACCTTTTTCTCAGCTTCCTGACGATCAAGTTGGAAAGCGAACACTAGACGAAGATCAGCTTAAAACTTATCAAAAACAGTTTGCGATGAGTAACGAAGAAGTGGATCAAGTATTACGTGTTCTTGGCGATATGGGACAAGAAGCAACAGGCTCAATGGGTGACGATACGCCAATGGCGGTACTTTCATCCAAAGCTCGCCTTGTTACTGACTATTTCCGTCAAAAGTTTGCACAGGTAACCAATCCACCTATCGACCCATTGCGTGAAAAGCACGTTATGTCTCTGGCAACCAGCATAGGCCAAGAGATGAACGTATTTTGTGAAACAGATGGGCATGCTCACCGTGTGAGTTTTGCATCCCCTGTTCTACTCTACTCAGACATGCAACAGTTACTTAATCTTGACAGTAAATATTACCAGAACACTGTATTAGATATTAATTACAACCCTGAGAAGACTGATTTAAAACAGGCGCTTCTTTCGCTTTGTGATGCTAGCGTCAACGCGGTTAAGCAAGGAAGTGTTCTGATTGTATTATCAGATAGAGCCTTAGTAAAAGGAACACTTCCTATACCAGCAGCAATGGCAGTAGGTGCGGTTCAAACTCGATTAGCCAATGAAAACCTTCGCTGTGATGCCAATATTATTGTTGAATCAGGAGCGATACGTGATCCCCACCAATTCGCAGTACTTTTAGGATTTGGTGCCACTGCAATTTACCCATACCTTGCTTATGAATCACTGGGTAAAATTGTCGATGATGGTGGCATTGATAAAAGCTATCGCGATGTGATGCAGAACTATCAGAATGGCATCAACAAAGGGTTATTCAAAATCATGTCGAAGATGGGGATCTCAACGATCGCCTCTTACCGTTGTTCACAGCTATTCGAAGCCGTCGGTCTTCATCAAGATATCGTAGAGCTCTGTTTCAAAGGCGTTGCTTCACGAATCCAAGGAGCGAACTTTGAAGACTTCCAACAAGATCTTTTCAATTTATCTCGTAAAGCTTGGGCTAAACGCAAACCAATTGATCACGGTGGATTGTTAAAATACGTCCATGATGGTGAGTTCCACGCCTATAACCCAGATGTCGTCAGCACACTGCAACAAGCAGTAAAAACAGGCGAATCAGCTGATTATCAGCAATACGCTAATCAGGTCAACGAGCGCCCTGCGGCAATGCTGCGTGACTTAATGGAACTGAATAAATCAGATAAGCCGTTAGCGTTAGAAAAAGTAGAACCCGCTAGTGAGTTATTTAAGCGCTTCGATTCGGCTGCAATGTCCATTGGTGCCCTTAGCCCTGAAGCTCATGAAGCCTTAGCCATGGCGATGAATAAACTGGGTGGCTATTCAAACTCTGGTGAAGGTGGTGAGGACCCTCGTCGATTTGGTACTGACCGAAACTCTCGAATCAAACAAATAGCTTCGGGCCGTTTTGGTGTGACACCTCACTACTTAACCAATGCTGATGTATTGCAAATTAAAGTCGCACAAGGAGCAAAACCCGGTGAAGGTGGTCAGCTTCCAGGGCATAAGGTCACCGCAGAGATAGCCAAACTTCGCTATTCAGTGCAAGGGGTGACACTCATCTCTCCTCCGCCTCATCACGACATTTATTCGATTGAAGATCTCGCTCAGCTGATTTTCGATTTGAAGCAAGTTAATCCTAAAGCCCTGATCTCTGTAAAACTTGTTTCTGAACCTGGTGTCGGCACTATTGCTACGGGCGTCGCTAAAGCATACGCCGACTTAATCACTATATCAGGCTACGATGGCGGCACTGCTGCGAGTCCATTAACCTCGGTAAAATATGCGGGATGTCCATGGGAGCTTGGTCTTGCAGAAACGCAGCAAGCACTGGTTGCAAATGGGCTACGACATAAGATCCGATTACAAGTCGATGGCGGTCTTAAGACTGGTCTTGATGTCATCAAAGGCGCCATTTTAGGTGCTGAAAGTTTTGGTTTTGGTACCGCACCTATGGTCGCTCTCGGGTGTAAGTTCTTACGTATCTGCCATCTAAACAACTGCGCAACCGGTGTTGCAACGCAAGATGAAACCCTACGTAAAGAGTACTTCAAAGGGTTACCCGATATGGTGGTTAACTACTTTACGGGCCTTGCTGAAGAAGTTCGAGTTCATCTCGCAGAACTCGGCGTTGAGAAGCTAACCGATTTAATTGGGCGAACTGATTTACTCGATGCTGTTTCAGGTCTAACAGCCAAACAGAATAAACTCGATCTTTCTAATATTTTAGAGAAACCAGTTTCACCACAAGATCACCCACTCTTTTGGACAGAACCAAACTCTCCATTTGATAAGGCACAACTCAATCAAAAGATCGTTGAGGATGCCAAAACAGCGATTGAATCTAAACAGCCACTCAACCTTTATTACGACGTGATCAATACCGATCGCTCTATCGGTGCAAGTCTGTCTGGTGAAGTCGCCAAACGTTACGGTAATCAAGGCGTAGCAACCTCACCAATCAAACTCAACCTAAACGGGACCGCAGGGCAATCCTTTGGCGTTTGGAACGCAGGAGGCATTGAGCTTTACCTCACCGGTGATGCCAACGATTATGTAGGTAAAGGTATGGCAGGCGGCAAGATCGTGATTAAGCCTCATACAGGAACAACGTTTGTTTGTAATGAAGCCACCATCATTGGGAATACCTGTTTGTATGGCGCAACTGGAGGGAAACTCTTTGCTGCTGGTACCGCTGGTGAACGATTTGGTGTACGTAACTCCGGAACTATTTCAGTTATTGAAGGTGCGGGTGATAACGCTTGTGAGTACATGACCGGAGGCATTATTGCGATCCTCGGTGCGACGGGCGTTAACTTTGGCGCAGGAATGACTGGCGGTTTTGCGTACGTTATGGATAAAAATAGTGACTTTGAAGGTCGCGTCAATAACGAGTCTGTTGAGGCTATATCTCTATCCGATCTCTATATCCATCAAGAGCACTTAAGAGGGCTTATTGCAGAGCACTTAGAAGAGACAGGATCAACCCACGCTGAAAATATATTGGCGAACTTCGATGCATGGATTCCTAAGTTCTACCTAGTGAAACCATTAGCTGCAGATCTAAACACTCTGCTTGGTCACCAAAGTCGTAGCGCCGCTGAACTTCGCGTTCAGGCACAATAAGAGTAGGAAGGAGCCTAAATTATGAGCCAGAATGTTTATCAATTTATCGATGTTAGCCGCGTTGACCCTGCGAAAAAGCCAATCAAGATTCGTAAGATCGAATTTATCGAGATTTACGAACCTTTCACTAAGCAGCAAGCAAAAGCACAAGCTGATCGCTGTTTAGATTGTGGTAATCCATATTGTGAATGGAAATGCCCTGTTCACAATTACATTCCTCAATGGCTAAAGCTTGCCAATGAAGGTCGAATTATAGAAGCTGCAGAGCTTTCTCATCAAACAAACAGTCTTCCTGAAGTCTGTGGCCGAGTTTGTCCACAAGACAGGTTATGTGAAGGCTCATGTACCCTTAATGACGAGTTTGGTGCAGTCACCATTGGTAATGTTGAAAAGTACATCACAGACAAAGCATTTGAAATGGGCTGGAAGCCTGATATGTCAAATGTTGAATGGACAGATAAAAAGGTCGCGATTATCGGGGCCGGACCTGCTGGCTTAGCCGCAGCTGATATATTAGTTCGAAATGGCGTCAAGCCTGTTGTCTTTGACCGCTACCCTGAGATTGGCGGCCTTCTTACGTTTGGTATTCCCTCTTTCAAGTTAGAAAAAGGGGTAATGAAAAATCGACGTCGTATCTTTAGTGACATGGGCGTTGAATTTCAAATGAATACCGAGGTTGGTAAGGACATTCAACTACAACAGTTAGTGGATGAGTATGATGCCGTATTCCTGGGTGTTGGTACCTATAAAAATATGCGAGCAGGCTTAGCTAACGAAGATGCTTCTGGAGTATTTGACGCTCTACCATTTTTAATTTCAAACACCTACAAAGTGATGGAACTAGACAGCCCAGAACCTTTGATTGATATGGCAGATAAGAAAGTGATCGTTCTAGGCGGTGGTGACACCGCTATGGACTGTGTCCGAACTTCTATCCGACAAGGTGCAAAAGATGTTATTTGTGCCTATCGTCGTGATGAAGCAAATATGCCGGGATCTCGTCGTGAAGTGAAGAATGCAAAAGAGGAAGGCGTGAACTTTATGTTTAACCTTCAGCCTCTAGGTATTGAAGTAAATTCAAACGGCGAAGTGAGTGGCATTAAAGTGGTCAAAACCGCTTTAGGTGAACCCGATGATGCTGGTCGTCGTCGCCCAGAGCCCGTTGCTAATAGTGAACATACACTCGAAGCTGATGCCGTAATTATGGCGTTTGGTTTCCAGCCTCATGCAATGGAATGGCTAAAACCTTTCGGCGTGGACCTCGATGAGTGGGGGCGTATAAAAGCACCTTCTCAGCAAGAGTTCATGTATCAAACCAGTAATAAGAAGATCTTCGCTGGCGGAGATGCAGTTCGAGGATCCGATCTTGTTGTAACCGCTATTGATGAAGGGCGCAAAGCTGCGGAAGGAATCTTAGACTTTCTTGATTTATAAGTTTTAACGGCAATACTATAAAGGATTCGATATCGGATCCTTTATTTTTTGTTGCTACCCAACAACTTATTGGACTCACTCTATGTCACGCGCAACCATTACTGTGTTATTTAGCTCCCTCCTTCTATCGGCATGTAGCCAAGGAGCTAAAAGTTTCAATGATCGTACAGCACTACCTTGTGGGGAAAGCCCCAATTGCGTCTCTACTGAGGATACTCGAGAGCAGCATCACCTCATCGCCTTTCAGCTAAAAAGCAAAGCAAATATCGAAGAAATAGAACAAGTTGCCCTACAAATGTCGGGGGCTAAAACGGCAACGAAAGAAGGTAATTACCTCAGAATTGAATACACATCTAAAATACTAAGGTTTGTTGATGATTTGGAGCTAAAAGTCGAAGGCTCGAAGCTCATCGTTCGTTCTGAATCTCGGGTCGGTTATTCAGATTTTGGGGTTAATAGAAAGCGAGCCGATCAATTGAGGACGATGCTCGATTCTGCTCAATTACTTAAATAATCACTCAGTAAGAAATGAAAGGCGATTAAAGACCGCCTTTCACAGAGGTTAGCTCAATTTAGAATGACTGTTTAGGAACAAAAACATTCTCGAGTGGTGTTCCGCCATAAAGCAATGTTTGAGCCGTGTTGCCCTTAAGCCCACTCTGAGGATCGTAGTAGCGTACGATGAAGTAATATTGCTCACCATCAACAACCGGCATCCAGTACGTACCGTCTTTTGGATCATCTGTACTGAACGTAATCGTTACATTACCGTCCGCATCCGGGGTTGTATTACCACCTGCGAATACTTGACGATTGCTTCCACCGATAGTATCAGGGTCTAGAGGCAAACGTGTCGCTGATTTATAACGAGTAATAGACCAAAACTCGCCAACGGCTTGCTCATGCGGCATTGTGAATACAAATGCCTCTGAACCATTTAGAGGCAGGCCTTGTGGAGTTACTGGAATATTTTCATAGTATGCATGTGCCGCGGGGAACCCTAAGTGCCCTAAATGTGTCACTGCCGCACGGATTAAATTGATACTATCGTGGTCTGCATCTGGATGGTCAGGGGTTTCGAATCCGCTGCTGTTGTTGGTGATCACCCCTGTCAATAATTTCTCTGTCACATACTCAGCCGTTTGTACGTAGCGATCATAATCGAAATTATTCACAGCCCCTTGTAGTTCATCAGCCGTCTCAGCCCATCCGTCATGATTATCTATTGCAAGTTGGATTACCGCTTTCGTATCTTTGCGGTCGGGTAGGTCAAATTCTTTCGACTTTTCTGAGATGTCCAATTTAAGTTGATGGCGATTTTCGTTCGCATAGCCATCGTCTCTATACTCAAATGTTTGTGTACGTACAAATAAAAAGGTCAGGTCCTCGTGGACTTCAATTATATCGGTGAACTCTCCGTCCGGTATATCATAATCAGCTCCTGCTCTAGTGATTAGGAATTGACCACCTTCTCGAGGGGTGGTTTCTGCATACACCGTGAAATGCTCTGAATCAACGATTTGTAATGAAGCATATCGGTCATCACGTATAGGCGTGGTTAATATAGCGGGCCCTCGGCTGACATCAACCATAGCTTTAGAGTAGAGGTGGTCTAATGCTGGCGTGATGACAAAGTAAGTATGATCCGAAATTGGTGGATGGTCCCACTGGTTGATACCAAACTCTTCAATATGAGCGATCATATTTTCAGCGTGGTGATAAACCCTTAAGCCTGTGAAATCTTCATTGGTGAATGTGTCTTGAGCATTAATGCTCAAACTGCACAATGCCAAGGTAGCTGCAATAATTTGTTTTTTCATTTTATAATCTCCGCAGTAATACGTAACTAGCCTGCGGTTAAGATAATGCACAAAAGTGCATATTTTGAAATGAAAATAAAGACTTCCAGATATAACCCATAACGATAACTAAAACTATATTGACCTCAGACTGACGCGATCATCATGAAAACATGAATCGTAACTCGTTTGATAGCCAATGTATTAATGGTGTATTTACACTTCTAGTCGCTATAAATGTACCTACATCACTGCCTATTTGCTCATCCTTGTGTCCAGAGTAAAATTGAACACCCTCTGGTAGTTTGACACCAGGTAAATCAGCATAGGGTAACAATAGGTCGCTTTCTTTTACAGCATCAAGGCAGATGTTTAGCTGATCAGCCTTAAGCTCGACCTTAGGCGTTATCCCAATAGCCAAGAGCTTTCGTTCAATCAGATTCTTATCCGTTGCAAAATCGGGTTGCTCTAAAAGTGCTAAAGGGTATGCTCCAATATCCTCTAAGCGTCCTTTCGATTGAAAGATAGGATGGCCGACACGGCATATCAGCTTAAATTGAGCATAGCTTAGCTTCTTCTGACTCAGTGCTTTGGATACCTCTAATGGGTAGTAGTTTATCCCTAAATGAATCTTGCCGACTTTTAAGTCATGTTCTGTATTCTCTCCCCAATTGACCAACCGAATGGTCGCATTAGGTATTGTTTCCCTAAGATGAGCATAAACTTTATGAGCGATGGGCTGATATAAAGAGGTACTTATCGCAATGCATATTTCATCAGTGTAATTAGAAATATCAAATTGCTCAGCATGGGAAAATATATCATCTAATACGTCGAACGCGAGCGGCAACTTTCTAAGTACTTCTTTACCAAATGGTGTTGGCTCTATGCCATACTGCTTTCGGGTGAAAATTTCATCACCACAATAATCTCGCATCTTTTTCAACCCCTTACTTACAGCAGGTTGAGATATGAACATTCTTTCGGCGGTGCGTTTAGTATTTAGCTCTTCACCTAATATTTTTAATAACTTAAGTGAATTAAAATCTAAGTTTCGCAACTGCTTATCATTCATGGTCATCATTCTCTACAATGCAATTGGTAATGATCATAGCGAGATTTAGTGTAGAGAGCGAATATGGAAGTGAGATCTCAATAACAAAAAGCCGAAGTTATACTCCGGCTTCATATAATTTAGCAATTAATGCTTAATTTTGTTCTTCATCTTGGAAAACAACAAGGCGCTTTGGTGCGACTCTTCCGTCATCATCAATCGTAGCAACGCCAAGAAATAATTTCTCTTCACCACTAGTCATGCGAACCGTTCCTTCAGTAGGTGCCCCAGCAATTTGCACTGGCATACCGTGTTGAACAAGGTCCATCAATTCAGCATTCATGTTCACTTCAGGAAGATCTTCTACCGCGGTATCCATAGGCATTAGCAAAGGATCCAGAAGCTCTCTAGGAGCCACTTCATCACGTTCCGCTTGCTCTAACAGTTCGTTCAACTGTTCAAGAGTCACCATTTTCTCATATGGATACTTTGCAACGCCAGTACGACGGAGATAGGTTACGTGAGCACCACAACCTAACATTTCACCAAGATCATCAGTAATAGTGCGAATGTAAGTCCCTTTAGAGCAGTGGACTTCCATTTCAATCTCGTCACCTTCAAAACGCAGCAGCTCGATAGAGTAAACCGTGATCTTACGTGATTCACGTGGAACCTCGATGCCTTCACGTGCATATTCATAAAGCGGACGGCCTTGGTGCTTCAATGCAGAAAACATAGAAGGAACTTGGTCCGTTTCACCTTTAAAGCTTGCTACGCAGCGTTCTAGTTGCTCTTGTGTGACATTAATGTCGCGAGTCTCGACAATTTCACCATCAGAGTCAGAAGTGTTTGTTCTCTCACCAAGCTTCGCTTTAACGACATAACGTTTATCTGAATCTAACAAGAACTGAGAAAACTTAGTCGCTTCACCTAAGCAGATTGGCAACATACCTGTCGCTAATGGGTCAAGTGCGCCGGTATGACCCGCTTTTTGAGCAAAGTAGATTCGCTTAACTTTTTGCAAAGCATCGTTAGAAGAAATACCGGTCGGCTTATCTAATAAGATAACCCCATTGACTGGACGACCCTTACGACGGCGAGCCATTACTTGCCTTCCTCTTCAGAACCGTTTTGATCCTGTTCTTCTTCGCGACCAGATTCAATCTGCTTACGCTTGTCTTCAGTTAGTATTTCACTAACTAGGTTCGACATACGCATACCTTCAACTAAAGTATCGTCATAAGTAAAACGAACTTCAGGTGTTAGGCGGTGACGAATACGCTTACCTAGCGCCATGCGAACAGGAACTTCGTGCTCTTTTAGTGCAGCAAGACAGCTCTCTGGCGTTTGTTCACCAACACATAAAAAAGTAACGAATACTTTTGCGTAAGCAAGATCTCTTGATACTTCAACATCAGAGATGGTAACCATCCCTAAGCGAGAATCACGAACTTCACGCTGTAGAATAATCGCGAGTTCTTTTTGTAATTGCTGCGACACGCGTTGTGTGCGGCTAAATTCTTTTGACATAATCATTTCTCATAAATAGAAAGAATGGGGGGATGGCCAAAGCCAGCCCCCCATGGTGCATTCAACAACCGATTACCTTGCCTTTATAAGGCGGGTAACTTTTATCAATTAGTCGAGTGTACGTTTAATTTCAACGATTTCGAATACTTCGATTTGGTCACCAGCGCGAACATCATTGTAGTTCTTAACGCCGATACCACATTCGTAGCCATTCTTAACTTCTTGAACGTCATCTTTAAAGCGACGAAGTGATTCTAGCTCACCTTCGTAAATAACAACGTTTTCGCGTAGTACGCGGATTGGGTTGCTACGCTTAATGATGCCTTCAGTAACCATACAACCAGCGATTGCGCCCAGTTTAGGTGACTTAAACACGTCACGTACTTCAGCAAGACCAATGATCTCTTGTCTGAATTCTGGAGCAAGCATGCCGCCCATTGCTTGTTTAACTTCATCAATCAATTGGTAAATGATTGAGTAGTAACGAAGATCTAGGTTTTCGTTATCAACAGTACGACGAGCAGTTGCATCAGCACGTACGTTGAAGCCTAGGATGATAGCGTTTGAAGCTGCTGCAAGTGTTGCATCAGTCTCAGTAATACCACCAACACCAGAACCTACGATGTTCACTTTAACTTCGTCAGTAGACAGTTTAAGTAGTGAATCAGAAATCGCTTCAACCGAACCTTGAACGTCACCTTTCAGTACAACGTTAAGTTCTGCAACTTCACCAGCTTCCATGTTAGAGAACATGTTTTCTAGTTTAGATTTCTGTTGACGAGCAAGTTTCACATCACGGAATTTACCTTGACGGTAGTTTGCTACTTCACGAGCTTTACGCTCATCACGTACAACTGTCGCTTCGTCACCAGATGATGGAACACCAGATAGACCGATGATTTCAACAGGGATAGAAGGACCAGCTTCAAGGATCTCTTTACCATTCTCATCGCGCATTGCACGAACACGGCCGTATTCTTGACCACAAAGAAGGATGTCACCTTTGTTAAGCGTACCAGATTGAACAAGTACAGTTGCAACAGGACCGCGACCTTTATCAAGACGAGATTCAACTACAACACCAGACGCCATGCCTTCTCTAACAGCAGTAAGTTCAAGAACTTCAGACTGTAGAAGTATAGTTTCTAGTAGACCATCGATGTTAGTACCTTGCTTAGCAGAGATGTGAACGAACATGTTCTCACCGCCCCACTCTTCAGGGATAACGTCGTATTGAGCTAGCTCATTCTTAACGTTGTCTGGGTTAGCATCTTCTTTATCGATTTTGTTAACTGCGATAATTAGAGGTACGCCAGCTGCTTTTGCGTGTTGAATCGCTTCAACTGTCTGTGGCATAACACCATCATCTGCAGCTACAACTAGAACAACGATATCTGTCGCTTGAGCACCACGAGCACGCATAGCAGTAAACGCCGCGTGTCCAGGAGTATCAAGGAAAGTGATCATACCGTTGTCAGTTTCAACGTGGTATGCACCGATGTGTTGTGTAATGCCACCCGCTTCTGCGTCAGCAACGTGTGCTTTACGGATGTAATCCAGTGTAGATGTTTTACCGTGGTCAACGTGACCCATGATAGTAACAACTGGAGCACGACCTTCTACTGCTGCATCGTTATCACGATCAGATAGTACGGCTTCTTCAAGTTCATTCTCTTTACGTAGAATAACCTTGTGACCCATTTCTTCAGCAACAAGTGCTGCAGTTTCTTGGTCAATAACTTGGTTAATGGTCGCCATAGCGCCCATTTTCATCATCACTTTGATGACTTCTGTGCCTTTCACTGACATTTTGCTTGCCAGTTCAGATACTACGATAGTCTCGCCGATAGCAACGTCAGATTTAGCAACTGTTGCTGTCTTATCAAAGCCATGTTGCATTGAAGTTGGTTTAGCCAGCTTACCTTTATTACGACCACCGCGGCCGCCACGTTGGTTACGACCACCGTTGCGATCTTGAGTAGCAGCTGGTTTTTTCTTCTTCTTGCGACGGTTTGTACCAGCACCTTCTTCTTTACGGTCCGCAGCGTCTTCAGCTTCACGAGCGTAAGTAGAAGTAGTGATATGGTAATCAGCCGTTTTCTCTTGTTCTTTCTTCTTCTTCTCTTCTTCAGTCCAGCGGTCTTGGTTCTCTTCCGCTAGCTTACGAGCTTCTTCAACAAGCTTGGCAGCTTCTTGCTCAGCTTTACGTTGAGCTTCTTGCTCTTGACGAAGTTTCAGTTCATCAGATTCTTTCTTAGCTTGCGTATTAACGTCAGCATTTTTTGCATTCATGTCTTTTTTAGCCTTTTCAGCTTGTACACGCTGAGCCTTTTCTTCTGCACCACGTTTTGCATCCGCTTCACGTTTTGCTTTATCTTCGGCTTCGCGTTTTGCTTTATCTGCAGCATCACGTTTTGCTAGTTCATCCGCTTCGCGTTTCGCTAGCTCTTCCGCTTCACGTTTTGCTGCTTCCTCAGCCTCACGTTTCGCTTCGTCATCTACTGTGCTGCGCTTCACATAAGTACGCTTCTTACGCACTTCTACTTGAACATCTTTACTCTTACCACCACTTGCTGAAACACTTAGTGTACTGCGAGTTTTTCTCTGTAGTGTTAAGCGAGTAGGCTCAGTTTCGCCTGATGTATCACCGTGTTCTTTTTTCAGGTGAACAAGAAGCTTCTGCTTTTCGTCATCTGATACTTGATCGCCGCTTGCTTTAGTCATGCCTGCGTCAGCAAGTTGTTCAACTAAGCGGTCAACTGGCGTACCAATCTCTTCACTTAATGCTTTTACTGTTAGTTGCGTCATTCCGCTACCTCCTTGCTGAAATTAATCTTCGTCGCCGAACCAACAAATATTACGTGCAGCCATGATTAGCTCACCTGCGCGTTCTTCTGTTAATCCTTCAATATCTTCTAGCTCATCAGTACCTTGATCAGCTAAGTCTTCAAGTGTTACAACACCTTTTGCAGCCAGCTTGAATGCTAGTTCGCGTTCTAGCCCCTCTAGAGCAAGCAAATCTTCTGCAGGTTCAACACCGTCGAGTGTCTCTTCTTGAGCAAGAGCAAGAGTAGTCAGTGCGTCTTTTGCACGGCTACGTAACTCTTCAACCATGTCTTCGTCTAGGCCATCAACTTCTAACAGTTCATGAACTGGAACGTAAGCAATCTCTTCTAGCGTTGAGAAACCTTCTTCAGTCAGCATCTCGGCAAAATCTTGCTCGATATCTAAGTGCTTCATGAAGCTCTCAACAGCAGCTTGAGACTCTTCTTGGTGCTTCTTCTGTAGGTCTTCAACTGTCATTACGTTAAGTTCCCAACCCGTAAGTTGAGAAGCAAGGCGAACGTTTTGACCATTACGACCGATAGCTTGCGCTAAGTTGTCTGGTTCAACAGCGATGTCCATTGAGTGTGCATCTTCATCAACAATGATAGAAGCAACATCAGCAGGAGCCATTGCATTAATAGCAAACTGAGCAGGATTGTCGTCCCAAAGAACGATATCGATACGCTCACCGCCAAGTTCGCCAGAAACAGCTTGTACACGTGCGCCACGCATACCAACACACGCACCAACAGGGTCGATACGACGGTCGTTAGTCTTCACAGCAATTTTTGCACGTGAACCTGGATCGCGAGCACCCGCTTTCAGTTCAATTAGCTCTTCGCCAATTTCTGGCACTTCCACACGGAAAAGCTCAGCAAGCATTTCAGGCTTAGAACGAGTAATGAACAGTTGGAAACCACGTGCTTCAGGTTTAACTGCGTACAGCAAACCACGAACACGGTCGCCTGGGCGGAAGTTTTCACGAGGAAGTTGATCATCACGAAGAATAACCGCTTCAGCGTTGCTACCTAGATCTAGAATTACCGTTTCACGATTTACTTTTTTAACAACACCGGTAACTAGCTCACCTTCGTTATCAATAAACTGCTCTACGATTTGAGCGCGCTCAGCTTCACGTACTTTTTGTACGATAACTTGCTTCGCTGTTTGCGTAGTAATACGGTCAAACGTTACTGATGGAATATCGTCTTCAACGAAATCACCAATAACCATTGTTTCATCTTCGTATTGCGCTGCTTCTAAAGAGATCTCTTTAGTTGGGCTTTCGACTTCTTCAACCACTTCCCAGCGACGGAAAGTATCGAATTCACCTGTTTTACGATCAATTTCAACACGAACTTCAATTTCTAATGCGTGTTTTTTCTTAGTTGACGTAGCAAGCGCAGTTTCTAGCGCTTCAAAAATACGTTCACGAGGTACGGCTTTTTCATTCGAAACAGCCTCTACTACCGCTAAAATTTCTTTACTCATTCTATCTAGCCTCTTAAGCTCAAATTTTTCTAGGAGAACTAAAATTTAGGTATCAGGTTAGCTTTAGAAATATTGCTTAATGCAAAACTTTCTTGCTGACCTTCAACAACGACTGAAATAGTCTCACCATCGACAGAGTGAATATCACCCTTCCATTTACGACGGTTTCCTACGGCCATTTTCAAGACGATGTTGACCTCGTGACCAATAAACTGTTTGTAGTGTGCTGCTGTGAAAAGTGGTCGTTCTAGACCAGGAGAAGACACTTCTAGGTTATAAGCCACTGAAATTGGATCTTCTACATCTAAAACAGCACTAACTTGACGGCTCACTTCTGAGCAATCGTCAACAAATATGCCATTTTCATGATCGATATAGATACGTAGCGTTGAATGCTCGCCTGCACGAATAAATTCTAATCCAACTAACTCATAGCCTAACGCAGATACTGCACTGTCAAGCATTTCAGTAAGTTGTCTCTCTAAACCAGTCATTTAAACCACTCCAGAAACAAAAAAAGGGCAAAGAGCCCAATTTAAATCCCAAGCAACAACCTAGCTAAAATTAAAAAGCTAGATAACAAAAAACCCCGAAATAGTCGGGGTTTTTTATTGCTGGACCCTTGATTCGTTAGATACAAATTGTATCCAACTCACAATCACTTTAGCAAAAGCAACTGCGCAAACTTGTCCACGAATCCTAAAAAGGATTTGGTTGCGGGAGCCGGATTTGAACCGACGACCTTCGGGTTATGAGCCCGACGAGCTACCAAACTGCTCCATCCCGCGTCCGACTTGCTGTGCATTATACGCTCAACAAGGTGATTTACAAGTTTGTAAATATGGTGCCGAGAGAGGGACTTGAACCCTCACACCCTAAGGCACTAGCACCTCATGCTAGCGTGTCTACCAATTTCACCATCTCGGCAGCTAAATCATTGAATTAGCTTATTGAGGAATCTCGTCGCCAGTTTCGGCTGGAAGTTCACTCACTACATCTTCAGCTTGTTGGATAACTTGACCTTGAGTTGGGTCAAGCCATTGTGACTCAGTCGTACTAGTCGACATGTTGCCAAGCACTAAGCTAAGGATGAAAAATACTGTTGCAAAAATTGCAGTCATTCGGGTTAGGAAATTCCCTGAGCCACCAGCACCAAACACTGTGTTTGAAGCACCGGCACCGAATGAAGCTCCCATATCTGCGCCTTTACCTTGTTGAATCAACACAAGGCCAATTACACCGAGCGCTGCCAACAGGTAAGTCACAAGTAGAACTGAATACATGGTGTCCACCTATGTTCAAAATTGTCGAGCCAGCGCCGTCTAAAATTCGTTATGAAACAAGATTTTTAGAACAAAGCTAGCGACCTCCTAACTGAAGGCCGAGCAATACTAGCGAAAGCCGAGTACGCTGACAAGAAGATTTTAAGAAAAACTCCTTTAAGGAGCATCAATCGGTTAAAAAAAGGGCAAAAGCAAAGTTAAGCGAATTTACAGCTCATGAATAGGGGCTAATTTGCCCCTAAACGATCTTAGGATTAGCAGTTAGCTTTTACCGCATCCGCGATTTTAAGCGCTGAACGTTGTACCAGTTCTGCATCTTCACCTTCAACCATGACACGTAGTAAAGGCTCGGTTCCCGATTTACGTAGCAGCACTCTTCCTTTCTCACCCAATTCAGCTTCAACCTCTTGTACAGAATCTTTTACAGCTTGAGCATCCAATGGATTCGAATCACCACTAAATCGTACATTCTCGAGAACTTGAGGGTATAAGGTCATTCCTTGAGACAGCTCGTTCAACGTCATTTCGCTACCAACAATAGATGCAATCACCTGAAGTGCAGCAACAATCGCATCACCCGTTGTCACTTTATCCAGTAGGATAACGTGTCCAGAGTTTTCAGCACCAATTTTCCAATTGCGTTCAAGCAGCTTTTCCATCACATAACGGTCTCCAACTGAAGCACGAACAAATGGTATACCCAGCTGTTTCAATCCGTTTTCCATACCAAGGTTTGTCATTAATGTACCAACAACACCACCTTTTAATTCACCACGGCGAAGCGCATCACGAGCAATAATATAAGCAATTTGATCGCCATCGACCTTATTTCCAAATTCATCAACCATGATGATTCGGTCACCATCGCCGTCAAAAGCAACACCTAAATGCGCTTTCTCTTCAACAACTCGTTTTTGAAGTGCTCGAACATCCGTTGCACCCACTTCATGGTTGATGTTAGTACCGTTTGGCTCGACACCAATCGTCACAATCTCAGCACCTAATTCAGTGAAGACACTTGGCGCGATATGGTATGTCGCACCATGCGCACAATCGATAACAATTTTTAAACCCGCTAGGCTAAGCTCTGAAGGGAATGTGCTTTTACAAAATTCAATATAACGGCCAGCGGCGTCGTTTAGGCGCATCGCTTTACCAAGGTTTGCCGACTCAACACACTCGATATCTTTATCCATCTCAGCTTCAATCGCCAGTTCGATTTCATCTGAAAGCTTGGTTCCCTCTGACGAGAAGAACTTAATACCGTTATCGTAATACGGGTTATGAGAAGCAGAGATTACAATGCCCGCTTCAGCGCGAAACGTTTGTGTAAGATAAGCAACAGCAGGCGTTGGCATAGGGCCTGTTAATGTCGCTTTTAGGCCTGCAGCAGCAAGACCAGCCTCTAAAGCAGACTCCAGCATGTAACCTGAAATACGAGTATCTTTGCCGATGATCACTTTCTTAGTACCCTGCTTGGCAAGTACTCGGCCAGCAGCCCAACCTAGCTTTAATACAAAATCTGGAGTGATCGGGTATTGGCCTACTTTCCCTCGTACACCGTCAGTGCCGAAGTAACGTCTTTTATCTGACATTTTTATTCCTTGGTTTCTTATTTTTCGTTATACAGTTTTTGCGCTATACGTTTTCAGTTCTAAACCTAATTAGGACTATTTATTGCTGTTCATCGTGGTAATGATCTTCATTGCTTCCAATGTTTCATCGACATCATGAACTCGTATGATTTGTGCACCTTTTAATGCAGCAATTGTTGCACAGGTGACACTTGCCACCATGCATTCTGAAGGTTTTTTATCTATTAATTTAAATATCATCGACTTACGAGACATACCCGCTAATATTGGCATGCCTAATTGATGAAATTTATCTAAATGCGCAAGCAGATGGTAATTATGCTCTAAAGTTTTGCCAAAGCCAAAACCGGGATCAAGAATCAACTGAGATGAATCAATTCCAACGGATTTACACGCTTTAACACGCTCGGCGAGAAACAGACTGATATCTTCGATAATATCTTTGTAGTGCGGTTTATGCTGCATGGTGCGAGGTTGACCTTGCATGTGCATTAGACAAATAGGCACTTGCTCTTTTGCGGCGACTTCCAATGCACCGGGCTCTTGCAACGCTCGAACGTCATTGATGATATCAGCACCGGCTTCTATCGCCTTTTCCATCACTTTCGCTTTGCTAGTATCGATGGATATCCAGACATCATGTTTCTCACGGATCGCTTTAATCACTGGGATTACTCGATTCAACTCATCTTCTAGAGAGACATCTGGCGCACCCGGCCTCGTTGATTCGCCACCGATATCAATGATGCTGACACCCGCTGCTATCATTTTCTCAGCTTGCTCTAAAGCTGTCGCTAATGAAGAAAACTGGCCACCATCTGAAAATGAGTCAGGAGTGACATTAAGAATACCCATAACTTGTGGGGTCGATAAATCTAACTGCTTATTGTTTGCTGTAATTTTCATAGATCTAATATCTAGATAGCCTAAAACACAAAAACCCCGAGAGAGCTCGGGGTTTTATTAAAGGACAGTCGTTACTCTGCGTCTTTTTTATCTGCTTTTTCTGCAGATTCTACAGATGGCTCTTCAGCGCTATTACTTTCAGATGATGCTGCTTCTGCTTTATCTTCTGACGTTTTTTTAGCTGATTCTTTATCGCTATCCGTTTGAGGCTTGTCTTGATCATCACCCCAACCAGCTGGCTCACGAATTTCTGATTTGCGCTCCATTAGATCATCAATCTGTCCTGCATCAATGGTTTCGTACTTAACAAGTGCGTCTTTCATTGAGTGCATTAGATCCATGTTATCTTCTAGAATCTGCTTAGCGCGAGCATAGTTGCGATCGATAATCACACGAACTTCATCATCGATAAGCTTCGCAGTATCATTCGATACATGCTTAGTTTGCGTTACCGAACGCCCTAAGAACACTTCGCCTTCATCTTCTGCATACAGAAGAGGACCAAGTTTTTCAGAGAAGCCCCACTGTGTCACCATCTTACGAGCAATATCAGTTGCACGTTCGATATCGTTTGATGCACCAGTAGATACTTTATCCATACCGTAGATTAGCTCTTCAGCTAGACGACCACCGTACAGACTAGAGATCATAGATTCTAAATGCTGACGGTTCATACTTACGCGATCTTGCTCTGGTAAGTACATAGTGACACCAAGTGCTCGTCCACGTGGGATGATAGACACTTTGTATACCGGATCGTGCTCAGGAACCAAGCGACCAACAATAGCGTGACCCGCTTCGTGGTATGCCGTTGACTCTTTCGTCTCTTCAGATAGAACCATAGAACGGCGCTCTGCACCCATCATGATTTTATCTTTCGCTAATTCAAACTCAACCATAGTTACGCTACGTTTATTACCACGTGCAGCGAATAGAGCCGCTTCGTTAACTAGGTTAGCTAGGTCAGCACCAGAGAAACCAGGCGTACCACGAGCAATCAATGATGGTTCAACATCGCCACTTAGAGGTACTTTACGCATGTGAACTTTAAGAATCTGCTCACGACCACGGACATCTGGTAGACCAACGACTACTTGACGGTCAAAACGACCAGGACGAAGCAGTGCTGGATCCAATACGTCAGGACGGTTGGTTGCAGCGATAACGATGATACCTTCATTACCTTCAAAGCCATCCATCTCAACCAGCATTTGGTTTAGTGTTTGCTCACGCTCATCGTGACCACCACCAACACCTGCGCCACGTTGACGACCTACAGCATCGATTTCATCGATAAAGATAATACAAGGTGCTGCTTTCTTCGCTTGTTCGAACATGTCACGAACACGTGATGCACCAACACCAACGAACATTTCTACAAAATCTGAACCAGATATAGTGAAGAAAGGAACTTTAGCTTCGCCAGCGATAGCTTTAGCAAGAAGTGTTTTACCCGTACCAGGAGGACCAACCAACAAGATACCTGTTGGAATTTTACCGCCTAGTTTTTGGAATCGGCTTGGATCACGAAGGTAATCAACCAGCTCTTTCACATCTTCTTTAGCTTCATCACAACCTGCGACATCGCCGAACGTTGTTTTGATTTGTTCTTCGCTCATCATACGAGCTTTACTCTTACCAAACGACATAGCACCTTTGCCACCGCCGCCTTGCATTTGACGCATGAAGAATATCCATACACCAATGAGTAAGATCATAGGGAACCAAGAAATAAAGATAGTCCCTAGAAGGCTTTGCTCTTCTGGAGGTGTACCTTGAACTTTCACATTTTGGTTAATGAGGTCATCTAGAAGCTTTTGATCATATACCGGCATGTATGTGACAAAACGAGAGCCACCTCCACGACGAGTAAAGGCAATTTCTTGACCTTTAAATGTTGCTTCTTGAATCTGGCCTTGGCCAACTTCCTGTACAAACGTGGTGTAATCTACTGATCTACTGTTGCTTTCACCAGGGCCAAAGCTCTGGAACACAGACATCAATACGACAGCGATAACTAGCCACAGAATTAAATTTTTTGCCATGTCACTCAAGGTGCAAGCCTCTCGATAACTAATTGTAATTAAAGGTAGGGTACTACAGTTTGAAACCTGTAGCTATAGTGTTAACTTTCGCCTTTAGTGGCTAAATAGTTAACCTTTGTAACCAGTGGCTACAATGAATACTTCACGAGAACGAGCTCTAGAAGAATCAGGTTTTCTCACTTTGACGGTTTTGAACATTTCACGAACGTCTTTCACGTATTGATCAAAGCCTTCGCCTTGGAAAACTTTAACAACAAAGCTACCATTTGTGGCTAGAACTTGTCGACACATATCCAACGCTAATTCTACTAAATACATTGCTCTAGGTTGATCAACTGAATTATTGCCAGCGATATTGGGTGCCATATCTGACATCACAACATCAACCATATTCGGTTGAATTCTTTCAAGCAATGCTTCTAGAACTGACTCTTCACGAAAATCGCCCTGTAAAAAGCTTACGCCCGCAATTGGATCCATAGGCAATAAATCACAAGCAATTATTTGCCCATTGTCACCTACTATTTTAGCAGCATATTGAGACCACCCACCAGGAGCTGCGCCTAAATCGACGACGGTCATACCAGGTGTGAACAACTTATCTTTAAGATGGATCTCTTCCATTTTAAAGTAAGCACGAGAACGGTAGCCTTTCTTTCTAGCTTCGTTTGCATACTTATCGTCGAAGTGTTCCTTCAACCAACGACCAGAGCTGGCCGAATGTTTCTGTTTACTCATTAGATACCTAATTTAGTGGGTAAAACCCAATTGCTATATACATAAGACTAATAAATTATAGTCTTCAGCATTAGATGGCGTTAAAATGGTTTTTTTCAACCCTAATAGAAAATAAATTGGCCGCGAAATGAACCTAAGCAACAAACAAAAGCAGCATCTTAAAGGCCTAGCGCACAGTCTAAAACCTGTCGTGCTTATGGGCGCGAATGGACTCACCGAAGCTGTTCTAGCAGAAATCGAAATTGCACTTGATCACCATGAACTGATCAAAATTAAAGTCGCTTCTGAAGATCGTGATACTAAGCAACTGATTATTGATGCAATTATTCGTGAGACTAAAGCAGAGAAAGTACAAACCATTGGTAAAGTACTAGTACTGTTTCGTCCATCAGAGCAACGTAAAATCGAAATCCCACGCAAGTAATTACACTTTAGATTACTGCAGTGAGAAAAAAGGTCGCATGTGCGACCTTTTTTTTATCTTTAACATTTCAACCGACAAGAGCCAGCCTTTCTACTAGTTAAATATATTCTACTTTATCAATTTCGAAATCTTTGTCGCCGCCTGGAGTCGAGATCATCACCTCATCACCTTCAAGCTTACCAATCAGACCACGTGCAATCGGTGATTTCACTGAGATACGACCAGATTTAATATTCGCTTCATCTTCTGAAACGATTTGATACTTAACTTCTTCGTCAGTATCAACGTCGATCAATGTAACAGTAGTACCGAAAATAACTTTTCCAGTATTTTCCATCTGCGTCACATCAATAATTTGAGCAACAGAAAGCTTGTATTCGATATCGCGGATTTGAGCTTCGCAGATGCCCTGCTCTTCACGAGCGGCGTGATATTCTGCATTCTCTTTCAAATCGCCTAGCTCACGAGCTTCGCCAATCGCAGCTGAAATAATCGGGCGCTGCTTAAGTAGTTTTTCTAAGTCGTCACGTAGCTTTTTTTCGCCACGTACAGTCATTGGAACCTTTTCCATATATACCTCTATGCCAAAGGGGACTTTGGACAAAACAAAACTACCTGATCCAAACGGCCAGGTAGTTAATTTGTGCATTGATTTCTTTTAGTTTAAACAAACTTGGCAGGTAAATCATTAAAATTCCCCTGAGATAAATCCCAAAAAAGAAAATCCTCACAATTTTTACGCTAGCCAAACAATCCTAGCGAGTCTAAATAACCAACAGAAATAAAGAAAACTTATCAATATATGTAAACTCGCTCCATCAAGTAGACTCACCAACAAATACGCCACTATTAAAAAAACAACAACAAAACCAACCACTTAAAATCAACACCACTCCCCGCGTCTATTTTTTATAGTTAAAGTTCATTTTATATCACTAACGTTTTCAACCACTTAACGGTTAAAACGTAGTTGCGTCTGACTTCTTGCTTCATTTAGTAATAACAACTTCGTCTTAATCCATATATACGAAAAGTTAAAGCGAGAAGTCAGGCCAACACAATATAGTGTGAAGGCAACTTGCCTTTACTCATAAACACTATTTATGGACATAAAATAGGACAACAAAATGAACAAAACTCTGATCGCTTTAGCTGTATCAGCTGCTGCAGTGGCTACTGGCGTAAACGCAAACACAGTTCAATCTGACAACGTTGAAGGCTCTTCTGTATACAGCAGCAATGGTCAATCTCTAGAGATCGGTGGCCGTGCTGAAGCTCGTCTATCTATGAAAGATGGTAACGCTGCAGACGCTAGCCGCGCACGTTTAAACTTCCTAGGTAAAACTGAGATCACAGATGGCCTATATGGTAAAGGCTTCTGGGAAACTGAACTAACTACAGACGGTACAGAAACTCGTTACGTGTACGCTGCTATCGGCGGTCAATACGGTGAAGTTGCTTATGGTAAAACTGATGGCGCACTTGGCGTAATCACAGACTTCACTGACATCATGTCTTACCACGGCGCTACTGGTCTTTACAAACTAGACGTTGCTGACCGTGACTCACACATGATCGCATACAAAGGTTCATTTGCTGATCTAGATCTTAAAGCAAGCTACCGCTTTGCTGATCGCGTAAATACTGATGAAGACGGAACCATCAATAAAGAAGGTGACTTCTACTCAAACGATAGCACTGACGGTTACTCATTATCTGCTGTTTACACAATCGCAGACACTGGTGTAACTATCGGTGGCGGTTATGCTGATCAAAGTGGCGAGCGTAAAGTAGATGGCGAAACTATTTTTGCAGATAGCACTCAATTTGTTCTAGGTGCATCTTACAACACTGACAGCTACTACTTCGGTGCAGCCTTTGTTGATGGCCAAGATAAAGAACTATCAACTGGTGAAAAAATAGACATTACCGGTTACGAGTTCGCAGCGGCTTACAAGTTAAACAACATGGCATTCACCACAACTTACAGCTTCCAAGAAGACAAAATTGACGGTGATAAGCTAGACCTTGCAGACAATATTGCTATTGATGCAACATACTACTTTGCTAACAACGTACGTACTTACATCTCTTACAACTTTAACCTACTTGATTCAGACAAAGTTGGTAAAGCTGCAGCTGAAGACGAGCTAGCACTAGGTCTACGTTACGACTTCTAATTTTTCATTATTTGAATGAAAACATCTTTAAGCCTGCTTTGATAGCGGGCTTTTTTACCCTTAGCTCTTAAGCTTTTGGTTTCACTCGTTACTTTCTATCTACCATCTAAACTCTCACTCCACTGTATTAATAGTCATTCTCATCGCCATTTCTTCGCTGCATAAAATATCTTTATATGTTTCTGATGACATATAAATTCTTAAAATATATAAAAAACCATATAAACCTCACCACTCCATAGTTCGTTGAAAAACGCCTAATAAACAACAATTTAACCCAAACCCTATCGCAATAAAACACTATACGATTAATTCGTTCAGATCATTTTACTAACGCTGAAGGGAACTTTAGGAGTAAAACGTAATAACACCTTATGCAGTTGAAATACTTATCAATGTCATTATTGACATAAATCTTACATATGAAACTTGATTAAAGCTGGTGTAGGGTCGACGATACTAGCGTGAAGGTTTTATTTACCTCGCAAAATAATAACTATTTATGGACAATAAAATAGGACTAATAAAATGAAAAAGACTCTAATTGCTCTAGCGGTGGTAGCTGCAGCAGTATCAACAGGCGCAAGTGCAGCTAACGTATACAGTGAAGATGGTACTGATCTGAATGTTGGCGGTCGTGCTGAATTTCGTGGTGATTTCATTGGTAATGGCGGTGAAAAGATTGAAGGCACAATGGCAAATCAAAGTCGTTTCCGCTTAAATGTTGGCGGTACAACTCAGATTTCAGACACACTAAGCGGCTTTGGTTTCTACGAAGGTGAGCAAGGCTTGGAATCAAGCTCAGATAGTAGCCGTAATTCGAAATTTAAAGAGCGTTACATGTATGCGGGACTAAAAGGCAACTTTGGTGCAGTATCATTTGGTCGTCAAGATACTGCTGCTGTTCAAATATCTCAAATGTCAGACGTAACTACGTTCACTGGCGCTCAAAAAGAGTTCATCGATGCTAGTAACGAGCAGATCAACAACACCATCGCTTATGCAGGTAACTTTGATGCGCTTAGCCTAAAAGCAAGTTACGTTGCAGGTGAAGCAAAAGATACTGATGGCTACGGTATTTCTGCAATCTATACACTACCAATGGGCTTAGGCTTTGGCCTTGGTTATTCTGGTGGTGATAATGGTGACGGTGCAGGTTCTAGTGACGCTATCATTGCAGGCGTTAATTACACACTAGACTCTCTATACCTAGCTGGTACTTATACTACTGGTGATATCGATGATAAAACCAAAGAAGAGTTTGATGGTGTGGAACTTGCGGCAGTATACGGCTTCGGTAATGGTTTTGCTCTGAAAGGTGCATACCAGAAAACAGATACTAAACTTGCTAGCGTGAAAACTAAAGAAAGTGATTTCTTTGAAATCACTGGTGACTATGCATTCAACAAAAGCATCAATGCCTACGTTGCTTATCAGCTTAACAACTTAAGTGAAAGCGATGTTGGTACGGATATGGCTGAAGATACACTACGTCTAGGCCTGAAATACTCTTTCTAATTTCAAGCAACTGACAATCAAAGGTCTGGCTAATGCCGGACCTTTTTCATATCTAAGAGATAGTTATCTTTGCCTTATTCCATCCCCTCTTTATACTCAAACCATGCAATTTTATAGGACCGCCTCAGCGATGACTTTCTCTTCTCTTTTTCAACACAGAAAACTCTTGCTACACACACTATTAATTACTTTATTGGGTACTAGTTTTTCTACACTTAGTTATGAACACACATCAATACTCCCTGACGGCAGCCGAAACAGCTTAGTACTTGAAAGTCTAGAAAGCCCACGTGCGACTTCTCTGTCTGAAAACACTCAGCAGTTTTTTCCACCCGCGAGTACCTTAAAACTCGTCACAGCACTTGCTGCTAAGCTAGAGCTTGGCGATGAGTTTCACTATCAAACCTCACTGTTTCAGCACAGCGATGACCTTGTGATTGAATTCACCGGTGACCCAACCATCACCACTCAAAACCTAAAGAGCTTACTAAAAACCGCCAAAAACAAGGGTATCACAACGATCAAAGGCGATATCTGGTTAGATGACTCTAGCTTTACTGGCTACGAGCGAGCGGTAGGTTGGCCGTGGGATATTCTAGGTGTTTGCTACAGTGCGCCGGCAAGTGCCATCACACTGGATGAAAACTGCGTTCAAGCCAGTATCTATACGTTAGACAATGGGAAAACTCGTGTCTACGTGCCTGAACAATTCCCTATTCATGTATCCACCAAAGCTCAAACGGTCAGTAAAATAGAGCAAGAGAGCAGCCAGTGCGACCTTGAACTGACGACAGAGAACAACAACCAGTATCAACTTAATGGTTGCTTAGTTGAGCGAAGTAAACCTCTTCCGCTTAAGTTTGCCGTGCAAAATCCTACGCAATACACCACTCGTATGGTTTACACGCTGTTAAATCAGCTTGGCATTGATCTTCATGGTTCGGTTAAGGTCGGTCAGCCTAACTCTTCGTTTGATAGCTCAACGGCAATGCTTATCGCCAAGCATAACTCGCCAAAGCTACCTGAACTGCTCGATACTATGCTCAAAAAATCAGATAACCTCATTGCAGACAACTTAACCAAAACCATTGGCAGTACCTTCTACCTACAGCCGGGAAGTTTTAAAAACGGCACGTTAGCGATTAAACAGATCATCATAGCAAAGACAGGAATTGATCTTGAAAAGGCACAGCTTGTCGATGGTTCAGGTCTTTCGAGAAACAACCGAATAACCAGCCAAGATATGGCTGATGTATTGCGTTATATTTGGGATCACGAATCAGATCTTAAACTGATTTCGGTCATGCCAACCTCAGGCGAGACAGGCACGCTGCAATATCGAAGAAGTATGCGAAAAGCGCCAATTAAAGGCCAATTGATTGCTAAAAGTGGTTCTCTATACGGTAGTTATAATATGGCAGGGTATGGGCTTGATTCACAAGGTCAACCTACCTCGTTATTTGTTCAGTTCGTTTCAGATTACCACCCAATAAAAAGGAGCAACGACAAACCTGTCATTGCTCCTATTACTCACTTCGAAACACTCTTTTATCAAGATATCGTTTCATTTAGTCAGACTGTTTCTACTCAATAGCCAACGTTGCTCAATAACGATGGTTCTGCTTCCTACTACTCTGCTATTTAGCCGATGCCTAGGAAGTAGTTCACTACCGTGAAATAGATCCATATCCCTGAAATATCAACAATAGAAGCTAGAACCGGGCTAACAAGTACTGCTGGGTCTAGTTTCACCGCTCTTGCAATAATAGGTAAAATTCCGCCTAGCGTGGTTGAAATGGTTACCTGAATAAACAGAGCGATGGCGATTGCTAACGCTATGATATTAATATCAAAGCCGCCAGTGGATACGGAATCACTAAATAGCAAAATTCGCCCAATCATCACAATGGATATTGCCAAAGCAAGACAAACCGCTACTCGGCTCTCCTTCCATAAAACGGCTAACCACTGCCTCTTTTTCAGCTCACCAGTTGCTAACGCACGTATAACCAAAGTCGCCGCTTGTGTTCCCGTGTTACCACCAGCTGCCGCAATCACTGGCATATAAATAGCCAGTAAAATCAGCTGACTTAATGTATCTTCATACTGCGCAATAATAAGGCCTGAAACGATGCCTAATAGTGCAAGTGCGATGATCCAACCTATGCGCTGCTTTACGTGCTCAAGAACACTGGTTGTTAAGTAGCCCTCGGCTGTCTCAACTTCCGAGTGAATAATGCCTAGTTGGTGCGCATAGTGTCTGGCTCTTTTATCGTGCCCTTCCGCTTCTAACAAACTGATAAGTTGCTGAACATAACCGACAGAACAGTGGTGTAAAATCGCCACGGCTTCTTCAATTGGCATTACTGTTAATAGGTGTAATTGCTTCTCTTGGTCATATTGCAAAAAAGCGTTGCGCGCTGCACCGATCTCTTCTTGTGAAAAGTTTGGTGTGTTTTCAATGTAAGTATTGCTCATTACCGTCATGGCGAATCTCCCGATTGGCAAAGGTAACGACCATCACGCATAAGTGTTTTAAGTGGTTAAAGAATAGTGACTCAGAGAATCGTTATTAATTTAAACTCATAACAAACCCTACAACAATATTTCGTCGCAAGCTTATGGTGTCTAGAGGGAAATGGAGAAAAATAGAGGGGAATATGAAACATGCCCTACCGCAAGGCAGGCGCGAAGATCGACAATACCGAAGCGGTTACTTTTCTCCCTTCATACTAGGAGGATGGTCGGTATTGTTCATAGTTATCTCCGAATGAACTGCTGTAATAGCAGCGCGCGCATAATATCAAATCTCAAAGATCAGATCAGCTAAATATCGACTATTTTTGTTAATAATTTGCCAATTCAATTCAACTCAACCAATACTCTTATATAACAACAACAAACTAGCTAGGTGATGAATGAGTGATGGAAAAAATAACCGTCCACTTTCCAAAGAATACGTAAAACGTAAAGGGTATATGTGCGTGGGTTGGACCTGCGTGATTCTTGGCTCCATAGGTATCACCGTTCCTCTTCTACCAACGGTCCCATTTATCTTATTAGCACTCTACTGTTTTGGCTCAGCCTCTCCAAAATTCCAACAATGGTTACTCGATCACCCACGTCTTGGACCTCTCGCTCGGCGATTAAAAGAAAATCAAGGTTTAACCCCTATGGAGAAAACGCAGTCTCTAGTATTGATTTGGCTCTCTATGGGCAGCGTTTTGTACTTCATTGCCTACGGAACTCATTGGCAGTATGCCATTGCCGCTCTACTTATATTTGAAACATGGTTTATCCTGCGCTTTAAAACATGCATAAAAAAAGCGCCCTAAGGCGCTTTCTTGTGATTACATGTTTACCATCGAACTTAAGCTAATTCGTTCTTAAACAATTCAGCGTTAAAGTAAGTCAGTTCTTAAGCAATCGTAATACGTGCAAATTTACGTTTACCAACTTGGAATACGTAAGTACCCGCTTCTGGTGTGAATTTCGCGTCTGCTACTTTCTCACCTTCAATCTTAGCTGCGCCTTGCTTAACCATACGCATAGCGTCAGAAGTTGAACCACAAAGGCCTGCTTCTTTTAAGATGTTTGCAACAGGTAAACCGGCTTCAAAGGTAAACTCAGGCATCTCATCAGGAATTTGGTTTTTAGCAAAACGGTTAACGAATTCTTGCTCAGCTGCATCTGCATCTGCATCTGAGTGGAAACGCGCAATGATCTCTTTCGCTAGAAGCACTTTCACATCACGAGGGTTTTTACCCGCTTCAACGCCAGCTTTGAATTGTTCGATCTCTTCTAATGGGCGGAAAGATAGTAGCTCGTAATAGCTCCACATCAATACGTCAGAGATAGACATGATCTTACCAAACATATCGCTTGGTGCATCGCTAACACCAATGTAGTTGTGCGCAGACTTAGACATCTTCTTCACGCCATCAAGGCCAACTAGAAGAGGCATCGTCAATACAACTTGTGGTTTCTGACCGTGGCCTTTTTGCAGTTCACGCCCCATCAGAAGGTTAAACTTCTGATCAGTACCACCAAGCTCAACATCTGTTTCCATGGCTACAGAGTCATAACCTTGCAGTAGCGGGTACATAAACTCGTGAATCGCAATTGGCTGACCACCAGCATAACGCTTTTTAAAGTCATCACGCTCAAGCATACGTGCAACCGTTAGGTTTGAAGCCAGACGAATCATGCCTTCAGCACCTAATTCAGACAACCATTCAGAGTTAAACTGAATTTTAGTTTTCGCCGGGTCTAGGATCTTGAAAACTTGCTCTTTATAGGTTTCTGCATTGCGAAGTACATCTTCGCGAGTCAATGGTGGGCGAGTCGTATTCTTACCCGTTGGGTCGCCAACCATGCCAGTGAAGTCACCAATCAAAAAGGTAACGTCATGGCCTAGCTCTTGGAACGCTCGCAGTTTATTTAAAATAACTGTGTGGCCCAAGTGGATATCTGGCGCCGTTGGATCGGCACCTAATTTAATTCTTAGTGGACGGTTCTCTTTTAACTTCGCAATTAACTCTTCTTCTGGAATTAATTCGTCAACACCACGTTTTATTTCTGCCAATGCAGCTTCGATACTCGCCATTCTTGTTCACTCCCACAGATTTGGCAAAAATTTTATAGTTTGCCATCTTACTCGAATAGCGATGTGTTTTGAAACCAGTTAGACTAAACGGCTAGCTATTTTATTAACTTTTATAGAACGAACGCTAAAATGCTGTCTATTTTTAATCGTCTTCCATGGGTTCACCGTGCACTTATTGCCTTTTTTAGTGCGGTGATCACTATTGCTCTCTTCTTTCTTCCTGATCCAAAAGATTTACGACAGGAAAAAAGCACCTATGAAATAGGTCGTCATTACCCACTCACCATTAATGCCGAAGCTCTTTCACCGGGTACATCCATTTCACCTTTGGCTGGTTTACGTTGGGAAAAGCATAAGATTGGCTCTGGAGAAAGTGCCGCTATTCTGTTTCAACGGTTGGGGCTATCCTCTCGCCTGCTATATAACTTGACCACCACCAACGATGATATTAAGAATCAGCTGACTCGAATTAAACCCGGTGATGTTTTTCAATTTGGTTTTAATGAAAACAATGAGTTGATTCAACTGAAACGAAAACTGAGTGCTTACGAGACTTTCGTTGTATCTAAAACAGCAGATGGTTTTGATTCAACCTTTGATAAAAAAGAGCTTCAGTACCAATACAACTACGCTGAAGCGGATATCACCTCTAACTTCTGGAATGCAGGCGTCAATGCAGGTTTAACCGCAAACCAAATTATGGAGCTTGCAGGGATTTTTGGCTGGGATATCGATTTTGCTCTCGACATACGCAGTGGAGACCAATTTAAGATGCTCTATCAAGAACAGGTCGTAGAAGGTGAAGTCATTGGCCGAGGTAAAATTATCGCCGCCATATTCAGTAACCAAGGGGATACCTTCACGGCTGTTCTCGACGACAACACAGGTAACTACTACGATGAGAATGGTCGAGCAATGAAGAAAGCTTTCCTTCGCTCCCCCGTTGATTTTCGTCGTGTGACGTCAAACTTTAACCCAACTCGTCGACACCCTGTGACAGGTAAGGTTCGCGCGCACAGAGGCACCGATTACGCGGCACCTGTTGGTACGCCTATTTGGGCTGCGGGTGATGGTATTGTACAGAAATCGAGTTACAACCAATTCAATGGTAATTACGTCTTCATTCGCCACAGCAGCACTTATATCACTAAATACCTTCACCTAAGCAAACGACGAGTCAAAACCGGTGAACGCGTTAAACAAGGACAGACCATCGGTACACTTGGTGGGACGGGTCGTGTGACTGGTCCTCATTTGCACTATGAGTTCCTTGTTAATGGCGTACACAAGAATGCTAGAACAGTGAAGCTACCAGAGTCTAAGTCTCTAACAGGAAAAGCAAAAGCGACCTTTATTGCCAATTCTGAAATTCGTTTAGCGAGACTAGACCGTTACAGTGAGCTCTTGTATGCCAATAACTAGTCGCAGTATTAATTAGTAACGACTCAGCCGTGCGGAAAGTTAAATTACAGCGCGTTATCGATACAAAAATGCCCATCACGTGATGGGCATTTTTATCGCTAAATATGCTCTAAGCATTAGTTGCTAGCTTCAGTTACCTCAATCGGTTTTTGGTCATTTCCCTCAAGCTTATGCTTTTTACTTAACATCAATAGACAAGGTGTTAATACCAAGGTCAGTACCGTTGCAAATGCGAGTCCGCCCGCTATTGCTGTCGCCAGCTGTGACCACCATTGAGTACTTGGTGCACCAAACTCTACCTTCTGATTAATCAAGTCGACATTCATCTCTAAGACCATCGGCATCAGACCTAAGATCGTTGTTACCGTTGTCAGCATAACTGGACGTAGACGTTGTACACCCGTTCTTAGAATCGCTTCTTGACGGCTTAAACCGCGTCGAACAAGTTGATTAAAGGTGTCAATTAGTACGATGTTGTTGTTCACAACAATACCGGCAAGCGCAATCACACCAATTCCCGACATCACAATACCAAATGGTTTTTGGAAGATTAGCAGACCAGCAAAAACACCCACTGTTGAAAACAGCACGGCACTTAAGATTAAAAACGCTTGGTAAAAGCTATTAAACTGAGTCACTAAAATTAGCGCCATAACAGCTAATGCAACAAGAAAAGCATTTTGTAAGAATGCCGAGGAGTTCTCTTGCTCTTCATTCTGTCCGCGAATCTTAAACTCAACCCCACTTGGTAGCCCAAGTTCATTGATTGCCTGTTGGATTTTTGGCAACTCAAGCGCAAGGTTATATCCTTCACCAATGTCCGCCATTATGTTGATAACACGATTACCATCAATACGACGAATTGTATCTTGCTTATGGTCCGGAACAATTTGAGCAAAGTTAGTGATGGGAACAAGCCCAGCCGCTGTCTTAACCCGCAACTGATCGAATCGCCCAATATCACGTTTCTCTTCAGGATATCGAACCAGAATATCTACTTCTTCGTTTGCGTCATCCGGTAAGTAATCACCAATTTTAAGACCATTTGTCACAAACTGAACCGTATTACCGACTAATGTCGCGTCTGCCGCAAAGCGAGACGCATCATCACGTCTGATATCAATTCGCCAATCGATACCCTCTTTACTTGAGGTATCACTAATATTGGTAAAGGCTGGATTATTATCAGCCCAGTGACGAACAATTTTAGCGGCGTCATCAAGTTGATCCGGAATTCTAGCCGACATCTCTATTACTAGATCATGTGCTACGGGCGGCCCTGCGTCTGGGAATTTATATTCAATCTCAACACCTGCAAACTTATCAGTGGTGAGTTTGAGATCTTCAATAATATCTTTGACGCGGCGACGGTGCTGCCACTCAACAGGGGTAATTTGAATCTGACCAATCTCTTCTGTACCGCCTGTCTTGGTGTAGACACTTTCGAACTCATCATGACCCAGCATAACGGTTTCGATTTCACGCATGATGACATCTTTTTCATTAATCGAGAGATCACCAAATGAACGTACTTTTACAGTAAAGAATGGAGGATCAACTTCAGGGAAGAATTCAGCCCCTAGTCCAGCTTTAGAGTAAGTGAAGCCAACACTGATGGATAAAATAATCGCACCAAACAAGATTTTAAGTGGATGCTTTATCGCGATAGCTAATGTGTTGTAATAAAGCTTGGTAAACCCTTCGGCTTTATCAAAGTCACCATCATGCAGTGCCACCATTCGGCTACGGCTTGCCGTTGTGACATTTTGTGGCTTACCAATCAATCCACCAAGTACTGGTACAAACAGAAGCGCCATTACCAGTGAAGCAGATAATGTAGCGATTAGAGTTAGTGGAAGGTACTTCATAAACTCGCCTGTAATATCAGGCCAGAATAGTAGTGGTGCGAACGCGGCGAGTGTTGTGGCTGTCGATGCAATAATCGGCCATGACATTCGTTTTGCAGCGTCTCGGTAGGCTTGCCTTCTTGGTGTTCCCTCTTGCATTCGCCTATCAGCAAACTCGGTCACGACAATCGCGCCGTCCACCAGCATACCTACCGCCATGATCAACGAGAACAGCACAACAATGTTGATAGTTAACCCGAAGAGCGACAGAACCAACAAGCCAGTAAGGAATGAACCCGGGATGGATATACCCACCAATAAGGCGGTACGAACACCTAAAATTGCGATGATGACGATAACAACCAAGATGATGGCAGAAAGAATATTATTTTGCAGATCATTAAGCATCAACTTAACGTCTTTAGACTGATCCCAAGTGTATTTCACCAAGAGATTATTTGGCCACTCAGGACGTTTTTGCGCTTCAGCTAAGACCGTTTTTACTAATTCAACGGTATCAATAATGTTTTCACCAGCGCGCTTTTTAACGTCCATGACAACCGCTGATTTACCATCCAAACGGGCGTAGCTTTCTGGATCTCTAAACGCTCGTCTAACTGTCGCTACATCACCAAAGGTAATGACTTGTTTGCCATCTACTTTAACCGGTAGCTCTAGCACATCTTTCAGCGAATCAAAAACGGAAGGCACTTTGACCGAGAAACGGCCATAGCCAGTATCAACAAAGCCAGCCGCAACCACCTTATTATTCAAGGCAATCAGGTTATAGATATCACCTTGGTCAAGGCCATAGCTCTCCATTAGCAGTGGATCGACAATAATCTCGACAATGTCATCACGATCACCCGCGATATCAACTTCTAATACCTGTCGGTAGCTTTCGAGTTTGTCTCGTATCTGACGGCTAATTTGTACAATAGTGCGCTCAGGTACAGTGCCATAAAGCACCACAGACAGCGCAGGCTCTTCTGACGCCAAAGTCACCTCGTTGACCGTTGGCTCATCACTCTCAGCAGGTAACTTAGGCTTGGCAAGATCGACCGCATCACGAACGTCCGCCATTGCTTTGGTTAGATCAGCGCCAACATTAAACTCTAGAGTGACCGAACCGTGACCTTCAGAGGCAGTCGAGGTCATCTCTTTTACGCCTTCAATAGCACGTAGTTCTTGCTCAACAGGTCGAACTAATAGACGCTCAGCATCTGACGGAGAGATACCTTGGTGACCAATCGAAACATAGATAATCGGGATGGTAATATCAGGGCTCGACTCTTTAGGAATCGTAATGTAAGTACCAGCCCCGGCGATCAAAATGAGGATCAGCAAGCTGATCATTGTCCGTGTACGAGACAATGCAGCATCAATTAATGAGTACATAATCGCTCCTAAAGCTGCTGTTCTGTCGGTAAGAACTCGACAGCTTCAACTGAGTCACCATCTCGAACAAAGCCTTGTCCAACAGTAATGATCTTCACTTCATCACCAAGGCCAGATAGCCAAACCCCATCTTGCTCTGCTTTCACTAACTGAATCGGAACAAATTGAACAATGTCGTTAGCCAACGTTTTAACACCAAGGTTGCCAACTTCATCGAGTGCTAACATTGCTGGTGTCACTTTTATCGCTAGTTGCTCATCAAGTGTCAGCTCTACTTCAGCGCTAATACCTGCTGGGATTTTTTGATTAGGGTTAGCAATTTCAATTTCAATGGGAAAGGTGTTAGTCGACGTTGACGATACACGAGAGATATATCGAAGCTGACCTTCAACCGTTGCGCCATTGATAAAACGAATCTGAGCTGTCTGTTTCGCAATGAGTTTTTGAATATGACGCTCACTTACATCAGCTTCAATAACCAGACGATTAAGGTCGATAACTTTGGCAACAGGATCGCCAATTCCTACAAAGTCACCTTTTTCAATGAAGAGGTGCTCAACAATGCCAGAAAACGGCGCGGTAACCTGAGTATTATCAAGCGCCACTTTGACGTTACTAACCATTGCTTTCGCTTCAACTAAAGAGGCTTCGGCTGTCGCATAAGCAACCTCGCCTTGTAGACCTTTCTTTTTCAAAGACTGAGCAGCATCAAACTCTTTCTTACGTACTTTTAGCATCGCTTGAGCACGTTGAAGTTGAATGGCTAAGTCGCCTTTATCGATGGATGCGATTACCTGCCCTTTTTTAACGGAGCTGCCTTTGCGTACCACTAACTTGTCTATTTTTCCCGCTATCTCTGCACCAATTTGGGCTTGTTTATCCGGCGCAGTTCGACCGTAAAGATCAATTCTTCTTGGAGTTTGTTCGGCAATAAAGGTTTGATAGACCACTTTAGCTAAGGGAATAGCAGGCTTTGAATCAGTGGGTTTACTCTCTTCTGCGTTGAGAGAACCTAAACCAAGCCAAGTCGTTAATAGTAGAACTAGAATTAAAGATACGAGCCATGGGCGCTGCGAAAAGAATCGAGCGATGGGAAAGCTGGGCATATAACATCCTTTTTGTATTACCCGCAATACATCCTCATTCGCGGGTTGCAGTTAGATCAAATACCTAACTGCATCATCATGTTTTATTACGTAAATATCTAAACGCTAAACGATGCTCCACAACCACACGTTGTTGTTGCGTTCGGATTATCGATAAAGAAGCGAGCACCTTCTAGCCCCTCTGTATAATCCACAACACCACCAACTAAGTACTGTAAGCTCATAGGGTCAACCACCAAAGTTACACCACTATTTACAATCGTTGTATCACCATCATTTACATTTTCATCAAACGTAAAGCCATATTGGAAACCACTACAACCACCGCCGGTAATATAAACGCGCAGTTTAAGTGCTGGATTTTCTTCTTCTGAAATCAATGTCTGTACACGCGTTGCTGCTGCATCAGAAAAAGACAATGGTACATTTACTTCGCTCACGACGACCTCTCTTACTTCGTGTAATCCCCGCTCGCATCATTATGTGTTAATCAAATAACGAATGGGTGTATCTTTTTTAATAATGACTCGATTATCTAATACCTGACTTTTTCGTTCAAGTATTCCTAGCCTTGAATCGACTTTTCCATAAATTTATACCCGTAATTAACGATGAAGATGTGAAAAAGAGCAGAAAACGCAGCAAAAGATTTCTAGTTCCTAATCGGATCGGTACAATGCGAAGCAACTTGGTCCTAATAATCAAACGAGGATGTACCGATGACCAAATCAGCAGAACTCTATCAAAAAGCCCAGAAAACTATCCCAGGAGGAGTTAACTCTCCTGTTCGCGCTTTCAACGGTGTTGGTGGCTCTCCAATTTTTGTAGAAAGAGCAGATGGTCCTTTGATTTTTGATGCTGATGGCAAAGCGTACATTGATTATGTTGGCTCTTGGGGACCAATGATTCTAGGCCACAATCACGGCGTTATTCGTGAAGCAGTAATCGATGCAGCTCAACGCGGTTTAAGCTTTGGCGCACCAACTGAAACAGAAATCAACATGGCAGAGCTCGTCTCTGAGCTTGTCCCTTCAATGGAACAACTTCGCATGGTGAGCTCTGGTACTGAAGCAACCATGAGTGCAATTCGTCTTGCTCGTGGTTATACCAATCGAGATAAAATCCTTAAGTTTGAAGGCTGTTACCACGGCCACGCAGACAGCCTATTAGTTAAAGCAGGCTCTGGCGCTCTAACGCTTGGTCAACCAAGCTCTCCGGGTGTTCCTGAAGATTTTGCTAAGCACACGCTAACAGCAACCTTTAATAACCTTGAATCAGTCCGTGAACTGTTTGCAGCCAATAAAGGTGAGATCGCATGTATCATCGTTGAGCCTGTCGCTGGCAACATGAACTGTATTCCACCGATTGAAGGCTTTCACGAAGGTCTACGTGAGATTTGTGATCAAGAAGGCGCACTGCTTATTTTTGATGAAGTCATGACAGGATTTCGCGTCGCTTTAGGTGGTGCTCAAGCGCACTACAACATCAAACCAGATCTAACGACTCTTGGTAAAGTTATCGGTGGCGGAATGCCAGTCGGTGCTTTTGGTGGTTCTAAAGAAGTGATGCAACACATTGCTCCTACTGGTCCAGTGTATCAAGCAGGCACTCTATCAGGTAACCCAGTAGCAATGGCTGCAGGTCTTGCGTGTCTTAACTTGCTAAAAGAAGAAGGCAACGAAAAGCGTCTTGCAAACAAAACAAAATACATTGCGGATGGTTTCAAATCTTTGGCTGACAAACACGGCATTCCACTGGTGGTTAACCAAGTCGGCGGCATGTTTGGCTTCTTCTTTACAGAGCAAGAGACAGTAACTTGCTATGAAGATGTGACTAAGTGCGATGTAGAACGCTTTAAACGCTTCTTCCACCTGATGATTCAGCACGGTGTTTACCTTGCACCTTCAGCTTTTGAAGCTAGCTTTCTTTCATTGGCTCATGGCTCAAAAGAGCTTGAAGCAACACTAGAAGCAGCGGATCGCTGTTTTGCACTGATTGCTCAAGAAGCATAAATAGATAGCGTTATCGCCCATTCTAATATGGGTTGATACCTGTAGTTAAAGCGAGCTGAAATAGGCCCGCTTTTTTATTGCCAATTTACAACGACTAGCACGAGCAATATAAATAGTGTCAGTTTAAACCAGCTAATGGGAAGTCTCTTTTTCAGCGCTGATTTATGCTGGCCACATTGACCACTCTCATCTTTATTGCAGCATCCCATTAGTTTTTCCTCATTAATGACAGATGGCTTTGTAATATCTTACTTCGCTTCCGTTGATAACATTTTGTTTTACGGTCATTATGTTTCTATACACATATAGAGATAGGCTACCCTGTGAACGATAAAATCAAAATAAACTCCAGTCATTGGGTGTTAATCGCCGCGTTAATCGCATCCGCTTATGCCTGCTATTTACTTATTGAACCTTATGTTAACTCAATTGTAATGGCGTTTATTATTTCACTACTGATGTTTCCCATTCATGAGTGGCTTGAAAAGAAACTCCCTAAGCACAGAAATACCGTATCTCTGCTCTCTTGTGTCATCTTAACCTTTATTATTGTGCTGCCCCTGCTTGTCGTCTTTGCGGCTATTGTTCAGCAAGGATCGACTTTTTCCCAAAGTACTTATCAGTGGGTCACTCATGGCGGTATCAATACTTTACTTGAACATCCACTCGTTGTTAAAGCACTGGCGTTCGCTAATACCTACTTACCATTTGACGAAATAAAGCCTCAAGAGATTGCTTCTAAGGTCGGCCAACTTGCCACGTCTCTTGGCTCAAACCTTGTTGCGATTAGTGCCAAGATCTTAGGCGATGCTACGCATTTCTTAATGGATTTCTTCTTAATGCTGTTTGTGCTGTTCTTTTTGCTTCGTGACCACGACAAGATCATTGGCGCTGTTCGCCATATATTGCCACTCTCTCGTAGCCAAGAAGATCGCCTGTTAACTGAGATTGAGCAAGTATCAAAATCGGCAGTGATGGGGTCATTTCTTACGGCCATCGCACAAGGTTTTGCCGGTGGTATCGGTATGTGGTTAGCAGGATTCCCAGGTCTATTCTGGGGAACGATGATGGGGTTCGCTTCATTTATCCCTGTCGTCGGCACCGCATTAATCTGGATACCTGCCACAATCTACCTTTATTTAGTCGGTGAAGTGAACTGGGCGATCTTCCTAGCGATTTGGAGCATTGCTGTTGTAGGGTCAATTGACAATATTTTGCGACCACTATTAATGCAAGGTAGCGCGGGGATGAATACCTTAATGATCTTCTTCTCACTGCTAGGTGGTATTCAACTGTTTGGTTTAATTGGTCTTATTTACGGTCCACTTATATTCGCTATCACCATCGTTTTATTTACTATCTATGAAGAAGATTTTAAAGGCTTTCTGACCAAACAAGATAATAGTTAGTCGTAACACTAAATAGCGACGACACAGGATAAACACTTCTAGCTGAGGGCAGATTATGAGAAAATCAGCCCTCACTTGACCTACTACTGAATTCAACCATGTCTGCTTATACTGCCCCTAGTCAAATTGCCCAACGTCAACTCGCCTACTTTGAAGGAAAGCACGTTCTTGTTGCTGGTGAAGCTGAGGATCTTTTTCCTCTTGAATTGGTTGAACATTGTGAATCAGTATCGATTTACACCACTAACTATGGCTATTACAGACAAGTAAAACCTCATGCTCAAGTGAATTGCTATTTCGGTGCTGAGCTAACAGAGCAAACTCAAGCAGATATGATTTTGCTTTACTGGCCTAAAGCGAAAGCCGAAGCTGATTACCTACTTTCAATGCTCATGAGCAAGTTAGGTAAAGAGACAGAGATCATCGTGGTAGGTGAAAATCGTTCCGGGGTTAGAAGCATCGAAAAGATGTTTAAGCCTTACGGTCCAATCACTAAATTTGACTCAGCAAGACGCTGCTCTTTTTACTGGGGCCAATGCGTTGAGCAACCAGCACCGTTTGTCTTAAATGAATGGTTCAAAACTTACCAAGTCAGTTATAACGATCAAGACCTTATCATTAAGAGCCTACCCGGCGTGTTCAGTCATGGTGAGTTTGATATTGGCAGTAAGTTGTTGCTAGACACGTTGCCAACACTTAGAGGAAAAGTACTCGATTTTGGCTGCGGGGCTGGAGTTCTTGGCGCTGTAATGGCAAGCCTAAATCCTGATATTAATCTTGAGATGTGCGATATCAGCGCCTTAGCTGTTGCATCCACTCAGCAAACGCTCATTGCAAACGGGCTTTCGGGCCATGTGTTTGCGACCGATGTCTATTCTGACTGCGCCAACGATTATCAGTTTATTATCAGCAACCCTCCTTTTCACTCAGGGTTAGATACTAGCTATAGCGCGACAGAGACCTTACTCGCTGATGCACCAAAGAAGCTTAAACCTCGAGGACAACTGTTTATCGTTGCCAATAGTTTTCTCAAATATATCCCGATTATTCAGCAAGCATTTAGTAATTGCGAGACGCTAAATAAGACCAGCAAGTTCGCTATCTATTCAGCACATAAAGCATAGCTTTCGTTAAAACCGACAAAGCTCAGCCTGCAAACGGTTAAAACAACCTCAACTCAACGCATATTGGCGCTTTTATGCGCCTTTGAACACGAATTAGTAGTGACTTACTTGTCAAAGTAAAAAAACTCGTTAATTTTGTCATTTTAACGGTTTTACTTTGCTCGATGATTATTAGAATCATCACTCTGCCTCAGGGAAAGTCACCTTTTATTATGTTCAGGTTTTATCGTAAACAGAAATTCAAACGCCTACAGAATACGTTAATGTTGGCGTTTCTAGTCTTGAGTATTACTCCCTTAACAGTCGTTGCGCTGTTTTTTCTCCATTCCCACAGTAAAGACTTACAAGAACAGAGCACCTCTCACGTTACTTCTGTTCGTGATACAAAGCAGCAACAAGTTATCGACTATCTATACGCGAAAGAGTCTGAAGTTATGGGCTTTGTTCGTTCAGAGCTTGCCTACGCCAGTGGCGGCCGCTTTTATGGTCTGGTCAATGCATTCCAAAATTTAGGTCTCGATATAGAACAAGCCCGCGCACATGCCCAGCAACGTTACATTGAAGGATCTGGTGATCAGATTCGAACCTCCATTCTTCCTCAATCAAGCGCATATATTGGTAGCGAACGATATCGATTACTCCACAAGCGGTATCACTGGGCCTATCAAGAGCTATTAAAACGTTCCGACTTTGACGATATTTTATTAGTCGATAGAACCGGCAACGTAACCTATTCAATTTATAAAAATGATTACTACGGGACTAACTTGGTCAGTGGTAAATACAAAGATAAAAACTTAGGTGAGAGCTTTCAAAAGCTCAAAAGCCTTGTAAAAGAGAAACACTCAAAAAATCCAGATTTTACTCCGGTCATTATTTCCGATTTTTCTTCATCTGATGGAAAACCAGTTGCATGGCTAGGTGCTCCCATTATTCAGCAAGGCTATCTACATAGTTATGCGATGTTCCGCCTACCAAACAATGGCATCACAAAACTCATCGCTGATATCAATAAAACCTCTTCAATGAGAACACTGTTGGTCGGTGAAGATCATCAAAGTCGTTCAATGGCCTTTCAACAAGAAGAGATCGACACCAGCATTGAAGTCATTGATCTCGCGCTTAAAGGGCTTAGTGCTGTCGGTACCTATACCAACACTGAAGATGAGCAAAATATCGCCGCGTATGCACCTATTTCATTTAAGGGCATAAATTGGGCTATGGTTGTAGAGGTTCCAGAAAAAGAAGCCTTTGCACGTGTAAGACAGTTAGAGAAACTGTTTGTAATAGCTATGTTTACCGCGCTAGTTCTGGTTGTAATCGCCTCTCACTACTTGTCCAACTTCATCACGTCCCCTTTGTTAAAACTGACTTGGGCGGCTGAAAAGGTTTCTGCGGGAGATCTTGATGAGACGATGATCAATACCGAACGTAAGGATGAAATTGGGCGGTTGGCGGTCAGTTTTGAGCGAATGCAGCGTTCTATTCGTGAGAAAATGAAACTGATCAAGTCGCAGAATAAAGAGCTTGAAAGCAACCTGAATTTAATCCAGAAACAAAACGAAGAGCTTCACTTAGCCAATAAACTCAAAGATGAATTCCTAGCAACAACCTCTCACGAGCTTAGAACGCCATTGCACGGTATGGTCGGCATTGCTGAGTCTTTGGTCTCCGGTGCAAACGGCCCGATCACGGCCGATCATAAATATCAGTTAAATATCATTATTAGTAGTGGTCAGCGTCTTGCTACCTTGGTTGATGACTTACTTGACTACCATAAGATGCGTTACGGCAACCTTGATATTCAATGCTGCGCTGTCGACTTATCAAGCGCAACACGTTTAGTTCTAGAACTGTCTAATCACCTTCTTGGTAACAAGCCGATTCGGATCATTAATCAAGTCCCTGACGAAATGCTATGGGTATCAGCGGATCCTCAACGTTTAGAGCAGGTACTTTACAACCTTATTGGTAATGCAATTAAGTACACCTCAGAAGGCAAGATCGTTATTTCTGCCAATGTGGTCGATGACAACCTTCGCGTACAAGTGGTTGATACTGGCCAAGGGATCCCCGCCGATCAACTTGAACATATATTTGAACCACTCATTCAAGCAGGTAGTGACTCTAGTCGTTATCGTCAAGGTACAGGGCTTGGGTTATCAATTAGTCGCCAGCTGATAGAACTTATGCATGGTTCTCTATACGTAAGCAGCCAGCCAATGGTAGGAACAACCTTTAGCTTTACGCTTCCACTTGCCTTAGACAGTGAGATTGAGGCCGCCGGTTTTGGAGAGACAAACCACTTCCATGCACCTGATCTCAACGAAGTAGTACTTCCAGATCAAAGTAGTTTGCCAGAGAACCCACAAGGTCCGTTACTTCTTGTTGCTGACGATGAACCCGTTAATTTACGTATTCTCGACAGTTTCTTGCGTATGGAAGGCTACCGCGTAAGAACAGCTAAAGATGGTAATGATACTCTCGAGCAAGTAGAAAAAGAGAAACCGGAACTTCTACTTCTCGATATTATGATGCCCGGGCTTTCAGGCTACAGCGTTTGTGAAAAATTGCGCGAACAGTACGACCATTCAGCTCTGCCTATCATCATGTTAACTGCACTTAACCAAACAGATGACCGAGTTCGAGGCTTTGATGCTGGGGCAAATGACTACCTATCAAAACCATTCAACAAACAAGAGTTAGCCGCTCGAATTACCGCACACTTATCAGCAAGCCAAGCGGAAAAGCGTCGCATAGAGAACTCTCAACTTCAGATAGAGTTGAAACGACGCGCAATGGTCGAAGCCAGCTTACTTGAAACACAAGGGCGTTTGCTAGAGCAACTAGAATCAGCTCCTGAAGCAATCGTGTGTGTGCGTGATGATAATAAAGTCCGCTTTGCCAATGAAGCGGCATCAAAGCTATTTAGACGCAGCCCTGAACAGTTAAAGCGTTCTAATGCCGATGAGATGATTGCGCCAAAATACCTCACGGTAGAACTCGAACATTACTGCGGTAACATTGATATCTACGTTGAAGATATTCGCCAAAACATTTCAACAGACATCCTTAAATTACCTGAAGAATCAGGGCTAAAAGCGATGTACATCTTTAACGTAGGAGGAAGCGTCAACGCTGCTAGAATTGGCAACCTTGAAACAGCGATTGAAGCACTGTCTAGCTATGCGTTTGAAGGTGATAAGGAAAAACTTCAACAGCTAAAAGAGTTAGGTGGCGAATTTACCAGAATTGCCGACCGTGTTGGTGGCGAAAATAAATCGAAGCAAGAAGTAATGAGAGAAGTCTTAGTCGAAACGATGACCAATGCCATTGATTATTGGGAGCGAGTGACAGGACAAAGTAAGTTCGCATTTGCAGAGCAAAGTGGTTTGTGGCGTGTTTATCTCGACAGAAGTACCCTACAGACAAGAACTTTGGACAAATACCTGCGTAAAGAGACACTGCCTAAAACACCGAGGTGGCGAACTGTATTGAGTTCCATTGAATACATCCTTGAACACTGTCAAGAGCAAGGCCCTGAGCGAACTCACATCATCGCATTAAGAGATAAGCTTCAGCATCTACTTACAAGCTAATCACTAATCACCCAATGACTCTATCTAGGCCTGCATCTTTGCAGGTCTTTTTTTGAGTGTAAGAGCGCCGTGACTTCGATTTGGTCTCGATACCTACCCAGCGGCCTTTTCAAAGTCATCTAGGGTTATAAGCCCGCACAGAGAGTCGTTCTCCTACTACTAACAAGGTTTGTCTATTTGGCTTTTGGCTGGATTAATTGATATCTCAAACTAGTGGCAAATGGCTTACCCGTTTTAAGTAATGCAACGAAGCGCTAAGGCGATTTAATGAGGAGTAAAATTGGAACCATGATCATTTAATCTTTCATACCTCGTGACAAGCAACGCTCTTTCACTAGGCAGAAATCATACGCTCGCTATCGTTCTTTTACTGCATAAATTAAGCCACATATGCGAGGTAAATATCACCTACATCCACACGAAAACTTGTACAAATCCATGAAACTTTCACGCCAAAATTCAAATATCAATTCAGTTTGCGAACTTTATCACAACAAATCGTCAGAATAATTTTGCACGGAAAATTTGACGTGACAACACACTAGTGAACTTGATCTCACTATACCTTCAAAACCCCACAGGCCATAAAAATAGAAGACTACCAAGTTAGCAAACACTTACGAAAGACTAAGAACCACGTTAAAATGAGACATGACGCACTGAGCAAAAAACATGCTGTTATTGTTTTATTAGCACGCTTTTGACGTTTATAACGAGAACATAGGTGGTTTTAACGTTTTTGACGGGAATCGTAATTGCTAATTTTGTCGTTACGGTGTTTTCTTAGTGTGCCTAAGGCCTACAGGCCACTCCTATTTATTGATTCCTCCGATTAATAAATGATGAAAAGAGGTAGGTCTTAGAGAGTGTTAATCAATTGATAACATTCCTTCCATAAGTGAAACGAAAGCAAATAGTAAGGAACAGCTATGCTTGCCAATATAAAAAAAACAGTACTAGCAACTGCAATTATTGCAACTGCGACAACGGGTTTTGCATCAGTAGCAACTGCTGCTGAGCGTAGTGAACTAACAGTTCACCCAAAAGAGTTTACGACGTTTGTACGTAACTTTAACCCATACTTAGGTGCGACTAACCTACATACAACTACAGACTTCATGTACGAACCACTAGTTGTATTTAACGAAATGCACGGTAACACTCCTGTATTCCGTTTAGCGACAGGCTTTGAAATGTCTGACGACCTAATGAGCGTTACTTTTGACATCCGTAAAGGTGTTAAATGGTCTGATGGCGAAGCATTCAGCGCAGATGACGTTGTTTTCTCATTCAACCTAGTTAAAGAGAAACCTGAGCTTGACCAAAGTGGTATCAACGCTTGGATTACTGGTGTAGAAAAACTTTCTGACCATAAAGTTAAATTCCGTTTAAGCGAAGCGAACTCAAACGTACCTTACGAAATCGTTAAGGTTCCAGTTGTTCCTGAGCACGTATGGAAAGATGTTAAAGAGCCATCAACGTTCACTAACGAAAACCCTGTAGGTTCTGGTCCATTTACTGTTGTAGATACCTTTACTCCACAACTATACGTTCAGTGTGCAAACCCGAACTACTGGGATGCTGATAACCTAGATGTTGACTGTCTACGTGTTCCACAAATTGCGAATAACGACCAATTCCTTGGTAAAGTTATCAATAGTGAAATGGACTGGAGTTCATCATTCATTCCTGATATTGACCGCACATACGCAGCAGCAAGCGAAGAGCACCACTACTGGTACCCGCCAGCAGGTACTCAAGCGTTTGTAGTTAACTTTAAGAACCCAGATGCAGCGAAAAACGAAGCTCTAAACAACGTTGAGTTCCGTCGCGCATTCTCTATGGCACTTGACCGTCAAACAATCATTGATATCGCATTCTACGGCGGCGGTACTGTGAATGATTTCGCATCGGGTATGGGTTATACGTTCGAAGCTTGGTCTGATGAAAAGACACACAAAAAATACCAAGGTTTCAATACATACAACGCTGAAGGTGCTAAAGAGCTTCTAGCTAAAGCTGGCTTTAAAGATGTAAACAATGATGGTTTTGTTGACACTCCATCAGGTAAAAGCTTTGAGCTATCTATCCAATCGCCAAACGGTTGGACCGATTTTAACAACACAGTTCAACTTGCAGTAGAGCAGTTAACAGAAGTTGGTATCAAAGCACGTGCTCGTACACCTGATTTCTCAGTGTACAACCAAGCTATGCTTGAAGGTACTTACGATGTAGCTTACACAAACTACTTCCACGGTGCTGATCCATACCTGTACTGGAACAGTGCGTACAACTCAGCGTTGCAAGACGGTGAAGGTATGCCACGTTTCGCGATGCACTACTACAAAAACACTGAGCTAGATAACCTACTAAACAGCTTCTACAAAACAGCTGATAAGAACGAGCAGCTAGCTATCGCTCACGGTATCCAGCAAATCATTGCTGCTGACCAAGTAACGATTCCTGTACTGTCTGGTGCTTACATGTACCAATACAATACAACTCGCTTTACTGGCTGGTGGAACGAAGAAAACTCGAAAGGTCGTCCAAACATTTGGGCTGGCATCCCTGAGCGTCTACTACACGTACTGGACCTAAAACCAGTTAAGTAATAGAAGTTCATTTCTAGCGACGTACATCCAGTGCGTCGCCTATTAAAATCCCCACTCTGTATTAAACAGTATGGCGCTAGTCGTCAGGGGATTTTTCGCTCTAAATTTTCGCTAGGAGCGACCTGAATCCAGAAACAGGGAAACAATCTGGGTGAGTAAGGTGTGAGTTATGGGTTATTTTTTTAGACGTTTGTCATTTTATTTTATTGCGCTGTTAGTTGCAGCTACACTTAATTTCATCATCCCCCGCGCTATGCCGGGTGATCCCGTTACCATGATGTTCGCTAACGCTTCGGTTCAAGTAACACCAGAGCGTATTGAAGCGATGAAACAGCTATTAGGTTTTGTAGATGGTCCTATTTGGATGCAGTACTTTGCCTACATGAAAAACATTCTTAGCTGGGAACTTGGTACTTCAATTCAGTTCTACCCGTTATCAGTAAATACACTTCTAGGTGGTGCATTTGGTTGGTCACTGTTCCTAGCTGGTACTGCGGTTGTTTTATCTTTCTCATTAGGTTCAATTCTAGGCATCTTTGCAGCCTGGAAGCGTGGTAGTAAATACGACGCTTTTGTAACCCCGGGAATGCTAATTCTTCAAGCTGTTCCTCAGGTTGTTATTGCGATGATTGCACTGTTTACTTTCGCAATTGGACTCAAATGGTTCCCGACAGGCTACGCTTACACAGCAGGGACTCTTCCTGACTGGACAAGCTGGACCTTTATTAAAGATGTCGCTTATCACGCATTCTTGCCTCTACTTTGTGCCTCTGTCGTTCAAATTGGTGGCTTCCTTGTCAACATGCGTAACAACATGATCAACCTTCTTGCCGAAGACTACATCACCATGGCAAAAGGTAAGGGCCTAACCGAAAACCGCGTTGTCTTTAACTACGCAGCACGTAATGCACTACTACCAAGTGTCACGGCATTATCGATGTCTCTTGGTATGGCAATCGGTGGTCAGCTCATTATCGAAATCATATTCAACTATCCAGGCCTTGGTAGCGTGCTATTTAACGCAATTAACGCTCGTGACTACCAAGTACTTCAAGGTCAACTACTTATCATGACGCTATTTATGCTGTTCTTTAACTTAGTGGCCGACATGCTATACGTTGTTCTAGACCCTCGCCTACGTAAGGGTGGTAAATAATCATGAAAGAATTTGCAAAACTAATTTGGCGCAACCCAATGGCGCTAACAGGGGTCATTATCCTAAGTGTGTTTATATTCATCGCACTAGCGGCTCCTCTTATTACTAAGCATGCTCCAGATAAGCGTACTGGTAATCCACATGAATACCCTAGCTTTGTTGTAAAAGCTGCAAAAGCGAGCCCTGATGGTTGGGTTGCAGAAAACTTGGCAACAGACCGTCGTACCTTAATTATGTCGAAGAAAGCCGACCACGTATTAGGTACTTCACGCATGGGCCGTGATGTTTGGTCTCAAGTTGTATACGGAGCACGTGTTTCTCTAGCGGTAGGTTTTGGCGCGGGTATCACTGTATGTTTCTTAGCAACGGTTATCGGTGTTTCAGCCGGTTACTTTGGTGGACGGGTTGATGACATTCTGACCGCTGCCATGAACATCATGCTGGTTATTCCACAATACCCACTGCTCTTTGTAGTTGCGGCCTTTATCGGTGAAGCAGGACCATTAACCATAACCCTGGTAATCGGCTTTATGTCCTGGGCTTGGGGCGCAAGGGTTGTTCGCTCCCAAACATTAGCACTACGTGAAAAAGAGTTCGTCAAAGCGGCTGAAGTTTTAGGTGAGTCATCTTTCCGAATCATCTTTGTAGAGATTCTACCTAACCTAGTTTCAATTGTAGGTGCAAGCTTCATAGGCTCAGTTATGTACGCCATCATGATGGAAGCAACACTGTCATTCCTAGGTCTTGGCGATTCAAACACTATCAGCTGGGGCATCATGCTCTACAACGTTCAAACGTCATCATCAATGCTAATCGGCGCATGGTGGGAACTACTTGCTCCATGTATCGCGATAACGCTACTGGTAACAGGTCTGGCACTACTGAACTTCGCTGTTGATGAAATTGCTAACCCTCAGTTACGTTCACACAAAGGCATGAAGCGTTGGAAAAAACTTGCTAAGCAAGACCAAGAAGAGCGTAAACCAGAACTTCCACCACAAAACGCACTTTGGAGCGGAGATAAATAATATGACTGAACCACTAATTTCGGTCCGCAACCTTTGCGTAGACTACATTACAGAAGCCGGTGATGTCCGTGCTTGTAACAATGTTAGCTTTGACTTAGCGCCTGGAGAAGTCTTCGGTTTAGCAGGTGAATCTGGTTGTGGTAAATCAACCGTTGCATTCTCATTGATGCGCCTGCATAAGCCGCCAGCATTCATCACCGGTGGTGAAGTTATCTTCAACGGTGAAGACATCCTGAAATACAGCGATGAGCAAATGCAATCATTCCGTTGGAGCCAGATGTCGATGGTGTTCCAAAGTGCAATGAACGCGCTTAACCCTGTACTAACAATGGAAGAGCAGTTTTGCGATGTGATCATGCGTCATACCAATATGACTCGTGAACAAGCAAAGCTACGCGCTGAAGGTTTACTAGAAATCGTTGATATTCACCCAAGTCGTCTGAATGACTACCCTCACCAATTCTCTGGTGGCATGCGTCAACGTTTAGTTATTGCGATTGCACTAGCACTAAACCCGAAGATGATCATCATGGATGAACCAACAACGGCACTTGATGTTGTTGTTCAACGTGAAATTCTACAAAAGATTTATGCACTAAAAGATGAGTTTGGTTTCTCTATTTTGTTCATTACTCATGATATCTCGTTAATGGTCGAGTTCTCAGACCGTATCGGAATCATGTATTCAGGTGAACTTATTGAAGTTGCTCCTTCAAAAGAGATACTGACCAGCCCTTACCATCCTTACACTAAGGGGTTGTCTAGCTCGTTCCCTCCATTAATCGGCCCTAAAACAAAATTGACAGGTATTCCTGGTAGCCCATTGAACCTACTAGAAATCCCACAAGGTTGTCGCTTCCAAGCACGTTGTGACCGTGTCCATGAGGCATGCACGAAGATACCGACAACTTTACGTCAAATAGAGCCTAATCGTTTATCAAATTGTCACCTATACGGTGAGCCTATTGCTCAAGCCAAAGCTTAAGTAGTTAGAGATAAAACAATAAAAAAGATTCTGGAGACAATTATGAGCAAACAATACGGTGAATTACTAATTGAAGGGAAGAACGTCGTAAAAGACTTCCCTCTAAACAGTAACTCCATAAAACAGTCAAAGATGCGTGCGATTAACGACGTTTCTTTCAAAATGTACAAAGGTCGTGGATTGGCAGTTGTTGGTGAATCAGGTTCTGGTAAATCAACTACCGCAAAGATGATCGCAAAAATGTATGCACCGACAGATGGTGTGATCGAATACAAAGGTCGCGACATTCAAGATATCTCGTCTAGAAAAGATCTTATGCACTACCGCGAAGGTGTGCAGATGGTTTGGCAAGACCCGTTCGGTTCGTTAAATCCAACACACAATATTTTCCATCATATTGCTCGCCCGCTGCTTATCCATAAAAAAGTAACGCCGGGTAACAAGAAAGAGCTCGAAGAGCGAGTTCACAGCCTTCTTGAACAGGTAGGTTTGATTCCACCAAAAGAGACTGCAGCTAAATTCCCACATCAGCTTTCTGGTGGCCAGCGTCAGCGTGTCAACCTTGCACGTAATATCGCTGTAGGTGCTGAAGTTGTTCTAGCCGATGAGCCAACATCAATGCTTGATGTTTCTATTCGTGCTGGTGTTTTAAACCTTATGGAAGAGATGAAGTTTGAAAAGCAGATGTCACTTCTTTACATCACTCACGATATCGCAACAGCACGTTACATCGCTGAAGATATCTCCGTGATGTATGTCGGTCACATGGTTGAATGGGGCGACACAGATGAAGTCATCGCTAACCCACAGCACCCATACACTAAACTGCTTATTTCAGCTGTACCCGATCCAAGTAAGTCGATCCATACCAAGCTAGACGGCAACAAAGGCGAGATTCCATTATGGACTCCAGCTTCTGTTGGTTGTCCATTTTCAGGCCGCTGTACTCACGCGACATCAAAATGTACTGAGCGTCTACCGGATGTTACACAGCTTTCTGACAATCACTTTGTACGCTGTTACCTATTTGAATCGTAATCATTGAATCCTAGCTATTGATTGGATTTATAACGCACAACCTAGAGCCTAATGAGTTCATTGGGCTCTAATTTAAACCCCATAATAATCATAATTAATTCGGAGATTTTTGATGCAATTACTCACTAACCATATCGGTTATGAAGTACAGGGTGCTAAACAAGCAATCATCATGACGAAGGCTGAAACGCTCTCTTCGATGAGTGCCACTCTTGTACGTGCAGGTGATCATCAAGTTGTTCTATCTCTTACCGTAAGTGAAGGGCAAAGCTGTGCACAGTGGCATCAAGGCCATTTTTATACTGTCGACTTTTCTCAATTAGTTACTTCCGGGCACTACTACATTCAATTTGAAGATATCCGTTCTGAGACATTTGAAGTCTCTGAAGGTCTACTCATGCAGCGTACGTTCTCTGACGTATTGCATTACTTCAAATCTCAGCGTTGTGGTGGAATTTATGATCAACAAGACAAGCAAGTACCGCTGCTAGGCACAAATGTCACTGCCGACGTGCATGGCGGCTGGTACGATGCTTCTGGAGACGTAAGTAAATACTTAAGTCACCTCTCATATGCCAATTACTTAAACCCTCAACAGATACCGATGGTGGTATGGAACATGTTGAAAGGGTTAACACTTTTAGAGAATCACTCAGGTTTTGCTCCATTTTCTCGCACTCGCCTTAAGGAAGAGGCTTTGTTTGGTGCTGACTTTTTAGTTCGGATGCAAAACTCTGAGGGATTTTTTTACATGACGGTCTTTGACAAGTGGAGCAAAGACATCAAGCAGCGTGATATTTGTGCCTACGAAACTCAAGACGGGCACAAAAGTGAAGACTATCAGGCAGGCTTTCGCCAAGGCGGCGGAGTTTCAATTGCAGCACTGGCCTCTGCTGCTCGCTTAGAAGAGCATGGTGAATACACTCAAGCGGATTACCTAAAAGCAGCAGAAACAGGCTACTGGCATCTAAATGAATTGAATACTCAATACCTCAATGATGGTGAAGAGAATATTATTGATGAGTACTGCGCTCTGCTTGCCGCAATTGAGCTTTTCCGTACAACCAACAGTGAAAAGTATTTAATTGAGTCAAGAGTTTGGGCAAAACGCCTAATTGCTAGACAGCACTCAGACAACAACAATGAACACTTCTGGTCAGCAAATTCAGACGCATCAAGACCTTACTTTCACGCAGCAGAAGCCGGATTACCCGTTATTGCTTTGTGTGAGCATTTGCAAATCGAAACAGATAAAGATGTCATCAATCAGGTCAAACAAGTAATTGAAGCAGCTTGTCAGTTTGAGCTTTCAATTAGTACAAAAGTAGCCAACCCATTTGGCTATCCTCGCCAGTACGTTAAGTCTGTTGATGGTGATAAACGCGACGCCTTCTTCGTTGCTCAGAACAATGAATCTGGCTACTGGTGGCAGGGTGAGAATGCTCGATTAGGCTCACTCGCGAGCATGGCATTTATCGCTCAAGAACACCTTGACGATAGCGCTCTTAAACAACAACTTAATCACTATGCACAGAATTCTATTAACTGGATCTTAGGCCTGAATCCATACGACATGTGCATGCTTGATGGCCACGGCTACAACAACCCGGATTACCTGCCTAATCTAGGCTTTTTCAATGCCAAAGGGGGTGTCTGTAACGGCATTACCGCTGGCTTTGATAACGAACAAGACATCGCCTTCAACCCTGACGGCCAAAAGGATGACATGCTACAGAACTGGCGTTGGGGTGAACAATGGATCCCACACGGTGCGTGGTACTTGCTCGCCATCATTAACCAATACAAGCACTTTGTTTCGAACGCGGGAGAGAAATAATTATGACGCTTTATTACGTTGGTATTGATGGTGGTGGCACTTCGTGCAGAGCACGTATTCGCACTAAAGACGGCCAGTTTATTGGTGAAGCCAAAAGTGGTAGTGCCAATATCCTGTTAGGGGTTGATGTTGCGATGTCCTCTATTATGAACGCTATTGACTCGGCCGCTCAACAAGGAGGGCTAAGCAGCAGCGATTACACGTCAATGCATGTAGGGCTTGCTCTTGCAGGGGCTGAGCAAAAATCGGCATGGGTAGACTTCATGGCCCAGCCTCATCCATTTGCAAGCATGACACTCAATACCGACGCTTATGGCGCATGTGTGGGGGCTCATAATGGCAAAGACGGCGCAATCATGATCGGCGGAACCGGATCTTGCGGTATTTTGCTAAAAAACGGACAGCAGCATGTGGTTGGCGGCCGTGAATTCCCAATTTCAGATCAAGGTGGTGGCGCAGTCATGGGCTTAAGGCTCATTCAACAAGTGCTACTCACTCAAGATGGCATTCGCCCTGACTCTGCCTTATCTAAGCATGTTATGGAACACTTCAACAACGATGTCGATCAAATTGTTGAATGGTCTAAAACTGCTATTCCAAAAGATTATGGTCAATTTTCTCCGACCATCTTCCAGCTGGCCAATGAAGGTGACGATCTTGCTATTGAAATGCTCAAGCAGACTGCTGCCGATATAGAGATGTTTTTAGTTGCGTTGAATAAGAAAGGAGCAGACCGAATTTGCCTAATGGGCAGCATTGCACAACGTATCACCGCTTGGTTGTCTCCCCCTGTTCAACAGTGGATTGTCGAGCCTCAATTTGATGCGATTGAAGGCGCATTAATGTTTGCTGGCGACACCAAGCAAAATTTGTACTGAGGAATCTTAAATGAGCTATCGAGTAGATTTAGCAGTACTTTCCGAGCAAAAACAGTTTTGCCGATTTGGACTGACGTTACATAACCTAAGTGATCAAGACATCAATAATTGGTCATTTAATTTTATTATGGATCGGTTTATTCAGCCCGATAGCCTATCTAATGCTGTATTGCATCAAACGGGCAGTTACTGCGTTTTAACCTCTAATAACCAAACACTTAAAGCAAATGCACACTTTTACTGTGAATTTAGCATTAACACCGCGCCATTACGCTTCTACACCGATGGATTAAAAGATGCAGTTCTCATTAATACTACGACGGATCAACACCATACTGTTGCCATCACTCCGATAGCTCTTGCCTCGCCTCATCGACATAGAACAGAGCTTCCTGTGGTTGAAGCGGCTGATATCGCAATTATTCCTAAGCCTTTAAAGCTAGAGACTTCGCCTGGTTATTACGTATTGAGTGATAAAAGCCAAATAACACTGCAATCAAACCGTGCTGAAGGTGCAGCTAATTGGTTACAGTTAGAGCTCAATACCCTATTTAATATTGAGATGCACTCCATTGGCAAAGGGGACATTCGTTATCGTACTAGTCCAATACTCGATGAAAGTGAGTATCAACTAACCATTGATCAAAATGGTGTCTGCCTAGAAGCTAATTCCGCATCAGGTTTTGTCCACGCTAGTGCCTCTTTTATTCAACTTCTAAAACAGAGTGAAGATAAAAATCAGCTCAGAGCACCTTTTGTAAAAATTTCAGATGCGCCACGATATAAGTACCGCGGCATGATGCTTGACTGTTCGCGTCACTTTCACCCAGTGGAACGAGTTAAACGTCTGATCAATCAACTTGCTTACTACAAGTTCAATACCTTCCACTGGCATCTTACCGATGATGAAGGGTGGCGTATTGAAATTAAGGCATTCCCACAACTGACAACCGTTGGCTCTCATCGATCTATCGAATCAACTTTAGCACCACAATTTAGCCATATTGATCAACCCTATTCTGGTTTTTACAGCCAAGATGAGATCAAAGAGATCGTTGCATTTGCTGATCAACGTGGCATCACCATCATTCCAGAGATCGACGTTCCCGGTCACTGCAGAGCAGCAATTAAAGCTCTACCAGAATTACTGGTTGATCCTAACGATCACTCTGAGTATCGCAGTATTCAGAACTATACCGACAACGTGCTATCCCCTGCGTTAGAAGGCACTTATGAGTTTTTAGGCAAAGTGCTTGAAGAAGTTGCACAGCTATTCCCTGCTCCATGGGTTCATATTGGAGCCGATGAAGTCCCTAATGGCGTATGGGAAAAAAGCGCCAAATGCCAAGCGTTAATGAAAGAGCAAGGTTATAGCGATACTAAAGAGCTTCAGGGCCACCTACTTCGCTTTGCTGAGAAGAAGCTTCGCACTCTAGGAAAACGCATGGTGGGATGGGAAGAAGCTCAGCATGGTGACAAAGTCAGTAAAGATACCGTTATTTACTCGTGGCTTAGTGAAGATGCCGCACTGAAATGTGCTAAGCAGGGCTTTGATGTCATTTTACAACCCGGTCAATACACCTATCTGGACATGGCACAAGATTATGCTCCCGAAGAACCAGGCGTCGACTGGGCCAACGTACTGCCATTAGAGCAAGCATATCGCTATGAACCTCTAGCCGATATCTCTGATGGCGACCCGATAAAGAAACGAATTCTTGGTGTTCAATGTGCTTTATGGTGCGAAATTATTACCCATCAAGAGCGCATGGACTACATGGTTTTCCCTCGTATCACAGCGATGGCAGAAGCGTGTTGGACCAACAAACCCCAACGAGATTGGACAGACTATTTAACACGATTGAAAGGTCATTTACCCCTGCTAGATAAGCAGGATATTCAATACCGTTCACCGTGGAAATAAGACTAAAGCTAAGTGTTGCAGTAGCACTTAGCTAATTTCACTAGCATTAAGTTTAGCTGTTGAATTAGCAGCTTATATAAAAGGATAGAACCATGAAATACGGCTATTTCGATAATGAGAATCGTGAATACGTCATTACTCGCCCTGACGTTCCAGCACCTTGGACTAACTACCTAGGTACTGAAAAATTCTGTACAGTAATCTCCCATAATGCCGGTGGTTACTCATTCTACAACTCACCAGAATATAATCGCGTCACTAAATTCAGACCAAATGCATCGTTTGATCGCCCAGGACACTACGTTTATCTACGCGATGATGAGACGGGCGATTATTGGTCAATTTCATGGCAGCCAGTTGCTAAGAGCTTAGATGAAGCAAACTACGAAGTTCGACACGGTCTTTCTTACTCTAAGTTCAAGTGTGAATACAACGGTATTACTGCTGAAAAAACTCTGTTTGTTCCAAAAGGCGAAGATGCAGAAGTTTGGGATGTAGTCATTAAGAACACATCAGATAAACCACGTACTATCAGTGCCTTCTCATTTGTTGAGTTCTCTTTCAGCCATATTCAATCAGATAACCAAAACCACCAGATGTCACTTTACTCTGCTGGTACTGAGTACAAAGATGGCGTTCTTGAATACGACCTTTATTACAACACTGACGACTTTGAAGGCTTCTACTACCTAGCCTCTACGTTCGACCCAGATTCATATGATGGTCAACGTGACAGCTTCTTAGGTCTATACCGTGATGAAGCAAACCCGATTGCCGTTGAGAAAGGGCAATGTTCAAACAGCGCACAAACTTGTTATAACCACTGTGGTTCGCTGCATAAGCAATTTACTATTCAGCCAGGTGAAGAAGTTCGTTTTGCTTACATCTTAGGTATTGGTAAAGGCAACGGCGACCGTCTACGTACCAAGTACCAAGACTTAGCCAATGTTGATGCTGCATTTGCTGGCATTAAAGATCACTGGAATGAGCGTTGTGACAAATTCCAAGTTAAATCACCAAATGAAGGTCTAGATACCATGATCAATGCTTGGACTCTATACCAAGCAGAAACCTGTGTTGTCTGGTCGCGCTTTGCATCCTTCATTGAAGTGGGCGGTCGTACTGGCCTTGGCTACCGAGATACTGCGCAAGATGCGATCTCAGTACCGCATGCAAACCCAGAAATGACGCGCAAACGTCTTGTTGATCTTCTACGTGGTCAAGTAAAAGCGGGCTACGGTTTACACCTATTTGATCCTGATTGGTTTGATCCAGAAAAAGCGGATGTCGTGCCATCTAAATCTCCAACTGTCGTTCCGACTCCATCTGATGATGACAAGATCCACGGTATTGATGATACCTGTTCTGACGATCACCTTTGGATTGTCCCTACCATCTGTAAATATGTGATGGAAACTGGCGAGCACAGCTTCTTTGATGAAGTGATCCCATACGCAGATGGCGGCGAAGCAAGTGTTTACGAACACATGAAAGCTGCCCTAGATTTCTCTGCAGAATATGTTGGTCAAACGGGTATCTGTAAAGGTCTACGTGCCGATTGGAACGACTGTCTAAATCTGGGCGGTGGCGAATCATCAATGGTTTCATTCCTGCACTTCTGGGCACTTCAAGAGTTCCTTGATCTAGCCAAGTACCGCGGTAACGACGCTGATATTGCAAAATATACCGAAATGGCAGCTAACGTTCGTGAAGCGTGTGAAACACACCTTTGGGATGATGAAGGTGGTTGGTACATCCGTGGTCTAACTAAAGACGGCGACAAAATTGGTACGGCACAACAAACTGAAGGTCGTATCCACCTTGAATCAAACACATTGGCTGTTCTATCTGGCGCTGTATCTCAAGAGCGCGGTGAAAAAGCGATGGATGCGGTTGATGAAAACCTTTACTCAGAATATGGCTTGCACCTAAATGCACCGTCATTTGCAACGCCAAATGATGACATTGGTTTTGTAACACGCGTATATCAAGGCGTTAAAGAAAACGGCGCGATCTTCTCTCACCCTAACCCTTGGGCGTGGGTTGCAGAAGCAAAACTTGGCCGTGGTGACCGTGCAATGAAATTCTACGATGCACTTAACCCATACAACCAGAACGACATGATTGATAAGCGTATTGCTGAACCATACTCTTACGTTCAATTCATCATGGGTCGTGATCACCAAGATCATGGTCGTGCAAACCACCCTTGGTTAACAGGGACATCAGGTTGGGCTTACTTTGCGGTAACGAACTTTATTCTTGGCGTTCGAGTGGGTTATGAAGGTTTAACGGTTGATCCATGTATTCCAACTGACTGGCCTGGCTTTGAAGTGACGCGTCAATGGCGTGGTGCGACATACAACATTAAAGTTGAGAACCCAAGCTCTGTGAGCAAAGGGGTGAAGTCTATGACACTGAACGGCCAGCCTATTGAAGGTGCTCTTCCAATACAACAAAACGGCAGCGTTAACGAAGTTATTGTCACTCTAGGTTAATCAACAGACCAACTCTAGTTGCTACTTAAAGTCAGCCTCTAAACTCATTTAGGGGCTGATAGATCAAGTGGCTAAAAGGATTTAATTATGATCAAATTTGGTACCGGTGGCTGGCGCGCTTTTATTGGCGAAGAGTTTACCAAAGACAACGTTCGTCTTGTCGCTCAAGCACTTTCCAACATCATCAATAACGAAAACGTTGCTGAGAAAGGATTCATTGTCGGTTATGACCGCCGCTTTCTCTCTGATAAAGCGAGCCGTTGGTTTGCTGAAGTTTTAGCGGCCAACAATATTCCTGTTAGCTTTATCGATAAGTTTGTTCCTACCCCTATCGTTATGTTCCAAGCAAAAGAGATGGGATGTGCTTATTCAGCCTGTATTACTGCTTCTCATAACCCAGCAGATTACAACGGTATCAAGATCTTTATCGAAGGTGGTCGCGATGCAGATGAAGTCATTACTGAAAAAGTGGAAGTACAAATCAATCAGCTGACAGCTTCTGATGTTAAATCGGTTGATTTTGAACAAGCTCTTAATGATAAATCGGTTGTCATCATTAACCCAATGAACGCCTTTGTTGATTCAATCATTAACTTTATCGATATCGAAGCAATTAAAAAAGCCAACCTTAGAGTGTTGATTGACCCGATGTTTGGCGTGGCTAAAAACGCTCTGCAAACAGTACTGATCAATGGTCGCTGTGATGTTGATGTAATTAATGATGGAAAAAACCCTGACTTTGGCGGATTGATGCCATCACCGAATGCATCAACCCTATACCGTTTAAAGCACTTAGTTGCCGCGGAAGGTTATGACATCGGTATTGGCACCGATGGTGATGCAGATAGACTCGGCATCATCGATGAAAAAGGTAACTTCATACATCCAAATGAAGTGCTTATCCTGCTTTACTACTACTTGCTTGAGTACAAGGGCTGGAAAGGCTCTGTTGTTCGTAATATCGCAACCACACATATTCTTGATAAAGTCGCTGCCGACCATGGTGAAAAGAGCTTTGAGGTTCCTGTAGGCTTTAAGCATATTAGCTCACAAATGGAAGCGGATGATTCGCTTATCGGTGGCGAAAGCTCCGGAGGCCTAACCATTCGCGGTCATATTCTAGGTAAAGATGGCGTATTTGCATCTAGCTTACTGGTTGAAATGATCTCAGTAACAGGCAAGAAGCTGTCCGAGATGCTTGATGAGATTTACGGAAAGTATGGCTACGCTTATACCGCTGAAGGTGACTGTACCTTCAAACCTGCTGAGAAAGAGGCGCTTTACAACAAGATATACGTAGAAAAGCAGCTGCCAGAATTTGAATATGAGATTGAAAAAGTTAGCTACGACGATGGAGCTAAAGTGTACTTTAAGAATGGCGGCTGGGTGATAGCTCGCTTCTCAGGTACTGAGCCTCTATTAAGAATTTTTGCAGAGATGCAAGACAAAGACACTGCCGAACGTGTTCTTCAACAGGTAAAAAGCTTCTTGTCTCTTTAAGTCTTAAAAGATATAGCTCTTTAAAGATCAAGCAAGACAGTGATTACCGAACTTCACGCTCACTTTGAGCACCCTATAGGTGGAGAACACTTGCCCGGCGAAAGCCGGGCTTTTTTGTGCCCACGAATAAAACCTAATTGATACGCAGGCTGTAGTAACCGACTACTACCACTAGATGTAAACGAATTGTTAACTTAGTTTCTCACTTACCCTAAATGGAAATTAAAATATGGCACGTATACTCATTCTTGCTGGTGATTTTGTCGAAGATTACGAATTGATGGTTCCTTTCCAAGCGCTCGGTATGGTTGGACACAGCGTCAGTGTCGTGTGCCCCGAGAAGCAAAAGGGCGACACCATAAAAACCGCGATTCATGATTTCGAAGGCGATCAAACATACACAGAAAAGCCCGGTCACCTGTTTACTCTCAATGCAAACTTCTCTGATGTATCATCGGCTGAGTATGACGCACTAGTCATTCCAGGAGGAAGAGCCCCTGAATACTTAAGATTAAATTCTCAGGTCATATCACTGGTACAAGCCTTTGCTGTGCAGAAGAAACCAATAGCCGCTGTTTGCCATGGGGCACAATTGCTCGCGGCTGCCAATATTATTGAAGGACATTCTATTTCGGCCTACCCCGCTTGTGCGCCGGAGATTAAGTTAGCGGGTGCTCGCTACGCTGAATTACCAATGGATGAGGCCATCACTGATGGAATTTTTATTACAGCACCCGCATGGCCAGCTCATCCGAGTTGGTTAGCACAATTAAACCAATCACTGCTTTAGACTAAAGACGTAGTGAGTTATTAGAAAAAAGCACTAAGCTGACGTCATAAGGTTGTCAATGGAGTGAACCATGTGTGAGATATATTCGGGTGCAGAAGATAAACTTTTTGAACTGAAAACACGTTCAGTACGAATCGATGGGGTTGTCACCAGTATCCGGCTTGAAGCGGTATTTTGGAAAATTATTGAAGATATTTCAGCTGAGTCTCATATCTCCGTTGCAGAGTTTCTAACTCGCATCTACAACGAAGTCATTCAACGAAGAGGTGAACTAGGTAACTTCACCTCTTTGTTGCGTGTTGCCTGTACCACTTACTTAAATGGAGGTAAGAGAATTAATGTGTAAGTGAGGACTCGTTTTTGTATCCTGTATAAGCCAATTCGTTAAAACGCCAAGATACCTTGTTCGTCAACGTTAACCCTGACGGTTTGCCCAATAGATAAAGCTTGAGATGAGCTCGCAGTTAATTTATTGCCATTCACCTTAATAACGTAACGACAATGGTCCCCCATAAAATGCTGCTCTTGTATGCGGGTATCACTCTCTTGAGCCGCTTCAATTTGTATATGTTGCGGACGAAGCAATAACTCACAATCTTGATTCACTTCGATAGCATTTTTGGCAATTGCTTCGACTGTGCCTAGCACTGTTTCAAACTTATACTCAGAAACACGAGTCGCAGGTAAGTAACTTCCGCCACCTAAGAAATCAGCAACGAACTTACTTGATGGATGATAGTAAAGCTCAGATGCCGTCCCATATTGCTCAATAACACCATGATTCATTACGGCCATTTTGTCTGAAAAGGCAAACGCCTCTTCTCGGCTGTGAGTAACAAAGATAGCAGTAACACCTTGAGATTTGAAAATCCGTCTGATCTCAGCAATCAATTCATGACGTACTTGAGTATCAATATTTGAAAACGGTTCATCGAGCAGCAATAAATCAGGCTTATAAGCCAATGTACGAGCAATAGCGACACGTTGCTGCTGCCCACCAGAGAGTTGATGAGGAAACCTGTCACCATAGTCAGAGAGATGAACAAGTTCCAACATCTCTTGGACCTTGCTTTCTTTTTCTTCTTTGCTCGCCTTTCTTAAGCCAAATGCAATATTCTCTTTCACAGTTAAGTGAGGAAACAAGGCGTAATCTTGAAAGATCATACCAATATTACGCTGCTCTGGTGGCAACCAGTTCTCACCATCATCGATGGTCATGCAATTAAGGCTCATTACACCTGAACTCAATGGCAATAATCCTGCAACGGCTTTTAGTAACGTCGTTTTTCCGCAACCACTGGCTCCTAGCAAGCACACAATCTCGCCGTGGTTTACTTCCAAAGATAACTGTTCGAGCACCGTTTGAGTTTCGTACTTACACGTTAAGTTTTGAATAGAAAGAGCACAACTCATCAGTGGGTTTTCTCCAAAGAACGGTTAACAATAATAAGCGGAATTAATCCCACTAAAACTAATAATACAGCAGGCATAGCTGCTAATTCCAAATGCTCATCTGATGCAAAATTAAAAACATACGTTGCTAAAGTTTCAAAGTTAAACGGTCTTAATAATAGTGCAGCGTTAAGCTCTTTCATCGATTCGATAAACACCAATAAACCAGCAATCAATGAACCACGACGGATCAATGGGAAATGGACTCGCCAAAGCATTTTATTGGTATTGCACCCCATTGTTCGTGCTGCCATATCTAACGATGGCGGTATTTTACTTAGGCTACTTTCAATACTACCAATAGCAACTGCCGAGAAGCGGACAACTAGAGCAACAATAAGCGCAAACATTGAACCTGAGAAAACCAGTCCAGGGCGATTCCACTCCATAAACCTAGCAATGTCGTTGACAAAGTGATCCATAAAGATCACCGGAACTAACACACCAATCGCTAATACTGTTCCCGGTACAGCGTAGCCCATTGAAGAGAGTCTCATGTATGCCAAACTACGATGACTAGGGCTAACACGATGATTGAAGTTAACAACAAGCGCTATAAATACGCCGACAATAGCGGCGATCGTCGAGACCTGTAAACTGTTGATAGCATATTCTCTAAACTCTGCCGTCCAACTCTGTTCAAAGTACTTATAAGCATAAATACAGAGTTGCATTAAAGGCAAAATAAAGGCAATAGAAACAATTCCCCAACACCAAGTGAGTGCCGCCCACTTCTTCCAACCAGTTAAGCGGTAGCGAAAATCTTCACGGCTACTAAATTGATTTTGAAATAATTTTTGTTTTCGACGGCTATATCGTTCTGCACTGAGCAATAAGATAACGATCATCAACATCATGGCGGATATTTTGGCCGCCGCATTGAGGTTTGAGTAGCCCAGCCAAGTGTCATAGACGGCGGTTGTTAATGTGCTTACGGCGAAGTAACTCACTGTACCAAAGTCACCAATCGTTTCCATAGCCACAAGTGATAGGCCAACTGCCATAGAAGGACGCACAAGCGGTAAAGAGATACGTTTAAAACTCTCCCAAGGGGTACACTTTAAAAGTCTTGCTGACTGTAGCAGCGAGACGTTCTGCTCCATGAATGCAGCGCGGCAAAGAAGATAAACATAAGGATACAACACCAGCGACAAGACAATAGTCGCGCCGGTTAAGGTGCGAATATCAGGGAACCAGTATTCACCAGGCCCCCAACCTGTCATATCACGCAGAAGAATTTGAATTGGCCCTGCAAAATCGAACCAGTCAGTGAAGATATAGCCAATGATATAACCCGGCATTGCTAAGGGAAGCACCAATGCCCATTGAAGAATTTTTTCACTAGGCAGCCGGCACATTGCCATAAACCAAGCACTTGGGATACCAAGCACTAAAGAGAGAACCATAACACCAACCGTCAATACAACCGTATTGTAGACATACGTTGGCATAACGGTGGACATCAGATGTGAAAAAACCTCATCGGTGTCACCCATTGAGGTATAGAAGATAGCTAAGATCGGCAAAACCAGCAGCAAAGCTAGGCTTGCACTACTGGTTTTCCATATATAATTTTTTTCGTTCATCGCCTAACTACAATAAGGCTGTATGAAACATAAACGCGATTGCAAATACATCTCATATCCTTTTGAAAAACAGGGGTACTTTATACCCCTACTCCTCATCAAAGGTCAAATTTCACTTCATCAAGAAGTCGAATTGCCGCTGAGTGATAAGATGCAATATCGTCTAAAGAAACAGCATCTGATTTAAATTCACCCCAAGAGGCTACAAGCTCTGAAGGTTTAACTTCTGCTTTTACTGGGTACTCATAGTTTACTTCAGCATACATACCTTGCGCAGTATCATTACTTAAAAACTCCATCAACTTCTGAGCATTCTCTTTATTTGGAGAGTACTTAGCCATTGCCATACCAGAGATATTTACATGAGTACCTTCAGCATTTTGGTTCGGGAAGTTAATGTAAACCGCATCAGCCCAAGCTTTTTGCTCTTTATCGTTAACCATTTTACCAAGGTAGTAGCTGTTACCTAAAGCAACATCACATAGACCTTCTTTAATTGCTTTAACTTGCGCACGGTCATTACCTTGAGGCTTACGTGCTAGGTTTGATTTAACGCCTTCTAGCCACTCTTTCGTTTCTGCTTCACCGTGGTGAGCAATCATAGAAGAAACAAGAGAAACGTTGTAAGGGTGCTTACCACTACGAGTACAAATCTTGCCTTTAAACTCAGGCTTAGCTAGGTCTGCGTATGTAAAATCATCACCTAGACGACCAACACGGTCACGTGATGAATAAACAGAACGAGTACGAGTCGTCAGTGCAAACCACTCATTATCTGTATCTTGGTACTGAGCTGGAATATTTGATTCTAAAACTGGGCTATCAACTTCTTGTACTAAGTCTTTCTTGGTCAGTTCAGCAAGGCGGCTGATATCGACTGTTAAAATAACATCAGCAGGGCTTAAATCGCCTTCTCGAGCTAGAGTCTCTGCAAGACCTTTCTTAGCAAACTTCACATTTACTTTAATACCAGTCTCTTTAGTAAACTCATTAAACATTGGCTCAACCAAGAATGGTTGACGGTAAGAGTAGACGTTTACTTCTTCAGCAAAAGCCATTGCTGTTGGAACTAGAGCGCTGCATGCTAGTGCAGAAAGAGTTAGCAGTTTTTTCATCAGTTCAATCCTTTACATCGTAATGATAATGTTTATCAGTTGCATTATTATATTCATGAAACTTTTAATTACAATAATCTTAGTCAAAAAAAACCGACATTTTTGGGAAATTTCCCCCCATCACTTTGTAACAAAATATTATATGAATTAAGCAATTACCATAAACCTAGTGAATACCTGTTTTATTCCCAATAAAAAAACCTGCCAACAAGTGACAGGTTTTTCTAGTCAACCATCTCTATTTATCTAATGTTTTAACCATCTAGATAAACAGCTTGAGGTGCTTATTTTACCGTAACAAACTCAGGGTAAGCACCAACACCACAGTCGTGCATGTCCATACCTTCTTGCTCTTCGTCTTCAGTAACTCGAATACCCATTGTTGCTTTTATTACACCCCATACCACAAGGCTTGCACCAAATACCCAAGCGAAGATAACCGCTGCGCCAAGTAGTTGAGCACCAAACGTTGCATCACCATTACTTAGTGGCACAACCATTAGACCAAAGAAGCCACATACACCGTGTACTGAGATAGCACCTACTGGATCATCGATTTTCAGTTTATCTAGAGCGATGATACTAAACACAACTAGCGCACCAGATGCACAACCAATAGCTACAGAGTAAAGTGGTGACGGTGATAGAGGGTCCGCAGTGATTGCAACAAGACCAGCTAATGCACCGTTAAGAATCATCGTTAGGTCTGCTTTACCCCATGTTGTTTTACATACAAGTAGCGCAGCGATTGCACCAGCCGCAGCTGCAGCATTCGTGTTTAGGAAGATTTGACCTACCGCTGTTGCGTTTTCAAAATCAGAAAGCATTAGCTGTGAGCCGCCGTTAAAGCCGAACCAACCAAACCATAGAATAAATGTACCTAACGTTGCTAATGGTAAGTTAGAGCCTTGAATTGGGTAGATTTCGCCTTTCTTACCGTACTTACCTTTACGAGCACCAAGTAGTAATACACCTGCTAGAGCCGCTGCAGCACCTGCCATGTGAACGATACCAGAACCAGCAAAGTCACTAAATCCAGCTTCAGATAGGAAACCACCGCCCCAAGTCCAGTAGCCTTCCATTGGGTAGATAAACGCTGTTAGAACAACAGAGAACACTAGGAAAGACCAAAGTTTCATACGTTCAGCAACCGCGCCTGAAACTACTGACATTGCTGTAGCAACAAATACGACTTGGAAGAAGAAGTCAGACTCTAAAGAGTGATCCGCACCTTCGCCTTGTGTACCTATTAATGCGCCAAATGACGGTAAGTAGCCACCAGCGTTATTATCAACATACATGATGTTGTAGCCAACCAGTAGGAATGTTGTACAAGCAATCGCATACAAACAGATATTTTTAGTTAAGATTTCAGTGGTATTTTTTGAACGAACTAAACCAGCTTCTAGCATGGCAAATCCGGCTGCCATCCACATAACCAACGCACCTGAAATGAGGAAGAAAAAAGTGTCTAGTGCGTAACGTAGTTCCGTTACTGTTGTTAATAATTCCATAATATTACTCTCCAATCCTTTGAATCTTTAAAGTGCTTCAACGTCCATTTCACCAGTACGGATACGAACCGCTTGGCTAAGGTCATACACAAAAATCTTGCCGTCACCAATTTTTCCGGTTTGCGCAGCTTTGGTAATCGCTTCTACAACGCGATCTACATTTTCTGCTTGAGTTGCAATTTCAAGTTTTACTTTCGGTAGGAAATCAACTTGGTACTCTGCACCACGGTATAATTCGGTATGTCCTTTTTGACGACCAAAGCCTTTCACTTCAGATACTGTCATCCCTTCAATACCTGCATCAGCAAGTGCTTCACGTACGTCGTCGAGTTTAAATGGTTTGATTATGGCGTTAATTAGTTTCATCGTACCCTCTCTAGGTCATTAATCCTTTAACTGTTGCTTTCTATAATCCAAGGTACGTGCCAACTATTTAACTTATTGTATTTTAAGGAGTTACATTATTATCAACTTTATAAAACAAAAAAGGCGCACCAACTTGGTGCGCCTTTTTCACTATAACAATGCATTAACATCTCTCTTCACCATGACGGTGCAGACGATCCATTTTTAGCGCATTATTCTATATCGTTGATCATGCACCCGACTTTTCAGGCTCACTTTGAGTCAAGTCACGCGTACTGCTACGCTTTGTTTGCATTCGGTACACTAACAGAGCCAGTAGTAATGCCGGAATGTAGACCAATTGCTTAGCAAAACGTTGATTCGGTTCTTGAACAGCGAGGATAACCTCATCAAAGTCCAGTCCGGCTTTTTCTGCAATACTTCCCCATCCAACCATATCAATGACGGTTTGACCTTTGTCATTTTCCTTAAGCATTAAGCCAGTTCCATCAAGGCGTTGCATGCCTGTTCCTTCTGAAGGAATATCTAACACTACGACTCTCTGTTTCTCTTCACCTCTAAACGTGGTGGTACTAATGTGCAGTCTTAAACTCTGATTATCATCCAATCTCTCGATAACTTGAGCAATCTCGCTTGCAGGTTGATCGACAAACTCTGGCGCATAACGGTTTTGCCAGAAGTCAGGACGAGCTAAAGAGAATGCAGCAACGATAAGCAGTAAAGCTTCAACGCGAGTATTACGTGCGAAAAAGTAGCCTTGCATAGCTGCCGCAAAGAAGCACATGGCGATGAGCGTTGTTAAGAAGATGAACGCAGCGTGCCAGAAACTGTCTATTCCTACCAAAATAATATCGGTATTGAAAATAAACATGAAGGGCAGAACAGCGGTCAGCATCGCATACTTAAAGGCTTGAATACCTGTTTTGATCGGATCTGCTTTTGATATTGCAGAAGCAGCAAAGGCAGCTAGACCAACAGGTGGCGTAATATCGGCCATAATACCAAAGTAAAATACAAACAAGTGAACAGCAATCAACGGTACAATGACACCGTGCTGCGCGCCTAAGGTAATAACCACTGGCGCCATCAAGCTAGATACCACAATGTAGTTCGCGGTCGTCGGTAAGCCTAAACCTAGTATTAAACTGATCACTGCAATCAGAACCAGCATGACAACAAGACTTCCGCCCGAGAGTATTTCTACAAGTTCAGTCATCACAGGCCCAAGGCCTGTAAGCGTTACCGCCCCCACAACAATACCCGCAGCTGCCGTTGCAACACCTATACCGATCATGTTGCGAGCACCGGTTTCTAAACCACTTTTTAGATCGTGAGCACCTGCTTTAAAGGCATCAAAGTAGTCGTTACTCTTTCTGAAAAAAGAGAACAACGGCTTTTGCGTCAGCAAGATAAAGATCATAAATGCGGTCGCATAAAAGGCAGATAGACCAGGAGACAGTTGCTCTACCATCAAGCACCATACTAAGGTCACGACAGGTAGCAGAAAGTGCAAACCAGACTTAACTGTTGGGCCTAACTCCGGAAGTGATACTACGGGTTGACTCGGATCATCGACTTCCAAGTCTGGGTATTTCGCACTGTGAGCCACCAAGCCAATATAAGCGGCCAAAACTAAAATAGAGACAACAAATACCGCCATGCTTCCTAGCGCAGATTGAATAAATTGAAGACCAAAGTACACCACGCCAGCTAAAATGAGTAGGCTTGATAGCGTGATCCCTGAGCGTAGTAAACGTATCTTCCAAGGTGCAGGCTCTTTTGCTCGTTTAATGCCTTGTAGATTCGCTTTTAATGCCTCTAAGTGCATGATGTATAGGAACGTAAGGTAAGCAGCTATTGCTGGAACAAAGGCATGCTTAATTACTTCAACGTATGGAATCCCCACATACTCCACCATTAAGAAAGCGGCCGCTCCCATTATTGGTGGCATGATCTGCCCATAACAAGATGAAGCAACCTCAACCGCACCCGCTTTAGATGCTGGTAAGCCCATACGCTTCATTAGCGGAATAGTAAACGTACCCGTTGTAACAACGTTAGCAATGGATGAACCTGAAATAATACCGGTCATCCCTGATGCTAAAACCGCTGCTTTTGCTGGCCCGCCACGCATGTGACCTAGTAGCGCAAACGCCACCTTAATAAAGTAGTTACCCGCGCCCGCTTTTTCTAACAGAGCACCGAATAGAACAAATAGAAAGACAAAACTGGTAGATACGCCAAGCGCAATACCAAACACACCTTCGGAAGTGATCCATAAATGACTCGCGGCTTTAGCTAACGACGCGCCACGGTGTGAAATAACTTCTGGCATCATTGAGCCAGCAAAAATATAAAACAGAAAAACGCCCGCGACAATCATCAAAGGTGGACCTAAAGATCGGCGAGTCGCTTCTAGCAATAACATTACCCCTAGTACCGCAGCCACTATGTCCATAGTGATAGGTGCACCTGGGCGAGTTGATAGTTGCTGATAGAAAACAAAAAGGTACATTGCACATGCTGCGCCTAATAAGCCCAGTGCCCAGTCTTGTAGTGGCACTCTATTTCGAGGTGAGCTTTTTAGTGCGGGGAACGCTGTAAAAGATAAGAAAATAGCAAATGAGAGATGAATTACTCTCGCTTGAGAATCGTTAATAATGCCAAAATTTAGGATAAACGGGAGTGGTGAGGCATACCATAATTGAAATAGTGCCCAAGTCAGAGCGACCACCGAGATAAGCTTACCGCTTAACCCTAATGGCTGACGTGCCCCTGAATCGGCATTCGCTGCCAATTCTTGTAATTGCTGAGATGTCTGATTACTTTGCATAACACTGCTTCTTTAAGAGGAAGTCACCTTTGCCAATGGGTTAACTTATTAAATGGGAGGGATAAATAAAGCAGCACCTAAGTGCTGCTTATTCAGTAATTAAAGAATTAAACCCGCTTCTTTAAAGTACTTAGCAGCACCATCATGTAGAGGCGCTGTATTACCTTCTAGCATCTCTTCTGCCTGAATTGCAGCGAAGCCAGGGTGCAGACGACGGAAGGTGTCTAGGTTTTCAAAAACAGCTTTAACTGTATGGTAAACCGTCTCGTCGTTTGTTTTTGCGCTCGCAACCACTGTCGCTTTAGCACCTAATGTCGTTACAGACGCTTCGTTACCGCGATACATTCCAGCAGGTACATCATACGCAACGTAGTAAGGTGTGTTTTCTATTAGACCCTTAATTACATCATCATTGACGCTAACTAGGTTTGTATCACATGACGTTGTCGCTTCTTGGATTGCACCATTAGGGTGACCAACAAAGTAAACCATTACGTCAATTTTGTTATCACACAACGCTTGTGCTTGCTCAGCAGCTTTCAGTTCAGACGCTAGACGGAAATCACTACGATCCCATCCTTTTGCATCCATAAGTACTTCCATAGTCGCACGTTGACCAGAACCTGGTTCACCGATATTGACACGCTTTCCTTTAAGGTCATCAAAGGTCTGGATATCGGCATCTTTACGAGCAACGACCGTGAATGCTTCAGTATAAATAGAGAAAACACTTCTCAAATCTTCATACTTTCCAGCATTAGCAAAAGCACCTTCACCGTTGTACGCATTAAACTGTTGATCAGATTGCGCAACACCAAGATCGAGCTCGCCAGCACGAATGGTATTTAGGTTGTATACAGAGCCGCCTGTACTTTCAACATTACAACGCAGACCGTGTGTATCACGATCTTGATTTATTAGTCGGCAAATACCACCGCCCGCTGGATAATAAACACCAGTTACGCCACCAGTACCGATTGTTAGAAAGTCTTGTGCTTGAGCAAGGGGAGCAGCAAGTGCCACTGTAAATACTGCTGATATTAATGATTTCTTGTTCATTATATTTCCTTTTATTTATGACATTAATTAACCCAAGTTCAACCATATACAAATGAGTTATAGCTATCCGTAACTTGTGAACGCCATGTTATCGATGGTTTTATATATTACAAGCATGACAAATCCGAATTTAATTCCTACTTATCTTTCAATCTCTCAATATATAAAGAGTTTTTTCTCACCAACACCTGTTTTTTACCATTTTGTTTCAAATTGAAACAGCGTGACAACTATCACGAAACAATTATAAATACAAATTCAAACCCATTTGTTATTTGTATTTATAACAGCAAAACCATAAACTTACTGACAATTAATATATGAATCAAGGCCCTCTTTAGCGGCAATTGGTTGGCAGATATTATTCATTATATGAATTCATTACGCTTTATAGTGCATCCACCAGCAGTGTTAATAATTGCCAGAGATTAATAACAGGTTTTCATTACATTTTAAGGATGTTTAATAAACTTAAATAAGAATATATCCATAAGTGTTTTCAATGTAATTTTAAGGATTGAAATTTAGATAAGTAATTCACATGGTATGAATTAATAGTAACGTGATATTTAGTCGATAAATCGGGTTATCATGGAAATAAATTAGCTAGATGACAAAGGGGAAGTTCAAGTTTAGACAAGTAATATCCTTATTAACTTGCCGCTTATATTTAGTCTATCTATACCCTAAAAATTCAATCCAACGCTCAATAAGAAGTTCAAAATCATCAATACCACAACCGGCAGTACTTTCGCAGTTATAAAAATGAAATTCGCTTCCCTCTTCAAGTTCATCTCCATGGCTTAAGACGTTTTCTTGAATGGTGACTTCGTCAGATAAAATTACCAACGAAATTTCGCTACCCAGTAATGTATGCTCTTTAGCGGGTTCCGCTTTCGATTGAGCAATTAACTGTTCGACCTTAGTAAGATTATCTCGATGTTTGCCTATCTCATCTTGCAACCAGCGACCAACGATTTCATGCCCCATGCTGCATTTAACATAGTACTCGCCCATTAAGGTGTTACGTGTAAATTCAAATTCCATAATGGTTCCTAAAGAGACTGTTAAGAAATGAAGGCGGATTATATAGTCATTTATAGATGCCGACTAGTTACTAGAAAAACAAAAGCTGCACCAAACCGGCACAGCTCTTAAACGACCAAGTTAAAAACAGTGATTTACTTGTTCGCCGCTACCTTTTTAAGCTCAGGTACTTGATAAACTTCCATCGCATCAACATCCGGCCCGTACGCTCGAACCATGAAGTGCCAGTTATCCTCAGGGGTATTAATGTAATTCATTCCATTAACTCGACACTCTTCAGCACCAAACATGATTTCAAATGAACCATCCTCTAACGCAATAAATTCTTTATGTTCAGTACCAATGGCGTTAGGCGCTTCTCTATAATTGGTCATCAAGTAACGATCGTGGCCATAGACCGTTACCGAAGAAAAGTCGCTGTATGGGACAGGAGCAAACTTGCCGTAGTAGCAATCGCCCCCTTTCGCTTCTGGGAAACCATTGGTATACATTGCAGCGGTATGGTGTGACAAACCAAACGAGTTTGCTACGACATACACCTTATTCTCCCAATTCGGTACATCGTCTTGAGAATACTCAACCCAACCAAAAGGAGTATCTAGCTTCTGAAATTGCTCAATAAACTCACCACGCATGGTCAGCATGAGTTCGGAATTCACAGGAACAATGTGTAGGTCGGGCTGCCCATCCGTTTCAATTTTCATCTTTGGCTGAAGGTCAGCAGCTATATATGCCGCATCTTCAACTGTTGCGTCAGTACCAGTACGAACACCAACAAGTACATAGTCCGTATCAATATCTTCTGATTTAAAATGGTACTCACCGCCACCGTTCTCATACGCGACAAACACATGATTAAAATCTTGAACCTGTAACGATATGAATCGATCGCTAACGTCAGGTAAGGTTACCGTAAAATCATGACGAGCATCGACAACGGCCATTGAATAGAGGGTGTCTTGGTTCGGTGATACAACCCAAACCATATCCTTCGTCGTAAAGTCTTGAAAATGAAAGAAAGTATTAATGCCGACTTGAGACTGGAATAAGTTGGCAAAAAATTGGTGCTCCATGTGAATATACTCTATGGCTGATACGCCCCACTTTTTCACTGGATCAACACTCCAACTTTCGCTGTTGATCACTGGGATATTATCACCTAGTAATGGGACTTGTGCATCAGCTACCGTCATCAAAGGTAATGCCGCTAGTGTCGCGATTAATGTTTTCTTCATCATGAACTCACTTAAGTATTGGATTAAATAAACACCGCCAATGTATACTAACCAAATGGAATGAAAAGTGACCTTTTAGACAGGGTGACTTTCCAATTTGGAATAGTATTGTGACTATGATTGATGAAAGACGTCTATTTAAGATGGACTTTAACCTGTTGTTACTTTTGAAAATCCTTGGTGAAGAGCGTAATAGTCGTAAAGCTGCCGAGCGAATGTTTGTGACTCAGTCAGCCATCAGTAAGGGGCTAAAGAAACTGCGTGAACAATTTGATGACGAACTCTTTATTCGCCATAAAAGAGGGATTGAACCCACCGAATACTGTGAGCGTTTATTGGTTCAGCTTCCACGTATCATCGATTCAATTTCAGGATTATTAGATGAGAAACTCGATAGCTTCGAACGTAATTATGATGGCGTTATTTGCCTAGCGATCAGCCCTACTTTCTATAAACCTTTTAGCACAGAGATCCTTAAGCACTTTCATGAAAAGGTTCCTAACGCTACGTTAAAAATTGTTAATTGGAGCTGGCAGACCGAAGATGATTTAATCAATAAGCATATACACGTTGCCATTAATTACTACCCTCTTGATATATCGAAAGAGATCACGCAAAAACCAATCAGCGATGTAACCTTTAAGCTATGTGTTCGAAAAACACACCCGCTTGCACAGCTCACTCCTACATTAAATCAAATTGCTTCTTTTCCAATTGTTGTCGCAATCCTCCCTAGCTACGCCAGCCGTGAAAGTCATATAGAGAGAATACTGCTAGATGCAGGGCACAAAACCAAAGTCAGTTTTCAATCGGATCAAATTGCGCTTTGTTATGAGAAACTAAAGATCAGTAATGGAATTATGCCAATCCATAGCAGTGCTGCGGTGGCTCTTCCTGAAGAGCTGACCTTAATTGATATTGAGCAGCAAGAGATTGTGCCGATCAATAAAATGGGGATTTATTACTCAGCTCCAACTGAAGGAGCAAAGTTAACTCGGTGGGTTGCCCAAGAGGTTACTAATGTGATTAAAAAACTAAGCTAAGCTAAGCACATTAGGGCTAGAGTTAAACAAAAAAAGACCTCAAATAAATTTGAGGTCTTTTATCACTTTATGAGGCTAGTTTAATGATTAAGCAGGTTCTTGGAAGATTACCGTGTCTGCTTTATCTGTGTACTCGCTCATTGTATGGAAATTTAAGTAACGGTATGTATCCGCTGCTGTCGCGTCAATCTTCTGAGCGTACTCTAGGTACTCTTCTTTAGTCGGAATACGACCAAGGATTGCGCCTACCGCTGATAGTTCAGCAGAAGCAAGGTATACATTTGCACCTGTACCTAAACGGTTCGGGAAGTTACGAGTCGACGTAGACATTACAGTCGCAGCGTCAGCTACACGTGCTTGGTTACCCATACATAATGAACAGCCAGGAGTTTCAATACGTACTCCAGCACGACCGAAGATACCGTAGTAGCCTTCTTCTGTTAGCTGATCTCTATCCATCTTCGTCGGTGGAGCAACCCATAGGCGAGTATTTAGTGAGCCGTTAAACTCCTCTAACATCTTACCTGCCGCACGGAAGTGACCGATGTTCGTCATACAAGAACCGATGAACACTTCTTGAATCTCTGTACCTTGAACGTCAGACAGTAGACGAGCATCATCTGGGTCATTTGGTGCACATAAGATCGGTTGATCAATATCAGCAAGATCAATCTCAATTACGTGTGCATATTCAGCGTCAGCATCAGCAGACAGTAGGTCTGGTTTCGCTAGCCACTCTTCCATGCCAGTAATACGGCGCTCTAGAGTACGAACATCGCCATAACCTTCGGCGATCATCCACTTCAGCATAGTGATGTTAGAGTTTAGATACTCTTCAATAGACTCTTTAGAAAGCTTCACTGTACAACCCGCAGCTGAACGCTCTGCCGATGCATCTGAAAGCTCAAACGCTTGCTCAACTGAAAGATGTTCAACACCTTCAATTTCTAGCACTCGACCAGAGAATTCATTGATCTTACCTGCTTTTTCAACAGTAAGAAGACCTTGCTTGATGCCGTAAAGAGGAATCGCATGTACTAGGTCACGTAGAGTGATACCAGGCTGCATTTCACCTTTAAAGCGAACCAAAATTGATTCAGGCATATCAAGAGGCATCACACCAGTTGCAGCAGCAAATGCTACTAGACCAGAACCTGCTGGGAATGAAATACCAAGAGGGAAACGCGTATGTGAATCACCACCTGTACCAACAGTATCAGGCAGAAGCATACGGTTTAGCCATGAGTGGATAACACCATCACCTGGACGCAATGAAACACCAGCACGGTTCATGATGAAATCAGGCAGTGTGTGGTGAGTGTTAACATCAACAGGCTTAGGATAAGCAGACGTGTGACAGAAAGACTGCATTACAAGGTCTGCAGAGAAACCAAGACAAGCGAGATCTTTTAGCTCATCACGCGTCATTGGGCCGGTTGTATCTTGAGAGCCTACGGTTGTCATCTTAGGTTCGCAGTACTGACCTGCACGAACACCCTCAACACCACAAGCTTTACCAACCATCTTCTGAGCAAGTGTGTAACCTTTATCAGAAGCAGACGGATCAATTGGTTTCGCAAACAGATCTGTTTCTTCCAAACTTAGTGCTTCACGAGCTCGGCTTGTTAAACCACGACCGATGATTAGAGGAATACGACCACCAGCACGTACTTCATCAAGAAGAACTTTGCCTAGCTCGAAACTTGAAATGTCTGCGCCATCTTTACGAACAACACCTTCATATGGGTAGATGTCAATCACATCGCCCATGTTCATATCTTGTACGTTTAGTTCAATCGGTAGTGCACCTGAATCTTCCATTGTGTTGTAGAAGATTGGCGCTATTTTACCACCTAGACAAACACCACCAGTGCGCTTGTTTGGTACGTAAGGGATATCATCACCCATAAACCAAAGTACAGAGTTGGTTGCAGACTTACGCGACGAACCAGTACCGACTACATCACCAACGTAAGCCAGTGGAATGCCATCTTTTTGCAGATCTTCGATTTGATTTAATGGGCCAACGTTACCTTGCTCATCAGGCTTGATGCCATCGCGTTCCATCTTCAGCATTGCTTTTGCGTGTACTGGGATATCAGGGCGAGACCAAGCATCTGGAGCTGGTGATAGGTCATCGGTGTTCGTTTCACCAGTGACTTTGAATACTTTAACGGTAATTTTTTCCGCTACTTTTGGTTTTGATGTAAACCAGTCAGCATCAGCCCAAGATTGAAGTACTTGCTGTGCAGACGTGTTGCCTGCTTTCGCTTTCTCTTCAACATCATAAAACGCGTCAAACATAAGCAGGGTATGAGACAGCGCTTTTACAGCTAGAGGAGCTAAATCTGCGTCTTCAAGTAATGAGACAAGAGATTCAATATTGTAACCGCCTTGCATAGTACCAAGCAGTTCAGTCGCTTTTTCACGGCTCACGAGCGGAGACGTTACTTCGCCCTTAGTGACGGCTGTTAAGAAGCCCGCTTTTACATAAGCAGCTTCATCAACACCTGGTGGAATGCGATTCTCGAGTAGATCAAGAATGACTTCTTCTTCCCCTTGAGGAGGGTTTTTTAATAATTCAACAAGTCCTGCGACTTGTTCAGCATTTAGGGGCCTAGGTACAACTCCCTCAGCAGCACGCTCTTCGACGTGTTTACGGTAGGCTTCAAGCACGACTTTTTCCTCTCATTGCGGTTCATCCTTAGCAATAAAAACTAGGAGTGAACATCCTTGGAAACTTGGCTCTCCATTGCCATAGAAGTCATTCAATTGAATTGATGAGCAGCGCCAGAGAGGCCAAACTGTGGGACGCAGGATAGCAAATTTAACCTAAAATTAAAATCTTATCATTTTGACCAACATAGCAAGTTAAGACTAAAGTTGGGTGATTTTATGAATTTAACTCGGCGTTTTATTACTTAAACGTTGTCCCAATGATTAAATATATTGAATCGTAATTCTGTTCAGTAAACCCATAACCAAACATTATTGGTCCTATTGGAGAGTTAACGCCAACAAAGACGGAAGCCGCTTGATATAAGGGCGCATCTTGGATATTGATATTAGGATCAGACCAAACGCCACCATACTCTATCGAGCTTCCAAGATAGAATGGCGAGCTAAATAATCCAAAATCATTGTCAAACCAACGGTATCGATACACTAAGCTTGTATAAGCTAGATTTTGACCCACTAAGCTATCTCTTGGGATACCAGAAAGGTTAAGGAATCCACCAAGTTCTTTTGGATCAATGGGCAGTGACTCATTCTCTGCTTGAGTTAACCCCATATCGAAATTAGCGACTAAAGTATGACGATCATGGGTATAGGCACCGATAAATTTAGCACTAATTTCTTGGACAGTATCATTAGATTGACTCAAAGAACTGCCTAAGCAACTCGATTCGCCCCTTGCTTCATCTTGAGATACTAAATACTCAAAATCGGCATAAATACCAGATCGCGGCATGCTGAAATCATCGAGTGTATCGTAACGGTACCCAACAAAAGCCCCCTGTCGTGTAAAGTCTAAATCTCCACACGAAGGTAATGTTGATAGTTCTGCATAACCCTGAATATAACGCAGCCCTACTTTAAATTCTCTCCACAATGCTTCTTGATAACCTAATGCAAGCTCCCCTTTCCACTCTCGATAAGTAATCGGCAGATAGTCTTTGGTCGTATCTAGTGTTGGCTCAGATACAGGGCCACTTTTAGGCATATTCCGTTTATCATTACTGTAGCTCGCCCCCATCGTAGTGAAGATTTTCTGACTGGACATAAATGGAGAGTAAAGCTCGGCCTCAATTAGCTTATCTGTACCCATCTCTAAATTGAGCATTAACTCAGCGCCATCAGAGTTAAAGTCGGTAAAATTACTAGATACACCCAGAGAGTATTGGCTGTCGGTAGTGAAATCATCCTCTAAGAAGAAACGGAAATTAACGTAATTCGGCCCCCACGATTTTTCATTCACATCGACGATCAGTATATCGTTGCCTTGCTCATCTTTATCATATTCGTAAGTAATAAGCTCAAAGCGGTCTAACGCGTATAGGTCCTGAACACTTGCTTCAATCTCTTCTGTTGTCAGCGCTTTACCTTCTTCTAGCCCTAAACGAGAGCGCAGTAACTCTTCACTGTAGTGAGTGTTATTATTGATGACGATGTTATCTACAGTAACTTCATCACCGTAGACTAGTGTTTTACGCGCTTCCTGCTTTTTTTCTACGTAAGCTTGATAGTCACCGGAAGAAAGAGAAAGGCGAGATAACCTTAGAGACTCTTCCATCGCGACTTCATATCCTTCTAGGTAGGCACCCGGCATTTTTTTAAATTCAGTCGTTTGCATCTGACCGACATCCGGCTGAAGGAAGATATCTTTATCGGTTAATGTTTCCTGCTGCAAAACGGTACTTCGACGAACAAGATAGTTAGAAAGCTGATCAGCAACAGTCAGAAATGAACTAAACTCTTCTTCATTTTTATAATCACTACTGATATCGATCGCAATTACAATATCTGCACCCATTTCTCTCGCGATATCAACCGGCATATTGTTGGTCACGCCGCCATCGACGAGCTGTCGCCCATCGATTTCGTATGGAGGAAGCACACCGGGCACAGACATACTCGCCATCATGGCGTCAACAAGATATCCCTCACCAATAACAACAGGCTCTAATTCGATAATATCCGTCGCAACAGAGCGAAAAGGAATAACCAGATCATCAAATGAGTCTAATGGTGGAAGATTGCCTGAGGTTTCACGTAGTATTCGCAGCATGTTCTGTCCTTGAACCACCCCCCTAGGGACTTTAACTTCACCCCAACGCAGCCCAAGATCGGTGTTTATTTGGTAACGATCTTCATACTCTTTATCTCGAATTCGTCTTTCGCTTCGATCGACGCGATCCCGGTAGCCATGGTTCCACTCTACCGAGTAAATTAAACTCTCGATTTCATCGGCACTCATACCTGAAGCGTATAAACCACCAACATAGGCACCCATACTGGTACCTGTAATAATATCGATAGGAATATGCAGTTCTTCTAGCGCTTTCAATACGCCAATGTGTGCGGCACCTTTGGCACCGCCTCCTGCAAGGACTACCGCTATTTTTGGTCTTTCATACTTTTTCTCTACTGGCGCAACTTCATTTGCCCATGAAATAGAGCAAGTTGAATACGCGAGTAAAACCGAAAAGCTGAATAGAAAACGCACAACATTAATCCTTTAATTGCTTGAAATAGCTTGAGATAACAAAAAGCTAAATTGATATTACTTGATTAAACTACCATGTGAATATCTTTTTAAGCCAACCTGCAGGTTTATTTTCGCAGTTCTGTTTAATCACACCTTTCGGATCCCACATTGGCAATTTGAATTTGTTATCACAATCGAGGTCTAGCGGCCCCATCTTTGTTTTGCTAAATCCAATAGTACTGATCTCTCTAGGCCACGGCAGTACTAATCTTTCAGGAATACGATGATGGAGGTATTCAGAATATACCCTTAACGCGCCGCTCGATCCTGTTAATTTGGTTGGTTTGTTGTCATCTCTACCTAACCAAATCGCCGTCACCTCTCGCCCATCAACACCTACAAACCAACTATCACGTGTATCGTTACTGGTTCCTGTTTTTCCAGCGAGTGCTGCCCAAGAATATTTTCCATGCAGAAAACGCCCTGTTCCCTCAACGACTGCAACCTTCATCGCATACGTCGTAAGCCAAGCCGCTTGCTGAGAAACACGCTGCTGAACCCGAGGAATCGATTCATATAGCACGTTACCATCTTGATCCAATACCGACCTCAGTGCGGATAGCTCTGCTTTTCTGCCAGAGTTAGTCAGCGTTTGATACATCTGCGCCACTTGAAATGGCGTCAAAGTAAACGAGCCTAAGAACATAGAAGGTACTGGGCGAATTTCAGAGCGATCGACACCAAGCTTCTCTAAAGTCTTCATGACTTCGGGAATCCCTAACTGCATACCTAAATAGACAGTCGGCACATTCAATGATTTCGATAAAGCGTCGATTAACGGCACTTCACCACGAAATTCTCGATCGTAGTTTCTTGGAGACCAGACATCACCTTTACTACCTTTCAAGCTTATTGGCTTATCTTGTAATGTCGTCGCTAGATTATATTTCTCGGGCTGCTCTAGCGCCGTTAAATAGATCGCAGGCTTAGCCAGTGACCCAATTTGACGACTGGCATTAAGGGCTCGATTAAAGCCATCATAGCCCGTACGCTTACCACCAACCATGGCACGTATTTCACCACTATGTCGGTCAACCGCAACCGCCGCGCCTTCCAATGAGTCTCCCGCCCTTTTAGCAAGGTCTGGGATTTTCTTCGCAATGGCTCTTTCAAGTTCTTGCTGAGAAACTGGATCAAGCGAAGTAAACACACGTAGCCCAATTTCTGACTGGAACGCACTGCCCACTTTTTCTCTAAGCTCGATATTCACTTGTTGGAAATATGCAGGCTGACGGCTAGCGATCCTCGGGTTATCTTGAATATCGAGTGGTCGACTTGCTGCTTGATCGTATTGATTAGCCGTTAAAATGTCTTGCTGCATCATCATTCTAAGCACTAAATCTCTGCGTGCTTTGGCACGTTCTGGCTGACGAATGGGGTTGTAGTATGACGGGCCTTTTACCATGCCAACCAAAAGTGCTAGCTGATCGATTCTTAATTCATTAATCGGCTGACCAAAATAGAGTCGAGACGCTAAACCAAAACCGTGAATCGCCTCACCACCGCTTTGCCCAAGATACACCTCATTTAAATACGCTTCTAAGATACGATCTTTGCTGTAACGATGATCCAAAATGATCGCAATGTACGCTTCTCTAATCTTACGCCACAAGGTTCGGTCGCTCGATAAGAACAGGTTTTTAGCCAACTGCTGGGTTAACGTACTACCGCCTTGAACGGTACGCCCCGCTTTCATATTGACCACCATCGCACGGGCAATGGCTAACGGCGATACTCCATCATGCTGGTAAAAATGACGATCTTCGGTCACAAGCAGTGCATCAACCATCACTTCTGGAAACTCTTCACGTCGTAAGAACAGCCGCTGTTCATCGGTATTTTTTTCAAGCATTCCCAACATTTTTGGATCGATACGCAGATAACCTAAATTACCACTCTGCTCTAACGATTGAATTCGAGTCACGCCGTTAGAGTCGAAATGAATCATCACATGGCGAGAAGGCTCTGGCCCGTCAGAGAACTCAAAAGGACGACGAATTACCTCCAACTTATTAGAAGAAGAAGAGTACTCCCCTGGGTAGCGTGGCTGGCGTACTTTACGATAATTAAGTACATCTAATTCATTGCTTAGCTGCTTAAGTGTCGTGGACGAACCAGGGGTGATATTTAGAATTCGCGCATACACCACTGTCGGCAAGCTAAATAGCTGTCCTTCAAATTTCTGTTTAACGACGCTATCTAGGTAAACGCCGACAAAAACCAATACCGCTAACCCGGCAAGGCCTAGTTTCCAGCCAATACTCCACAACACTTTAAGCCATGAGCGTTGTGAAGACGATTTTCTCTTACGTGCTGGTTTTCTTTTAGCCGCTTTACGAGGGGCCGCTTTTTTCTTGGTAGTCGCCTTTTTCACAGGCGCTTTTTTATCGGTCATTTGTTGAACTGCCGTTTAGTTTTTCTGGTGGCGATATGATTTGCGGGATCATCTGGCCAAACATGTTTTGGGTATCGACCCTTCATCTCTTTTTGCACTTCTTTATAAGAGCCAGCCCAAAAAGAGGCGAGATCTTGAGTCACTTGAAGAGGACGTTGAGCGGGAGAAAGTAGCTCTAAGACAATTTTCTTTTTGCCAAGCGCGATCAATGGTGACTCTTTCTCTCCAAATATTTCTTGCATACGTACCGAGAGAATCGGTTCACTTCCTACTTCATAACGAATTCTTTTATTCGAGCCCGTAGGTAACTTATGAGAAACCGGCAAATACTGATCGATCTCTTGGTTAAGAGGCCAACCCAAGTGCGCTTGCAGCACTTGCACTAACTCTATGCTTTTTAAGCCTTTAACTGAGGTTATTCCTGTCATATAAGGCGCTAACCAGCTGTCGAGATCATCAAGCAAACTCTCATCATCCATTTTGGGCCACCCCTTTTCAGGAAGCCAATTAGCACCACAACGAATACGAGTTAATAATTCATCTGCCGACTTAGTCCAATTTAATACTGATAATCCTTTTTGTTTTACATAATTAAGTAAAGCATTGGTCATTTTTTGTTTATCAAGCGTGGTTAACTCTTTGCGACTGACGACTAAGTTGCCCAGCTTTAGCTGCTTTTCCGCAATCAACTGCCCTTTAGTCTCATTCCACTCTACAATCTCTTGATGAACAAAAAGAGAAGAAAAACTCTGCTGTAACAAATCAATATCAAGCTCGACGGCTAAAAATATTCGAGTGGCATTTTGAGTTGTGTGGTGTTGGCTACGCATCAAATCGATAGCGACGATATAGTCACAATCGGACAAGCTATGAGACTGGTCGATTTCAGCGCCATGCCCATTGGAAAGAATAAACTTACCACTTCTTGCTGATCGAGATTGAGCAACTCGATCTGGGAATGCCAAGCTCAATACCACCGCAACGTAACGCTCTTCAACCAGACGAATGGAGAATTTTTGTTTACATTTACTCGCGAGTTGCTCAGCACGTTTTAATATTACACGTGATTTCTGATGCGATCCTTGCTTGAGGCGATAAAGGCTGTCTTGGAGATCAAGCGTATTTCGCTCGGGCTCCTCAATCAGCGCAGCCACCACTACTGCGGTTTGAAAAAATGCGTCACCGTATTGGAGCGATTTAGCGAGCATGCTAGCGATGCGTGGATCCAAGCCAAACTGATGTGCCTGCTTGCCTAGTGCCGTAAGTTGATGCTGCTCGTTCAGGAGGCCTAGTGACGACAACAGTTGCCTCGCTTGAACCATCGCCACTTGCGGCGGCGTATCAAGCCATTTCAATTCACTGACCTCAGCTGCCCCCCATTGTGCAAGCTCCATCGCTAAAGAGCAGAGATCAGACGTTAGAATTTCAGCACTTGGCACGATTGGTTGCTGTTTTAACTGCCCTTCACTATAAAGCCTGATACAGATTCCTGCCTCTAATCGCCCGGCACGACCCGCTCTTTGTTCAGCTGATGATTGAGCAATTCGGACTTGCTCAAGTTTTGTTATTCCCGTTTTAAGATCGAACTTGGCCACTCTCTCAAGACCGCAATCAAGTACTAAACGAATGCCTTCAATGGTTAGAGATGTCTCTGCAATATTGGTCGCCAACACAACTTTACGTTGACCATTTTTTAACGGCGCTATCGCTTGCTGCTGCTGTGCAAAAGTGAGTTGACCGTATAGTGGAAAAACCGCTACTTTTTCATCAAGTCTACCTAGGCCAAGATCGTTTAGCTTATCGGCTACCTGTTTGATTGCCCCAACTCCGGGAAGAAAAACCAGCAGTGATCCCTCTTCACTCGCCATTAAATACTGGATCTGCTTAACGACACTTGGAATAAGGTAATCATTGGGCTTTAAATCGTTGTAGCGATATTCAACTGGAAAACTTCGCCCTTGTGACTCTACATATTTAGCTTGTGGCAACAGTGTTGTTAAAGCATTTTGATCCAGCGTCGCAGACATGACGACAATATGAAGATCATCACGCAGGGCGTCTTGAACTTCCAAGCTCAACGCTAATGAAGTATCGGCGTGAATACTTCTCTCATGAAACTCATCAAAAATCAGCAGATCAATACCTGTTAACTCGGGATCTGACTGTAGCATCCGCGTCATGATCCCTTCAGTGACGATCTCAAGTTGTGTATTACGGCCGACACGTGTTTCCCCGCGAACTCGGTAACCAACCCGATCACCCACTTTTTCACCAAGCTGTTGCGCGAGGTAACCTGCGATATTTCTCGCTGCCAGACGCCTTGGCTCAAGCATGATTATTTTGCCTAAAAATAGGCCGGCTTTAATGAGTTGCAGTGGGAAGAAAGTCGATTTACCAGCGCCAGGGGCTGCTTTTAAGATCAGCTGATTATGTGTTTTAACACCAGAGAGTAGTTCGGGGATCACACTTTCTATAGGTAGTTGAATCGGTGAAGACAACGGGGACGCCTTATGATGTAATGAGAACACCATTGTACATAAAAACAGTAAAAATGCATTTTAATCCCCCTCTTGAATCCGCCACATTACTTAAGCGTTACAAGCGCTTCCTTGCAGACATACAGCTGCCAGATCAATCGTTGCGCACCATTCACTGTGCAAACACTGGCGCAATGACAGGCTGCGCTGATGCAGGTAATACCGTGTGGTATTCAACCTCCGATAATCCTAAGCGAAAGTACCCTAATAGTTGGGAGTTAGCTCAGACAAAGCAGGGTCATTGGATCTGTATTAATACGGTGAAAGCGAACCACTTGGCTGTTGAAGCCATCGAGAATGGCATCATAAAAGAGCTTACTGGCTACAACGAATTGAAAACTGAAGTGAAGTACGGCAGTGAAAATAGTCGCATTGATATCTTGCTCAATTCAGAAACTAAGCCAAAATGCTATATAGAGGTTAAAAGCGTCACCCTACTAGATAATGATAATAGTGGGCAGGGCTACTTTCCAGATGCAGTGACTACTCGTGGTCAAAAGCATTTGAGAGAGCTCACGGAAATGGCGAAAAGTGGAAGCAGAGCTGTACTTTTATTCACTGTTTTACATTCAGGGATTGAAAAAGTGTCCGCAGCCCTCCATATAGACGCCAACTATTCATATTTACTAAACGAAGCAATAGAGCAAGGCGTAGAAGTCCTGTGCTACAAAGCACAGATTTCTGAATCGGAAATCAAACTCATTTCTGCTGTTAATTTTATCAATAACCAGCAAAAAATGATGTCACCTTCACAATGACAAAAAGTTTGCTATCCAAGATTTGCGTCGCCCGATTCTTTTTGCTATAGATAGCCGCCTTAAAATAGACTGCTCAAGCAGTTGACTAGGTGTTAGTAGGAGATGCTGCATGCCAGAATCAAAGAAAAAAGCGATTGGCATCCTAGCCATTGCAGGTGTTGAGCCTTACCAAGCGAAGACAGGTGAAGAGTACATGTCACCTGAGCAGGTAGCTCATTTTACAAAAATTTTAGACGCTTGGCGCAACCAGCTGAGAGTAGAAGTTGATCGTACTGTTCACCACATGCAGGACGAAGCAGCAAACTTCCCAGATCCGGTTGACCGTGCTTCTCAAGAAGAAGAGTTTAGCTTAGAGCTTCGTAATCGTGACCGTGAGCGTCGCTTGATTAAAAAGATCGAAAAAACGCTAAACAAAATCGAAGAAGATGAGTACGGCTTCTGCGAATCTTGCGGTATTGAAATTGGTATCCGCCGCTTAGAAGCTCGCCCTACAGCTGATCTTTGTATCGACTGTAAGACGCTTTCTGAGATTAAAGAAAAACAGATGCAAGGTTAACCTTCATTTCTGTTACGAAAGGGAGCTTATGCTCCCTTTTTGCGGTTTTTATATCAGGCAAATATCATGAATTATGTTGGTCGTTTTGCTCCTTCTCCATCAGGCCCTTTACACTTTGGCTCTCTGGTGGCGGCTCTAGGAAGTTACTTTCAAGCAAAATCTCGGCATGGTGAGTGGTTAGTCAGAATAGAAGACCTCGATCCACCGAGAGAAATGTCCGGTGCATCCGATCTGATTTTAGCGACATTAGAGGCGTATCACCTTCATTGGGATGGTGAAGTGGTCTATCAAAGCCAACGTCATCAACTATACCAAGACCAGATAGAACAATGGTTACTCTCTAAAGAGGCGTATTATTGTCAATGCACACGCAAACAGATAAAACAATCTGGTGGTTTTTATCTCGGGACATGTCGAGACGCAATAATAAGGTCAAGTGAACCTTGCTCTGTACGCTTTAAAGTACCTCAAGCAATAGATCACTTCATTGACCAAAAACACGGTCGTATCGCCATTCCGCAAGCGTTGGCAGATGAAGATTTTATTATCAAACGTCGTGATGGATTGTACGCGTACAATCTTGCGGTAGTATTAGATGATATTGCTCAAGAAGTAACAGAAGTTGTCCGGGGCGCCGATCTAATTGAACCCACTGGTCGACAGATTAACCTCTATCATGCGATGGAGAAACCTGAGGTCAGCTATGTTCACTTGCCACTAGCTCTTGATCATAACGGCAACAAGCTATCAAAACAAAACCATGCACCAGCGCTAAATAATAAAGAGCCTATTGAAACTTTATTGGCAGCGATGACCTTTCTCGGTTTTGATATTGATACGCATATTGCCAGTGCAAAGTTAGACGACATCATTACATGGGGATGCCAAAATTGGTCTTTGCAGCAACTGCCAAATACGTTGGCAAGCACAGCAAGATTCTCAAATGGCGCTCCTTAGGCTATTATTAGCCCCAAATTAGGCCTTACTAGGCAAATAATCACTTAATAAAGCAACCTTGGTTCAAGCCAATATTGCCAGAAGCTCATGAATAATAACGAATATACACCAAGCCAATTTCCAGAACTTGCATTGAATGTTATCGCTCGCGATGAGCACAACATTTCACGCAAGCAGATCAGTGACAATGCTCTAAAGGTGCTATACCGACTCAATGGCGCTGGTTTTGAAGCTTACCTCGTTGGAGGTGGCGTCCGTGACCTGCTCCTTGATCTTGCACCAAAAGATTTCGATATCGCAACCAACGCGACACCCGAGCAAATTAAGCACTTATTTAGAAACTGCCGCCTAATCGGCCGCCGTTTCCGCTTAGCTCATATTATGTTTGGTCGAGATATTATCGAAGTGGCGACCTTCCGTGGTCACCATCAAGAGCCAAGCAAAAATGTATCAGCACAATCTGATGAAGGCATGCTACTGCGTGATAACGTCTATGGCAGCATTGATGAAGATGCTGAACGCCGTGATTTTTCGATTAACGCCATGTATTACAGCATTGGTGACTACAGCATTCACGACTATGCCGGTGGTGTAGAAGATCTCGAAGACAAATTAATCAGACTGATTGGCGATCCAGAAGTTCGCTACCGTGAAGACCCTGTACGCATGCTGCGTGCAATTCGTTTCGCTGCAAAGCTCGATTTTGATATCGAAGAAGACACGGCTGCGCCAATCGAAGAGCTTGCTCCACTGCTACAAGGCATTCCTTCTGCTCGCTTGTATGAAGAGTCGCTAAAATTGCTGCAATCAGGTTATGGGCTAGAAACCTATCACCTAATGCGTGAATACAATCTATTCCAGCAGATGTTCCCAGCCATTGCCGAACACTTTACTGAAGACTACTCATCACCAACTGAGCAGATGCTTGATCTTGTGTTTGATTCAACAGATCTTCGTATTGAAGATGAAAAACGAATTAACCCAGCATTCATGTTTGCTGCAATGCTTTGGTATCCGTTAAACACGCTTGCAGACCAACTGATGAGTGAAGGCAAGCTAGGCCATTATGATGCCGTCATGGAAGCAAGTAACATCATCTTAGATAAGCAAGTGAAAACCATTGCTATTCCTAGACGTCACACCGCAACCATTCGCGAAATCTGGCAGCTGCAGCTGCGTTTACCACGCCGTAATGGCAAACGTGCCTTTAGATTGATGGAGCTAAACAAGTTCCGTGCAGGTTATGACTTCCTTGAGATGCGTGGCGAAGTTGAAGGCGGTGACACTAAGAAGCTGGCTGAGTGGTGGAATACATTCCAAAACTCAGGACGTAATCAACGTCAAACCATGGCAGCAGATCTTGAAGATAGCGGCCCTAAAAAGCCTTTCCGTCGCCGTAGAAACAACCGTACTAAAAAGAGCAAGCCAGAATAATGGCGATTGTGTATATTGCGATCGGCAGTAATCTTGCCGATCCAGTCGGACAAGCAAATGATGCCATTGAAGCATTAAAGCACTTGCCGAAGTCTACACTGCTCAGCGCATCACAGCTTTATAGTAGTAGCCCAATGGGCCCTCAGGACCAACCTGACTACATTAACGCTGTGGTGGCGATTGAAACCCAATTAACGCCACTTGAGTTACTCGATTGCACTCAAACAATCGAGTTAGAACAAGGGCGAGTCCGTAAAGATGAGCGTTGGGGTCCACGAACCCTAGATTTAGACATCATTCTTTACGGCAATGACGTAATCGATTCCGAGCGTCTTATTGTTCCACACTATGGAATGAAAGAGCGTGAGTTTGTACTCTACCCGCTTGCTGAAATCGCACCAAATTTAACACTCCCGGATGGGACTGAGCTGCAACATCTGCTTTCTAAAGTCGATCGAAATGGCCTCAGCACTTGGCAATCATAGCCAACGCCTTGTAAGGATAAATCATGAAAAAAATTACAATCAACGACCTAATCAAGTGCAAACAAGAAGGTCGTAAATTCGCGACATCTACTGCGTACGATGCGAGTTTTGCCCAACTTTTTGAAAGCCAAGAGATGCCAGTACTGCTAGTTGGTGACTCTTTAGGTATGGTTTTACAAGGAAAAAACGATACGCTTCCAGTAACCGTTGACGATATTGCCTACCATACTCGCTGTGTACGTGCTGGTAGCCCTAACTGTCTGCTAATGGCTGATATGCCATTCATGAGTTACGCGACTCCAGAACAAGCCTGTGAGAGCGCAGCGAAGCTTATGCAAGCCGGCGCTAACATGGTTAAGATTGAAGGCGGTGATTGGTTAGTAGAGACAGTGAAAATGTTGACTGAGCGTGCTGTCCCTGTTTGTGCTCACCTAGGCTTAACCCCTCAATCAGTGAACATTTTTGGCGGTTATAAAGTTCAAGGTCGCGATCAAGAAAATGCCGACCGTATGGTAAAAGATGCACTTGCATTGCAAGAAGCAGGCGCTCAAATCGTCTTGCTTGAATGTGTTCCTGCCTCACTTGCTAAGCGCATCACTGAAGTTGTCAGTGTTCCTGTAATTGGTATTGGTGCTGGCAACGTAACTGACGGTCAAATTCTGGTAATGCACGACATGTTCGGTATTTCAGCCAATTACATGCCGAGGTTCTCGAAAAACTTCCTTGCTGAAACTGGTGACATGCGTTCAGCTGTGGCTAAATATATTAGCGAAGTGGAAAGCGGTGCTTTCCCTGATGACGCTCATACCATCGCCTAGGGAGTTCGATTATGCATATTTTAGCTGAGATAGCGTTAGTTCGAGAGCAAATCAAGCAATACAAGCGTGACGGACGTACTGTTGCCTTTGTTCCTACAATGGGTAACTTACATGAAGGCCATATCGCTTTAGTTAAAAAAGCCCGTGAACATGCCGATATTGTTGTTGTCAGTATCTTCGTTAATCCTATGCAATTTGAACGTGCCGACGATTTAACGAACTACCCTAGAACGCTAGAAGATGACATAGCTAAACTGACGGCAGAAGGTGTTGAATTAGTGTTCACGCCGACACCTGAAGTGATGTACCCGCAGGGTTTAGATACGCAGAGCTTTGTTGAAGTGCCAGTCCTTTCCACAATGTTAGAAGGTGCTTCCCGTCCAGGTCACTTCCGTGGTGTCGCAACGATTGTTACTAAACTATTTAATATTGTTCAGCCTGACTTTGCCTGCTTTGGTGAAAAAGACTTCCAGCAACTGGCGGTTATTCGTCAAATGACAACAGATCTTGCGATGGACATCGAAATCATCGGGCTGCCAACGGTACGTGAAATGGATGGTGTTGCGATGAGTTCTCGTAACGGTTTGTTGACCATTGATGAGCGCCAACGAGCGCCTGTTGTTGCTCGAACTATGCGTTGGGTTAGCAGTGCGATTCGAGGTGGACGTAGTGACTACGACTCCCTAATTGAAGATGCAAGCGACCAACTTCGCGCTGCGGGTTTACAGCCTGATGAGATCTTTATCCGTGACGCTCGAAGCCTTCAAGCAGTGACCGATCAGAGTACCCAAGCTGTTATCTTAATGTCAGCCTTCTTAGGGCAAGCTCGATTGATCGATAACCAAGTGGTTGAGTTAGTAACTGAGACTAAAGAAGAAGTTAACGCTGAAGTTCAAGCAACTGAATCGGAATAACCCCGCTAAAACACTTTCAAATACCCAATAAAAAGGTCGACTCAATGTCGACCTTTTCTCATTTCATAATAGCTAAAAAACTTAGCTTCTTAGACCTATGCCTCGTGTAACCAAATAATGAGCAACGGCATAAAGTGCTACAACAAACACAATAAGAACGGAGAATGAGGTCACGATATCAACATCGGATACTCCTAAAAACCCGTATCTAAATGCGTTAACCATATAAACAATTGGATTTATTTTAGAAACCGTTTGCCAGAATTCAGGCAATAAACTGATCGAATAAAATACCCCGCCTAAGTAGGTCAATGGCGTTAAGATAAACGTTGGAATAATCGAGATATCATCAAACGTCTTTGCAAATACCGCATTGATCAATCCGCCCAACGAAAACACCACCGAAGTTAAGAAGACGGTCAGCGCAATAATACCCCAGTGCTCAACTTGAAGGTCCACAAAGAAGAGTGAAACAAACGTCACGATAATACCGACAAGCAGGCCACGCGTAACACCACCCATGACAAATCCGGCAATGATGACGTAGTTTGGCACCGGAGCGACGAGTAGTTCCTCAATATTCTTTTGGAACTTAGCACTGAAGAATGACGAAGCCACATTAGAATAAGAGTTAGTAATAACCGACATCATAATCAGACCTGGAACGATATATTCCATGTAACTAAAGCCGTTCATTTCACCAATGCGTGCACCAATAAGGTTACCGAAAATAATGAAATACAGGGTCATGGTGATAGCAGGTGGGACCAGGGTTTGAACCCAGATACGGGTGAAACGGTTCACTTCTTTGGTGACTAAGCTGCAAAACGCCGTCCAATATATTTGATACATAGTTATTGCTCCTCAGCCTGATCTCTTACGATGCTGACAAATAGTTCTTCTAAACGGTTTGCCTTATTACGCATCGAAAGCACTTTAATACCCTGCTCTGTTAATTGAGTAAACACATGATTTAACCCTAGAGTTTTCTCTAGTTCTATCTCTAGCGAGCCATTAATCAGTTGCTGAGAGTTAACACCATCAAGTTCAGCAAGAGATTCAACCCCTTCTAGATCAAGAATAAAGGTCTCAACATGCAGCTGATTCAATAGTGCTTTCATACTGGTATTTTCAATAAGCTCACCACGGTTAATGATGCCAATGTTGCGACATAGCATTTCCGCTTCTTCCAGATAGTGAGTCGTCAAAATAATAGTAATGCCCTGCTCTTTGTTGATCTGTTTTAAAAAGTCCCACATTGAACGTCTTAGTTCTATATCGACACCGGCCGTTGGCTCATCCAAGATCAATAACTGAGGCTCATGCATAAGTGCACGAGCAATCATCAAGCGGCGTTTCATACCACCTGACAGGTTTCGTGCGCGCTCACTGCGTTTTTCCCACAAATCGAGCTGAGAGAGATACTTTTTAGCTCGCTCTTTCGCCAGCGTTTTTGACACACCGTAGTAGCCTGCTTGTTGCAGAACGATTTGTTCAACCGTTTCAAATTGATTGAAATTAAACTCTTGCGGCACTAACCCAAGATTTTGTTTAGCCAGCTCTAGATCGCTATCGATATCAAAGCCAAAGACCTTCACTTTCCCAGAGGTTTTATTTACCAGTGATGAAACCACACCGATGGTCGTCGACTTCCCTGCGCCATTCGGCCCAAGTAAGGCATAAAAATCGCCTTTCTCGACATTCAAACTAATGCCTTTTAGGGCTTCAAAGCCACCGGCATAAGTTTTTCGCAGCTGCTCTATTTCTAATGCGTACATAATATGACATTACTCTTTTTCTATTTATGGCTAACAGATGACGTCAGCTAGGCTATTTTTCAACCCAACATCTGAATTAAGCTGATATAGGGATGAATAAATCATGATACGGAATGTCGAGGTTCAGAGTTACATTCTAGAGTACATACAAAAAAGGCGCAGCAAATTGAGTGCTACGCCTTCGTTATAAATTACTCAATGTAATCAGTTCTAAATAGTATTGGTTTGATGCTCATCGCTCTCGACATATTTCAGAGCCGCCCTTAGAGCCTCATAACGAAATGCGTAAGTATTACCTTGCGAGACTAAGTCCAACACGTGAAATTTTTCTAACTGGGAGCGCGTCTGCTCGTTAGGGCATAGAAGTAACACCTCACATTGGGCATCTTTTGCATCTTTTATTGCGTTTTCAAGCGCTAGGCCGACTGTCACATCAATCATCGGAACATCAGTAAGGTCTAATATCATCACTTCATAATCAGAAATACTATTATGTTGACGAGAGATCGCTTTAGAGACACTAAAGATCATCGGCCCTGAAAGATAAAAAAATAGAACCTTACCATTCGCTCGATCAAGTAAACCTCGTTCGCTATCTGTCAGTGGGACATCATCTTCATCAGCATCACTGATCGCCTTCACTTGTCTTGCTTGTTCACGGCTCAGTCGTTCAATGATAATGATGTTGGAAATAAAGACGCCTAAGCCCACGGCAACAATCAGATCAACAAATACAGTTAGTAGCATTACGCCATACATGATGCTCATGCCAGCAAAACTCACCTTGTGAGCACGCTGAATAAAACTCCAGTCTAAGATATTAAACCCAACATACACTGCAATACCCGCCAAAACGGCCATTGGGATAGGCTCGGTTAAACCACCCGCGACGAGAACCACCAACATTAAAACTAAAGCGCGAATCATGCCGGATACGGGCGATCTTGCGCCAACTTGAATGTTGGTCACCGTGCCCATCGTCGCACCAGCCCCTGGCAGTGCGCCAAAGAGACCTGAAATCATGTTCGCTAACCCTTGCCCTCTTAACTCTTTGTCTGAGTCATGATCTTTACGTGTTAATGAGTCACCGATTACTGCTGTTAATAGGGTGTCAATGCAACCTAATGTACCAAGCACGAGCGCATCAATAACCATTTCAACAAACATCTCAGCGTTAATGTGCGGAATGACTAAAGTAGGTAACCCTGCAGGAATAACACCAATGCGGCGAATGTCGTCCATGTTGAATAAAATAACGGAAAGAAGGGTTACTGCAACTAAGGCAACTAGCTGAGCCGGAACATACTTTCGATACTTTTTAGGAAAGAAAAATAGTATTGCAAGAGTCGAAGCACCTAGAAACAGCTCGCTAAATTTCAGGTTAGAAACCGTATCCGGAAGTGCGTTTAACGTGCCTATAACGCCACCAGAAGGCGCTGCGTGGCCCAATAAAGGCGATAGCTGCAAGATAATTAATATGACGCCAATACCTGACATAAAACCAGAAATAACACTATAAGGCATTAGAGTTATGTATTTACCCAGCTTTAAAGTGCCGAGTAGTATCTGAAATGCCCCAGCCATCATGACAACCGTAAATGTCATCGCCATACCCGTTTCAGGGTATTTAGCCATCATACTGGTTAAGACCGCGGTCATGATCACCGTCATCGGTCCTGTAGGCTCAGAAATTAAGCTGGTTGAGCCGCCAAATAGCGCAGCAAAAAAACCAACGAATATTGCGCCCCATAATCCAGCTTCTGCCCCTGCTCCTGAAGCAACACCAAATGCCAATGCGAGCGGTAGTGAAATAATGGCCGTGGTTACGCCACCAAATATGTCGCCTTTTAAGCGAACGTCTTCAAAACGATTCCCAAACAAACTCAGCTCCCTGCTGATAAAAAAACAAATCACATCACTGTAGCAAATGTAACAGTCACTTTTCACCCTAATTAAGGTAAATGTTAGTTAACAAATAGTAGAGCAGTATTTTAAGCGTGTGATTTGCAGAGCAACAGCTCGTCAGATGAGTTGTCGTCACTCCATTTTTAACAAGATCGTATTTGTTACTTTGTGTATAGTGTGGCGAGTTAAAAAAGGGAAGTAAGATGCCAGAAATTAAGCAGCTATTTGAAAATAACTCGAAGTGGTCTGATTCAATCACCTCTGATCGTCCTGAGTATTTCGCTAGATTAGAAGAAGGGCAAAACCCTGGTTTCTTATGGATTGGTTGTTCAGATAGCCGAGTCCCAGCAGAACGATTAACAGGATTGTACTCGGGAGAGCTGTTTGTTCACCGTAATGTTGCCAATCAAGTTATCCATACCGACTTAAACTGTCTTTCAGTTGTTCAGTACGCCGTTGATGTACTGAAAGTGAATCACATCATCGTTTGTGGTCACTATGGTTGTGGCGGCGTCAATGCAGCAATTGATAATACCCAACTTGGTCTTATCAATAACTGGCTACTGCATATTCGTGATTTATACCTTAAGCACCGTAACTGGCTTGGTGATATGCCACGCGAAGTATGGGGCGATAAGCTTTGCGAAATTAACGTTGCGGAACAAGTGTATAACTTGGGTAATTCAACTGTATTGCAAGGCGCTTGGGAACGTGGCCAAGATGTTCAAATTCACGGTGTCGTCTATGGTATCGGAGACGGCAAACTTCTCGATCTAGGCGTAAGGTGCTCAAGCAGAGAAACACTCGAAGTATCTTACCAAGCGGCAATGGCTAAAATACTCAGTAACGAGAATAAAACGACTTCATAAAAAAACGCTCACTATTTAGTGAGCGTTTTTGTTTCAATCTATAAGCTATCGTCTCTAACTTACTCTAGCTTTGACCTATCTGGCGATTATTCCTGTGGAACAACTTTTCCGATATATGGTAAGTGACGGTATTTTTGTGCGTAATCAATACCAACACCAACAACAAATTCGTCAGGGATAGCAAAACCAATCCATTTAGCATCAACTTCAATTTCACGCTTCACTGGTTTGTCTAGCAGAGTACAAACTTGAATCGACTTAGGCTCGCGCAGTGTCAGAATTTCAATCACTTTACTCAGCGTGTTGCCAGTATCAATAATATCTTCAACCAACAGTACATCTTTACCTTTGATGTCATCATCTAAGTCTTTAAGAATACGTACATCACGACTACTTTCCATTGTGTTGCCGTAGCTAGAAGCCGTCATAAAATCAACTTGATGAGTAATGTCTATCGCTCTCGCTAAATCAGCCATAAAGACAAATGAACCGCGTAACAAACCAACCATAACCAAATCTTCACTACCTTGGTAATGCTGTGTAATTTGCTCACCTAGCTCTTTTACTCGCTTCTGAACTTCTTGCTCAGAAATCATAGGTTCTATCGTATGTTTCATACCATTCTCAATTAAGCGGTTATTGCAGTCTCTGACGTTCTTTGAACTCAGTTCGCTGCTCGATTTTGCGGCTATAGTAACACTCCTCCCTTCATGAGTTAAATTTTTCACTCTTTGTCATTATTTCTCATTTATTAGAGCCTTTATAAAATTAAGCACATTGAATCTAAACACTATTCGCATTATTGACTATTATATAATCATAAGGCATTGACCAAAATCATATGCACCATTACACTCATTGTGCTAGATCAAATAACAAAAAACACATTAGAGCAAAGACTCTAAGGTTAAACGTCACAAATAATACGTCAATTGGCAAGGAAAACTCTATATGGACTCTATAGCAAAAAGACCACGTACGCGCCTATCTCCACAAAAACGTAAATTGCAACTAATGGAAATTGCATTAGAAGTATTTGCTAAACGAGGAATAGGACGTGGCGGACACGCTGACATTGCAGAAATTGCCCAAGTGTCTGTTGCAACAGTATTTAACTACTTCCCAACTCGAGAAGATCTCGTCGATGATGTACTCAATTACGTAGTACGTCAGTTTTCAAACTTTTTAGCTGACAACATCGATTTAGACATACACGCAAAACAAAACTTACGAAACGTCACCAGCGAAATGGTCAGTCTTGTAATTCAAGATTGTAATTGGTTGAAAGTTTGGTTTGAGTGGAGTGCGTCAACTCGCGATGAAGTTTGGCCGCTGTTTGTCTCTTCAAATCGCACTAACCAAATGTTAGTGAAGAACATGTTTATCAACGCAATTAACCGTGAAGAAGTATGCAGTGATCATGATCCTGACCACTTAACAAACCTATTCCACGGTATTTGCTACTCTCTATTTGTTCAATCAAACCGTCTGCAAAATGAAGTCGCAATGGAAAGCTTAACCAATAGCTACCTTGATATGTTGTGTATTTACCAAGGCGAATAATACTAAGTATAAACATTAAGCTTCTTGCACAAAAAAACCGCTGAATTCAGCGGTTTTTTATTAATTCAAAAAAGCATTTAAGAGAAGAATTACTTCTTCTTTTTCACTGCTTTCTTGTTTGGAAGGTCAGTAATTGAACCTTCGAATACTTCCGCAGCTAGACCAACAGACTCATGTAGAGTTGGGTGAGCGTGGATAGTCAGAGCGATATCTTCTGCATCACAACCCATTTCAATTGCAAGGCCGATTTCACCTAGTAGCTCACCACCGTTAGTACCAACAACAGCACCACCGATGACACGATGAGTATCTTTATCGAAGATCATCTTAGTCATACCGTCAGCACAGTCAGATGCGATTGCACGACCTGAAGCAGCCCAAGGGAATGTTGAAACTTCGTAGTTCAGACCTTCAGCCTTAGCTTCTTTCTCAGTCTTGCCTACCCACGCGACTTCTGGCTCAGTGTACGCGATTGATGGAATTACTTTAGGGTCGAAGTAGTGCTTCTTACCTGAAATAACTTCAGCCGCAACGTGGCCTTCATGCACACCTTTGTGAGCAAGCATTGGCTGACCAACAACATCGCCGATAGCGTGAATGTGAGAAACGTTCGTACGCAACTGCTTATCAACGTTAATGAAGCCACGCTCATCAACTTCAATACCCGCTTTTTCAGCGTCGATTAATGCGCCGTTTGGAACACGACCGATAGCAACAAGAACAGCATCGTAGCGCTCAGCTTCTGCTGGTGCTTTTTTACCTTCCATTGAAACGTAGATACCATCTTCTTTCGCTTCAACTGCCGTTACTTTCGTTTCAAGCATTAGCTTGAACTTATTCTTAATGCGTTTAGTGAAGACTTTAACGATGTCTTTATCCGCAGCAGGGATAACTTGATCGAACATCTCAACAACTTCAACTTTAGAACCTAGAGAGTGGTAAACCGTACCCATCTCAAGACCGATGATACCACCACCCATGATAAGCAGTTTCTCTGGTACTTCGTTCAGCTCTAGAGCATCCGTAGAATCCCAAATACGAGGATCTTCATGCGGAATAAATGGAAGTTTAATTGGACGAGAACCCGCTGCAATGATCGCGTTGTCGAAGTTAACTGTTGTTGCTTCGCCTTCGCCTTCAACAAGAATGCTGTTAGGACCTGTGAACTTACCAAAACCGTTAACAACTGTAACGTTACGCATCTTAGCCATTCCGCCAAGACCGCCAGTTAGTTGATCGACAACTTTCTCTTTCCAGATACGGATCTTGCTGATGTCAGTCTGTGGTTCGCCGAAAACAACGCCGTGCTCAGCCATCGCTTTTGCTTCTTCAATAACTTTTGAAACGTGAAGAAGAGCTTTTGATGGGATACAACCAACGTTCAAACATACACCACCAAGAGTGCTGTAACGTTCAACTAAAACTGTCTCTAGACCTAAGTCTGCACAGCGGAATGCAGCTGAGTAACCAGCAGGACCTGAACCAAGTACAACAACTTGGGCTTTGATTTCTTTGCTCATTGTGACCTCTTGTAGTCATTATCCCTAACAGGCTAAGTAGGTATTCCTAAATATATGGACTTTCAAACGTGAAACATTTTACAGAGATGTTAACAGTGTGAAAGAAGCATTCAGTTAGCCTGTGAGCTAGACAACAATTCACCATCAGTTTCTTAGAATTGAATGAAATTGTTATCTAATAATATGCGTTACATAAAACAATTAAGGTGACCCGAAAGTCACCTTAGATTTGCAAACTTTACAGAACCAAACGGCGGATATCTGATAGCGCGCTATTTAAGAATGTAATAAAGCGCGCACCTTCAGCTCCATCAATCACACGGTGATCGTATGAAAGAGAAAGTGGAAGCTGTAAGCGTGGTTGGAATTCTTTACCATTCCATACCGGCTTCATTTCAGACTTAGATACACCTAGGATACCAACTTCTGGTGCATTTACGATAGGTGTAAATGCAGTACCACCAATGCCACCAAGGCTAGAGATAGTGAAACAGCCGCCTTGCATGTCTGCAGCGGTTAGTTTACCAGAACGTGCTTTCTTAGAAACAGCCATTAGCTCTTCAGAAAGCTCGTAGATACCTTTCTTGTTCACGTCTTTAAATACAGGAACAACTAGGCCGTTTGGAGTATCAACAGCAATGCCAACGTTTACGTATTTCTTAAGAATTACGCTTTCGCCGTCATCTGACAGTGAAGAGTTGAACGAAGGGAATGCTTCTAATGCTTTTGCTACTGCTTTCATGATGAACACAAGTGGTGTGATCTTCATGCCAGTGTCTTTCTTAGCTTCGATTGCGTTCTGTGCTTTACGGAATGCTTCAAGCTCAGTGATGTCTGCGTTATCCCACTGAGTAACATGAGGGATCATTACCCAGTTACGGTGTAGGTTTGCACCAGAGATTTTCTTGATGCGAGACAGTTTTTGAACTTCAGTTTCACCAAACTTGCTGAAATCAATTTTCGGCCAAGGAAGAAGACCAAGAGCTGAACCGTCGCCGCCTTTACCTGATGCAGCAGCACCAGACTCAAGACGTTTAAGCGCATCTTTAACGTAAGACTGTACGTCTTCTTTTAGGATGCGGCTCTTACGGCCAGTACCTTTAACCTTAGAAAGGTTAACGCCAAATTCGCGAGCAAGACGACGAACTACCGGAGATGCGTGTGCGTAGTCACCGTTCTCTTGGAAGTCGTTCGCTGCAGGAGCCTCAGCTTTAGCCGCTGGAGCTGCCGGAGCCGCCGCAGGTGCTGCTTGTGCAACTGGAGCAGCTACTGGTGCTGCGCCTTCAACAACGCCCTCTGTTGTAGAGAACACCATGATTAGTGAGCCAGTTGACACTTTATCGCCAGCTGCAATCTTGATTGCTTTAACCGTACCAGAGAAAGGAGCCGGTACTTCCATTGACGCTTTGTCGCCTTCAACAGTAATTAGAGATTGCTCTTCTTCTACTGTATCGCCAACCGCTACCATGATTTCAGTAACTTCTACTTCGTCACCACCGATATCAGGAACGTTCACTTCTTTCTCAGCAGATACTGCTGGAGCCGCTGCAACAGGTGCTGCCGCTTGAGCCGCAACAGGTGCTACTGAAGCACCAGAGCCTGCAACTTCAAAGATCATCACTAGAGAGCCAGTTGTTACCGTATCGCCCGCTGCAATTTTGATCTCTTTAAGAGTACCCGCGAATGGTGCAGGAACTTCCATAGAAGCTTTGTCGCCTTCAACTGTCAGAAGAGATTGCTCTTCTTCAATTGCGTCGCCAACTGCAACCATGATTTCAGTAACTTCTACTTCGTCACCGCCAATGTCAGGAACATGAACTTCTTTAAGTTCAGCAACTGAAGCTGCCGCAGGAGCAGCTACTGGAGCCGCTTCAACTGCAGGAGCTGGTGCAGCTGCTGCACCCTCCGCTTCGAAGATCATGATTAAAGAACCAGTCGTCACTGAATCGCCTTCAGAGATCTTGATTTCTTTAACGATACCCGCTTGAGACGCAGGTACTTCCATTGAAGCTTTGTCGCCTTCAACAGTGATCAGTGACTGCTCTTCTTCAACCTTGTCGCCAACGTTTACCAGAATTTCAGTGACTTCAACTTCATCAGCACCAATGTCAGGAACATTAATTTCGATTGTCATTGTGTTTTCCTACCTTAATGCAAGTCTTATGCGTATTGCGGGTTAGTTTTTTCAGTGTCGATATTGAACTTAGCAATTGCTTCTGTAACAACTGATTTTTCAATATCACCACGTTTAGCCAGTTCAGTTAGCGCAGCAACAACAACGTAGCCAGCGTTCACTTCGAAGTGACGACGTAGGTTTTCACGGCTGTCAGAACGACCGAAACCATCAGTACCAAGTACTTTGTATGACTCAGCAGGAACGAATGCACGTACTTGCTCAGCATAGTTCTTCATGTAATCCGTCACTGCGATAGCAGGTTCGTTACCAAGAACTGTTGTGATGTACGGTACTTTTGCTTCTGCCTCTGGGTGAAGCATGTTGTCACGCTCTACCGCTTGGCCATCACGAGTTAGCTCGTTGAATGATGTTACAGAGAATACGTCAGACGCAACACCGTAGTCTTCGCTAAGGATCTGAGCCGCTTTACGTGCTTCATTCATGATAGTACCAGAACTCATTAACTGAACTTTGCCCTTAGTACCAGCATGAGATTCAAGCTTGTAGATACCCTTACGAATGCCTTCTTCAGCGCCTTCAGGCATTGCTGGCATTGCGTAGTTCTCGTTCATTACTGTTAGGTAGTAGTAAACGTTCTCTTGGTTCTCACCGTACATGCGACGAATACCGTCTTGCATGATAACCGCTAGCTCGTAAGCGAACGTTGGGTCGTAAGAGATACAGTTAGGGATCGTGTTCGCTTGAATGTGCGAGTGACCATCTTCGTGCTGTAGACCTTCACCATTCAATGTAGTACGACCGGCAGTAGCACCCAGTAGGAAGCCACGAGCTTGTTGGTCACCTGCTAGCCATGCCATGTCACCAATACGTTGGAAACCGAACATTGAGTAGTAGATGTAGAATGGGATCATTGGTAGATCGTTGGTGCTGTATGACGTTGCAGCAGCAACCCAAGAAGCCATTGAGCCTAGCTCATTGATACCTTCTTGAAGAACCTGACCAGATGTCGCTTCTTTGTAGTAAGAAACAATGCCTTTATCTTCTGGTGTGTACTCTTGACCGTGTGGGTTGTAGATACCAACCTGACGGAATAGACCTTCCATACCGAATGTACGTGCTTCATCACAGATAATAGGAACGATATTTTTACCGATGCCTTTATCTTTAAGAAGGATGTTTAGTACACGTACGTAAGCCATCGTCGTAGAGATTTCACGCTTTTGAGCACCAAGTAGAGGAGCAAATGCATCTAGCTCAGGAACTTTAAATTCTTGAGTAAACTTAGGCAGACGAGCAGGTGTATAACCGTGAAGTGCCTTACGACGAGCATGCATGTATTCATATTCAGCCGTACCTTCTTCTAGTTTCAGGTAAGGAAGATCTGATAGCTTCTCATCTGAAAGAAGGTCTTCTAGGCCTAAGCGATCACGTAGATGTTGGATATGCGTCATATCCATTTTCTTAACACCGTGTGCAATATTCTTGCCTTCAGCAGCGTCACCCATGCCGTAACCTTTAACAGTCTTAGCAAGGATTACTGTTGGCTTACCGCCTGTCTCTTTCGCATTATTGAATGCTGCGAAAAGTTTAGATGAGTCATGACCACCACGCTTAAGAGCGAAGATTTCGTCATCAGTCATATCTGCAACTAGTGCTGCAGTTTCAGGGTATTTGCCAAAGAAGTGCTCACGAACGTATGCACCATCTTTAGATTTGAATGTTTGGTAATCACCATCGATAGTTTCGTTCATTAGCTGAAGAAGCTTACCAGTCGTGTCTTTAGCCAGTAGTGAATCCCAGTTGCTACCCCAGATAACTTTAACAACATTCCAACCAGCGCCTTTAAATAGACCTTCTAGTTCTTGGATGATGCTGCCGTTACCCATTACAGGGCCATCTAGACGCTGTAGGTTACAGTTGATTAGGAAACATAGATTGTCTAGCTTCTCACGCGCAGCGAAAGAGATAGCACCACGTGATTCAGGCTCATCCATCTCACCGTCACCTAGGAACGCGTATACGCGTTGCGCTGAAGTTTCTTTCAGACCACGGCCGTCAAGGTACTTAAGGAAGCGCGCTTGGTAGATAGCAGAGATCGGACCAAGACCCATAGATACTGTAGGGAACTGCCAGAATTCAGGCATCAGTTTAGGGTGAGGGTAAGAAGGAATACCTTTACCATCAACTTCTTGACGGAAGTTATCTAGCTGCTCTTCAGTTAAGCGGCCTTCAACGAACGCACGAGAGTAGATACCTGGAGAGATATGACCTTGGTAATACACCAAATCGCCACCGTCCGTCTCATTTGGAGCACGGAAGAAGTGGTTGAAACATACTTCGTAAAATGCAGCTGCAGACTGGTAAGAAGCCATGTGACCACCAAGGTCTAGGTCTTTCTTAGAAGCGCGCAACACAATCATGATTGAGTTCCAGCGAATAATCGAACGAATACGACGTTCAAGAGTCACATCACCTGGGTAAGCTGGCTCTTGCGCTGCAGGAATAGTGTTGATGTAGTTTGTATTAACGCCGGTTGGCATATCTACACCGTCTAAACGTGCTTTATCTAAAACTTGCTCTAGTAAAAACTGAGCACGTTCTACACCTTCTTCACGAACAACTGATTCAAGGGCTTTTAGCCAATCTTGAGTTTCTACTGCGTCTACGTCATGCTTCATGTCAGACATGGCGATCTATCCTTCTATTGGTTGGATTTTAGATAAACTGTCAAAGAGCCGTACTATGACGACTCTTTGCCTTGCTGAATTCTGCGTAAAGAGCGCTCTCTTCGAGACTCCTCACGAGTCAGATCCAACAATGTTTCTTCGATATAAGCTAAATGTGAATGTGACATTTCTCGCGCCTTTTCAGGCTGACCAGAAACAATCGCATCCACTATATTTGCTCTGTGTTTACTTACTTTTTCAACCACTTCATCGCGGCGATGTAACAACTCTAAATTCTGTAAAACATTTTGCTCTAGCAGCGGGGCAAGGCTGCGAACAATATGCAAAAGCACCACATTGTGTGCTGCCTCAGTCAATGCCACTAAGAACTTCATAACGGCACTGGCTTCTGCTTCAATATCTTGTTTTTTCTGCTCTTCGCTAATTGCCGATAAGCAATCTTGAATACGAGCAAAATCTTCGTCTGTACCGCGAAGAGCCGCAAAATAAGCTGAAATACCTTCCATCGCATGGCGCGACTCAAGTAGGTCTAACTGTGTTTCTGAGTGACTAGATAATAAATCTAGCAGAGGATCAGAAAAGCTCTTCCAAATACTTTCACTAACAAATGTCCCACCGCCTTGGCGACGAGTTAATAATTGCTTTGCTTCAAGGCGCTGAATCGCTTCTCTCACTGAGGGGCGTGATACATCAAATTGCTTAGCTAATTCACGCTCTGGAGGCAGTTGCTGTCCAGGGATTAAAGACCCTTCGGCAATCAAGCGCTCTAGCTCCTGCTCAATAACATCAGAAAGTTTTGGCTGTCGAATTCTTTGATAAGCCATAATTGATTGCTATTCCCAGCTACAAGTAAATTGGTATTACCAATTATTTATTGGCAGGAAAATTAACATATCCAAAATGGCATTGTCCAGTAAAATATTGATTCAAATCAAGGAAGGAAGGGGGCGATAACAAAACGATAACTTAATTTATTTATTAATAAATATTTAATAAACAAGATTGGTAAGACCAATCACAGAGAAGCTACAATTATTTCAAGATAAAAATTTATTTAACTCATTGATTTAAGAAGAGTGAATAAAGTTAGGGGCTGTTATTTGTCGTTAAGCGGAATAATAGAAAGTAGCCAGAGTGTAATCATTTGTAACTCTGGCCTACCTAAAAGGGTTAAATTGTATCAAGGTGCTCAATCATAAGCTGAAGCGATTGATTGCCTCTGAACTCATTGATATCAAGCTTGAATGCGATGCGAGCCGTCTTCGTGGAAGCGTCTGGCCAACGTTTAAGATCGACATTAAAAGCAATACCATCAATCATTATGTTGGTCGGGTGCCCTTTATGCAGTGGCTCAAGCATCATCTTTAGATGTTTTTCCCCGACGAGCTTTTGATGAAGGATTTTAAACTCACCATCAAAAATAGGTTCAGGAAAGGCTTGGCCCCAAGGTCCACCAGAACGTAATAGCTCTGCCGTGTGCATTGAAAACTGTTCGGGAAGAAGCTCTCCGTCAGACATAACCACACCTTTAAGTGCGTTATCATCTAGCTCTTGCCTTACAATTTGATCAAACAGGCGAGAGAACATCTCAAAGTCCGACTCTTTAATACTTAGCCCTGCCGCCATCGCATGGCCACCAAACTTAGCAATAAGACCCGGGTTTTGAGTATCAATGCGATCAAGTGCGTCTCTCATATGTAATCCAGGAATTGAGCGACAAGAGCCTTTGATCATCCCTTCTCCGCCGTCTGCGAATGCAATGACAGGGCGATGAAACTTCTCTTTAATTCGTGAAGCCAGAATACCAATAACACCTTGGTGCCAGTCTCGTTGGAATAGGACCAATCCATGGGGTAGCCCACTGTTGTCACCAAATTGGAGACGTTCACAAAAAGCCATAGCTTCTTGCTTCATTCCCTCTTCGATCTCTTTACGCGTTTGATTAAGCCCATCAAGCTCACTCGCCATTCGACGCGCCGCATGAATGTTATTGCTCATCAACAGCTCAACACCAAAGGACATGTCATCTAAACGGCCTGCGGCATTAATCCGAGGTCCAAGAGCAAAGCCAAAATCGGTTGCGACCAAACGATGGGCATCTTTCTTCGCCACTTCGATTAAGGCTTGAATACCCGGTCTCGCTTTTCCTGCTCTTATACGTTGTAAACCTTGATGCACCAAAATTCGGTTGTTCTCATCTAACGCAACCACATCGGCAACCGTACCAAGGGCAACTAAATCGATAAGCTCCATCAGTTTTGGTTCAGTCATATTGTTTGAGCTAAACCAAGCGACTTTTCGCATGTGTACGCACAGCGCCATCATCAGATAGAAGGCAACGCCTACCCCAGCGAGTGACTTAGATGGGAAGTTACAGGATTCCAAGTTCGGATTGACCATCGCATCGGCTATTGGCAATTCGTGTCCCGGTAAGTGATGGTCGGTAACGATAACGGTTAGCCCTTTTTCTTTGGCATAACGCACGCCATCAATCGACGAGACACCGTTATCTACAGTCATGATAACCTGAGCACCAATCGCAATGGCTTGATCGACAACTTCAGGGCTCAGCCCATACCCATCTTCAAAACGGTTTGGTACTAAGTAATCAACGTTACTGCTGCCTAGCATACGAAGGGCAAGTACAGATAATGCTGAACTGGTTGCTCCGTCAGCGTCAAAGTCGCCGACCACAATGATCCGTTGATTTTTAGAAACTGCTTCAAACAACAATTCAACCGCAAGCTGAATACCATCCAGTTTCTGATAGGAATGCAAGGCTTTAGCCGCTTTATCTAACTGCTGTGAAGAGCGAATACCTCTACTAATGTAGATTCGCTTTAATAACGGTTCAATTGGATCTGAGAGAAGTGAAAGGTCGACGTCAGGTCGACGGAGGATTTCTATCATAAATAAACGTTTAGCAGGTGATCACTCACCTGCTCCTTGTTCTAAAATTGTCTTAACTGACAGTCAAATGAAGAGGCAGCATGATTACTGCGCTTCTAATTGCTCCAGTAATTTTGCTGGCGGTAAATAGCCACCAACCATCTCACCACTTGGTAAGAATATAGATGGCGTACCACTGATACCAAGTGACTTACCAACGGTATAATGCTGCTTCACTGTTTGCTGGCATTGAGCAAAGTTATCACCCGGCTCTGGCAGGCGACGATTCACCTTCGCATCATGCATGGCTGTTTTTGGATCTTCAGCACACCAAATTGCCGCCATTTGATCACCAACATCAGAGGCTGGTCCCTGACGAGGATATGCTAAGTAACGGACTGTAATACCTAACGCATTATACCCATTGAGTTGGTTGTGTAATCTCACACAGTAACCACAAGTAATATCGGTAAAGACTGTTACCACATATTTTTCATCATCGGCTTTAAATTCAATAACACTGTCGCTTAGAGCCGCAACTTTTTCTGCATTAACAGGCGCTTGACGTTTAGCAAGGACATCGACATACCCACCATTTTCTTTATGCTGGTATAGCGTTCCTGACATGAAATACTCACCATCAACTGACGAGTATAAAATGCCGCCACTGGTTTGGACTTCAAACAAGCCTTCAATCGGCGTTGGTAAAATATCCATCACTGTCAAATTCAGCTTTGAAAAGTTGCTTTGAATCTTTTGCTTCGCTTCATCACTCAACCCGGCAAAGCTTGATGCTTTCATCTCAGCGGAATCACTTTGAACTGTCGCAGTTTCCTCAACTTTAACAGTCTCTTCTGCGTTACAAGCCACGATAAAAAATGGCAATGCGAATAACGATAGTCGGCGTAATACGCTCATTAAAATCACCTTAAATTAAGCCCTAGGATGGTGCTCACTATGAATTTGTTTTAGCCGCTCAGTAGCGACGTGAGTATAAATTTGTGTCGTCGATAAATCACTGTGGCCCAGTAGCATTTGTACCACTCGTAAATCGGCTCCGTAATTGAGCAAGTGAGTTGCAAATGCGTGCCTTAGTACGTGAGGTGACAGAAGCTCTGTATCAATCCCAGCAATTACAGCATAGTGCTTTATCCTATGCCAGAATGTTTGGCGAGTCATCTGTCTCGCTCGTTTACTTGGAAATACAACGTCAGACGTTTTCTCTCCAAGTAACGTAGACCGTCCTTGCTCGATGAAAGTTTCAATCCAATCAACCGCATTTTCTCCCATCGGCACTAATCGCTCTTTTCCACCCTTACCCGTAACACGAACCACGCCTTGGCGGATGCTAATGTTTTCCATTGTTAAGCTCACAAGCTCGGTCACACGAAGTCCCGTCGCATATAAAAGCTCAAGCATCGCTTTATCACGAAGTTCAAGCGGATCATTGGGATCGGGGGCGTCTAACAACGCTTCAACTTGCTGTTCCGATAAATCTTTAGGTAAACGCTGCGGTAGTTTAGGGCTAAGCAACAATGCACTTGGATCGTCAGCGCGCACTTTCTCACGATGTAGATACTGAAACAGGCGACGAATAGCCGAAAGCATCCGCGCTCTTGAGGTCTGCTTATAATCTTTATCAGCCAACCAGCTTTGATACTCTTGCAGCCCCGACAAGCTAATCGCATTCAAACGATAATGATTATCTGACATCCACTGAAGCAGTTTTTGCAGGTCATTGCGATATGAAATCAGTGTGTTTTCAGATAACCCTCGCTCCATCCACATAGCATCAAGAAATGATTCCATGATTTTCTGCTCAGGTGATATAGCTTTTTGCTCGAAAGATACAGAGTCTTGCTCTGTAGACGATGACTTTTGTGTTGTTTGCGACACGATTAATCTCTTTAACTTCAATCTGTAAAGGTTATGTGACTGCAGCTACTAAAGCCACAAATTTGTCTATTTGATCAAATTCTCACTGCAATGCTTGCACATTTATGGTTAAAATCCGTCATCGCACATCAAATATGTAACATTATGAAGATTGGTTTGTTTTACGGCTCAACAACCTGCTACACCGAAATGGCAGCAGAGAAAATACGCGCTATTATTGGAGAAGAGCTAGTGGATATTCACAATATCAAAGAGAGTTCTATCTCTTTGATGGCTGATTATGACTTATTGATACTCGGTATCTCCACTTGGGACTTTGGTGAAATCCAAGAAGATTGGAGCGAAATATGGCAAGAAATCGCTGGCGTATCGCTAAAAAACAAATCCGTTGCACTATTCGGATTAGGCGATCAAGAAGGTTATGGCGAGTGGTATCTCGATGCGATGGGTCTTCTTCATGATGAACTAAAGCAGATCGACGCTAATCTTATTGGCTACTGGCCAAATCAAGGCTACGAATTTGAAGCATCAAAAGCGCTCACACCTGACGGCACACAGTTTGTTGGTCTTGCTCTGGATGAAGATTCACAATATGAACTCAGTGATGAACGCATTACAACTTGGGTAGAGCAGATATTAGTTGAGTACCAAGCGACGCTATAATTAGGAGCTGAAGTACTTTATGGCAGAGACCGAAGTACTTTCGCGAAGTCTAATCATTCGTTTTACTTAGCAAGCCTTTAAATTTCCGCCAATCAAATACCAATCCAGGATCAGTTTTACGCAACGGGGCGATATATTGATGCCCCGTTATTCGTTCTGGCGAAATTTGCGGATATTGAAGCATAAGTGCACTAGTTAGCTGTGAGAGTGATTGATACTGCAATTGGGTATAAGCACTAAAATCATCCCCCTCTAGTTCAATTCCAATCGAGTAATCATTGCATCGCGCTCGACCAGCAAAAGAAGAAAGACCCGCATGCCAAGCTCGTTTGGTAAAAGGCACAAATTGAATCACCTTTCCTTGACGATCAATAAGACAATGGGCTGATACCCTCATATTCTCAATCACTTTAAAAAATGGGTGCAGTGACGAATCAAGCTTTCCAGTAAAGAACTGCTCAATGTAAGGACCACCAAACTGGCTCGGTGGTAAACTGATGTTATGAATGACCAGCAATGAGATATCGCTTGGATCGTCTCGTTCATCACAATGTGGTGATGGAAGATGCTTCGCATTGGCGTACCACCCATGTTGATCAATCATTTATCTAACCCTTTTTAATCAGTATCCAATTGATTTTATCCATTCCAAGATGAAAAGCGAGATTAAAGGCTGAATTTAATTTCGACTGCTAGTATCATGCCCCCACCCTCAAGCCAACGACTAGATTTGCGATGAAAAACACACATAACAGCCAACAACGCCTTGATTATTTAAAAACCCAACTGCCACTTGAAATTAGCCGAGCAGTAGCGGAAACACTAAGAGAGGATCTTGGTGGTGTTGTTGATGTGGATGCTGATATTACTGCAAGTCTGATCCCTGCAGATGCGACAAACGTAGCGACGATTATTACTCGCGAACACGGTGTATTTTGTGGCCAAGCCTGGGCAGATGAAGTGTTCAAGCAAATTGGTGGAACGGTAAGCATTGAATGGCACGTGAAAGACGGCGATGTGGTTGAGCCAAACCAAACGCTTTGTACCCTTTCAGGTCCATCTCGCGCACTACTAACCGGTGAGCGAAATGCAATGAACTTCATTCAAACTCTTTCTGGCTGTGCGAGCATTACTGCGACCTACGCAAAGCAATTAGAAGGCACAGAGTGTCGCTTGCTAGACACACGTAAAACCATTCCCGGCCTACGTAGTGCACTTAAATATGCTGTGGCTTGCGGTGGCGGTTTCAATCACCGTATCGGTGTGTTTGACGCGTACCTAATTAAAGAGAACCACATCATTGCCTGTGGTGGCATTGAAAAAGCTGTCGCTACGGCAAAACAGCTTAACCCGGGTAAGCCGGTTGAGATTGAAACAGAAAGCCTAGAAGAGCTACAAAGTGCTATTGATGCAGGTGCTGATATCATCATGCTTGATAACTTCACCACTAACATGATGCGTGAAGCGGTGAAACTTAACGCTGGCCGCGCAGCGCTAGAAAACTCAGGAAACGTCACTCTTGAAACGATCCGCGAGTTTGCTGAAACAGGCGTGGATTACATCTCTGTCGGCGCACTGACTAAACACCTACAAGCATTAGACTTATCGATGAGATTCCAATCTTAATCGATTAATTGCCAGCAAAATTACAAATAAAGAAGAGAGGCCAAATCTATTGATGCCTCTCTTTTTTTTCTAGCTTAAAAATACTTCATTGCTCAGTACTTTATATGCCACTCGTCGAATAATTTTGCACTGTGAATGTAATATAGGTTTAACTTCAACAATTTGCCTCGCGCTCACTCTCCCACTTCATTTCTAGATTCACTAACACTATTTACTCTGACTGCATCCCTTATACATCGCAAACGGAGAAAATAATGAAAGCGATCAATAAGAAACAGAAAGGCTTTACCTTAATTGAATTAATGATTGTAGTGGCGATCATTGGTGTGTTGTCGACTATTGCTATTCCTGCCTATCAGGATTATGTAAAGAAAAGTGAAGCGGCTTCAGCGTTAGCAACAATGAAGTCACTTCTGACTCCTGCCGAACTATATGTTCAAGAGAATGGTGATTTTCTAAAGGCAAATGAGGCAGATATATTAAAAGCGGTCGGTATATCCGCGGACTCACATAAACTAGGTAGTATTAGCGTTCCTTCTGACAATAGTTTCGTATTTACTTTTGGAGATGCTTCTGCGGTATCTAAAGATACGACTATAACTTATAGCAGGAATCCAGATACTGGATGGACTTGCTTGGTAACCAAGGGCGCAGGAATTGAAACAACTTCTTGCCCAGAAGCAGCAAGTTAATCGATCTTGCTAACTAACCTTCCCACCATCTTGCGTCAAGCTAAACTTTTAAGCTTGGTGCAAGAGCAGACCGTGATGGAACATGTGAACGCTTCAGGTATGTCAGTACCTGAAGCATTACTTGATCTTGAACTATTCCAATCTAACGATCTCACAAATCAATTAAGCCATATTTTTGGTCTCACTCCAGTGCAGTTAAACCAGTTTGATTACGCTACACTTTGTCATTCCCTCGGACTAAGAGAGCTCATCACCCGCTACAACGCTCTGCCACTACAAAATAATGGCTTGGTTCTTTCTGTGGCGGTTTCTGATCCTACCCACACTGAAATTGAAGATGAATTTCGCTTTGCATCAGGGCTTCAGGTAGAGCTTGTTTTAAGCGATGTAAAAGAAATTGAAGCAGCTATTCGTCGCTTGTACGGCAATGCTATTGGCGCCTCGACCTCATCAACAAAAGAGATCAGCCAAGATGAGCTAGCTAACCTTGTTGATGTCGGTGATGATGAAATACAGAGCATCGAAGATCTCAGCTTGGATGATGCCCCTGTAAGTCGCTTCATCAATCAAATTCTACTGGATGCAGTGCGAAAGGGAGCCTCTGATATTCACTTTGAGCCTTACGATGATCTTTATAGAATACGCTTACGTTGTGACGGGATACTGATTGAGACACAAAGCCCAGCAACTCAACTCAGTCGCCGTCTGTCAGCTCGGTTAAAAATCCTCGCCAAGCTCGATATCGCAGAGCGTCGTTTACCTCAAGATGGCCGAATCAAACTTCGCTTAGATGATACAACGTCCATTGATATGCGCGTTTCAACCTTACCAACACTGTGGGGAGAAAAAATCGTTCTACGTCTACTTGATAGCAGTAGTGCAAGCCTCGATATAGATAAACTTGGCTACAGTGATAAACAAAAACAACTCTACCTAAAGGCGTTAAAACAGCCACAAGGGATGATTTTAATGACAGGCCCAACTGGAAGTGGAAAAACTGTTTCACTCTATACAGGCTTAAGCATTCTCAATACACCAGAAGTAAACATATCCACCGCTGAAGACCCGGTTGAAATTAATATCTCAGGGATCAATCAGGTGCAGGTTCAACCCAAGATCGGCTTTGATTTTTCGAAAGCACTGCGCTCTTTCTTACGCCAAGACCCTGATATCGTCATGGTTGGTGAGATTCGAGATTTAGATACTGCTGAAATCGCGATTAAAGCCGCTCAAACAGGACACTTAGTCTTATCAACTCTGCACACCAACTCTGCGGCTGAAACCGTCATTCGCCTCGGTAATATGGGCATTGAGGCATTTAATCTCGCTTCATCACTAAGTTTAATCATCGCTCAACGACTAGCACGTAAGCTTTGCCCTCACTGTAAACTTCCTCACTTAGATAGCGTATTAACTGAAAAGCTACAGCTGCCAAATAGTGACACTATTTTTAAAGCCAACTCTACTGGCTGCAATGAATGCAATGCTGGTTATTCTGGTCGAACGGGCATTTATGAAGTAATGCCTTTTAACCATGAACTCGCCGATGCTGTGATCAAAGGGGCATCGATGATTGAAATAGAAGGATTGGCGAAATCTCACGGCATGCAAACTCTACAAGAGTCAGGGCTAGAGAAGCTAAAGCAAGGCATCACCAGCTACTCGGAACTGCAACGCGTACTCTATTTTTGACCTAATGGATGAAATGATTGATAGATGAGAAACACGAAACCAACTCAATTAAAAAACTATCGTTGGAAAGGTATCAACAGTGCCGGAAAACGTGTTTCTGGTCAGATGATTGCACTGTCAGAAATAGAGGTTCGAGATAAGCTTAAAGAGCAGCATATCCAAATTAAAAAAATCAAAAAAGGATCAATATCTTTTGTATCGAGAATAACTCATCGCGTAAAAGCGAGAGATATCACCATACTGACGCGACAATTGGCCACTATGTTAGGCACAGGTGTTCCCATCATTCAGGCTCTTAAATTGGTGGCAGACAACAACCGTAAAGCAGAGATGAAATCAATCTTATCTCAAGTGAGTAAAGGCGTTGAGGCTGGGACGCCAATTTCAAAAGCACTTCGCACTGCAAGCCCGCTGTTTGACTCTTTGTATGTCGATTTAGTCGCAACGGGTGAGCAGTCCGGTAACCTACCTGAAGTATTTGAACGACTGGCAACCTACCGAGAAAAAAGTGAGCAACTAAGAGCCAAAGTCATCAAGGCCCTTATCTACCCCACGATGGTAGTACTGGTTGCGCTAAGCGTCTCCTATTTAATGCTCACTGTGGTTATTCCAGAGTTTGAAAGCATGTTTAAGGGGTTTGGCGCGGATCTGCCTTGGTTTACTCAACAAGTTCTCTATTTATCCCACTGGGTTCAAGCCTATAGCCTGACGATTGTAGTTGCTGTTATTGCCACTTTTTTTATCGTTAAAACGATTCGCAAAAAGTCGTTTCGTATTCGTCTCTCCACCAGCAAATTGAGTTTAAAATTACCTGTTATTGGCGGGGTATTTTCTAAAGCCGCGATTGCCAAATTTAGTCGCACGCTGGCGACAAGCTTTAGTGCTGGCATCCCCATTTTAACCAGCCTTAAAACCACGGCAAAAACTTCAGGTAACCTCCATTATCAAACCGCTATTGATTCGGTGCACCGAGATACGTCAGCCGGTATGCCAATGTACATAGCAATGAGAAATACCGCGGCCTTTCCTGAAATGGTTTTGCAAATGGTGATGATTGGGGAAGAGTCTGGTTGTCTTGATGACATGCTCAATAAAGTCGCTACTATCTACGAATTTGAGGTCGATAATACCGTTGATAATTTAGGCAAGATTCTCGAACCACTGATCATTGTCTTTCTTGGCGTTGTCATTGGAGGATTAGTTGTTGCTATGTATTTACCAATCTTTAACTTAATGAGTGTATTAGGATAGTATTAAGCTTTGATATGCTAATGGCTGATATGCTAGTAACTGATATCGTTACTAAATAGCATCAATGGCTATTCTCCTTAATTACTCGAGTAAAAATATGGAAGTGTTTGAGTTACACCCTTGGCTATTCACCACCTTTGCCATCGTATTTGGTTTGATCATAGGTAGCTTTCTCAATGTTGTTATTCACCGACTGCCTATCATTATGGAAAGAGAGTGGCGTCAAGAGTGTGCTGAATCCTTCCCTGAATATAAAATCACACCTCCTGAGGGAGATTATTCATTAAGCATTCCTCGTTCGACATGCCCAAAATGTCAGACTCAACTGAGGCTTATTGATAACGTACCAATCTTAAGCTGGCTATTTCTCAAAGGAAAATGCCATAAATGTGAAGACAAAATTTCAGTACGTTACCCACTTGTCGAGCTATTATCAGCCTTAATGAGTGGTGCTATTGCCTACAATTTTGGCCCAAGCTACTTCTCTATCGCACTAGTACTATTTAGCTTTGTTCTAATAGCGGCTACCTTTATCGATCTAGACACTATGCTGCTACCCGATCAGCTTACTCTTCCTCTTGTTTGGTCTGGCATTACGCTAGCACTATTTGAAATAAGCCCTGTGTCACTACAAGATGCAGTGATCGGCGCTATTGCCGGTTACCTGTGCTTATGGCTTGTCTATTGGGGCTTTAAGCTGATAACCGGTAAAGAAGGCATGGGCTATGGTGATTTCAAATTACTCGCAGCTCTAGGCGCATGGCTTGGCTGGCAGTATCTGCCAATGATCATTTTACTCTCTTCTTTAGTCGGTCTAATTTTTGGTCTGATTCAACTTCGACTACAGCAAAAAGGCATCGATAAAGCATTCCCATTTGGGCCTTACCTCGCTATTGCGGGTTGGGTTAGCTTAATGTGGGGAGAGCAGATTATGTCTTGGTACCTTAGTTCATTAGTAGGAGTTTAATATGACTTTTGTCGTAGGTATCACCGGTGGCATTGCCAGTGGGAAAACAACCGTCGCGGATCTTTTTCATCAACATTTTGATATCGACATTGTGGATGCCGACATCATTGCCCGTGAGGTTGTACAGCCAGAAAGTGAAGGGCTTAATGCAATCATCGCTCATTTTGGGCTAGACATTGTTACCAACAGTGGTGAACTTAATAGAGCTAAACTCAGAGAGCAGATCTTCTCTAACCCTGAAGAAAAACAGTGGTTAGATAATTTATTGCATCCAATGATTCGCCATAAAATGAAGAACGACATAGAAGCGGTAAACTCCCCCTACGCACTGCTTGTTATTCCTTTATTAGTCGAGAACAACCTACAACAGATGACCGATCGAATTCTGGTGATCGATGTAGATGAGCAAACTCAAATTGAGCGTACAATGAACCGAGATAGTGTCTCTTTCGAGCAAGCTCAATCCATTCTTTCAGCGCAAACAAGCAGAGAGACGCGTCTTAGCTTTGCCGATGACGTGATTAAAAATGATACGGAAAACAAAAAACTTATGCCTCAAATCACAGAATTACATCAAAAGTATCTAGCTATTAGTAGTGCAAATCTGTGAGAATAGAACAGAGACATTCGAAGGCGATAGCAATGACCACCCATAAGTTTGAACATCCTCTTAATGAAAAAACACGCATTTATTTGCGAGTAGAAGCACTACTCCATCAACTCAAGGTGTCTTCTCAATTTTCAGATGATCTTCAACATTTACTTTTCTTCCGCTCACTGTTTGATTTGCTCGAAATTTTCGAACAGATTCAGCTTAAAAGCGAACTAGCAAAAGATATAGAAAAACAACGCCTTACTTATAAAAGTTGGTTAAACGTTGAAGGTGTCGATCAAGCAATGCTGCTCGATGTCTTAAATGAAGTTGATCTCGTGCATGGTAATCTAATGACGGCTGAGCGTTTTGGTCAGTCACTAAAAGATGACCGTTTCATTAGCACCATTCGTCAACGTTTCAATTTACCCGGTGGCTCGTGCTGTTTCGATTTACCAGCACTGCATCATTGGCTTCACTTGCCAACGACACAAAAAGAGCATGATACCAATGTGTGGTTAGGGACATTAACACCACTCTCAGATGCATTAACGCTATGGCTTAAATTGGCTAGAGAAACTGGGTACTATAAACCTCAACTTGCGAACAATGGTTTCTTCCAAAGTGATGCTGAAGAAGCGAATATTCTAAGACTCGAGATCCCTCTACAATACGGTGTGTACCCTATGATTTCAGGGCATAAAAATCGCTTTGCTATTAAATTCATAGACTTTAAATCAGGCCAAGCGTGCACTCAAGATATTCAATTCTCCCTTGCTGTTTGTAGCTAGCACTCAGCTTAATACTGCCCTCTTATTCATCGATATCAGCGAGTACACGCTCTAGTTTCGGTTCTAATATCAAGTTGCAATTCAGGTATCAAGAACCGACAATATCAGTAATACCAATACGAGATTGATCCAATGTCAAAGAAAACCACGATTGTAAAATGTCCGCAATGTAGCGCGGATGTTGAATGGGGAGAGCAAAGCCCACACCGCCCTTTTTGCAGCAAACAGTGCCAGATGATCGACTTTGGTGAATGGGCAGATGAAGAAAACACGATTGCCGGTGCACCCGATATGTCAGACAGTGACGGTTGGTCAGAAGACCCACATTAAAGCTACAGCTAACAGCTAACAGCTAACAGCTAACAGCTAACAGCTAACAAATTTAAAGGTTGATGCCAATGGTATCAGCCTTTTCTTTTTAATTTCGGTTTAATAATTGATAGCAGAATGAATTGAGATTTAAGCGAAGCTAGGTTTTCCTAGAACAAGGAAGAGGAACGGACCTTTTTTAGTATAGGAAAGCGATAGTAAATGAGTACCGATGACGATGTAATAGGGAAACATAGACTGCTTAAACTCAAGGCATAAAAAAACGGGGTCCTATGGACCCCGTTTTTCTTATGAGAACGCTAGTTATAGCATTACTTCTTAGTAAGCTTCTCGCGGATACGAGCTGACTTACCAGAACGCTCACGTAGGTAGTACAACTTGGCACGACGTACTGCACCACGGCGTTTAACTTCGATGCTATCAACCATTGGAGAATGTGTTTGGAACGTACGCTCAACACCTTCACCGTTCGAGATTTTACGAACAGTAAATGCAGAGTGTAGACCACGGTTACGGATTGCGATTACAACTCCTTCGAAAGCCTGTAGACGCTCACGGTCACCTTCTTTTACCTTAACTTGAACTACAACAGTGTCACCTGGTGCAAACTTAGGTAGGTCTGATTTCAGTTGCTCTTCTTCAAGAGCCTTGATGATGTTACTCATTTTTTAAATTCCTAGAATAAACTGATACTAAATAAAATAGGTTACTGCTTACTTTTTATTAGAGCGATGCTCTTTAATAAATTCGGCCAGTAATTGTTCCTGTTCGTCAGTCAGAGCTAGGTTTTCCAAGAGCTCTGGTCTTCTTAGCCAAGTACGGCCCAGCGATTGTTGTAATCGCCAGCGACGAATATCCTTATGGTTACCTGACATCAATACCGAAGGCACCGATTTATCATCTAACATTTCAGGACGCGTATAGTGTGGACAATCTAACAAACCATTGGCAAAAGAATCTTCTTCTGCTGACGCAAAATCCCCTAATACTCCCGGAATAAACCGAGATACTGAGTCAATCAACGTCATGGCTGGTATTTCGCCACCCGTCATTACAAAATCACCAATTGACCATTCTTCGTCAACTTCGGATTGTATAATGCGCTCATCCACCCCTTCGTAGCGACCACAAATAAGAAGCAAGTTCTCATTAGTAGCCAACTCTTCAACACCTTGTTGGTCGAGTTTACGACCTTGAGGTGATAGGTAAATGACTTTCGTCTTTCCCGGTGAGGCTTGTTTTGCCGTATGAATAGCTTCGCGCAAAGGCTGAACCATCATAAGCATTCCAGGACCACCACCGTAAGGTCTATCATCAACAGTGCGATGTTTGTCGTGAGTGAAATCGCGAGGATTCCATGTCTCTACCGACAAGAGACCTTTTTTAACCGCTTGACCTGTTACTCCAAAATCAGTAACGCTGCGGAACATTTCTGGAAAAAGGCTAATTATGCCAACCCACATGTTTTCACCAATATAAACTTGGTTCTATTCGCAATGTTACTTGGAGTTAGAATCCAGGATCCCAGTCAACTTCGATCCGTTGAGCTTTGCGATCAACTAATTTGATCACTTGCTCTTCAAGAAACGGGATTAATCGTTCCTTTTGTCCGAAAGCATCTTTTAGATTTGCTTTCACTACGAGAACATCGTTGGAGCCGGTTTCCATGACATCCGTCACTTTACCTAAATCGTAACCTTTGGTGGTCACAACTTGCATTCCAAACAATTCACGCCAGTAGAATTCTTCTTCTGACAATTCCGGTAATGATGCAGGGTCAATAGCAATTTCGAAATTGGTTAGTAAGTGCGCTTCTTCGCGAACTTCCAAACCGGCTAGTTTAGCCACCATAGCTTTGCTATGACGCTTCCAGCTTTCTACTTTGTACTCAACCCACTCGCCCTTTATTTTAATAAACCAAGGACTGTAATCGAAAATGCTCTCAGCATTGTCTGTGTAGGAAAAAACCTTAAGCCAGCCGCGAATGCCATAGGTAGCACCAAACTTGCCCATAACAATTTTTTCGTTTTGCTCACTCATTGTTTCTTTTCCTTTCATCGACATAAGCTACTTCTCTATAAATAAAGAATTAAGCCGCTTTTTTAGCGTCTTTTACTAGCTTAGCTACGCGGTCAGATACAGATGCGCCTTGACCAACCCAATGGTTAACGCGATCTAGATCTAAACGTAGACCTTCTTCTTGACCAGTAGCAGTAGGGTTAAAGAAACCTACTTTTTCAATGAAACGGCCAGTTGCAGCGTTGCGGCTGTCCGCTACTACGATTTGATAAAATGGGCGTTTTTTTGCGCCGTGACGTGCCAAACGAATGGTTACCATGTCGTCCTCTTTTGCTTTCTCAAAAATAAAATTAACCCCAAGAACCGTTCATTAAAAGGACAGTTTGGGGTCTCGTGCCAAAATAAAGCCTCGGAATTTTACTCTTATTCCGAGGCAATGCAAGGCTTTTAGCTACTTTTTCGCCACCACAAATGGTGAGTAGAATTTGTGATTTAGCTAACAGGTTGATAATAAAGTTAGCTAAAGTCTGTTTTGCTCGCTAGTGAGTGGTTTCGAAGATCGAAGTTAGCGACCAAATGGATTGAAGCCACCGCCTCCACCCATTCCGCCCATACCACCGCCGCCCATCATGCCTTGCATATTGCGCATCATGCCTTTCATACCGCCTTTTTGCATTTTCTTCATCATCTTCTGCATTTGAGTAAATTGCTTTAATAAGCGATTCACATCTTGCACTTGAGTACCGGAACCTGCAGCAATACGCTTTTTACGTGAACCTTTAATGAGTTCAGGGCGTTTACGTTCTTTCATTGTCATAGAGCAGATGATCGCTTCCATCTGCTTAAACATTTTGTCATCTACTTTATCTTTAACGTTATCTGGCACGTTGCCCATACCAGGCAACTTATCCATCATTCCCGCCATTCCGCCCATGTTAGACATCTGACCTAACTGCTCGCGGAAATCTTCTAAATCAAAGCCTTTTTTCTCTTTAAATTTCTTCGCTAACTTTTCAGCTTTGTCGGTATCGACGTTACGTTGAAGGTCTTCAATAAGAGATAAAACATCACCCATGCCTAGAATGCGTGATGCAACACGGTCTGGGTGGAATGGTTCTAGTGCATCGGTTTTCTCGCCAACACCCAAGAATTTAATCGGCTTACCGGTAATATGACGTACAGATAACGCTGCACCACCACGTGCATCACCATCAACTTTGGTTAGGATGACACCAGTAAGCGGTAGCATATCGCCGAATGCTTTTGCTGTATTTGCGGCATCTTGACCCGTCATTGCATCGACAACAAACAGTGTTTCTACCGGGTTGATAGCAGTATGAAGCTGCTTAATCTCAGCCATCATCTCTTCATCGATAGCTAAGCGGCCCGCAGTATCGACAAGAAGTACGTCGTAAAACTTTTTCTTAGCGTGATCAATTGCAGCGTTTGCAATATCAATCGGCTTTTGATCAGCAGACGATGGGAAGAAATCGACACCGACATCTGTTGCTAGTGTCTCTAGCTGTTTGATTGCCGCTGGGCGGTAAACATCGGCAGAAACAACCAGAACTTTCTTTTTATCTCTTTCACTTAATAACTTAGATAGTTTGCCGACGCTGGTTGTTTTACCTGCACCTTGCAAACCCGCCATTAAGATCACAGCAGGTGGCTGCGCTGCTAAATCAAGCGCTTCATTGGATTCACCCATCACGGCTTCAAGCTCAGCTTGAACAATCTTGATGAACTCTTGGCCCGGTGTTAGAGATTTAGAAACCTCAACACCCACAGCGCCTTCTTTAACGCGCTTTACAAAATCACGTACAACAGGAAGGGCTACATCAGCTTCTAACAACGCCATGCGAACTTCGCGCAACGTCTCTTTAATATTATCTTCGGTCAAACGACCTTTACCGCTGATATTTTTCAGCGTTTTGGACAATCGATCAGTTAAATTCTCAAACATCTTTTTACTCTTCGCTATCAGGCGACAAATTATGATGAGTATACATTAGCCACGGTGGTAGTCATACCCGTTGTCACAGCCTTCTTAAGATTTGATATCTCATCTATTGCAATTCTATCTGGATATGCGATAGCCCAAGCGCTTGATGCAGGTTATAATTCGTTAATTAATCGACAAAACTTGTGATATTAATGGATAACTTAGTCGCTGTTACTTCTGCAATTTTATATGCGCTCGCGATCGCAACGATTATTCCTGGGTTAGTCCAACAAACAGGGATCAAATCTAAAACTGTCTTTACGAGTGCTGCTATTGCGCTGGCTTTGCATGGCTGGTTATTAAGTGATCTTATATTTAATGGTAACGGACAAAACCTTAGCATCCTCAATGTTGCGTCATTAATCAGCTTTATTATCTCTCTTGTTATGAGCATTGCGATGCTGAAAACAAGATTATGGTTTTTGCTTCCCGTGGTGTATAGCTTCTCAGCCATCAACTTAATGGGAGCAACATTTATATCCAGTGCCTTTATTACCCATTTGGAAAATGAGCCAAAGTTACTCCTTCATATTTCCTTAGCACTGTTCTCGTATTCTACCCTTTCCATTGGTGCACTGTACGCGCTGCAACTTGCATGGCTTGACCACAAGCTTAAGGCAAAAAAAGCGTTGGCGATTAATCCAAACTTGCCACCTTTGATGATGGTTGAACGTCAGTTATTTAAGATCATTCTTATCGGAACGCTTCTGTTAACTGGTACGTTGATTACTGGTGCATTTTTTGTTCAAGACATGTTTGCCCAAGGTAAAGCACATAAAGGCATTTTGTCGTTTATTGCTTGGGTTATCTACTCAACCCTTCTTTGGGGTCATTACCAAAAAGGCTGGCGTGGACGTAAGGTAACTTGGTTTGCTGTCGCGGGCGCAACGTTACTCACTTTGGCCTATTTCGGAAGTCGATTTGTCAAAGAGATCATTCTGACTTAACTCATTCACCTGTGACTCACTCATTTTGGTAATAACTAATTGTATTATTATCTTGTTAGTTAACTAACAAAACGAGTAAGTGACTCTTCTTATTACCTTTTAATAGGGTTCAATGTTATAGCACCATTGACATCTTTATTATTATCGGTCATAAATTAAGCAATAGATAAAAAGGGAAATTTTAGATTGGACGACATCTCCACAGTTTTTTTGTTCACGTTACTTGGCTGTTTGATCGTTATCTCCGGATACTTTTCAGGCTCAGAAACGGGAATGATGTCTCTAAACCGTTATCGGTTAAAGCATTTAGCCGGAACAGGGCACAAAGGTGCAAAGCGTGTTGAAAAACTGTTAAGCCGACCAGACCGATTGATTGGTCTGATTCTTATCGGCAACAACCTAGTTAATATCCTCGCATCGGCCATCGCTACTATCATAGGTATGCGCCTATATGGTGATGTGGGTGTAGCTCTCGCCACCGGTTTGCTGACCATGGTTATTTTAGTCTTTGCTGAAGTGACGCCAAAAACGATCGCAAGCTTATACCCTGAACGTGTTTCCTACGCGAGCAGTATCCTGCTTCTTTTCTTAATGAAAGTGCTTTCTCCATTGGTTATTTTGGTGAACTTTATTACCAATGGCTTTATTCGTTTATTAGGCGTGAAAGCAGAGCACAATAAAGAAGATCATTTAAGTTCGGAAGAGTTGCGCACGGTTGTTAACGAAGCTGGAAACCTCATTCCACAACGTCACCAAGATATGTTGGTATCCATTCTGGATTTAGAGCATGTTACGGTCAACGACATCATGATCCCTCGAAATGAAATTACTGGTATCGATATCAACGATGATTGGAAGTCTATCGTTCGCCAACTCACTCACTCACCTCATGGTCGAGTTGTTCTTTACCGCGACCAAATTGATGAAGTAGTTGGAATGTTAAGGCTTCGAGAAGCGTATCGCTTGATGCTTGAGAAAAATGAATTCAATAAAGAGACACTGTTGCGTGCGGCTGATGAAGTTTACTTCATTCCTGAAAGCACCCCTTTGAATGTACAGCTTTTAAAATTCCAGCGTAATAAAGAGCGTATAGGGCTGATTGTTGATGAGTATGGCGACATCAATGGTCTTGTTACCTTAGAAGATATATTAGAAGAAATTGTTGGTGAGTTTACGACCTCCATTGCGCCAAGCTTATCGGATGAAATAACACCTCAAGCTGACGGAAGCTTTCTGATTGAAGGGAGCACCAATATCCGAGATATCAACAAAGGTCTCCAATGGAAGCTGCCAACCGATGGGCCAGTTACCCTTAACGGTCTTATTTTAGAGCACTTAGAAGATATTCCAGAAAGCCATATCAGTGTTCGAGTCGCTGAACACCCAATGGAAATTGTTGAGCTTGAAGAAAATAGAATCAAACTAGTCAGAGTATTTCCAAAGCTGACTTAGTCCTCAGTATATGAATACAGGACACAAAAAAAGCCTTGAGTGTTTCTCAAGGCTTTTTTATTGCGTTTCTTATAATCTGTGACAATCTAAAAACTAGTCGACTTTCAACTCATTTAGCATTGCTTCTGGCAGTGCAAGTTCATCGTTTTTATTTACTAAAATTCCCGCTGCAATAATATTTTTTGCAATTTGTTGAGCGTCAGACAATGAGTGCATTGCAGCCGTTCCACACTGGTACTCGTTCAGCTCTGGGATCTTATTTTGATCAGCCACTTTTAATACATCTTCCATTGCCGCTAGCCAAGCTGCAGCTACCGCATCTTCACTTGGTGTACCAATAAGGCTCATGTAGAAACCAGTACGACAGCCCATTGGAGAGATATCAATAATCTCCACTGAGTCGCCATTTAGGTGATCACGCATAAAGCCTGCGTATAAGTGCTCAAGCGTATGAATACCTTCTTCTGAAAGAATGTCTTTGTTTGGTGCAGTGAAGCGTAGATCAAACACCGTAATAGTATCGCCTTTTGGCGTTTTCATTGTCTTTGCAACACGAACTGCAGGTGCATTCATACGAGTGTGGTCAACGGTAAAACTGTCTAATAACGGCATTGCTTTTCCCTCAATTATCGATGGGCATAAGTCTTTCGTTACTCATGCCACATACCTGCCCCAGCCCTGCGGCTAGTCTCTTTTAATTATGTTTAACGACTTGGTACATCCCACTATTTCAAATAAGAGAAATAGCTTTCTAAGTACTGGTCAAAGTCATCTGTATCATTCGATTCTTGTGTGGCTTGAGCTTGTCTCGAGCGAACCACCTCAGATTCCATCTCTTGTTGAGAGTATACTTTATATTGATGCTGCTTATATTGCTCGCGATACGTCAAACCAAGTTCACAGCCGAGCTTACCTAAACCACCGTGCTGCTTTGTCATCGCCAGTAATTGTCCGGAAATCGTTAACTCTGGATCATCAATCCATAGAAGCAATTTATCACAAACATCTTGATATGCTCGACCGCCATGTTCTTCATCCATTGAGCGGGCAATCAGAATAAGATCATCAAACACTCGCTTAGCCCAGTCTTGCAGAGTCAATTGCTCTCCGCGACAGCCAATTTGAAGCTCTAGACCCGTCTTACGCCCTTCAACAATCACTTTATTCCAATTATCACGCCAGCACTCAAGCTCACAGTCATCCATAGGATCTGAGTCGCTTAATGTCGCCCACGTTAGGAACAGATCAAGAAAACGAACCTGTTCTTCGGTAATACCTACCGAGCTAAAAGGGTTTACATCTAATGAACGAACTTCGATATATTCAACGCCAGCTCGCTCTAGCGCCTCTGACGGTTTTTCATCAGATCGCGCAACACGTTTAGGGCGGATTGGAGCGTACAGTTCATTTTCAATTTGTAGAACATTACTATTTAGCTGTCGGTATTCACCTTCAACTTTAATACCAATGTTGGCAAACTCTTCTGAAGGGGTGCGAATCGCTTTATTTAGCCCCTCTAGGTATTGGTCGAGACTGTTAAAGCCAATCTTCAATACGCTTTGAGCGCTATTGGTATAGCCTAAATCACTTAGCCTTAATGAGGTTGCATGAGGTAGATATAGGGTCTGATTAATATTTTCAAAAGGCAGCTTTGTTTCTCTTCCTTTGAGGAAAGAAGAACATAGCGCTGGTGACGCACCGAAGAAGTACGGGATCAGCCAACCAAAGCGGTAGTAATTACGAATAAGGCCAAAATATGACTCTGATTTACTCGCTTCACGTTCACCTTGCTCTTGCTCGCCATGCAAAGCATCCCAAAACGCTTCAGGAAAAGAGAAGTTAAAATGCACACCAGAGATGATTTGCATCAAACTGCCGTAACGGTGTTTTAACCCTTCACGATAAAGAGTTTTCATCTTACCGGAGTTAGACGTACCGTAATAAGCAAGATTAATGTCATCTTCACCACCCACATAGCAAGGCATCGACATTGGCCACATCTTCTCTTCACCCAAATTAGTTTGAGTAAAGTGGTGGATATCTTCCAGTTGGTAAACCAACGTAGAGACATCATTCGATACTGGGGTAATGAACTCTAATAAAGATTCAGAAAAGTCTGTCGTGATCCATTCATTTGAATACGCTGAGCCTAATCCTTCAGGGTGTGGTGTGGTCGCAAGGTGTCCGTTTTGGTGATAGCGCAGAGTCTCACGCTCAACACCACGTCCATATTGCTTAAACACGTCCGATTGTTTGGCTATCAAACCTAGCCTAGCAGCAAAATCAGTCAAAATGAGGGTCACTTATGTTCATATTTAGGCGCTGCAAGAAAAACTCACAGTTTAACTGGCGCTAAATAGGTTGTTAGAATTTGGGCGGAATAGTCCGCCCTTTATAAATGTGTACTCTAACGGATGATTTCAAGCTCTTCTATCGGAATTTCTAATTTTTCTAACTCCGGTATTAAGCTCTCGGTATCGCCAACCACGATTATCTGGTAGTCATCTGGGGTAAACCATTTCTTAGCCAGTTTATCCAATGTTGATTTATTCACAGTATCGACGATTTGATTTCTCTGTTGAAGGTAATCCTCATCCAGACTGTAAGTAAGGATATTACTCAGTAGCGCCGCTTTTTGTGATGGGGTCTCATATTTTAGTGCATCTTGCTGGCCAACCGCCAAGCGTAAAAAATCTAGCTCAGCTTCAGTTATGCCCTCTTCACTAAATAGTGCGAGCTCTTTTTGTATCTCCACTATCGAAGCAACCGTTGAATCCGCACGAACTTGAGCGTTGAATACAATAATGCCGACTTCTCTGTTCGCCGCTAAATAACCACTCGCGCCATAGGTATAACCCTTATCTTCACGAAGATTCTGGTTGATTCGACTATTAAAATTACCAGCTAAATTAAAGTTAGCCAGTTGGGTTAAATAAGTCTCTCCGGTTGCATCAAATGAGCGCCCTTTTCTTACTAAGCGAACAACACTTTGAGGTGCATGAGGTTTATCTACGACGTATATTTTTTGCTCTGTTAACGGTTTTACCACTTGAGGTCTAAGCAGTGGCGATACTTCCCCTTCCCAGTCAGAAAAGAACGCTAACTCTTTTTTAATGTTGTTCTTATTAATGTCTCCCACTACGACAATTTGAGCTCCATGTGGCGTGTAGTGTTTATTATAAAACTCTGTCACATCCTCTAAGGTGAGGTTTGACAAAGAGGCTTCTGTTCCGTCACGAGAACGAGCAAATAGAGATCGACCAAAGACAACCTGTCGTGTTGCTTGAGAAGCTAACCAACTAGGTGTTTGGTGACGATAAACAATGCCTTCAAGCATCTGTTTTTTAACTCGTTCAAAGTCATCTTCATCGAATTTAGGCGCAAATAGAATCTCTTCAACAATCGCAAGCGTTGGGGTTAAATTCTTCTCAAGTGCAGAAACGCTGATTGAGGTCGTGTAAGAGCCAGCACTCACACTAATGTGACTACCTAGTTTATCTAACTCGGCTTTTAGTGCTTCTAAAGTGCGATGTTGGGTTCCCTCTTCCAGTAAAGAGGCCGTCAAATTAGCTAAACCCTCTTTGCCTTTAGCGACGTGCCTTTCTCCAGCGGGTAGATAAAATTCAATTTGAACGGTCGGGGTTTCCGTTGTTTTCGTGCCTAGCAGCTCTGCACCATTGTCAAAGTAGATCTCATACAGTTTAGGCATCTGAGCCTTCACGCCACCCGCTACCGGCGGCATAATAGAGCGGTCAAAACTGTCTTCTGCTTTGCGTTGCTCAAGTTGGTCATCGGCTATTTTCTGGTATTCTGGAAGTGTTCGCTCAGCTGGAGCAAAGTCCGCCTCTTTTACAGCCAACTCCATTTTACCTCTAGGAATAACACTAAGCGTCACTTTTGGCTTCCCTTGAAGATAGCTTTGGTACACAGACATCACTGTTTCAGGGGTGACTTCGTGGATCTGCTGTAGATGTGTTTCAATGCGATCCGGCTGGCCATAGAAGGTCTGGTTAGAGGCAAGCTGGGTTACTTTTCCACGAACACTCTCTAGTGCAAATACAGCATTGGCTTCAGACATGCCTGTAATTTGGTCAAGACGCTCTTGCTGTACTCCTTGCAGGGAGAACTCTTCAAGTGTTTCCATCAACTCTTGATAAAGAGGTGTCAGGTTACCTTCACCACCAGATGCGCCCATTGCATATACATAAAATGTACATGACAGTTCAGCACAGTCTTGAAATGCGCCTGCATCTACCGCCTTTTGAGTTTTCACTAGGCGTTGGTAGAGCAAACTGTTCGCCCCCCCACCAAGTACATTGGCTAATGAATCTATCGACACTTGCTGCTCGTGTCCACGGTACTCTGTAGGCCACCCAACAACGACCATTGGCTGCTGAATACGATCTTCTAAAGTCAGATAACGATCTTCTGTTAATTGAGCAGGCTGCTTAGGTGCTTTTTCTACTTCAGGCCCCTTAGGAATAGAGCCGAAATATTGATTAAGCCAAGCAAGTGTCTCATCTTCATCGAAATCTCCACCTATGGTGATCACGGCATTATTAGGACCGTACCAACGCAAGAAGAAGTCTTTCAAATCATTAACATCAACACGATCAAGGTCTTCTACATAACCGATTGGTTGCCATGAATATGGATGACCTTCTGGATAAATTGCTTCGCCCATCCGCTCCCACATCAATCCATAAGGACGATTATCGTAACTTTGTGCACGCTCATTTTTTACGGTATCTCGTTGAATCTCAAACTTGTGCTGAGAGACTGCATCCAGCAAGAACCCCATACGATCCGACTCTAGCCAAAGCACTTTTTCAAGTTGATTAGAGGGTACCGTTTGAAAGTAATTGGTTCGATCACGATTTGTCGTGCCGTTTAATGTGCCACCAGCTTCAGTAATAATTCTGAAGTGCTCTTGATCACCGACATTCTCAGAACCTTGGAACATCATGTGCTCAAAAAAATGAGCAAAGCCCGATTTACCAACGTCTTCACGTGCTGAACCAACATGATAGGTAACATCGACGTGAACCAAAGGATCCGAGTGATCTGGAGAGAGAATAACGGTTAAACCATTATCTAACTGATACTTTGAATAGGGGATCATCACTGCGTCAGGTGTTTGAGACACTTCTTCAATTAGAGTCATCCCTTCCGGCACTGAAGAGAAAAAAGGAACGGAAGGAATGGTGTAACTTGAACAGGCTGAAATAGTAAGGAGGGAGAACGCTCCTAACCAAATGTTTCTCATGATGTTTCCTTAAAAAAAACCAAAATAGATTGCAGCTAATAAGCTATATCGAAGTGCTTTGCCGATCAGAATAAGAACAAAACAAGGTAGTAAGCGCATTCTTAGCCAACCTGCGGCTAAGCAGAGTGGGTCACCAATAATTGGGAGCCAACTAAATAATAACGTCCAGTAGCCGTATCGATTAAGCCAGCTAATAGCTTTATGACCATGCTTTTCTTGTTGAGTTCGATTAGGTAACCATAACCCCAACCAATAGTTAGTCATACCACCAAGGGTATTGCCCAAAGTCGCAACAACAATAATAATCAGAGTAGAATATTGATTCAGGCTGAGTGTGGCAATTAAACCCGCTTCAGAGCCACCGGGTAATAAGGTGGCGCTCAAGAAACCACTAATAAAAAGTACCCATAAAGCTGAATCAGAGAACCAAAGAGCAAAAGTTTCAAACGCGGTAGTAAATGTCTCTAGCATTGCATATCAAGTAACACCTTGCCTCGCGTATGCCCTGTTTCTATTTGCAGATGGGCATCTTGCGCTTGGGTAAAAGGGAATATTTGTTGGATTTCAACTTTAAGTAACCCAACACTGACCATATAAAGCATGGTATCAAGTTGCTCAGGATCTGGGTCAACTAACATGCCTGTTGCTTCAAACCCAAGCAGTTTGGCTTTTTCACAAATTAACTCAGCAGAGAGAGTCGGTACAGTAACAACACGTGCGCCATCTTTTAAACACTTCAATGCATCCAAAGCAGCATCACCACCCACTAAATCAATCAACACATCTACTTCTTCAACTCTTTCTGATACTGGAGCGAATTGGTAATTGATAGCATGTGCACCAAGGGTTGCCAGATAATCAAGATTACGCTCACTGCAGGTAGTAAACACTTCAGCTTTTGCAGCAATCGCGATTTGTATCGCCAAGTGCCCGACACCGCCTGCCCCTGCAAGAATAAGAACACGGTCGCCTTCCTTTACTTCTGCTTTATTCAACGCTTGAGCCGCGGTTTGGCCCGCTAAAGGAAGGACCGCAGCCGCTTCTAGTGTTACAGCATCAGGAATGAGGCTAAGCTCACTCTCTGCAACACAGACATACTGGCTATAGCCTCCACCTTGAAGTGGAAAGCCAATAAAGCCTGCAACATTGGCCCCTTGCTCAAAGCGCGATGAATCATCACCCACCGCAACGACTTTACCTGAAATATCATAGCCAGGAACCCAAGGTAAGTTATCTTTATTTTGAGCAGCTGCCCAGCCAAGACCTGCACGTGTTTTTACATCAATAGGGTTAACCCCGGAAAAAGCAACTTTAACAAGTACTTCGCCAGATTTTGGTTGGGGCACTTCGGAAGTAAGAGTGGCAAGGACATCTGCTTCACCAAACTTGGTAATTGCTATTTGCTTGTTTTCCATCTGTTCTATTCCCTATTGAAAAAAAGAAAGGGATGCCGAAGCATCCCTTTGAATATATAACATTTCTTTCAATTAAGTTAACTATTAGCTCGCAATTTAACCATCAACTGACCAAATGCGCTTTTGTTAACCAGCTAATCATTATTAACCGAGCCATTCTTATCAACCGATCAGCTATTATCAACCGACCAAGGCAAGAAGAATACCTGCAGCAACCGCAGAGCCAAGTACACCGGCTACATTTGGTCCCATAGCATGCATCAGCAAGAAGTTTTGTGGATTAGCCTGTAAGCCAACCTTATTCACAACACGCGCAGCCATCGGTACAGCGGAAACACCTGCAGCACCAATGAGTGGGTTAATATCTTCTTTAGAGTACTTGTTTAATAGCTTAGCCATCAAAACACCAGCGGCTGTACCTATACTAAAGGCAACAGCACCAAGTAATAGAATACCTAGCGTTTTGAAGTTCAAGAACTGCTCTGCTTGAAGTTTAGAACCAACACCAAGACCTAAGAAGATCGTTACGATGTTAATAAGCTCGTTTTGCGCCGTTTTTGATAAACGATCAACCACACCAGCTTCACGCATCAAGTTACCTAAACAGAACATACCGACTAAAGGTGTCGCTGATGGTAGGAACAAGATAGTCATCAACAGTACAGCAAGTGGGAAGATGACCTTCTCCGCTTTGCCAACATGTTTCAGCTGAGCCATTTTAATCTGACGTTCTTCAGGCGTTGTTAAAGCCTTCATAATTGGTGGCTGGATAATCGGTACTAATGCCATGTAGCTATAAGCGGCTACCGCAATTGCCCCAAGCAGCTCTGGTGATAGCTTACTGGCTAGGAATATAGCCGTTGGTCCATCTGCACCACCAATGATTGCGATAGAAGCGGCATCTGGCATTGAGAACTCCATACCAGGAATATAGTTAAGCATAATCGCACCAAATAGCGTTGCGAAGATACCAAACTGAGCCGCAGCCCCAAGCCATAGTGTTTTAGGGTTTGCAATCAGAGCACCGAAGTCCGTCATTGCCCCTACGCCCATAAAGATAAGCAGTGGGAAAACACCTGTTTCAATACCAATGTAATAAACGTAATAGAGCAAGCCACCCGGATCAGTAAATCCTGCATTGGGGATATTTGCTAGTATTGCGCCAAAGCCAATAGGCAGTAAGAGTAACGGTTCAAAGCCACGAGTGATCGCTAAAAATAACAGAATTGCACCAACTAGCATCATGCATAGCTGGCCAAATTCAAAATTAGCAATCCCTGTCTCTGACCATAAGATCATCAATCCTTCCATGGTGATCCCTTACGCTAAGCTTAGAAGTGGTGAGCCAACAGTCACGGCATCGCCCTCTTTCACATGAAGATCTTGTACGATACCACCACGAGCAGCACGTACTTCTGTTTCCATCTTCATTGCTTCAAGTATCAATAACACGTCACCTTCGGCAACTTGAGCGCCAGCTTGGACGTTCACTTTGAAAATGTTACCGGCTAGTGGCGCTGGTACAGCTTCAGCGTTACCCGCAGAGGCTGCTACAGGAGCTGCTTGAGCTGACGCTTGAGTTGGCACAACAGACGTTAGCTCCCCTTGAGGGCCTACTTCAACATCAAATACTTGACCATCTACTTTCACGCTGTAACTTTCAATACCACCTGGAGCCGCTTTAGCAGCAACTTGTGGTTGAACTTGTTCTACGCTAGGTGCCGGTTCAAATGCTTCAGGGTTACGACGATTTTTAAGGAACTTCAAACCAACTTGTGGGAAAAGTGCATAAGTTAATACATCATCAACTGTATCTTCAGCTAAAGATATGCCATCCGCTTTTGCTTTTTCTAAAAGCTCTGTGGTTAATGTATTGAGCTCATTTTCAATCAAATCAGCAGGACGACAAGTTACCGGCTCAGCACCGTCTAGTACTTTTGCTTGTAGTGCTTGATCAACTTCAGCAGGAGCAGCACCATATTCACCCTTCAGCAAACCAGCTGTCTCTTTAGTGATGCTCTTATAGCGCTCACCCGTTAATACATTAATTACCGCTTGAGAACCTACAATTTGCGATGTCGGCGTAACCAGTGGGATATAACCCAGCTCTTTACGAACGCGTGGGATCTCTTCAAGAACTTCATCAAGACGATCAGCTGCGCCTTGTTCTTTTAGCTGGCCTTCCATATTGGTAAGCATGCCACCAGGAACTTGAGCAATGAGAATTCGTGAATCAATACCTTTAAGTTGGCCTTCCCATTTTGCATATTTTTTACGTACTTCACGGAAGTAAGCTGCAATAGGCTCAATTTGATCAAGTTTTAAATTAGTATCTCGCTCTGTGCCTTCAAGCATCGCGACAACTGTTTCAGTCGGCGTATGTCCGTAAGTACAGCTCATTGAAGAGATTGCGGTATCAAGAATATCGATACCTGCTTCTACGGCCTTCACCGCTGTTGCAGTCGAAAGACCAGTCGTAGCATGGCAATGGAGTGCGAGAGGAACATCACATGATGCTTTAATACGTGTAATGAGCTCTTCAGCCTCATAAGGCTTTAAAAGGCCAGACATATCTTTAATACACAAAGAGTGACAACCAAGGTCTTCTAAGCGCTTCGCCAAATCTACCCATGTATCTGAATTATGAACAGGGCTTGTCGTATAAGACATAGTTCCTTGCGCATGTGCACCAACATCAATGGCAGCTTTAACCGATGTTTGGAAGTTACGTACGTCATTCATCGCATCAAAGATACGAAATACATCCATACCATTGGTATGAGCTCGTTCGACAAATTTCTCTACCACGTCATCCGCATAGTGGCGGTAACCCAGCAGGTTCTGACCACGCAGTAACATTTGCATTGGTGTATTTGGCATCGCTTTTTTTAATTCACGCAGACGCTCCCAAGGGTCTTCCCCTAGAAATCGAATACAAGAATCAAAGGTGGCACCACCCCAAGTTTCAAGTGACCAATACCCGACTTTATCCAACTCTGCCGCAATAGGCAGCATATCTTCAATACGCATACGCGTAGCGAATAGTGACTGATGGGCGTCACGAAGGACCACATCCGTAATAGCTAGTGGTTTAGACATGCTCATTAACTCCTTTTAATCCTTAAAAAATCTATTTAGCTGTAACTGTACGATGTTGGTGAACGGCAGCTGAGATCGCTGCAACAACTTTCGGACTGATAGCAGAAGGATTTGATTGAACTTTATTATTTTGAATTGGTGTGGAAAACGTCTCTGGTGCTTCTGTTGGCACTAGTTTCGACATTAACCGAACGAGGTATACAAGAATAGTTAGGAAAATAAATACGACTGACATTCCCGTAATCATCAGGGTTGCAGCGTCGCCTAGCAGGCTTCCAATATTTGTCATGTTGCTTCCTTTCTTTGTCATCCTGACAATTTATGTGCCGACGGTTCCAGTAAACAGTGTCGACAGTGATCTAGGATTATCTCGATTGGTAAAAGTTTGTCAATTTTGTTTAATCAACTCTTTATGATAAAACACAAATCCGGTGGATATTTCACCGTTCAAATCACATAACTCTGAAAATTTAATGCTTTTTAGGTAATAAAACTAGCCAATTTATGGACGTTAATACAAATTTTGAACGAATACTGAGATGGAGTTAATAGTTATTGGATTTTTCTTTTAAAACAACGAGTTGTGATTTTAAAGTTATCAGAATGATAATGAGATGTTAATTAAAAAGCCTCGCTAATTAGCGAGGCTTTCGTATAGTGGCGCGTCCTGGAGGATTCGAACCTCCGACCGCCTGGTTCGTAGCCAGGTACTCTATCCAGCTGAGCTAAGGACGCGTGGGGTTTTGATATTAATAACTAAGATAAGTATCAACATCAGGATTAATGAAAACCCTTAATAGTGGCGCGCTCTGGAGGATTCGAACCTCCGACCGCCTGGTTCGTAGCCAGGTACTCTATCCAGCTGAGCTAAGAGCGCACGGGTTTTGATATTGAATTGTCTAAGTTGCGGTAAAGCTAATTAGATCTTCAATATCAGGATTAATGAAAACCCTAAATAGTGGCGCGTCCTGGAGGATTCGAACCTCCGACCGCCTGGTTCGTAGCCAGGTACTCTATCCAGCTGAGCTAAGGACGCACGGTTTTGATATTGGAACACTTTACTTATAAAGCAAATTTCAACATCAGGATTAATGAAAACCCTAAATAGTGGCGCGCTCTGGAGGATTCGAACCTCCGACCGCCTGGTTCGTAGCCAGGTACTCTATCCAGCTGAGCTAAGAGCGCACAAGGTTTCGATACTGAATTCTCTATTAACTTAGTGTTAATTAAGTTATCAATATCAGGATTAATGAAAACCCTAAATAGTGGCGCGTCCTGGAGGATTCGAACCTCCGACCGCCTGGTTCGTAGCCAGGTACTCTATCCAGCTGAGCTAAGGACGCACAAGATTGTGAACAATATCACAATTTATTTCTTTTGGAACAAAAAAATTGACCTAAGGCCAATAAATGGCGGAGAGGGAGGGATTCGAACCCTCGATGCGGCTATAAACCACATACTCCCTTAGCAGGGGAGCGCCTTCGGCCACTCGGCCACCTCTCCACATTATATCTTTCATTCTAATAAGAAGTGACTCTTAAAAAGAATGGCGCGTCCTGGAGGATTCGAACCTCCGACCGCCTGGTTCGTAGCCAGGTACTCTATCCAGCTGAGCTAAGGACGCACATTTTGTTCTCTGTCTGTTTGCCTGCTAAAACAAACAATTATTTGTATGCTACAACAAATAAGCAAGAATGGCGGAGAGGGAGGGATTCGAACCCTCGATGCGGCTATAAACCACATACTCCCTTAGCAGGGGAGCGCCTTCGGCCTCTCGGCCACCTCTCCGTCTTGCGGAGGCACATATTACGATTTACCGAAAATATGTCAAACACTTTCTTGGCAAAAAGATTAAAAAAAACGTCAACCGTTTGCAATTTAATCAAAGCGATGTGAAATCACTCTTTTTACTCGTATTATCTGTTTTAAACTCACAAAAAAGGCCAGCATAGATGCTAGCCTCTTAGATATTAGTAACTGCCGCCAGGTGCAACGTTACCATTACCTTTTTCTGCTTGGATTCGCATGTAGATCTCTTCACGGTGTACAGAAACCTCTTTTGGAGCATTTACACCGATACGAACCTGATTACCTTTTACACCAAGAACAGTGACAGTTACTTCATCACCGATCATAAGAGTTTCGCCAACACGGCGAGTCAAAATTAGCATTACTAGCTCCTTGAGTAGTCTCTAAATAAATTTGCTACGAAAGCATTATCTAACAAAAGTTATATTTTCGTAAACAATAATGTTAATCAATATTAGCCTAAAAGCACGTGTTTCTTTTGGCCATCGAATGCTTGGCTTTGGGCAATATAAGCATCATGTAGCACATAAGCTGCATTATCTACGCAATCTTTAGATAAAACAATCGTCAATGATTCATTCTCAATAAAATCGCTGACAACGTTAATATCACGTCCTATTAACAACTGCTTTGATGACTTAATCAATCCTTTTGCTCGCAAGCCAACGACCGTTAACAGGCTTACCTCTGAACTATTACGGATTTTGTCACTGAACACCAGATCCAATTTAGAAATTGAGTCATGTTCAATCACAATGCTCACGTGATCTGGATGTTTGATCACATTCCAGATGGTGATCCCGAGCATTTGGCACTGTGTCGTCGCACTTGCTAAGTGTGCGGGCTCTATCTCGACCAATAGCATATTTCGACTTATCGCGATTCCTGCAACGTTTTTGGACGCTACCTCTCCTTGAATCAAACTGCCATTGTTCGTTTTGAAAGTAGAAAGAACTCGAAGCGGTACATTGTTTTTCCATGCATATTGAACTGAGGGCAAATGTAATACCTTGGCACCTTTACGGGCCAACTGCTCCATCGATGGAAAATCAATAACATCTAGTTTCTTAGCATTGGGAACCACTCTTGGATCGCAAGTGTAAATGCCATCAACATCAGTAAAAATCTGACACTCTTTCGCCTTTAGTGCCCCAGCTAACGTAACAGCACTGGTATCTGATCCGCCACGCCCTAAAGTCGTGATGTCTCCGTTATCATTAATCCCTTGAAAGCCAGCTACAATGACTATGTTGTCTTGCTCTAGTCGGCTTTCAATCGCATAGGTATCAATGCATTTGATCGTGGCGTCATTATGTTGGTTATCTGTCTGTATGCTGGCTTGTGTTCCTGTTAGTGAACACGCTTTATACCCAAGTTTACTGAGCGCCATAGCAAGCAGTGCCATCGAGACTTGCTCTCCAGATGACAACAAGACATCAAGCTCGCGCGCGTTTGGCACACTGTCGATCTGCTTTGCCAAAGACATTAAGCGATTCGTCTCTCCTGACATAGCTGACACAACAACCACAATATGATTGCCTTGATTCTTAGCATTAATAATATGTTTGGCGACAGTATGAATCGATTCAATCGTTCCTACTGACGTCCCACCAAATTTTTGTACGATAACGGGCTTTTTCACCAGCCTTCACCTTCCCAAGACTAAATCTTATTGGACCTACAGAAACAAACTTCATAGGTATGTAAAAGAGAAAAACCAAGTCGTCTACTTGGCTCTGTATTTCGGCCAATTAAACCACTTGGTTCTAATAACATTGTTATGCTCAATCAAAACTTTTCAATTAAGCATACTTTTTTTGCTAACGGTTACTTCAAGCGCTCTTGTAACCAAGCACGAGTAGAAGTAAGTGCTTCAGGTAATGCTTCGATATCATTACCACCAGCTTGAGCCATATCAGGACGGCCACCGCCTTTGCCACCAACTTGCTCTGCAACCATCTTGACTAGATCACCAGCTTTCACTTTGCCGATAAGATCTTTAGTCACGCCAGCGATTAGGCCAATCTTGCCATCGTTAACGTTCGCAAGAAGAATGATGCCACTACCAACGCGATTCTTAGCTTCATCAACCATTACGCGTAAGTTTTTGTTGTCACCGCCTTCGATGGCAGCAACAAGAACTTTTGTACCTTCGATCTCTTCAACCTTACCCATGATGTTCGCGCTTTCCGCAGCAGCCATCTTGCCTTTCAGTTGTTGGATCTCTTTTTCTAATTGCTTTGACTTGCTAGCAGCTTCGCTGAGTTTCTCTTCATACTGAGCTTGCTGTGCATCAACAGCATCCAACGCCGCTTCACCAGTCACCGCTTCAATACGACGAATACCCGCAGCAATGCCACCTTCCGATGTGATCTTAAATAGACCAATGTCACCCGTGTTGCTTGCGTGAATACCACCACAAAGCTCTGTAGAAAACTCACCCATTGATAGTACGCGAACTTCATCATCATACTTCTCACCAAACAGTGCCATAGCACCTTTTTGTTTAGCAGACTCGATATCCATGATGTTAGTTTCAATAACGTGATTTTGACGAACTTGAGCATTAACCATACGCTCTACTTCTTTCAACTCAGCAGGTGTAACCGCTTCTAAGTTAGAAAAGTCAAAACGTAGATTATTTGGCTTAACCAATGAGCCTTTCTGAGCAACGTGGTCACCAAGAACAGAACGCAAAGCAGCGTGTAGTAAGTGAGTTGCTGAGTGGTTCAAAGTAATGGCAGCGCGGCGTGATGCATCAACCTTTGCGCTTACTTCGTCGCCTTTAGCGAATACACCTTCAGAAAGTACACCGTGATGGGCAATTGCATTGCCTAGCTTTTGTGTGTCTTCAACAGTGAATACACCAGCGTCAGTAATCAACTGACCTGCGTCACCACATTGTCCACCTGATTCTGCATAGAACGGCGTTTCATCTAATACGATGATCGCTTTGTCACCAGCAGAAAGAGTAGAAACTTCTTCGCCTTCAACAAAAAGTGCTGATACCTTGCTGCTGCCTGTCGTTGCTTCATAACCACAGAACTCACTTTCACTATCAATTTTGATAGTCGCGTTGTAGTCGGTACCAAATTGGCCCGCTTCACGAGCACGTTTACGCTGCTCTTCCATCGCCTTTTCAAAGCCAGCTTCATCAATAGACAATTCACGCTCACGCGCAACATCATTAGTTAAGTCAGCAGGGAATCCATAAGTGTCATACAGTTTGAAGACAGTTTCACCGTCTAGTACGCTGCCTTCTAGATTATCAAGAGCCTCATTTAAGATAACCATGCCACGCTCTAGAGTTCGGCTAAAGTTCTCTTCTTCAATACGCAGAACTTTTTCAACAATAGCTTGCTGCTTCTTAAGCTCTTCACCCGCCGTGCCCATGACTTCAATAAGTACAGGAAGCAGTTTATGGAAGAATGAACCTTGAGCACCTAGCTTGTTACCGTGACGTACTGCACGACGAATAATACGACGAAGTACATAACCACGGCCTTCATTTGACGGCATAACACCATCAACAATGAGGAATGCACATGAACGAATGTGGTCAGCAACCACACGTAGAGACTGATTAGAAAGATCGTCATGACCAATCACTTCTGCCGCTGATTTGATTAATGTTTGGAAAACATCAATTTCATAGTTCGAGTGAACGCCTTGCATAATTGCAGAGATACGCTCGATACCCATACCCGTATCAACAGCCGGTTTTGGCAGTGGTTCCATCGTGCCATCGGCATGACGGTTAAACTGCATAAATACGTTATTCCAGATCTCAATAAAGCGATCGCCATCTTCTTCTGGCGTTCCAGGACGCCCGCCCCAGATATGCTCACCATGATCATAGAAGATTTCAGTACATGGACCACAAGGACCGGTGTCGCCCATCTGCCAGAAGTTATCTGACTCAAACGCCTTACCACCCTCTTTATCGCCAATACGAACGATACGATCAGCAGGAATACCTACCGTTTTGTTCCAGATATCAAACGCTTCATCGTCTGTTTCATAAATGGTAACAAGCAGACGTTCTTTTGGAAGCTGTAGAGTTTCAGTTAGAAACTCCCAAGCAAACGCAATAGCATCTTCTTTGAAGTAGTCACCAAAGCTGAAGTTACCAAGCATTTCAAAAAAGGTGTGGTGACGAGCAGTAAAGCCAACGTTTTCTAAATCATTGTGTTTACCACCAGCACGTACACAACGCTGAGACGTAGTCGCTCGCGTGTAGGCTCGTTTCTCTGAGCCTAAGAAGCAATCTTTGAATTGGTTCATACCTGCGTTTGTGAATAGCAGGGTTGGATCGTTATGTGGAACTAACGATGAACTGTCTACGATTTGGTGTCCTTTGCTTTCAAAGAACTTAAGGAACGCGTTGCGAACCTCATCAGTGCTCATGTACATGCAGCTCTTCCTGAAAATTATCGAGTTAGAATTTTGCCGTATTGTAGATCATGGTTAAGTCATAGACTAGTTTTCTAACTAAAAAGACGCTATTGACCTCAAATGAGGGACTAATTCGTCATTTAATACAGTTTCGCATTCAATATTTGAGGGGGAAATGTTCAGCTTGATAGGAGTGTTGAATGGTAAATACAACAAAGCCCTGCATTGCAGGGCCTTGATTTAAATCAGGGAAGAATCTAGCTAAATATTACAACTCTTCTTCTGGTTGCTCTTCTTTTTCTGGCTCTTCAAGTTGAGCTGGAGTTAGCAGCATTTCGCGTAGTTTAGTATCGATTTCAAGCGCAACAGCTGGGTGCTCACGAAGGTACTTACCAGCGTTTGATTTACCTTGGCCAATCTTATCGCCATTGTAGCTATACCAAGAGCCCGCTTTTTCAACAAGCTTGTTCTTCACGCCTAAATCAATTAGCTCACCTTCGCGGTTAAAGCCTTTTCCGTAAAGGATTTGAGTTTCAGCTTGCTTAAATGGTGCTGCAATTTTGTTCTTAACTACTTTGATTCGCGTTTCGTTACCAACGATTTCGTCGCCTTCTTTGATAGAACCTGTACGACGGATATCAAGACGAACCGATGCGTAGAACTTAAGTGCATTACCACCAGTTGTCGTTTCTGGGTTACCAAACATCACACCAATCTTCATACGAATTTGGTTAATGAAGATTGCCATACAGTTAGACTGCTTAAGGTTACCCGTTAGCTTACGCATCGCTTGTGAAAGCATACGCGCTTGAAGACCCATGTGGCTGTCGCCCATTTCGCCTTCAATTTCAGCTTTTGGTGTTAGAGCAGCTACTGAATCGATAACCAACACATCAATCGCGCCAGAGCGTGCTAACGCATCACAAATTTCTAGAGCTTGCTCACCAGTATCTGGTTGAGAAACCAATAGTGCGTCGATATCAACACCTAGCTTTTGTGCGTAGATAGGGTCAAGTGCGTGCTCTGCATCAACGAACGCACAAGTTTTACCAACACGTTGAGCGGCAGCGATAAGCTCAAGCGTTAACGTTGTTTTACCTGATGATTCAGGACCGTATACTTCAACGATACGTCCCATTGGTAGGCCACCAGCACCCAGTGCGATGTCTAGAGAAAGTGAACCTGTTGAGATGGTTTCAACATCCATCGTACGGTTGTCACCAAGACGCATAATAGAACCTTTACCAAACTGCTTTTCAATTTGGCCAAGGGCTGCGGCTAATGCTTTTTCTTTATTTGCGTCCATCTCTATCTCCACACGGTTCGCAGTTTGAGTTGCGAACTAGAATACAATTGGTTTACCGATATACGGGTTACCCGTAAGGGTCTTTAATTGGCTTTTATTATACTGTTGATTCATACAGTGTCTATAGCTGTATGAAAAAAATAATAGCTTTATATTGTTTGGATCACACTATTTAGTGTCAATTATTTCTAGCCACTATTTTAATTTCTTACTCAAATAATCAATAACGGATTGAAGTGCATGACTTATTGCTTGTGATCGAACACTCTCACGATCGCCTTCAAAATAGATCGTTTCAACTTTACGCCAATCACAATTACTTGCCCAAGCAAAACAAACCGTTCCTACTGGTTTACCTTCTGTTGCGCCACCTGGCCCGGCAATTCCACTAATGGAGACAGCCAACGTCGCTTTTGAATGGGACAAAGCACCATTAACCATTTCAACCACAATCGGCTCACTCACTGCACCGTATTGTTCTAATGTCTCTTGCTTAACACCTAACATCTCCATTTTTGCTTCATTGCTATAGGTGACAAATGCGCGATCAAACCAAGCAGAACTGCCCGCCATATCGGTAATTGAGGTGGCAACCCCTCCCCCTGTACAGGACTCAGCCGTTGCCATGATCTGCTTTGTTTCTAGAAGTAGCTGACCGACCTGTTTACTGAGCTGCTTATTAAGCTGTTCATTAAATACTAGATGTGACGCCATGACAGAGAACCTCTTTGTGTCTTTCGTATGAATTTGGATCTTTTCGCGTGAATCGTATTCACGTATCCTAAGCCGCAATAGATCAAAACGAAAGAATAGAACTGTGAAAGCCGATCAAAAACACACGCCAATGATGAAGCAATATCTTGGGCTGAAAGCTGAGAATCCTGAAATACTCTTGTTCTACCGTATGGGGGATTTCTACGAGCTTTTTTATGATGATGCCAAGCGCGCATCTCAGTTACTTGATATCTCTCTGACAAAGCGTGGGGCCTCAGCGGGTGAGCCTATCCCAATGGCCGGTGTTCCTTATCACTCGATTGAAGGCTACCTAGCAAAATTGGTTCAACTTGGTGAGTCTGTCGCTATTTGTGAGCAAATTGGCGATCCAGCAACAAGTAAAGGCCCAGTTGAACGTAAAGTTGTGCGCATTGTGACTCCGGGCACCGTGACTGACGAGGCCCTGCTTTCTGAACGTGTCGATAACTTAATTGCAGCTATTTTCCACCACGGCGATAGGTTCGGTTACGCAACGCTTGATATGACATCTGGCCGCTTTCAATTAATTGAGCCAGAGAATGAAGAAGCGATGGCCGCGGAGCTTCAGCGCACTTCACCAAGAGAGCTTCTTTTTCCGGAAGACTTTGAACCCGTGCACCTGATGAGCAACCGAAATGGTAATCGTCGCCGTCCGGTGTGGGAGTTTGAGCTGGATACTGCCAAGCAGCAGCTTAACCAACAGTTTGGTACTCGTGATCTCGTAGGCTTTGGTGTAGAAAATGCAAAACTTGGATTATGCGCTGCGGGTTGTTTAATTCAGTACGTTAAAGATACTCAACGCACTACCCTGCCACACATCCGTTCATTGACATTTGATCGCCAAGATCACTCGGTTATTTTAGATGCAGCTACAAGACGTAACCTTGAGATCACGCATAACTTATCTGGCGGTTTAGATAACACCCTAGCAGAAGTGCTTGATCACAGTGCAACAGCAATGGGCAGCCGAATGCTAAAACGCTGGCTTCATCAACCAATGCGTTGTACTGACACACTCAATCAACGCCTTGATGCCATTGGTGAGCTTAAAGATTTAGGCTTATATAGCGATTTACAACCAACATTGAAACAGATTGGTGATATTGAACGCATTTTAGCTCGATTAGCGCTTCGTTCTGCTCGACCAAGAGACATGGCTAGACTGCGTCAAGCACTGCAACAACTGCCCGATCTGCATGCTTCTCTCAATGAGCTAAAGCAACCATATCTAGTAAAGCTACACCAATATGCCGCACCATTTGAGGAGATACGCGATCTTTTAGAGCGTGCCGTCAAAGAGAACCCACCGGTTGTGATTCGTGATGGGGGGGTGATTGCACCAGGCTACAGCGAAGAGTTGGATGAATGGCGTGATTTAGCCGATGGTGCAACTGAATTTCTTAATAAGCTCGAAGCAGAAGAGCGAGAGCGTCACGGAATTGATACGCTGAAAGTTGGCTTTAACAATGTGCATGGTTTCTTTATTCAAGTTAGCCGTGGGCAAAGTCACTTAGTACCGCCTCATTACGTAAGGCGTCAAACGCTTAAGAACGCTGAGCGCTATATCATCCCTGAACTAAAAGAGCATGAAGACAAAGTACTGAGTTCAAAATCAAAAGCACTCGCCATTGAGAAAAAACTTTGGGATGAGCTGTTTGATTTACTGCTTCCACACCTAGAACGCCTGCAAAATATCGCTTCAGCTGTATCACAAATCGATGTATTGCAAAACCTTGCTGAGCGTGCAGAAAGCTTAGATTACTGTCGTCCAACCATCAGCAAAGAAACCGGGATTCATATTCAAGCAGGCCGTCACCCTGTGGTTGAAAAAGTAATGGACGCACCGTTCATCGCTAACCCAATTGAACTCAACGATAAGCGCAAAATGTTGATCATTACTGGGCCGAACATGGGCGGTAAATCCACCTATATGCGTCAAACAGCACTGATCGCTCTCATGGCACACATTGGCAGTTATGTACCTGCAGAATCGGCGCAGATCGGCTCAATAGACCGTATTTTCACTCGTATTGGTGCATCTGATGATTTGGCCTCTGGCCGTTCAACTTTCATGGTTGAAATGACAGAAACCGCCAATATCTTGCATAATTCAACACCAAAAAGTCTGGTTCTAATGGACGAAATTGGACGAGGAACCAGTACTTACGATGGCTTATCTTTGGCTTGGGCAAGTGCTGAGTGGCTTGCGAGTAATATAGGCGCTATGACACTGTTTGCGACCCATTACTTTGAACTGACTGAGCTTCCAAATCAGCTGCCAAATCTTGCCAATGTACACTTAGATGCGGTTGAGCATGGGGATAGCATTGCCTTTATGCATGCAGTTCAAGAAGGTGCAGCAAGCAAATCATACGGCCTTGCTGTAGCGGGTCTTGCTGGTGTGCCGAAGAGTGTCATTAAAAACGCACGTAATAAGCTAACGCAGTTAGAACAATTAGGTACGGCAACGGAACAGAATAAACCATCATCCGTTGATATTGCTAATCAGTTAAGTTTGATTCCAGAGCCAAGCGAAGTTGAATCTGCACTTGCAGGGATTGATCCCGACGACCTTACGCCAAGGCAAGCCCTTGAAGCGCTGTATCGCTTGAAGAAAATGATCTGATTTTCTTTATGTCGTAAAGATAAGAGTAGTAAAGAAAACAGAAAGCAATCAATACAAAAAAGATCCTGCTATTTACCTAATAGCGGGATCTTTTTATTTCAGCTTTTTCTAATTAAATCGAGTACTTAAAGCGAATAGTTAAGGTTATTTATCTTCAGCACTATTCGTCTTATTCATCTTCGACACTAAAGAGGTTTTCCATGTTAAGCCCTTGCTTAATCAATACCTCACGTAGTCGACGTAGCCCTTCAACTTGGATCTGACGAACTCTTTCACGAGTAAGATTTATTTCTCGCCCAACCTCTTCTAGAGTAGATGGCTCGTAGCCAAGCAATCCAAATCGACGTGCAAGCACTTCTTTTTGCTTTGGATTTAACTCATCAAGCCAATGTACTAACGAGGTTTTAATATCGTTATCTTGAGTTGAAACTTCGGGATCTGAATTATTAATGTCAGGAATAATATCTAACAGTGCTTTTTCACCATCACCACCAATTGGCGTATCAACCGAACTCACACGTTCGTTTAAACGAAGCATTTTGCTCACATCTTCCACTGGCTTATCCAGTTTTGATGCGATCTCTTCTGCTGTTGGTTCATGGTCAAGCTTTTGTGATAGTTCTCTTGCGGTGCGGAGATAGATATTAAGTTCTTTCACTACATGGATTGGTAAACGAATAGTACGTGTTTGATTCATCAAAGCGCGTTCTATTGTTTGTCGGATCCACCATGTCGCATAGGTTGAAAAACGGAAGCCTCGTTCAGGATCAAACTTTTCTACAGCGCGGATCAATCCAAGGTTTCCCTCTTCAATCAAATCTAGCAGTGCGAGACCACGGTTGCTGTAACGGCGAGATATTTTGACCACAAGACGAAGGTTACTTTCGATCATGCGTTTACGTGCAGCTTCATCACCTCGTAGTGCTCGACGAGCAAACAAGACTTCTTCTTCTGCAGTAAGTAGCGGAGAAAAACCAATTTCACCTAGGTAAAGTTGCGTAGCATCTAGGCTTTTACTAGAAACCTCGGCTTCTTCACTGGCGACGGCTTTTGCTTTAGGTGCTGCTTTTGCTTTAGCGGTGGATTTTGCTTTCGTTGGTTTTTTTTTAGCTTTACCGGCATCCTTCGCGGTATTGTCTAAATCAAACTCTTCGATTTTCGTTGCTGCATTGCTGATACTCATAGTGCCTCCCCCTGGCGAGCTAGCAAGACATTACTACTTCTTAATGTCGCTAAATTACCCTTAAAGTAAATTACGGTAAGTAACGATTTGGATTCACCGACTTACCTTGGTAGCGAATTTCAAAATGTAATCGAACACTGCTGGTCCCTGAACTGCCCATTGTTGCTATTTTTTGACCTGCTTTTACACTCTGTCCTTCTTGTACAAGCAACCGATCATTATGAGCGTATGCACTGAGGTAGTTATCATTATGTTTTACAATCACTAGATTGCCGTAACCTCTTAACGCATTACCCGAATAAACAACGGTTCCTCCTGCTGTTGAAACGACGGATTGACCTCGCTGTCCTGCTATGTCAATACCCTTATTTCCTTGTTCTCCAGCAGAAAACTTCTTAATGATTCTCCCTTTGGTAGGCCATATCCAACTGCTAACTTTGTCGTTTTTTGGTTTTGTCTTAGTTGTGACATTGTTAACATTTTGTTGACTTGTTGATTTAACATACTCCTTTGATTTTGATTGATCAACCTTCTTTGGAGGATCTTTTTGTACTACTTTAGTTTTGGCTGATGTATTTGCAGGTTTAGAGTTTTTACTTGTTTTTTCGGTACTTGTAGCAGCAACTGCTCCCACACCTGTACCACCAAAGGCTGGAGCAACATAATTCTTACGCCATAAGTTAAGTTTTTGACCTGGATGAATAGTATAAGGGGGCGATAAGTTATTATTACGAATGATCTCTTTTACATCTTTATCTGTTACGTAACTGATAAAGTAGAGCGTGTCGCCTTTTTTCACTTCGTAGAAGCTGCCTCGATAGCTACCACGAGAAACACTGCTGTAATCTTTCTTTAATCCAGAAACAGGCGCAGGGTTTTGTGCAGCACATCCAACTAAGAGGCTGACAAAACAAATGACCAGTATGTTTCTGGAAAATATACTCATATCTAAGCAAGATCACCGGCAACTAGGGGAACAAAACGCACCATCTCTATAACTTCTGAATGATACTCACCGCCTTGGCAGGTAATTTTAATAAGCTGCTGTTCATCTTCCCCTACAGGGATAATCATTCGCCCACCTTCAGCTAACTGCGTTAGAAGTGCTTGAGGAACGCTCTCTGCTGCTGCTGTAACAATAATGGCATCAAAGGGCGCTTTATTAGGCCATCCTTTCCAACCATCACCGTGCTTGGTAGAAACGTTATAGATATCAAGCTGCTTCAAGCGTCTTTTCGCATCCCATTGCAGTGTCTTTATTCTCTCAATTGAATGCACATGATCCACTAATTGAGCAAGTACCGCGGTTTGATAGCCTGAACCAGTCCCGACTTCCAACACATTACTGCTTCGCTCTAGCGCCAGCAGCTCTGTCATTCTAGCAACGATATAAGGCTGAGATATTGTCTGCCCCTGACCAATCGGCAGTGCATTATTATCATAAGCTTGATGAACCATCGCCTGAGATACAAAATATTCTCGAGGCAGGTTTCTGATTGCTTGTAATACTCGTGGATCTTGAATGCCACTCGCGACAAGAAAATCAATAAGCTTGTCAGCATGTGGGTTTGTCATAATCTCTTTTCCTTAAACCAATGTTCCATCGCTCGCAAAGATTCATGTGCGGTAAGATCTACCTGCAGTGGTGTAACCGAGATCTGGTTTTTATCCACCGCATAAAAGTCTGTGCCTTCCCCTGCGTCCTGCTCTTTTCCCGGGGGACCTAACCAATAAATATCATGTCCGCGTGGATCTTTCTGCTTAATCATATTCTCAGCGTGATGGCGGGCACCTAAACGTGTCACTTTTATGATTGAGTCACTGTGACTATCTTTATCAGGGATATTCACGTTAAGTAATCGATTAGTAGGGATAGGCTGTGCGATATGCTGCTCGACAATCTGTTTCGCTACTTGAGCTGCAGCGTCAAAGTTAACTTTACCAACTAACGAAAAAGCGATCGATTGAACACCTAAGAAATGCCCTTCCATCGCCGCAGCCACAGTGCCAGAGTAAAGTACATCATCACCCAGATTTGCACCGTGATTAATACCAGACAACACAAGGTCAGGAAGATCGTCTTTCATTAGCTCATTGAGTGCAAAGTGTACGCAGTCAGTAGGTGTTCCTTGCACTGAATAAACTTGTGGTGCAATCTCATTTACTCTTAAAGGTTGCTCTAAGGTTAATGAGTTAGATGCCCCAGACCGGTTTCGATCAGGGGCAACAATGATGATCTGTGCAATCTCTTTTAAGGCATCAGCTAGCGCATGAATTCCTTGCGCGTGAACGCCATCATCATTGCTGATCAATATCTTTAACTTAGGCTTCATTTTCGCTCTACCTTAATAAACCCAACATATTAATAAACGCGTTCAACGATCTCTTCTTCCACTAGTTCTCTTACGATTGACGTCGCAAAACTACCAGCATCAAGTGAGAATTTAAGCGTTACTTGATCATCAGTGTGTGACCATGTGAGATTTTTGGGCTGCAACAAGATCGAACGGCGATCATGGCGCATTCTATTACCACGGATCAGAGCCATTAAATCAGGTTCATCATCAAGGTGCGGCTGTTCGAGTTGTTGTGCTTTTTCTTGAGTAGGTAGTGCATTATCACCGGCTAATGCCGCAGTGATCATCGCCTCTTGGCCCGCAATAGCTTGCTCAATTGAAGCCGAATTGTCTTCTGTTACAGGAGTCGATTCGAAACCTGTCACGATGTCGCCAATGAGCAGTGCGTTAAACACGTTTTGCTCTAATCGAGCTGAAACAATTCTGTTAAAGATCCATGAACGAGCAGAAGATAGATACAAGCTACGTTTGTTTTGATTGCGAGTTCGTACGTTCTCACGCCCCCAGCGACGAGCTTCCTCTAAATTATTGCCCTGATTACCAAAACGCTGGCTACCAAAGTAGTTAGGCACACCCACATTTGAGACTTTCTCAATACGTGCAATAACATCATCAACATCCGTCACATCTGACAGCGTGATTTCAAAATCATTACCCGCCAAATCGCCAGGGCGAAGCTTTTTGTTATGACGAGTCATATCGAGTATTTCAATGCTTGGATACTGCGTTAAAAATGCACCAAAATCAGGAGTGCCACCTTTAGGTAAATGAACGCTTAACCACTGCTCAGTCACTGCGTGACGATCTTTTAATCCCGCCCAGCTAATATCTTTCGATTTTACGCCACAGGTTTTTGCCAGCTCATTGGCAACAAAGCTAGTGTTTTCACCCGTTTTACGAATGCGCAGCATTAGGTGCTCACCAGAACCGGTGAATTCATAACCTAAGTCTTCACTTACTTTAAAGTGTTCAGCTTTTGCTTTTAATTTGGCCTTTGCCGTAGGCTTGCCGTGTAAGTAATGAAACTGGGATAAAACATCTGACATATTATTCTTCCGTCACAACGTGACTCTCGATTTGTTTTAAAGTAATACATGTTTTTAAATATCAGCTGCTTTTAAAGTAACTGGTATCATTAAAGGTATGGTTTTTGTAAAAGCTATTTTTTTAATAGTAGAACAACCGCTTCACAAGCGATGCCTTCTTTTCGCCCAGTAAAACCAAGTCGCTCTGTCGTTGTCGCTTTAACATTCACATTACCAAGCTCTGTTTCTAGATCTTCAGCAATCGCTGCACACATCGCTTTAATGTGAGGTGCCATTTTAGGGGCTTGCGCCATGATAGTGACATCAGCATTACCAAGCACATAACCTTTCTCTTTCACTAAGCGATAAACATCTTTAAGCAGCTCTCGGCTATCCGCGCCTTTCCACTTATCATCGGTATCTGGAAAGTGGCGACCAATATCACCTTCGGCAATTGCACCAAGCAATGCATCACTTAAAGCATGCAAAGCCACATCACCATCGGAGTGAGCGATTAGTCCTTGCTCATACGGTACCGCGACACCACCAATAATAACCGGCCCTTGACCACCAAATTTATGTACGTCAAAACCGTGACCAATGCGCATTATAGTATTTCCTTATTTCGGCTTAAATAGAACTCAGCCAAAGCAAGATCTTCAGGCTGAGTTATTTTTATATTATCAGAGCGACCACGCACCAAAGCAGGAGCTTGACCTAGTCGCTCAAGTGCAGACGCTTCATCAGTAATGATTGCGTTCTGTTTTGATGCTGCATCTAACGCCGCAGACAAAGATCCAACGGGAAACATTTGCGGCGTGAGTGCATGCCATAATGCTTCTCGATCAACGGTTGTGCAGATGTTCTTTGATTCATCAGAGCGTTTCATTGTATCTCGGACCGGACACGCCAATATCGCGCCAACATCATGATTCAACGAGACATCAATCAGGTTATCAATATCGCTTAATAGTACACAGGGCCGAGCGGCATCATGAACCAGTGCCCAAGATGCAAGGCTGTGATGGTTAACATACTCAAGTGCAGATAAGACAGAGTCAGCCCTCTCTTTACCACCAGCAACACGAATGACATTTGGCTGATTGGCGATAGATAGAGTTGAGTAATAGGGATCATCTTCACTGATCGCAACAACAACGGTCTCTATCCTAGGGTGAGAGAGTAACTTACATATGGTGTGTTCTAGAATGGTCACATCATTGATTGTTAAGTATTGCTTTGGGCGATCAGCTTGCATGCGGCTACCAACGCCAGCAGCAGGGACGATTGCGACAATCGAGCTGTAACTTTGTTGAGGCTCTTGGGCTTGATTAAGCTCGTTATTTTCTTTAGATAAGTGCACTGACATTCTACTGAGACTCCTCTCCAAGCAATCGGTAGAACGTTTCTCCTTCTTTGACCATGCCCAACTCATGTCTAGCGCGTTCTTCTATCGCATCTAAACCTTGGCGCAAATCATCAATTTCAGCGAACATTTCTGCGTTACGAGCTTGGAGGTTATCGTTAACTTGATGCTGCGCTTGAATGTCACTATTAACTAAATTGAAATCAATAATGCCGTTTTTTCCAAACCACAATTCATATTGCAGCCAGCCAAACAGTAGCGTTAGTGTCAAAACAAAAATTCGCATAATCGTAACGTAATATAAGGGAGAAAGATTTAAGACCACATATATATCACAATGCAGCTTTTCAAGCGAGATTGAGCAAGTAAGGAAAGAGTGAGAAATGGTGCTACATGATGCAGCACCCTTTAAAAAACGCGTTTATTGAAGCAGTAGGAAAGCAAACAAACCGCCGCCTAGGATAAGGCGATAGATCACAAATGGTGTCATACCCATTCTAGAGATCAGTTTCAAGAATAAGTGAATACAGATATAGGCACTAATAAACGATGTTACAACGCCGGTCATTAACACCCCTAAATGCAGAGGTTCACCACTCATTACGAGTTTTAACCCAAGGTAACCACCAGCCAAGAGAATGATTGGGATCGACATTAGAAACGAAAAACGAGCCGCTGCTTCGCGAGTGAACCCGAGATATAGAGCCGCTGTAATGGTTATCCCTGAACGTGAGGTTCCCGGGATCATTGCCACCGCTTGAGCGATACCTATAAACAAGGATTTCTTCCAGTCTGCTTGATGTTCATCGTAAAGCAGTTCAGCATTTTTATCGACATACCAAAGCAATAGACCAAAGATGATCGTAGTAACGGCGATGACCCAAGCACTACGCAAATATATTTCGATAATATCTTTCATGAAAAGGCCGACAATACAGGCTGGAATTGTCGCTAAGATGATCATCCAAGCAAATTTTGACTCTTTGCTTCGCTCACCTTTAAAAATCGAACCAAAAAAGGCGCTTAATAACGTGACCACTTCTTTGCGGAAATAGATGATCACCGCCGCTAATGTGCCAACATGTACAGCAACATCAAATGCTAGGCCTTGATCTTCCCAACCTAGTACGGCTGAAGGCAGTATTAGGTGAGCAGAACTTGAAATAGGTAAAAATTCAGTCAGTCCTTGAATAAGAGCAAGGATAAACGCTTCTATATAGCTCATTAAAATCTCATTAGTTCTTTAGATCAAACCACGGCTTGATACTAATTAAAGAGTCAAAATCAGAGGATTGGCGCCAAACTTGGCGAACCGTTCTTCCATCTGATGGAATGTGTAAATCAGGGCATAGCTCATAAAGAGGCTGGATCACGAACGGATATTTAAAAATATCGCATCGTGGTAACTGCGGCCCACTGTCACGGACTTCATCACCAAATAAAATGATATCAAGATCCAAGGTTCGATCTTGATACTTTTCAGCGAACTCTTCACGACCCCAACTTATTTCTATCTTACGCAATGATTGTGAAAGATCCGTTAATGACATGGATGTTTTCATCTCAACGACCAAGTTATAGAAAGCATCGCTATCAAAACCCACCGAAGCACATTCGTATATCGACGATAACTTTAACTGCTCCCCCAATTGTGAAAGCTCTGCTATCGCCGCCTCTACATGCTTCTTCCGCTCTACATTGGTTCCAACACCAATGTAAGTGGTGATCATTGCTCGCCTCGCTCAATGATCACGCCAACCCCTTTCGCTTGAGCAACTGCACCCGGCTTAGTTAGGCGAATTTTGATCCAAGGGACACTGAAGCGAGTCATAATTAACTCAGCCACTTCTTCAGCCACACGTTCAACCAGTAAAAATCGACCTTGCTCAATGTGTTTTAGCACCGCTTGGCTCACTTCAAAGTAATCTAGCGCATCAACCACATCATCACTTTTACCCGCAGGTTGATTGTTATGGCCCATTTCAATATCTAAAACCAGCTTCTGCTTGATCTCTTGTTCCCAGTCGTACACGCCGATGGTCGTGATCACTTCTAGCTGTTCAATGAATACTTTATCCATGATGGAGTCTGTCCTTTGTAGAGGTCGGATACCCAAACGGGTCAAAAAAACTTACTATCCTGATGTATCGCTCACGCTGACCATGCATATGTCAGTAGTGCGAGGATATGAATCGCGATATGATAACAATTAGTTGCTTTTAGAGCATCTGTTTCATAAACCGCCCGTTTCACACGACTAACCTCACTTTCTATAAGTTAAGCTCGAGTCGAGTAGTGCTTTTATTAAGTCATGTTTCTATACGAGTAAACGTATCATGAGCCCACTTGTTCTCACATTGATCATTTCAGCCTATTTACTTGGCTCGATCTCAAGTGCGGTATTGATCTGTCGTTTATTAAGGCTCTCGGATCCTCGTGATGTTGGATCTAACAACCCCGGTGCGACCAATGTTCTAAGAATTGGTGGAAAGAAAGCGGCCGTAGCGGTTTTATTGTGTGACATGCTAAAAGGAACAATCCCTGTGTGGGGTGGTTACTTCCTCGATATTGATTCTTTCCTATTAGGTGTTGTGGCTATTTCCGCTTGCCTCGGGCACATGTACCCACTGTTCTTCCACTTTAAAGGTGGAAAAGGAGTAGCTACGGCGCTCGGTGCTATCGCCCCTATTGGATTAGGGTTAACAGGAATAATAGTGCTGACTTGGCTAAGTGTTGCAATTGTCTTCCGTTATTCATCACTCGCAGCCCTTGTCACCGTCTTGCTAGCCCCGTTTTATACCTGGTTAATTAAACCTCAATATACGTTGCCGGTTGCCATGCTCTGTTGCTTAATCGTGTTTCGACACGGACCGAATATCAAACGACTATTAGATGGTACAGAGCCGAAAGTCGGCGAGAAAAAACAAGGATTAAAAAAGGCCTCATAAGAGACCTTTAGATTCTGTTGTTTCGATGCTGTCTTTTTCTTAGCTAAGCAGCTCTTTAGTTTTAGCTGCTAGGCTCTAACTAATTGGCTCTAGCTGATCAATCGGCCAACGTGGCATCGCTTGAACGGATAAATCGCTGGTTTCACCATTCTTAAGACGCTGCATACCAGCGTAAGCGATCATAGCGCCGTTATCGGTACAAAACTCAGTACGCGGGTAGTAGACTTCACCACCAACCTTTTTAGCAAGTTCACCCAGTGACTGGCGAAGCTGTTTATTCGCACTTACACCACCCGCAATTACAATACGTTTCATGCCAGTTTGAATTAATGCACGCTTACATTTGATCACTAACGTGTCACATACCGCCTCTTGGAAGGCATAAGCAATATCAGCGCGAGTCTGATCATCATTGTCATTGGCAGCAATGGTATTTGCGGTAAAGGTTTTTAGGCCAGAGAAGCTCATATCAAGCCCCGGTCTATCGGTCATTGGACGAGGGAACTTAAAGCGACCCGGATTACCATTTTCAGCAAGCTTGGCAAGCAGCGGGCCGCCTGGATAATCTAGACCCATTAGCTTAGCTGTCTTATCAAACGCTTCACCAGCCGCATCATCAACCGACTCGCCTAAAATTTTGTATTCACCCACACCATGCACTTCAACCATCATGCTGTGTCCGCCAGAAACAAGCACCGCAACAAAAGGAAATGGTGGTGGGTTATCTTCTAGCATAGGAGCAAGTAAGTGCCCTTCCATATGGTGGACAGCAACCGCAGGAACATCCCATGCATACGCAATACTGCGTCCAATGGTTGCTCCGACTAGCAGCGCACCAACAAGACCAGGGCCAGCGGTATACGCAACACCATCGATGTCTTTAGAGGTTAAATTCGCTTCTTTAAGCGCCGCTTTAATCAAAGGAATCGTTTTCTTAACGTGATCGCGAGATGCAAGCTCAGGCACCACACCACCATAATCGGCGTGCAGTTTTACTTGGCTATATAATTGATGGCTCAGCAGGCCTTTTTCATCGTCATAAATCGCTATCCCCGTTTCATCACACGAGGTTTCAATACCAATAATGCGCATATTTTTCTCTGTATGCTTTTATCTATGGAGGGAATTTGCCGCAATCTTACCCTGCCTTGGCTCGGCAAACAAATTTTGTACAGACAATAAACGATAAAAGGCTTTACAAAGGTTAGGTGATCGGATTAAAATTCCGCACCATTTTTGATCAAGCTGGTTAACGACCAAACGTGAATGAGAGTTAGCTCGATGGGTAACTTCTCTGATTTGGCGATGAATAACCAGCGATAATGAATAACCCCTGAGGTGAAAGGCATATGCCAATAGTTAAAGTACGTGAAAACGAACCGTTCGACGTTGCACTACGTCGTTTCAAGCGCTCTTGTGAAAAAGCAGGTATCCTTTCTGAAGTGCGTCGTCGTGAGCACTATGAAAAGCCAACTACAGTTCGCAAACGCGCTAAAGCAGCAGCTCAAAAGCGTCACGCTAAGAAGCTAGCTCGCGAAAACGCTCGTCGCGTTCGCCTGTACTAATAACTCGATCCCATAAGGAATCCAGTTATGGCTCTTATTGAACAACTCAAAGAAGAGCAGAAATTAGCGATGAAAGCCAAGGACAAACCGCGCCTTGGCACTATTCGTTTAGCCCTTTCAGCAATTAAGCAACGTGAAGTTGACGAGCGGATCACTCTGACCGACGACGACATTATTGCAATTCTGGTCAAAATGGTTAAACAACGTCGCGATTCTGTCGCTCAATTTGAAACAGCTGGTCGTCAAGATTTAGCTGATACTGAGAAAGCTGAAATCACAGTACTAGAGGCCTTTATGCCTCAACCGCTTACTGAAGATGAAGTTATTGCATTAATTACTAGTGCAATAGAAGAATCGGGTGCTGCGGGCATGCAAGACATGGGTAAAGTGATGGCAGTATTAAAACCTCAGATTCAAGGGCGTGCAGATATGGGTAAAGTAAGTGGTTTAGTTCGCTCTAAACTCGCTTAACCCACATCAAATTGCAACAAGCCGTGCTATCCTTTGGACGCACGGCTTGTTTGTATCTATTGTAAACTTTTCTTTTTTCTTAGGTTTTATGGCAGGACACATCCCTAGAAGCTTCATCGATGACCTCCTTGCTCGACTCGATATTGTCGACATTGTCGACCCGCGCGTGAAACTTAAGAAAAAAGGTAAGAACTACGGCGCTTGTTGCCCGTTCCATAATGAGAAAACCCCCTCTTTTAGCGTAAGCCAAGAGAAACAGTTCTATCACTGTTTTGGTTGTGGTGCTCATGGTAATGCCATCGATTTCATGATGGAGTACGAACGTTTAGAGTTCGTTGAAGCGATTGATGAGCTGGCCTCTTCTTTAGGATTAGACGTACCACGTGAACAACGTAGTGGCGGATTCAGTAATCAGCCAACCGCTAATACTGAAGAAAAGCGTAACCTATACGATGTCATGGGTAGCATTGCCCAGTTTTATCGTAATCAGCTTAAAACCGCGTCAAGTAAAGTGGCTATTGATTACCTTAAAGAGCGCGGATTATCTGGTGAAATCGTACAGAAATTTGGTATTGGTTATGTCGCTGACGAATGGGACTTAGTTCGTAAGAACTTTGGCCAGCAACCTAAAGCACAAGAGATGCTAGTCACTGGTGGCATGCTCATCGAGAATGATAAAGGCAACCGATACGATCGCTTTCGCGGCCGAGTCATGTTCCCTATTCATGATCGCCGTGGTCGAGTCATTGGTTTTGGTGGGCGAGTCATTGGTGATGGTACACCTAAATACCTCAACTCACCTGAAACGCCAATCTTCCATAAAGGTAAAGAGCTTTATGGTTTATATGAAGTACTGCAAGCCTATAGAGAGCCGCCACAAATCCTAGTCGTTGAAGGCTATATGGATGTGGTTGCTTTAGCGCAGTATGGCGTTGATTACTCTGTTGCATCACTGGGAACATCAACAACCGGTGATCACCTACAAGTACTGTTTCGCCAAACGAACACTGTGGTCTGTTGCTATGATGGAGACCGAGCAGGACGCGAAGCCGCATGGCGCGCATTAGAGAATGCCTTAAGCTACTTAAAGAGTGGCAATATTCTCAAATTCCTATTCTTACCGGATGGCGAAGATCCAGACAGCTTTATTCGAAAAAATGGCCAAGAAGCCTTCGAAATAGAAGTTAAGCAAGCGGTGCCATTATCTCGATACCTATTTGATCATTTAGTTGCTCAAGTTGATATGGGCAACAACGAAGGTAAAGCCGCTTTAGAAGCTCTGGCTATCCCTTTGATCAATAAAGTTCCTGATGCTTCCATGCAAGGTCAGTTACTAAAAATATTAGGTCAAAAAACGGGCATTTATAAAAAGCCGCTATTACCAAAGGATTCAGAAGCTAGACCTCAACCGCATAAAGAGATCAAGCGCACGCCAATGCGAGAAGTTATCGCTTTGCTTATTCAGAATCCGAGCTATGCTGATATGGTACCCGATCTCTCATCGGTGAGAGAATTATCACTACCGGGACTAACTTTATTAATAGAAGTCCTTGAATATTGTCGAGCGAATCCCCATATCAACACGGGCCTATTACTAGAACAATGGCGCAATAACAAAAATGAGGCGCTTCTGTCTCGTCTCGCCAGTTGGGAAATCCCAACAAATGAAGACAATCAAGAAGACATATTTTTAGACTCACTGGACAAAATTTTGGCCCAGTGCGTTGAAAAACAAATTGAAAACCTGCAGGCCAAGGCAAGAAGTATCGGTTTATCAGCCGATGAAAAAAGGGAGCTACTAGCACTGATGCTAGATTTAAAAGCGTAACCCTATTGAATTGGTCAGCATTGGAAAGATTTGTTATTACTCGTGGTTTGCATGTCGCATACTAAATCCGTCACTAGATACGAAGTTGGATACCGTCTATGGATCAAAATCCGCAGTCACAGCTAAAACTACTTGTTATTAAAGGCAAGGAGCAAGGCTATCTGACGTACGCCGAAGTAAATGATCACCTACCAGCAGAAATCGTAGATTCTGAACAGGTAGAGGATATCATTCAGATGATCAACGATATGGGTATTAAGGTAGTAGAAACTGCTCCTGATGCCGATGACCTTGCACTGAATGAAGACAACACAGTCACCGATGAAGATGCGGCTGAAGCTGCTGCTGCCGCGCTATCAAGCGTGGAAAGCGAAATTGGTCGTACAACCGATCCTGTCCGCATGTATATGCGTGAGATGGGTACAGTTGAACTTCTGACTCGTGAAGGTGAAATTGATATTGCGAAACGCATTGAAGATGGTATTAACCAAGTTCAAAGCGCAGTTGCTGAATACCCAGGTACGATTCCATACGTTCTTGAACAGTTTGATCGTGTTCTAGCTGAAGAACTTCGCTTAACAGACCTTATCAATGGTTTTGTTGATCCGAATGATGATGGAACAACAGCACCAACAGCAACTCACATCGGTTCAGAGCTAGCTAAAACTGATCTTGCTGATGAAGATGGCGATAAAAAAGAAGAAGATGACGAGGAAGAAGAAGAGGAAGATACAGGTATTGATCCTGAACTTGCTCTAGAAAAGTTCACCTCGCTACGCAACACTTATCAAAACCTTCAACTAGCGATCAACGAGCACGGCGCTGACAGCAGTAAAGCATCGAACGCAACAAAACTTCTTCAAGAAGTCTTTGCTGAATTCCGCTTAACGCCAAAGCAGTTTGATTACTTAGTGACTCAGCTACGCACCTCTATGGAGCGTGTTCGTACTCAAGAACGTTTGATCATCCGTCAAACCGTTGAATACGGAAAAATGCCGAAGAAATCGTTTGTTGCGATCTTTACTGGTAACGAATCAAGTGATGCATGGTTAGACGAAGCACTGGCTTCAGATAAGCCGTATGCTGAAAAAGTTAAGCGTAGTGAAGAAGACATTCGTCGTTCAATTCTCAAGCTTGCTATCATTGAAAGAGAAACTAACCTATCTGTTCAAAGCATTAAAGAAATCAGCCGACGCATGTCGATTGGTGAAGCGAAAGCTCGTCGTGCTAAGAAAGAGATGGTTGAAGCGAACTTACGTCTAGTAATCTCAATTGCTAAGAAGTACACAAACCGTGGTCTACAATTCCTGGATCTAATCCAAGAAGGTAACATCGGTCTGATGAAAGCTGTAGATAAGTTTGAATACCGTCGTGGTTACAAATTCTCTACTTACGCTACTTGGTGGATCCGTCAAGCAATCACTCGTTCGATTGCCGACCAAGCTCGTACTATCCGTATTCCGGTTCACATGATCGAAACGATCAACAAACTAAACCGTATCTCTCGTCAAATGCTACAAGAGATGGGTCGTGAACCACTTCCGGAAGAGCTGGCTGAGCGCATGCAAATGCCTGAAGATAAGATCCGCAAAGTATTGAAGATCGCTAAAGAGCCAATCTCTATGGAGACACCAATCGGTGACGACGAAGATTCGCATCTAGGTGACTTCATTGAAGATACAACTCTTGAGCTACCGCTAGACTCGGCAACATCAACAAGTCTAAGAGGCGCAACGAAAGACGTACTTGCAGGTTTAACACCTCGTGAAGCTAAAGTTCTACGTATGCGTTTTGGTATCGACATGAACACTGACCACACTCTTGAAGAGGTTGGTAAGCAGTTTGATGTTACTCGTGAGCGTATCCGTCAAATCGAAGCGAAAGCACTACGTAAACTACGTCACCCAAGCCGCTCAGAAACTCTGCGCAGCTTCCTAGACGAGTAATAAGTATTCGATATTAAAAAAGGTGAGCACTAGCTCACCTTTTTTGTATCTGATTGGTTTAAGTGGATAAAAACTGAGCGCAATTGCCCCCTACAGTGGGTAGACATGCACAAAGGCTTCCCCTATAATCACTCACCTAATTCGGCCCCTTAGCTCAGTGGTTAGAGCGCACGACTCATAATCGTTCGGTCCCCAGTTCAAATCTGGGAGGGGCCACCAAATACAGAAAGGCCTGAGAGCATTTATGCTTCTCAGGCCTTTTGCTTTTCTAGCTGTTTTAATGCCTTAGATTCTCTATAGATGATGCGCGGGCAGTTCATTTGATTCATAAGCATCAGCAAATGAGTGGTTACGATCTCTGTGCTTTGCCTCATCATCACGAATTCTAAGAATGACATCATGCAATAATGCATCTTCACTAAGTTGATAGTAATCAATAGCAATTTGGGGAGCTGAGACGTTTTCAACTTCACCTGACTCTATTTTTTCTAAATACTCCGTATAACTCTTGCACGCCTCTTCTTCAAAGTATCCCACGACACGATGGGCAATTTTTGAGGAGAATATATAAATGATACTGTAAACCACAACAAATACAGCTTGCCCTAAAAATACCAAAGTTCTTTCTATCCAACTTGGCTTTGCTATATCTAAGAAAATCATTAAGTGCATTCGCTCATTTTCAGCCTCGCTGAGCAACTCCTTAATCCACCCCTCATCATCTTTCATCTTTCTTAGCGCCTTTAAGTGGTTGAACATACCCGCAACCATTCCAGGGACCGCAGCGATTGTTTCTAAGATAACCGCTCTTTTCGCATATTTTTTTCCATAAAATGCATTAAGTATAAGCTTGAGAAACTGGGTAATTTTATAAGCAACATGCTCAGATAACTTGGTGGTATTTCTATGCGTTAATTTGAAGTTTGACATGGTATGACCCTCAACCCTTAAGATGCATTTAAGATACACCTTAATGACGTGAGGCTCAAATTAATTTGATAAGTTAAACTAAAATTACATCAGTGAAAGTGTAAGAATTAATAACACCAGCCAGTTGGAAAGAGCAATAGATCCTAGTTTGATATTCTTAATTACTTACAAAGCAGAAGTACTCCCCCAGTTAAGCTCGGCTTGTTGTATCATATGTGGAGAAATTTCAGCTTGAGCGTTTAGTGATAGTTAACAAAAAATAGTTAGCAATTCCTAATCTCAATCAGCAGATAATGAAGAGATATTTATATGCACCTAACAAGCTTTACTGATTACGCATTACGTACATTGGTGTATCTAGCCTCCTTGCCGGAAGAGAAACTTGCGAGCATTACCGAGGTTACTAACTTATTTGGAGTATCAAGAAACCATATGGTGAAAGTTGTCCATAAACTGGGGCAATGCGGCTATATAAAAACGGTACGAGGGAAGAATGGTGGTATTTACTTAAGCAGATCGTCTGAGTCGATCACTGTAGGAAATGTTGTTCGAGACTTAGAGCCGATGGAGCTTGTAAATTGTACACAAGAGTTTTGTCATATCACTCCAGCTTGCCGCTTAAAAGAAAAGATATTTAAAGCCAAACAGACTTTTTTAGCTGAATTAGATCAGTGCACTATTTATGATTTACTCGATGAGAACCCAGATCTTTATAAGCTTCTCATACCTTCGTAACAGTCTGGCTCTATCATCTAGATGACTAAGCCAAACTGTTAATTAGTAAAATATTAAACCCATGATCTAAGCTACACCCATTAAGGGAATGAAAAGCATGAGCCCTATTTTTCATTTTCATCAACCATAATAAAAGTCTCAACTTTCCCTGTTATGTACTCTCAATTAAGAGCAAGAACCACAGCAAGAACTAGGGCTACCACTTTCATGAGGTTGTTTCTTGGTATTGTCTTTACTACTTTCTGATTCACTCACTTTTTTATCTTCGTCTTTAGAGCGTAACTTTTCTTCGATTTTGGTAAACAGTTTTGGTGTTTGTAATGCCATCATTTTTTCCTAGTAATGCAATTGTGTACTTTTGATCTGACTAACTAAAAGCTAATCACCATAAAGATGCATCTGAAATGCACCTTATGGTGAGATTACTACGATTACTGAATATTTACTAATCATTAATCAACCTACGAATTAAAAATACAAAAAAGCCTAATGAAAATATTCACCAGGCCTTCTGCGAATCGACTTTTACTTTCTTACAGATACAACAACGGGAGCATTTAGCTCCCGTCTATTCCAGCTCAGCAAAAACGAAGTTTGTGTCATTATTTTTATAGCGTTAAACGCCTAGTTAACTTAGCAACAATCCTCTTCGAATAACATTACAGTCAAGCATTTTGTGAGCGATAATTTATTTGCCAGCTCAAAATTTATCAATGTTGCACGCTAGTCTCGTCTTACAACAAACCGATATATTAAAGTAGGTCTACTTTCGATAACGCGATTAATTATAGAAATGACACAAATAGAATACCAAACAACACATTCACAGGTTAAATACACAGATGCCTGAGCAATCAATAATCGTTACTTAATTTCAACTAACTCTATAGGGTTATTAAAAATCAATAAGATCAAGCTCGAAAAGGAAAGCAAATGAGATCATAGTCACATTTAATATTTAGATTAATCAGAAAATAACCAAAATAAAGATCTAGATCACAATATATTTCAATATAAAAACTTTAAAACAGAGATCACTGTCACTTATGTTTTCATTGACTTTTTAACAAGTCGCATTTCGTATTAAAATTACACGCTATAAACTTGAAGAGCATCACTGAAATCCATCAACAAAAGCACTGCTTCGGGATGACAGTCACAAAAAACCCGTTGTCAGTTCTATTATTAATTTGTGTGGTAAATTGATTGAGTACTAAGCAATCAACGAAACGGTTTTAGCGAACCGTTACCACACAATAATCATTAGAACATCGAACGGGGAATTCTCATGATATCACCAGATGCTAAGATCAAGATACAAAATTTTGGTCGCTTCTTATCTAACATGGTAATGCCAAATATTGGCGCCTTTATCGCTTGGGGCTTTATTACCGCACTCTTTATTCCAACAGGCTGGCTGCCTAACGAAACCTTAGCAGCCATGGTTGGACCTATGATCACTTACCTACTTCCATTACTGATCGGTTATACCGGTGGTAAGTTAGTTGGCGGTGAACGCGGCGCAGTTGTTGGTGCTATCACCACAATGGGCGTTATTGTCGGAACGGATATTCCTATGTTTATGGGTGCCATGATGGTTGGTCCTATGGGCGGCTGGGCAATCAAAACATTTGACCAAAAAGTGGATGGTAAAATTAAAAGTGGCTTTGAGATGTTGGTTAACAACTTCTCCGCAGGCATCATTGGTATGGTCTGTGCGATCATCGCTTTCTTCTTTATCGGTCCGTTTGTCAAGGTGCTTTCGGCAGGTCTTGCTGGCGGGGTACACTTCTTAGTTGAAGCGCACCTGCTTCCTTTAACATCTATTTTTGTTGAACCTGCAAAAATCCTTTTCCTAAATAACGCGATTAACCACGGTATTTTCTCTCCTCTTGGTATTCAACAGGCATCTGAAGCGGGTCAATCAATCTTCTTCCTGATTGAAGCAAATCCAGGGCCTGGGCTAGGTATTCTTCTTGCTTACATGGTCTTCGGTAAAGGCACGGCGAAACAAACAGCGGGCGGCGCTTCTATTATCCACTTCTTTGGTGGTATCCATGAAATTTACTTCCCATACATTCTAATGAATCCTCGCTTGATCCTTGCGGCTATTGCAGGCGGTATGACTGGGGTATTTGTTCTAACTGCTTTTGATGCGGGTATCGTATCTCCAGCATCTCCGGGGTCAATCTTTGCTGTTCTCTTAATGACACAGAAAGGATCAATCATCGGTGTACTGGCCTCTATCGTCTCCGCTACTGCCGTTTCATTTACTGTTGCTGCATTACTGTTGAAGACACAAACATCGACAGAAGAAGATGGTGATGACTCAGCGTTAAGCAAAGCAACATCACAAATGAAAGATATGAAGTCATCTTCAAAAGGTGCAACGGTAGCGAACCAAGATAAAGGCGACATCGATTTAGCCAACGTACAAAGCATTATTGTTGCTTGTGATGCAGGTATGGGCTCAAGCGCGATGGGCGCAGGTCTACTACGTAAGAAGATTCAAGAAGCGGGTTTATCCATTCACGTGACAAACCTAGCAATTAACAGTTTGACAGAAAGTGCCGACATTGTGATTACTCATAAAGACCTAACTGACCGCGCTCGCAAGCATGCTGAGAATGCACACCATATTTCACTCACTAATTTCCTAGACAGTGAAATGTACAATCAAATAGTGACTAAACTATTAGCGGCTCAAAAAAGCACAGCAGCCAACGACGATAACCTAGGGAAGGTTTCTGTTTTAGCGGCTAACGATGATAGTTTTGAGCAGATTCAACCTTCTGTCTTCCAAATCCAACCCCAAAATATCCACCTTGGCCTTAAGGCAAATAATAAAGAAGATGCTATCCGCTTTGCTGGTAATAAACTGGTTGAACTCGGTTACGCTGAACCAGAGTACGTGGATGCGATGTTTGAACGTGAAAAACTGGTCCCAACCTACCTAGGTGAGTCTATTGCTGTTCCCCATGGAACGGTAGAAGCCAAAGACCGAGTGAAAAAGACGGGTATCGTTATTTGCCAATACCCTTCTGGTATTCAATTTACAGACGATAAAGACGACGTAGCAAAATTAGTCATCGGCATTGCTGCCAAAAATGACGAACATATTCAGGTTATTACCTCGATAACTAACGCGCTTGATGAGCCAGATGCCATCGAAAAACTGACCAATACACAAGATGTAAATGAAATTTTGAACATCTTATCAGGTCACCAAGCCGCATAAGGTTTTTGCTCCTGAGCAAAAAGAGGTCAACTGCCCCCTATACGGTTGACCTCACCTTAGTAGAAAGATAGTTATCCATTTTTGAAATATTTTGAGTAGGTAAGATTATGAAGAATGCAGTTCATTTTGGCGCAGGTAATATCGGACGCGGTTTCATTGGTAAATTGTTAGCAGACGCTGATGTTGAGGTCACTTTCGCTGATGTTGATAAACCACTCGTTGATCAACTAAGCCATAAACAAGAATACAAAGTGAAAGTCGTTGGCTCTCAATGCCAAACAGACACCGTCACTCACGTTACTGCGGTTAATTCAGCGAGTGAAGATGTGATTGATCGAATCGTCAAAACAGATTTAGTCACAACAGCCGTTGGTCCGAACGTGCTCGATATCATCGCAAAAACCATTGCTAACGGGATTAACAAGCGTTTCGCTTCAGGAAACCTAAAACCATTAAATATCATCGCTTGTGAGAATATGGTTCGCGGCACGACTCACTTAAAAGGTGAGGTCTACAAATATTTAGATGAATCACTGCACGAGCAAACTGAAACACTGGTTGGCTTTGTAGATTCTGCTGTAGACCGTATCGTGCCACCAACATCGGCAGCCAATGATGATCCATTAGAAGTCACCGTTGAAAGTTTCAGCGAGTGGATTGTGGATGAACAGCAATTTAAAGGTGAAATTCCTGACATTGAAGGAATGGAAAAGACATCGAATTTAATGGCGTTTGTTGAACGTAAACTGTTTACTCTCAACACTGGTCACTGCATCACCGCTTATCTAGGTTGCCTCAAAGGTCACCCCACCATTCGCGATGCCATTGAAGATAAAGATATTCAGCAACAAGTTAAGCAGGCCATGCAAGAGAGCGGAGAAGTCCTCATTCAACGCTACGGCTTCGATCGTGAATTACACGATGCATACATCAATAAGATACTGGATCGCTTTGCTAATCCATTCTTAGTCGATGAAGTGGATCGCGTTGGTCGCCAGCCAATTCGTAAACTAGGGCCAAATGATCGATTAATAAAACCACTTTTAGGTACAATCGAGTATGGCACTGATAATAAAACACTTTTAAAAGGTGTTGCTGCCGCATTAAAATACACAAATGCGACTGACCCTCAGGCGGTTGAGTTACAAGAGTCGATTAAAGCGCAAGGCATTAAGCAAACCTTGGTTCAATATACTGGCTTGGCTGAGTGCAGCAAAGAAGTGGCAGAGATCGAAGTCATTTACAACCAACTATAGATAGTTAAGGGGCTAGGAACGCCCCTTTTATCGCAAATTTAAAGACAGGTATGGCAATTAATAATATTAACGAAACTGAGATCATCGAACAGCTAAACAACGCACCATCGGTACGTGGTTTTTTTATTGCAGCCGTCGACGTATTTAATAGCTCGATTGACGCGCTCGTTCAACGAATCTTTCGTAAAGACAATTTTGCAGTGCAATCTGTTGTTGGTCCTCTACTACAAGACTCAGGCCCGTTAGGGGATCTCTCTGTACGTTTAAAGCTGCTATTTGGTTTAGGCGTCCTTCCCGATGAGGTATATCACGATATCGAAGACATCATAAAGATCAAAAATATGCTCAACAATGATGCCTCTGATTATGAGTTTACCGACCCAAACATTCTCTTGCCTATAAAAGAGCTTAACCTAGTTAAGAAGATGGGAATGGTGCAACTTGAAGTCAGTGAGCCTGATGATGATATTGATTTAGAATTTTACCACCTTCAGCTACAACGCCAGCAGCAAATTATTAAATCCGGCCTTTCACTTGCCATTGTCGACATCTGCAATGAACTCGGTAAAGACAGCCCATTCTAGTGATAGAACTCCTCTCCCACATTAATACCACAGCCCTTATTTGCGTTAGGTCAAACTAGCTTTTAAAAACTCCTCTTTACCCATTTTCTCTGACTATACTACTTTAGTAAATCCTAATGGATTCATTTCAACTGTATAACTAATAACTATAACGCTGTTTAAATACGTCATTTGTACGCTTCTTTCTTCCAAAGAAGTTGCAGTACATAAATCGGATTCAAATCCATTTAGAGCTTTGAGTTTTTCATCGCACTATAAAAAATAAAAACCGATGGCAGCTAGGGAAATAAACATGAATTTATCTGATATATCCTTCAAACAAAAAATCGTCATTTTGATTGCCTTACCGATACTTGGTTTTCTTTGGTTAAGCTTTTTCTCTATTAGCCAGAGCATTACCACAACGAAAGAGATGTCTTCGCTCAAACAACTCACCAGTCTCTCTGTCGTTTACAGTGAGCTTGTTCATGAAATCCAAAAAGAACGAGGAATGACGGCCGGATTTCTTGGTTCGCAAGGCAAACAGTTTAGAAGTGAGCTAACCGCGCAAAGAAAGGCGGCCGATAATAAAAGAGAGCAACGACGTAGCTATTGGCAAACCTCTGAAGTTGAAAATCAACAAATACAGACGCTAAATAATCAGATCAATCAGCAACTGAGCAGTATCGACTCAGTTCGAAGCCAAATTGATGCCCAGACAATGGCACTTTCTGATGCGTTATCCTACTACACAAAACTCAACTCAATGCTGTTGAGTGTTTCTGAGCTAATCTCAAACATTAGTAACAATGCTGAAATCACGCAGGAGACCATTGCCTACTACAACTTCTTACAGGGAAAAGAGCGAGCAGGTATAGAAAGAGCGGTACTCAATAACACGTTTGCAAAAAATGAATTTGGCACAGGAATGCTAGTGAAGTTTATTTCCCTAGTGACGCAACAAGACACCTACCTAAATAATTTCAATGTATTTACCACAGCATCAAACAAGCAGTTCTTCAATCAACAGATGCAACATCCTTCTATTGCGGAAGTAACTAAAATTCGCCAAGTAGCTGAATCAAAAAACAGTCAATTTGATGTCGATCCCGTGTATTGGTTTTCTCAAGCAACCGCGCGAATAGGGCAACTTAAAAAGATTGAAAATCACCTTTCGTCAGGTTTAATTACTCTCGCAGAAAGCAAATCAAAATCTGCTCAGTGGTCACTCATCGTTAATATTATTATGTGTTCACTGATTGCTCTTTTCACCGCTGTCATAAGCCTGCTAACCAGTAGAGATCTTTCAGCCAGAGTGAAAGATCTCACCTCTGTGATGACCGAAGTAAGAGATCATAATGACTTAACCGTTCGAGCTGTTCATATTGATAAAAGTGAGTTGGGGATTATCTCTTCTTCTTTAAATGCGACGCTTGAGCAGTTTTCACAGGTGATTGATGACTTATCAAACTCAAGTATCACGCTCGCCTCTGCTGCTGAAGAGACCTCACAAACCTGTCAGTTGAACTCAACCTCAATGAATGAGCAACAGGGGCAAGTAGCATTAATAGCAACCGCAATAGAGGAGTTTTCTACCACGGTTAATGAAGTTGCCACCAAGACTCAAGATACAGCTGAAGCGGCTAAAGTCGCTAACGATAAGTCACAAGCAGGTCTAAAGACAGTTCAAAATTCTTACCACTCCATTGAAAGCCTTGCGACCGAAATAGATGGGTTGGCAGAAAAAATAACCCATCTACATGAGAGCAGCAATGATATTAACAATGTGATTGATGTGATTAAGTCTGTGGCCGAGCAAACCAACTTGCTAGCACTTAACGCAGCGATTGAGGCAGCACGAGCTGGTGAGCAAGGAAGGGGCTTTGCCGTGGTCGCGGACGAGGTACGAACACTCGCTCAACGAACTCAAGAATCTACCGCTGAGATCGAAGGATTTGTCAGCTCTCTTCAATCCGATGTGGAAGGGGCATTTAATGTCATAGATAGCAGTCAGAGGAAATCTTCAGTAGCGGTTGAAGACTCAAAAAGTGTTGAACAAACTCTGGCCGATATATCTAACTCAGTAAACAGCATCTTTGATATGACAGATCAGATCGCAACAGCGGCAGAAGAACAAGCCGTGGTCACTCAGGACATAGCTAGAAATGTCATGACTGTTGAAGAGAAATCCAATGAGACAACAGAGGGAGCAATACAAATCGCTACAACCTCTTTAGAGCAGGCCGAACTCGCCACATCACTGAAAAACCTTGCCAGCTCCTTCAAGATCTAATCTTTCAGCTTAGACTGACTCTCCAGTCATAAAACAAAAAAGCTCCCAACCCGGGAGCTTTTATTTTATTGAGCTTCTGCTATAAGAGTCACCATTGAAGATAACTCATTACGGTACTATCTGTAGCTCTATTCAACCTTTGGCCCTATTCAACCGTCACTGCTTTTGCTAGGTTGCGTGGTTGATCCACATCGGTCCCTTTGATCAGAGCAACATAGTAAGAAAGCAACTGCATTGGAATCGTGTAGTAGATCGGTGCAGTAATATCGCTAACCCTAGGCATAGTGATGATTTTCATGTTCTCATCCGCTTCAAAACCTGCGTCTTCATCCGCAAATACGTACAACAAACCGCCACGTGCTCGAACTTCTTCGATATTAGATTTTAGCTTCTCTAATAATTCATTATTCGGCGCGACCACTACAACCGGCATATCTGCATCAATCAGTGCCAATGGACCGTGTTTCAGTTCACCAGCTGCATACGCTTCAGCGTGAATGTAAGAGATCTCTTTAAGTTTCAAAGATGCTTCCATAGCGATGGGGTAGAACTCACCTCGGCCTAAAAACAGTGTATGGTGCTTATCTGCGAAATCTTCAGCCAGTGCTTCAATCTCCTTTTCAAACGCCAGTGCAGCGTTAATCTGCTGTGGAATCGCATGCAGTGCTTCTACGATCTCTTTCTCTTTCTCAGCACCAATCAGGCTTTTCTGTTTACCTAATGCAGTTACTAGCATCAGCAGCGCTGCAAGTTGCGTGGTGAAAGCTTTCGTTGAAGCTACGCCAATTTCAACGCCAGCTCGGGTCATGAAGGCAAAATCAGACTCACGAACCAATGAAGAACCAGCAACATTACAGATAGTCATTGCTGACATATAGCCTTTCTCTTTCGCTAAGCGCAGAGCGGCTAACGTATCAGCGGTTTCACCCGACTGAGATAAGGTAATTAATAGGCTATTTGGACGTGTGACAAACTTACGGTAACGGAACTCAGATGCAATTTCGACATCACAACTAACACCCGCTAGATCTTCAAACCAGTAACGTGCCGCCATACCTGCATTGTAAGACGTACCACAAGCGATAATCTGTACGTGTTCAACGTTAGCAAGAATTTCCGCTGCATTAAGCCCAATACTTTCAGTCACGACAGAGTCTTTGGTGATGCGACCTTCCATCGTATTCGTTAATGCCGTAGGTTGCTCGTAGATCTCTTTTTGCATGAAGTGACGATATTTTCCTTTATCACCAGCATCATGCTCAGCATTCGACTCAGTTATCTCACGCTCAACCTGCTCGCAGTTTAGATCGTAAACGGTGACGTCACGTCGAGTGATCTCCGCGACATCCCCTTCTTCCAAATACATAAATCGGCGAGTGACATTAAGCAGTGCCAGTTGGTCAGAGGCTAAGAAGTTTTCACCCACACCAAAACCAATCACAATTGGGCTACCAGAACGAGCGACAACAATACGGCTAGGATCTTTACGATCCACAACCACCGTGCCGTACGCTCCATCTAGCTGAGCGACTGTTTTCTGCAGTGCTTCACGCAAAGATTTGCAGCTGCGCAGTTCCCATTCAACAAGATGGGCAATCACTTCGGTGTCGGTTTGAGATTCGAATACATAACCACGTTCGCGAAGTAATTCACGTAGCTCTTCATGATTCTCAATAATACCGTTATGAACAACCGCAATATCACCAGACATATGAGGGTGAGCATTGGCTTCAGAAGGTTCACCGTGTGTCGCCCAACGAGTATGGGCAATACCTGTACCGCCAAGGACATCTTGCTTTTCAACAGCGTCAGCCAACTCTTGAACTTTACCTAAACGGCGAACACGAGTCAGATTGCTTTGAGCATCAACAACTGCCACACCCGCAGAGTCATACCCGCGATACTCAAGGCGACGAAGACCTTCGACTAAGATTTCGGCTACATCACGCTGCGCGACTGCGCCTACGATTCCACACATAGTGTTTACTCCATTATAATTTTATTTTTTATATCCCTAACGGCTGCAAGCAAGGCCTTAAAGCTAGGGTGATTTTTAGTACATCTTTATTAAGCTCGAATCACCCGCACATTATTTGATTCAATTTCGGCGGAGTGTTCAGGTGAAAGTTCACTATCGGTAACCAATACATCGATACTTTCCCAGCTCAACTCTAAATTTGGAATTTTTCGGCCTAACTTTTCAGACTCGACCATAACAACCACTTCCCGTGACACTTCTGCCATAACCTTGCTTAAACCAACTAACTCATTAAATGTAGTCGTTCCTCGGCTAAGGTCGATACCGTCAGCGCCAATAAATAGCTGATCAAAGTCGTAAGATCGCAATACAGACTCTGCAACTTGCCCTTGAAATGACTCTGAATGAGTATCCCAAGTACCGCCGGTCATTAATAATGTTGGCTCACTTTCAAGATCGTTAAGTGCATTGGCCACATTTAGTGAGTTGGTCATTACCACTAAGCCGGTTTTGTGGTTTAACTGTTGAATAAGCGCTGCAGTGGTACTGCCACTATCGATCACAATGCGATTATGGTCCCGAATAAGAGCTGCGGCAGCCGTTGCCAATTCTACCTTTCGCGGCGAAACCTTAGGAGCAAGTGCTTCGTTAACCACTTCTTTAGGTAGTGCAATTGCACCACCGTATCGGCGCAAAAGCTGACCATTTTTCTCAAGCTCTGCGAGATCCTTTCTAATCGTGACCTCGGATGTTGTAAACTTACAGGATAGTTCCTCAACGCTTACCTCGCCCAACTCAATAATGAGGTTAGAAATAGCGTGTCTTCTTAGCTGTGTGTTTCGTTTCGACATCAAAAAATCAACTTTAAGTTTCAAACTGAAAGAAAGTATAGTCGAACCGAAAGATATTCGTCCATTTATTTCGATCTAAAAAATAAATATTTCATACCAAAACCTTGTCCTAAGACAACTCTAGACCGTGATATTGAGTTGATTCGGTGGTAGAATTGCGCCCGAAAAGAAAATTAATTACAGAATTAACCGTAATTTGTTTGAAAACTTACTCATATAAAGTGGGTTAAGTCACATAAAGCCTAGATTCGTAGCCTTTTGCTTGGTCATAAAATGACTAAATCAGGTGAAAGACTTACAAGATTGATGTAGTTATTTAAAAACCGATGAGTTTTAGCTAATAAGAAACGCTAAACACAGGTTCTACATTAAAAATACAAACCAATTTCAAATTGAAACAATACTTACCGGAGAGTATCTTCCATGAAAAAGACTAAAATCGTATGTACGATCGGCCCTAAAACAGAATCTGTAGAGAAGCTAACTGAGCTAGTTGATGCAGGCATGAACGTAATGCGCCTGAACTTCTCTCACGGTGACTTTGCAGAGCACGGCACTCGTATTGCGAACTTCCGTTCAGTAATGGAAACTAAAGGCGAGCAACTTGCTATCCTTCTGGATACTAAAGGTCCAGAAATCCGCACTATCAAACTAGATGGCGGCGATGATGTTGACCTAGTAGCTGGTCAAGAATTCACTTTCACAACTGACGCTTCAGTTGTAGGTAATAAAGACGTTGTTGCTGTTACTTACCTAGGTTTTGCAAAAGACCTTTCAGCTGGTAACACTATCCTAGTAGATGACGGCCTAATCGAAATGGAAGTTATCTCAACTTCTGAAACTGAAGTTAAGTGTAAAGTTCTTAACAATGGTGCTCTAGGCGAAAACAAAGGTGTTAACCTTCCTGGCGTATCTGTTCAACTTCCAGCTCTTTCTGAAAAAGACAAAGCTGACCTTAAATTTGGTTGTGAGCAAGGCGTTGATTTTGTGGCTGCTTCTTTCATCCGTAAAGAAGACGATGTTAAAGAAATCCGTGCTCTTCTAAACGCTAACGGCGGCGAAAGCATTCACATCATCTCAAAAATTGAGAACCAAGAAGGTGTTGATAACTTCGATTCAATTCTTGAAGCTTCTGACGGCATCATGGTTGCTCGTGGCGATCTAGGTGTTGAAATCCCAGCTGAAGAAGTAATCTTCGCTCAAAAAATGATGATCGAGAAGTGTAACCGTGCACGTAAGACTGTTATTACGGCAACTCAAATGCTTGATTCAATGATCAGCAACCCACGTCCTACTCGTGCTGAAGCGGGCGACGTTGCGAACGCTATCATGGATGGTACTGATGCGGTTATGCTTTCTGGCGAAACAGCAAAAGGTAAGTACCCTGTTGAATCAGTAACTATCATGGCTCAAATCGCGAACCGTACTGACAGCGCGCTTAAAGCTGAGCTAGGTTCTCGTCTAGACAGCCCACGTCTACGCATCACTGAAGCAGTATGTAAAGGCGCGGTAGACACAGCTGAGAAACTAGCTGCTCCACTTATCGTTGTTGCTACTGAAGGCGGTAAATCTGCACGTTCAGTACGTAAGTACTTCCCAACTGCAAACATTCTTGCTCTTACTACAAACAAGAAAACAGCAGCTCAACTAGTACTAACGAAAGGTGTTAAGCCTGTTCTTGTTGATTCAATTGAAAGCACAGATGCTTTCTACATCAACGGTAAGAACATTGCTTTAGAGTCTGGTCTAGGTAAGAAAGGCGATATCGTACTAATGGTTTCTGGTGCACTAGTTGCTTCAGGTACTACTAACACAGCTTCTGTTCACGTTCTTTAAGAACTGATTAGATTCTGATGTTAAAAAAGAGAGCTTCGGCTCTCTTTTTTGTTGCTTGCACAGTTATTGTGACTGACGTTTCTATTTTCTATTAATTAAGCACAGAGTAATGGCTTACTCTTTACAATCGACAGCTGATTACGCCCTAGCGATTTCGCTTTATAGAGTGCAATATCAGCCCGCTTATAAGAGTCGGTGCTATTTGATGTCAAATCAGTATAGCCTCCACTCACAGTGACTGGCAGTTCAACATTCTCTTCCACCGATTTTCGTAATCGTTCCAGTACTGGTGTCGCTTCATCAAGTGACGTATTGGGTAGTATAACGGCAAACTCTTCCCCCCCAATTCGAGCAATCATATCCGTTTGCCTTAGGTTCGATTGAAGTGTCTGAGCAACAACACGAATAACTCTATCGCCTTCATCATGCCCTTTTTCATCATTTACACGCTTGAAAAAATCAATATCAAATATCGCTAAACAGACGGGTGAACGGTCATTATAGCGTTCAACGATTTGAGCGTGGCTCAGCAGTGCCTGTTCAAATTTACGTCTGTTATACAGGTTCGTTAATTCATCTTTTTCACTCAATAGTCTTAACTGATCTTCTAACTGTTTTCTTTCGGTAATATCAACAAAGGTCGTGATGTAATAATCCACTTCTGACTTTATCGTGTGAAATGCCTGAATTCTTGTAATTAGCGTTGACTGGACACCCGCGCTATTGTTGATCATCACCTCCCCTTCCCATGTATCTTGAGCCTTGAGAAGCTGACTCACTTGTTTCAGTTTTTCAATATTGGTTATGTCAGAGACCAGTTCATAAGCATCTTTATTAATTGCACCACTCTGAGACAAGCCAGTCATGCTGGTAAATGCTTTATTCACCATGACAATACGATGCTGTTTATTAGTAATAACAACAGCAGACATACCATCAATGGCAGCTCGAGCAAGTTTACTTTCTAGGTTTCTACGGCGGTAATGTAGAAAAGTGAACACCGTGGGTATAGCAAACAGTAGCATCGTTAAAAAGACTAAAGCGACCTCTTGCTGAAGCGTAACAAGGTCTTTGGAAAGTCTTTGATTTAGTATTTTTTTGTTCGCTTGTACGACAATAAATAACGATTGATTTGAAGACACGTCTAGCTGTTTGAAAGTAAATAGGTCTCCATTATTTACAATATATCCAGATTTTTCTTTGAGCATGCGCTGCCACACTTTAGGGTACTCTGACGATAAGTTGTAGCCCACTCGCCTTTCGATTAAATGCCCATGAAGCTTATCTGCTCGATGACTTTCAATATAATACCCTTGGTCACTGATCAGCTCAGGGCGAAAATCTCGACTAAATTTGTAATTAAAACGCGATGACACATAGCCAATATCCATATTAAGGATTAAATAGCCGGCCTTTTCCTGCATCACAGAAATAGGGCTAATGATTCGAAAAACAGGTGCATTATGAGCAGAGATTGAATCATTTTCGTTTTCTAGGTCTATTCCCCAAGAGCCCATTTGGCTAACCGATAACGACTGAGCAAGCTTAAAGTAGTCTCGGTGGCTCTCATCCCCAAGATTGTTGGTAATCGATATTTCATCGTTTACTTCGGAGTATTTAACGCTGACTTGCTCACTGCCGTTAGAGTCTACATAGCGAATTTGAGGAAACCATTTTTGGTGGATCATTGTTGATGACCAAACCTGCTCTAATTGTTTTTTATTAAATAGAGTCGGTGAAAAAACGTAGTCATACATTGCCTGATTTTTCGAGAGCAGATCCGATATCGAAATCACTTGAGTACGTAAAAAACTATATTCTCTATGGCTGTATGTGATTTGCTCCTTCGCCTCTTTGACACTTTGATCAAAGCTATCTTGCTTAACTGTTTGATATCGTTGGGCGTAATAGACTAACGAAATGAGAATAAGGGCCAAAGTAGTCGCAAAAAATGGCAGAATAATTTTGAAATACTTCATTTATGACTATGAGATACCGACAATAAACAACAAAGGTAGAAATAAAAAAGTGGCGCTAAAGCACCACTTCATCTAATAACAAAAGCTCATTAATTTTGAAGCTTATAAATCACATCAACTCGATCTCGGATCACGAGAGTGGAGTCTTGATAGCTATTACTTTCAGACTTAGCATCCATAGACATAGAGCGCATCAAAACCGGTTGAGAGCTAGGCATATTATAATCAATACGCCATACGCTTCCAAGATCTTGATCAAAACCTTGAGCTAAAGACTGTGCTTTTGCGTTAGCGTCTTTAATCGCTTCAAGACGCGCTTGCTGTTGATATTTGGCTTCATCACGCACTTTCAAACGAATGGTATCGACCTGATTAATGCCCTCACTTAAAGCAATATCCAGATATTGATTGAGATTAGCCAAATCATCCACCTTAACCGTCATGGTGCGAGAAGCTCGATAACCAACAAGTTCAGGCTTACCCTTCTTTGGATAATGGTACTGTGGTGTCAGGTAAAGATTAGAACTATTGATGCTAGTCGCCACTACACCATGTTCCGTCAATTTAGCGATAAAGCCATCGACAACATTATCGACCATCTGCTTTGCTTGCTCGGCTGTCATGGTTGATTCAACCACTTTTACCGTAAATTCTGCCATATCGGGGGTTGCAGTGACCTCACCATAACCCGTTGTCACAAGGTGAGGAAATGTAGGCGCATTGGCTGATACATTTAAACTAACTAAGCTACTGAGAGCCAAAGTCAAAATAGGTAACATCTTCATTTTTACTACTCTGATAGTTTTATCACCTACATAATAGGTAAATGCTGACAATTGGCTACCATTCGAGCAACAACCTGACACAACTTTTACCTAGCCTCTTACTTAATAGCAATCTGCAATAGCTCTCCTACGGTTTTTCGTAACCAGCGATGAGCCGGACTATTGTCTACCCTTTTATGCCAAATTGAATGGTGTGTAACACGTCCACTATTGAAGGGAAGGTTGCGTACGGCAAGCCCCATACTGTCTGCATACATATTTGCTAGGCTTTCTGTCACTATCGTAATGTTTTGTGTACGAGAAGCCATTGCCATGGCTGATAACATTGAATCAGACTGCGCGACTATCTTTCTCTGTCCTAGCTGCTCTTTGGCAAAGTACTCCGCAATTCTCATATTCGCCCGTTTAAGGTTCTGCACGATATGACCGAAGCTGAAGTACTCGTCAATAGTCATATCTCTACTTGCGAGTTGATGCTCTTTACTTATCACCATCACAAGGTTCTCGCTAAATAATTCACTTGAACAGAAAGAAGGTAATAAATTATCTAATAGGTCGATGACCAAATCTGTTTGATTCTCAATAAGCTGTTTTGATACCTCATCATCAGAAGAGGGCGTAACCGAGACAGATAACTCGCACGCGGCAAGTTTAGGGTGAGTCAATAAAGGAAGAAGGAGGTGCTGAATTGGCTCACTGAGTGTCACATGAAATTTATGGGCACGAGCTGGATCGAATTCCAAAACCTGATCCAACGCTTGATCGATAATGCCGGTAGCCAGCTCTAATTGCTCAGCCAGCATTTTTGCGGAAACCGTCGGTGCAATGCCACGTCCTTTTCGAATAAACAGTGTCACCCCAAGGTTTTCCTGTAATCGCTTTAATGCGTTACTTACCCCAGGCTGAGTCATATTCAGCACTTCTGCTGCTGTCGTGATCGAACCAAGGCGATAGACCTCAATAAAAACACTGAATAAATTCCAATCTATTTTAGTTTGCATAGCCAACACATCACCACTAGGAATGTTTAATACTAATTTTAGTTTATATATATAAATGTTTCATCTGTTTATTATTACCTCAATCCAGTACGAATACTCCTTCGAGGTTAAGATGAACAAGATTACATTAAACAAATCAGTTATCGCTTTAGCAGTCATGATCGCACTTCCAGCAAGTGCTGCATCTAACAAACCAGTCGGTGATATTAGTGCCAACGGTAAGCCTGCTTCAGAGCACACGTCTACTGCCAATCATAGACTTGCTGCTCAACTTAATTTCGACGATGTTCGTGCTTTTGAAAATAATGATAAAGGGTTAATTGTTCCGCTAACAGAAGAGACACGTAAGAGCCTGAGCGATCGTTTCTCTCACCTGCATAAAGGTCAAACCATTGCCGCTGACGCACCGGACACCGTAAACCCATCACTATGGCGTCAAGCACAACTAAACCACGCTGCTGGTGGCTTATATCAAGTTCGCGACGGCATCTACCAAGTACGCGGGACGGATCTTTCATCAGCCTCGTTTATTCGTAGTGAATCAGGTTGGATTGTTTACGATGTGCTGCTAACCAAAGAAGCAATGGCAGCCTCTTTAGAGTTCTTTCTCGATAATGTACCTGAAGGTGGCGACCTACCGATTGTAGCTATGATCTACTCTCACAGCCATGCCGATCACTTTGGTGGTTCTAAAGCTGTTCAAGAACGCTTTCCAAATGTGAAAACTTACGCTCCTCACGGATTTATCAAAGAAACGATTGACGAAAATGTACTTGCTGGTAATGCAATGTCTCGTCGTACTGCTTATCAATATGGTGGCACGTTAGGCAAAGCGTCTGAAACAGGTGCGATTGACGCAGCGTTGGCAAACGGTCTTTCAACTGGCGCTATCACTTTAGTTGCACCAGATGAGACTTTCCCAAGCGGCGAAGATCAAAAGTTCTTCACCACAGAAATTGACGGCCTTGAGTTTGTCTTTATGGATACAGCAGGTACTGAAGCACCAGCAGGCAGTGCCGCGTATATCCCATCAATGAATGCTCTTTGGACTGGCGAAATGATGTATCACGGTATGCATAATGTATACACACTCCGTGGTGCTAAAGTTCGTGATTCATTGAAGTGGTCAAAAGACATCAACGAAATGATCAACGCATGGGGCGGCGACATTGAGTACCTATTCGGCTCTCACTCATCACCTATCTGGGGTAATGAAGAAATCACTGAATTCATGAAGCTTCAGCGTGATAACTATGGCTTTGTCCATAATCAAACGTTGCGACTAGCGAATAATGGCATGGTGATGCAAGACATCGGTGCGAAGATCAATGACGAGCTACCTGAGTCAATCAAGAACTCATGGCACACAAATGGTTACCACGGTACTTACAGCCACAATGCTCGCGCTGTTTACAACATGTACCTAGGTTTCTTCGATATGAACCCTGCAAACTTAAACCCACTTCCAGTTCAAGAAGAAGCAGAAAAGTTCGTTGAATACATGGGTGGCGCAGACGCTGTCGTAACAAAAGCGAAGAATGACTTTAGCGAAGGTAACTACCGCTTTGTTTCAACCGCACTTAACAAAGTTGTTATTGCACAACCAGAACACAAAGAAGCGCGTCAATTACTTGCTGATAGTTATGAACAACAAGGCTACCAAGCAGAAGGCGCTGGTTGGCGTAATATTTACCTAACGGGTGCTCAAGAGCTAAGAATTGGTACTATGCCTGGCGCACCAAAAACTGCGTCTCCAGATGTTCTTTCTGAAATGACTGTCACTAACCTTCTTGATTACCTAGCGGTTCAAGTTGTGGCAACGAAAGCTGATAAAACACCGTTTACTATGAATGTAAATGTGCCTGATATTGGTGAAAAACACTTTGTTGAGCTATCTAATGGTAACTTGAACAACGTGATGACAGCGGATCTAAGTGACGATGCAGACGCTACACTTCACGTCAACAAAGCGGATCTGACTCAAATTCTGCTTGGCCAAACGACTATGGCTGATTTGCTGAAATCAGGAAAAGCGGGTATCACGGGTGACGCAACGGTACTAGAGAAGCTTAAGCAATCAATGGTTCGCTTCGACGACAAATTTGAAATTGTTCCTCGCCCAGCGAAAGGACAAGAAGTAGATGCTGATATCTACCGCCCTCTCGGTCAGTAAACATCATTAAGTTAGCGATTTAACTGCCACTACAACAATATAAGGCCATGAGAACATGGCCTTATCTCTTCAAAAATACTCTTAACTATTTGTTTCTCCGCATGGATAGCCACACGCTAGAGGTTCATTATGAAATCTAAACTGACGACAACACTGCTCACTGCTCTACTTGGATTTTCATCGGCTAATACCATCGCATGTGGCATTGATGGTGGCGCTTTCTTTCAAACGATAGGAACCATGCCTTCAGGAACGTTTAGTGTTGCTCTTGCGATTAATGAAGCAAAAGAGAACCAACAGATTGTCGTTTCAGAAAAGCACTCTCAACGGTTGGATATGGTGCTATGGCAAGTTCAACAACGATTGAAACCACACTACCAAGGCGAAGAGTTTGAAGTGACTGTTTATGATATTGCAGGGAATCATTTTTTAAATATCAAAGCCGATGGGAATACGCTAAGTAGTGCAGCTCACGAGTTACCAAAAGAAGGCGAAGAAATCGTATTTGGTGTAACTGACGCGTCGGTTCTATTTGCTCTTGCAACAAATGAACTAACCTTTAGCCAAGCTCAATCAATGGGTTTATGGAGTAGTGAAGGCGGTTCAGAAGAGTTTAATGGTTTGCTTCAAGCAGCATTTGGCTAAGTAAAATATAAATTAAAAAAAGAGGCGCCATAGCTGATGTAGCTTTGACGCCTCTTTTTTTCAAACAGCGAATGCTATTTAATAATCGACAGCAAATAGCTAGTCGACTTTATTTAAATGCACATCCATTTGTGGGAATGGAATTTCAATTTCGTTTTCATCCAAAGCAATCTTAATCGCTTGAAGCGTATCGAAGTAAACATCCCAATAGTCTGCTGTTTTACACCACGGTCTTACAACAAAGTTCACCGAAGAGTCAGCTAATGCGCTTACACCAATCTGAATGCCTTTCTCTTTAATAAGGCGAGAATCCGCTTCAAGTGTTTCGCGAATAACCTTTTCAGTCTTTTTAAGGTCTGCGCTGTATGAAACACCAATAACATGGTCAACACGACGAGTGTCATGGCGTGAATAGTTGGTAATTGGGCTACCAATAACACCACCATTTGGTACAACAACCATTTTATTATCTGGTGTTGTTAGAACCGTTTGGAAGATTTGAATAGATTCAACCGAACCTGCAACACCACCAATCTCAACATAATCACCTGATTTGAATGGACGGAATGCAACGATCAACACGCCAGCTGCAAAGTTTGATAGTGAACCTTGAAGGGCAAGACCAACAGCAAGACCAGCGGCACCAATAACTGCAACAACAGAAGCAGTTTGAACGCCAAGTCGACCTAGAGCGGCAATCAATACAATAGTGAACAATAGGTATCGAACTAAGCCATGAATAAATTCAACAACGGCTCTATCCATATCCTTTTTCTTCAATACCTTGGCAATGCTATTTGCCACAGCTTTAACCGCTATATTACCGATAAACAGAATAATAACAGCAGAAAGGATGTTAACCCCATACTGCACAAATAACTCAGAATTATTTGTTAACCATGTTTCTGCTTGTGTTAATCCATCAACCAAGGGAGTTTCTAGCCCCAGTGAATCATCTGCCATAACTTAATCCTCTAAAAATACATCTCAATTGTCTAACCCATACATTCACAATGTGTCACTAGAAATATTTAGTTACATCTTGCGTTAATTTTGGGGGACAATATCTTATTTTGGCGACTTGAACGTAAGCGTTGGGTCAATTCTGACCTTGCTTAGCTAAGTTCGCTCCTTTTGATAACAACCTGTTACAGGTTACTCACAATTGTAATGTTTCGCTAGGGTTAATAACGTCTTAGAAATGAATTTTAGGCATAAAAAAACCCGCTAAAAGCGGGTTTTTAAAACAGTTATCGAAGTCTAAATTATAGAACGTCGATAGCGTTTAGGTCAGCAAAAGCTTTCTCTAGGCGAGTAACCATTGAAGCTTGACCTGCACGTAGCCATACGCGTGGATCGTAGTACTTCTTGTTTGGCGCAGAGTCGCCAGTTGGGTTACCAATTTGACCTTGTAGGAAGTCAAAGTTTTCAGCAGAGTAAGTACGGATACCGTCCCATGTAGCCCACTGTGTATCAGTATCGATGTTCATTTTGATAACACCGTAGCCGATAGACTCTTGGATTTCTGCTTCAGAAGAACCAGAACCGCCGTGGAATACGAAGTTTAGAGCGTCAGGTGCAATACCGAACTTCTCTGCACAGTATGCTTGAGAATCACGTAGGATAGTTGGAGTAAGAACTACGTTACCAGCTTGGTAAACACCGTGTACGTTGCCGAAAGAAGCAGCGATAGTGAAACGTGGGCTAACAGCGTTTAGGATTTCGTAAGCGTATGCAACATCTTCAGGAGAAGTGTATAGCTCAGATGCGTCCATATCCGTGTTATCAACACCGTCTTCTTCGCCACCAGTACAACCTAGTTCGATCTCTAGAGTCATACCCATTTTAGCCATGCGAGCTAGGTATTTAGCACATGTTTCGATGTTCTCTTCTAGAGTCTCTTCAGAAAGATCGATCATGTGAGAAGAGAATAGAGGCTTACCAGTTTCAGCGAAGAACTCTTCACCAGCGTCTAGAAGACCGTCGATCCAAGGAAGAAGTTTCTTAGCAGCGTGGTCAGTATGTAGAATTACTGGAACACCGTAAGAAGCAGCAACAGCGTGTACGTATTTTGCACCAGCTACAGCGCCAAGGATTTGTGCACCTTGACCTTCAAGTTTAACGCCTTTACCAGCGAAGAAACCAGCACCGCCGTTAGAGAACTGAACAACAACAGGAGCTTTAACTTTAGAAGCTGCTTCTAGAACACCGTTGATTGAATCAGTATTTACTACGTTTACTGCAGGAAGAGCAAATTTGTTTTCTTTTGCTACTTCAAATACTTTCTGTACGTCATCGCCAGAAATTACACCAGGTTTTACAAAATCGAAGATCTTAGACATGGAAAAAGTCCTATTTATTCTATCGTTTTAAGATTAAAAAACTAAAGTTTAAAAACTTGCAAACGTTTGCTCACAACGCGCGCATTGTATCAAACAAACATTAAAAAAGCGGAAATATTATTCCCGCTTTCAAAATTTATTACTTAGCACGCTCTTCTAGCATTGCTACAGCAGGGAGTACTTTACCTTCAACAAATTCAAGGAAAGCGCCGCCGCCAGTAGAGATGTAAGAAACGTCAGCTTTGATACCGAACTTGTCGATAGCAGCTAGCGTATCACCACCGCCTGCTACAGAGAAACCTGCAGAGTCAGCGATTGCTTTAGAAATACCTGCAGTGCCTGCTTCGAAATTCTTGAATTCAAATACGCCAACTGGGCCATTCCAAAGAATTGTTTTCGCGTTGCTGATGATGTCAGCAAGTACAGCAGTTGAATCAGGACCAAGATCGAAGATCATGTCGTCATCTTGTACGTCTGCAACGTTCTTGATTTCAGCTTCTGCGTTTTCATCAAATGCTTTTGCACATGCAACGTCAGTAGCAACAGGAATAGCACACTCTTTCATTAGCTTTTTAGCTGTATCAACTAGGTCTGCTTCGTATAAAGACTTACCTACATTGTGACCTTCAGCTGCGATGAATGTGTTTGCGATACCACCACCAACAACAAGTTGGTCAGCGATTTTAGAAAGAGACTCAAGAACAGTCAGCTTTGTTGATACTTTAGAACCACCAACGATAGCAACTAGTGGACGCGCTGGGTTATCCATCGCTTTACCAAGAGCTTCAAGTTCAGCCGCTAGTAGAGGACCAGCACATGCGATTGGTGCATTAGTACCAACACCGTGAGTCGATGCTTGTGCACGGTGAGCCGTACCAAATGCGTCCATTACGAAGATGTCACAAAGTGCAGCGTACTTCTTAGAAAGCGCTTCTTCGTTCTTCTTTTCGCCTTTGTTAAAGCGAACGTTTTCAAGAACAACTAGCTCACCAGCGTTTAGCTCTAGGCCATCTAGGTAATCTTTAGCTAGTTTAACGTCGCAATCTAGTGCGTCATTTAAGTAGTTAACAACAGGAGCTAGAGAGAACTCTTCGTTGTATTCGCCTTCAGTAGGACGACCTAGGTGAGAAGTAACCATTACTTTAGCGCCAGCTTCTAGGCAACGCTTGATTGTTGGTAGTGATGCAAGGATACGTGCATCTGAAGTTACTTTACCGTCTTTTACTGGCACGTTAAGGTCAGCACGGATGAAAATGCGTTTACCTGCAAGTTCCAGGTCAGTCATCTTGATTACAGACATGTTTGTCCTCTCAAATTATTTAATAAATAAAGTTTTTGGAAACCCGGCAACCCTGCCGAGCCTAATAATTCTTCAAACTGGTTACTTATATGGAGATACTTCACATTTATTTCAAGTCTCGAAATAAACATTTCTCCACGGCATCCTTTCCATTCTATTAATCGAACTTGGATGCTTGCATTGCGAGCGCGGTATCCAGCATACGGTTCGCAAAGCCCCATTCGTTGTCGCACCATACGAGCATCTTAACGAGATGCCCATTGCTTACTCGAGTTTGTGAACCATCGACAATCGCGCTATGAGGATCGTGATTAAAGTCGATAGAAACGAGCGGCGCTTCAGTATAGTCAACAATGCCATCTAATGTACACTGAGATGCCTCTAAAATGGTTTGATTTACGTCATTAACTTTCACATTTGTATTAATTGTGACACTTAAATCCATTGCAGTAACGTTTACTGTCGGAACCCTTACAGAAATGGCTTCAAACTTGTTAGAAAATTTCGGAAAAATACGTTCAATACCTTTATGAAGTTTTGTATCGACAGGAATGATAGATTGGCTGGCTGAACGAGTACGGCGAAGATCGCTATGATACGCATCGATCACCTGCTGATCATTCATCGACGAGTGTATCGTTGTGATCGTGCCAGACTCTATTCCAAAGTGCTCATCAAGCACCTTAATAATCGGCACAATGCAGTTCGTCGTACACGATCCGTTCGAGACAATGCGATCGCTCTGTTTTAGCGTATCGTGGTTCACACCGTAAATGATTGTATTATCAAGATCATTATCGCCAGGGTGTGAGAATAGAACCTTCTTAGCACCCGCTGTAATATGCGCCTCACCATCGGCGCGACAGCCATAAACACCGGTACAATCGAGAACAAGATCAACGTCAAGATCTCGCCAAGGCAACAGATCGATTTCAGCTAGATGAAGAATTCGGATGGTATCAAAGCTATCTTTGTTATCAGAAGCCTTATCGCCATGATGCACGTAGATGTGCTCTTGATCATTGGTAATTTTTTTCCCAAATCGACCATGGCTTGTATCATATTGCAGTAGATGGGCCATAGCATCTGGCTGGGCAAGCTCATTGACAGCAACAATCTTAATCTGATGATCTTTATGACTTTCATACAATGCACGAAGAATATTGCGACCGATACGGCCAAATCCATTGATCGCTACTTTTAACATAATTCCATTGCCCTACTTCATTCGATTCATTGTCATTAATTCTGTGGCACAAATATTACCTGATAGTGGTGAAAAGCGCATCAATCAAGTGATCTACGTCGATAAATACCTTTAATCTATTGAAATTACGCATTTACATAACGCATAGTAATCAGTGTGAGGCGCGATTTACCTGAGTCACATTTTCTTTGGCTGTTTCTAACCTACTTTATCAACCAAGGAAAAGGCTATTACATGACAAGTAAACGTAATTTTTTAAAAGACGGGTTTCTGGTCACTCACTTTTGTAAACAGTGCAATCAAGAAACAGAGCACAGTGAAGTTCTTGTTCGTAAAGCAAGCAAGTACGATACACAAACATCACTGTTTAGCAGGTTCATGCTTTTTATAACTGAATTCATTAATGGTGGGCATTACTACAACATGGATCGTTATGTGACATGTAAAATGTGTGGTCGTCGAGAGCTCGACAATAAAGGGGATGAATTTGAGTGATTATTGATAGCATTAAAAAACCGAGCTAATCGCTCGGTTTTATTTTTTGTTCAAGACTTTCTATTTTTCGTCTTCTTCGCTTTCATCTTCTTCTTCAACTAGAGCATCTTCGCCTTCATAGTAAGTGCCCCACCCGTCATAGATAATATCGAATTTCTCAGCAAGGTTTATCAGCTTCTCAACTTGTGCATCAATCGCTTCAGCGTTTAATACCGACTCCATCGAAGCGTCACAACAAAGCAGTTTATTGCCGTCTTCATCTTCGGTTTCTTCAGCTTCAAGAACTTCAAAGCCCAACTTAAACGCTTCTACTGCCGCTTTTTCTAACGTTGCAAAATCTTCAGCAAATAAATGGTGTTCAATTTCATACAGCGAATCCGGTTCACTACCATCTTCCAGCAAAGCTTGAATGATATCGCGAGTCTCTTCTTTTTGAATCTCAATTAAGTCTTCTACTGATACATAGTCATCTGCGTTAGACATAGTTTGTGCTCCAGATCGTGTTCATAAATTCAAAATTATTTGCGACGAAATATCGCATGGATCGCATAGAAATGCCACTAACAAAGCGATCCTGATAGGATCTTTATCCTTTATCGATGGATTATCGATACAAACACGCTTTGAGTTACAATTTTCTAACAATCGCCACTGAAATGTAAATTCAGAGTTTTATCTCACAGCCTGATTCTTCAAGACCAATTCAAAAGTGCGTGAATATGGTCAATCCTTGAATATCTTTATTCATCTTAATATGAATAAAGATTTAAACATCACGTTAGTTTTGCCAGAAGATGAATATCTATTCGCCATAGTCTTGGTTTCTTTCTTCTATAATTAAAAGACAAAACGCATAGGCAAGCACTGAACAATGATATGTTCCACACCTCACTTTTGGAGTTTACATCTGCAATAAATACAAAATATAGAGGTAATAACTCAAATGTCAATCAACACCAGTCATTACCATTGCAATTGCTACTTGCATCTTTACATCAAGCTTGTCATAAATACTGGCTGGAATATTAGTAAGGATACGAAATGAGTAAGTTGTACGTTGGATCTGAAGTCGGTCAGTTAAGACGAGTACTATTAAATCGACCTGAGCGCGCGCTCACTCACCTAACCCCATCAAATTGTCATGATCTGCTTTTTGATGATGTATTGGCTGTCGAAGCGGCGGGTGAAGAGCATGATGCTTTTGCTAAGACCCTCACTAACCAAGGCGTTGAAGTACTATTACTCCATGACTTGTTGGTCGATACACTAGCCATTGAAGAAGCGAAGCTGTGGCTTCTAAATACTCAAATTTCAGATTTTCGCTACGGCCCTATCTTTGCAAAAGATCTGCGTAACTACCTCTCTCAAATGACCAATGATCACCTAGCAACCGTGCTACTCGGTGGTTTGGCTTACTCAGAGCTTAAAATTAAGTCTTCATCGATGCTGCCTAAAATGCATCGTCCTCTAGATTTTGTCATTGAACCGCTACCGAATCATCTATTTACCCGTGATACATCTTGCTGGGTTTACGGCGGCGTATCTCTTAACCCAATGATGAAAGCCGCTCGTCAACGAGAAACCAATCACTTGCGTGCTATCTATCGATGGCATCCGGTATTTGCAGGGCAAGACTTTATTCAATACTTCGGTAACGAAGATCTTCATTATGATAATGCCAATATCGAAGGCGGTGATGTACTGGTTATTGGTAATGATGCGGTACTGATTGGTATATCTGAACGAACCACGCCTCAAGGTGTTGAAAACTTTGCAGCTAACCTGTTTAAGCATGGGCAAGCTAAGGAAGTGATCGCCGTCGATCTACCAAAACATCGCTCTTGTATGCACCTAGATACGGTCATGACTCATATGGACATTGATACTTTCTCTGTCTATCCAGAAATCATGCGCAAAGATCTCGATACTTGGCGATTAACACCGAAAGGCAGTGATGACTCTGCATCAACCGATGAAATGAAAGTTGAAAAAGTGCCAAGTTACATCCACGCTATCGAAAATGCGCTGGGGTTGGACTATCTAAAAATCATTACGACCGGTGGTGATAGCTATGAAGCGGAACGTGAACAGTGGAACGATGCTAATAATGTTCTAACTGTCAAACCGGGCGTTGTTATTGGTTATGAACGTAACGTTTATACCAATGAGAAATACGATAAAGCTGGGATTGAAGTTTTAACCATTCCAGGCAACGAGCTTGGGCGTGGTCGTGGTGGTGCTCGTTGTATGAGTTGCCCAATTGAGCGAGATGGAATTTAACTGAAATTAGCCTAGTTTTCTAAACTTGCTTTATATAACTCCTAACAAAAAAGCAGCGGAAGGTCGTCCCGCTGCTTTTTTAATGTCTGAACGTTAATGTTCGAGCTATTGTTACTCAGTACCACCAACCGTTAACATATCTAATTTCAATGTTGGCTGACCAACACCTACTGGCACGCTTTGGCCTGCTTTACCACAAACGCCAACACCGCGATCCAAACTCAGATCATTACCAACCATCGACACTTGCTGCATGGCTTCAATACCAGATCCAATCAAGGTTGCCCCTTTAACTGGGTGAGTGATTTTCCCGTCTTCAATCATATACGCTTCAGACGCAGAGAACACAAATTTACCGGACGTGATATCAACCTGACCACCACCAAAGTTTGGCGCGTACAAACCGCGTTTAACCGTTGAGATGATCTCTTCTGGTGTGTGCTCACCTGGTAACATGTAAGTATTTGTCATGCGAGGCATTGGTAGATGTGCATAAGACTCACGACGACCATTACCCGTTGGTGCAACACCCATTAATCGAGCGTTGAGTTTATCTTGCATGTAACCTTTCAACTCACCGTTTTCAATCAAAGTGTTGTATTGACCACTGATACCTTCATCATCGACGTTCAGCGATCCACGAAGATCTTTTAATGTTCCATCATCCACAATCGTACAGTGCTTAGAGGTCACCATTTCTCCGATCTTACCAGAAAATACAGATGACTCTTTACGGTTAAAATCACCTTCTAAACCATGACCCACCGCTTCATGAAGTAGTACGCCCGGCCATCCAGAACCTAGCACAACTGGCATTGCTCCAGCAGGGGCTGCAACAGCTTCTAAGTTAACTAATGCTTGGCGAATCGCTTCATCGGCAAATTGATACGCGACTTGTGAGCCTTCTTGATCGGTAAGGAAGAAATCATACCCAAAACGGCCACCGCCACCTGAACTTCCTCGTTCACGACGATCGCCTCTTTCAGCAAGTACACTAATAGACAAACGCACTAACGGGCGAATATCACCTGCGTAGGTACCATCGGTAGCAGCAACTAACATGTTTTCATGTACGCCGCTTAGACTAATTGATACTTCTTGGATCAGAGGCTCTTTGGTTCTGATGTACGCATCTAACTCTTTTAATAGCTCGGTCTTTTGCTGTTTCTTCCAACTCTCTAACGGATTAACCGCAGAATAATAGGCTTGATTATCATGACGGCTAAACGCCTGCACTTTTGCATTCTGCCCTTTTTGAGCAATACCACGTGCTGCTACTGCACTTTGTGTTAGGCCATCAAGGTGAATTTGGTCTGAATAAGCGAATCCAGTTTTTTCACCCGCAACGGCACGAACACCCACACCACAGTCAATATTGAATGAGCCGTCTTTAATGATGCTGTCTTCAAGTACCAATGACTCATGCCAGCTAGATTGAAAGTAGATATCGGCATAATCAATCTGGCGAGTGGCAATGCTGGCTAATGTGTCTGAAATATCTTGCTGCGTTAGACCGGTTGGCGATAACAATGCATCTTCGATTCGGTTTAGGCTCATAATCTACTCTTAATTATTTTTAAATTGGTTTTCAAACCGAGTGTGCGACGCCACTGGCATGGTATTTCGAATTTCGGCAACCTGCTGTAAGTTAATCTCTACGATACCGTTACTAGGTTTGCTATCGAGGTTAAGTACGACTTCACCCCAAGGGCTTATTACCATTGAATGACCCCAAGTCTCACGCCCACATGGGTGTCGGCCAACTTGATTGACCGCCACGACCCAAGACTGAGTTTCAATCGCTCTAGATTTTAATAAGGTTTCCCAATGTGCCTTCCCTGTTACCGCAGTAAACGCGGCTGGCACTAACAGTATCTGCGCCCCTTTTTTGACAAGCTCAGAATACAGGTGAGGAAAGCGCACATCATAACAGATTGAGAGGCCAAGTTTTCCAAAAGGCGTATCCGTTACCACAACATTAGAACCTGCTGAGAAGGTTTCTGACTCTCGGTAACGCTGATGGGTATCTTCCACATCAACATCAAACATATGTAGCTTGTCATAGTGGGCGATGATCTCCCCTTCACTATTGATCACTAAGCAAGTTGTACTGACATCTCCAGCTGCAGTTCGAATTGGCATACTCCCAACAACCAGCCATACCGAATACTGCTTAGCGATAGCGCTTAGCTGATACTGAATGGGTCCATCATCTAATGGTTCAGCATGTTTATGGTAGTCTTTACGATGGCCAAATATGAGTGCGTTTTCGGGTGTTACAATCCACGTTGCGCCTTGATAAGCAAGGCTAGCTACTTCCTGTTTAATGTACTCCAAATTCTGTAAAGGATCTGGCGTGGATGTCATTTGAATAATACCAACACGTTCCATGTGTTCTACTCCGCTTGTGCCTCTTCGATAAGCTTCTCAGGCAGCTTAAACTCACCTTTACTTCTAGATAATTCATTCACACTTGGTGAGTCTAGTGGTCCTTTAACTTCATAATTGACCTGAGTAAACACCTCTACGACGGGGGCAATCACCGTCGTAATAGCCAATACGTAGATGGCTGTTTGTGGTGTAACAGCAAAGGCTGTTAAAACAGGGATCCCAGAGGTAATGTCAGGAACAAAATTCACTTCTGCATCAACTGTTCTATCATTGAGATTCGCCATCCCTTTGATGTTCATCTCTCCAGCAACCGCGTCCATCTGAATATCATTGGTTACGAAGATGCCATCACGCACCTCGCCTGTCCCTTTAATAGAGTTAAACGCCATTCCCTTGTCAAATACGTCGGTAAAGTCGAGCTGCATCTTACGAATGATTGAATCTAAGCTAAATAGACCCAATAAACGAGCCGCACCACTGACATCTGAAACGATGCCTTTACCAAGCTTACTGTTAACTTTGCCTTCCAAGGTATTCACTTGCATTGACCAAGGTGCACCATCCCACTTCATCTGAGCGGAAAGATCAAAAGGGGCACGCTGAATACCAGAGCTAATACCAAATCGCTCCATCAGGTCACTGTTGTTTTCACCACTCAGTTCCATATTGTATTCGGTGAAGCTTTTATCTCCAGTCAACGTCCATGCGCCATTGATCGTGACGCTATTTGAGCCACTAGTAATAGAAATATCCTTCCACTCTAGCTTGTCGCCTTGCCTGACAAGGTCAACATTCACCTTACCGACCTTGTAACCTTGCAACCAAAAATCATCGATCGCTAACGTTAAGTTTGGCATCGACTGATGAAAAGCGCGATCAAAGCTTGAAATTAGCTCAGTCGGTTTCGAATCAACCGTTAATAGCGAAGCGTCTTCATCCATTTCATCTAACGCAGGAACATAAATGTGTAGCCGGTCTAGCGATACGGCAAGATCATAAGGTTCGATGTAACTCGCTTCCCCGCTGACCTCTTGGCTTTCAAGATCAAAGTACCAGCCGAGGGTCTTTCTACGCGCGGAAAAGTCTACATCGTGCCATTCAATGCCTGCTAGCGTCAGATCTGCCACATCAATATTGACACGCTGGGGCATTGGGATCGTCGGGGTGTTAAGCTCGTCGAGTACCGCTTTCTGCTCTGGTACTGGCCGGTTTGAAATCTCAAGCCATTTATCTAGATTGAACTTACTGGTTCGGATCTGAGCATGATGACCAACAACAGGGCTGATTTTAAAGCTGCCATTGCCAACCACTAAATTGGTTGCCGTGATCACGGGCGTCTCTGGTCTAATATCTATTTCAGCTTGGTATTTCGCTCTTGGCAATAATAGACGTGCACTGATTGACTCTTGGTTACCCGAAGCTTGTAATCGAGCCTCACCTTTAGTTTTCAGTGGTTTCTTCAGTGGATATGGGTAATCGCTTTGGATCATTTTCATATCAGCCGTAAGATCAACCTGATAAGTAAACCCAACATCATTAAGCTGAATATTGATGTCTGACTGCCAAGGCGCATGACCTGATAGGTCTTGCGTCCAACGATCACCGATATAAGGTGTTAATGGCTTGATATCCCAATCACCTAACAAGTCGATACCAACAGCGTAACCAGACCCTGAGTTTTCACCTGAGAAATCGAGCGATATTGGTTGCTTTAAAAGATCTGCGGATAAACCGGCGGCTTTGACCACATCATTATCAAATTCAATTCGACCCGACACTTTTTCAAGCGTCATAGGCGGCGCATCAATCTCTACGTGATTATCGACTAAATCAGCATAGCCCCAAGCTCTCGCTTCTTCGCCATCATGAAATGGTATATAGAGCTGGAATTCAGAGGCTACTTCACCGTCAATTTGAATAGCGGTCAGCGCAGCACCCACAGAATCAACCAAGGGTGAAGATGTCATATAATCTCGAACCGCATTACCTTGGCCAACAGCAGTTGCTTCAATTTCAATATGCCCGTTACCAGCAAGTTCAGGGATTCGGCCAGTAATGCGTTTACCTTCAACATCCATTAAGGTTGCGTCACGAGAATCTAGATGCATCGCATCGTTTTCAAACAACAAATCAAGCTGTAGATCGGTGATTGGTGGCCACGCCGTATCAAAGCTGAACTTGGCTTCTCTTAAGCCAACTAACGCTTGGAACATGCCGTTATTATCATGGTAAGGGAAGTTACCTAATTCGCCATACCACAGCAGTTTTGAAGTACTGACCTTACCTGCTTGGATGGCTGTAGATAAGTAATCAGTGAGGCTTTGGCCTAGCGCTAACGTCGGTAAGTATCGCCATGTTTGGCTAGCGTTATAGAGATCCGCTTCTGCATAAAAAGAGAGAAACGGACTTTTTCCCTCAGGGAAGTCTAATCGAAAGGCACCAAGCACTTGCAAATCAGGCGTTGCAGCGGTGACCTTATCTGCCCACAGAGACCAACCGTCTGAATTATTCTGCCAAACAATTTCGACCTGACCTTGTCTAATATTAAGTGGCGCTTGGAAAACGTCACCATACGGCAAAATGTCATCAATAAGGGAGACCGATGCTTTCGCTTGCTCTGTATTCCCCGATACTGAAATAGAGGCGTGATGAACTTCAGGAAGCAATCCCCACTGCGCCATTCCGGCATAGTTAAGATCAGCTGAGTATCGAAGAGATTCAATCTCACCCCCCATCGAGACTCGCACATCTTCAAGTTGGCCTGTAAAGTCAAACTCTTCAATAAGCTTTACTGTCTCGTCAAAATCAGGAACTAAGCGTACCAACGGACGTAGTGTCTCTAAATCAAGTTGAGACATATTTAAGCGCCACTGATCTGGCTGCCAGTCAAAGGCGATATCTAACTCAGGCCATTCACTCTCATCGGTTCTTAATCTAAGTGAGTGACCATTCACTACCCAACCTTGCTCACTTGGAAGTAGCTTCACAATACCCGATTCCAGCATCAGTACGTGTTGTTTACTATCACTCCAGACAAGCTCTGATGGATTAATATCAACATAGGCATCAATTGGACGGCTGCGTTCTAACGTTAACCAACTACTAAAGCTAACTAACCCTTTTTCGATGCCTGTTTGTTGTTGTAAATTACTGGTAATCCAAGGCGTAATTAATATGCTTTCAGCTTCAACGTAGAATTGACCGGAAACATCTCTCAATGAGCCAAAATCATGAAAGTTAGCGCTCACTTTCAATGAGTTCAACGATGTGTCTGCTATGCTGATGGTCCCTTCTGCTTTATGCAAATTACCTTGGTTTAACCAGCGCAGATTTTCGATATCAAGTTGACGAGTACCACCATCTACAGACTGATACGTAACCTGAGAATTGGTCATTGAAAAGTCATCAAGCTGACGTAGAAGAAGTCTGTCTAATTTAGATATTAACGAGCTATCGTGATCGGGTACATCCTCACTAGGCTCTTGGTCAGATTCAAAGACATCAACCGACCGCATATCTAACTTAAACCCATCAAGAGTTAGATCCGTGACAATAGGTTGAAGTTGAAGTAACGACTGAATTAAATCGAATTCAACTTCTAACGTCTGGGCTGAAAGGTGAATATCGGAATTATCAGGAAGATCGGCGGTCATGCCTTTAAGGGCAATAGAAGGGTGAGTATTGCGCCAAAACCCCTTCACACTGTCGATATTAAATTCAATTCCGGCACTGGTACTGACCCAGGTCTGAATCTCATCTTGGAAGTGATTTAATTTGGGCAACGCAATACGCAAGCTCGTCACCAAAATTGCCAATGAGACAAGTATGGTGAGGAGCAAGAAGAGCAAAAACCGTAAAAGGTGAACTAAAGCTGAATTCACAAAAAGCCCATTACATCATAACAACATCAAACTGCTCTTGAACATACAAAGGCTCTACTTGAATCCGAACCTCTTTACCAATAAAGACTTCTAGCTCCGCCATAGCATGAGACTCATCATCTTCTAATGATTCTGCGACGGCTGGTGAAGCGTAGACTACAAATTTATCGGCATCGTACGCTCTGTTTACACGAGTAATTTCACGCAAAATTTCAAAACAGACTGTCGCAACCGTTTTAACGCTACCGCGACCTTCACATGCTGGGCAGCTCGCACATAATATATGCTCAATGCTTTCGCGAGTACGTTTTCGCGTCATTTCAATCAGGCCAAGCTGAGTAAAACCGTTAATATTGGTTTTAACGCGGTCTTTACTCAACGCACCTTCAAGAGAGTTAACGACTCGCTTACGGTGATCATCAGATAACATATCGATGAAATCTATGATGATAATACCGCCAAGATTTCTTAATCTCAGTTGACGAGCAATCGCTTGAGTCGCTTCAATATTAGTATTGAATATCGTCTCTTCTAAATTTCTGCGCCCAACAAAAGCGCCGGTGTTGATATCAACGGTCGTCATCGCTTCTGTTTGATCGATAATAAGGTAGCCACCTGATTTCAATTCAACTTTTCGATCAAGCGATCGTTGAATCTCATTTTCAGTGTCGTACATATCAAAAATTGGCTTATCGCCTTCGTACAACTCGACTTTATCGGTTAACTCAGGGACATATTCACTGGTGAACTCAAGTAAGTTTTCATACTCAAGGCGAGAATCGACCATGATGTTATCAAGCTCAGTACCAACAAAATCTCGAATGATTCGCTGCGCCAAACCAAGCTCACCATAAAGAGTGCTGCGCGTTTTGTACTTTGCTCGACGCTCTGAAATCTTTGACCAAAGACGTTTTAAAAAGGCGGCATCTTGAGAAAGTTCTTTCTCATCAGCACCTTCAGCGGCAGTACGGATAATAAAGCCACCATGCTCATCACAGTATTCTGAAACGACTTTCTTTAATCGGTTACGTTCTTTTTCACTTTCAATACGCTGTGACACACCCACATGGCTTGCTCCCGGCATAAACACGAGATAACGCGATGGCAAAGTAATATCGGTCGTAAGGCGAGCACCTTTCGTGCCTAGTGGATCTTTAACCACTTGTACAACAATGTCTTGCCCTTGACGAACAAGCTCTGAGATGTCGCGAACTTGGAACTGTTTCTTCTCATTTTCAGCCACACACTCAGTGTGAGGAACAATATCTGAAGCATGTAGGAAGGCTGCTTTGTCTAAGCCAATATCAATGAACGCAGCTTGCATGCCGGGTAGAACTCGGCTTACTTTACCTTTATAGATATTACCAACAATGCCCCGTTTGGCTTCACGTTCTATGTGGATTTCTTGTAGGATTCCACCTTCAATCATTGCTACACGCGTTTCACTTGGCGTGATATTTAACAGTAACTCTGCACTCATGAGCGCACCTCAAAATTATAATTATAAAAATTCGCGCAGCAATTGGTCGGTTTCATAAAGCGGTAATCCAACTACGGCAAAGTAGCTACCTTCGATTCGAGTAACAAATCGACCGCCTAACCCTTGAATGCCATAGCTTCCCGCTTTATCGCATGGTTCACCGGTTTGCCAATATTGTTCTATTTCATTTTCAGACAACGGTTTAAACCATACATTCGTCGATACAACGACTGAGTGATGCTTTTGATTCGATATAACAGTCACAGCAGTTAAAACTTGGTGGCAGCCATTAGACAGCTGCTTTAACATTGCTTTTGATTCAGCAAGGTCGTTTGGCTTTTCTAGTACATTATCACCACATACAACGATGGTATCTGAGCCAAGTACCACTATATTATCTGAGCCAAGTTCAACTATATTATTTTGCTCGCTTAAGTGCTTCTCATAACTAAAAAGCCCTGCTTTGGCCTTATCAAATGAGAGCCGCTTAACATATTGCTCTGGTGTTTCCTTTGCTAAACGAAACTCTTCGACGTCGGTCACCAGAACCTGAAACTCATAACCAAGCTGCGCGAGTAACTCTTTGCGCCTTGGTGAGCCTGACGCTAAGACTAATGTTGTTGATTGCATTATTTTATTTGCCAATGTCGTCTCACTCGACGCATTAAAAGGAACATCCAAGGCCATAAAATACAGTTTATCAAACCACTCCAAAGTGAGAGTGGATTAAACGTAATGTCTTGAATTAAAAATTCACCAAAAAATATCAGTCCCTCAAGCCCTATAGATAATAGAGCAATAATGATCGCTTGCTGCCATAACGCCATGTTTCTTAATACTAGGAAATTAATAGCAACGATATAAACGATAATGGATAGCATCATTCCTCGGATGCCAAGTGTGGAGCCTAATAAGAGATCCCACAGCAAACCTAGCACTAATGCCGTACCCACGTTCACACGATGCGGCAACGCTAATACCCAATAACAGATCACTAGCAATAACCATGCAGGCCTAACAAGGTCAAGCATGCCCGGCCACGGAATAGTTTGTAAAATAAGAGCAATTAAAAATGAAGTGACAATCACCAATCGACTTGAGAGTGCTCTATTGGTCATTGTTATTCTCCTCTTCCATAACTTCAGGCTCGGCTTGCATCGCTTTTTCTACTCTCGACTCATTAGGCCAAATCAGCAGTAAATATCTCAAGCGATCAAACTCCACTACCAGCTCTGCACTGATAGCAGCAAATTCACGTTGAGTATCTCTATCGACACTGGAAACATGCGCGACTGGATAACCTTCAGGATAAACACCACCAAGGCCAGAAGTGACGAGTAAGTCACCTTCTAAGATATCGGTACTGGTCGGAATATGTTCAAGTTGAATTTGGTCAATATCTCCAGACCCAGACGCAATGACTCGAATATCGTTACGTATTACCTGAACTGGAATAGCACTGTTACTATCGGTTAACAGTAAAACACGGCTGTTATGCGCAGCAACAAACGTCACCTGACCAACAATGCCATGTTCATTGGTGACTGGCTGACCAACGTAAACACCATCGATACGGCCTTTATCAATCACCACTTGACGACGATAAGGCGTGGTATCTACCGCCATTACTTCTGTGACCACTTTGCGTTCATCTCGAACGAAAGAAGAGTCCAAAAGTTTGCGTAATCTATTATTTTCTTCTTTATATTGGTCGAGTAGCAGTAAGTCGCTTTTAAGTTTGAGAACTTCACGCTTGAGTACTCTGCTTGAATCAAGCAGCTTAGTGCGCGTATTGAAGTTATCGTAAAAACCATCAAACATAAGGCGTGGCATATCCGCCGCATACTGAATCGGAGCTACTAAACTATTTAAAAAATATCGGACGCTTGAAAATGCACCTAAACGACTATCAGCCAGCATAAGGCTGGCTGATAAAGTAACCGCTAAAAATAGGCGAAATTGAAGTGAAGGCCCTCTGCCAAAAATCGGCTTCATGATATAGAGATCCTAATTTTCGCTTTATTGACCTTAACCCTGTATATCAACGCAATTTTTTCGAAGATAGACACGCTAAGGTCGAATAATCTTATTACTCTTCGCTAAATAGATCGCCACCGTGCATGTCGATCATCTCTAGAGCTTTACCGCCACCAAGAGCAACACAAGTCAATGGGTTTTCAGCAACAACAACAGGGATCCCTGTTTCTTCAGTCAACAATCGGTCGATATCTTTAAGTAGTGCACCACCACCTGTTAATACCATACCGTTTTCTGAAATATCAGAAGCAAGCTCTGGTGGACACTGTTCTAGTGCAACCATTACTGCTGAAACGATACCCGTTAGAGGCTCTTGTAGTGCTTCTAAAATCTCGTTTGAGTTTAGGCTAAAGCTACGAGGCACACCTTCAGCAAGGTTGCGACCACGAACTTCGATCTCTTCCACTTCATCACCAGGATAAGCAGAACCGATCTCATGTTTGATTTTCTCAGCCGTTGCTTCACCAATTAAGCTGCCGTAATTGCGACGAACGTAGTTAATGATCGCTTCATCGAAACGGTCACCACCAATACGTACAGATGAAGAGTAAACAACACCATTTAGTGAGATAACAGCAACTTCTGTTGTACCACCACCGATATCAACAACCATTGAACCTGTTGGCTCAGAAACACGAAGACCTGCACCAATTGCAGCAGCCATCGGCTCATCAATTAAATACACTTCACGCGCACCAGCACCGAGTGCCGATTCACGAATTGCACGGCGCTCAACTTGAGTCGAACCACAAGGTACGCAAACCAAAACACGAGGGCTTGGTTTAAGCACACTGTTGTCGTGAACTTGCTTAATGAAGTGCTGTAACATTTTTTCAGTTACGTAGAAGTCAGCAATAACACCATCTTTCATTGGGCGAATCGCTGAAATATTACCAGGCGTACGACCTAGCATTTGCTTTGCGGCATGACCGACTGCTGCAACACTTTTTCCTGAGCGTGCGCGGTCTTGACGGATAGCAACAACAGAAGGCTCGTCTAGAACGATCCCTTGTCCTTTTACATATATAAGAGTGTTGGCTGTACCTAAATCGATGGATAGGTCGTTAGAAAACATGCCACGAAGTTTTTTAAACATATTCTTCGTTCGTCCTGCAAGAATTAGAAGATAAAAATTGCACTAAATGTACCAATGCCTTGCCACATCGGCAAGGCATTGAAGTATAAACATGGACCAAAATCCGCTATTTCTAACAGTTTCCTTACTTAACGCATGAAATCATGATAATTACTGACCTGTTAAACCCGTTTCACCTCGATAAATGACTCGATCGTTACCACGATGAATTCCAAATGTTACGACGGTTGATGGATCTTCTTCATCGTCACCCTCTCCATCCCAGTTGTAACGCAACCATGGCAATCCATTATCACTACCACCACAACTGTCACTTTCACTATTTGTTCCATCTGTATTATGAAGGGTTAGCCAAAATCTAATTTGCTCACGAGTTGAAGTAGATTGCGTAGCAAGTAGAGAGCGTGATTCACCTAATGAAACAGTACCATCTTCTGACAAACTCGCATTACCCGATAAGTCGGACCAAATGACTTGCTGACAATAATCATCACCATCAAACGAAGTATTACTATCATCCGTATTGGTTATAAATCGACTACCGTTCCAATATTCGACGGTTAATGGGACTGAAATGTTCGTATCTTGATTGCCACCAACGTCTTTTAAATTGATACGTCCAAAACGGATATCTGGCTGATCCGTTAAGATCTCACCATTAGTGGTATAAGCAATAGGATCAGTATTTATAACAGATAAAGTACCATCAAGAATGATATTCGAATCTTCTATATCTTCAGCTGCGTTGAACGGACCATCAGGATCAACGTTGTCTTGCTTATTCCAACAGATACTATCTGAGCAATCGTTCGCAGCTGTATTATTAAAAGTTCCAATAGAACGACTATTATTCACGGCCCAACTTCCATCGCCAAATGCAGGGGAGACAAAGCGTGAACCAAAAGAACTGTCTTCAAATAGGTTAAACTTAGCTTTCAGTCCAGTAGCAAATAGAGGGTAGTTTTGTACTGCACCGTTATTGCTGTTTAAGGCCTCTACATCAAAATCTAATCCATCAAACGGTTGCCCCATATAAACATGGGATAGAGAACCAGGGTAATTCCAACGAGTATCACTCACTTGAAAGAACGCCGGATAAAAACGACCCACACCTAAAACAAAATCATCCACATCTCGCCCAAGATAATTTGCACTCGTAGTTAGATCAATTGTACCTACTTCATCCCATGTATGCTCTAGCGTTAGCGTAGAACTAATATCAGAAAAAGAAGGGATTGTTGCAGGTGTAAGCTCTCCTTGAGTTACAGTACCACCAGTCGGGTAGTTCACTGTAAAGTCTAGATTCAGTGGTCCATTATCTACCGCGTAGTTCTCTGTAATAGTAAATGAACAATCGTCACTTGAACCTCCCATATAATCTTCATGAACAATTGGAATATACGTTGCGTTAAAAGCCTCCCCTGAAGGCATAAACCCGGGGGTTCCAGTTGTTGTAGAAGGGTTCTTATTGGAGGTTTCTAAAGTTTGCTCTACATTACAAATAGCAATTTTCCATGGAATTGACTCTACCGTTTGGCTACCACTAAATGTTTTACAGATGGGATTGCCATCTTCATCATCAATGCATTGCTCGCCAGAAAGTGAATAAGAAACTTTACCTGATTCTGGATAAATCAACTCAGACGATGCAACGACCTCGCCGCTATCTGAGCTAAACTCTAGGCTCAAACTTGTCGTTCCCGTGACGGGAGTTTCAATCCAAGAACCACTGCTATTGAGGAGAGATATCACAGCGCTATTAGCTGGCGAGCTTGGAGCATCATAACTTACAGTAGATAACTCCAGTGTTTTAACGCCTTCGTAATCGGAAGAACTGATTGGGCTTCCGTTAGAGCTACACTCCATAGGGCGAATTTCAAAAGATTGTGGCTTTCCGGCAATAACTTGAAGAGGATTACTTGTCAGCTCATATAGATAAGGAACGAACTCGTAGCTACCGCTGTCATCATAGGCAGTACTATCAATTGTTGTAGTAACTTTGGCCGATACATTGCTGACTTGCTCGTAAGTTAAATCAAACTCTGCAATACCAGAGGTAGCTGCTTTAGTTTCTATATTTGAGCCATTAACAGACAAGGTAATATCACCACTGTAAGAAGTGTGTACAGCGTCGTCCTTGTAAACCGTAGCGGTAAGTGGGATGTCATCACAGGTGAGAGCAATATCAAGACTTGGAGTAATTACAATGCTATAAGTGGATGAAGGAGGTGGACTTAAACAGACACCCTGACCAACGATTGTCGAATCACCTTTCATTGTTAGATAGTTAGTTGTGACTCCACCGAAGACTGTTATTGGATTTTCAAAACTCACAGCATTCGCTAGCATAAATCCAGTAAAATCACTCTTTACATTTTTAAAGGTTATTGCTGCTTGTGGGCCATACATTATCAAATCATTGGAATCATCGATGTCATTAAAGTCCACCTCAACTTCGGCAGACCAACTCTCTACAATATTTATAGTCACCCCGCTTTCCGCACCAAATATTAAGGACCCATCATTAAGCAAAAATGTTCTAAAAGTTACAACACTATTGGACTTAAATATCGTATTTACTTTTCCCCCAGCGTGATATCGTTCTATTTCTAGCCCGTAGTCTCCAGATATATTTTCAAATTCAATTACAAATGTTTTTGCGCCGTAATTATTTACGGTTAGATCGCCCATGGATTTCAATATAGAGAACCTGACTTCTGAAGCTGATTCCGTATAGCTGCAGTACTCACTATTCGAATCACATGTAGATTGATAATTACCGTCGGTAAGCTCAAAAGTAGTTTTGTCATTAAAATTAGGGGATATATTGAAAGGAGTTGACGCTTTTTCTCCACCAGCAGAACACGAGCCAACATCACAAGTTCCATCTGCCTCTGAGTTATCTAACATATTATCAAAGCCTGTCTGTAAACTACCTCCATTTAAATTCCGAACTATATAGTCTTCAGACCAACCACCGATATGATAGGGGTAATTTGCACCACTGCCTTTTTGATTAGTTATATTCAAAGTAGTATTACTGTTCCAACTCTGTGCCGGTTCAGGAAAGTAAGTACATAAGTCGATATCAATATCTAAGTTTTCAAATGCAAAATAGCCAAGTTCTTCTTCTAAATGGGTTCTATTAGGATAGTCTTCATCTATAACAAAACTTACCTCATTGTCATTGACGATCTGACAACGACGAGCCCAACCGCCATCGCCACCTCGACGCTCTTGTTTATTTGCAATGATTCCATCAACAAAATCGACCGAAGTTGTTGCAAATTTTCCCGTACAACCATCAACCATAGGCTCATTTCCCTGCTGACGTATTGAATTAAACCCTCGAGCAAATTGAACTTCGTAATTATTAACCTCTAGATGATTAACCGAGTTGGTGGCCAAAAAAGCGATTCTTTCTTCTATATAAGTGTGATCAGAGTCTCTCGATGCAGAAAGCTCAATTAAAAGCCTTGCTCTATTGTCATCATCATTTGTTTTAACTTTACCCGACGTCATCCATTTATTACCGTTATTTCTGGTTTGAATTTGATGTAGTACAATGGGAGAGTCAAATGAACCTTGTTTTCCAAACTGAGAAAAATAGACATTTTCAGCGTGACCATTATGTGATTTAGAATTGTTAGCATCCGTATCTAAATAGCCAGCTATCACTTCATGTCCATTAAAGTTTGCTACACCTGGTTCTATCACTAAGTAGCTAATTTCAGTCATAGGTTGTGAAACTAAGCTAGGATCAGATCCATTATTTGGTGCTACTACTTGCTCAATCGTAACCTCATTCTTAGTGACACTAGTGACGACGATTGTAGCTGGTGCATCACTATCAGGGTTAGATATAGAGATAGTAGGCATAACAAATGCCACAGGAATATTCGTATAATTTTTAGTCAACGGTATTGAGCAACTGCCTCCAGAGCAGGAAGCGACGCCAAACTCATATTGAGCATCTTCAACATATATGGGAATGTCCTCACACCCTGATTCGCGATAGATAAGCTGAGCATTATTTTCCATATCAGCATGATCGGTAGTCACAGAGCCATAAACAACTGTGTTCCCTTTTAACTTGACCTTTTCCCGAGCAAATATTGAGGCATACAGCGGCTTATCTGCATCAAGTTTTATTTCGACTTCATCTTCTGACCAGATGATCAAATTCGACGCTAAATTACCATCGACCTGAATATGAGTATTACTATCTTCAAATTCCAAATCTTCAACAATGAAACGAGTTCTCCCCGTTAAAATTAAAGTCGCTTCCTTTGATACTTCAAAATCTCCGATATAGTAGTCGCCCGACATTCGATATGTACCTTTTTCTAGCTTTATCTCTTCATACACACCAGCTGGGATTGTGATGTCATCATTGGCATCTTTGTATTTTAACTTAGGACCATTAGTCCACACGTTAATAATGGGAGGTTCAGATATAAGCAGTGATGGCTCAGCGATACACTCAGCTCCGTCACATAATGTCTTATTTTTATTACTGTCTTTAACTTTAGAAAACCCTACACGTCCGGAGAAGTTATAAGTACCAGTAATTGATGCTTCATTGCTATTACCTTTAACATGAAGCTCAGATTTAGCAGGATCCCAAGCTTGAATTGCAACATCAGCAACAGGACATACCTCAGGGAATTCGGGGTCAGGAATCTCACCACCATCTTGAATACAAACAGGTAAGCTAAATTTTTCTCTTTGGTCGTCTACCCATGCCTGTGACTCCTTCCCATCCATATCAAGATCAACATTAATCTTTGTATCTCTGAGCTCCCAAGTTCCCCCGTTTACTCTTAGATAGTAATAAAAGTTACCTTCTACATCTTTATCATCAAGTTCAAGGAATTGAAAAACAATACGAATATCATTGACATTAACATCACTGGCTGACGGTTCATAAAACAAAGCACTACTTCTAGCCTGAGACCAAAGTTCAATAGTATGATTTTTATCTGGCTTACCGACGTCATGCCCATGTGACAAATATAAAGTATCTATATCAACACTTGATGGCGTTGAAGTTATCCCATCATCACGGTGATAGGTTGCTTCAATAGTAAAATTTTGATCTAGCCGAATTTCATCAACGCAAATATTGGCAAATACAGCTGAGCTTAGAAAGAGTAAACAAATTGCTAATATCATTTTACGCATCAAACCTACTCCTTCACCCAAACTTCTTGCGTTCGCTGCACATAGTTAATGCCAGTTCCACAAATTGTTGAGCTTCTAACTTTATAAAACTCTTCACCATCTAACGCTCCGATTGAGCTACACGTGCTGGTAATTTCAGAGCAATTAGCATGATTTGAAGCCAGTGCAGACAATGCACTTTGGACTGTAGTTAAATCAGAGCAAACCATAGAAACAGCTGCTGACGCATTCAATGGATACATATAAGTTAAAACCAGTTCATTAGCGGAGTGTGACAATAACCAAGCTTGTGTGCCCAACGCATCACGTGTGAGTGCGTCGCTGTTTGACCATTCCATTCGTGTTAATGCGGTCCCTAAAAAACCCATCACGACCAATACAAATATGGCAATAATATATACGCTTCCCGACTGTTTACGTCGTCCATTAAGTAATCCACTTCTACGGGACATTAAGCACCTGTATATCTTGTTGGAAACTCGTTTCTTCATCATCATTTGTAAAGGTAACGTCTATATGTACAACACCACCACGCTGTAGGGTTGGCGCGTCGTAACTGATACCTCCTCCGGTTACGCTATCGGCAACTTGAGTCGTATTTCTAACAATCGCCTCACTTGAAAAGTTTAAACAATAAGTAACGAGGTCTTTATAAATATAGTGTCGATTTGCAATAGATTCACTAGCAAGAGGCTGGTCTAAAGTAATTGTGGTACTGGCTCCCGATAACGTTATAGCGATGTTACTGTCTGTAAAGTCACTCTGTTGACTTGGATTGATAATCATAAACAGATCATCATAAGTTGCCGGAGGGTTATCATTACCTACTAAAAAAGAGAGGCTTAGGTTGTCGGCCGATGATACCGAGTAAAAACCTGAATAAAGAATAGGGTAAAAGGAGACGCAGGTATCTGTTGTTCCCGAAACTTCAATACTATTAGGCACCGAGTGGCGTATTTCTCGTGATATTTTCTCTAGAACAAACCTTGCTTGGGTCTGTAGCCGCTGCCTATCTACGGTATCACTGTAGCCTTTCATGCCAAGCTCTAGAAACCCTGTAATACCCAGAACCAAGATCCCACCAATAATGATGGTCATAATCATTTCAATTAAAGTGAATCCACTACGTTTCATTAGTAATTACCTCGATAGCCAATGAAACTGTAATCGCCCCACCTGCCCGCTTGTATCGATAGCGTTATTTTTTTCATGGTGGTGATTGTTGTGACTTCATCATAAGAGTCAGGGTCGACATAACTCACTGCTACAATAACGACAAAGTTTTTATATTGGTCTGAAGAGTCATTACCAAGGATATCAGTTAGGTCATATTCTGGTGTTACGCCCGAACAGCCAGAGCTATGTGTACCTTTCCAGCAGCCTAAATAATCATCTACATCGTTAAAACTCTCAGGGTCACTTTCTCCGTAGGCTGTATCCGCACCCAAATCGTCGTTGCTAGTACAACTGTTAGTTGGATTATCAGCATGAGGAACTAAAGCAGGCTCTCCACAACGTACATTCCCCCCATCAAAATCACTCCAATGATCAAATCCACGCGCTAAAATCTGGCTCAACATACTTTGCCCTAAAGTAACAGCACGTGTTTGATATTGAGAAGATGCTGAACGTTCGATTTGCGGATAGAGAAAACTAGTTAATGTCACCATGGCAAAGCCCATGATGATAATCGCAATGATGCTCTCGATGAGGGTAAAACCTTCAACTCGCTTCATAAGCAGGTACCGCCATACACATACCCTTGAGAGTTAATGCAAACGTTAGTCTCACTTTGCCCAGCGGTAATTGTTATATCGACACCACCACTCACGGCTTCTAATGGGTTACCTAGTAGATCAAAAGTAATGTTAGATATGGATGGTACGGTGCTAAAAGAGACTTGATCAGCGATAACAACATCACTGCGAGAGCTTGAGTCGCTCGCACTACAACCACTCGAACTACCAACACAACTTGAGGTAGCAGTAATTCGGCTTCGCAAACAAAGCTCTCTTAAATCGGAATTCGCAGGGGTAAGGTCATCACAGTAATCATAGAGGTCAGTAATATTAGTTTGAATTCGATTTACTTGAACTTGGCGAATAACAGAAATGATTTGTTCTTGTGCGGTAAACGCAGAAAAACTAGATACACCTAAATATCGACTAGATGCATACACAGAGACGATTGCAATCAATAAGATAACAACGATAAGCTCTACGAGTGTGAAGCCTTGTTGTTTGGAACTGCCTTCATCCATGCATCACCTAAGCTATGACGATAAATATATAAAATAAGTGTTTAATATTATAGCAAAAAGAAGAAAAGGGGTTGTATTCAGTTTAAGAGTTTATGACGGGGTTAAAAAGGCCAGCAATGCTGGCCTTTTTAAGTATTACGGTGTAGTACAATCATCAGTACCAACAGTAACTATCGACGCAGTATTAGCATTCTCAGCTTCAGTATATTTAACACAGCTAGTAGTAAAGTCAGGGAGGCCAAAAGTCGCTTCTGCAGGCGTTGCGCCAGATACGACCTGAATAAATTCAAAATCTTCATCTGTACCTAGTCCAGTTACGATAGCCGCAATATCGGCTTCTGTCGCTTGAGGATATCCAAATGCTGTATTTATTGTATCACCACTCAAAGTTACACTCGAACTAGATACAGCCTCTGTTCCGTCAATTGCAGACTTACCATATACAATGCCGGCAGCACCTTGCATAGCTCCGGCTAAACCTTCTAATGTTGCACTTCGCGCATCATCTTGAATATTTAGAAATCTCGGTGCTGCAGTAACTGCAAGAATACCTAGGATTACAATCACCACCACTAGTTCAATTAGGGTGAAACCGCCTTGTTTTTTCATAGCCAAATTCTCTCTACGTCTTAGTCAAAAAATGCAGCATTACTGCAAGGTTACGGTCACACGACCTGTTTCAATTTCATACACAAACTCATGATCTGTTCCACCTTCTTGTTGTACATAAGTACAAGTGGAATCGTCATCATTCGCTAGCGCTGAATACTTTACATTGGAATCTGTTTCAGCGTTTTCCACCGTATCGACTTTAGGTGGGTTCTGTAACAAATTATCCATTAAATCAATACAATGTGCATCAGTTAATGTTGATGGAAATGCGCCACCGCCCGTATTTAGAGCAAATGGGTAGCCATCACGAAAACCTGTATCTTCGCCAGCGTTGGTGCTTGAGCGAGTGAGCCAAAAATCAACGCCGTCATAGTTCACAGTGTTGTATTTTTCATTACTGATGGTTTCTGATGGCCTTGCTTCTGCTTCCCATTGGGCGCGAGCAGAAAGTACGCCTGTCGCATAACCACCAGCAACGCCTTCAATACTGGCTTTTTTTGCTTCGTCAGTTACATCTAGAAAGCGTGGCAGTGCAGCAACTGCGAGTAGCCCCACCACAACGATGACGACAACAAGCTCTACTAAAGAGAAACCAGTTTGTTTATTGTTCATTTTTTTACTCACTTTATTCGTATGGCGTATTATACGGTAAAATTAATCACTTGCTATCAATAACGCGTCAAAAATTACGCTTCTGTTAGAAAATCGACACTGACCGAAAATTTATCATTAACTAATTGAATAACAATGACTTGATCGCTAGCGTAGATATACCTACATTGATATTTCATACTATCAGCATCATTTTCAGTCAGTACACTCGATGAATGTAAATCTCGATTATCAGGGTACAAAACCTGCAGCCAAAATGAACAATCTACTTGTTGATTTTGATCAATGGGCGTGACCCAACCAGCCTGACTCATTGTTAATGTTGTACCATCTATTAACAGTTTAGAAGGTTGTTTGTTTAACAACCACTCCTGCTTATAATAACTGGCCCGTTCAACTATTCTTTTACTGGCCACAAGCAGAGCCGTATCACTCGCTTCCTCGTCGACCTTCTGCCAGGCCAACATAAACCCCATGACCAAGATGACAATAATCAAAAACCAGATAACAAACTGAGAGCGTCCATTTTCCACAGCTCAATTACCCTTTCATTGCATCGAGCATGCCCCACATTGGCAGGAAGATACCCAATGCGAGAACTAAAACCATACCCGCAACAATCACCAATAGTATCGGTTCTATCCTTGCGGTTAACGTTTTAAGATCGTACTCAACTTCACGATCATAAAAGTCTGCAACCTCTAATAGCAACTCATCAATTCGCCCCGTTTCTTCACCCACAGAGATCATTTGAATAACCAAAGGGGTAAATATATTGGCATTAATAGCGGTAGACGAAATCGTCGTACCCGCTTCAATCGCTGATTTCATCTCAAGTAACTTTCTCTCTAGAAATTTGTTATCCAGAGCTTCCGCTGATAACGCTAACGATTGATTCAGCGGTACCCCCGCTTTGAGCATCAAGGCAAAAGTTCGAGAAAAACGAGATAACTGTGCTCGATTTACAATATCACCCACAATAGGCATCCGTAATCGAATCAGATCCCATCGCTCACGTCCCGCTACGGTATTTACCCACGCTCTGAACGCAAATAACAGCCCAACCATGACACCGATCATTAAAGCCCAGTAATTGACAAAGAAATCCGACATCCCAATTAAAATACGAGTAGGTAATGGAAGATCAACACCAAAACGACCAAACATCGTAGCAAACTGAGGGATCACTTTGATATTGAGAATAAACAACGCGACAAGAATAAAGCTAATAACGAACGTTGGATAACGCATCGCGGTTTTAATTCGTTTACGTGTTTCAACTTCTTGTTCGTAGTACCCGGCAAGCTGCAGTAGAGCTTGATCAAGTCGACCTGTATTTTCACCAACACTGATCATCGAAACAAACAAAGGGCTAAACACTTTAGGGTGCAACTGCATTGATGCCGATAAGCTACGACCATTAGTCAGCTCTGCGGCCACTTCTTCCAACGCTTCTTTAAGTTGCTTATTCGCACAGTTTTGCGTTAACCCTTTCATCGAGCGTAATAGAGGCACACCCGCTTTGGTTAAGCTATAGAGCTGACGACAAAAAATAACTAAGACTTCGAGTGGAACGGCAGGAACGAACAGGGTTTTCAGATCGAAATCGAATGAAAAGCTCTTACCACCAACGGATATTGAGGTCGGGATAACCCCTTTGTTCATTAACGATTCCGCCGCTAACTCTTCAGTTGCCGCTTCAACTTGCCCCGTGGCTTTGCTGCCATCGGAGTTACGTCCGTGATACTGATACGTTGGCATATCTTTCCCAAATTAACATTGCTTTCCTACATTAATATTGCTTTGCTGATGCCAGATGCATCGCCTTCACTAAGGTTCATTACTTCATCAAGGCTAACGACACCTTGCAATGCAAGCTCCATTGCTGACGCAAGTAATGGCTTATAATTTTCAGAGCTTCGAGCCGCATCGGCAAAACCGACAGCGTCATTTGCACGCAATGCGTCCATCATTTCCTGTTCTAGCTCTAGCATTTCAAACACACCAATTCGCCCTCTGTAACCAGTCAGGTTGCAATTTTGACAACCGCTACCACGAGAGAAATTGGCCTGTGTTTGGTTAGGGAATCGAACTGCGAGCCATTGTCTTCTAGCTTCATCAACATCTTCTTCAACTTTACAGTCGGTACATATTTTCCGAACAAGACGCTGTGCTACGACGGCGCGTACGGCACTGGCAACGAGGTAACCCGGTGCGCCCATATCCATCATGCGAAGAGCACTGTCTACTGCATCATTCGTGTGCAAAGTACTTAATACTAAGTGACCTGTTAGTGCAGCTCTTAATCCGATTTCTACTGTCTCTTGATCACGCATTTCCCCTACTAAGATTATGTCGGGATCTTGACGAAGAAAGGTTCTTAATATGGTTGAAAAGTCGAGATTGATCTTAGTATTAACCTGAACTTGGTTCACTCGTGGTAAGCGATATTCCACCGGATCTTCCACGGTAATGATCTTTTTTCCCGGCTCATTTAGCTCAGACAATGCACCATAGAGTGTAGTCGTTTTACCGGAACCCGTTGGTCCTGTTACCAAGATCATGCCATGAGGTCTTTTAAGCTGCTTGCGAAGTTTATCTAACAGCTCAGTAGGTAATCCAGACTCTTCAAGCTTTCTCACCCCAGATGATTGGTTAAGTAAACGCATAACGACCGACTCGCCATGCTGAACTGGCATCGTAGACATACGAATATCAACCGACTGCCCTTTGGTTCGAATATTAAAACGGCCATCTTGTGGTAAGCGTTTTTCTGATATATCCAAGTTTGCCATCAGCTTTAAACGAAGTACTAGCGCGGATGCGATATTAACTTCATTAAGCAGCGTTTCATGAAGCACACCATCAATACGCTGACGCAAACGCAGCACATTGGCGTCTGGTTCAATATGAATATCAGACGCACCCATTTGAATCGCATCTTCAAACAGTGAGTTAATCAGCTTAACAACGGTTACTTCATCGCTGTCGGTGTCGTCATCAAGAATATTAATATCAAACGCATCATTAACTTGGTGCTCTGCCTGCAGCTGCTCGGCAAACGAAGCGATCTCTTTAGTACGACGATAATAGCGGTCGAAGCCATCAACAAGTTGGCTTTCAGGTGCAATAACAAACTCAAGGCTAAATTTTGACAGTTGACCTAACAGTGCCTCTTGGGCAAAAAGATCAGCAGGATCACTCATGGCAATACGCACGGTATCGCCATTACGTGAGATCACCAACGCACGTAAACGACGGGCATGAACCTCTGGCAAGAGCTGTACGGCATCAACGTCAATATTAGCTCGACTTACGTCTATCAAAGGAAGAGCCAGCTGCTGAGATAAGAACGTCAGCATCTGATGCTCAGATAAGAAACCAAGCTCAATCAGCATAGCCCCCATTTTTCGGCCAGTGCTTTTCTGTGCAGCTAACGCTTGTTCAATTTGAGATTCGGTAACGATGCCTTCTTCAACCAGCAAATCACCAAGACGTTTTCGAAGCTTAATTTGCACTGCTACTCTCCTCTTTTGAGCTGCTACTCTCTAGAGAAGTCAGCAACTTTATTCGTTCTCGTACAAATGTCTGTGATTGTCTTGATAGACCCACTTTCGTCAGAGCCTGTTCATAAGACTCTTTCGCCTTTGGCATATCCGCATTTCGTTCTTGTTGGATGGCCAATCCCAGCCACCAGCGCGCATTGCTATCTTCGACTACAACAAGCTGTTGGTATGTTTCTAAGGCGATATCATCAAGGTTATTTCTTTGTGCTAGCGCTGCTCTTAATGATAAATAATCAACACTCGGATTATGGTTCAAATGGATGAGAGGTGTTAATGCTGCTTCATGCTGCTGCTCTTTAATGAGCAGTTTTGATAAAGCAATACGAATGACTTCACTGTCATTATCGATTTTTATGCCATCTTGGAGTATTTCAAATGCTTGACGGGCATCCCCTTTACCGTAATAAAGTGCCGCCAACTGCTGACGAATATTCTCATTTCTAGGGGTGTATCGAAGGGCTTCTTTGTAACTACTTAGCGCTTCATCGATATTATTACTATCAATCGCCTTACGAGCTCGTTGCTCGGCCTTTTCAGCCAATTGCGCAGGTGTTAGCTCGACTTGCTCAATGATAACCGTATTCGGTTTTGAGGCTACTGGAGTTTGAACTGGTGTCGACGATGAGGTTTTAGTTTTAGCCACAGGCTGAGAATTACTATCCAATAGAAGTGGCTTGTCTGATATTTTCTTTTCAACAGGTTTAACTTGTGTAGCCTTTGGCAACTCTTTAATGGTTGATTGGGTCGCTGTAGCAACAGCCAACGACTGATCGACTTTCTTCACTTGCTTAGATGGTGTTATTTGCTTGGCTTGAGAACGTTGCTTAGCTTGATCGACGGGAGTTGGGTTCTTTTCAACAATCTCACTAGAAGCCTGATAAATAGTCACTTGCTCTGAAGAGCCTTTCGATACTGAAGTATTCGCAACTTTGGTTACCAGGCTTAGTTCAGCCTCTTCACTTCTCTGATTATCGACTTCCAAAGCAACTGGTTCAGAAGTTAATACGATCTGCTCAATAGTGTCTGACTGCTGCGATACCGCCCAGCCACCAAGAGCCAAGCTAATTGAAAACCCGCCAATAATCCAAGGTAGCACCGGGCGAGGCTTCACTTTGTTAATTTGAGCTTTTTCAATCTTAATCTCTGCGCTTTGAGCTTTAACTGTAAGCTCTGATAACGCTTGATTGATGGTACTCATGAGTGACTCCATCCCCATAAAAATGGGGCTTTAAATTTTGGTTTACAGCTATCAAATGTATCGTAGATAGCGCTATAAACATGATTAGTATTTACTTTCGATGCATTAACACCAAAAGCCAAAATCAGTGCTTTATGACAAATCTGATTGATCAGCCGAGGATTTCCATTACTTGCTCGCCAAATCGCTTTTTTTAGAGAAAGGCTGAACAAGCTTTCACAACCGGCACTTCGTGTTAAACGAGTATCAATATACGCAACGCTCTCGTCGAGAGACAATGGCCGTAACTTAGCGTTAAACGTAATACGCTGACGAAATTGGCGTAAATGATGCTGAGTTAAACGTTCATCAAGCTCTGGCTGACCTATCAGTACAATATTAAGGAGCTTGTCTTGCTCTGTTTCCAAATTTCCAAACAGCCTTAATACTTCCAAGGCTTCATCGGATAAAGCCTGCGCTTCATCAACGATTACAACAGTTTGTTTGCCTGACTTTGAAAGTGCAATCAACTGCTCTTGAATTTTATCAACAACGGATACCGAAGATTGAATACTCAGACCTAATTCACTGGCAACAGCCAGACGAAGTTCTTCACCCGTTAATACTGGATTTGGAAGGTAGACTAATTCAACACTCTCTTTTAAGTGGTTAATCAGCATTCGGCAAATCATGGTTTTACCTGAGCCAACCTCGCCAGTGACCTTAATAACCCCTTCACCCATAGTTAACGCAGCCGTCACCATTTGAATGGCTTCGTAGTGAGGCTCTAACCCCAAAAACAGACCTGTGTTTGGGGTTAAATGAAATGGATACTGGCTAAAACCAAAATGTTCAAGATACATTATTTACTCGGAACCTAACCTTGCTCGAAATCCGATGTTCTTAAGATCAAAGCTAATGAAGGCCACTGCGGCTAAATCACCGATTACTTTGAATCAGGGAACCACTCTTGCAATATGTCACGTGAGCGCTCTAGCTCTTTTTGCCACGTATTTACACCAACAACCGTCGGTCTAAGTAGTATCACCAATTCAGTTTTCTGAGTGAGTTCAGTGGTATTTCTAAACAGATGTCCAAGCGCTGGAATATCACCAAAGAACGGAACTTTAGATACTTGCTCAAACGTGTTGGACTTCATCAAGCCACCAATCACGACCACATCACCATCACGAGCCCGAATAATAGAATCAGATTCACGAATTGAACTTTGGGCCAACGGCAAACTAATGGTTGTATTACCGTAACCAATTTCTTTGACCTGCTCGGTTACATCAATGACGGCAGGGTGAACATGCAATAGCACATTTCCTTCATCATCAATCTGTGGTGTCACATCCAATGAGATACCTGAGAAGAATGGCGTTAGTTCAACTTCTGGAGATGCTTCAGAATTATCACCGCTACCGACTACACTGGAGAAATCCGTCACGTAATACTCATCAGTACCGACTTTGATCACCGCTTTTTGATTATTAGCCGCAGTAACTCTAGGGCTTGAAAGTACATTCAAGTCGCCTTGGGTATCCATAAAGCTCAGAACGGCTTCAAAGCTGCCATCGGAAATCGTTACATTCGTTTGACCACCCAATAAACTACCAATCGAATCTAACCCAGGAAGCGCGGCTGCACCCAATCGGTCAATCACAACCTTGCCATCACCCATCGAGATATTTGACCAGTTGATCCCTTGTTGATAACCATCATTAAGAGTAACTTCTAGGATCTTCGCTTCCAAGATAACTTGACGCTGTAAACGCTCTTGGGACACGCTCAAAAAGTGTCTTACTTCTCGAATTGCATCAGGGTACGCTCTTACGGTAATCACACTGGCTTGTGGCGTAACAACAACACTTTGCCCATCACCACTGCCAATTAATTGAGAAACCGCCGTCACTAACTGAGGCCAAAAGTCACTCTCACTGATCGTTTCTATTTCAGTTCCGCCTTTTGAACTCGTCGTTGATGATCCTGACGAACTTGAAGAAGAACTGGATGATGAAGAAGATGAAGACGAGCCACTGTCAGTGTTGGTAATAGTGCCGGTAGTGATCGACGTTAATGAACGACCTTTTCGCTGCATCTGCAGGTAATCAACAGGAATGGTAACGGTACGGATACCAGAAGGGTAAACCTGAATCACCTTCCCTTTTCGCTCAACTTCATAGCCGTACATATCACGAACAACCGATAAAACTTCATCTAAAGTGACATCCGATAAGTTAACGGTAATGAGACCTTTTACAGAAGGATGAATCGCAGCGCTGTAGTCTGTCCCCTTAACCAAGCTAGCAAAAAAGGTGCTGGCTTCAACACCATCAGCACGGATTCTAAAGCGCTTAACATTGGCTTTAGCAGCCAGACTCACACCATCAATGTTTGGCATAAGATCTTGCTGAACAGAGGCCGGCAATTCATTAAGCTTTAGGCTATTGGCTTCATTGATCGCTTCATTAAGGGCAGACTTTGCCTCAACAGGATCACGGTGACCCATAGAGCACCCAGCAAGAGTTACGATAGCGATAGCAATTACGATTTTGCGCATAGAATTATTATTACCTTAATTCTTAATATCTAACGAGAATAGCTCTAATGTCCAAAGCTTACTCCCGCGTACTAAAGTCACGTTTTCATCTGAAATCTGACGGACTTGGTATCCATTTAATTTATCTCCCTTCTCAACAACACTGTTATTGAGAACGGCATTACATCGGCCCATTTCATCACAAGCGATGCTCTTAAGCGTAGGCAACCGATAGGTGACGGTTCTTTTCGCTGTCGACGTTGATTTCGCAGGCTTTTCCCATCCTAAGGGAGCTGTTGGATCTTGCCCTGCCATGCGTATTTTGTCTGCTGCAGGCTGCTTTTCTGTTGAAGCAAGAGCCTGTTCTGCGAAGGAAGGCGCACTTCCTAACGCGAGGGCAACGAATAGCATTATTCTTAATGTCATGTTCTGTTAGCCCCCTATAAACTCTTTACGAGCTCCTAAAGTGTAGACTTCCATAATCAGTCGCGCTTTAGGGTACTCTTCAACCTGATAATGAAAACTGCGCCAATAGTATTTCGCAGGCATCGCTTCTAACGCTTCTAGGTAAGTCAAAATATCAAAATAGCTGCCGGTAACTTCAATTCTAACCGGGTGTATGAAGTAGCCAGTCTCTTGCGACTGTTTCTTAACAATGGATTCAGCACCAAGCGTTTCTAAAGAGACAAGATGAAGACGTTTACTTTCAGACAGCACATTTTCAAGTAACAAGGTCATCTGTGTCGGAGAAATCAGCGTATCAATAACCCCAGACAGTTCATGAGAGAGATCTTGGCTCTGTTTGAGTAACTTTTTGAACTCAATATCGATCTCTTTATTGGGATCTTTTCTTAACTTAGCTGTTAAAACCAGTGTTTCACCTTGCATGCGCTGAATATCAGACTTGGTGATCATTAATTGGTGATTCAGTTGATTACTTTTTTTCATCGCAGGCTCAAAGACGAAAGTAAACATCACTAGCGCAGTAACGATAAAACCACCGATTGAAATCAACCATTTTTCACGCCCAGACAACTGCTCAAATTTGTTTTCAAGCTGAACTAGTGTTTGATTCATCGTTTGACATCCCCTTGCGTTAACAACTCGAATGTAATGATGTTTTGTTCATTTCTGCCAATTTTAAGTTTTTCAAAGGTTCGACCTATCAAGTTCAGCTCTTGCCTAAATTGATGAACCCAGTTCGGTACGGCTTCTGCATTTCTTGCTAAGCCTTGTAAATTGAGCTGTTGACTGTCGATCTGAATTTTTATCAGCGAAATATCTTTTCTACCAAGTGTAGCCAAAGAAGCCATCACTCCTGAATACCCTTGCCTTTGAGATTGATCATAATCACCGATCGCTTTCAATGAGTCACGATGAGACTGAATTTCAAGTTTAAGCCTTGCGACTGCCGCAACCTTATCCGGTGACGGTATATGGCTTTCGAGCTGTTTTCTTAACTTGGCTGACTCTTGCGACAGTACTTTTGCCTGTTGCTTCTGATCCGTCAACTTAACTTGCAACTGTTGCGACTGATAGTAATAAAAACCACTGAGTGAAAGCAGTATAGCGGCGACAGCAACCCAAGAAAGCGCCATATTCTGAAAAGTGAAGTACTGTTTCTTTGGCCTTAGGTGTGCGGGGTAAAGGTTAATAGTTTCAGTTGGTACATCAGTGGCTGCTATAGATAGTAGCTCGCCAGAAGAGGTAGCTTCTTCTGATAGCGGCTTAACTTTTACGTTTAGTCGTTCATCGAGCGCCAGTGCTAACTCTTGCTGATCTTCTTCATCACAACAGGTAAAGAGAGTATGTAATGGTATGCCTTTTAGCTGAGAAGAGAGGTAGTCAATTGAACGTTGCAATTCAAGTGCCATTCCATCTAACTGCAATGCAGAGCTTGCGGTACCTGTTAATGGTGAAGCAACATTACGTATTGTGCGTTGAAACACGCATTTGCTTTCATGAAAAGCGCTGATTTTATAACTGCCGCGAACACTGCGCTGAAGCAATAAATAGCTATTCTGCTCTTGTGATGTTGCACCCCAGACGTCATCTTCAGTAATGACCTCACCCAATAAGCAACCCTGCTTAGTCAGTAGCTGGGTAAGTTCGGCTATGATTGATTTTTTTATGACATAAGTTTGGATCTTATTTCCATTAGGCAATCGGAATGCATCTGCCACAATCTCAGTCACTTTTTCAGTAACTAAGTCTTTTAATAGAAATGGAAGTGCGACTGACCACTCTTCTTGTGGAATGTTGGGCGTTTCTATTTGATAAGTTTGATAAAGAGTAGAGTTGAGAACAACACTTACCGTTACACCTTCAACACCGTGTGTTTTTAAACTCGTCGCAAGCACCTGTGTCCAGCTGCTATTTTCAAGCGAAACTTTAGGCAAAGTGAATGTTGGATGCGCTGAAAAATAGATAGCATCCGGCTGCACTATCGCCAGTAAACTAGAGTGCTCGCTCTTTTTCGGTTTAAATTTATCTATGAGTGACTTAATTTTCATCTACCAATCACTTTAATGTATTGTTCGCCATCGATTTCGTCGACCCGGCTTTATTTTATTTGAATTCACAGTAGGCGCTTTTTCATTTATTTTAGCCCATACTTCTGATTCTGTATCAAAAAGGCGACCTTGCACGCCATGAACACCGAGATCTATTAGGGTTTTATGCTCAGGTTTACTTTCGACACCAACCGCAATGACCTTCGTTTTTCCACCGCTGCATGCACCAATAATACTTCGTACAAAGAGTTGGTTTTCATCTCTTTGATCGATTCGTTTAATTAGGCTTCGGTGTAACTTAAGGTAATCGACATTCAAGTCTTTTAAGTAGTGCGTACTGACTATTGTTCGTCCTGCTTGACCAACAATAACTTTACAACCTAGACCAGAGAGCATTCGTATCACAGGTCGCATGTAGTCTAAGTGCTTAACTAACCGCCCTTCAGCAAATTCAAAACCAAGTTGTGAACGCTTCTGAGATGTTAACTGCAATAATTCATTCCTCAGCCATTTAAAGTTATTTTTATCCGAAAATGGTTGAACATGAAGGTTTACAGAATAACATAGGCTTAAAGGGGATTGTTTCACATATGCTACTGTTTTTCGAAGCATTTCTCGATCTATTTTGTGTTGATATCCAACCTGCTCAAGTGCGGCATTAAACCTTGATGCCTTCAGTATCCCTTTCTCTGGATCATTGATTCGAGCAAATAGTTCTTGATGAATTAACTGCAATTCATTCCTGTCTGTTTGGAGGTAACAAGATTGAGCGTAAACACGAAGATTTTCTTGAGTCAGGGTTTGATCAAACAGAGTACGCCATCGAACACTGCCTCGATCTTCTTTCTCGATATTAGCCTTACTAAAACGGGTCCAAGTATTAATTTGTTGCAGTTGAGCACTTTTTAATGCCACCTCTGCCTCATCCATAATCTTTCCTTGGCGATCACCCTCTCTAAACAAGGTCACCCCCATATGGCACCAATTTTCTTTATCGATAGGAGAAGGTGGAGAGAGCTTTTCTAATTGTTTCATACACGCGTTAACAAGGTGAGTGACCTCTTTACTGCCCTGATGCGGTACGAATATAGCGAAGTCAGAGCTGAAATACCGAGATAGTAGTACATCAGGGTAACGCTGTATTACACTGTTTAATGCCTCAGCTAATTCGACAATAAAATCATCACTAACACTTTTTCCATTAAGCTCTTTAACGTCTTCCCAATCATCAATTCTAAGTAATATCACAGAGCCGTAAGCCCCACTTTCATGCAGTACCGACTCTAGTTTACTGTCAAAAAGCACACGGTTAGCCGTCCCGGTTAGTTGATCCAGAAAAGTTTGGGTACGAATAAACGTATCGAAGCGACTGCGCTCTTGCCTAGCATCTTGCAACTCTTCGATTAAGCAGTCTAATGCTTCACTCGCGGTGTAGGGCCACTCTCTTAAGTCCCCCTTTGCATGCTGCTCAACACGTCCGGCTAAAATCATTCTGCCACGCTCTTCAAGAAGCTCTGAACCAATAAGTTGTTCTTTCAGCCACTTAACGCCTCTGATCAAACAAAAAATAATTAGACCAACAGCCAGAGTGATCGTCCACAATGCACCAAAAGAATCGGTATAACCTAAGTAAGGGGGAACAGCTTTGAATTTTATTTGGTAGCCGTTGTTTCTTTCGAGTGAATATTCCCTGCTATACAACCGAGCAGGGTCAACGCGAGAAGCGGTATCTTTGAATCGATAAATAATACCGGCACTAGAGGAGAGTTCCATTTCGACAATACGTGAGGCTTGCAACATTTTGGGCATCCAACGTTGCATCGACTGCGCGGCTTCTGGATCTGACATTTCTTTGTCAACGACAATCACTATGCCATCTAGATAATGGGAGAGATACTCTTGGCCAATTTTTTTGAACGTCAGCGTCCCACCAATGAAGAGAATAAAGGTCGCACTGATAACAATGATGGTAACAAATGCCACCAACCGGGTACTGAGCTTTAAGGTAGGGGTAAACCTCATAAAGTTAGAGTTCCTTTCTATATTTTCTTCAACGGCACAAAATTGATGGCTGCAATTGAGAGATAAGTCATTTATCTCTTTGCTCACTATATAAAAAAGCCGCGATAATCGCGGCTTTTTTCAACATTTTTTCCCTTAGAACGGGATGTCATCGTCAAAATCCATCGGCGGCTCGTTATATTGTGGCTGAGCTTGCTGAGGAGCTTGTTGTTGAACTGGCTTATGCTGAGGTGCTGCTTGAGGCTGCTGCATTGCAGGTTGCTGCTGTTGTTGCATAGCAGGTTGCTGAGGTTGACCCCAGTTATTGTTTTGCTGCTGATTCTGTTGACCTGCACCGCCACCTTGACCACGACCACCTAATAATTGCATTTGGCCTGTTGGCCATTGAACAACAACTTCTGTTGAGTAACGATCTTGACCGCTTTGATCTTGCCACTTACGAGTCTGTAATTGACCTTCAAGATAAACTTGAGAGCCTTTACGTAAGTATTCACCAGCAATTTCAGCCGTTTTGCCAAATAACACAACACGGTGCCACTCTGTTTTTTCACGCTGTTCGCCAGATTGCTTATCGCGCCAAGTTTCAGAGGTTGCAACGGTAATATTTGCAATCGCACTACCATTGGCGGTGTATTTAACCTCAGGATCTTGCCCAAGGTTACCCATAATGATGACTTTATTTACGCCACGGCTTGCCATGTTCTGCTCCGTTTAAATGATGTCTTTGGAAAAGTTAAGTGCGGTAGGATAACACGCTTTATCACGGGTACAAATGGGATTAAATAATCCATCGCCTTCTCAACAATATCATCGAATTAATTTACTGATTTTTAGAGGTTCTTCAAATTCACAGTTACTGATAAATGCCTAGATTACTCAGCAATATGAAACCAGACGCAAAAGAACGGTCTATTATTCGGTATATCTAGCTCTTACCCACAATTTGCTTCACTTTAGTCTAAAAAATAACGTCATAATAATAGCAAAGGGCTTAAGTCATGAAGAAAGCAGATTACACCAGAACTATCTATTTTTTATGTGAAGATAAAAGTGCTGACTATCCACACGTCGATAAGTTACAACAGGCTCTATCTATAGAGCTCCCTAAGATCCAGCCAGAGGATCTAATGGAAGCAAGCCCTAAACATCGCCACAAAATACTTCTTATCGACTATCAGGCGCATAAATTGCTTCAACAACAGGTCCGTAACTTACCGATTGCAGATAAGAACTTTGAAGTGATCATCTTCAACCTCAATAAACGCCTAACGACGGATGAACTTCTCTATTTTGGTAACTTAAAAGGGTTGTTTTATACCTACACTAGCGTCGATGATATTGTCCGCGGACTAGGAGAGATTATTAATGGTCAAAATTGGTTACCAAGGAAAGTCGCTAGTCAACTGTTGCACTATTATAGACATGTGATAAATAGTAATACCGCGCCCGTCATTGTTGACCTAACCTCTCGAGAGCTGCAAATATTGCGTTGCCTGCAAAACAGTTCATCCAATATTCAAATAGCGGATAGCTTATTCATTAGCGAGTTCACCGTAAAATCGCACCTTTATCAGATTTTCAAAAAACTTTCTGTTAAAAACCGTGTTCAAGCGATAGCATGGGCGAATCAAAATTTAGCGTCTTAATTTAACGAAAAGATATCAATTCAGCACTTGATCAACGACGGTTAATAAATCCGTCGTAGAAAGCATGTTATCTTTGCGCCAAATTACTATTTATACGGAATTTCAAAGGGTTTTATCATGATCAAAAAGTGCCTTTTCCCAGCAGCTGGCTACGGAACTCGCTTTCTTCCTGCTACTAAATCAATGCCAAAAGAGATGATGCCAGTGGTGAACAAACCATTGATTGAATACGGCGTCGAAGAAGCAATTCAGGCAGGTATGAATGGTATGTGTATCGTTACTGGTCGTGGTAAGCACTCGCTTATGGATCACTTTGATAAGAACTACGAGCTTGAGCACCAAATTAGCGGGACCAATAAAGAGGAGCTTCTGTTCAATATTCGTAAAGTGATCGACAGTGCAAGCTTCACCTACATTCGCCAGCAAGAGATGAAGGGTCTTGGGCACGCCATACTCACGGGTCGTGAGCTCGTTGGTGATGAACCCTTTGCTGTTGTGTTAGCTGATGACCTTTGTGTTAATGAGCAACAGGGCGTATTGGCACAAATGGTCGCGCTTTATAAGCAATTCCGCTGTTCAATCGTTGCTGTTCAAGAAGTTCCAGAAAATGAAACACACAAGTATGGCGTAATTTCTGGTGAGATGATTAAAGACGATCTATTCCGTGTCGATGACATGGTAGAGAAACCTGAACAAGGTTCGGCACCAAGTAACCTTGCCATTATTGGCCGCTATATCTTAACTCCAGATATCTTTGAGTTAATAGAGCAGACAGAACCAGGCAAAGGTGGTGAGATTCAAATTACTGATGCCCTACTGAAGCAAGCTAAATCTGGCTGTGTTTTAGCTTATAAATTTAAAGGCAAACGCTTTGATTGTGGCAGCGTTGAAGGGTACATCGAGGCGACCAATTACTGCTTTGAAAACCTGTATTTAAAAGATAAAAAGACCTCAGAGCTAGGTAAGCAATCAACACACAAAGAGTAACCTCTTAGCGATATCTAGCCTTACATAACGCCACTTGTTCTATATTGGATACGTGGCGTTACTGTTTTTTTGTCCAGTATTATCTTTGCACAATTCTCACACTATGTAATACTTGCATCACTTAGTATTTCAACGAGTTTAGAAGATGGACACAATCGAAGTTCGCGGTGCACGAACCCATAACCTTAAAGACATCAACCTCACGATTCCTCGCGATAAATTGATCGTTGTCACCGGCCTTTCGGGCTCAGGTAAATCTTCTCTCGCTTTTGATACCCTTTATGCAGAAGGTCAACGTCGCTATGTTGAATCTCTTTCAGCGTATGCACGCCAATTTCTTTCATTGATGGAAAAGCCGGATGTAGACCATATTGAAGGCCTATCTCCTGCTATCTCAATCGAACAAAAATCAACCTCACATAATCCACGCTCTACCGTTGGAACGATCACTGAAGTCTACGATTATCTTCGTCTACTATACGCTCGTGTCGGTGAACCTCGCTGCCCAGATCACCACACACCATTGGCTGCACAAACCATCAGCCAAATGGTAGACAGGATCTTAGAACTGCCACAAGGTTCTAAAATGATGCTCTTGGCGCCTATTATTAAAGAGCGAAAAGGCGAACACGTAAAAACTCTAGCGAACCTTGCCGCACAAGGCTTTATTCGTGCTCGTATCGATGGAGAAACCTGCGATCTATCTGATCCACCAACACTAGAACTACATAAAAAACACACCATAGAAGTGGTTGTTGACCGATTCAAAGTACGCAGTGATCTACAACAACGCTTAGCAGAGTCTTTGGAAACCACGCTTGAGCTTTCAGGAGGCATCGCTGTTGTCACCTCAATGGAAGGTGATGAAGAAGAGATCGTTTTCTCTGCTAACTTTGCCTGTTCACACTGTGGTTACAGTATGCAGGAACTTGAGCCTAGACTGTTTTCATTTAACAACCCGGCAGGTGCGTGTGGTACATGTGATGGCCTTGGTGTTCAACAATATTTCGACCCAGAGCGTGTTATTTTAGATGAGAGTGCAAGTCTTGCTGACGGAGCCATTCGCGGCTGGGATCAAAAGAATTACTATTATTTTCAAATGCTCTCATCACTTGCCGAGCATTATGGTTTTGACCTTAACACTCCATTTAAAAAGCTTCCAAAGAAAACTCGTGAAATCATTTTAACCGGTTCAGGTAAGACTGAAGTTGAGTTTAAATATATCAATGATCGCGGTGATATTCGTGTTAAACGCCACCCATTCGAAGGGATACTCAATACTCTTGAACGACGCTACCGTGATACGGAGTCAAATGCAGTTCGGGAAGATTTGGTTAAGTATATTTCGACGAAATCTTGTACTGCCTGTGAGGGTACTCGTCTACGTGTTGAAGCACGGAATGTCTTCATTAACGATACTGCATTACCGCAAATAGTAGAGTTTAGCATCGCTGAAGCACTCGACTTTTTCCAAAACCTAAAACTGGATGGTCAACGAGGTCAGATTGCCGATAAAGTGATGAAAGAGATCAATGACCGACTTCAATTCTTAGTTAACGTAGGTCTAAATTATCTAAACCTCTCTCGCAGTGCGGAGACATTGTCAGGAGGTGAAGCGCAACGTATTCGCCTCGCTAGCCAGATTGGCGCAGGTTTAGTGGGGGTCATGTACGTATTAGATGAGCCTTCAATTGGTTTGCATCAACGTGATAACGAACGCTTACTAAAAACACTGACGCACCTTCGCGATCTCGGAAATACTGTATTGGTCGTAGAACATGATGAAGACGCCATTCGATGCGCTGATCATGTTATCGATATTGGCCCAGGAGCTGGTGTTCATGGTGGTCACATTGTGGCTGAAGGAACGATGGAAGAGATCATTGCTACACCTGAATCACTAACGGGACAATATTTAAGTGGTGTCAAAGAGATATCTATTCCCAAGAAACGCACTAAAAAAGATCCTAAGAAAACCGTTGAGCTAATTGGCGCAACTGGGAACAACCTTAAAGAAGTCACTCTTTCTCTGCCTGTAGGACTATTTACGTGTGTAACAGGGGTATCTGGATCAGGTAAATCGACTCTGATCAACGACACTTTCTTTAAGATCGCACATACAGCGTTGAATGGTGCAACCACCGCTACTCCAGCACCTTATAAAAAAATCAAGGGACTCGAGCACTTTGACAAAGTCATTGATATTGACCAAAGCCCTATCGGTCGAACTCCCCGCTCTAACCCTGCCACTTACACTGGAATTTTTACACCAATAAGAGAGTTATTTGCCGGGACTCAAGAGTCTCGTTCTCGTGGTTATAAACCAGGAAGATTTAGCTTTAACGTTCGTGGAGGACGCTGTGAAGCTTGCCAAGGTGATGGCATGATCAAAGTGGAGATGCACTTCTTACCTGATGTGTATGTCTCATGTGATTCTTGTAAAGGGAAACGCTATAACCGCGAAACTCTTGAAGTTCACTATAAAGGTAAGAGCATAGATGAAGTGCTTCAGATGACCGTTGAAGATGCGCGCACATTCTTTGAACCTGTGCCTGTAATAGCCAGAAAACTTCAAACCTTGATGGATGTTGGACTCTCTTATATACGTCTAGGACAAGCAGCAACAACCCTATCAGGTGGCGAAGCCCAACGTGTAAAACTAGCTCGTGAGCTATCCAAGCGAGATACAGGAAAAACCCTCTATATTTTGGACGAACCAACAACAGGTCTGCACTTCCACGATATCCAACAACTGCTTACTGTTTTGCATCGATTACGTGATCACGGCAATACTGTGGTAGTGATTGAGCACAATCTTGATGTTGTTAAAACAGCGGATTGGGTCATCGACTTGGGGCCAGAAGGGGGACAAGGTGGTGGTAAAATTGTAGCTCAAGGCACTCCGGAATCGGTCGCAAAGGTTAAAGGTTCTCATACTGCACGCTTTCTTAAGCCTATGTTGAAATAGAAAAAAACGCTAAGATAAAGGAACCAGCATTGACGCTGGTTTCTTTGTATAGGAATAGTAATAACATGGCAATATTGCATACTGGAGGCACTCGTCTTGAGCCCCATGTACCCAAAATTCCACTCAACAAGCCATTCTTAGCTTCTCTCGCGGTCGTCTTTTTCATCGCGATGCATTTTTTCATGCCTAACCCTGGCGGCTCTGGGCTCGCATTGGCATTCAACCCAGCCACGTGGCTTGCTCTCTCATTTACTCTTTCTATCGGCTTATATCAACTCGCAACCAATCGGGCTCTACTTTATTCAAAGCTAACCATTGGCCTGTTTGTTTGTGTCTGTTTAATGACACTTCCGTTACTGTATGGGAGTGCAACACCTTCAGCCGCGCTAGGACGAATTATTGGGCTTTGGCTTGGTTTCTTACTATTCGTTTTATTGCAGCAGTTTCGATTTAGTAATAAACATAAACAAAGATTGTTGTGGTTTATTGTTATTGCGGTTTTTATTGAAGCACTGTTTGGTTTCTACCAATACCTATATCTTGAACCCAATAACCTATTTGGTTACGATGCTATTCGTAATCGACCATATGGAATCTTTCAGCAACCCAATGTGATGGCAAGCTTTCTCGCAACAGGGCTAGTCACATCAGGATATTTACTGGCCAGGCAAACCAATAAATACAGCAAAATTAGCGAGATTTCATTTTTATGCCTGACGCCACTTCTGACTGCAACTCTTCTTATCATTATCGCTTCTAGAACCGGCTGGTTAGGCGCGGCCATCGCTCTACTTTTCGTTCTGCCTTACTTATATAAATACGCTTCAACTAAACGTTTCATTAGCTGGGTAGTTTGTTGCTTAATAGGTATTGGGTTAGGCTTTTTTGCCACCAACTTACAGGGAACAAGCGGATTACTAAGCGATAAAGCCGATCTTGAAAGTCCGCGAAGATACACATTTCCACAAGCACTCGACATGGTGATTGAAAAGCCCTTTACCGGTTACGGTTATGGTAATTTTGAGTCTGAATATATTCTCTATACCGCACGACAACATCAATTGAATCCAAGCTACAAAGCTGGCTTGCCAGCAATGGACCATCCTCATAATGAACTACTTTTTTGGGGGGTTGAAGGAGGATTGATTCCAATTCTCGCCATTGTACTTGCGGCAGCCTTGGTGTTAGCTCGTATTTATTACGCAAAGAAGGGAACCAGGCTAGCGATGTTTGCGCTGTTTGTGCCGATTGTACTGCACTCACAACTTGAATATCCTTTCTATCACTCCGCAATTCACTGGATCATCTTTATGATCTTACTGTTCTGGGTCGATCAACGTGTCGCAAACTATAAACAGATAGGCTTTAGTAAAGTGAGTAAAAGCTTGTTGAGAATCTCATGCTTAGTACTACCTCTCGTGACGACTATTTATATGGTTAGTGCGTTGCATACTAATTATGTTTTAACGCAGTTTGAACGTTCGTCTCCTAAAGAGCCTGAAATTCTAAGTCGAGTCACTAATCCTGTCGTCTGGAAAGATCGCTTTGACTGGGACATCTATAGTACCTACCTTAATATTGGTTTGTATAAGCAAGAGCCTGAGTTAATACAGCCGTACATAGACTGGTCACTAGGTATTATTCAGTCTAAACCGAGACCTGCATTTTACAGCAACCTTATCTTAGCTTATCAGGGGCTAGATGATACGAGTCGCGCAGAGCAAATACGGGCTGAAGCTCTATACCTATTTCCAGAGAAAGATTTTTCAATGATTCAATACAAACCACGGCCCGATAAGCAATCAACATCGGTTTCAACATCGGAAGCTAGCAAAAAACCTTAGCTTAGAAATAGAAAAGGGGCATCAAGGGCCCCTTTTATAATATTTAGTACTGATTATTTATTGTTGCAGTGTCTCTTCAAGGGCACGTAAACACAAAGACACATTCTCGTTTCTTGCAGCGTAACCCATCAATCCGATTCGCCATGCTTTACCCGCTAGTGCCCCTAATCCTGCGCCTATTTCAAGGTTGTACTCTTCGAGCAAAGTCGAGCGTACCTTAGCATCATCAACACCTTCAGGAATGAAGATAGCATTAAGTTGAGGAAGTCGGCTCTGCTCATCCACGACAAACTCAAAGCCAAGCTTTTCCAAGCCTACTTTAAGCTTCTCATGCATATCAGCGTGACGCTTCCATGCATTTTCCAAACCTTCATTTTTTAGCATCAACAAAGATTCGTGCAAAGCATAGAGGCTATTAACGGGGGCCGTATGATGATAGCTTCGCTTGCCTTCCCCGCTCCAATAACCTAACACTAAGCTTTGATCTAAAAACCAACTTTGGATAGGTGTCGTACGAGACTGAATCTTTTCGATCGCTTTAGCTGAAAAAGTTACAGGCGATAAGCCAGGAACACACGAGAGACACTTCTGACTACCAGAGTAAACAGCGTCTAGTTGCCACTCGTCGACCTTGAGAGGCACACCACCTAGTGACGTTACCGCATCGACTATCGTCAGTGCGTTATTATCAATCGCAATACGGCTCAATGCTTGAGCATCAGAAAGTGCACCAGTTGAGGTTTCTGCATGTACAAACGCCAAAATCTTCACATCAGGATGAGTTAGAAAGGCATCTTCGACCTTACTAAGTGTAACAGGAGCCCCCCATTCATCATCGACCATTATCGCTTCAGCGCCTGCTCGGTTGACATTTTCTCGCATTCGATCGCCAAACACACCATTACGACAAACAATCACCTTATCGCCTGGCTCAATGAGGTTGACAAAACACGCTTCCATTCCCGCGCTCCCAGGGGCAGAAACAGCTATAGTAAAATCATTCTCAGTTTGAAAAGCATACTTAAGCAGCTGCTTTACCTCATCCATCATGCCAATGAAGAGTGGGTCTAAATGCCCAACAATCGGGCGACTCAAAGCTTGTAAAACTTGAGGGGATACATCTGATGGTCCCGGCCCCATAAGTATTCTATGAGGAGGGATAAAACTTTGAATTGGCATAATAGCTCCTTGTATACAGAAGTGTGAACAACCACATTAATTCAATTATACAAGCCGAGCAATGCGCCGTAAGTCTAGTGTGATTACCCGCAACATTATTCACTCAATCGATCAATAAATGGTGACTAACAAATATCCGTTGACATTTGTTGCGCAAAACCGTTCAATGAAGACGCTTTATGCAGAAGAGGAGCACTGCCCAGGCAGATAGTTTGTGGAACCTTAATTCCGATACAGCCTATCAATGGGGAGCAGTGCCGAGATAAATGTAATGTAAGGGTTACGTTTGTCGGTTAAGTGGGCTGAATCCCCTTAACTGTCACTAGCACCGTCTAGTGATGAGCTTCTGAGGTCAATCTATCTATACGCACCTCTTTTTTGCTCATTTTTCTCTTCTCTAAAGAACTTTAGGTTATCGTTAACCTGTTTATCTTATTTGAATATTTAGGGAGAAATGCTGTGAGCGCATTCAATGTCGCCAAATTTGGTGGGACCAGTGTAGCCAACTTTGAAGCAATGAGCCGTTGTGCTGCTATCATCGAAAACAATCCAGAAACCAAGCTTGTGGTTAGCAGTGCATGCTCTGGAGTGACTAATCTACTTGTTGAACTAGCCAATGGTGTTTCAAACCAAGAGCGACGCAGTGAAGTACTACAAAAGATTGCGGCAATCCACGATGCCATTTTGTCACAACTAACGAGTTCCGACGAAGCAGCCACTGAGATTTATAAGATCTTAGACACAGTAACAAGCCTTGCAGAAGCAGCGTCAATCCAAGCGAATAAGAAACTAACCGATCACCTCGTTGCTTGTGGCGAGCTAATGTCTACTCACCTGCTGGCTCAACTAATGCGTGAACGTGGCATCAATGCTGTTCGGTTTGATATTCGAGAAGTGCTTAGAACAGACGGAACATTTGGAAAAGCAGAGCCTCAGCTTGAGGATATTTCCAAACTTGCTAAAGAAAAGCTTATACCGCTATGCCAAGATCATGTCGTAGTTACCCAAGGCTTTATTGGTGCTGACACTGAAGGCAATACAACGACTTTAGGTCGAGGCGGCAGTGATTACAGTGCAGCATTAATAGCGGAAGGTGTCGAAGCTTCAGGGCTAGAAATCTGGACAGATGTTCCGGGAATCTATACCACCGATCCGCGTATTGCATCAAAAGCCACACCTATCCCAGAGATCAGCTTTAGTGAAGCATCGGAAATGGCCAACTTTGGTGCGAAGATCCTACACCCTTCAACGCTTGTTCCAGCACTTCGTCACGATATCCCAGTTTTTGTAGGTTCTTCAAAAGAACCTGAACGTGGAGGAACATGGATTCGTCACCATGCCGAAACGTCGCCCCTTTTTCGTGCTCTTGCTCTGCGTAGCAATCAAACAATGGTTACACTGCGCAGTGCTAACATGTTCCATGCGTATGGCTTTCTCGCGAAGGTATTTGAGATCTTAGCAGCACATAAGATTTCGGTGGATTTAATTACTACATCCGAGATCAGTGTTTCACTAACCCTGGATCAAACAGATACAGCCGGTGGCGCACCACAACTGCCTGATCAAGTGCGTATCGAATTAGAAGAACTCTGTCATGTGGAAATTGAGCACGACCTCTGCTTAGTCGCCTTAATTGGTAACAATATGAGCGAAAGTAAAGGCTATGCGAAACAAGTGTTCGGAACATTGGAAGACTTTAACTTAAGAATGATTTGTTACGGCGCAAGTCCACACAACCTGTGCTTCTTACTTCACGAGTCAGATGCTAAATCTTCAATTCAAAAGTTACACGCAGAATTATTTGAATAATCACGTCTGTAGTGCCGCTAGTACAGCGGCACTTTTTATTAACCATTCTCACATGATGACCAGCTTAGCGTATTTCTATAGTTCAGCTCATCACTTTCACATCAGCTTAGACGCATAGCCTATTTAACTAAAGCCTACATGAACACCGTAACTCTAATAATTGCTCTATAAATAATCACACAAGCATGACATAAAGCCATTGCTATTTGAGTTAACTGGCCCGAAAATCCAAGGTAACATTCAGTTACATCTTTGGTTGATAATGTCCATCTACTACACTCTTTGCTTTCTTTCCGCAGCTGCAATGCTGATTGCTTTTATCAACAGTAAAATCGGCAAGATGCAAACTACGATAGCGATTACGGCAGGAGCAATGATCCTTTCACTGCTCATTTTAGTCGCGGGTCAAAATGATTGGTTCCAGTTAACTGAACTATCCACTTCTACGATTGCCAGCATCAACTTTGAAGATTTTCTGCTAAAAGGCATTCTAGGCTTCCTGCTCTTCGCCGGTGGACTTGGTATTCATTTACCCCATTTAAAAGATCAAAAATGGGAAATTACCACCCTAGCTCTAGGGTCGACTTTATTCTCAACATTCTTTATTGGTGGTGTGTTATACGGGTTCTGCCTACTAATAGGGATTCAATTCGATTTAGTCTATTGCTTACTCTTTGGTGCGTTAATATCCCCAACCGATCCCATCGCTGTTTTAGCTATCGTTAAAAAATTACAGGCTCCGGAACGAATTTCAACCCAGATTGAAGGCGAATCGCTGTTCAATGATGGTTTTGGGTTAGTTATATTTGTGACCTTATTCACCATCGCATTCGGCACAGAGACGCCAACCTTTTCAAGTATCGCTCTTCTATTTTTTCAAGAAGCTATTGGAGGAATCGCCTATGGTTTTGTTCTCGGCTTATTGTTCCATTACTTAATCAGTTCAACGAACGATCACTCAATGGAACTATTACTCACTATCGGTATCCCTACAGCAGGATATGTTTTTGCTGATGTACTTCATGTTTCCGGCCCACTAGCTATGGTTGTCTCTGGAATAATGATTGGTAACTGGACTCGCTACGTGGGATTTTCAAAGGAGAGTGAAGAGCACTTAGATAAATTTTGGGAATTGGTGGACGAATTCTTAAATGGCATTTTGTTCCTACTTATTGGCATGTCGATGCTGCTTTTTAAGTTCCATCAAGAAGACTGGATTCTAATGGCATTTGCTATTCCACTCGTATTGTCGGCTCGTTATCTGAGCGTGTTTATCTCTTACATCGGTTTTAAGCGCTTTCGCAGCTACAATTCATGGTCTATACGAATCCTTACTTGGGGAGGTTTGCGAGGTGGTTTAGCTTTGGCTATGGCGCTTTCTATTCCATCAGGTATTTGGGTTATCCCAGATAAACTAATTGATGTAAAAGAGATCATCCTAGTTATGACGTACGCTGTGGTTATGTTTTCAATCTTAATACAAGGCTCAACAATAACGCCTATGATCGAGAAAGCGAAACACGTACAAAAAAAGTTAGACGACCCAGAACAACATCAACAAGATATCTAACTGTAAATATATATCGAGATGTAAAAAAGGGTCGCTTAATAGGCGACCCTTTCGATTACAATCTATGACTTAACTAGTTAAGATTTGGTCCTAACCATTTTTCAGCTTCAACAAGATCCCAACCTTTACGCTCGGCGTAACTTTCCAACTGATCTTGCTGAATCTGAGCAATTGCAAAGTAACGACAATCTGGGTGCGAGAAATACATGCCAGATACCGATGCTCCCGGCCACATAGCGTAGCTACTGGTCAAAGACATATCGATAGCTTTTTCCACGTCCATGAGTTCCCATAACGCCCCTTTCTCTGTATGTTCCGGGCATGCAGGGTAACCCGGTGCAGGACGAATACCTTGATACTTTTCACGAATCAAATCATCGTTACTTAAATCTTCATCTGGTGAGTAGCCCCAAATATCCTTCCGCACTTCTTTATGCAGATACTCAGCAAAGGCTTCAGCCAAACGATCCGCAACAGCCTGAATCATAATGGCGTTATAATCATCGCCATTCGCTTTGTACTCATCAGCCAACTCTCTTTCGCCAATACCGCCGGTGACAGCAAAGCCACCAATCCAATCAGATTTACCACTCTCTTTGGGTGCAATATAATCAGATAAACAATAGTTGAAGCCTTTAGGTTTATCTGTCTGTTGACGTAAGTTACGCAGAACCTTAAGTACCTCGGTTCTTGATTCGTCGGTATAAACCTCTATATCGTCACCAACGCTGTTTGCAGGGAATAGCTCACACATGCCTCTCGCTTCAAGAAGTTTTTCACTTTCAACTCGATCAAGCAGGTCATTGGCATCCTTAAAGAGACGTCTCGCCTCCTCGCCAACTTCCTCATGGTCTAAGATCGCAGGATATTTACCCATTAACGTCCAAGTCATGAAGAAAGGAGTCCAATCAATATATTGACGCAACACCGCCACATCAAAGTCTTTAAAGATATGGATGCCCGGTTTTACGGGTGCAGGAGGAGTATAAGCAGCCCAATCAATATCCACTCGGTTTTGGCGAGCTTTCTCTAAAGTAACAGGTTTGGTACGAGGCTTTTTACGATTATGCTGCTCTCGTACGCGCTCGTAATCTAAATCGATCTTTTCGACAAAGGCAGGTTTTAATTCATTTGAAAGCAATGAAGTACACACACCTACCGCACGAGAAGCGTTATTCACATAAACAACAGGCTGAGAATAGTTCTGTTCAATTTTGACAGCGGTATGTGCCTTTGAAGTCGTTGCGCCACCAATTAACAGTGGTAAATCAAAACCTTGACGTTCCATCTCTTTAGCGACATGCACCATTTCGTCTAACGATGGTGTAATCAAACCTGAAAGCCCAATGATGTCTACATTCTCTTCTTTGGCAACCTTAAGAATTTTTTCACAAGAAACCATCACGCCAAGATCAATAATATCGTAATTGTTACACTGAAGAACAACACCGACGATGTTCTTACCGATATCGTGAACATCTCCCTTAACAGTAGCCAGCAAGATCTTTCCGTTGGTTGAACCTACGTCTTTTGTCGCGTTAATAAATGGCTCTAAATGAGCAACCGCCTGTTTCATTACCCTTGCTGATTTCACTACTTGAGGAAGGAACATTTTTCCTTCACCAAACAGATCTCCGACAACGTTCATTCCGTCCATCAGAGGACCTTCAATGACTTCAATAGGGCGAGAAGCATTTACTCGTGCCTCTTCCGTATCTTCAACAATAAAGTCGGTGATACCTTTCACAAGAGAGTGCTCTAAACGTTTCGCAACTGGCCAAGTTCGCCACTCCAAAGCAGACTTATCTTCTACTTTACCAACAGCACGCTCCAAATATTCTGTCGCGATATCCAGCAGGCGCTCAGTGGAGTCATCTCGGCGGTTAAGCACAACATCTTCAACCGCTTCACGCAAATCCTCAGGAACGTTATCGTATATCTCTAGTTGGCCTGCGTTTACTATCCCCATATCCATACCGTTTTTGAAACAGTGATAAAGGAATACCGCGTGGATAGCTTCACGCACGTAGTTGTTGCCTCTGAACGAAAATGAAACGTTTGATACACCACCAGAAATCATCGCATGTGGAAGATTCCGTTTAATATCCCCAACAGCCTCGATAAAATCCACGGCGTAGTTATTGTGCTCATCAATACCTGTTGCGACAGCAAAAATATTTGGATCGAAAATGATATCTTCAGGTGGGAAACCAACCTCATCAACGAGGATGTTGTAAGCGTTCGTACAAATCTCAATTTTACGCTCACGAGTGTCAGCTTGGCCTACTTCGTCAAAGGCCATTACAATCACTGCTGCGCCGTATCGGCGAACGAGCTTCGCTTGCTCTACAAACTTCTCTTTCCCTTCCTTAAGAGAAATTGAGTTTACAATTCCCTTACCCTGAATACACTTCAAGCCCGCTTCAATAACCTCCCACTTGGAAGAATCGACCATTACGGGTACTTTCGATATTTCAGGTTCTGAGGCACATAGATTTAGGAATCGAACCATACACGCTTCCGCGTCGAGCATTCCCTCATCCATATTAATATCAATTATCTGAGCGCCATTTTCTACTTGTTCACGAGCAACGCTCAGTGCCTCGTCGTAAAGCTCTTCTTTAATGAGTCGCTTGAATCGAGCAGAGCCGGTAACGTTGGTACGCTCACCCACATTTACGAATAGTGACTCTTTTAAAATAGTTAAAGGCTCTAATCCGGATAAACGACAAGCAACAGGGATTTCCGGTAGTGAGCGAGGTATGACACCCTCAACAGCTCGAGCCATTTGGCGAATATGTTCAGGCGTGGTACCACAACAACCACCAATGAGGTTTAAGAACCCACTTTCAGCCCACTCTTTAACATGTTCCGCCATATCTTCAGGAGAAAGATCGTATTCACCAAATGCGTTAGGAAGACCCGCATTAGGGTGAGCGGAAACACTGCACTCTGATATACGTGATAATTCGCTGACATACTCACGGAGCTCATCAGGACCAAGAGCACAGTTCAAACCAAATGAAATCGGTTTAACATGGCGTAAGGCATTGTAAAATGCTTCAGTAGTTTGGCCTGATAGCGTTCGACCAGAAGCGTCAGTAATGGTACCTGAGATCATAACAGGCAGGGTGATTCCAACCTCTTCAAATACAGATTCGACGGCAAAAGAACAGGCTTTAGCGTTCAGCGTATCAAAGATCGTTTCGATCAAAATCAGGTCAGAACCACCTTTAATTAAGGCACGTGTAGACTCTGAATAGGCTTCAACCAATTCATCGAATGTTACGTTTCGAAAACCAGGATCATTTACATCCGGTGATATCGTACAAGTTCTATTTGTAGGACCTAAAACACCAGCAACATAACGTGGTTTATTCGGGGTCTTAGCCGTCCACTCATCTGCAACTTCTCGAGCAAGCTTAGCGGCTTCGAAATTAATCTCTTCACTCAAACTTTCCATGTCATAGTCAGCCATGGCGATAGTCGTTGCGTTAAAGGTGTTTGTTTCTAGGATATCAGCACCCGCTTCTAGGTACTGCCCATGAATATCTTTTATCATTTGAGGCTGAGAAAGAACGAGTAAGTCATTATTCCCTTTAAGATCACAATGCCAAGTAGAGAAGCGATCACCACGGTAATCATTTTCTTCAAGTTTATAATCTTGGATCATCGTGCCCATACCACCATCTATAAGCATGATTTTCTGCTTAAGTTGAGCTTCGATCTGTTGTCTTACATTACTTCCCACGGTACAGCCTCATTCCTTTTATATTACCTCTATCCTATCACAGAACATACAGCTGTCTAGACGTCCAAACCAAATTTGAATACATTTTAGTTTTTCAACTAATGGTCGTTTTAATCTAAGAAAGTACACGTGATATTAAGCTGTAGTGATATGAATTCAGAAAATGAAGCGAAGAGAAAACACGCCCGTTGGTATTTTTGGTCACCAAACGAACCATTTGGAACTCAAACAAACGGACTAGCAGTTGAAATACGAAAAGTCGGTTGGTTTAAACGGAAGATTGGACATGCTGTCATTAAAGACATCAGTCTAGGCGGGGCCGGAATATTGGTTTCAAACAGAGTCAATGTTCCTAGTAGGATAATAATAATCACACCTACCTTGAGTGAGTTTTATGCCGACGTTGTTTACCAGCGTAAAGAAGGGGATAGCTTCACCTTTTTAGGTATTACTTGGTGTGATTCTAATGACGATGAACGTCTTGAGTTAATTGCTCACGTACAGAAAGCCACAAATGTAGAAAGCCGAAATGAGGTTTCAATAAAAGAAAGGAATAAAGAAAAGTCCGTAGAAGAAAAAGATTAATTTAATGAGCTAACATATATGCGATATATCATGATTGATGTATAGCAAATCTGTTCGCTCTTTCTTCAGACGTAAAAAAGCCCGACTCTTTCGAATCGGGCTTTTTTAATAAGTGGCGGAGTGGACGGGACTCGAACCCGCGACCCCCGGCGTGACAGGCCGGTATTCTAACCAACTGAACTACCACTCCGCAGTGGCATACTTGCAAAGCAAGTGTCCATCTGTTTTTAGGTCTTGACCTAAAAACGATATTTAAAGCCTGGCGATGTCCTACTCTCACATGGGGAAACCCCACACTACCATCGGCGCTACTGCGTTTCACTTCTGAGTTC
>NZ_JAKJSV010000012.1:0-117930 GCF_050337325.1 Vibrio kyushuensis
CTCGACGCTTTAATTAGCGGTGAGAACAACTTAGAAAACGTGTTGGGAAAACATTCTGAGTTTTGCTTGTGAAAGCATAAAACCCCTGGGGGGGTTCCCGAGTGGCCAAAGGGAGCAGACTGTAAATCTGCCGGCTCCGCCTTCGATGGTTCGAATCCGTCCCCCCCCACCATATTTCGAAAGCCAGCTCATTGAGCTGGCTTTTTTGCATTTGGAATACCCTAACCCCAGTGCCTTTGGTTTTAAAAGATATCAAAAGGCACTTATTCCGTTAAAAATTATCAGATGTAAAAAAGACCTCGACAGAGCGAGGTCTAAAAATTGAACCACTTGAAAGCACCTAGTTAGGGGGTTTTAACCAACGTACTATGACTCAATTAAGATAATCTTGGTTTCATAAGGCTTTAACACCTGATGGCGAGACACTACCTGCCCTTCAATACTTTGGTAATTACCAAGTAAGTAACGCGCCTTTTTAGCATCAACTTCATCAGGCAGTACGCACTCAACTTCAGCCCCATAGTAGTTATTCAAACAGATCAGCGTCTGAGTCTCACTTTTCCTTTGATAAGCAAATATAGCGTCATGCTCTGGCAACAGATCAAGATAGTTGCCCGTAGTAATAACGTCGATCTCTTTACGCAGTTGAATCAGTTTTTGATAGAAATAGAACACGGAGTTGGGATCATCTACTGCTTGATTAGCATTAATTTCAGTATAATTTTCAGCAACGTCAAGCCACGGCATTCCTTTCGAAAATCCAGAAAACTCCAAACTATCCCATTGCATAGGTGTTCGAGAGTTATCACGAGATTTTTTCGCCAAAATAGCCATCACCTCTTCGTGACTCACACCTTGTTGGTTAACCATGATGTCGTACATATTGGTACTTTCGACATCTTGATACTGAGATATCTCTGTATAACCAGGATTGGTCATTCCTATCTCTTCACCTTGATATATGTACGGTGTCCCCTGCATCATGTGAACGGAAGCTGCGAGCATTTTGGCGGATTCTACGCGATATTGGGTATCGTTACCTAGACGGCTAACAACCCGAGGCTGATCGTGATTACACCAAAAGAGTGCTCCCCACCCTTTACCATTTAACCCTACCTGCCAATGATTAAATATTTGTTTTAGCTGCAAGAAATCAAATGGCGCGTTGGTCCACTTCTCACCATTTTTGTAATCCGCTTTTAGATGATGAAAGTTAAACACCATTGAAAGCTCTTTACCATCACTTGAAGAGTACTGCTGACAGTGGTCTAGTGTAGTTGATGACATCTCACCAACGGTGACACTGCCATATTTGTTAAATACCGCTTCGCTAATTTCTTGTAGATACTCATGTACCCGCGGACCATCAGTATAGAAACGGCGACCGTCACCAATGTCATCGCTCGCGTAGTCTTGTTGCTTTGATATTAGGTTGATCACATCTAATCGGAATCCATCAACCCCCTTCTCAGCCCAAAAACTGATCACCTGTTTTACTTCTTCACGAACCTTGGGGTTTTCCCAATTGAGATCCGCCTGTTCTTTAGCAAACAAATGCAAGTAATATTGGTTGGTTTTCGTATCTAACTCCCAAGCATTGCCACCAAACTTGGATTGCCAGTTATTGGGAATATCGCCATTGACCGGATCTTTCCAAATATAGTAATCACGGTATGGGCTATTTACATCACCAAGTGCCGATTGAAACCAATGATGAGCAGTAGACGTGTGATTAACCACGATATCCATAATAATACGAATATTGCGTTGTTTGGCTTGCTTTAGTAATTCATCAAAGTCATCCATCGTGCCGAAATCAGGATTCACTCTGTAATAATCAGCAATATCGTAACCGTTGTCGATCATGGGTGATTCGTAGATAGGCGTAATCCAAATTGCATCAACCCCAAGTAACTTCAGGTAATCTAATTTAGAGATAATCCCTTGAATGTCGCCAGTACCTTTATTCCCACTATCACAAAAACTTTTTGGGTAGATTTGATAGATAGTTGCCTTCTTCCACCAGTTTTTATCCACGTTTATCATTGTCATCAACGATCTCACTTACCAAAGAAAAATTGAGAGGGAGTGGCAAAACGCCACTCCAAATTGAATTATTGAAAATTGAGTAGCTATAAAAGTTATCAATTAAGCACTGACTGGCTCAAGTTCACCTTTAAGCTGCGCTCGCTTGTAAAAGAACAGAGTCAAAGCTGCAGGAACAAGAATCGCAACTAACATCGCAATTGAGTAGATCCCCCAGTACTGCGGTTGAATCGACAAGATCCCCGGTAGGCCACCTACTCCGATACCATTTGCCATAACCCCCGCACTACCACAAATCGCCGCAGCTAGTGCACTACCCACCATGGCGCTCAGCATTGGAAACTTATACTTCAAGTTAATGCCGTACATAGCAGGCTCTGTGACACCAAGATAAGCCGAAATTGCAGCCGGAACGGATATATCACGCTCTCCATGTTTTTTGCTGATAATGATAATGCCAACAACAGCAGAGGCTTGAGCGATATTTGACAATGCAATCAACGGCCAAATAGGAGTGCCACCAAGCTCTTGCATTAACTGTAAATCAACCGCATTGGTTGTGTGGTGAATACCAGTAATGACAAGTGGTGCGTAGAGGAATGCAAAGATCATCGAACCAATCACAGCAAAGTCACCCGTCATTGCTACTTTGGCAGCAAACGCGACACCATTGCCAAGAATGCGACCAAAAGGACCGATCAATGCGTGCGCAAGAACTACAGAAACGATGATGGATACAAACGGAACAACCACAAGATAAAGATACGACGGTACAATACGTTTAAGATTTGTTTCAATGAACGCCAAAGCGACACCCGCTAGCATGGCTGGAATAACCTGAGCCTGATATCCAACTTTCTCAATCACAAATAGGCCGAAGTCCCAAACTTCTGGCACCTCTTTGCCGATTAAATAGGCATTCATCAGTTGAGGCGAAACTAAGGTCACACCTAAGGTAATACCTAGAATTGGCGTACCACCAAGTTTTTTTACTGTCGCCCAACAAACACCAACAGGTAGGAAGAAGAAAATAGCTTCGCCAATCAGCCATAAGAAGGAGTGCACTGTTGCCCAAAATTGACTAATTTCAGTAAGAGACTGGCCTTCAAACATCTTGATGTCGCCAATCACATTTCGGAAACCAAGAATAAGACCACCAGTAATGATGGCTGGCAATAGTGGAACAAAGATTTCAGCTAGGTGAGAGATCCCACGCTCTAGGATGTTCATGTTCTGGCGAGCAGCAAGCTTTGAATCATCTTTAGTTGATTCTGATTTACCTGAAAGTTCAATCAGGATGGCATACACGTCATCGACTTCAGTACCAATAACCACTTGAAACTGACCCGCGTTGGTAAAGCAGCCTTTAACCACACTTAATGATTCTAGTGCTTTCTCATCCGCTTTGTCAGTGTCGTTCAGCACAAAACGAAGTCGTGTTAAGCAGTGGCTAACACTGGCGATGTTATCGCTGCCACCAACTAGTTCTATAAGACGCGCAACGTCTTGTCTCGCTATCTTGCTCATATCCTTGTCCACCCTATTGGAGTCTCACTCGAGTCTTTTCTATGTTTCACCTTGAAATGGGAACATTCCCACAACTTAGTAAGCATACTGACAGACTCCATCACAAATCAAAATGGGAACAGTCCCATAAATTGAGTGTGATCACAGTATAATTTTAATTCAAATATAAATTAGTGACTTAAGAAATGATCGGGTTCTGGGTGATATGTACCAGATCAGAATTGCCATTTACATGGGAGATCAACAACTTAGCGGCTTGTTGTCCTGCAAGTGTATAACCCGGATCAATACTGTGCACTTTAGGGAAAAGAAAAGAGAGTAGTTCGTTGCCTCCGACACCTGTCACTATAACATCTTCACGACCAAGTTCTTGCAGCTTTTTAATCACCCCAAGCGCGAGCGTATCACTAGCGCACACAACGGCTTGGGTCGAGCTGGTCAGCACCTTCTCCACCAATTGATAAGCACTTTCGTGATGAAGCTGCCCTGTTTGATAGACGGGAGTAACTTGGTGCTCATGACACCAAGACAGATAGGAGTCTAAGCGCAACTTACCTGTAGTTTTATCGCTAGGATCAACCCCAATAAAGGCGATCTCTTGTAAGTTAAGATCGGATAAATACTGCAATGCATGGTGTATAACGCCATGATTATCATAATTAATAGATGACGTTACTTCAGTATCCATGGCAATGACAACTGACTTCCCCTGCCACAACTCTAGCTTTTCAGTGTCCAAATCAGTAAAACCAAAAACAATCACACCATCCACATTACGCTTTTTCAGGACATCAAGGTGCTCATTCGTTTTGAGCCTGTCAAACTGGCTCTCCATGATCACGGCATCATAACCTGCGGCATATAGCGTATTTAGCATGCTTCCCACCGCTTTATTCTCTGAAGGAGAGTCCAAACGAGAGATAATCACACCAACGACCTTCTGACTTCCTCCCCGCATTGATTGCGCAGATTTAGACGGAATATAGCCAGACTCTTGGATGACTTGTTCAACCTTTGCACGTGTGGCTGGTTTTACTTTTGGATCGTTCGTCAACACGCGTGATACGGTAGATTTACCAACGCCAGAAAGCTTTGCGATGTCATGAATCGTGAGTTTTTTGCTCATACTTCTCGGGGAATTTCATCAAAAGGAGTGTCTATCGGCAAACCATAAGATTGCCAACATTATGAAGTAACCTAACTGCCTGCGTACATCAAAGGCTGTGTTTCAGTTATGTACTCAACAGACTAATTACTATTAATTTATTGTGTTTTACAGTTTTTGTAAACGTGCTGGTTGAGCTCTAAGCGAGCTTCTTCGCCTTTTGTGCGCAACGTTACAGGGTTTTCAACCTCAGCTGTACCATCGTTAAGAATATATCGAGTACCCGATCCTGAACGAATCTGGATAAGTGCATACTCTTTCTCAGCAACACGCAACACCGCAATTTCACTATCTGGAATATACGCAACGTCGAAGCTTTTATCTGACTCACAGTTATAGGTATGGAATAAACTCTCATTTACTTTCATCCCATCAACAGAAGAGGATTGAGAGCAGCCAAGTAAACTAAGAACACATGCTATTAGGATCAACAATCGTTTCTGCATAATGACCTCCTAATTTTATCTCATCTTAACTTTTTTATTCGTCCTCATATGTACAACAAATAAAAAAGGCCGCTAGGCGACCTCTTAATTCGATAGATAGGCAGGAACATCTCTTATGCTATCGAGCACAGTGGTCGCTAACGATTCACCTTTGTCCGTTACTGGTTTACCCGTACGAACCAAAATTTTAGTACCAACACCTGCCGCCTCTGCGGCCATCATGTCTTCAGCTTTATCGCCAACCATGACTGATTTAGCCATGTCGATTTTGAGAAAATCACGTGCTGAAATAAACATGCCCGGTTTTGGCTTTCGGCATTCACACTCTTCTTTATACTTACCAACACCATGTTCAGCATGATGAGGGCAATAATAAAAACCATCAAAATCAACACCATGATCGACAAAGTTCCAATCCATCCACTGAGTTAGTGACAAAAAACGGTCTTCATCAAACATGCCACGTGCAATACCTGACTGGTTGGTGACTAATACAAGCATATACCCCATATCCTGAAGTTGCTTAGTCGCTTCAAACACGCCTTCAACAAACTCAAAGGAATGTTCGTCATGGACATAACCATGGTCAACGTTAATCACGCCATCTCGGTCTAAAAACACTGCTGGTTTGGCCAAAATTCATACTCAATTTACTTAATATTGTCAGGAATTATCGCACGCTTTATTTCTTTCATCACTATCTAATTACTTTTGATACTAGCACAAACGAACGTTTAGACGTCTAGACGTAAAAATATCTATTGACACAAATAAGCGAACACCATAGCATCCTCTACTAAATGAGATACAGTTCAAAATATTATTCTGTTGTCCCTGCACAGGAAAGAAAATGATTGAGATAAATCAAGTAAACAAGATTTTTTACCAAGGCACAAAAGAGATTGTGGCAGTAAAAGACATCAACCTTCACATCAAGCAAGGCACCATTTTTGGTGTGATTGGCTCATCAGGTGCAGGGAAAAGCACCCTGATTCGCTGTGTGAACATGCTGTCAGCGCCAACCACTGGCTCTATCGTTGTAGATGGCGTGGACTTAACCAAGCTAAGCAAATCAGAACTAAGTGAAGCTCGCCGTAATATAGGTATGATCTTCCAACACTTTAACTTGCTCTCGTCACGTACCGTATTCGACAACATCGCTTTACCTTTAGAGTTAGCAGGTAAAAGTAAAGAGCACATCGAAGGAAAAATTTCTGAACTGTTAAAGCTTGTTGGCCTATCAGATAAGCGGGACACCTACCCGGCTAACCTAAGCGGTGGTCAGAAGCAACGTGTTGCTATTGCCCGAGCATTAGCATCTGACCCGAAGGTTCTACTGTGTGACGAGGCAACAAGTGCGCTCGATCCTGCAACGACTCAATCTATTTTAGAGCTACTGCGTGAAATCAACAGCAAACTTAGCATTACTATCTTGCTGATTACGCACGAGATGGATGTGGTGAAAGGCATCTGTCACGAAGTAGCGATTATTGGTGATGGTGAGTTGGTTGAGAAAGGCACGGTTGGTGAGATTTTCGCTCACCCTAAGACAGAGCTAGCACACGAATTCATTCGCTCGACGCTCGATCTTACTATTCCAGAAGATTACCAAGTTCGCCTACAAGAGACACGTGTTGAGGGTAGCTACCCATTAGTACGTTTAGAGTTTACCGGTGAAACAGTTGATGCGCCTTTAGTATCGCAAATCGCTCGTAAATTTAATATCGATGTGAGCATTCTCAGCTCAGATTTAGATTACGCTGGCGGCGTTAAGTTCGGCATGATGGTCGCTGAGCTTTTTGGTAATGAACAAGACGATAATGCCGCAATTGAATTTTTGCGTGAGAACAAAGTAAAAGTAGAGGTACTTGGTTATGTCCTTTAACAGTTTGATGGATTGGCTTAGCCTAAATGGAGACCTGTTACTAGGTGCTACATGGGAAACAATCTACATGGTTGGCGTTGCAGGTATCGTCGGTTTTGGCGTTGGTATCCCGCTTGGTGTGATTCTACACACAACCAAAAAAGGCGGCTTACTAGAGAACACCAAATTCAATGCAGTACTAGGCGCTATTGTTAATATCGGTCGCTCAGTCCCTTTCTTAGTTCTGATGGTCGCGATTATTCCTGTAACTAAACTGTTAGTGGGTACATTCATCGGAACGACTGCTGCAATTGTTCCACTAACGATTGGTGCAATTCCATTTGTTGCGCGCTTGATTGAAGGTGCTCTATTGGAAGTACCGACAGGTCTTGTCGAAGCAGCACAATCAATGGGTGCGACACCAACACAAATTATTACTAAAGTACTACTGCCTGAAGCTCTGCCTACCATCATCAACGCTGTAACGATTACGTTGGTGACATTAGTGAGCTACTCAGCAATGGCCGGCACTGTTGGCGGAGGCGGCTTAGGTGATGTCGCAATTCGATACGGTTTCCACCGATATGATGTTGTCATCATGGGTGTAACGGTCGTTATGCTAATTGTACTGGTACAAATTATTCAATCGATTGGTGACGCTATTGTTCGCCGTGTCGATCACCGTTAAAGCAGCTAATTACACAATATTCATTTTTTGATAAAGGAGATAATCATGAAATTTAGCCTTAAAGGTTTACTAACCATCGCAGCAGCAGCGTCTGCACTTGTTCTAGCTGGTTGCGGCGACAAAGCTGAAGACAGCAGCAAAATCAAAGTTGGTGTTATGGCTGGCGCTGAAGCACAAGTTGCTGAAGTTGCAGCAAAAATTGCTAAAGAGCAATACGGCCTAGATGTTGAGCTAGTCACTTTCACAGATTATGTTACTCCAAATGCAGCACTAGACGATGGTTCTATCGATCTTAACGCATTCCAACATAAGCCATACCTTGATCAACAAGTGATTGACCGTGGTTACAAAATCACAATCGCAGGCAACACATTCGTATACCCAATCGCGGGTTACTCAAAAGAAGTCGACTCTGTTGACCAAATCGAAGATGGCGCTCGCATTGCCGTTCCAAACGATCCAACAAACCTAGGTCGTTCACTGCTTCTTCTTGAGCAACAAGGTCTAATTACTCTACGCGAAGGCGCTGGTCTACTAGCAACGGTTCGCGATATCGTAACAAACCCTAAGAACATCACGATTGTTGAACTAGATGCTGCGCAACTTCCTCGCTCTCTAGATGACGTTGCTCTGTCTATCATCAACACGACTTACGCAAGCTCTATCAACCTAACACCACAAAACGATGGTATCTTCGTTGAAGACAAAGACTCTCCATACGTAAACCTAATCGTTTCTCGTGAAGACAATCTTGATGCTGAAAACGTACAGAACTTCGTTAAAGCGTACCAAACTGAAGAAGTTTACAATGCTGCTTCTGAAATCTTCCAAGGTGGTGTGGTTAAAGGTTGGTAATCAGCCCTTAGCTTCTTGAAGTAAAGTTATGCCGTAATGTCATAACAACTTGAACCATTAAAAAAGCCGATATTGTCCACTAGCTATAGTGAGAAAATATCGGCTTTTTTCTTTCTACACGAAGCCTTATTTTACAAAGGCTATCCATAATTAAAGACAGTTACGAATGGTACGTTTTAATCTGATCCCACGAGATGTTAGATACAATACGACAGTCATCGCACTTAAAGTGGAACATGTCGTGTGCAGGTTCTTCGAGTAACCACTCACCACCACACTTAGGACACTTACGCTGTTTTTCATCCGCCAAGCTTTTACCACCAACACGGTATTGGTAATAGTAGGTAGGTACTTTGGTTAGAAACTCAATTCGGCCTCTTAGATCCCACCCACGACGAAACAGCAAACTATCCACATCACAAATCTCTTTCTGTGTCGCGTATTCAGCTTTGCAGCTCCCCGCCATTTGAATTTCATCACACGCTTGCCACTCAGTTTGCCACTTGATCAGCGCTTTATGATCGCCATTAAACGTAGGCGGATTACGATAGAGCGGAATTGGCAATAAGGTTTCGCCACTACGGAGCGGAGAGCAAGTATGAACAAAAGTGGTGTAAAGGATCTGCCAACTAGGCGTCTCTTCTTCCGCAGTCTCTTCAGAGTTTAAGTCTCTTCCAAGTAATCGCATTTTAGGAGCTAGCAAACTCGCTTCAGATAAGCGGTCAAAACAGACTTTAACAAAATCGGAGTGATGCTTTGGGTGTAAGCTATCTTGCTCTGGGCAAACAACACGGACAAAAAACTCGCCCTCGCCCATCACTATTGGAAATTCACGGCCAAGCGCTTGGCCGTTATACCTTAATGCATCCATTAAACCATTAATGGCTTTATCAACAGCACTAACGGTTGTGTTATCAAAACACTCAAATTGCAGTTCAACTACGTACATGTTCTTCTTCTCGAATATTGGCTAAACAGCAGGCTCTAAGTTAGTTAGAAACTCTTGAAGATCTTGCGCCAATACATCTCGCTTATCGGTACCAAGCCGCTCTAAAAGTACATTACCAGACAAATTACAGATAGAAATAACATCTAGCTCAGCGTCAGTTGCTGCAATAAATACCGTTGGTTTCAATTTCAATCGTCGCTGCGTAACCAAGTGACCGAGGATATTCTCTTGTAGAAGCACAAAATCATCATCACTCCAAACCTGCAGCAGTGTTAATTCATTACCTTCCCATTTAGCATTCATATCTGCGCTATATTGAGCTCCATAGAATGCTTTAATATCATCATGTAATGTCAGCTCAATCCCATTCTCAACATTAGTGAAATCGGCATATTTTTCACGTGGATACGCTTTCCATAGCACGCTATCTTTCTGCTTTTCTTCTACACATGGCGACACTAACTCAACTAGGTCTTCATTTTTAGGAAGCGAGTTATGTGCTAATTGATATGCATCTAAATACCTTTGGCTAAATGTGAAAAGCGCTTGAGAGGTACGAGAAGTCATGAATATCTCCAAAATATCGGTAAGGAAAGCCTGCGAAGTGCTATTTCATTTAATGACAGTTCGCTAGGGATTGCGTAAAATTCTCGCCATTCTAATCTAATTTAAGACAAAGTATGAGCAAATATTCTGATGCCAAAGAGCTTGCAGGGCTGACATTAGGCCAAAAGACGCAATACACCAATCAATATGATGCAAGCCTACTTCAGCCAGTGCCACGTAGTTTGAATCGAGATGATTTGAACCTTGGTGATAGCCTTCCTTTTTTAGGCTGCGATATTTGGACTATGTACGAATTGTCTTGGCTAAATAGTAATGGTCTGCCACAGGTCGCGGTGGGTGAAATAGCAATCCCAGCAACCAGTGCTAACCTTATCGAATCTAAGTCTTTTAAGCTTTATCTCAATAGCTACAATCAAACTAAATTCAGTAACTGGGAAGAAGTTTCTGAACGATTACGTACAGACCTTTCGGCCTGTGCGGGTGAGTCAGTGGCATTGAATATTTACCCTGTTACCGATTACACAGACCAACCGATTGTCTCCATGCAAGGTGATTGTATTGATAACCAAGAGATTGAAATCAATAGTTACGATTTTGATGAGACACTGCTAGAGAATTCAATCAGCGAAGAAGTTGTCGATGAAACGCTACACAGCCATTTATTGAAGTCTAACTGCTTAATTACCAACCAACCAGATTGGGGCAGTGTAGAGATTCAATATCAAGGTCAAAAAATTAATCGTGAAGCTCTGTTACGATACATCGTCTCTTTTCGTGAGCATAATGAGTTTCACGAACAGTGCGTTGAACGTATCTATACTGACATCATGAAATATTGTCAGCCAACCAAGCTGACGGTATACGCTCGTTATACTCGCCGCGGCGGCTTAGATATTAATCCATATCGCTCATCGGAAAATGCGAAGCCTGCTCATAATAAACGAATGGCTCGTCAATAAGGAATTACTTAGGATGCTATCAATGCGCTGGAAGCGAGTTCTATGCTTAATGGTTTGTTTGTTTTCAACTTTCGTCAATGCGAGTGTTTACTCTTCTGCCACACTGAATGAAGCAAATAATTTATTAGGCATAGTGCCAGCGCAGTCAAAAGCGCTTACGCTCAATTACCTCACTCAGCGTAAGCTTATGACAGATCAAAATGAAAGTCCGTCGGCAATGAATCGTGATGAAAGTGACAGTACGGTTCGTACCCCAACAAGCACCATTGACGCATTAACAATTCTTGCTCAGGCGGAATACAACCTCGGTAATATCACCGCTGCAAATGTGCGTTTAGCCGAAGCAGAGCAACTAGCGACTCAGTATCGTCTCCACTATTTGAAGTTAAGCATTAAGATCCTAAATAGCCGCCTATCGTGGCTTCAAACGCGTAACTCTCAACAAACAAATCAAGATATTGAAGATATACAACTGAAGTACAGTGCAATTAAGCACGCTGACCAATTTGCCCGTGTTATCTACTATAAAATCTTCATGCTAAAAGCGGAAGTCGCCTCATACGATGGACATATAGAGTTAGCCAATCAATACTTTGCTAAAGTAAAGCCTTACGTTGACTCATTAAAATCCAAATCTACCTATATCAATTATCACATTGCTGTTGGCCAGCACTATCTAAATCATAAACTCTATAACCGCGCGCTCTCACAGTTGCTAATAGGGTACTGGCAAGCCATCGAAGATAACTCAAGTGGTCAATTGGCGGCAGTTAATCGACTGCTAGCTCAGCTTTTCTATGAGAGAAAAGTCTTTGATATCGCTCTTCGACACCTATCTCAGGCTGCTGATTTTTACGATAATTATCAAAGTTCAATCGTACTTGCTGATGTCCTTAAACAAATGGGCGATATTTACTTCCAGCAGTCAAAATATAACTTAGCACTTGTCCATTACTTCAACGTTATCGATCATGAACGTAAGATCAACAAGATTGAAAACGTCATTGATATACGTTTGTCTTTGGCGGCAACATATCTTCAGCTTTATAACTTTTCACTCACCGAACAGTATTTAAACAGAGCAGAGAACTTGTTGGAATACGCGAATATTCCAAGCCTAAAGGCAGAAGCATTGTTATTAAATGCAGGTCTGGCCCATCACAAGAAAGAGCCCGTCTTAGTATACGCTTACGCCAATGAAGCACTTGAGTTAGGTATTGAGTTAAAAGATCTCAGTATTCAAACACAAGCCTACCAACTACTTTATTTAGGTTTCGAACAGAAAGGGAATTTAGCTAAAGCGCTAGAGAATCTAAAACAGTTCAATTCATTATCTCGTATTCAGCAGCAGTCTCTAAACCTGATCAACGAAGAAGCCTTTCGTCAGCAAAAAGAGTTTGTAGAGCAAACTTTGCACCTTGCTGGTCAGAAAGAGGAACTCAAAGAGACTCACGACAAATTTATCAAATCACGTCGTATTTCTTGGGCTTTGTTTGCTCTCGGTGTATTGGTATTCATTGTTCTGCTTCGTCGTGGCTACGTGATTCAGCGCCTGAACTTAGACAATACCGCACTTAATGACGCACTGTTTACCCATTCTCGTTCAACGCTACCCAACTTACGCATGCTAAATGATAAGTTACCTACGTCTCTCGCGCATAGCCGTCATCAATTTGAACAGTGGCAACTGGGTGAATTGATTAATGAACCTTTAAATGATCGTCTAAAGTTCGTGCTCATTGATCTTCCATTTTTAAGAAACATGTACTTGCAGCATGGATATGAAGATGGCCTAAAGTTAGAGGCTTCGTTTGGTGAGTTCCTAAAATCAAAAGTTGTCGCTCCTGCTCGAATCTATCACTTCTCTGACGCCAACCTTCTCTACATCGAGCCACAAGGAGAAGATAATAAAGATCCTGAACAGATATTTAATAAAATACAGGAATGGGTGAAAGAATTTGAATCTGAGCAAGAGATGATGAGAATAGTAAGAGTCGGAATTGCTGATTACCCATTTTTACCACGTGCTTATACTGCTATTAGTGACAAAGAGTTGATTGATATATTACTTATGTCGACCAGTGTTGCTCGAACATTAAGTATGAAAGAACATTCAAGCCAATGGGTCTATTTAAAGGCTATTGAAAATGCACCAGCTGCGAGCCTTGCAACTGGAAATATAAGAAAAGCATGTAAACATTCAATCAATCAAGGCTTAATAAAAGTGCATTCTTCTTACAAGAATGAGGACAGCATCAAAAAACTATTAAAAGATGGATAAATCCTGTCCATTCAGACCTTAGATTCAGTGACGTAATGATTTATTTTGTTATTATCGATGAATTAGTTAATAAGATCATATTTGATCTTTTTATAATCGACGTATAGTTAAGTTGCATGGGCGTTCTCGAACAAGATTTAGAATTAGAGCTTTTAAAGCTAAAAAGCGAACTCGAGCAAGTTCGTTTGACACAACGAGATTCATCGTTCAAATTTAAACGAGAACAAAACGTTCTTAAGCGTATTGTTGCATCTCTCAGTTATGCTTGTGGTGAAGAAAATTCAAAACTAAGCGCCAACTTAGCTGATTTGCGTCATGCGCTTGAGCAACATAAAGATATCAGCACTCTAATACCTCGCCTCGCCGTATTAGAAAGAATGCTGAAACAACAGACGTTGACTATGGAAAAAAAGACTGTTCAGCTAGATTCACAAGTCAAGCACAGCGGTGAGACACTCCTGCGTGTAACTGGGCTACCGCCTAGGCTTAAGCGTGACTTAAGAGATCTCCTTAGTTACTCTGGCGCTCAACACACTAAAGATTCTACCCACGCTCTACAGCTTCTCGCTATCTATGAACGTTCGATTAAAATCATCACCTCCAATCCCGACACTGCATTATCTGAGATAAACAACGCCGCAGATAAAGAATTACTGTCACGCCTATCGGACGAACTTCAGCATTTAATTACTGAATTGGATTTTGAAGGCGAATCTGGTGACCTACTGATTGATATCAGAGCAAAGTTATTACTTGGCGTTTCCACACAGTCTTTGCTTGAGCTAACCCTACAGGTTCTAAAACTGGTTATCGATGGGACCAATTTTGAACGTAAAACCTCGGAACAATTTCTTGAGCAAGTAAACTCTTCACTCGCTACCACACTAAAAAGCTCAGGTCAGAGCGTGGATCAAAGCCAAAGCTACTTTGAGCAGCGACAAAGCATGAACAAAGAGCTTGATGCATTGGTCGTTAAGTCTAAGTCAACGATGACAACGTCCACTGATATTACTGAACTAAAACAAGAGATGAATCCTCTGTTAGTTCAACTCGCCTCTCTTTCTGAAAGATTGAATCATGCAGAGCAAAGAGAGCAAGCCCTTATCGAGCGGATGGGTTACGGAAAACAGCAATTAGAAGCCTTGTTTGATTTAACTCAGGATCATCGCCGCCGCCTTGAAGATCAAGCTAAGCGCATGTTGCTTGACCCTCTAACCAAAGTGTATAACCGTACGGCCTTTAATGACCGAATGGAATTAGAGTATCGCCGCTGGATTAGAGCGCAACACAATCTGCGAGTCGTTCTTCTCGATATTGATAAGTTCAAAGCGATTAACGATAGTTTTGGCTATGTCGCGGGTGATAAAGCGCTAAAAATTATTGCTCGTACTATTTCGAAAGAAATCTCTGATACTGACACCGTCGCAAGGTATGCTGGTGAAGAGTTTATTTTACTGCTTCCGGAGCGTGAAGATAACGAGTGCTACAAAATCGTCCAAACAATTCAAAGGCAAGTGAGTAAGCTGCCGTTTAAATTCAAAGATAAGAGCATCTCTATTACGCTATCCGCCACTAGCACACTGTTTAAAGAAGCCGACACCCCAGAAGAAGTATTAGAACGTATCAACCGAAACCTTCTCGAAGCCAAAAATTTAGGAACTAATCAAATAGTCTGGAAGTAACCCCAAGTTTATCTACTATCTTCAAATGGCTATCTTTTTCTCTAATCAATTATATTTTGCACTTTCAGTAAGCTTTAACTCGCTCACACTCCTCACCCTTTTTAATCTCCATTTGTAACTTTGTAGCACGAATTTTATTGATTTAATGTTTTCAAATAGTTACATAAAGAATTTCTTTGCTAAGATAATAAATACACCTTACGTTTTTCATCTGGTGTGTTTGTTTCTCTAGCTATTAATTTCCCCAATAATAGGAGGCGACTATGATCACTCATATTAGCCCTGCAGGCAGCATGGATCTGCTTTCTCAACTTGAAGTTGAGCGCCTTAAAAAAACAGCATCGAGCGATCTTTATCAGCTATATCGAAATTGTACATTAGCGGTTCTGAACTCTGGTAGCCACACTGATAACTCCAAAGAATTATTAGAAAAATACAAGTCATTTGATGTCAACGTGGTCCGCCGTGAACGAGGAATTAAGCTTGAATTAAACGATGCTCCTGATCACGCCTTTGTCGATGGCAACATTATTAAAGGCATTCAAGAACACCTATTTTCGGTTTTGCGCGACATTGTGTACGTCAACATGCACCTTGCTGATAACCAACGACTCAACCTCACTAACCCGGCACATATTACCAACCTCGTGTTTGGTATTTTGCGTAACGCAGGGGCACTAACACCAGGTATTGAGCCGAACCTTGTCGTTTGCTGGGGTGGACACTCGATTAACCCCACTGAATATCAATACACAAGAGAGGTCGGCCACGAGCTTGGACTTCGTGAACTGAATATTTGTACCGGCTGTGGACCCGGTGCGATGGAAGGCCCAATGAAAGGGGCTGCTATTGGGCATGCAAAACAGCGTTATGAAGAACGTCGTTACTTAGGTTTAACGGAACCATCAATTATTGCAGCTGAGCCGCCAAATCCTATAGTGAATGAACTGATCATCATGCCAGACATTGAAAAACGTCTCGAAGCATTTGTTCGTATGGCTCACGGTATCATTATTTTCCCTGGGGGACCGGGGACAGCAGAAGAGCTGCTATATATTCTTGGCATAATGATGCACCCAGATAATGCCGATCAGCCACTACCCATTGTTCTTACTGGTTCAAAAGAGAGTGAAAGCTACTTCCGCTCTATTGATAAATTTATCGGTGACACCCTTGGTGAAGACGCACAAAAGCACTATCAAATTGTTATCGATGACCCAGAAAAAGCAGCTCAAATCATCAGCCAAGCTATGCCGGATGTCAGACAGTATAGAAAAGAGACGGGCGATGCTTATAGCTTTAATTGGTCGTTAAAAATTGGGCCCGAGTTTCAGCTCCCTTTTGAGCCGACTCATGAAAGTATGGCTGATTTGGACCTACACCTTGAGCAACCAGCTGAAAACTTGGCAGCTTCGCTTAGACAGGCCTTCTCTGGCATTGTCGCGGGTAATGTTAAAGCAGAAGGAATCCATGAGATTGAACAACATGGACCTTTTACCATTAACGGTGATGCTGCTCTGATGGAGAAGATGGATAAACTACTGAACGATTTCGTCGATCAAAATCGCATGAAATTGCCCGGTGGTAGTGATTACGTTCCGTGCTATCAAATAGCCACAACGGAAAGCAACGATCGATAGTCGTAACGACTGCTCCACCAACGGTGGCAATCTATAATTGATTCATTACAATAAGGGCTGAATAAGCCCTTATTTATTGGAATGTTATGTCTATACACCTTGTGATCATCGATGCGCTCAATCTCATTCGTCGCGTCCACTCTGCTCAGCCTGATCCCGCGGATATCACAAGAACGATAGAAACCACCAGCCGAACGCTAAAACGCATCATTAAAGAGTCTGAGCCCACTCACATTATTGCCGTCTTTGATCATCACCTGCAAGATCGAGGTTGGCGAGCAGAAGTGCTCCCTAAATACAAAGAAAATCGCAAACCAATGCCTGAACCGCTAATGCATGGTTTGGATAAGATTCAACAAGCTTGGTGGAATTTAGGGATTGATTCACTGCTCTCTGACGGTGACGAAGCCGATGACTTAGTGGCCACGTTGGCGGTAAAAGTCGCAAAACACGGTGAAAAAGTAACGATCATCTCGACAGATAAAGGTTACTGCCAACTGCTTTCTCCTACCCTACAAATTAGAGATTATTTCCAACACCGTTGGTTAGATGCGCCATTCATTGAACAAGAATTTGGTGTGAAGCCAAGTCAACTGTCAGATTTCTGGGGGTTAACCGGCATCAGTTCGAGTCAAGTCCCCGGCATTCCGGGGGTTGGGCCTAAGGCTGCCAAAGAGATTCTTAATTTATATCCAGATATTGAAAGTGCCTTCATTGCTGATGATCTTGTTCCTAAATATCGTAAGAAATTTGATGAACACATTGAATCGGCGCGTACGTGTAAGATTGTTTGTGCGCTTAAAACAGATATAGAGCTAGGATTTAACCTGCAAGATTTACGCTTTACCGAGCAATAATCTCTCTAGCAAACCGCTATTCCGATTTAAAGACAGATACAAAAAATCCCACTATCCTCGCCATCAGCGAACATACGTGGGATTTCAATATATCAGGTGTGCTTAGTGCGCTGAAATATTCGATAAACATTGAACATGAACAGTGATCTCTTCACGGTCATGATACAAGTGCTTCGCTTGCAGCTTAAACTTCACATTGTTCTCTTCTAAGAACTGCTTCAAGTTTTCGATATCTTGAAGAACCTCATCATAGCGGCCTTTCATCGGCAGCTTAAGGTTAAAGATCGCCTCTTTAGCCCAACCACTGATGATCCACTCACCCATCAATTGAGCAACGCGAGATGGCTTCTCAATCATGTCGCAAATAAGCCAAGTGACGTTCTTACGATCCGGTTCAAATTTAAACCCATCCTCTTGATGGTGCTTAACCTGACCCGTTTCCATTAAGCTGTCTGCCATCATGCCGTTATCAACCGCATGAACAAACATCGAACGTTTCACTAACTGATACGTCCAACCGCCGGGACAAGCACCTAAATCAACGCCCCACATACCTGATGCTAAACGCTCATCCCACTCATCACGAGGAATGAAGACATGAAATGCTTCTTCCAGTTTGAGAGTTGAACGGCTTGGCGCATCTGATGGGAATTTTAAACGCGGGATACCCATAAAGAATTTTGAGTTGTTATTAGGATAAGAGAAACCCACATAACAGTGGCCCGGAGCTACGAAACAGACATGCAGCACAGGCTTTTTCGGGCTATCTTTGCTAAACAGTAAGTCTTTACCACGCATCGCTTGACGCATCGGTACGGTAAACTTACGACAAAACTTGAGCAGCTCTTTCGCTTCGTTGGTATCTGGTGTTTCGATACGAATATCGCCACAACGAGGAAAACCGTCCACTTCACTCAATTGTTGTAAAATGGGTGAGATACGATCTTCTGATGGTAGTTCGCTTACTTCCACAGCAACTGCAAACATTTGACGAGCAAAAATAAGCGATTGAAAATCAACAGCTTTAATCAATTTGGCTGCATCACCTTCTTGGTAGCACTCAAACAGCACATAACCGGTATTTTTCTTTACACGAGGGAAGCCAAACACCTCTAAGTGATTCGCTTTATCTTGAATTTCACCTGCGCACTCTTTTTCAAAACCAGAGCGGCAATAGAGCATGACGTGTTTCACTTGTTAACCTCTTTTAACTGTAGTGCTGCGGCAGTAAACAATCCCCACCCAAAAATAAAGAGTAGACCACCAAACGGAGTGATAGGTCCGAACCATTTAATTCCGGTCAGAGCGAGTGCATAAAGGCTGCCACTAAAACAAAGGATGCCGATGATAAAGCAAATCGCGGCAAGGAAAAAATACTTTCGTGCTTTTGAGTCAATATTTATCCGAATTAAAATAGCGCATAACGCAATCGCGATGGTATGAATAAACTGATACTGCACACCCGTTTCGAATGCGCTTAGTAACTGAGGCGATAACATGGCCTTTAAACCATGCGCTGCAAATGCCCCTAATATAACGGATAGTCCACCAGACAATCCGCAGAACGTAAGTAATGACTTACTTCTCATTGTAAACCTCGAAAATAAAGTCGCTAAGTTTCTCTACGGTTAAGGCAATATTTTGTGCTTCGGTAAAGCCCGAACGTACTCTTGGCTTAAAGCTATGATCACCATCAGGAATAAACTCAACTGTGATACTTTTTGATAGAGCGAACTCGGGGATCTCTTCTCTCTTTCCCATCGTGTCACGCTCTCCTTGTAAAATGAGACACGGCTTATCAAGCGTAGCCAAATGTTCACCTTTGTACTTCTCAGGCTTACCAGGAGGGTGAAATGGGTAGCCCAAGCACGCAACTCCCGCCACCAACTCTTCTTCTGCTAGAAGGCTCGCCATACGTCCTCCCATTGACTTACCACCTATAACAACAGGCTTATCGGCCACATCTTCTATAACCTGCTTGTAGGCTTCCAGAAGCTTTGGCGCTCTATCTGGCGGGCGCTTAGTGCCCTCTTTAGCTCGAATGACCATGTAAGGGAAATTAAAGCGAATAACTTTAATTCCTTTTTTAGCTAAACCAGAGGCGACTTGCTGCATAAACGGATGATCCATGCCAGCCCCGGCACCATGAGCAAAGATAAACAATGGCTGTTCCTTCATTGCATCATCAAGCTGCCCATCGATAATATAGTTACTCATCTAAAAACACCTCTTGTTCACTTTGTGCTTTGGCTAACATCCAATCTCTAAATGTCGCAATTCGTCCCATGTCGGCCTGCTTGTCATGGCATACCACGTAAAACGCATTCTTAGTGACGAACTTCTCGTCAAAAGGTGCTATCAAACGCCCGGCCTCTAGCTCAGGTTGTGCTAGTACGTTATTCCCAAGAGCGATACCTTGCCCGTGCGCAGCCGCTTGTAGCACCATGGTTGAGTGGCTAAAAATAGGGCCATGATTAACATTCACTCCCTCTAACTCGTATTGCTTAGTAAACTGTTTCCAGTCCTTACGAGATGTATCGTGCAATAACGTGTGAGCCTTTAAATCCTCAAGAGTTTCTAATGGCTTATTTCCCAGTAACAATGCTGGAGAGCATAAAGGGACCAAATATTCTTGATACAACTTATCAGCACGTAAACCTGGCCAGTTCCCACGACCATAATAAATCGCAACATCAACATCATCCGTGAGTGAGCCATCATCCATATCCACAGCTTTAATTCTTACGTCAATATCCGGTTGCTGCTGATTGAAATCTGCTAAACGAGGTACGAGCCATTGGATTGCGAAGCTAGGTTGCAAACTGATGGTTAATGCGCCTTTCTCACTTCGCTCTAGAACTTTGTCGGTTGCCTCGGCAAGCGATGAAAAAATATCTTTGATATCGAGAAAATAGCTCTGCCCTTCTTCGGTTAATAGTAACGAACGGTTACGACGACGAAAAAGTTTTAGACTCAAAAATTCTTCTAATGCTTTTATCTGATGGCTGACCGCAGCCTGAGTAACAAATAATTCCTCGGCTGCGCGTGTAAAACTTAGGTGTCGGGCGGCGGCTTCAAACACTTTCAGCGAATTAAGTGGTGGCAATCTTCTAGACATAGGGACACTCAATAATATGGATTAGTTTTTTTAATCTGAAACATTATAAATTGTCGATTGCTTAGCGGCCAGAGAAATTCTATATTTCATCCCGCAGCGCTAGCCTGAACGGCTTAATTCTCTCCAGAATTAATTGGTTAGTTGTTGCGATGTTGTGTTTGCAGACTCGATTTTCGAGTTAGGTAGATTTCTACCAATATTTTCCCTTGATATCCTAAAGGTAAAATCAACTTCCTGTATTTTTGACCTGTCTGTCAAATTATTTTGCACCGCCTTTATGGCGGTGTTTTTTTATCTATCCAATTCCACTCCCCCTCGACTTCCTCTCCTCTTTATTTTTCTTTTTCTTATCCTCGACCTTTTTATTCGCTTTCTTCCATCTTTTCACACAAACAGAAGATATAAAAAAACGCGAACCGTTTTCACGATTCACGTTCTTCATTGTCTTTCAAACGCCTTATGATTGACCCTATAGCCAATCAAACCAAAAGCTAAGGGCGATATACTTTAACGTTGTTAAAGCCTTGCTCTTGCAGGTATAGCGCTTGCAATCGGCTCATTACGCCTCGGTCACAATAAAGAAGGTACTCTTTATCTTGCGCCAAGTTGCCAAACTGTGTGCCTAGTTTGTAGAAAGGAATATGCTTCACTTCAACGCCATCAACCTCTAATGGATTACCGTCTTCTTCATCAGGGCTACGGATATCCAGTACGATTGCGTGACTATCAGCTTGCTGAACATGCTCAACTTCAGGGGCAGCTTCTTCACTCTCTTTTGCGATGTCACGAATATCCATCACACGAGCATTGGTCACCACGTCATCAAGAATAGCAAAATCAAACTTCGCTTCCTCTTTTTCTAGCTTCGCTTTTACCGCTTTAACGGTTGGCTTCTTAGAAATCACGCCACAGTATTCAGGCATTGTTTTCGCAAAGTCTTCAGTACCGATAGCGCGAGCAACATCAATGATGTCTTCTTTGTCCCAGTTAATCAAAGGGCGAAGAATCAAAGAATCTGTCACGTTATCAATATGACGAAGGTTCGTCAGCGTTTGGCTTGATACCTGACCCAGTGCTTCACCAGTTACCAGAGCTTGAATACCAAACTTCTCAGCAACTTGACCTGCTGCACGCATAAACATACGTTTTAGCACAACGCCCATCTGGCCATCGTCAACTTTTTCTAAAATCTCAGCAACAACAGGATCAAAGTCAACAGAGATGAATTTCACTTTTGCTGACGAGCCGTACTTGTTCCACAAAAAGTGAGCGACTTGCTTAACGCCAATCTCGTGCGCAGGACCACCTAGGTTAAAGAAACAGTAATGTACTTTAGAGCCACGTTTAATGTGCAGGTAACTTGAAACACCAGAATCAAATCCACCTGAAATAAGGCTTAACAAGTCTTCTTGAGTGCCTAGAGGGAAGCCACCTAAACCTTTATGACGTGATATAACTTGGTTTAGCTTCTCGTTAGCAATTTCAACTTTGACCGTTACTTCTGGTTTAGTCAGTTTTACTTTCGCACTCTCAACCGCTTGGTTTAGACCGCCGCCAACGTAACGCTCAAGTTCTATCGACGTAAAGTCATGCTTTCCACGGCGCTTCGCACGTACTGAAAAGGTCTTACCTTCGATATTAGGGCGATTTAACTCTAGCACTTGCTCGTAGATATCATGCAGGTCTTTAAACTCAGACTGCTGCACTTCAAGCGAGTGATGAATACCCGGAGTATGCGTCAGTACTTCAAGCGTCTCTTTATAAAACTGATCGCTTTGTGCGGTCACTTCAATGTGGTCACGACGGTTAAAAACTGCAACAGACTCAGTGCGACTTTGCAAAACGTTGCGAATATTGCATTCTAGAATCCTTGTGAAGCGCTTACGCACCGAATCACTTTTTACAAAAATCTCTGGATGGGGCTTAACAATAAATTTCATACTTCACTTCACAAGTTGAACGCTTTCGCAACGTGGTTACCCTCTTTCAAATCTTCAATTAAGAAGACGGATCGAATAACCGCTCTATAAGGGCGCAAGATTATACACGAGGTAACAGACATAAAAAAGGTGAGCATTACACTCACCTTTTCAAAGCTATTGCTTTAAGACAAATTAGTTAAATAAACCAAGTATTAAGGATCCTGTGGTGCCGATGGAACCTCATCACTGTAGAGAGGTTCACCTTGCATAATACTTATCTCTACACGTCGATTTCGAGAGCGTTGAGCTGCGGTATCATTGTCACCAAGTGGCGCTGTATCAGCCATTCCCCTTACTCTTAAGCGCTGATGAGAGAACCCACGTACTTTTTCCATCTCTTGAGCTACCGAAACAGCACGTTGTGATGAAAGATCCCAGTTAGAACGATACAGTTCAGAATCCAAACGCTGATCATCGGTATGGCCTGAGATACGCACGATTCCGGGAACATCTTTGACCAGTTCTGCAATTTGACGAACTAAAGGTCTAAACTTCGGTTGCAAGAAGGCAGAACCCTCAGGGAAAGCACCTTTTTCTCGAATCCGAATAACTATTTGCTGCCCAAGATTCTCAACTTCAATGGCCCCTTCTGCAATCTCTCGCTCTAAAGCTTTTTTAATCGCCTCTTCTAATATCTCTAGCTCTTTTGCTTGCGCCTGAGACTGTTGTTGCTGCTCTTGAGGATCGGTATTCTGATTATCTTTGGTCGATGTTTCCGGAGACTTACCACCAGTCTGCTTACCTTTATCTCGCTGATTACCACCCGCTCTGTCAGACTCGCCTTCATGAAACTCTAAGGTCTGCTGAGTAATATCAATGGTTTGCTGCATGATAACGTCAATGGGTGTTGGCTCTGGTCGCCCCGGTCTAAACTCCTGAGCGATGATACTGGTGCCTTTCGGGATATCTTTCACTTCTAGACGGTTTTGTACACCAAAAGCAAATTTCATCGAACCCGCAATTTGCTTAAATTTCAGTACATCCATCTCAGAAAATGAGAGCAGTAGTACAAAGAAACACATTAGTAGTGACATTAAATCAGCAAATGTTCCCATCCACAGGGGGAGCCCCGGTGGTGGACATTTACAGCTTTCTTCATCATCCATACTGCGTTCCTTACTCGTTATCTACATCAAGAGCACGTTTACCTTCATGAAGGTAGTTCTTGAGGTAACTGTCGATAACTCGTGGATTTTGACCATCTTGAATAGCAAGCACGCCATCCATAATTAAACGACGATTTAGCTTCTCTTGTTCACGCCTCATTGACAATTTATCAGCAATTGGGAAAAAAACCATGTTGGATAAAATCGCACCGTAGAGAGTAGTTAACAAGGCAACCGCCATCGCGGGTCCAATCGACTTAGGATCATCCATGTTTGAAAGCATCGCAACCAAGCCAACCAATGTACCGATCATTCCCATTGCTGGCGATACATCACCAAAAGCTCTAAAAACACTGGCACCAAAATCGTGTCGTTCATCGGTTAAGGCAATATCTTTTTGCAGCGCAGCGCGAACAACATCAGCATCGTGACCATCTACTAATAAGTCTATGCCCTTTTGCATAAAGCCATTAGTAATTTCCATCTCTTCTAGAGCAAGGAAGCCACCTTTACGAGCTGCATCTGCCATTTCAACCACTTTCGCAATCAAATCTTCTGGCTCGTCCGTTTTGAACATGAAAGCTTTACCGGCAATTTTCGCTGCACCGAAAAACTGTCCCACAGTGAACTTCATCAATACGACAAAGGTGGAGCCACCGACAACAATCAAAACCGAGGTGACATCGACGAACATCATGATGCTTCCACCAAGAATCATCGCCATGATGACAAAGGCAAAACCACCGATGAGTCCTAACAGCGTTGCTAAATCCACAAAGCACTCCTCATGCTATTTTCAGCGAATATGAGATTGATACCAATCCAACAATACACAATGCGACTGATCAAATTGATGTTATTTAAGAATAAGAGAAATTGGTATTATTTCGCCAGTTAAATTAGTTATCGGCCCGATCATAAGATCTTTAACTAAATTATTGGAATTCCTTTCAAAGTATTTCGCCACACAGATCAATATATCAAGGTGAAAACGATGCATTTTTATCACAACAGCCGTTAAATGTATCAATATTGCGTCACAGTATTTTACTCACTTGATCAACATAAGCTTTAATAAACACAGCATACTGTCATTTAGGTATAGGAAAGAGACCGTTTAAGCTCCACTTTTCTAACAATTTCTTTTGGTTAAATTTGACCATCACCACGCCCTAAGGTAACTTTCGTCCATATTTCCAAACTAGACAGCTAAACTAGACAGATTATGGCCAGCAAAAAACCTGAAAATATGTCGTTCGAAGCGACCATTGACGAACTCGATACCTTAGTTGATCAGTTAGAAAATGGCGATTTAGCCCTTGATGACGCTTTGAAGAAATTCGAGCGTGGGATTGCTTTAGCTCGTTCTGGCCAGACAAAATTAAGCGATGCTGAACAACGTGTCAGTATCTTGCTGCAAAATGACGACGAAGCACCACTTAGCTCGTTTGAGTCTCCATCGGAATAATAGTGAAGATCCGTTATGATTGAAGCGTTAACCGCTTATCAACAACAGAATAACCGCGTTCTAAACGCATGGTTAGATCGCTTGCCACACCAAAATCAGACACTCGTTGACGCCATGCGTTACGGGCTACTACTCGGTGGCAAACGCGCAAGACCATTTTTGGTTTACGCAACAGGGCAAATGCTCGGTTGTGCGCAAAACGAATTAGACACCCCAGCTGCGGCTATCGAATGTATTCACGCCTATTCATTGATTCACGATGATCTTCCTGCAATGGATGACGATGAACTACGTCGGGGGCAACTGACTTGCCACATTAAATTCGACGAAGCGACTGCTATTTTAACCGGAGATGCTCTGCAAACTCTGGCATTTTCTATTCTCGCTGAAGGTGAATTAGCGGCAGAAGCGGAAGTGATGCGAATCAAAATGGTTCAATCATTAGCTCAGGCGTCTGGCGCACAAGGCATGTGTATTGGGCAGTCTCTGGATTTAGAAGCAGAAAACCGACAAGTGACTCTAGAAGAACTTGAAGAAGTTCACCGTAATAAAACCGGTGCATTAATCAAATGTGCAGTCCGCTTAGGGGCATTAGCCGCTGGCAAAAAAGGTCTTCAGGTTCAGCCTCAGCTCGATAAATTCGCAGATGCTATTGGTCTTGCCTTCCAAGTTCAAGATGACATATTAGATGTTATTGGCGACACGGAAACACTTGGAAAACCACAAGGCTCTGACCAAGAATTAAATAAAAGCACCTATCCTTCTTTACTAGGATTAGACGGTGCGATAAATAAAGCTCACACTCTATTGAATGAAGCCCTTCAAGCACTCGAAGCGATTCCATACAATACAAAATCACTTGAAGAGTTCGCCCGATACGTCATCGAACGCAAGAACTAAACATAATAAGCACGCAATACTATGACTCTTGATATTTCAAAATATCCAACATTATCACTGGCAGATATGCCAGATGAACTACGTAGCCTTCCACGCGAAACACTGCCAAAGCTGTGTGATGAGCTTCGTACTTACCTATTGAACTCAGTGAGCCAATCTAGTGGCCATTTAGCATCAGGCCTTGGTACTGTTGAGTTAACGGTTGCATTGCACTATGTCTACAACACTCCATTTGATCAGCTGATCTGGGATGTTGGCCATCAAGCTTATCCGCATAAGATTCTTACCGGTCGTCGTGATCAGCTTTCAACTATCCGCCAAAAAGATGGACTACACCCATTCCCTTGGCGTGAAGAGAGTGAGTTTGACACCCTTTCAGTCGGTCACTCTTCGACCTCAATCAGTGCCGCCTTAGGGATGGCAATTAGTGCAGAAAAAGAGAATAAAGGCCGTAAAGTCGTTAGTGTTATTGGTGATGGTGCCATTACCGCAGGCATGGCCTTTGAAGCGATGAATCACGCAGGTGATGTTCATTCCGATATGCTTGTTGTACTAAATGACAATGAAATGTCGATCTCCGAGAACGTTGGCGCTCTTAATAACCATCTCGCTCAAGTTCTATCTGGTAGCCTTTACACCTCTATTCGTGAAGGTGGCAAGAAGGTGCTTTCTGGTGTTCCGCCAATCAAAGAGCTTGTTCGTCGTACTGAAGAACACCTAAAAGGAATGGTAGTTCCTGGCACGCTGTTTGAAGAGCTTGGCTTTAATTATATTGGCCCAGTTGATGGACATGACGTTAACGAGCTAATCAAAACACTGAAAAACATGCGTGGACTTAAAGGTCCGCAGTTCCTGCACATAATGACCAAAAAAGGCAAAGGCTATGAGCCTGCTGAAAAAGATCCTATTGGTTATCATGGTGTGCCTAAGTTCGACCCTAGTCACTCAAGCTTGCCTAAGAGCAACAGTTCAAAACCAACATTCTCTAAGATATTTGGTGATTTCCTGTGTGATATGGCCGCGCAAGACCCTAAATTGATGGCGATTACGCCAGCAATGAGAGAAGGTTCTGGCATGGTGCGCTTTGCTAAAGAGTATCCGGAACAGTTCTTTGACGTAGCCATCGCAGAGCAACATGCTGTAACTCTTGCGACAGGAATGGCGATTGCGGGTGATAAACCGATTGTGGCTATCTACTCCACATTCTTACAGCGTGGTTATGATCAACTGATTCACGATGTCGCAATCATGGATCTTCCAGTCATGTTTGCCATTGACCGTGCAGGACTCGTTGGGGCCGACGGTCAAACTCACCAAGGTGCGTTTGATTTAAGCTTTATGCGTTGTATCCCCAATATGACCATCATGACGCCAAGTGACGAAAATGAATGTCGTCAAATGCTATACACCGGTCATCAACATACGGGTCCAAGTGCTGTGCGCTACCCTCGTGGAAGCGGTATGGGGAGCGATATTCAATCTGAATTTACTACGCTTGAAATAGGCAAAGGCCGCATGCTTCGCCAAGGTGAGAAAGTCGCGATTCTAAACTTCGGAACTTTCCTACCTGAAGCGTTAGAAGCTGCAGGTAAACTCAACGCAACGGTTGCTGATATGCGTTTTGTAAAGCCTCTTGATGAAGCTTTGATCACCGAACTAGCAGCAAATCATGATGTGCTCGTTACTCTTGAAGAAAATGCTATTGCCGGTGGTGCCGGTGCTGGTGTAATTGAATACATGATGAGCGAGAAAATCATCAAGCCAGTATTAAACCTTGGTATTCCTGATAAGTTTATTCCACAGGGGTCACAGCAAGAACTCTATGCTGACCTTGGGTTAGATGCAGATGGCATTGAGAAATCGATCGGCAATTACTTAGAAAAGTAATTAGCACTGCTAGGCCAATTTGAAAACGGAGCTTTGTGCTTCGTTTTTTGTTTTATAGCCCTTTGGTTTCAGTAAAGAAGGGCTACAGTACCGACGCTAATTTAGATAAGTATTTCAATGTTGGGCCGCCCACATCATAATTCCCTCCAGTGGCAATAATCACTGATTTTTTAGATGGAATGATGATGACATATTGCTCTCCAATACCAATAGCGGCATAGGAATTAGGGATCAAACCAGGCTGCCAAAAGTGCATACCATAACTACTTGGATACAAGCCAAATACTGGCGATTCCACGCGGCTTATCCATTGATCAGAAAATATCGTATGACCATCCCACTTACCTTGATTTAGATATAACTGACCAAATTTCAATAAATCTCTAGACGTCAAACGAAGTCCCCAGTCCGCACCAGCAACATTACTGCCATGTTGGCTCATCCACTCATATTGTGTTATGCCCAGTGGATCAAACAGCTTTTTTTTCATTAATTTATTAAAAGCTTCCCCGTCATACACTCTCTCTACAATCCTAGATAACATCACTGTAGAAAAACCACTATAAGAAAACTTGCTACCGGGATCGAAAACTACATTAAGGTTAAACATCAATTGATCGAGGTCTTTTGCTAAATAGTGACGATTAAAATGATTAGCCGTTGTTTGGTAGCTTTCAGAAATGAGCTCATTCAGTGGAAACCCCGATGACATATTGAGTAAATCACCGATCGTAATCGTCATTTTTTTCTCAAGGTCTAACTCTTGGTACTCAGGATAAAATGAAAATGCAGCTTGATCTAATCCAGCTATCTTTCCTTCGTCGATGGCAATAAAAATCAGCGTAGCGACAAACGATTTCGTCACTGAATGGAGATTATGAAGTTCATCAACGCCAACCTTTAGCGCCGGCGTTTTATAGTCACGCTCTCTGCCCGGTGCAGTTCTATATAGCTCAACCAGTGTCTGACCGTCTTGCCAAATTATCAAGCTATGAAGATTATTGGCTTTATTCGCATCAAGATCCTCCACTACATGTTGAAATGGTTCGGATAGAGACTCAATGTGAATATCTGCGGGTTCACAGCCGGAAAGAAAAAGAACAAAAATCAGATAGAGATAAGTTTTTCGCATGTGCTTAACCCCTTATTTTTCATGAGTTAAACACAAATATTATGGCTTCTTGTGGCAGAATGATTAGCTTGCGATCAGTGGCGCACTTTTATACAGAGAATTTATCTTCCAACTTCCCAACCAAACTTAGACATCAGCCCTTGCCAAGTTTCATCAAATCTCGCTTTGAGCACTAACTCTTTTTTAGTAAATGGGTGAATAAAGCTCAATTCAGAAGCGTGCAGCATCAATTGATAGGCATCGTAGTTTTCTCTAAACAGTCGATTGTGTTTCCCATCACCATGGCTCGTGTCACCGACAATAGGGTGCCTCAGGTGCGCCATATGACGACGTAACTGATGTTTACGCCCTGTCTGTGGTTTCATTTCCATTAAGCAGTAACGACTCGTCGGGAACTTCCCAGTAGAAAACGGAACTTCCACTTTCGCGATTGGCTGATATGCAGTAACCGCCTCTTGAGGCTCTTTGTCTTTGGCTGCAAATTTATCGGCTATTTTATCAAGCTCAACTTTAAGCGGATAATCTAAAACGCCACCTTCTTCTATCCAACCACGAACGATAGCGTGATAAGTCTTTTCCATCTCATGATTAGCAAACATCGGCATCACTTGCGAAGCCACTTCACTTGATAGGGCAAAAACAAGAACACCAGAAGTCGGTCGGTCTAATCGGTGCAGCGGGAATACATGCTGACCAATTTGATCGCGCAATGTTTGCATCACAAACTGTGTTTCGTGTTTATCTAGCCAGCTTCTGTGCACCAACATTCCCGCGGGCTTATTAACCGCAACCAAATACTCATCTTGAAAGATTATCTCTAACATTACTGGCACACCTTATCTATTTTTTGTGTCACTCGAATAATGGCTTGAAATTGTGGTTTGTCTTGCCACGCTTGCTCAAAGTAAGGCGCAATGGAAAAGCCCTTTGGCAATGGACTACCTTTCTGCATCAGCATTTTTATTTTAGGGATAAAAATCCACTGTAACCACTGCTCAGGTTCAAGTGTATCTAAGGCGAAAGGTTGCTGGCTTTCTAACGCTGTTTGACTCGGCATTTCACCTTGCCAAAGCTGTTTTTCCGAAAGCTCTCGCTGTAACTCGTCAAGCAACAGAAGAAGTTGTGCAGATTGGGTCATTAATCACTCTGAATTTTACGTTGGGACCTTGAAATTACGCGCTAGGATACCATGTAATAAGCAAAGAAACTTAAGGTCAATTTTTCCATGGAACTTATTCATACACTTACCGAGCTACTTGAAAATAGTGGCTGCGAATACAAGATTTTTGATCTAGGTCGCCGAATCAAAACAATAGAGAACACGACTTTCTCTCGTGTAGAAAAAGGGCAACAACCCTACCCTTACCCACTACAACGAAAAGCACATTTAGCGATCGCGTATTGGAATGAAAAGCAACAACCGTGGATCTGGTTTTTAAAATTTGAACTCGATGAACGAGGACTGCTCAAGCAAGCCGAAATCGGTAATTTCTTAAAGTTTGTATTAGAGGCTATGGGTTCTAGAATCAGCCAAGATATGAGTGAAGAACAACAAGAGAAGCTTGCAAATAATCCATATACCTATAAGCCAAGTGAAGACAAAATGGCGGTATTTAATAGTCAGATTCGCTCTGATTTGGATCTTGCTAGTAGCCAGTATTATGAGCACGCTCAGCACTACTTCACCGGTGATCTAGGTTGGGACAACTGGCAGACTGTTGGGCTTCAAGGCATCACCGATCTTTGTGCCCGTCTCGGTCACTCACAAAATGCAATCATGGTTCGTAAGGCTTTGCGTCATCTACCCAATGAACCGCTTTACGCTCTACTAGGCGCACTTGAGCACACAGATATATCAGACAAACTTGCAACGCACATTGTCGATCTAACGACAAAGCAACTTGAGAAAGATGAGCCCGACCTGTTTTTACTCTCTGCTCTATGCCGAGCACTATCAGGCGCAGATCGTTCCATTTCATTACCCGTGGTTGAATCGGTTTTAGCAAGCCCTCGCTTAAGCCATCAAGAAGTTCTGATCGGTATTGCGGGTCGCTCATGGCATTTACTGGCTGAACCAAAAGTCGCTGAGCTGTTTTTACTTAGACTGGCACAGACGGGTAATCAGGATCTGTTTAATCAACTATTTTCAGACTTAGTCATGCTACCGGAACTGCGTCTAGTGATCTTGCCGCTGTTACACTCAAACCCATCAAAAGAATTGGCTAACGCGCTGCTTCTATTACAAAAATCAGCTCGTTCGTCATGATTTTGATTGATTAGCTCTGCGAAAGGATAGCGTATGATTGGTGATTTGATGGCTATTGTCGGCCTAAGTTTAGTTTGCTTCATTTTTTGGCAGCAACGAAGACAGGGCGAACTAGCGAAAGCGGCAATTGAGAGAAAATGCAAACAGCTCGATTTACAGTTAGTGTCTGTCGCTTTAGGTCAACATAAGGTTAGAACACCTAAAGGAGATTGGCGTTGGTATACTGTCTATCACTTTGAGTTTTCATCACTCGGAGACGATTGTTACCAAGGAGAGTTAATGATGAGTGGCTTTAGGCCAATGAACTTTCACCTGCCACCACATCGGCTGTAATCTCATACTCATAATATGGCCCATGAAAGTCTTGGTTTTCTCCTGTACGTTGGAAACCAAGCTTTTCGAGTAACTTGATCGAAGCGGTATGATGAGTATTGGCGGTTGCTATCACTTTTTTCAGGGATAACTCTCTATACGCTTTAGGAATAAACGCCTTTAAAGCCTCACTTGCCAATCCCTTTCCCCAATACGCCTTATCTAAAATAAAACCTAACTCAGGTGTTGTGTCTAATTGAGAAATAAAGATATGGCCGATGTATTCGCGATTGTAATTATCTAAAACCGCCATACAGTACATAGACGAATCATTTAAAACTCTTTCAAATAACTCTCTTGCGGATGAAACAGTATGTGGACCGTTCATTTCCGCGCGATTCTTCACACAGCAATTCAACATCAGAAATTCTGACTGCAAAGATTCGCTGTAGGGAAGTAACATTAATCGTCGAGTTACTATGGTCATATCTATTCCTTGATAACGACTATTCGAGGTGTTCGTGTAACGCCATATTTGAAGAAGCGAAAAATAAACCAACTACCAATAGGGAGCATTGATCTAGGTTTGTTTTTAGCATTGTTATTGAGTTTTCTGTCAAAGGAAAGAGCCTATCTGCAAAAAAGAAAAACCCCGACACTTGCGTATCGGGGTTATAGTCTTACTCGCAGCAGTCCGGCTACTCGTTAGTGCTCCATGCATCATCCATAATAGTGGCTGAATCCATCAGCATTTCCATACGTCGCCGTCCTAGCGGTGTCCTAATCATCCTGATCGCTAACTATCCTCGTCAGCACTCATCACTTGTTCCTTGAGCGGTGTCCTTTGCATCATCCTGATGCTGTCCTAGCCTCTTCCTAGAGGTGTCCATTGTCGTTCCTTCGCAGTTACCATCCTAGTAACTGTTGTATCCGTACAATGTCCTTCGCTTCCTGCTGACCGCTATCCTAGCCGTCACATCTTCATCCTGAAGATAACCAAGTCCTTGGTTGTATCCTATTCCGTGTCAAACTCCTTCCGACAAGTTCTAATTTACGCGATTTCTGTTTTTAGACAATATATCCAAATATTAATTATTTTTTCCTTCACGATAAATAAAATAGACTCACTGTAAAATCAACAACTTAAATATAACACATCGCATATATGCAGAGTCAAAATGCTGTTATCTCACGCGCTTTGTAAGAGATCTCTCACATGGCAGCGCCTATTTTGAGATTCGCCAAAATTCAGAATAAAAAGTATGATGCCCGCAGAGAGTTAGGAAGGAGAAAATGATGTTAACTCAAAATGTCACCGATGAGCTGACCAAGGTTTTATCGAGCCTTGCTCATGAAGGAAAAGAACCGACTGTTGCGTTAGTCAAAGCACGCCTGAGTACTTCAGTCCCTATGCCTGCGCTGATCACCGCGATTAAAAGCTGGAAAGCGTCGAATCGAGTACCAAAGGTCGAAGTCGCAACTGCCGCCACTTCAGATCAAGATAAAATAACAAATCTAGAGCAGCAAGTTTCACAACTTCTCAAGCGTGTTGAATCTTTAGAAGCTAAATTAAACGAGCTAAATTAAACGAGAAAGAATAATGATGAAGATTTGGGTTGATGCCGATGCGTGTCCAAAAGTGATCCGCGAAACTATCGTACGCGCCGCAGAACGAACCGGTGTTGAGTGTACTTTTGTTGCCAACCACGTAGTGCCCGTACCTAAGCGTGCCAATATACACTCTATTCAAGTGCCAGCAGGCTTCGATATTGCTGATAATGAAATTGTGCGTCGAACCAACGCTGGGGACTTAGTCATTACCTCTGACATCCCGCTTGCCGATGAAGTGATCACTAAAGGTGCTTTAGCACTGAATACTCGTGGTGAACTCTATACGACGGAGACCATCAAAGCTCGCCTAAATATGCGTGATTTTATGGATACACTGCGTTCAAGCGGTGTTCAGACAGGCGGACCTGCGACACTATCTCAAACAGACCGACGCGAGTTTGCGAATCACTTAGACCGTATTCTAGCTAAACGACGCTAATCCTTTGCTCAAACATCTACTTATATAAACTAGATGCCATTAGCATTAATTAGAAAGCATAAAAAAACCTGCGAAATTCGCAGGTTTTTTATTTATATCTTAATCATGGACTATGGCGTGTAGTAAGTCGCAGCGCCAGGGCCAACAGGTAGACCAAGTAGGAACACCCATACGTAGAACATGAAGCTCCAACCAACCATGAAGACTACCGAGTAAGGCAGCATGGTTGAGATAAGCGTACCGATACCTAGGTTCTTCATGTAGCGAGTTGCAACAGCAAGAATTAGACCGAAGTAGCTCATCATTGGAGTAATGATGTTCGTTGTTGAGTCACCGATACGGTAAGCCGCTTGAATTGTCTCAGGCGCGTAACCAACCAGCATTAACATTGGAACAAAGATAGGTGCTGTTACTGCCCACTGTGCAGAAGCAGAACCAATCATTAGGTTAATGAAGCCACACATTAGGATAAATGCGAAGAACAGCATTGGACCTGTTAGGCCGATGTTCTGTAGGAAGCTTGCACCACCAACCGCGAATACCTGACCGAAATTTGTCCAGCTAAAGAATGCAACGAACTGAGCTGCGAAGAATACAAGAACGATGTATAGACCCATTGAAGACATTGACTTAGCCATTGCATCAATAACGTCACGGTCGTTCTTCATTGTTCCAACAATTCTACCGTAAACAAAACCCGGAATAGCAAAGAAGACAAAGATGAAAGCTACGATGCTTCTTAGGAATGGAGAACCTGCAATTTCACCAGTTACTGGGTGACGTAAAATGCCATCAGCAGGAACAACTGTCCAAGCGAGTACCGCACTTACTAATAGAACAGCAACACCTGCAAACTTAAGACCTTTCTTTTCAATGTCTGTTAGTTTACCAACTGAATCGTTAGATAAGTCTTCTGCTGCTTCTTCTTCGTTGTATTTACCCAGTTTAGGCTCAACAATTTTCTCAGTAACAAATGCACCCGCAATTGTAATAAAGAAAGTAGAAACAAACATGAAGTACCAGTTCGCCTCAGGACCTACAGAGTAGCTAGGATCTAGCATCTGTGCCGCTGTCTCTGTAATACCCGACAGTAGAGGATCGACCGTACCGATAAGAAGGTTAGCTGAGTAACCACCAGATACGCCTGCAAACGCTGCTGCAAGACCAGCTAGAGGGTGACGACCTAACGAGTGGAACATCATCGCGGCTAAAGGAATAAGAACAACGTAACCAAGCTCAGATGCTGTATTTGAAATGATACCAGCGAATACGATAGCTACCGTTACCATACGCTTCGAAGCGCCCATTACCATACCGCGCATAGCAGCAGATAGAAGACCAGAGTGCTCAGCAATAGCAACACCTAGTAGCGCAACAAGTACCGTACCTAGTGGAGCAAAGCCAACAAAGTTACTAACTAAGCTAGTGACGATGCGCTGTAATCCTTCAGCATTCAATAAACTTACGACATGAATCATACCATCAGCAGCACGACCGCTTGCGCCTTCAGGGCGAGGGTCTATTACTGACACTTCAAAATAGCCGGCAATACCTGACGTAACGAGAATCGCTACACAGAAAATAGCAAAAAGAGTAATAGGATGAGGTAATAGATTCCCCAAGTATTCTACGGCATCAAGAAAGCGCGTAAAGATCGGCTTTTTTGGTGAGTTTTGTTTAATCGAAGCAGATGAACTCATCTGTCCCTCCATTGTGTTTGCTTGTAATTTATAGTTTGTTTTTGTTTCCTGACCTTACGCTGTCAATACGCAGGGATTCAGCACATTACTTTACAGATTGTAAAAACTGAAGCTCAACATGTAACAAAAAATATCAAAAGCCAGCCCTATTAACTATAAATTAACACCAACACAGAGTTTATAACTAAAAAATCACAATGAATTATCTAAAAAAAGGTAATTAACACTCAGAGAGCCCACTCTAACTGCTTATTCTTGGTGGATTTTTGTTAAACTGCCATCACATCAATAAACCTGAAGCATTAGGCGTTCATATAAAATTCAATTGAATGACTAAAAAGACAAAGTTGTGAGGTCACGCGTGTATTCTATTGATCCTATCGGTGTTATTCAGACGCCTTATAACGAAAAATTTGCTGTACCAAGACAACCAAGGCTAGTACCGAGCGCAACGTCTCGCATAAAGCTTCTTAACGACGCTAACTGCATGGAATCTGTTCGTGGGCTTAGCGACTTTAGCCACCTATGGTTACTTTTTCTCTTTGATAAAAATCTCGCTGCTGGTTGGAAACCTACCGTTCGACCACCTCGATTAGGTGGCAATGAACGTATTGGCGTCTTCGCCTCTCGCTCAACCTTTCGCCCCAATGGAATCGGTATGTCGGCAGTATCCATACGCGGTGTTGTTCAAGAAGGTAATCAAGTCTATATCGACCTAGGCGGAGTCGATCTTGTTGACGGAACCCCCATCGTCGATATCAAACCTTATATCCCCTATTCTGACGCTATTACTGAGGCAACTGGTAGTTATGCAGAACAAGAGCCTGAGACTGTAGCAGTAATATTCAGCTCAAAGGCTCAAGCAGCACTGTTAGTACTCGAAGACTCAGAGATGAAAACAGCGGTCATCGAGCAAGTGCTGTCACAAGATCCTCGCCCTGCCTACAAAAAGAAAAAGCCTGATAATAAAGAATACGCCGTCAATCTATTCGACTTAAATGTGAAATTCACCGTTTCGGCTAACTTAGTGACCGTTACTGCAATAGAAGACTTTTGACAAACTCGTTTGGCTGCTATTATTGCTGGCTAACACTTTTTCCAATGTCACCATAAAGCACGTAATTAGCGAGCTTTATGCAAAGGCATTCAACTAAGATGAACGGATATAATAATGCGCACCAGTAACTATCTTCTTGCCACTCTGAAAGAGACCCCAAACGACGCAGAAGTCATTAGCCACCAGCTGATGCTACGTGCAGGTATGGTCCGTAAACTTGCTTCAGGTCTATACACGTGGCTACCTACTGGTCTACGTGTACTACGTAAAGTTGAAAACATCGTTCGCCAAGAGATCGATAACGCAGGTGCTGTTGAAACTTTGATGCCCGTTGTTCAACCCTTTGAACTTTGGGAAGAGACTGGCCGTGCTGAAAAGATGGGCGCAGAACTGCTTCGCTTCACTGATCGCCATGAGCGTCCGTTTATCCTAAGCCCAACAGCTGAAGAAGTGATCACTAGCCTTGTACGTAACGAAGTGAACTCTTACAAGCAGCTTCCATTAAACTTGTACCAAATCCAAACTAAATTCCGTGACGAAAGACGCCCTCGTTTTGGTGTGATGCGTGCCCGTGAATTCTCGATGATGGATGCATACAGCTTCGACATCGACAAAGAAGGTCTACAGAACTCTTACGACGCAATGCATGATGCATACTGTAAAGCATTCGACCGCATGGGCCTTAATTACCGCCCAGTTCTAGCGGATACTGGTGCCATCGGTGGTAGTGCTTCACACGAATTCCACGTATTAGCTGAAAGCGGTGAAGATCTGATCGCATTCTCTTCTGAGTCAGATTACGCTGCTAACATCGAAAAAGCTGAAGCTTTGGCACCAACGACTGAACTTGCTGCACCAACTCAAGAGATGGAACTGGTCGATACGCCAAATGCAAAAACGATTGCAGAACTAGTTGAACAACACGGCTTAGCGATTGAAAAAACAGTGAAAACGCTTTTTGTTAAAGCTTCAGACGACGTTGATGCTGATATCATTGCGCTGATTATCCGTGGCGACCACGAACTTAACGAAGTGAAAGCGGAGAACCTTAAAGAGGTTGCCGCTCCACTTGAGATGGCAACGGAAGAAGAAATTCGTGCGTTAATCGGTGCTGGTCCAGGTTCGCTTGGTCCTGTTGGTCTTGAACTGCCATTCATCGTAGATCGCACAGTTGCGGTAATGAGTGACTTCGGGGCTGGTGCAAACGTTGACGGTAAACATAACTTCGGTATTAACTGGGGACGTGACGTAGAACTTGGTCAAGTAGAAGACCTACGTAACGTTATTGAAGGCGATCTGAGCCCATGTGGCCAAGGCACGCTTCAGCTAAAACGTGGTATCGAAGTAGGTCACATCTTCCAACTGGGTACAAACTACTCAGAGAAGATGAACTGTAACGTTCTTGGTCCTAACGGTAAGAGTGCAACTCTAGAGATGGGTTGTTACGGTATCGGTGTATCACGTGTTGTTGCTTCAGCAATTGAGCAAAACCATGATAAGTTCGGCATCATCTGGCCAGAAGCTATCGCACCATTCCAAGTGGCTATTGTTCCAATGAACATGCACAAATCTGAGCGCGTTAAAGAAGCAGCTGAAAAGTTATACGATGAACTAACGGCTATGGGTATTGAAGTTCTTTTCGATGATCGCAAAGAGCGTCCGGGCGTTATGTTCAAAGATATCGAACTTGTGGGCATTCCACACACGATCGTTATCGGTGATCGCAGCATGGATGAAGGCAACTTCGAATATAAAAACCGTCGTGCTGGAGAGAAATCAGCAATCCCAATGACGGACATTGTAGAGCATGTAAAATCACAGCTTAAGTAAGTAACGACTTAAATAAGCAACGGTTACCTAGCTTTAAAGGGTTGGCAATATGCCAGCCCTTTTTGTTTTTCGATTATCCAAAAGCTCATCCTAAAAAATCTCACTTATTAATTTTTAAAATATTAATCCTGTGTTCATTCATACCACTTTAGACTTCAGCTATATCTACTGGAGGTATTTATGAATCTAACTAGTCTTCTCAATCAAGCGCTTAAATCTGACATCCTTAAACAGGGTTCAACAAAGTTAGCCAAACACGCATCAGGTCTTAGCTCAATGAGCTCAAATAACAGTAAGCTAAAAACGTTAGGAGCTGGAGCCGTTGGCGGCGGTTTAATTGGTGCTCTCATGGGATCAAAAAAAGCACGTAAAATGGGTACTAAAGTTGCCGTCGTTGGCGGTGCAGCGGCCTTAGGAACTTTGGCATACAAGGTTTACAATGATTGGCAAGCTAAGCAACCAACAAACTCCCCTAGTAACGCTCCATCATCGACGTTTGATGAAACGGATAGCAGCCACCAAACCCTCATTCTTAAAGCCATGATAGCTGCAGCAAAATCTGACGGACACGTTGACGAACAAGAAATGCAGCGTATAGAGCAAGCCGTCGCAGAAATGGGCGCTGATAGCTCAGTACAACAATTGATTCACCAAGAATTGAATAAACCACTCGACCCAAGTGACATCGCACAACTTGCAAATTCGCCACAACAAGCAAGCGAGATTTACCTAGCTTCGCTACTCATTGTTGATGAGCAGAACTTTATGGAAAAGAGTTATTTGCAAGAGTTGAGTAAGCAACTAAACCTCGATCCTGAGGTGACTTATCAATTAGAGCAGCAGGTACAAGGTTAACTTTCAACCAGACACTGACACACCTTGCGCTAAAACAAACTCATGCTTTGTTTTTGCTTTAGCCAGTGTGTATATTGAGAGCAGCTATCATTTATAGGAAATTAACATGCAAGTATACGGTTGCTGTGACTTAGTTCGTGAACTTTACGCTCAAATTGGCAGTGGAGATCAAGGATACATACCAAAGGCTATTTCGTGTGCAGTTAAAGCGCTTAATGACATTGCAGCAGATGAAACGTTATCGAAAGATACACGAGAAAAAGCAGCGTTTGCAGCAGCAAATCTTTTGATTTCGGATTTTGAGGACAAGTAATGAATCTTTCAAATTTTGAAACGATGGACCCGATTATGCTTATGAGCATCGTCAATATGAAGCTTCGTGATGAATTTGGTGGTGACCTTGATAAACTGGCGGTCTATTTCGAAATTGATAAAACAGCATTGGAAGCTAAGTTAGCCACTGCTGGGTTTGATTTCTTACCTGATGCAGGTCAGTTTCGTTAATTCAACTTATGACCTTCTAAAAGCTAGTTACCTCTTAAAAGCAAAAAACCGCCAATTCAATAGGCGGTTTTTTCATTTCAAAAGAGTCGTTACTCTTCTTCTGCGTCTTCAGCAGCAAGGCGAGCTTCTCTGCGTTGCTCTGCTTCACGTGCAGCTGCGGCTTCGCGTTCTTCACGCTCTTGTCGCTGCTTCCCTTTACGCTCGTTACGCTCAGCTTGATTTTTCACAAAACCAGCTAGCTCTTTTTCAGCCCAAGCTTGTGCTTCAGCTTCTGTTTCAAAGCCTAGTTCACGCTTTGATACTACAACTTTACGAGATGTTACTTGGCGCGTAATTTCAGCAGCCCAGCCAGTACGCTTTTCAACTAAGCGGATAGCAAATTTTTTATTTGAAGCCATTTTCGTATTCCTAAGGGATTAATCAGGGATTGCCCAACGCTAAGAATTCTATCTATATTGAGCGCGTTTAAAACCATCCCTTGGTAAGCGCGGTATTAGAGCACAAATGCATTCAATTTTCCGCTGTTTTATCTATTCATTTTCATCAAAACATAACTCAAATGGTCATGAACTCACTAAATACCTAGCTTCCTTCTATTACACTGGTGCCATTGCGTCCATTATCCTTCACTTTATATAGTTCAAGATCGGCTTTATGGACCAAGCTTTGATACGTTTCTTTAGAGCCTCTTACACAATGTACCCCGCCTACACTCACCGTTAACGTTTCAGCCACTTTTGAATGTTCATGTAATATGCCCAATGTTCTCATATTATTATGAACCTGCTTCGCTATAGCTTGACTATCAAATGGTGTCGATGCAGCGATCACTAAGCAAAACTCTTCACCACCAAATCGTGCTAACACCTGATTCTCTATAAGGATAGACTTGTCTAATTTCTTTGCTACCCGCTCTAAGGCTTGGTCACCGGCTAAGTGTCCATAATGGTCGTTATATGGCTTAAAGTAGTCGATATCGATCATAAAAAGCGTTAAATGAGCGATCTTAGGATCATCTACCCACCTTGTGGTTAATTTTTCCAGTAAACGTTTATTGGCGAGTCCCGTTAAAAAGTCATGTTCAGATTGCCACTTTAATTCGTTCCGGTTTGCATCTAGTTCATGAATTAGACGATTAATTGTATTGGAAAACTGCTTCATCTCTTTCGAAACAAATTGGTTCTCTTCTGGCAAGGCTTTACCTTGCTGTGCAAATTCAATAAAGGCTTTTCGGGCTTGATTGATCGGTTCTGTTAACTTGTGAACCAGTAGTGTATTCATAAAAAACAGCGTGAATGCGAAACCAACGACAACACTCAATTCATCTGCTTCTATAAACTTCGGCCTTACTATGCTGTGCGTTATCTGAATGTTGATATTTAAAAGAGAGATCGGATCCAAATAATTAAGGTAGCTCTCAGCTGAAGTTCCATGTTCATGATGAATAATAGGTATTGTTTTTAATGTTTTGATAGAAACACTTAGCCCGGTTGTTTTCTCTACAAGCTCTAAATAGTCGGGCTCTAGTGGGCTTACAAATATAACGAAGCCATTGTCGCACTCAAGTGCTTCACTATTGCAGATCCGAGATAATGAGTAGATGTACGCATGCGTTTCAAACGCAATAAGCCCGGTAATTGCATTAAGCTCCTCTGTGGAGCTTTCTTCAGCCTTGCGCAGCAATCTATTAAAGTAACTTGGAAGTTCACTTCCCACCACCACTTCTTTTTCTTGAATATGATCATAACGCTTTGAATAGACTGATTCCTTCTCCTTATTAAAAACAAACACACCTTCCAAACCCATAGATACAAGCGTATGAATATTGAGATCATCTTGTCGAAACTCGTCATTACCGTCACTAGCAAATTGCGCCATAGAATCCCATGCAGCATAGTCGGAAAGCTTCCCTTCCAAGTCGTCTTTAGCGAGATCCAACATCGTATTGACCTGTTGAAGCTCTCTTTCATGAATATTCTCTACCTGCTCTAACGCCTTGTCATAAGACCATAAGAACTTAAAAGCGAAATAAGCGCATAGAAACATCACAACAATTAGAAAGGACATAAAACCTGAGAGAGTTCTCATACTCCAGTTGGAAACGGACATTATGACGGTGCTCCTCGGTGGCGTGCTCTTATTCCTTTAATCAAGGCCTTAAGCTTAGTTAAGGTAACAAGCTTTAGCCAACATCAGGAAGTATCTTTAACCACTCCAACTTGTGCGTAAACCTCCCAAATTTATACAACGATATCTACTACTATTTTTTAAGAGCACAAAAAAATCGCCACTCAATGAGTGACGATTCTAATAAAGATTTGAACTGTGTTAGCTAAACATTAGCCTACATTCTTACGTGCGTTTTGGAACATACGCATCCAAGCACCATTTTCACCCCAACCTTCTGGAGCCCATGAGTTTGCAACCGTACGGAAAACACGCTCTGGGTGAGGCATCATAATCGTTACTCGGCCATCGGTGGTTGTTAAGCCTGTGATAGCGTTTGGTGAACCATTCGGGTTACTTGGGTATTGTTGTGTTTGGTTGCCGTTGTTATCAACGTAACGTAGAGCAACAGTACCTGAGTTTTCAATCGCAGCTAAGTGCTCACCATCACGTACTTCTACGCGGCCTTCACCGTGTGAAACAGCGATTGGCATACGAGAGCCTTCCATACCATCAAAGAAAACAGAGTCTGACTTCTGAACTTCAACTAGGCTGAAACGAGCTTCAAAGCGCTCTGATTCGTTACGAACAAAACGTGGCCAGTTGTTTGCACCAGGAATAAGCTCTTTCAGATTAGAAAGCATCTGACAACCGTTACATACACCTAGAGAGAATGTATCGTCACGCTTAAAGAAACCTTCGAACTGGTTACGAGCTTGTTCATTAAATAGAACTGACTTCGCCCAACCTTCACCAGCACCTAGTACGTCACCGTAAGAGAAACCGCCACAAGCAACAAGACCGTTATACTCTTCAAGTACTGCAGACCCCGTTAGGATATCGCTCATGTGGATATCGGTTGCTTCAAAGCCTGCTCGGTCAAATGCCGCTGCCATCTCAACGTGAGAGTTAACGCCTTGCTCACGAAGAATCGCCATCTTAGGTTTAGCGCCCTTGTTGATATAAGGAGCAGCAATATCTTCGTTCACATCAAAGCTTAGATTAACGTTTAGACCTGGGTCTGAGTTGTCTTTCTTCGCTTCGTGCTCTTGGTCTGCACATACTGGGTTGTCACGTAAGCCTTGCATCTTATGCGTTGTTTCAGCCCAGATAGTACGTAGTTCAGTACGGTTACGCTCAACAATGGCTTGCTCGCCAGACTTAATCACTAACTCGTCAGAAGCTTCAACAGAGCCAATAACATGTGAACATGCCGCTAGGCCGTTATCTGCAAGAATCGCTTTCACTGCATCAAGTTCTTCATTGCGAACCTGAATCACTGCACCTAACTCTTCGTTGAATAGTGCTGCTAACGTATCTTCACCTAATGCTTCAATGTTCGCTTGAACACCACAGTGACCAGCAAATGCCATTTCAGCTAGCGTAACGAATAGGCCGCCATCGCCTTTATCGTGGTAAGCGACAACATGGTCGTTTGCAACCAGTGCTTGAACGCCGTCGTAGAAGCCTTTTAGCTGCTCTGCGTTGTCTACGTCTGCCGGTTTATCGCCAAGCTGCTTATAAACTTGTGCCAATGCTGTTGCGCCTAGACGGTTTTTGCCGTTGCCTAGATCGATAAGTACTAAGCTTGAAGCTCCTTTGTCTGTACGCAGTTGAGGAGTGATCGTCTTACGAACATCTTCAACACGAGCAAACGCAGTAATAACTAGAGAAAGCGGAGACGTTACTTCTTTCTGCTCGCCATCTTGTTCCCATTTGGTCTTCATCGACATAGAGTCTTTACCAACTGGAATAGTTAGGCCAAGCGCAGGACATAGCTCTTCACCAACGGCTTTAACCGCTTCGTAAAGACCTGCGTCTTCACCCGGGTGACCCGCTGGAGACATCCAGTTAGCCGATAGCTTAATGTTTTTGATATCACCAATGTTGGTCGCAGCAATGTTTGTAATTGCTTCACCAACAGCTAAGCGAGCTGATGCGCCGAAATCTAACAGAGCAACTGGCGTGCGCTCACCAAGAGACATCGCCTCACCGTGGTAAGTATCGTAACTTGCGGCAGTAACTGCGCAGTTAGCAACAGGAACCTGCCAAGGGCCAACCATTTGGTCACGAGCAACAAGACCTGTTACCGAACGGTCACCGATAGTGATAAGGAATGTTTTCTCAGCAACAGTTGGAAGACGTAAAACACGCTCTACCGCTTCGTTCATCTCAATGCCAGAACGATCAATTGCTGGGTTATTTACCTTCAGCGTTTTCGCATCACGGTGCATCTTAGGTGTTTTACCTAATAAGATGTCCATTGGCATATCGATTGGCGTATTGTCGAAGTGCGAATCTTCTAGTTTAAGGTCACGCTCTTCTGTTGCTTTACCAACCACAGCGAACGGTGCACGTTCACGCTTACAAATCGCTTCAAATGTTGCCATATCTTTGTCAGCAACGGCCATTACGTAACGCTCTTGAGATTCGTTACACCAAATTTCAAGAGGGCTCATGCCCGGTTCATCGTTTGGCACGTCACGTAGGTTAAAGATACCACCACGCTCACCATCGTCTACTAGCTCAGGAAGTGCATTTGAGATACCACCCGCGCCTACATCGTGAATGAATGCGATTGGGTTCGCATCACCTAGTTGCCAACAACGGTCGATCACTTCCTGACAACGACGTTCCATCTCTGGGTTTTCACGTTGTACTGAAGCAAAATCTAAATCTTCAGAAGAAGAACCAGAGTCCATTGAAGAAGCAGCACCGCCACCAAGGCCGATGTTCATTGCAGGACCACCAAGCACAATTAAGCTTGCGCCAACTGGGATCTCTTTTTTCTGAACATGGTCGTCACGAATATTACCTAGACCACCAGCCAGCATGATTGGCTTGTGGTAACCACGTACTTCTTCACCTGCGTGAGAGTTTACTTTCTCTTCGTAAGTACGGAAGTAACCAAGAAGGTTAGGACGACCAAATTCGTTATTGAATGCTGCGCCACCTAGAGGGCCTTCAAGCATAATATCCAAAGCAGTAACGATACGGCTTGGCTTACCAAAATCTGTTTCCCAAGGTTGAACAAAGTTCGGGATCTTAAGGTTTGATACTGAGAACGCCACTAAACCCGCTTTTGGTTTGCCGCCAATACCTGTTGCGCCTTCATCACGGATTTCACCGCCTGAACCTGTTGATGCGCCCGGCCAAGGAGAGATTGCCGTTGGGTGGTTATGCGTTTCAACTTTCATCAAGATGTGTGTTTTCTCTTGGTGGTAGTTATATTCACGCGTTTCTGGATCAGGGAAGAAGCGACCAACAGTTGAGCCTGTCATTACCGCTGCATTGTCTTTATATGCCGACAATACGTTTTCAGGCGTCACTTCGAAGGTGTTTTTGATCATTTTGAACAATGATTTATCTTGCTTAACACCATCGATTGTCCAATCTGCATTGAAAATCTTATGACGACAGTGCTCTGAGTTTGCTTGGGCAAACATCATTAGTTCAATATCAGTTGGGTTACGACCAAGCTTTTCTGTAAAGCTTTCAAGTAGGTAATCAATTTCATCTTCAGCAAGTGCAAGACCAAGGGTCACGTTCGCAACTTCAAGGGCTTTACGGCCACCAGAGATAAGATCAACTTCTGCATAAGGAGCTGGCTCTGCAACTTGGAACAATGCATTTGCGGCGTCGAAGTCAGTAAACACGACTTCCATCATGCGATCGTGCAAGACAGCTTTAAGTTCAACAAGTTGAAGTTCAGTCAGCTCAGAAGAAGACTCTACATAATAAGCCGTACCGCGCTCTAAACGTGCGACTTTATTTAAGCCACAGTTATTAGCGATATCGGTCGATTTAGAAGACCAAGGAGAAATGGTACCCGGACGAGGCGTTACAAGTAGCAACAAACCTGTTGGTTCATGCTCTTCAATCGTAGGACCGTAAGTCAGCAGCTTTTCTAATTTTTCAACATCAGACGCGTCAAGGTCTGCCGTAAGATCAGCAAAGTGGGTAAATTCAGCATAAATACCAGTTACTGGTAAGCTTAATTCACGACAAAGCTCTAAAAGCTTGTTAACACGAAACTCAGAAAGGGCTGGGGAGCCACGCAAAATTCTCATGTGCTTAGGTCTCTTTATGCAATTGATTAAGGTGATATTGGTATAAATTCAACAAGTTACCTTTATATAATAAAGATAATCTTGAAACTTATGCCGATTTCCCCTCTCCGTTGCGAGCGCATTATAAAGCAATTACTTTTGTGATGTAACACCAAAAGCAACCGTTTGCGTCATTTTTTTTGTCAATTTCAGATTACACCGTAATTGACGAATTAATACTCGGTCCGCTCATTCTTTTATAACTCTGCTTTTCCATACCGTTAGGCTTTGATATAAAAGCGATACTAGATGTATGAGAACTTAAAAAATGTTGAACAGCACACTGTCGAAACTAAAACTGACTGCCGCCTTTATATTTGCATCTGTAATGCTTACTGGCTGCCAAATAGAATCAGAGCCAAAAAGCGAGCTTCAACAGATTCTCGATCGTGGCGTTTTACGCGTTGGCACGCTAAACAATCAGCTTTCTTACTATATTGGACCCGATGGTCCTGCTGGGCTTGATTACGAATTAGTAAGAGAATTTGCAAATGAGCTTGGTGTTAAGCTTGAAATGAAACCTGCCTACCGGATGTCTAGCCTCTACCCCGCGCTCAAAAATGGCGAAATAGACATAATAGCCGCAGGTCTCAGCCAATCAGAGAAACGCCTGAAAGAGTTTAGAGCAGGACCCGCCTATTATTACGTCAGCCAACAGTTGGTGTATAAAAAAGGGCAATGGCGTCCAAGAAATTTTGAGCAGTTACTCGCGAGGCAAGAAAAGTTAATTGAAGGTAACGATGGCAACCCTATCGTCAGTATCGTTGACGATTCGCACTTTAAAAACACCCTTGCCCAGTTAAAAGCTCAGCATGAAACCTTTGAATACTCGGTCGATATTGATGCCGATATCAACGAACTACTAAAGCAGGTGTCTGAAGGGAAGCAACGATTCAGTGTTGCTGACTCCATCGAGATATCTCTGTCTCAGCGTATTTACCCTGATATCGCGATCGCTTTTGAACTTACAGAAGACCAACCTATCTCTTGGTTTATCAATCGCTCTGAAGATGAAAGCCTATATGCCCTCTTGATCGAATTCTTTGGCTCACTCAAGCAATCGGGGCAACTTGCTGCTCTCGAAGAGAAATACATTGGTCATATTGGCAGTTTTGACTATGTCGATACTCGCGCTTTTATTCGAGCCCTCGATAGCAAACTGCCCGAATGGTCACCTCTATTTAAGCAGTACTCTGAAGAGTTTGATTGGCGCTTAATTGCAGCATTGGCTTATCAGGAGTCTCACTGGAATCCAACCGCAAGATCGCCAACGGGTGTACGTGGCATGATGATGCTTACCCTTCCTACCGCCAAAAGTGTTGGTGTGACTGACCGCTTGGACCCAGAACAGTCGGTTTGGGGGGGAGTGAGGTACCTAAGAAAAATGGTCGATCGCATTCCTGATAGTATTTCAGATCATGAGAAAATCTGGTTTGCTCTGGCCTCTTACAACGTTGGCTTTGGCCATGTGATGGATGCAAGACGCTTAACCAAGCGACAAGGTGGCAACCCAGACGCTTGGGCCGATGTTAAAGACCGCTTACCACTGCTAAGGCAGAAGAAGTATTATAGCCAGACCTATTACGGGTTCGCTCGTGGTGATGAAGCAAGAAATTACGTTGAAAATATACGTCGCTATTATCAAAGTATTATTGGCCACGTAGAGCAAAGAAGTGTTTCATCAGAATCTAATATTGATGACCTTACGGTTATTCAACCAGAAACACCGCTTGTTTCGGGTGCTGAAAGTGCCGAGCTTGAAACATCAGAAGGTGTTGATACAGGTGAAGGCTCTGAAGATTCGGATGCTTCCAATACCGAAGTGACATCATCAACGGAGTAATAGGGTAGTAAAGCGAACGAATAATACTCTCACTATCTAGGCGCATTAACTTAATCAGTTAGTGCGCTTTTTATATTACAGGTTCCTTGTATTTTACCCGAACAAACCCCATATATTATTTAGTTCAGACACATTCATATTGCCGTAACATTTACTTTTTATAAAGGTAAGGTAATCAAGTTTGAATGACTCAAACCAACGTGTTTGAGACGATAATAGTAAGAACCTTTAAAGGAGTATTTTATGATGAAACGTAAAATGCAATCCAAACGTTTGAGTAAAACGGTTTCAGCGACGCGTAGAAAGCGTATGTTATCAAATAATAAGAAGAAAATTATTTGGCGAAACCGAACTTATACTCAATTACAGATGGATTAATCAAACAGGCAAGCATCTATCAGTAGCGATATATTCAAGTAAAGACAATATATCCAAGCATAGATGTTTGCTGAAATACCCCCTACTAAGACTCTACGTCTAACTTATCTACTCTTCTGACTTTCCTTCTAGATCTAGCTTCAACTTCCGCTTTTTTTCCTTTATCTCTTTTCGTCTACGTTTGAAAAATGCTTGTAATACGACTTTACACTCATCTTCGAGCAACCCTTTTTCAACCTCTGCGTAGTGATACGCAGCTTGGCTTTCAAACAAGTCTAAAACGGTACCTGCTGCGCCCGCTTTAAGATCGGTGGCACCAAACACAACACGTTTAACTCGGCTGTGTAAAAGCGCACCAGCACACATAGGGCACGGCTCTAACGTGACATATAAGGTGGTGTCTAATAAACGATAATTCTCTAATACCTGTCCGGCTTTTCGCAACGCTTCAACTTCGGCATGAGCCGTCGCATCATGCTGACCAATTGAGCGGTTCCATCCTTCAGAAATAATCTCACCATCACGAACTAAAACAGCACCGATAGGCACTTCGCCTTCACTTTCTGCAACTGAAGCTAACTCAAGGGCGCGCCGCATGAAGAATTCATCTTGTGAAGTAAATTGAGAAAGAGACACGATCAAACTCCGAAATAATAAAAAACGTAATGCTGAAAGCACATCATGACAATGATTGAGCTACTAAGAAAGATATCAGAAGTCTACCTTGATTGTGCTGACAAGAAAAAGCCCGCGAAGGTTATCGCGGGCTTTGTTATCTGATATTACGTTAAGGAAACACCAATAGTGAAGCCTTAATGCACACTTACATTGTGTAAGTGTAAGGAGCGTTGATACCTAGAGGGATACCAAGTGCCCAGTAAGCTAGTAGGAAGATAGTCCAACCAATTAGCATTGCGATAGAGAACGGCATCATAAGAGCAGCTAGTGTACCGATACCTGTCGACTTAACGTAACGTTGACAGTAAACAACCACAAGTGGGAAGAACACCATTAGTGGAGAGATAATGTTAGATACAGAATCACCAACACGGTAAGCCGCTTGAGATAACTCAGGAGAGATACCAACAACCATCAACATAGGAACTAGGATTGGACCAATTAGAGCCCATTTAGCCGATGCAGAACCGACTAGTAAGTTAACAAACGCAGTAAGAAGAATCATACCAACGATAGTCATTTCACCAGCAAGGTCCATTGCTTTAAGACCTTCAGCGCCGTAAAGCGCAAGCATAGTACCAATGTTTGATTGACCAAATGCAGATAGGAACTGAGCACAGAAGAACGACATTACAATGTATGCGCCCATCGTAGACATAGTCTCTGACATTGATTTAATAATATCGTTGTTGCTATTGAATTTACCTGAGATGCGACCGTAAACGATGCCAGGGATAACAAATAGAATAAAGATAAGCGGAACAATTGACTGCATTAGAGGCGCAGAGAATGCAGTTAGTTCACCTTCTGGAGAACGCAGTGCTGAATCTTCAGGCATAAGAGCGAACACAAGTGCTGCAATACCAGCAACCATTGCCCAACCAGCCCAACGGAATGCTTTTGATTCGATTTCAGTGAACGTACCTAGATCAGGAGCTTCTTCAGCATCTTCATCTACAGGTGTATTAGAAAGGCGAGGTTCGATGATTTTCTCAGTTACCCACCAACCGATACCAACGATTAGGAATGAAGACAGACCAGTAAAGAAGATGTTCGCTAATGGGTTGATAACGTATTCAGGATCAAGAACGTTCGCTGCTGTTTGTGTGAAGCCAGCTAGTAGAGGATCGATACCTGAAGGAATAAAGTTTGCAGAGAAACCACCTGATACACCAGCAAACGCTGCTGCGATACCCGCTAGAGGGTGACGACCCGCTGCGTGGAAGATGATGCCACCTAGTGGAATAACCAGTACATAACCTGCATCCGCTGCCGTATGAGATACGATAGCAACCAAGATTAGCATTGGAGTTAGAAGCTTAGCTGGCGTGAAGTTAAGCATCTTCTTAAGGCCAGTTTGGATGAAGCCAGAAGCGTCAGCAACACCAACACCTAGCATAGCAACCAATACGATACCTAAAGGAGCAAAACCAGTAAACGTCGTTACCATGTTCGCCATGAAACTTGCAAGCGCTTCACCTGTAAGTAAGTTATTTACTTCTAGTGCGTCACCAGTACGAGGGTTTATCAGATCAAAAGAGACGTTAGATAAAATTGCAGATGAAACCCAAACAATAACAAGTGCCCAGAAGAATAAAATCGCAGGATCTGGAATCTTATTACCTGCTGTTTCGATGGCGTTTAAAAAGCGATCCATACCGCTCGGCTTCGGCGATGGTGCTTGTTTCGTAGCTTGGTTACTCATGGTAACTCCGTATGTGTGTGTGGTTGCCATAGACCTTTGAAATAATATGAATGGTCTATATATCACTGTCTATTTTATAAAATTCACACCATAAAAGCACAAGGTTCTATGACATTTTTCTTAAACAGGGACATATTTTGCAAAAACACAATCAACGTGCAACAAAAAACAAACAACACCACATACGAGAAATAAACAACATTTAAACCTAAACAAAACACATTCATGCAGTAACTATCACTACAATTACTATATCAACTCGATATATAACACCAACTTTACCAAAAAGTTCGATATTTAATCGAACTCACTATACTTAGACAGCATGGTCACAATCTTTACTTCTTGATCTTGTTGATAACGATCGCTCCAGTACGCTTTCATTGATATAGAACTAACACTATCACTTAAGATCAACGTCGACTCGCAAGTAAGCTGGACATCTAAGGTCGCGCCATTTTCCGTCATTGCATTACATTCACTGTGTACATCATTCAGAGAATAGCTAGCACCTGCTGACGATATACCTCTTTGGCGAAACAATTCCAACTGAGACTCAATGACATACAAAGCCGTTAAGCTGGTTTTAGCATGCCCTGCTCTCGCCTCCACATAGGTCTGAAGTTTCACTAGCCCTAAGGAAGCCACACCAATCAATATGAATGCGATCATAACTTCAATTAAGCTAAAACCTTTCTGTTTAGTGGTCACTCCAAGACCCCTTCTTCCATTTGGGTTTGGCCGAAAATTCAAAACTAGAGGTAATATCGCTGTTAAACTGAAGCCTCATTGAGTTATTAAAGAGTGCCATCTGACCTCGAGTATCGAATATCATTCCACCAGTAAACTGCATAGAACCTGACTGAAAAAAAGTGGCATGCTTTGGTGTCAGGAGCGTCGATTCTCCATATAGCATCGATATTGGCGCGTCAAATGTAAAATTTAGATCTGCGATATTTGTGAATCCCTGCCAATTATCAGGGTGTGCGGCATAGCTTTCATTAAAATGAAAAAGCACTCCCTCAATAGTAGCTGCACCACTAATTGACAGCACTCCATTGTGTACTATCAGAAACAGGTAAGTCCCGGGGTTACTCGACTGAATAGTATGAACCTCACTACTATCTAATTGACAACTACCATCTATCCAAACCTTATTTGGCTTGCCCAAAATCAAGTCGTTTTTAAATTTATCTACACAATTTATATCCGAGCCTAGCATTGTATAAGTGAGAAACTCATTTTCAGGGTTATCCCTTACCTGCTCCCACTCCCCTCTCTCTTTCTCAAACAACTCTTTAAATGGATTTAGAGTTTCATCGTGTTGCAGATCATTTTCAGCATGGAAAGAAACATGGTTATTTGATGAATCCCGCCATATTCCTACGTTTACGTCTTCTATATCAGTTTTGTAGCCAGCTGCACAATCTGAACTGTTATCGAAGTCCGCACTCGGTTTGGTAATCGCTTCCCCTACGCCATCATTAACCATGCCATACGTGGCAAGAATGTAATTACTTACTACGACGGCAACACATTCGTAATCTCCCTCACTGTTTCTATAACCTGGATCTGGAGGAGAGATTAGTGTAGACCCACGAATAAGCAAATCGGACGTTGATTTCACAGCCCCTGCCCCAGTTCCACTCGAAAAGGTAATGCTTTTACTGACTTTTTTATTGTTATAGCGAGCTACCAAACGCTCAGGATCACTAACGCTCGCTTGCAGCGAATTCAGGTCCATATCAGAGCAAATACTGTTTAAGTTAGTCGGAATACTACTGTCGTTATTGAATACCATCGAGCTAAATCCACACTCTAGGCCGCCTTCTGACCGCCAGTGCGCTTTACGATCATCAATCTGATTATTCGCAACTTTTATTTGATAAAAAACGCCTCGATAAGACCCTAGCGCAAAGGCTAGCGTCCCCATTAATAATAATGCAGTAACCAATAGCGCAGTGACTCCTCGCTGTTTACTGTAAGTGCCACGACTAACTAATCTCTTCTTCATAGCCAGTTCCTTTGCTTTATTGCCATCGAAACCGATTGGTTATAACTGCCATCATGCAGTTCGGCTTCTAAGTAAACATGAGTCAATAGATTGGTTGCACTACTGGTAACAAGTGGTGTAGTTGATATCGCCATAGAGACGACATTGATGATATTTTGATCAAGTAAGTTTGCACACCCTGTTAAGTTGTTTAACGAGGCGATGGCTGTATCTTTCCTTTCACAGCTATAAAGCTGGCCTTCACTAAGCTTATATTTGATATTTTGGTATTTATTAATATCAGGTAAATAATAGACAAAACCCATACTCGCGCCACTCACTGCAACTGTACTTGTCGAGCCTTGAAGTGTTAATGAGTTACCCGACCCTCCATCAAAGCCCGCTCTTTGAATATCGGCTCTCATCATCGAACTGGTGCTCATCAAACTTTGTAAAACGAGTAATTCAAGAGAACGCTCTTTGGCAATGCGTTGTCCAGTCAGAAAGACTGAACCAATAATCCCTATAGCAATAATCCCAATAAGTGCTGAGATCATAACTTCGATTAGTGCAATTCCCTGCTGCTTTCTAACAAGTTTTATAGCCATAATGATCCCCCTCGAGGCTACAAACCTTAACTCTCCCCGGAGGGTTCGATGTTTTTATGGCTAATTGGTTGGAATTACTCGATACAGGTTGGAAAATAAAACTACCCGATTTAGGCCTACCACGTATCGCATCAAACGCGATCTGCTGAGAGCTATAAGTATGCTTGACCGTTAATCCATAGAAAGGCTGACCATCAAAGTAGGCGATATTATCGGCGCCCGGTAGGGTATCTGAATCCGCCAAAATGACATTCCAAGTGCCTAATGAATTTTCAGTGTTTTCCGGAAAGGAGAAATGAGCGTAGAGCTTTTTATTTCTCATTACTGCTTCTGATTTAGCTTGGATAATGAAACCATTAAATTCGGTTGCTAAGCGTTTCATTTTGCTGTCTGCCACCATATTGCTAAAACTTGGCGCTGCAAAAGCTAGAGCAACCCCACAAATACTAATCGTGATTACCAGTTCTAATAAAGTAAACCCGCGAGTCATTTCTCAACTTCCTATGAAACTTATTGTTTATAAATTAATCCACTTGCGCCGATGCTAACAGCTAATAAAAATAGGAGGAAATTAAGTAAGGACAACTCGTAATGATTCAATTATTTAACTGTAACCGCTACAAAAAAAGAGAGGTTGGAATGACGCTGATCGAATTATTGTTCACAGTCGCCATCATTGCGGTTCTCGCAGCGATTGCTTACCCCAGTTATACCAACCATGTGTTAAAAGCGCATAGAACAGCAGCCAAAACAGACATGCTCAGAATGCAACTGATACTAGAGGAGGGTTACCAAGGCAGCTATGATTGGTCGAACATCATTTCAGGAGGGAGTTGCACGATTTGCGATAGTGATACTGACAGATATCAATTCTCAATTGCGAGTTCATCAACGACGCCTTATACCATCATGGCTCTGGCACAAACCACAAAAGGGCAAACAAACGATAGCTGTTTATCCAATGATAATAAGATGACGCTCAATGCAAAGGGACAGAGGTCCCCTATTGAGTGTTGGTAAGCGAGCACTCAATCTGAAGCTAAAAAGCGTAACCTGAAACAACAGATTACGCTTTTTAAGTGAAGACCGAATAGGTTTAGATCTTAAAAGAGATAATTAAAAATAGACTCTCAAACCCGCTTTTGCTTCTAACTCGAACTGCATTTCATCAAGGTATAGATTCGGCCCCACATCGATATAGAACCCCATCGGCTTTACCCGAAGCTCTGCCCCTATCCCTGATGTCACCGCCATATAGTTTGTATTTCTATCTATGTACTGGCCGCCAACAAAAAGATACAGGGGAGTATTTGATACCTGAAATGATTTATTTGCCCCAAGTCCAAATTGGTCATCAAGGCTGACGTTAAATCTTATATCGTTGTGTTTGAATTCTAGTCCCCAGAACGGTTCCCCAACAAACAATCCCACTGCAGTACCAGCTTGTGCCCCAATGCTTGTGATACACAGAGCAATAACCAATGCGCTTTTTCTAACTATATTCACGTTACACCTTTTTATAGCGTATTCAAAAGCAGGCGAGACTATCAGGGCTAGATCATGATTTTGTTAATCATAGGGATTATTGACGTAGCTTTTACAGCTGCTGAAAAAGCATTCAAAGTTATGACGTTAGATTAACAGCAACTTTGTTATTTTTGTCGTTCAACGTTAGGTTGGGATGATTTTTTTGGTTCAGATTAAATCTTATGTTTAAAAGAACAGATACAAAAAGACCAGCGATTAAGCTGGTCTTTAAAAACATACTGTCTAGAACGTTTAATTATTCTAGCTGGTTAGGTCATCAAAAAACTTCTTAACACCGTTAAAGAAGCCTTCTGATTTAGGCTTGTGCTTATTCGCCGCTTCACCACCACAAGTGTCTTCAAACTCACGTAGTAGTTCTTTTTGACGAGAGCTTAGCTTAACTGGCGTTTCAACCACTAACTTAACGATCAAATCGCCTACACCGCCGCCACGAACACCTTTCACGCCTTTACCACGCATACGGAACATACGACCCGTTTGAGTTTCATCTGGCACTTTAAGATTAACGCGACCATCTAATGTTGGTACTTCAACTTCACCGCCAAGTGCAGCCATTGTAAAGCTCACAGGTACTTCACAGTAAAGGTTGTTTCCGTCACGCTCAAAGATATTGTGCTCTTTCACATGTACTTGTACGTAAAGGTCGCCTGCTGGTGCGCCCATATCTCCGGCTTCACCTTCGCCAGATAAGCGAATACGATCGCCAGTATCAACGCCTGATGGGATCTTAACGTTAAGCGTCTTCGTTTTCTGCTTGCGGCCTTGACCATGACAAGAGTTACAAGGATCTTTGATGATCTTGCCTTTACCGTTACAGCTAGGACAAGTTTGCTGAACAGCAAAGAAACCCTGACGCATTTGAACCTGACCATGACCGTGACAAGTGCCACAAGTCTCTGGAGATGAGCCTTTTTTCGCGCCATTGCCGTCACAAGTATCACAGTGAACAAGTGTTGGGATTTCAATCTCTTTAGAAACGCCTTTCACCGCTTCTTCTAAAGATAACTCCATGTTGTAACGCAGATCAGAACCACGTTGGGCACGATGACCACCACCGCCGCCACCGCGACGACCGCCACCGAAGATATCACCAAAGACATCACCGAAAATATCACCGAAGTCACCTTGGCCACCACCACCAAAGCCGCCGCCACCCATTCCGCCTTGCTCAAATGCTGCATGGCCGTATTGGTCATAAGCGGCTTTCTTTTGAGAGTCGGTCAGAATTTCGTACGCTTCTTTTACTTCTTTAAATTTTTCATCTGAAGTGTCATCACCCTGATTACGGTCCGGGTGGTATTTCATTGCTAAGCGTTTGTACGCTTTTTTAATATCACGTTCAGATGCGTCACGACTGACGCCTAATACTTCATAAAAATCACGTTTTGACATGCTATTGATCACCAAATTAATGCAACAAGCGGCTATGCTCCGCTTGCGGTTGTATCGATATAGCTAAAGGCTTTAATTAAAACTATTGTGTCTTCATTCAATTAAAAACATTTAGCTATATTGATACGTCATGGACAAGCATACGGGCGTATGAGTTTCCTCAAACGCCCGCATCGATAGTTTAGAAACATTTTCAGTTATAGAAAACACTTCTAAATTAGAGAGTTAACACTGGTTCAGTGCTTTGCCCTCTAACGATAAGATTACTTCTTATCTTCTTTAACTTCTTCAAACTCAGCGTCAACAACGTCTTCGTCTTGAGCTTGCTGTTGGCCTGCTTCTTCGCCGCCTTGAGCTTGTTCAGCTTGAGCTTTCTGCTGAGCAATCTCCATTAGCTTTTGAGATGCTTCCATCAGAGCTTGAACTTTCGCGTCGATAGCTTCTTTGTCGTCGCCTTTCTTCGCTTCTTCTAGTTCTTTGATTGCTGCTTCAATCTTCTCTTTGTCTTCTGCAGGTAGAGCTTCACCAGCTTCTTCTACTTGCTTCTGAGTTCCGTGAATCATTTGGTCAGCTTGGTTGCGTGCAGTAACAAGTTCTTCGAACTTCTTATCTGCTTCTTTGTTCGCTTCCGCTTCTTGAACCATTTTTTCGATTTCGTCGTCGCTTAGGCCGCCAGAAGCTTGGATAGTGATCTTCTGTTCTTTACCCGTCTGCTTGTCTTTAGCAGAAACGTGTAGGATACCGTCCGCATCAAGATCGAAAGTTACTTCGATTTGAGGCATGCCACGTGGTGCAGCTTGAATGCCTTCTAGGTTGAACTGACCAAGAGACTTGTTGTAAGTCGCTTGCTTACGCTCACCTTGAAGAACGTGGATAGTTACCGCATTCTGGTTGTCTTCTGCTGTAGAGAACGTTTGGTTCGCTTTAGTTGGGATAGTCGTGTTCTTCTCAACTAGCTTAGTCATTACGCCACCCATCGTCTCGATACCAAGAGATAGAGGAGTTACATCTAGAAGAAGTACATCTGTAACGTCACCAGCTAGAACACCACCTTGAACAGCAGCACCCATTGCAACAGCTTCATCAGCGTTTACATCTTTACGCGGCTCTTTGCCGAAGAAATCTGTAACTTTAGCTTGAACCATTGGCATACGTGTTTGACCACCAACTAGGATAACATCGTCGATGTCACCTACAGATAGGTCAGCATCCGCTAGAGCAACTTTAAGAGGCTCAAGAGAACGTTGTACTAGGTCTTCAACTAGAGATTCTAGTTTCGCACGAGTTACTTTAACGTTCATGTGCTTAGGACCAGTTGCATCAGCAGTTACGTAAGGTAGGTTTACGTCAGTTTGCTGTGCTGAAGAAAGTTCGATTTTCGCTTTCTCTGCTGCTTCTTTAACACGCTGCATCGCTAGAGGATCAGCTTTAAGGTCTAGACCTTGCTCTTTTTTGAATTCATCTACTAGGTAGTTGATTAGACGGTTATCAAAGTCTTCGCCACCTAGGTGAGTGTCACCGTTAGTTGCTAGTACTTCAAATGTCTTCTCGCCTTCAACTTCATCAATCTCGATGATTGAGATATCGAATGTACCACCACCAAGGTCATAAACAGCAATAGTGCGGTCGCCGCCTTTCTTATCAAGACCGTAAGCTAGTGCAGCAGCTGTTGGTTCGTTGATGATACGTTTAACTTCAAGACCAGCGATACGACCAGCATCTTTTGTCGCTTGACGTTGTGCATCGTTAAAGTAAGCAGGAACTGTGATAACAGCGCCAGTCACTTCTTCACCTAGGAAGTCTTCAGCTGTTTTCTTCATTTTCTTAAGAACTTCAGCAGAAACTTGAGGAGCAGCCATTTTTTCGCCTTGCGCTTCAACCCAAGCATCACCGTTATCAGCTTTAACAATGTTAAATGGCATGATTTCGATGTCGCGTTGTACTTCTTCGTCTTCAAAACGACGACCAATAAGACGCTTGATTGCAAATAGCGTGTTAGTTGGGTTAGTTACCGCTTGACGTTTTGCAGGCTGACCTACTAGCGTTTCACCGTCGGTGTATGCAACAACGGAAGCGGTTGTGCGCTCACCTTCTGCATTTTCTAATACACGTGGCTTGTCACCGTCTAGAACAGCAACACAAGAGTTAGTAGTACCTAAGTCAATACCAATGATTTTACCCATCAGGCGATCTCCGAATTAATTCTATTTAGATTTTCTATATCCCCTATGTGGGGGGCGTATAGTGGGCTTTCAACCCTTGCGAATAAACAAAAATTTAATCTTTGTTTTGTATGCACCATAGATAAGGGCGTCAAATTCCTTTTCAAGGGTTAATCGTAAAAAAGTTCTTATATTTCTCGCATAAAAAAGCAGAGCTAACGAGCTCTGCTTTGGTATTCAATTATGACTAGTCATTTAAGCGGTTGCGCGTGAAGGCTCAGCTGTTACTGCATCTTCAGCAACTTCCCCTTCCGATTGAGCAACAATGGTATTCACTGCTGTGTCACCGACAACATTAGATGATGTACAGAACATATCATTGATACGGTCAACGGCTGCGATGATTGCCAAACCTTCAGGAGGTAACCCTAGTTGATGCAATAGAACACCGACCATTACAACACCACCACCAGGTACGCCACCAGCGCCAATGGAAAGAAGTAAGATAGTGAAACCAAGCATGAACAGATCAGCGGTTACAATTGGCTGACCAAATGCGTTAGCGACGAAGATAGTTGCCAGTGCGATGTAAACAGACACACCCGCCATGTTCATCGTTGCGCCTAGAGGAACACCAAAACCCGCTACCGATTTCGATACACCGAGTTTTTCAGTCAACGTACGCATCGTTACAGGAATCGTTGCGTTTGAACTTGCTGTAGAAAGTGAGAATAAGATTTGCTCACGAACGGCACGTAGGAACGTTTTTGAAGAACAACGCGTAGTAAGTGCAACGACTGTTGGGTAGAAGATAAAAATCTGGAACAGAAGCATTGCGATAACAAGAGCGACATAACCTGCCACTGACATTAATGTACCTGCTTCTAGTGTTGCACCTAGATTAATCATCAACGCAAACACACCGTACGGAGCAAGCCCCATCACAAGACCAATCAGCTTCATCATCAGCTCATTGCCAAGTTTGAAAGCGTTAGCGATTGGTGCACCGCGCTCTTTCATCGCTTGAATACCAATACCAACCAGAATAGCCATGAAGATAATCTGAAGCATATCGCCACTTGCAAACGCCGCTGCTGGGTTACTTGGTACGATATTAACAATCAAAGAGAAGATATCAGGCGTATCTGTTGTCGCAAACTCTACTGATTCAGAAACTGTACCCGCTAGGTTAGCACCAGCACCTGGCTGGAAGATCATACCAATAGTCAGAGCTAGAATAATCGCGATAACAGTATTTAGAATGTACAAAGAAAAAGTTTTACTGCCTAAACGACCAAACGATGAGAGATCTTTTAGATCAACGATACCGCAGACGATTGAGAAGAAAACTAATGGGACAACCATTAATTTGATCATTTCAACAAACATGGTTCCAACACCGTTAGCGAGACCTAACAGGTATGTATCCATGAACGTTACACCGCTAAACAAATATTGAATTGCAGTACCTAAAATAAGACCAGTGAAAAGTCCTATAAATATTTTACTTGAGAGCGACTTATCCATCGTTCAACTCCAGTTGCTATGTGTGCATATGTGTTAATTATTAGTTAAAAACTCGGTCTAACGCCGAGAAGGCAGTCATAATACACAGTGAACACACAAAGGAAAGCACCAACAACCTTTCATACAAACCACTACTGGAGAGATAAATATCGAAATTATTAAAATATATGGAATTAACAACTAGGTTGGTAAGGAATTAGCAGTGGATAAGATTTAATAATTGAGTAACAGAAATGTTTACAACTGGACAAAAAAAAGAGGAGCATCAGCTCCTCTTCATAAAAACCTATAAATAATGGGTATTATTTAGACACCATTACCATCGCCGGGCGAATAACTCGGCCATTTAGCTCATAACCCTTTTGCATTACGAACATCACTGAATTAGGCTCGTGATCGGCACTTTCTTGAATAGACATCGCTTGGTGTAATTCAGGGTTAAAAGTTTCACCTTCAGGGTTAATCTCTTTTAAACCAAACTTAGCAACCACATCGACAAAAGACTTGTGCGTCATTTCAACACCTTCAAGAACCGGCTTAACCGCTTCATTTTCAGTATCAGCAGATTGAATTGCACGCTCAAGGTTATCAATAACAGGTAGCAGCTCTTCAGCAAACTTGTTCAAGGCATACTTACGCGCTTTATCAACTTCAACTTCAGTACGACGGCGCATGTTTTCTACTTCTGCTTTCGCGCGTAATACCGAGTCTTTCTGATCTTGAACTTTTGCTTCACTTGTTAGTAGAGCAGCTTCAAGTTGAGCGATCTTTGCTTCTTGCTCATCAACTTGTAACTCTTCATTCCATTCGATATCAGCATCGCTTCCAACAACATCAGCTTGTTGCTCTGTGCTTTCTGTATTCTTTAGTTCTTCTTCTTTCATTTTGTTTTCTTCGTTGCTCATGATATCTCCAGAATTCATTCCAACGTGCACCTATACTATTTGTTACTCAATTAGGGGCACAAAAATTCGCATAAAGGGGTGACTTGCCATTATTATGGGGATGAAGATTCTTGATTCAAGTCTAATTAGTCTGGAAAACCTATGAAAAAATGCTTTGAAGTGATTGCTATCATCGGAAAACCACGAGATCAGCAAGCAATACAAACACATAAAGAGCTCTATTTATGGCTAACCGCAGAAGGTTACCAAGTTTTTATTGATGACCGTTTATGCGATATTCTTGATGATATCCCTAAAGAGAATTTTTCTAGTCTAATTGATCTGGGCAAAAAAGCCGATCTTGCCATTGTTGTTGGTGGTGATGGCAACATGCTTGGCGCTGCAAGAGTGCTATCTCGATTTGATATCTGCGTTATCGGTGTGAACCGAGGCAACCTAGGTTTCCTAACTGATTTAGACCCAGACAACTTTCAAGGCGACTTACTCGGCGTTCTTAACGGTGAGTACCGAATAGAAAACCGCTTCTTATTAGAAACCGAAATTCATCGCCATGGGCAAGTAAAGAGCCATAACTCAGCACTTAACGAAGCCGTATTACACCCCGGTCAAGTCGCCCACATGATTGAGTTTGAAGTTTACATTGATGATACGTTTGCGTTCTCTCAACGATCTGACGGGCTTATCGTGGCAACACCAACAGGTTCAACCGCTTATTCGTTGTCAGGTGGTGGTCCAATTCTATCTCCTAGTTTGAACGCGATTAGCTTAGTGCCAATGTTTCCCCACACGTTATCTAGCCGCCCATTAGTTGTGGACGGGAATAGCCGAATCAAACTTATTGTCTCTCCAGACAACAGAGGAACACAAGAAGTAAGCTGTGATGGACAAATATCCTTGCCTGTTTCACCAGGTGATGAAATACATATCTATCAAAGCCCTACAGCTCTAAAGCTGATCCACCCAAAAGACTATAGCTACTACCACGTACTACGAAATAAGCTTGGATGGTCTAGTAAGCTGTTTTGATTTGGTCACACGTGGAATGTTGATAGCTCGGTACGTATTGCTAGATCATTAGACATTACCTGCTCAGTCGATCTTGCTCACATAGTAATCAATAAGCAAAAATAACTTACCTGTGTAACTTTACTGTATAAAGAAACAGTATATACTGTTTTCTTATACAGTATTGTTTAATTGTACAGGTAAATAAAATGCTAGCTCACCTAAGTGTAAACAACTTCGCTATCGTTAAATCTTTGCAGCTCGAGCTCTCAAAAGGGATGACCAGTATTACTGGCGAAACCGGTGCGGGTAAATCAATTGCTATTGACGCACTCGGTCTTTGTTTAGGTGGGCGTGCTGAAGCCGGCATGGTGAGACAAGGCGAAGAAAAAACCGAAGTAAGCGCAGCATTTTTATTAGACAATAACTTACTTGCTTCTCGCTGGCTTGAAGACAACGATCTACTTGATGGTAGTGAGTGTATTTTGCGTCGTACCATTACAAAAGAGGGCCGTTCGCGAGCCTTCATTAATGGCAGCCCTGTTCCGCTTTCCCAATTAAAGTCACTCAGCCAGCTACTGATCAACATCCACGGTCAGCATGCACACCATCAATTGATGAAAAGTGACTACCAAATGGCAATGCTCGATCAATATGCTGGGCATTTGAACCTGCTAAAGAATACACGCAATACCTATCAACAATGGCGTCAGGCTGATAACTTACTTAAAAAACTCAAAGAAAACAGTCAGCAAAACCAAGCGCAAAAACAACTTCTTGAATATCAAATCAAAGAGCTAAATGAGCTCTCTCTTGGCGAGGACGAATATGAACAACTCGAACAAGAACACAAACGCCTATCCAACAGTGGAGAGCTTGCCTCAACCTGCCAACAGGCTATCGAGCTTATCTACGAAGGTGAAGAAGTTAATGCGCTTAGTATTTTGCAATCGGCCAATCAGTCCTTAGTACAACTTGCTGAGCTTGACGAAACACTTACTGAGTTACCAAGTATGGTTGCAGAAGCGATAATTCAGATCGAAGAAGTCAATGCAGAGCTACGTGGTTATCTTGATAATATCGATGTTGACCCTGCACGCATGGCGTATGTTGAAGAGCGTTTTTCGAAAGTGATGTCTATTGCTCGTAAACATCATGTTATGGCCGACGGACTCTATCAGCACCACCAAGAGCTACTATCGCAGATCGAAGCGTTAGATTGTTCTGATGAACGCCTCGATGAACTAGAACAAGAGTTAGAAGGCAAGTACCAAACATTCTTATCTGCCTCCGAAAAGCTCAATAAGTCTCGCTGTCGTTACGCTAAAGAACTAAATAAACTTATCAGCCAAAGCATGCATGAACTCAGCATGGAGAAAGCAAAGTTCCAAATCTCGGTCGACAGTGAAGGTGCTCATCCTTCTCCACTCGGTATGGATTCTGTCTGCTTCCTTGTTTCAACAAACCCAGGTCAACCATTACAACCAATCGCTAAAGTCGCATCAGGTGGTGAGCTATCTCGAATTTCACTTGCGATTCAAGTTATCACGGCGCAAAAGGTTGAGACTCCTAGTTTGATCTTTGATGAAGTTGATGTCGGTATCAGTGGCCCAACTGCAGCCGTAGTCGGAAAGATGCTAAGAACACTGGGGCAATCGACACAGGTTCTTTGTGTCACCCACTTACCTCAAGTTGCAGGCTGCGGCCATCAACAGCTGTTTGTTGCTAAAGCAACGAAGGCAGGAAAGACAGAAACTAAGATGCACAGTCTGGGTACTGAAGAGCGAATCACTGAACTTGCTCGCCTACTCGGCGGCAGTGAGATTACTCAATCGACTTTGGCAAATGCGAAAGAACTATTAATTGCCGCATAAACAACCGATTTAATATATAGGCCTAGGGGTGCACTAGGCCCAATAAGTTCCACTTTTCGTTCTATTTGAACTTTCTTTGCAACCTATCTCTAAATTCACGGTCTGAAACAGTTCAAAGGTGAAGGAGTTTTTTACTTCTTCGCCTAGGTTGTTTATTATCACCGCAGTTTAATGTTCATTTGTAAAGAAAGAAGATATGCAGTTTAAAAAATGGTTAGTCATCGCACCGCTAGCAATAACAATGCTAACTGGTTGTTCTGTGTTAGAGAAACTTGTTTATAGAATTGACATTAATCAGGGCAATTACGTAGAACAAGAAGCCGTCGACCAACTTAAATTTGGTATGACTAAAGAGCAAGTGCGCTACGTAATGGGCTCACCAATGCTGATTGAAAATGGTTACCCAGATACTTGGTACTATATTTATCACCATACCGCTGGCCACAAAGACTCAGTTCAACAAAACTTGGTTGTTAACTTTGACCCTTCAGGCACACTGGTTGATATTGCCGGTGAGTTTCCAGCCGGGGATCAGTTTTTCGAAAGTATTAACTAGTTAGTTTCAATAGCTAACGACTACATACATAGAATACAAAAAATGGCTCGTAGAAATACGGGCCATTTTTATTGGTGTTATTCATGCGCAAAGCACTTATTGAACTGACGCCTTTCGTCAACTGTTAGCCTTCTCTTTAGCGGCCTTCGCTTTAGCTGCTTTGCTGGCTTGCTCAGCTCTTTTTCTTCGGATCTCTTTTGGATCAGCCAATAACGGTCGGTAAATCTCAATTCTATCTTTATCTTGAATCGTTGCATCAAGCTTAATATTTCGACTGAACACACCTACTTTGTTCAGCTTTAAATCAATCTCGGGATACAGCGCCAACACGCCTGATTGAACAATAATCTCTTCCACGCTCATTGATTTATTTACAACCAAAGTAAACACGCGTTGCTCTTGAGGAAGCGCATACACCACTTCTACATGGATCATCTCAGATTCAATACTCATAACAGCTATAGACCTCTTTAGCTCGCTTAGTGAAAGAACTGACCATATTGCTAGTCAAATCACTAAAGATTTTACCAAACGCTAGCTCAACCATTTTGCTAGAAAATTCAAACTCTAGCTTAAGCTCAACCTTACAAGCGCCTTCATCTAGCGGAGTAAAATACCAGCCGCCGGTTAACGAGCTAAATGGACCGTCCACCAAATTCATTATTATTGATTGGCCATGATTCAACTGATTCGATGTGGTGAATGTTTTGCTGATACCTGCCTTTGACACATCAACAGATGCAACCATTGACGTTTCGGTTGATTCGAGAACCTGAGAGCCTGAACATCCGGGTAAAAATTGAGGATAGCTTGAGACATCATTCACTAATGCGTACATCTGCTCAGCACTAAACGAGACTAATGCCGAACGACTCACTTGTTTCATGTTAACTCCAGTACTGCTTTACATAATCATTTATAGCTGTAATTCTACGTTTATTCTCTCTTAGAGCAAATAAGGATTTCCTAACCGAAATCCAAGCCGTATAATGCAGGCACTATGGCAAAGAAATCAAAGAATAAAGCGGGTAGCAATACCATCGCTCAAAACAAAAAAGCTCGCCACGAATATTTCATTGATGATGAAATTGAAGCTGGCTTGGAGCTACAAGGCTGGGAAGTAAAATCTCTGCGTGAAGGTAAAACTAATATCGCAGAAAGCTATGTGTATGTTCGTGACGGCGAAGCATTTATTAGTGGTATGACAATCACACCATTAACTCAAGCATCAACGCACGTTGTCGCTAACCCGACACGCATACGTAAGCTACTACTCTCTCGTAAAGAACTCGACAACCTAATTGGTCGTATTAACCGTGAAGGTATGACACTGATCGCTACTGCTCTCTACTGGTCTCGCTCATGGGTGAAACTAAAAGTAGGTGTCGCGAAAGGTAAAAAGCTGCACGATAAACGTACTGATATGAAAGAAAAAGACTGGGCTCGCGATAAAGCACGGATTATGAAGAGTAATCTGCGTTAATATTGAGCACTTAAACGCACAAGTCTAGACAGGCAAAGCTTTTCTGGTACTATGCAAATAACACTTGGGGCTGATTTAGGATTCGACAAGAATTTTGAAGTCTGAGGTGCATGCCGTGGGGCGGTTGGCCACGTTAAAAGCCGCAAAATATAGTCGCAAACGACGAAAACTACGCACTAGCAGCTTAATAACCTGTTGAGAGCCTTTCTGCCCTAGCTTCCGCTTGTAAGACGGGGAATAACAGAGAGTCAAACCCAAACTAGCTAGATCGGATTCTCCCGCCTGAGAGATGAAGTTCGAAATTTAATTCAGGATAGTCATTTACTAGCGTGTCGGTTCGCAGGTACTTGGTGAATTTAAAGATCGACTAAGCATGTAGTACCAATGATGAATGATTTTTGGACGCGGGTTCAACTCCCGCCAGCTCCACCAAACGTTTGGAAAGGGCCAACTCGAAAGAGTTGGCCCTTTTTTTATCACCTGCGTTCAACACCGTTTAAAGTTAGGTAATTAATAATTTTCCTGCTTACTAGAATCGGAAATCGACACTTAGACTATCCCAATGTAACCTCAATGCATCCTTGTGCTGCTCCAGCATAGGCAAATCGATTAACAACTCAGGCCATCTGGTTTTTGCTATATCTAATGTATCAAGCAGGTGAGGCTTAATCGCCACCCAAGGCGCACCCGTTTTCTCTGACCATACTTTGAAGTTATCCATCGTTATATTAAACCACTGCTTAGTTCCTGCCATATTAAGGGCAAGGCTATCGTGTTCAATGTATGGCGTGGTAAACACCACATCATAAAGTGGAGACAAGCGAGGAGATTGCTCATCACTATAGATAAGCGTCCAGTTTTTTAGGTGGGCGTCACCATTGCCAAGCAAGATATTGATAAGCAGCCTTCTTGCCATTTGCTGTATATCTTTCAAGCGCTCTGAGCTCGATTGATAAAGCACTTTACCAAGTTGCTCATAATTAACCTGTTGATATTTATCCGAAGGATATAGACCAAATACTTGAGCAAAGTCTTCTGTATGGATACGCCCATTGTCACTTCGGTCAAAGCGCTTGATGCCATATGCATACTGTTCATCTGGTAACCTAATACTAGGCAACCCTTCAAGCTCATCAAGATCGATTAAGCGAACTTCAGGAGTCTCAACTCCTGCCGCTTCAGCCAGTTTCATGCAGGTATATTCATTAACGGGTACACCTTTATGGACTGTAGACGGAGTTTTAATGATCCATATATCTTTCGATATTTCTTGGTCAATATGATAACGACCATCAAGATGAGACGAAGAAAACTTCATCTGTACACCAGCAAGTGAAAATTTAGTATCTGCATGCTTTACATTAATCTGTTGAGGCTCTGTTGATAAACGCTGCTCGAGTGCCCAACTAGGCAAATTACCAGCCTCTATCGGCTCAGCAATTAATGCCCCCGGCAGGTTTGAACCCAAGTACGCAAGAATAGAGAACTCATTGTTGGTGTGACATTGTAGTGCCTTGGCGGTCAGTTCTCTTAACGCTCCTTCTGGTAACAGGTTGGATAATACTGGTGGGATTTTGTCTGTCCTAATTTGCGCTTTGTTTAAATACCCCGAATCCAGTAACTGCCTCAAAGTAAAAACTGGACGATTTTCTGTTGGTATAGAGATAAACTTGGGATTGAACGTCAGTATATTTTTTCCACCAGCATAATGTGTAATAACCGCTACATCTATGCCATGTAACCGGATATTAAGACCCTCGACCTTTTCTACCAGCCTAGTCATGATTTACCCTCTGTATCGAACCAAAAGCCGAGATCATCAGTATCATCTTGCAATCCATCTGCGCTTTGGGTGCTATCGCTTTGACGTTCTGACACTTTATTTGACGAGGAAAGAATGGTTTTCGGGCCTTTAGGTAAAATAGAGAGCTCTAAGTCCAATCCTTCTAAAATCCTGAGTAAGGTTGATAGCTTTACGTCACTACCTGCTTCAATTCGCTGATACTGCTGCTGCTTCATGCCAATTCTCATGTACATGTCTTTCTGCTCAATATCGAGCTTCTTGCGTTGCTCAATAAGCAGTGCTGCTATTTCATCTATATTCTTCATCACTAACTCCCTCGAACAGCTTTTAAGTTGTATAGGACACTATAAACAACATATTAGTTGTAAATACAACCACCAACAACTTATAAGTTGTATAAAGAGAAATAAACAACAAAAGAGTTGTTTAGCAATGAAACCAAATCGGTTTAGGAATAAGGCAAATTATAAATATTTTGAGAAAAAATACGGTAACGAAAAAGAATAGGTACACCATAGGGTACATCAATAAAAATAAAACCAATCAATATCATTAAATATCAAATAGATAACAATCAAGTTCAACTTACGCCAGCCCACCAAACGTTTGGAAAGGGCCAACTCGAAAGAGTTGGCCCTTTTTATTTGCGTGAAACCTTCAGTTTTTTCAGTCTCCACAAGTTATCTCGTCACTAGAAAATCTCTTAATAGTCGCAATTCTTTTTTCAATCATTGTTTGAGGCCAAAACTACAGGCACTGTGATTGAGTATCCATTTGAGGAGTGAACTATGGAAATCATTCATCACGGAGGAAAGGACACCATCACTGGTTCTTGTCATGAACTAAGATCCGATGATCAGGCTATTCTCGTCGATTGTGGGTTATTTCAAGGGGCTGATAAGCGGCCATTAGACATTGAATTTGAAACTGATCACCTCGATGCACTATTGCTCACCCATTGCCATATCGATCATATAGGTCGCTTGCCTTGGTTACTTGCTACTAAATTCAATAAGCCGATTTATTGCAGTGAAGCTACCGCAGAACTTGTTCCTTTGATGCTCGAAGACAGCTTAAAACTTCAGCTTGGTCTATCGAACAGAAAAACAGAACAAGTTCTCAATCAAATACGCCGAATGTTGCGCCCTCATGAATACGATCAGTGGTTTCCGATTACCAACGATGTGACGAAAGGGCTTTATGCTCGATTCCAACACGCTGGGCACATCCTTGGTTCTGCTTATATTGAGGTTCGCCTTCCTAATCAAGAAGTCGTCGTGTTTTCTGGTGACCTAGGGCCAAGTAATACTCCTCTCTTACCCGATCCTGTTTCACCAAAACGTGCCGACCACTTACTGATTGAAACCACGTACGGTAATTCCCAACATGAAGATATCAATACTAGAGGCAAAAGGCTCAAAGCGATCACTGATCGTTCTTTGCTCGATGGGGGTACTATCTTAATTCCTGCGTTTAGTGAGGGTCGAACTCAAGAGCTACTGTTCGATATTGAACAGCTTATTAACTCTCAACAGATAGATATCGACATCCCTATTATCCTCGACTCACCAATGGCTCAAAGAGTCACTGAGTCTTATCGGAGGTTTAAACAGCTTTGGGGAAATGAAGCGAAACAACGCCTGCAATCAAACCGTCACCCGCTCGCCTTTGAGCAGTGCATAACGGTGAACGATCATCGAAGCCACCAACGAATCGTCAACAGGTTGAAATCGACTGGAGAGCCTGCGATTGTTGTTGCAGCGTCGGGGATGTGCCAAGGTGGAAGAATCATGAATTACTTGAAAGCCTTACTACCGGATAGTCGTACTGACGTGATTTTTGCCGGTTACCAAGCGAAAGGAACATTAGGGCGTGAACTTCAAAATCAAAGTAAAAATAGTAGTAACACCGTCAATATTGATGATGAGGTCATTGAAGTCAATGCACAGATACACACTATGTCTGGTTACTCAGCACACGCGGATAAAAGTGACCTATTGAAATTCATTAACGGGATATCCCCTTCACCAAAGGCTATTCATTTGATACATGGTGAACCTAAAGCTAAAGAACGTTTTGCTAGTGAGCTGACGCAAACAGGAGTTGTGGTAGTAAAATAACGTAGAAACAATAGGTTAACTAGATATCACCTTCTAACAAACCGGGTTACAATCGGTTTGGGTTGCCATGATCCAATCCCTTTTTTACCTAGCCAAACGGCTAGTTATTTATCAATAAAAAGGCCCTAACGAATGTTAGAGCCTGAAATAAATGCCGTCGACAGATTGAAAGAGAACCGCAAAACCACACGGTTTTAGGCACGCTAATACATAAGGGAATATCCCTGTTTAAACGGTCAGCATTCGCTTTTTCAATCTTGCTAAGTCAATTGAGCTTGAACGTACTGAAAGCTTTATATGATCGTATTCATACTCTTCTTTGGTAACACTCATACTAGAACGGATCTCACCAATTATGCCGTTTGCTGTGTAAGGGACAATAATCTCATCTTCAACCATGCCATTCTCCGCAACATTGACGATGTACTCATGCAGCTTGGTGATATCAAGTGGGTTGCGAGTGGATGTCATCATCGCATCAGGAAACTCTTCCATCAGCGCTTGTTGTTGCTCTTCACTCAGTCGATCAGATTTGTTCAGAACCAACAGTTTTTCAATACCCTCAACACCCACTTCCCCTAGCACCTCATGCACAACATCGAGCTGAGCACGGAACGTCTTGTCTGATGCATCAACGACATATAGAAGTAATGATGCATCATGAGCTTCAGCCAGCGTTGAGTGGAATGAAGCAACGAGATCATGTGGCAGCTTTTTAATAAAGCCAACGGTATCAGACACCAATATACGTGGTTGCGTTTCTGGGTAAAGCGCTCGTACGGTTGTATCAAGCGTAGCGAAGAGCTTATCTTCCGATAATACGTCACTGCCTGTCATTGCGCGCATCATTGAAGATTTACCCGCATTGGTATAGCCGACTAAAGCGACACTAAACAGCTCGGCACGTTGTTTACGGCGGCCTTTAAGTTCTGCTTGTACGCTAACCAGCTCACGTCTTAAATCGGCAATTTGATCGCGTACTTTACGGCGATCCAACTCAAAGTTTGTTTCGCCGGAACCCGCACCCATTTGGCGCTCATTATCACCACGCATCGATTCTCTTAGTCGTGGCACCATATAATTAAGGCGAGCAATTTCCACCTGTAAGCGAGCAGTTCGAGTTCGAGCGTGTCGGCTAAAGATTTCAATAATGATACCCGTACGATCATACACTTCTACGCCAAGTTGATTTTCAACATTACGCATTTGTGATGCGGTTAAATCACAATCAAACACCACCACATCCGCGCACGAGAGCGGTAAGTTCTCGGATGGAATATCATCAAAGTCAGTCTCATCAAAAAACTCATCGAACTCATCCTCTTCCTCTTCAATCGACCCTTTATTACCAGTGAGGTGAGCGATTTCAGCGAGTTTTCCAAGACCCAATACATTCAGCCCTTGAGTTGAGCTTTGTTTTTGCGACTGAGTTCCAACCACTTTAAACCCAAGCGTAGTCACCAAGCGAGCTAACTCTGCAAGTGATTCTGCTGCCTCATCACCTTTAAACTTCGGTGTACAGATAGAGATAAGTAATGCGTTATTCAGTGACGGTTTAGCGGTTAGTTTCATAATTTTTGATGATAGAGCACCGAAGTGCAGGCCTAATTTAGAGTCAAAAGTGGCCTGATCCTACGCTGTTATTGGTAAGCTTTATAGCGTTATAGAATAGTAATTGCAGATATTATTTTAGTTGGTGATAAATCATACACTTACAAATGCATCTCCGTAATGACTCATTTTCATTTAGCACATGGGAACCCAAAAGGTTTTGAACGTTTTTCACACGAACAGCGCCAACCAGCCAATATTGAATTAAACTCTGTACAAACAATAAGATACACCAAAAACATCAACTTAAAACTAGCATTAAATCGATTTGGGTTACGATGATCCCTCCCGTTTACTACGTCTCTAATTGTAGTTTATTCTGATGGTCTTATATCTTCAGATTCACAGCCTTGAGTCAATGACCGCAACTCGATACAATCAGAAAAACAACAAAATTAATGTATTTTCTATGACCTCCCCTTCTCTCTATTCTGCTTCGCTGTATGATTTTTCTCGCACTAATAGTGAGTTAATAATCTCTGCTTTGCAGGGCAATCCGCCTACTCGTTTCATTGAGAAAATCGAGTTAATTCAAGCACAAATCAATGAACTATTGCACCTTGCAGGACACATAATATTTGACTATCAGCCATGCAATAGTGAGGCTAAAATTGATGTGGTCTTTTTGTATCGTGGCTTAGTGTTTGTTGTGGTATTCAAGGTAGGAGAAAGTGAATATAGCAGCGATGATATTGCTATGGCGCATAACCTAGCTCTGGAATTAAAAGAGCACCATCCATTAAACCAAGATAAATTCATTGTTCCTGTTGTGATCGCAACGAATGCACAACCACAAGGGTGCGATATTCAAGTTAGCCCCAATTTGGTGATCAACCCCATCTTAGATAACGGCAGTAACCTTGCAGCGCTACTGGAGCATTTTTCTAATCAATTTAAAGCTGATGAAATTGATGCGAATGCATGGGAGCATTGCCGTTAAAAGTCGAGTGTCAGTAAAGAGGAACCAGAACCCGTTACTCTGGCTCTCTCTTTATATGAATGTGTTTATGCGTTGAGTGCCTGATCAAGATCCGCAAGAATATCCTCAATGTGCTCGATACCTACAGATAAACGAATCATTTCAGGGAATACACCGGCGCGCTTTTGCTCTTGTTCATCCATCTGGCGATGAGTCGTAGAGGCAGGGTGGCAAGCCAATGACTTAGCATCACCAATGTTCACCAATCGCTTAAAGATCTCAAGAGCATCATAAAAACGAACACCTGCTTCGTAACCACCTTTCAAGCCAAATGATAGAATTGCTGATGGTTTTCCTTTCATGTATTTTTCAGCCAGCGGGAAATATTCAGATGTTGGTAAACCGGCATAACTTACCCAACTGACTTTATTATGTTGGCTTAAGTAGTCTGCAACTTTTCGAGCGTTCTCAGTGTGGCGCTCCATACGAAGTGATAGCGTTTCTAGCCCCTGCATGAGCATAAAGGCATTCATCGGTGACAACGCTGCTCCCGTATTTCGCAGTGGTACCGTACGTGCTCGGCCAATGAATGCAGCGTCACCAAATGCTTCCGTATACACAACACCATGATAAGAAGGCTCTGGTTGGTTGAATACAGGGAACCGTTCTTTATGTTCAGCCCATGGGAACTTACCTGAATCGACAATCACGCCCCCGAGAGTCGTACCGTGGCCACCTACATATTTTGTCAATGAATGAACAACAATATCCGCGCCAAAATCAATAGGCTTACATAATACTGGTGTTGCAACCGTATTATCGACCACCACAGGGACTCCCTGCGCATGAGCAAGTTCTGCAATACGCTCTAGATCAATGATATTGCCGGCTGGGTTACCAATGGTTTCACAATACACAGCTTTCGTATTTTCATCGATAAGCTCTGCAAGGCTTTCTGGTTTATCATCTTTGGCAAATCGAACCTCGATGCCTTGCTTTGGCAGCATATGTGCAAACAGGGTATACGTCCCGCCATAAAGCTGAGGTGTTGAAACGATATTGTCACCCGATTCTGCAAGTGTTTGAATCGCATAAGTGATAGCTGCGCTACCCGCACTGACAACTAATCCCGCGATTCCGCCTTCAAGTGCGGCCATGCGTTTTTCCAATACGTCATTAGTCGGGTTCATTATTCGCGTGTAGATATTTCCCGGCACGGCTAAGTTAAATAGATCAGCGCCGTGCTGGGCATCATCAAACTCGTATGCGACCGTTTGATAGATAGGCGTTGCCACAGACTTGGTTGTTGGATCGGTTTCGTAGCCAAAGTGAATCGATAGCGTTTCGTCTTTCATTATATCGTCCTTGATGATTGTATTATTTTTGTACAAGCATCATGACACATATTGTTGGCGACATAGAAGATTGCTTCATCACAGATTGATGAATATTATCCCTCTGAGTTCTCTAAGCTCTGTCCCCTACCCAAACTCTACCTCTTCACTTTAAACTAGGTCTGCGTTAGCTATAAGTCTTCAACCTCATCAAATATAAATTGGGACTTTCTTTTGCTCTTATACCAGTTCTTATTTTGCTTCCCTTTACTTTTTGCCCAATTAAGAATGTCAGGATAAGCATTGGAAAGATCGACCTTCTCTTTCGGAGAGTGCCACGAACTCGGCATTTGCATCGCCCAAGGTAAGTTTTCTTCTGTTTGATAGAACCTGTCTTCTGATGGATCTGAATCATCATGTATTGACCCAAATTTTCGTCTCGACGCATGACGTGTAGGAGGGAAACCGGGGAAATGAACTTCTATGATTTCACCATGTTCTAGCTCTCTGGCAATAAAAGTATTGTAAGGCGGCGCGCCAAGTATTTCAGGATCCATTGGATACTTGAATTCAATCGTAACTACAAACTGGTGACCATTGATTTTTTGTGAACCTGTTAGTGTGTTTGAAAGCTTATGTCCTGTCGGTGGAGGCAGCGCACTTTTTAAATCTTCAATGAGCATAAATTGAGTTTTATTGATATCAGCAACGGGCATAAGAGAACGGGTAACGCCCCTTGATTTTGAAGTCGCACTCTCGACATTACTGATCGGTGTGTTGATGACCAAACGCAGTGAATTATCATAGATTGCCCCTCTTGCAACGGGTCTGACCCTAAAAGTGATCATTTTTACAAGACCATTCACTTTCGTCTCTTCTATATTGTAATTCACAACTGCATCGTTAAAGTCATAATCCCCTGTTATTGGCCATTCATCTTCAAACGCCATAGTGCCTTCTTCACTCGATGAAGGGCTAAACGTACTACTGATTGTTGTGCTAACGGGTTTGCTACTTGAATCCAATGGGTCGGTTTCGTAATAGTTAACTTCATTACCATCACTGAATCCATCTGAATCAGAATCGGCGTTGTCTTCGCTGGTTTGGAATAGATATAACTCTTGGGTATCAGTCAAACCATCACCGTCAGTATCTGATAAAGATGGATTTGTTCCCGTCATTGTTAGCTCTTCTTCATCGGTTAGCCCATCAAAATCAGAATCCACTAACGAAGGTTCAGTATTGAGTATTAACGCCTCTGTAGCATCAGAATACCCATCACCATCGGTATCGGCCATTGTTGGATCAGAGTTGTATGTAATGATTTCTTCGAGATCGGATAGACCGTCAGAATCCGTATCGGGTTCAAGAGGATCAGACAAATAAAGTAACGCTTCTTGTCTGTCATCAATACCATCGCCGTCAGTATCAGGGTTATTAGGATCCGTCTTCAATATTGCCGTTTCATCAATATTCGATAAGCCATCGCCATCACTGTCTGTTTCTTCAATCACTGTATCCCCTGTATTGGCGATTAATTGTGTCGATAACGCAAGAGTCGCCAGTTCATAGCTTGTTGGTGAGGTATCTTTGTCTAAGTCGTAAATATACGATGACCCGGAATACTTGAGACCAGTCGATCTATTATGAGCCCCCAAAACTAGGTAATCTTCCGATATAGCAACCGAGGAACCAAAGTCATCGTTATTGCTGGCATTACTTAAGCTAATTTTATCTACCTGCTCCCATACCCCATGGCTAAACTTAAAGGTGTACGTGGCTCCTTTGCGTGAGTCTTTACCGTTTGCCCCAATGACTAAGTGATCATCAAAAATGGCCACTGCACTACCAAAGTTGTCATTACGGTCTAGATCATCCGAGACCAGTTTCGCCAAAGGCTGCCATTGAGTCAGACTACGTTTATAAACATACACCGCACCACATTTTTTCTTATTTTTTAGCGATGGGTGATTTTCCTGGGGTGCACCAACCAATAGGTAATCTTTTGAAATAGCGGTTACTTTTCCAAATTCACTGCTTTTAGTAACAGCGCCACCAGTTAGCCTTGCCTGCTTGGTCCAAATGCCATCTTCTTGATTGTAAACGGTTACCGATCCCTCTTTATTTCTTCCATGTTCGTAGTCACCAATGGCTAGGTAACTCTGAGAAAAGTGGATAGAAGAGCCAAAGTGCCGACTTTTATTTGATGAGTCAGGTTCAAAGCTACGATCAAACTTCCATTCAGACTCGCTTCTCACGTAAGAATATACGACACCATTATTGTTGGCGCCTTGACTCGGAGAACCCACAACTAGGTAATCTCCATCAACACTGACAGTAATGCCAAACATTGTATTGTTGCCCCCATTGGGCGGGGTTATTTCAGCCTCTTGGTGCCATGTTCCATTGTTATTTACAAACACATACGCCACGCCAGTACTTACCGCCCCTTGTCTTTTAGCTCCTATCACTACGTATTGGTCAGAGATATCAATGGAACGCCCAAATAGAGTAACGCTATTTCCTTGGCTTGTTGTCGGTGATAAGCATTGCTCCTCAGACCAAGATTCGTCGTTCACTAAATAGAGACACACTTGCCCCTCCGACCCCGAAGAACCTGGTACAGAAACAATGGCGCGATCTTTATTTATCGCAACGTCATAACCAAATTGATGATAAAGATCTTGGCTGAATTCACTTAAGTCCTGAGCTAAAAAAGGCGCGGAATATGCCCAAAATGGAAGCAGAGTAAATACCATCCCCCTAATTGCTGTGGTTATGTATCTCATAACTCGCTCCTTAATAATCAAAAGAATGGTATGCGACATTTGCACTGTTAATCGCAATAATAAAGTCTGAAGGGTCACTGCCATCAAGGCTGACATGAAGCTCACTGATGTCACTTGGAATAGGTAAGGCTGTAACGTAAAGATCAGCGTTTTGCATCTGACCTTTTTCTAGCAACACTGCCTGTTGCTCATCCGCTTTGATATATATTTCAATGGTGGTATGAGGCTGAAGATACTCAAAACTTAAACGAACACTGACTTGTCGCTGATTAGAAAAACTAAAATCGCCACTAGAGCCTGAAGAGGTGAGTGACTTAGTTGCCATTGCTTCTATTTCTTGCTGAGTCGGGCCTGTCTCTGTAGAAGAGCTTGATACCTCTTCATCTGGGCTATTGACTGTTGACGCAGTTCCGCTGCCTGACCCACCACTGCTTGAGCCACTACCACCATCACCTCCTCCACAACCACTCACTAGTAGTACCAGCACGATTGGTATTGTTTTTATTTTTAGAAAACTTGTCATGATCGCGACCTCACTTAAGCCTGAATAATAATGGGAAATTACGGCGTAATAGAGTAAGGGAGCAAGGCTTATGCCAGTTAACAGATGAATATAAGCAATTGATATTGCTTAATATAAAGCTTTAAAGTAGAAAGAATGGAGGAATTCCCAAATTGAATATCAAATTCAACCCAATTTTGAGAACTGCACTTTTTGCCATACTTGGTTTAACAATTGAAAGTGCTGTGAGTTAATAACGTCACAACATAAATAGATATGAATATAGTCGGCGGTGTAAAGTTTGAAGGAAATCAGTCAATCTCCCTTTATTAAGGTCTACCCTTTGCGTCGCTAGTAGTCGCTAGATACTCCATCGCCTCTGTCTTACCCATATACTTACTGAGTGTTTTGAGAGGAACCGCTTTCATATTCACGACAATCAAACCGTCAAGCGCATCTTGAAAAGCAGGGTCTACATTAAAGCACACCAGTTTGCCATTCATGCCCAAATATTGACGAAGTAACACGGGTAGCCCTTTTCCTTTTTCCATGCGCGCTAACACCTTAGAAAGTAGAGGAACACTCGCGAGTGATGAGAGTAAATTCGTCTGCCAAAAAACATTTCCGCTGCTACGTAGCGGCGTCTTTGCTTTCACAAGAGTCGCTTTTTCTTGATCATAATGGTGAACAGAGAGCGTTGCCGCCATCAGCTGACGCGCTACATGGCTGTAATCATTGCTGATACTAACCGGACCAAATAAGTGGGTATAGCGAGGATTTCGATAGACGAAGGTGGCAATCCCTTTCCAAAGCATCAGCAGGGAATTCAGATTTCGTTGATATTTTTTAGCGACCACGGAGCGTCCCATTTCAATGCTATTATCAAGCGAATCTATAAAGCTCTCGTCGTACTGAAATAAGCTTCTAGAGTAGAGACTTTGTAAACCATGTTGTTCTACGAGTTCATCCACCAACCCCATTCGATACGAACCCACAATCTCCTTTTCTTTTTGATTCCAAACGAATAACTGATAGTAGTGCAGATCAAACTCATCCACATCACAAGCCAACCCACTCCCCTCACCCACTTGACGAAAGCTCTCTTCTCGAATTCGACCGATCTCCTGTATCACATTGGGTAACATTTGAGTTGGCGCATAGTAGACTTGGTAATCTCCCTTCTCGATCAATAACATTGAATCCGGTAACGACGAGATATCTTGTTGTAAAAAATCAGGGCTAATAGGCGAGATTATCGGAGTATCAAACAAGGAGGGATCATCATGATCCAAAAGCGTCTTTCGGTCTGTTGATATACTAGAGCTCATTAAGTATGTGTTGAGCCTTAAATAGTTCACTACATCTCTATCGTACTCAAAGTCTTTCAATTCAGAGTATGGAATGGCACTACCAATAGAGATAGCAATACTGGTCGCTTTTTTATTGAGTAGTTCACGACCAAGTAGAGCTGTGCGCAATAGCGGATGCACTTTACCAGCCTGATAAAATAGTGGGCTGTTTTGACCATTAATAAAAATTGGAACGGTAACAGCCTGACTACGCTTAATAAATTTAGCCACAGATTGGCTCCACTCTATGTCAGACAGAGTGGTTGAATTACCTTGATAAGTGGATACTTCACCAGCAGGAAAAACAATGAGCAGCCCTCCATCAGCTAAGTGTCGATGGGCTTCCCTCACTGCGTTGGCATTGGTTCGTCTAGAATCTTTACCGTTAAAGACATCAATCCCAATAAATAGATCATCAATTTCAGGCAAGCGTTTAAGCATCTGGTTTGCTAGCACTTTTACATCTTGTCGAATAGTTCCAATGAGATCGGCCAGTATGACACCTTCAATTGCACCCAAAGGGTGGTTGGCCACAATGACGGTTGGACCCGATGTAGGAATAGCAGCGACTTCTCCTTGTTCAACCAAATAACGAACATTGAGTGCTGATAGGGTGTAATTCATGAACTCAAAACTTGAACGAGTAGAAGGACGCTTTTGGTACAAAAAGTCTAACTTAGATAACCCAGTAGCCCATTCAACAACAGACTCTCCGAGACCAAATGGCGTATGACGTTGTAAACGAAAAGGGCTACTGATCATAATAAATCACCTTAATTATTTCTGTTACTTATCGACTATCATTGAATGAGCGAAGGCCAATGCTTATCAGCCTGAGCAATGTGGTGAGCCTGCTTTGCTTCCCATTGGCGTTTAATGTCACTGTTGTAGTTGAGATACAGTTTTCCATCGACTAATGACCACTGCTCAGGATCGCCAGGTGCAAAATCATTTTTCTCTGACACCGCCCAAGCGCAGTAGCCCCCATATTGGGGAGCGTATTTGTTCGGGTTTGCAATAAAGGCTTGTAAGTTTTCATGTGATGAAAAGAGCCAATCCGCGCCCTTATACTCAGTTTGAAAATCAGTGCTACCTTTAACGGGTTTACCATCAGTAAAGTAGGCAACCGTGTCATAACCACCAAGCGCCTTACTACTGAAAAAACCGGTATAGATTTCATCGGCAGCATAACCATGAGAGCTAATTAAAAGCAGTAACCCACCTAGCATGATCTTGAAATGAAAGAATATACCCACAGGTTTGTTTTTCTGACGGTTATCGATTGGAATTAATGATGCGTTCACTTTATGTATCCTCTATTGCAAGTCTGTTACGAAACCAGAGAGGTTTTATGACAGAGCTGATATTGATTCTGTTCTATGGCTTGTTTTGATAAATGTTCACAGGGAGAGCCGGGGACATACGCCATAAACTGATGACTCTTTGACACATTTAAGTACGTCATACTCACTGTTTGCGCATCCGCTCTGTGCATGCAGGTCGAAAGATGCATCTGATCTGGGTGATGGTGTGCATGAAATTTTAATAGCGAATCGACACTATTATCATCGGCAGTGAATTGTCGAAACTGCTCTAGCCGATAAGCTTTAACCGCATCCACATCAACACTGGATGAAAATAGAGGACACTCAGTGGGGTAAATAGAACTCTCTTGTCCATTCCATGCAAATGCCACCACGCTTAATGGGGTTGAGCTTGTCACTGGCGAGAACACCAATAACGTAAAAGGTGCAAATTGATTGAGATTGAGTTGATGGAAGGCGTGTTCAATCTGCTTAATGTTGGCATAACCCGATAATTGCTTGAGCAATAGCCCACGGCTCACTAAATCACTTTTCCTGAGTGTTCTACTCGGAACGACACCTTGATAGTTGTTCAGCAAGCAAAGCGACAGCCCAAATTCATTTAAGCTTACCCAGCTGCCATTGCCGGCAGGATCGATAGGCATCAACACTTCAACACCGTTGACGTTGAGCTGCCTAGGTGGCAACGCCAAAGCACGGCTCTTTTGTTCGTCTCTATTAAAAAATACGTGGTAGCCTGACTCATTAATTATCCACGACACTGAACACATCTTATTGCCCTCTTATAAAGGTGGCCGTGGCCGGAGCTAAACCAAACTCGTCGTTCGTTTTCACATCCAATAACGTCATCACAACTTTTGCCATTGCAAAGTGATGATTGGCATGTAGCGCTGCAAAGGTAAGTTCACGCTCAAAGGTTGAGGACATCGTGCAAACTTCGCTTCGACTTAAAGAAACCTCAGTTAAAATCACAACCTGTGAGCGTAGGTCATTCGCATTCATCTTCATTAAGCGTTCGATAAAATACATAATTTCTTCCATCGCAGTCTGACGAAGCTCTTCTACTTCATGCCCACGCCTACGCTGGTTATAGTCAATTTGATAACTCTCTTGAGACGGATGCTTCGAACATAGCAAGGCATGGAACAAATCGAGCCAATGTCGAAAATGCTGCCCAATAGTGCTTGATAAATGAGGTTTTGCATCGTGACAATACTGTGCATCCGTAATATCGGTAAGAAACTGATAACCTTGCTCAAGCGTCTCAATAGCGCCCAAAACCACAGGGGTAATCGCTGATTCGTTATACATGCGGTTATAAATTAAAGCTGAGTCTGGTGTGGAAAGTGCAAACATATGAATCCCTGTATTTTGAGTTAGTCAGTTGCCGGATACTGCTCTGTCAATCGTTTCTCTTCTTGCCACGCCTTTAATAGCGTAGAAATCGAGGGGGGCTTGTGTCCAAGTGATTTTTGTTTCGCTCCGATATCAAATAAAATTCGATACTGCTCAAGCAAGGTGAGAAAGATCTCTTTAAGGGGGGTATTGCGATCCCAGATATGAGCAGCTTCACTACTTGCTCCATTGATTTCTAAAATCGTAAACTTATCTCCAGCCATCAATTTCTCAATGTCTTCAAATTTGACGTCTAGCCTGCCGTAATGAAATCCATCAAAATCATCGAAAATTTCATCCAGCCTTTTGGTCAACGCGTCACTGATGTATTGATTACCGTTTCGAAATATTGAGCCACGGCTATGACTACCCGCAAAGGCGAGTTGAAACTCCTCCCCCGCTTTAGGTACCCAATGGAGTTTCTCTTTATGCCTAGGTAAGTAGAGATGCGCTAATTGACCCGCTCGAGGGCAGCGTTCAATCAACTCTTGTAGTGAACGCAATCCATCACCGATAACCGATGGCGCGTATTTAAGCGTGATCGATATGATCTCGCCATTTCTGTTACCAGGATAACGCACGTAAAAAACCCCAGCTTCCGCTTGATAAGGTGCTTTCTGCTGTAATAAAAATCGAGCATTGAGTGGGAATGTTCTTATGTAGCCGTGCAACTGTTCTGGTGATTGCAGCAGCTTAACGCCAACCCCTCGACACCCTAAGTCCGGTTTAGCCACAATAGGGAAATCAAGTGCCTCTCTCTTCATCTCCGATAACGCCTGTGCTAATAGAGCATCGGAGGCTTCACTGTTTTTCGTTAACGTAATAAACGGAGAGATCCACTCTTTCGCTTGTTCTCCCGCTAAAGAGAGGATGTCATGTTTTGATTCCCCGACCATGCCACTGAGTTTAATGCTTGGATTCGCAATCAGCGGCAAGCCAATATCCCAATGCTTAATGCCAAGAAACACACTTTGAATCATCACTGGCGTATAAAAAAGCCAACTCGGGAGAAATTCATAAGGAGATACCGCGCCAGTCGCATCGATCTCTAGTGGCGGCATTCCAGCGTTCACTTTATTTTTGGCAATGCATTTTGTGCTCAGCGTCGAATTCATCCATAACCTCTAGAAAGTGTTTTATTAAGTAAGCGATTTGCGGTAATAAGTACTAACAGCGCAATCGGTATAGTGACCCATTGATAATTGCTCTCTTGAATCCAGTCTGTACTACCTAAAGAATAGATGGTGCTGAAAATAAGCGCCGTCCAGATCGCGCTAGCGCTAAGTACTGCAATTAGAAAGCGGGGTAAGGGGATGGAAAAATAACCGCTCAAGGTAAACCCCACGGTTCTCATCCCGGGAATAAAACGGATGATAAACAAGTTAAGAAATGTCCTTTGGTGTAACTTCCTTCGCAGCACCCTAAAGTGGCGGTTTGTTAATGCTTTATAACGTAGACCTCTAAAATATCGGCTTCCTTTTCCTAGGTAATAGAGCCCGATATCACCTGACGCTATGCCAAGAAAAATGGCTAATAAAGCCAACGATGGTGACAGTAACTGCTGCATAGCAATGCCTGCCGCAGCGATGATGGCAAGATCTTCTAATAGATAAGAAAGCAAAATAACCCCCACAAACAGCCACAGCGTTGAGCTTGTGCCAGTCAAAAGGTGGGTCTGTAAACTCGTGATTAGTGACACATGCTTCTCCGTTTACCTTCTTTCACTGCACCCCTCCGATAAGCTGATTTAAAAACAACTGAACTGCCTACATTCAATATCCGCTTTCAATCAGACCGAGATAAAGATTGAAAAATTACATATCAAAAAATAAAAACATAACAATTAATAATAAGAGAACGTCAACTGCCGGCGTGTAAACGATGAAAGTTCAGGGTGGATGACACGAGAGAAGAAAGGTTACATGGCTATAGAAAGACAAAAAGCAGATACATAAGCATCTGCTTTTTTTTACATTATTGCCTTTAGTAAGATTGAAACTGGTTATTTACCGGGTCATCTTTTTAACAAAAACGACCACAAACAGAGCCATGGTGAAGCTGCCTAAAAACGCTTCAAACGCTGCAATAAACCTTGCAATCCCGTGGGGTGATATATCTCCGTAACCGAGTGTCGTAAAAGTGACAACACTGAAGTAGACAGCATTGAAGAACTCATAAGCATAAAAGCGCCAACCTTCTACATCAGCATAAATAGGGTTATGAGCCGTTGTATCCAACAAAAAATACGCCATTGCACACGCTAAAATCAAACCCAGCGAAAATGCCACCACTCGAATTGGTGATTCACCGTACCCACAAAATAAATCCACCGTTTTTGAGATAAAACGATTAAAACTCAAAGGTGGCATTTGATAGCGACGGTACCTCATCTCTTTTTTAAAAAAGGTCCCTGCGGTTTCAAACAGCCCTTCTTTTTCACATTGCTTTCGAATGTTTCGACAAACCTCTTCGGCTTCCTGACATAAAGAAACAACTTTGTTACGATCGCCTAGTTTTAATGCTGCCCGGGTATCTATCTCTTGTTTTAATGAATCTCCCCACTCAATATTTTCAAGCCTTGCTCGGCCAAGATCCGCACCTAATAAGTTGCAATTATCTAATTTTGCACAGTGTAGGTTTGCCGAACATAACTTAGCCTTCATTAATGAAGACCCCTGTAAATCTAAGCCGAAAAAATGTGCATGAGATAAATCTGCACGGTAGAAATCTACGTCTCTACACTTATAACCTTCTTTACTCCCTCGGTTTACTAGATTGATATCCACCAAGTTCGTTTTCGCCAACTGAAATCCATCTAAGGGTTTCCCCTCAGCAGCCCAGCTTTCAACCTTTTCACGTATATCATCATGACTTTTATCTACACTAGGATCATGCCAATAGCACAGTCCCGAGTCGCCACAAGGTTGATCACAACACCAGTTATCGGGGCTTTGATAACTACATTGGCTCTCTTCTGATTTCATATGCGTACCCCTCAGTAATTAATTGTAGGAGGTCGCGATTAAGTTGCCATTGAAAATTTATGTTTGTTCCCTCGATGAGCAAGCCTTCCCTTCTACCCTCGAACTCCGAGCACGAAAGGCATGACTATCTAAAAACCAACCAATAACTAGGCATTATCACCGCAACTCGTGACATTCAGAGCCGCTATTAAACTTCAAAACTCATATTGTGAACAATTTATTAACGCAATGTTTACACCTCTACCAGATATTTCACCTATAAATCATAACAAGAATAGATTTGTGTACTAAGTCACAACCAGAAACCTGAATAGACAAAAGCATTAACAAGTTCGCTACAAAAACGTTAATGTGTCGATTGAAAAATAATCACTACATAAACAGGGAAAAAGCTCATGCAGTCGTTTGTTGATTTTATGAATGGAATTATCTGGAGCCCAGTGCTGATCTATTTGTGCCTAGGCGCTGGATTGTTCTACTCCATCATCACCAGGTTTGTACAAATTCGTCACTTTTTTGAAATGTGGCGTCTATTGTTGTCAGGAAAGAGCTCAAGCAAGGGTATCTCCTCATTCCAAGCTTTAGCCGTATCACTATCAGGCCGAGTCGGCACAGGTAACATTGCTGGTGTTGCTGCTGCTATCGGATTTGGTGGCCCAGGTGCAGTATTCTGGATGTGGGTTGTCGCCTTCTTTGGCGCTGCTACTGCCTATGCAGAATCAACTCTGGCTCAAATCTATAAAGAAGAAGACGAAGGCCAGTTCCGTGGTGGTCCTGCGTATTACATCGAAAAAGCGATGGGCCAAAAATGGTACGCTTGGATCTTCGCTATCACGACGATTTTTGCCTGTGGTGTTCTTCTCCCCGGCGTTCAATCAAACAGTATCGGTAATGCAGTAGAAGCTGCGTTCGGTTCTGGCGACATGATTGAAACAGCTATCGGTACGTTCAGTTTTGCTAAAATTTTCACCGGTACTGTTGTAGCAATTATTCTTGGCTTCATCATTTTCGGTGGCGTTAAACGTATTGCAAACTTCACTCAAGTTGTTGTGCCTTTCATGGCGCTTGCTTATATCATCACGGCTTTCGTTATCATCCTACTAAACGTTGGTGAGGTACCACGTATCTTTGCAATGATCATTGGTGATGCATTCACGCCTATGGCTGGCTTTGGTGCTGCTATTGGTTGGGGTGTTAAGCGTGGTGTTTACTCAAATGAAGCTGGACAAGGTACTGGCCCTCACGCTGCAGCTGCAGCAAGTGTTGATCACCCAGCTCAACAAGGTCTTGTTCAGTCGTTCTCTATCTACATCGATACGCTACTAGTATGTTCAGCAACTGCGTTTATGATTCTGATCACAGGTGCGTACAACGTACACGGTGGCCCAGACGCATTTATCGTACAAAACATTGCTGAAAACATCAGTGCTAACGGTCCTGTATTTACGCAAATGGCGATTGAAAGTGCGCTTCCTGGTGTGGGCAAACCATTCATCGCGATTGCTCTTTTCTTCTTTGCATTTACCACTATTCTTGCTTACTACTACATTGCAGAAACAAACATTGCTTACATACGTAGAACAGTAAAAATTAACGGTTTAATGTTTGTTCTAAAACTTGTCATCATGGCAGCAGTTTTTTACGGAACCGTGAAGAGTGCTAACTTGGCATGGGCAATGGGTGATGTTGGTGTAGGCTTAATGGCTTGGCTAAACATTATCGGTATTTTGATTATTTTCTTTATGTCGAAGCCTGCATTAAAAGCTCTTGCCGATTATGAAGAACAGCAGAAACGTGGCGTCACTGAATTTACGTTTAACCCTGTAAAATTAGGCATCAAAGGTGCAACTTACTGGGAAGAAAAATACAAACGTAAAACAGGAAAATCACCACACGCTGAAGTAGAAGATACTAAGCCTGTGGAACAACCTTCAACTTAATAACTCTTTATTGACCAGTTATTAAAAAGGGTTAGCTATATTAGCTAACCCTTTTCTTTTATTTCAATCGTAACGATAACGCTGACTATGCAGCAACCTTAGCCGTCATTGTATCTTGTGACACTGCTTGTTCTGTTACTGGAACAGATTTAAGTGCCTTCTTTTCACCGATAGGTAAAACTGTACGACCATATTCGTTGTTGATCACTTGCGCCATCGCAAAGTAAATCGCACTTGCGCCACAGAAGATCCCTTCAAAACCGGCAATCGTTCCAATCAATTCACTTCCCGTAAAGTCACGAGCCGCAAGTAAAGCAAACAGGATAGTTAATGATCCAAACACGACCTGTTTTGCACGTGGGTAGCACAAAGAACCGATGAACATAAAGCCTGTGAAGATTCCCCACAATGCTAGGTACCAACCCATAAAGTGAGCAGGGCTTGCTGGTAGACCCATGTATGGCATAACGATGATGCCGACTAAGCTTAACCAGAACAGGCCATATGATGTAAATGCAGTTGTACCAAACGTATCACCACGCTGAAAGCACATAATACCAACGATAACTTGACTCAAACCGCCGTAAAAAATACCCATTGCTAAGATCATCGAATCGATTGGGAAATAACCCGCATTATGGATATTTAACAGTATGGTCGTCATACCAAAACCCATTAAGCCAAGTGGCGCTGGGTTTGCTAGTTTCGTTGACATTTTACTCGCCTTTAAAAAATAGTTATAAACATTACACGCGGAGTTTAGTGTAATAAAATGTAAATGGGGTAATTAGTTGGCGAAAACTAAGGTTGTTGAAATGATCGCTTAAGGAATACTGAGATATATCGACGAGAAGAAAAAGGAGCCAATGAGGCTCCTTTCTATTGATACTGACGAAACAATGATGATTACGAGTTGATTAAACGTTCTCTTGTTGTAAGGAAGCTTGTTCTACACTGGCTGGTTTATCGAGTTTAGACAGAACGGTAATCGCAACGATTTGAAGCACAAGCGCTCCAATAAGCGTTAACGCACTGCCCGTAAAACCTGCAATTACAAACGCTACTAACGCAATGCCACCATTCATTAGTGCGTAAGGCAACTGAGTTCTAAAGTGTTCAAACTGATCACAGCCCGCTCCAGTAGAGGAGAGAATGGTCGTTTCAGAAATTGGTGAGCAATGATCACCAAACAACCCACCAGAAAGTACCGCTCCAATAGAAACAAGCAGTGGCGCATCGATAGCGATCGCCGTTGGAATCACTAATGGCATCATAATCGCGAATGTTCCCCACGACGAGCCGGTAGCAAATGAAATAATAGCCGCAAGCAAGAACGCGACAGCCGGTACTAACCAATTAGGGAAACCACCTTGTGCTTGTTCGGCAATATAAGCAGCCGTACCGAGCTCTTTACCTACTGTGCTCAGTGCCCATGCAAGAACCAATATGATTGCCACGGGCATCATGCCTCCCATACCCTTAAGATAAACGGAAACGCCATCTGATAGCTTTCTTACGCCATAAAAGGCCATCAACGAAATTAATGTAATAGCAGCAAAGAAGTAAGCTGACGATAGCGCTGCTCGGAATGATGAACCAGCCACCTGTTGGAAAGGAAACCCTTGAGGCACCAACATAGAACACAATACGCCGACCATCACCAGTAGTGGTGCCCAGACAAAAGATGCTTTTGCATTTTTATGCGAGAATGGATTTAATGTATCCGAGTTAGCCCCTGAAATAACGCCCGCTTGGCAATCACGCTCAGCTTTAGCCATTGGCCCAAAATCTAGCCCCTTCAAAGACACTAACGGTACAATGAAAATCGCCAAGAATGCATAGAATTGAAAAGGGATCGCACCAATGAAAGCATCCCAATCAGACATAGTGACATTTAACGCGGTGAACTCCTTTTGAATTAACCCCATAATGTAAACACCCCAACCGATAAAGGGGATAAGAATGGCCACTGGCGACGACGTTGAATCGATGATAAAAGCCAGTTTCTGTCTCGACAATTTCAGCTTATCAAAAAGAGGGCGAAAAACAGGACCAACGATTAATGGCGTACCTAAGTCTGAGAAAAATATAACGATCCCACCAAACCAAGCCGAAATTTGGGCCTGACATTTACTGCTCACCCACTGAATGATTCTTTTAGCGAAAGCAACACCACCGCCAGACTTCTCCATCAGAGCAACGAAACCGCCAATAAAAATCAACAGCATGATCACCCCTGCATTATAGCTATCGGTAAGCTGAGGGACTAAGTAATCTTTGACCATACTGCCAAAAGTATCTAAAGGGTTGAGTTCGGTAAACATGTTGTTGATCATTGCAACGCCACTAAGCACACCGGCAAAAAGACCAATAACGACATTTCTTGTTGCTAACGACAAAACCAAAGTAATCAAAATGGGGATGAGAGACGTGATATCCGCTTGTTCCATAGGTACACCTTAACCCTAAATAATAGAATATTTATAATTTAAATTTGAATATAAATTCACAAACGCACTTTGTACAGTACTTTATTCTCTAAAATAAACAAAGCTTCCAAATGAAGTGAGGTGATTTGCAAAATAGGCAGAGAGTCGAGATTAAAAAAGCCGAAACAATAGATTAATCTTATGCTTCGGCTTTTGTTTTATGTGCGACGCTAACCCCTCCCTACAAAGCGTTAACGTTTAATCATCAACTCTACTGACAGGCAATCTCATCCCAGAACCAATTGCTTTGAGTTGGGCTTTCCCAAACTCCAGGGCCATTTTTAGCGATGAAGCATTTACCTAAGTAACTCACCTTTTCTCCATTACTCACTTGCGAACTTCCTGGTTGCCAAGGTGTAAATGTACTTGGGTCTGGCTCAGTCACTGGTGGTTCAGTGACAGGTGGCTCTTCTGTAATTGGCGGCTCAGGTTCGGTAACTGGGGGCTCTGTTACTGGCGGCTCGGTTGGAGGTGTTGTTGGTTCTCCAGCAATCGCTTCCCATGCACCTCCTGTTGCTGGATCATCTCCCTGCGTCCACCATTTAGCTTGATAAGTGACCCCATTAAGGCTGGCTTTATCTCCCGCTAAGTAGACTTTATTTGCATCCCATGCAGCAACGCCTCCAATGGGCGGTTCGGTTGGATCAACAGGGTCAAGCAGGGCTACAACACGAACCTCAGGCCAACTCGCGTGTGACCCATAAAAGTTTGTCACACACTTTTCGTAATCTCCGGGAACCAGTGCAGAGTATGCCGTTTGAAAGCCGACTAACTCACACTCAAATGAATACCCTTCAGGGCGATCAGCGTAATACTTCCAGTTGCCATCCCAGTTAGTGTAGAGAACATCGGTTGCACCATTAAGATTCAAACTTCCGTAGGGAGTTTGTTGCCAACAGGTGTTCTGCTCATCTGCCTCAACTGGGATCTGATAATGATTGGATAATCCTTCCCAATAGCGAATTCGGTTAACCGGCTGACCTTTGTCTTTGTTTTGCTCACCACACTCAATACCGCCATTGATAACGTTGATTGTCGTACCAAACCCATAACCAATTCCCGCTTCGGTTTCACGTACTGACGGTGACCACGTTCTATCAATCACGTGCAGCATGGCCGGCTTAGGCGCTTGTGGAGTTAAGAAAAACCAAATAGCCGATGCAAGGTTGAGCCAAGAGTCGGCCACTAAACCGGGATTGTTGAGCAATACCGTCGCATCACCATCAAACATGACTTCTGAAAAAGCACCGTAATTGAAGTGATACGAAAGTTGCTTAGCACCACGACCAAAATAGCCCTGTCCGGCTGCACAAGGCCAACGTTGATTCTGCCAATCGTTTTGTCCACATCCGGTTGTATAGCCCTCTTCTCCTTCAGACCAGCCCATTTCACGCACATGTACTAGTGCTTGTTGCCACTCTTCTAACGCTAATGGGTTATCAGAGATATTATCTTTAGCAATGTGCCCACCAGTTTCCTGAGAAAAATGAGCAAACGCGGTCACAATCGATTTTTTACAAATCGCATCAGAATCTCTTCCATCGGTGTACTCTCCGCAAAACGCAGGGAACTTGCCGACCGCACGCAGGAAACGTGTGTAGGTGTATTCAGGAGCTGCCATGTGCGTTAAGAAATCCCACTCAGATTGTGGGAAGACATTTTCAACACGCTTTACGTTCGAAGGGTTTGACGCAAGGTTAGGTTCAATTTGTTCTACAACGCTATTACTACTCGTTTGCAGCGCCTGAGACCATATAGCATACATAGGATCGCTGGCCTTCTCAGCGGCATTCGCTTCAAGGTCAACGCGCGAAACAATATACCCCGTAGGATTTTCGGGGTCAGGTTGAATGGTTAATGCTGCCATACTATTAGCAGCGAGTGTGCAGCCTATCCATAAGGCTAGATGGTTACGCTTCTTCATTAGTGAAGTCCTTGTTTCACCGGAAATTCACCAAAGATTAGAGCGTTGATAGAGATAGGTGCAGTGGAAAAGGCTACAGAAAGGTAAACTTGCGAGTCACTTTGTTCGAATGTAAACCATTTGGCATTCGGTAGACATTAAGAGTAAACGGTGTGCTACAAAAAACACGTGTTAGGTAAACAACCGACGCGTAGCAGCTATAAGCGAATCGAATATCATCAGGTAATAAAAAAGCCCCGTAATAATTACGAGGCTTTCATTTGCAGAATTAATCTAGTTAAAGATTATTCCCACTCGATAGTCGCAGGTGGCTTACCTGAAATATCGTAAACAACACGTGAAATTCCACCAACTTCATTGATGATACGGTTAGAAACCTTACCTAAGAAGTCATATGGCAGATGTGCCCAATGGGCAGTCATAAAGTCGATAGTTTCTACCGCACGTAGCGAAACAACCCAATCGTATTTACGACCGTCACCCATTACGCCAACAGAGCGTACTGGTAAGAATACAGTGAATGCTTGAGATACTTTATTGTAAAGATCAGCCGCGTGAAGTTCTTCAATGAAGATAGCATCAGCACGACGTAGCAAATCACAATACTCTTTCTTGATTTCGCCAAGAACACGAACACCTAGACCAGGCCCAGGGAATGGGTGGCGGTAAAGCATGTTGTACGGAAGACCAAGCTCTAGGCCAATCTTACGAACTTCATCTTTAAATAGCTCACGTAGCGGCTCAACAAGACCCATTTCCATGTCATCAGGAAGACCACCAACGTTGTGGTGAGATTTGATAACGTGGGCTTTGCCTGTTTTAGACGCAGCTGATTCGATAACATCAGGGTAGATAGTACCTTGCGCTAACCATTTCGCGTTTGATAGTTTCTTCGACTCTTCGTCAAAGATATCAACAAATACGTGGCCAATGATCTTACGCTTCGCTTCTGGATCTGATTCGCCTTCAAGTGCTTTTAGGAAACGCTCTTCAGCTTCAACGTGAATGATCTTAAGACCAAACTTGTTGCCGAACATTTCCATAACCTGCTCTGCTTCATTTAAACGAAGTAAGCCGTTATCAACAAACACACACGTTAGTTTGTCACCAATTGCACGGTGAGCAAGCATCGCTACCACTGAAGAGTCAACACCACCAGACAGACCAAGAATCACTTCGTCATCACCTACTTGCTCTTTAATACGAGCAACTGCGTCTTCAATGATTGATTCTGATGTCCATAGACGCTCACAACCACATACATCAAGTACGAAGTTTTCCAGCATTTTCAAGCCGTTTTTAGTGTGCGTTACTTCTGGGTGAAATTGTACTCCGTAGTATTTTTTCTCTTCATTCGCCATTGCTGCGTATGGACAAGTGTCCGTTTGCGCAACTTTTACGAAGTCTGATGGGATCTCAACAACTTTGTCGCCGTGGCTCATCCAAACATCTTGCGTCTCTTCAAGATCTTTAAATAGAGCAGATTCACCTGTTACTTGAACGGCTGCGTAGCCGAACTCACGCTCATCAGAGCCTGCAACCTTACCACCTAGCTGCTCAGCCATGGTCTGCATGCCGTAACATACGCCAAATACTGGCACGCCAGAGTCAAATACATATTGAGGGGCACGTGGAGAGTTATTTTCCGTCACACTCTCAGGGCCGCCAGATAGGATAATACCGTCTGGGTTAAATTCACGAATGTCAGCTTCTTCTACGTCCCAGCTCCAAAGCTCACAGTAGACACCGATCTCACGAATACGACGTGCAACAAGCTGCGTGTATTGAGAACCGAAGTCCAGAATTAGAATACGTTGGTCATGAATATTTTTAGTCATTTGAGGTAGTCTTATTAGCTAAATAATGAAACGGAGGCGAGTGTACCCGCCTCTCATTAAGTCTTCAAGTGATAAAGCAATCGTTTTCGTCGCGCCTATTTATTAAATAAGCGCAACCATTATGCATTAACCTAGACGGTAGTTAGGTGCTTCTTTGGTGATCTGAACATCATGTACGTGAGATTCTTTCATACCCGCACCTGAGATAATCACAAATTCAGCTTTATTACGCATTACTTCAATCGTTGGTGAGCCAGTTAGGCCCATGCTTGAACGAAGCCCGCCCATTTGCTGGTGAACGATCTCTTTTAGGCGACCTTTATAAGCGATACGACCTTCAATGCCTTCTGGTACAAGCTTGTCAGCTGCGTTATCAGATTGGAAGTAACGATCCGATGAACCTTGAGACATTGCGCCAAGCGAACCCATACCACGGTAAGATTTGTATGAACGACCTTGATAAAGGATAACTTCACCCGGTGCTTCTTCTGTTCCTGCGAACATAGAACCCACCATGACACATGATGCGCCAGCAACGATCGCTTTACAGATATCGCCAGAGTAACGAATACCGCCATCAGCAATAACTGGAATACCGTACTCAGCGGCTGCTTCTGCTGCGTCTGAAATAGCAGTAACTTGTGGTACACCAACACCAGTAACGATGCGAGTTGTACAAATTGAACCCGGGCCGATTCCAACTTTAACTGCACTAACACCCGCTTCGATTAACGCTTTAGCGCCAGCACCGGTAGCAACGTTGCCACCAATGATATCTAAATCAGGGAATGCCGCACGTGTTTCACGAATACGGTTAAGAACACCTTCAGAGTGTCCGTGTGAAGAGTCGATAAGTAGAACATCAACGCCAGCTTCAACAAGAGCAGCAACGCGCTCTTCATTACCTGCGCCTGCGCCAACAGCAGCACCAACACGTAGACGACCTTTGTCATCTTTACACGCGTTAGGTTTACGTTCTGCTTTATGGAAATCTTTTGCTGTGATCATACCGGTTAGTTGGAATTCATCATTCACAACCAGTACTTTTTCAACGCGTGCTTCGTGCATTTTCTCTTGCACTTCTTCACGAGTTGCGCCTTCCTTAACTGATGCTAGGCGAGATTTTGGTGTCATTACTACATCAACTTTCTTTGAAAGATCAGTAACGAAGCGAATATCACGGCCAGTAATAATACCAACTAATTCATTGCTTTCAGTAACAACAGGGAAACCTGCAAAACCGTGTTTTTCCGTCAGCGCAACAACATCTTGGATGGTCGCATCTGGACGAACGGTAACTGGAGCAGAAACCACACCCGCTTCAAATATCTTAACTAAGCGAACTTGCTCAGCTTGCTGCTCAATGGACATATTCTTATGAATAAAACCAATGCCACCTTCTTGGGCAAGAGCGATTGCCAAACGAGCTTCTGTAACAGTATCCATGGATGCTGAAATCATTGGGATGTTTAACGCGATATTTTTAGTAAGCTGAGTGCGAAGATCAGCTGTGTTCGGAAGAACAGTAGAGTGTGCCGGGACGAGTAAAACGTCATCAAAAGTTAAGGCTTCTTTTGCGATTCGTAGCATTTGCAATATCTCACAACAAAGGAGTTAAAAGGAGTAAATCCGACTCTATCGTTTCGCATAATAAAGTCATTTGGATTTGATATTGCAGACGGATTATACGCACGGCGCAATCGCTTGGCTACACATTTATCTGATTTTAATTTGCATTTACCCCCTTGTTATGTAGTATATTGCCGCTATCTTCCACGCTCACGTCTACGAGTTTAGCTGTGTCTTCTCTGACCAACCAAAATATCTTCACTGTCTCACGCCTTAATTCTGAAGTTCGATTACTGCTTGAAAATCAAATGGGTATTGTTTGGCTCGTGGGAGAGATCTCCAACTTTTCATCTCCTGTGTCTGGCCACTGGTACCTCACGCTAAAAGATTCTCGCGCCCAAGTTAAATGTGCGATGTTCAAAGGCAATAATCGCCGAGTTACGTTTAAACCCAAAAATGGTCAGCAAGTATTAGTAAAAGCACGCCTCTCTCTTTATGAGCCAAGAGGTGATTATCAGCTTATTATTGATAGCATGCAGCCAGAAGGTGACGGACAACTGCAGCAACAGTTCGATGAACTAAAGATGAAGCTTGCAGCAGAAGGTCTTTTTTCTCAAAGCTGTAAATCAACTTTACCTGAACACCCTAAGTGTGTAGGCGTTATTACCTCTCAAACAGGTGCCGCTCTTTTTGACATTCTAGATGTGTTGAAAAGACGTGATCCGAGTTTGCCCGTTGTTGTCTACCCAACAGTCGTGCAAGGGCAAGATGCCGCAATACAGATAGCTCAAGCAATTGGTCGTGCAAACAGCCGTCAAGAGTGCGACGTGTTGATTGTTGGTCGAGGGGGCGGTTCACTGGAAGATCTTTGGTGCTTTAATAATGAGATCGTCGCTCGAACGATCGCAGCCAGTCAAATCCCGATCATTAGTGCAGTCGGTCATGAAATCGATGTCACTATTGCTGATTTCGTTGCAGATATGCGTGCGCCAACACCTTCGGCCGCCGCAGAACTCGTTAGCCGAGATAACAGCCATAAAGCACAAGCTGTAATGGCGAAGAAGAGAAACTTGCTAAACGCGATGCGCCACTATATGTCAGCGCAACAAGCTGATATCGCTCAATTGAACCACCGTCTAGATAAGCAGCATCCTAGTGTTCAACTTCAGCAGCAAAGTCAGCAAATAGATCAATTAGAAGCTCGGTTACATCACGCTTCAAAACAATACCTGAACAACCAAAAAATCAAACTCAGTCGATTAGAACATAAGCTGCAACTGCAATCTCCCGTAATTCAGTTAAGTCAGCAAAGCTCACACTTAGCTCAATCTGAGCAAAAGCTTGTTGATGCGATGCAAAGGCACCTTTTAAATACTCGTCATAGATTTAGTTTGATGGCAGAAAAGCTTGATACAGTCAGCCCGCTGGCGACGCTTTCACGTGGCTATTCAATTACACAAGATAGTAAAGGCTCGGTGATTACTCGTGCTGAGCAAGTGAAAACGGGCGATAAGTTACTCACCCGTTTAGCTGAAGGCGACATTCGCTCAACCGTCAACTAGAAGCACGCTAAAGTCATCGTTAAGATAACTAGGCTTTCATCTCTTCAAAGACAACCTTAACTCGAGACTTCGACTTCAGCTCATTACACGAGTTACAAAAGTAGCTCGCTGAACCACACGCCTGAAGTTTCTCTAATTCCGCATCGCAGTCAGGACAAAATGCTTTCTTGGTGTAATCAACCTCGCAAGAAAAGCAAGAATAATGCCCTACCCACTCCAATGAATTTTCACATTTTGGGCAATGGTTACTACTCATAAGTTTCTCTCTCATTTAAACAATGCTAACGGTTTAAGACTGACCGTTAGATTCGCTATATTAAACTCTTCTTGATCTGTGATATTTGATAAATCCCAAGCGAACGATCATTGATCATTTCAACAAAAGATCCTTTAATGATCTTACGCTTTATCCAACTTGATCAGCGATCTCCCATAAAAAGAACATTTATATCACCACACACCGAAAGCATAAGTTACATGTGCTGCATTTCAATTTTAACCGATATTTTATATCGATTGATATATAAAAAACGAGACCAATTAGTTTTTCATAAAAGTATCGTAAATCTAATTTACTTCATTTACAGCAGTTTGCATTTCAATATTCTGCTCATCAAGCTGAATTAGCGATACCTGAATACTCTCAAACTCCACCAAAGAATTAACGTGTGTTCCGCCACAAGGTATGGTCGCCACACTGCCTTCAGCCAAATCACATGACCAGTATCGTGAGCTTGTTAAAGAGTCACCATCGCACGTCATAAGAACATCAGCTTTGGTCTCTAACCAACTAACCAATTGATCATTTACGCGACTCTCTATAGACGTTAACTCTTCCAGCATTTGTGCGCTGTTTAAACCTCGCTTACGTAGTGTTTTACCTAAACGGTACACATCTACACATCGGTCTTCGGTTACAAAACTGGTGACTTGTGCGTAGCTATTAAAGTCATGGTGCCCGTGCGGGTCTTTTCTGTCTGCATCTTTGCGCCAGTAACCTTCCGCGAGTACTTTGTTCAGCGCAAGGTAAGCTAAGTGGCCCGCACTGTGACCTCGACTTAGGCTTTGCTGATACGCTTTATCAACGACCCAAGTGATGGATTCATTGACTTTTAATTCATCGACGTCACTCTGAAAACAGTGAACAACGACAAATACCCACCCTTCGGCATCGCGCTTAACAGGAATGGCATCGCCAATGAATAGTTGCTGCGTTGCAACTTCGACTGCACCAACAAGACAATTGTCTACAGAAATCGATTTTCCCGCGATTTCAAGATGACCTTGGTCCGCAGGGTGATCGGGCCATATGTGGCTTACAGGATGGAAAGGCGTTCTCTCCGTCACAACATACGTGTTGCCATCTTGTTTAGAGATTAATTGAATGAACGAGTCTAACTGCCACGTTTGGTGGCAAAATTGAGTAATGGTTGGAGTTACAGTCATAGGAGTCTACTGTTTAGTTGTTAATATAGGCTTGTGTATGGAGGGCAAAAAAAAGCCCAAGCAATAAGCTTGGGCACTGAACTATTTTTTGTTGCGACCTTTCACCATCGTCATCAGGCGCTTGCGTTTACGCTCCTGAGAGATAGTTACTTTATTAGTCTTACCCTCAAATGGGTTCTCACTGCTTTGGAACTGAATACGAATTGGCGTACCCATGATCTCTAATGATTTACGATAGTAGTTCATTAGGTAGCGTTTGTAAGATGCCGGTAGCTCTTTTACTTGGTTACCGTGGATAACAACGATTGGTGGGTTATAACCACCAGCGTGCGCATATTTCATCTTAACGCGGCGTCCACGAACCATTGGTGGTTGGTGATCATCAGATGCCATCTTCATGATACGAGTCAGTACTGAAGTACCTACACGTGTTGTTGCTGACTTATACGCTTCCTGAACCGATTCGAACAAGTGACCAACACCTGTACCGTGTAGTGCAGAGATAAAGTGAATACGAGCAAAATCAACAAAGCCTAGACGACGGTCCAGTTCTTTTTTCACGTGCTCTTTTACATCACTATCAAGACCATCCCACTTGTTTACTGCGATTACAATCGAACGTCCAGCGTTCAATGCAAATCCAAGTAAGCTTAAGTCTTGCTCTGAGATATTCTCACGAGCATCGATAAGAAGTAATACAACGTTCGCATCTTCAACTGCTTTTAGCGTTTTAACTACCGAGAATTTTTCAACGGTTTCGTTAATAGCCTTACGACGACGAACACCTGCGGTATCAATTAATACATATTCACGCTCATCGCGCTGCATCGGAATGTAGATAGAGTCACGAGTTGTTCCTGGCATATCATAAACAACCACACGCTCTTCACCCAAAATTCGGTTAGTTAGCGTTGATTTACCAACGTTCGGACGACCAATGATAGCAAGTTTAATCGGCTGATCCTGAAGGCGCTTGAACTCTTCTTCAGCTTCTTCTTCAGTAAACTCTACTTGCTCTTCATCATCATCTTCGAAATCCGTTAAATCGGTAATTTCGCCATTTTCAATTTTTAATGCTTCTGCAAATGGATTTAGAGCAAGTTCAATAAGTGCTGTTACACCGCGGCCATGAGCAGCTGCGATCTGGTACATATCATCAACACCTAGTTTCCAGAAGTCAGCACAAGCAGCATCGCCATCAATTCCATCAATTTTGTTAACCACAAGCATTGAAGGTTTTTCAATTAAGCGTAAGTGTTTTGCAATCGCTTCATCTGAAGGCGTAAGACCAGCACGGCCATCAACCATGAACAAAACGACATCGGCTTCATCAATCGCTGCTAGCGACTGAGCCGCCATTTTTGTTTCAACACCTTCTTCAGTGCCATCAATACCACCCGTATCAATCACAATGAATTCATGTTCTTCTGATTTAGCATGACCATATTTACGGTCACGAGTTAAACCAGGAAAGTCAGCAACCAATGCGTCACGAGTACGTGTCAGTCGGTTAAACAATGTAGATTTTCCTACATTTGGACGCCCGACAAGAGCAACAACAGGTACCATAATAAACCTCTACAATATGTTCTATATGTAGTTATAGGTAACGGATTGCCATAGGTCTAAAACCCCATATTATCCTTCCCATATAAATTGGTTCGAATAAACAGACTCTTAGAAAACAGCGCAATGCAGTTACCTATAACCACATGATTTGATTTTTCTCAATAAAACGGCCCCTAGCTGATAACAGCAAGGAGCCGAATGTGAATTATATCACGATATTACTTATTGATCGTCAGTTTCTTTACATCGCCATTGCGGGTTACGATGACGTAACCATCAGGAATTGCAGTTGGGCCAACGGCAAAACCACTGTCATCAACCAGTTGTTGTGCGACAAATTCGCCACTGCTGCGATCTAACCAGTGTAAGTAACCTTCACTATCACCAACAACCACTCGATTATCAATAATCACTGGCGCTGTTAATTGGCGATATTCTAGATCTTTATTACTCCAGATCTCAGTGCCACTTCGTGCATCAACAGCAATAAGATGATCTTGATCCGTCACTAGATATATACGGCTACCATCTGTTGCTAGATCCGTTGCTGAAGAGTATGAACGCTTCCACATTGGTCTGCCAGATTGAAGATCAATACTCGTTAATTGACCATTAAATCCAACAATGTATAAGGTGCTACCGATAACAACTGGTGAGGCATCGACATCAACCAAACGGTCAATCTCAGTTGAACCTTGCGGCATACCAATTGGCTGTTGCCAAATAAGTTGACCACGTTCCACAATTGCAGCGGCTAGTCGACCGTTAGCTGTACCCCAAAATACACCACCAGAAACAGTAACAGGTGCACTGTCACCGCGTAAGGTCAGATTAGGTACATCAGTGCTGATTGCCCATTTTTGAACGCCTGTTGATTGCTCTAAAGCGATTAACATGCCACGGCTGGTATTAACGATGATCATATTGCTGTCTGCAACAGGGGCAGCCAGTACTTCACCGTCAACATCAACGCGCCAAGCTAATTCACCGGTTTTGGCATCCAGTGCAATCAATTGGCCGTTTTCACTACCAATATAAATTTGGCTATACGCCGCAGTGATACCACCGGATAAACGGGCTGATACATCTTCTTCTAAATCAGTCTGCCATAGCGTTTTTCCATTTTCAGGATCAAGGGCTTTAACAACACCGTCTCGACTTGCAACAAAGACATGACCATATGCGTATTCAGGCGTTAGCTTAGAAAAGTAATGGCCAACACCACCACCTGCCGAAGCGCGCCATTGCTGCTCTGGTGTAAACTCACTTGTCACCATAGGCACTGGTGCCATAATGATTGTATCTTCTTCGCTTGCACACCCTATAAGCGTACCTACAGCGATGGCTGACATCAAAAGCCTGCTCAGTAGTTTATTCATCAACAAAAGCCCTTACTTGGCTAAATCATCAAGCTTAAGTTGTAGAGTTTGGCTTGCGTCCGCTGATTGCTGAGCTTCTGAATATGCGGCATACGCTGCATCTTCATTACCCTGTCTTAGCTCGATATCACCACGTAGTTCAGCAATACGACCAGACCAATTTGCATCGGTAATATTACTCAGTTCAGCTAGCGCACCTGCATAGTTTTCTTGCTCTGCTTGAATACGAGCTACACGGTAGATAATAACCGCTTTAAGCGCTTCATCTTTACTGTTCGCTTTAGCCCACTCTAGTTGAGCAAGCGCTTCATCAAGTTGATTCGCTTCAACTTGAACTTTTGCTAACTGAAGCGCGGCAAGAACTGAATATTCTGATTTAGCGTTGGCATCGATAAAGCTTTGAACTTGCTCATCGCTACCTGCTTGGTTACTCAGTAACGCAGTCATCACTTGGGTGTAAGATTCAGATGCTTGTTCTTTTGCTTCTAGAGCTGCATCTTGATAATAACGCCAACCAAATAAACCACCAAGACCAACGACTGCACCAAGAATGACGGCTTTGCCATTCTCTTTCCACCAATCTTTAATCGCTTCAACTTGTTGTTCTTCAGAATCGTAGACTTCCACTTGCTGTCCTCTGTTATTCGATAAGTGATGTCATACCGACACCACTTAATATTAATTAGTTATTAATTTAACGGTTAATTAAATAAGTTCAGCTAACTTAGCTGCAACATCCGTTTGTGAGTAAGTATCTTGCGTACCAGCAGATAGGTCTTTAAAGACAACGGTATTATTAGTCACCTCGTTTTCTCCAAGTACTAACGCTACTGCCGCACCTACTTTATCAGCACGTTTAAATTGCTTCTTAAAGTTACCACCACCGAAGTGGCTCATAACACGAAGACCTGGTACTTGCTCACGAAGTTGTTCAGCAAGCTTCATCCCTGCCATCGTTGTTCCTTCGCCAGCTGTCACCATGTAAACATCAACACTACGACGAACTTGAGTCAGCTCTAAAGTTTCCATCATCAGAACGAGACGCTCTAAGCCCATAGCAAAACCAACCGCAGGAGTTGCTTTACCGCCTAGTTGCTCAACTAAACCATCGTAGCGACCGCCACCACATACAGTGCCTTGAGCACCTAAGCTATCGGTGATCCACTCAAAAACGGTACGATTATAATAATCTAGGCCACGAACCAGACGCTCATTAACGGTGTATTCGATACCTGCAGCGTCAAGAAGTTCACACAAACCTGCAAAATGTTGCTTTGACTCATCATCTAAATACTCAGATAAGCTCGGTGCGTCACCTAGGATCGCTTGAACGTCTGGATTTTTAGTGTCTAGCACTCTTAGAGGGTTAGTATGCAAGCGTCGCTTACAATCTTCGTCTAGCACGTCTTGGTATTGCTCAAGGTAAGCAATTAGCGCAGTACGATAGTTTGCACGAGCCTCTAACGAGCCAATAGAGTTAAGCTCTAAACGAACATGTTCATTAATACCGAGTTCACGCCAAAGACGCGCTGTCATCATAATTAGTTCAGCATCAACGTCTGGGCCGTTTAAGCCAAAGACTTCAACACCACACTGGTGAAACTGACGGTAACGACCTTTCTGTGGACGCTCATGGCGGAACATTGGTCCCATGTACCATAAGCGTTGTTCTTGGTTGTACAAAAGACCATTTTCGATCCCAGCACGAACACAACCAGCAGTCCCTTCTGGGCGCAATGTTAAACTGTCCCCGTTACGGTCTTCGAACGTGTACATCTCTTTTTCAACCACATCGGTTACTTCACCGATTGCACGGCTAAACAAATGAGTTGACTCAACAATTGGCATACGAACTTCGTTGTAACCATAAGCGCTAACTACACTTTTAACCGCGCCTTCAACTTTATGCCAAAGCGGAGATTGAGTTGGGAGACAATCGTTCATGCCTCTGATTGCTTGAATATGTTTTGCCACAATATTTACCGTAAATTAGTTATTGTCGATTTGATCATTGTCTAATTGAGCGCTTTCAATTTGTTGAACAGCAATACGGTTACTTTCGTCAACCATAGATGCTTTAGCTCGAATTTTTGCTTCTAATTTTGCAACAAGATCATCGTTATCAAATCGCTCTTTTTGACGTTTACCGTCTTCATAAAATGCGCTTTTTTTATTACTTCCCGCTAAGCCTAAATGAGAGACTTCAGCTTCGCCTGGTCCGTTTACAACACAGCCTATGATGGATACATCCAACGGAGTAATAATGTCTTCAAGGCGCTCTTCTAATGCGTTCACTGTATTGATCACATCAAACTCTTGGCGTGAGCAGCTAGGACAAGCAATAAAGTTAATACCTCGAGAGCGAATCCTAAGTGATTTTAGAATATCAAAACCAACTTTGATCTCTTCAACTGGATCAGCCGCTAAAGAGATTCGCAATGTATCACCGATACCTTCTGCGAGTAACATCCCTAAGCCAACGGATGATTTTACCGAGCCAGCACGCATGCCACCCGCTTCCGTAATCCCTAGGTGCAGAGGCTGATCGATTTTCTTCGCCAATAAGCGATATGAGTCGACCGCTAAGAAAACATCAGACGCTTTGACGCTAATTTTAAATTGATCAAAATTAAGACGGTCAAGAATATCAACATGTCTCATTGCAGATTCAACTAACGCTTCAGGTGTCGGCTCTCGATATTTAACTTGGATATCTTTTTCTAATGAACCGCCATTAACACCGATTCTAATAGGAATATTTTTGTCGCGTGCGCAATCAACAACAGAGCGAACACGTGCCTCACTGCCGATATTACCGGGGTTAATGCGCAAACAATCCACGCCATACTCAGCAACTTTAAGTGCAATGCGATAATCAAAGTGAATATCGGCCACCAACGGAACAGAAACTTGCTGTTTAATCAGCTTAAAGGCTTCTGCTGCATCCATTGTTGGCACGGAAACGCGAACAATATCAGCGCCCACTTTTTCAAGTGATCGAATTTGAGCCACAGTAGCGGCTACATCGGTCGTGCGTGTATTAGTCATGGACTGCACCGCAATCGGGGCACCATCACCAATAGGCACGTCACCCACGTATATACGTGTCGATGGGCGACGTTTAATAGGGGATTCGTATTGCATAATTAGGTTCTAAGGTAAGGTGAATCGAGCTACTTTACCTGAAGTATACCCAGAAAGGTCGACAGGTTCACTCGCAAATGTCATTGAAACACTTTCTGGTGCACCTAGAATAATATTTAGCGGAGATTCTGCATCTAAATTGATGTTCTGACCTGCCTTCTTAATCCCTGTAGAAAGTACCTTACCAGAGGCATCTTTCACTTGGATCCAACAGTCAGCTTTGAAGGTCATAGTTAGCGGACGTAGCGTTGCAGAAGAGTGTGTAGGTTCATTTTCTTTAGCAACAGGTTCAGCAATAACAACTGGCTCTACTTTTTCAGCAGGCTTAGCTACTTCAATCGCTTCAACGCTTGCATCACTCGTAGGTGGCGCAACAGTTTGAGTATCAACAACTTCAGCAGGTGTACTTTCGTCTAAATTTTCTTGTTGGTATATTGGCTCAGGAAGCTCGCTAGACAGCTCACTTTCTACAACTGGATCTAACGTTTCTATTTGGGTCGATTGATTTGATTCCGTTTGAATGGCTTCAATTTCATCGCTACTTGATATGATCAGTGTGTCTTGGAGTTGGTTTTGCCACCACCAAATTGATGAGATTGCGATAATGATCGCTAGAATTCCCCAAGTAAGCATCATGATACGGCTATCATGGCGCTCACGTTTGGTTTTGCGTGAAAAGCTCATCATCTCTTGCTCTTGATGCTGGGCATCCCCACAATCAGCCAGTGCACTTAAAACGATCGATTCATCTATGTTTACCGCTTTTGCATAAGAGCGCAAATAACCACGAATAAACGTCGCGACCTGCCCTGACTCAAAGTTATTGTCTTCTATTCCTTCAATAAGAGATAAACGCAAACGTAAACGATCAGCGATTTGTTTCTGGCTTAATCCTAACTCAATGCGTCGCTCTTTAAGAATCGTTCCCGCTTCTTTCTTTTTTTCTGCCACTTGTGGCGCTTCAATTACAATATCTTGTTCAGTACTCATTAGTAATGTACTTCTCGTTTAGGTGTTCTTGTAAAGCGATAACTTTTATTAGTTATAGTTGGTAGTCACTTCAATGTACAAAAACAGATAGTTGTTAAGGGATTAACCTCACTTAATACAGCAAAATTCAAGGTAATAACCTTAAAAATCCTTCGAAAACCTGAATCAAAACTGAAACACCAGGCTAATAAGCAATTCTAATAGATATTGACCGATTAACAACATGCCCATCAATCGAAAATCACAAGCAGGTCAAGGTTTTTCATAAATTTTACATAGAATCGCAATAATTTAATTTCAAAATGTAAAAACAACAAAGCCAGAGCATGCTCTGGCTTTGTTTTCATCTTTCGAATTAAAGCGATTTGGTTGGTATTTGCTGACCGACCGCCGCATTCATTTTTGTCCGCTTGGTTCTATCAATAATATCGCCAGCTAATTGTCCACATGCTGCATCGATATCATCACCACGAGTCTTCCTCGTCGTGACCGTAAAATCATATTCCATAAGCGTCTTCATAAAACGATCAATACGAGAGTTGCTCGGTTTTTTGTACGGAGATCCCGGATACGGGTTAAACGGAATTAGATTAAATTTACAAGGCGTGTCTTTCATCAACTCGCCTAATTCACGTGCGTGCTCCATTCCATCATTCACATGATCAAGCAGTACGTATTCAACCGTCACTCTACCGCGGTTTGCATTAGACGATGCGATGTATCGGCGAACTGAAGCTAAGAAGTCTTGAATATCCCAGCGATCATTAATCGGCATAATTTCACTACGAAGCTTATCATTTGGCGCATGTAGAGAAATTGCTAGAGCAACGTCAATCGTTCCGGTCATTTGATCAAGGCCTGATACAACTCCTGAGGTCGACACTGTTACGCGTCGTTTTGACAAACCAAAGCCAAAATCATCTAGCATGATCTCTAATGAAGGGATTAAATTTTTCATGTTGAGAAGTGGCTCGCCCATGCCCATCATTACGATGTTGGTAATAGGGCGACGACCTGTCTCTTTTTCTAGACCGATCTCTCTCGCTGCACGCCAAACCTGACCAATAATCTCTGATACTTTAAGGTTACGGTTAAAGCCTTGCGCCCCAGTTGAGCAGAACTTACATTCTAATGCACAGCCTACTTGAGAAGAGACACACAAAGTCGCACGGTCTTCTTCTGGAATATAAACTGTTTCAACGTCTTGATCACCAACGCGCATCGCCCATTTAATGGTGCCGTCTTTTGAATGAAGTGCTTCAGACACATAAGGTGCTTTGATTTCACAACGGTGCTTTAGTTTTTCGCGAAGCTTTTTATTGATGTTATTCATCTTGTCGAAGTCATCACAACCAAAGTGATAAATCCACTTCATCAACTGATCAGCGCGGAATGCTTTTTCACCCAACTCTTCAGCAAAAAATTTACGCATACCTTTACGATCAAAATCGAGTAGATTGATTTTTTCAGTGGTCATGTAGCCTCTCAATAACAGAAACAAGATTTAAGGGCGCGAATTGTACAGCCTTTACGTGTTGCCAACAAGTTAAGTCTAGTTGGAAATCGTTAACTCTATTATTTACCAGTGGTTATTTATTAACCTTTCATACTAATACAGGCATAAAAAACCTCAGCAAGTAGGCTGAGGTTTGAAATATACGTTTTTTACTTGCGAATATTTAGTTCGAACGCGGGCAGATTTCTGAACTCGGGAAGAAATATTCAATCTCTCTAGCAGCAGATTCAGGGCTATCTGAACCGTGTACAGAGTTATAACGCATACTGATAGCGTAATCAGCGCGAAGTGTGCCACACGCCGCTTCTTCTGGGTTGGTTTTTCCCATTAACTCACGGTAACGACCAATAGCATTTTCCCCTTCAAGAACCTGAACCATAATTGGCCCCGATGTCATGAACTCTTTAAGCGCAGGGTAAAACTCTTTACCTTCATGCTCTGCGTAAAACCCACCAGCTTGCTCATCAGTAAGTTGAACCATTTTTGCAGCAATAACCTGTAGGCCTGCTTTCTCGATTCGGTGATAGATCTCACCAATCAAGTTACGCTTTACTGCATCTGGTTTAACGATAGAAAAAGTTCTTTCAAGAGCCATAAAATATCCTTTTTGCTTCAATTATTGTTGTTATCAGCCGCTATGATTTTTAGCGGCTTTTATAATTAGATGTATCTGATTATTAAATGCTATTTAGCTTGTTCTGTTAGGAAGCGAGCTAGAGTGCGAACGCCCATTCCTGTTGCGCCTGCAGCCCATTTGTCATTTGAAGACTTACGGTAAGTACCTGCACAGTCCATATGAACCCAGCCTTTCTTATAATCATCAACAAAGTAAGAAAGAAACGCTGCTGCGGTGCTTGCACCTGGAGTGTAATCACCACTACTGATATTGGACAAATCAGCAAAGTTTGATGGTAGCATTCCACGGTGAAAGTCAGCTAATGGAAGTGGCCATAAACCTTCTTTTTCATGACCTGCGGCACTCAATGCTTTTTGTGATAATTCATCATCAAAACTTAGCAATGCATGATAATCATTACCCAGTGCATTTTTAGCCGCGCCGGTCAGGGTCGCACAGTCAATGATAAGCTCAGGATTATGTTCACTTGCATACATAAGCCCGTCAGCTAGAACCAAGCGGCCTTCTGCATCCGTGTTCATTATCTCAACAGTCTTACCATTTTTGTACGTGATGATATCGCCTAGCTTTAATGCTCGACCAGAAATCATGTTCTCAGCACAACATAAAATTAGCTTCACGCGCTTATTAAGACCACGTGTAATAGCTAATGCGAGTCCACCGGTGATCGTTCCAGCGCCGCCCATATCAGCCTTCATAGCTGTCATAAACTGACCAGGTTTAATGCTGTAACCACCTGAGTCAAATGTAATTCCCTTACCAACGAGACAGGCAAACACAGGCGCATTCTCATCGCCTGTTGGGTTATAGTCGAGTTGAAGCATCGCTGACGTTCTCTCTGAACCACGGCCAACGGCAAATATCCCCTGCCAGCCTTCAGCCAATAGATCACGATCTTTAACAATCTTAACGCTGACAGTACCTTTAGGAGCTACTGACTTAATAAATTCAGCGGCCATTGTTGCTAGCTGTCTAGGCGCGACTTCTTCAGCCGTCTTATTAATGATGTCGCGAGTCCAATCGGTTGTCTTAATGCGAGCTTCTAACTCAACTTGTGACTCAGAATCTAATGGTTCCCACTCGAGATTATTGGTTTTTTTAGGACTTCTGTAGCCTTGTTGAAAAGCCCAGATACTTTCTAGATCCCAGCCTTCGCCTTGCAAGGAAACTGACTTAACACCTTGAGCGTCTAGTTTACGAGCTGCACGTTGGACCGCACCAAGGTCATGGCCTTCGCCAATATGGACTGTTGCACCATTGTCTGAAAATGACAAAATGGCTTTGTCGCCCCACTGTGGCTGAGCAGGCTCACGACTGATAAATAGGAACATCTGTGTTGACATGGTTTCTCCTTGTCTGTGTAAGGTTTTAATACCATTTTTAATAACGCAAGAATGTTAGCATTATGTAGGATGAAAGTGTCAATTTGATAAAAAAAACGGACCATAAGGTCCGTTTTAATAGTTATTCGTTCTTTTTCCGGTAACTAGTCGATTTCATCCATCCAACACAACATTATAGCTTCCAAGATCTTCTCGTTGGAGTGCTTGGGATCATCTTCAAAATCTTCAAGATCCAGCACCCACTGGTGAAGGTCTGTAAAGCGAACCGTTTGAGGGTCTGTGTCTGGGTGTAAATCACAAAGCTCAATCGCAATGTCACGCGAGTCAATCCATTTCAAGCTCATCATTATTCCTTAATTAGTAGTTAACCTATTTGTTAAGTTTAGTGCTCTTCTGACGCAAGGTTTAAGGTGTACTTTGGAATTTCCACCACTAAATCTGCATCTGCTACTTTCGCTTGGCAACCTAAACGAGACTCCATCTCTAAGCCCCAAGCTTTATCTAACATATCATCTTCAAGATCATCACTCTCTTCAAGTGAGTCAAAGCCTTCGCGAATAACGACGTGGCAAGTTGTACAAGCACACGATTTTTCACAAGCGTGCTCGATAGCAATGCCATTTTTAAGGGCAACATCGAGAACAGTTTGTCCTTTCTCTGCTTCTAATACAGCACCTTCCGGGCAAAGGTCTTCGTGAGGTAACACTACAATTTTAGGCATAAATTTTATCTCTTAAATATCATCAACTGACTGGCCTGATAGCGCGGCACGAATGGACTTATCCATACGACGAGAAGCAAAATCTTGGCTCGCTTTATCAGTCTGTTTAATTCCATGCTCAATGGCATCTGGATCATCACTATTACGAAGCTCAATCAAAGATTCTATCGCTTTGATCAGTGCTTGTTCTTCAGCTTCAGATAACAGCTCGTCACCATCAACCTGCATAGCCGCGATAAGGCCTTCAATAACTCGATCGGCTTCTACACGCTGTTCTGCTAGTGCTCGAGCGCCCATGTCTTCTTTTGCATAAGTCATTGAGTCTTTCAGCATGCTAGCGACTTCATTATCACTCAAGCCATAGGATGGTTTGACTTGTATGTCAGACTTCACACCTGTGCTTTTTTCCATTGCTGTAATTGAAAGTAGTCCATCAGCATCAACTTGATAAGTCACACGGATATGTGCAGCTCCAGCTGTCATTGGAGGGATTCCTTTCAGTGCAAAGCGAGCTAGCGATCGACAATCATCAACCATTTCACGCTCACCTTGAACGGTATGGATGGTCATGGCTGTTTGACCATCTTTAAACGTCGTAAACTCTTGTGCTTTAGCGACAGGGATTGTGGTATTGCGTGGAATGATTTTTTCAACCAATCCACCCATTGTTTCAATGCCCAATGAAAGTGGAATAACATCGAGCAGTAACATTTCTGAATCTGGTTTATTCCCAGCAAGTACGTCAGCTTGAATAGCAGCACCTATGGCCACAACCTCATCAGGGTTAATATCAGTCAACGGTTTACGGTCAAAGAATCCACCAACTAGGTCACGAACATGTGGAGTCCGTGTAGAGCCGCCAACCATGACGACTTCCATAACTTCATCCTTCTCCACAGAGGCATCTTTTAATGCTCTGCGACAAGAGAGTAATGTTCTTTTAATTAAAGGTGTCACGAGATCATTAAACTCAGTGCGAGTTAATGTCCCTTGCCAACCGAGTACTGAAACATCACAGCTCTCATGTGCTGACAGTTCAATTTTTGCTTGCGTCGCAGCATTAAGTAACTGTCGACGTTGCTCTGCGGTTAGCTCTGTATTTATATTGATTTGTGACAACAGATGTTCAGCAATCAAGTGATCAAAATCGTCGCCACCTAGCGCAGAATCTCCACCGGTTGCCAATACTTCAAACACACCTTTTGATAAGCGTAAAATGGAGATATCAAACGTACCGCCACCTAAGTCATAGACAGCAATAATGCCCTCTTTTCCAGAGTCTAAACCATACGCGAGCGCCGCTGCAGTAGGTTCATTTAGAAGACGTAGTACATGTAAACCGGCTAAATTAGCTGCATCTTTGGTTCCAGCTCTCTGAGCATCATCAAAATACGCAGGAACGGTAATCACCACACCAGCTAATTCTCCACCTAGTGTTTTTTCAGCACGTTGCCCTAACACTCTCAATATGTCGGCTGAAACTTGAATCGGGTTCTTTGAACCTTGCGCTGTTTGTAACACAGGCAACCCGTTATCACTCTCTTCAAATTGATACGGTAGTGTTGGGTAACGACTTTGAATATCTTGCAATGAACGGCCGATTAAACGCTTGATCGAAATAATCGTGTTAAGAGGATCTGACTCAGCTTGATCGTGAGCACTCTGACCGACAGTTAAAGTATCACCAGAATAATTTACGACAGAAGGGAGAATCGTACGTGATTGATCGTCTTTAAGAGGAGTCGCTTCGCCACTTCGAACAGAAGCAACAAGTGAATTGGTTGTACCTAAATCAATCCCTGCTGCCAATTTATGTTGGTGAGGTGCAGAGCTTTGTCCTGGTTCGGCAATTTGAAGTAGTGCCATTTAAGCGTCCTTAATTATCCTAATTAGCGTTGTCTAAATTCGCTATTATCTTAACTAGCTTTCGCCATAATTAATTTTGTTTCAACTAGATTTATTTTTACTAACTTGCTTTTTACTAGCTAAGCAACCGATCTTCGACCTGTTCTATTTGTTGTAATAACTTAGCAATAAATTTTAATTTTCTAACTAAATCAGCGGCGCTAGTCCAGTCAGCGTTTCTCAATTCTATTTCAAGCTCTGATTGCTGTTTCTTAAACATGGCGCTGATTCTACTTTCAAAATCAAACAGTTTATCTTCTGCATCCGTCGCTGATTCGATATCTTCTAGCTCCTCTCTTAACTCCATCTGTTCCATTAAAAACAGTGGGTCCTGCAGAGTTTGCGTTTCTGATTGCAACTCTACACCATTCAGTGAGAGTAGATATTCAGCTCGAGAGATCGGGTGTTTGAGTGCTTGGTAAGCATCATTAATCTGTGCTGCTTTCTGCACTGACATTAACCGATCACGCTCAGAGGCAGCAGCAAAGTTATCTGGGTGGAAGCGTTTTTGCAGTTCTCTAAACTGAGAAGAAAGAAGGCTACCGTCCAGTGCAAACTGAATAGGTAGCCCAAATAATTCAAAATGATTCATGAAACATCAATCCTAAGATGCTAGCTAGGACAATACTGCATTCCTAGCTATCTTATCTAATTAGACGCAGTAGAAGCTTTAAACTTGAAGTCTGCTAAATACTTTGGTCGATAAAACACTATAGTGAATTAAACGTTGAAGCTTTCACCACAACCACACTCACCTTTGGCATTAGGGTTGTTAAACTCAAACCCTTCGTTTAGGCCTTCTTTTACATAATCCAACTCGGTTCCATCTAAATAAACCAAACTTTTTGGATCGATGATGACCTTCACACCGGAGTGTTCAAACACTTGGTCTTCTTCGTTCAATGCATCTACGAACTCAAGTACATATGCCATACCTGAACAGCCTGTCGTTTTCACTGCTAGTCGCAACCCGATACCTTTACCGCGGTTATCTAAGAATGATTGAACTCGGCCTGCTGCCGTATCTGTCATGGTGATGGCCATACTACAACCTTGTGTTTTTATAATAAGTAGAACTCGGAGGGAGCAATAATGCTCCCGTCCGTTAATTAACGCTTTTTCTTGTAATCTGCAACAGCAGCTTTAATCGCATCTTCCGCTAGAATTGAACAGTGAACTTTCACTGGTGGCAATTCTAACTCTTCTGCAATTTCAGAGTTTTTGATTGCTGCTGCTTCATCAATACTCTTACCTTTAACCCATTCTGTTACCAGTGAGCTAGAAGCGATTGCGCTACCGCAACCGTAAGTTTTGAATTTTGCATCTTCGATAATACCGTCTGGTGTTACCTTAATTTGCAGTTTCATTACGTCACCACAAGCGGGGGCGCCAACCATGCCGCTACCGACACTTGGGTCTTCTTTATCAAACGAACCTACGTTACGTGGGTTTTCGTAGTGATCTATTACTTTTTCGCTATAAGCCATGATAGTTACCTCGAATCCTCTATATCCCTGAGATTAGTGATGTGCCCACTCAACGGTGTCCAAATCAATCCCTTCTTTATACATATCCCATAGAGGAGACATGTCGCGTAATTTGTTTACGGCTACACGAATCTGTGCGATTGCGTAGTCCACTTCTTCTGACGTTGTAAAACGACCGAAAGAAAATCTTACTGAGCTGTGCGCTAATTCGTCATTTAGGCCAAGTGCACGCAACACGTATGATGGCTCTAAGCTCGCCGAAGTACATGCAGAGCCCGAAGAAACCGCTAGGTCTTTCAAAGACATCAACAGTGACTCACCTTCTACGAAAGCGAAGCTTACGTTTAGATTGTGCGGTACACGTTGCTCTAAATCACCGTTTACAGTGACTGCTTCAAGGTCGATAACACCATTAAGTAGCTGTTCACGAAGTGCTTTAGCGTGCTCAAAGTCTTTTTGCATATCTTGCTTAGCAATGGCGAATGCTTCGCCCATACCAACGATTTGGTGCGTCGCTAATGTACCAGAACGGAAACCACGTTCATGGCCACCGCCGTGCATTTGAGCTTCAAGACGAATACGAGGTTTACGGCTTACATATAGAGCGCCGATACCTTTAGGGCCATACACTTTGTGAGCTGAAAGTGAAATCAGATCAACTTTCATCTCTTTAACGTCTAGCGGGATTTTACCAGCAGATTGCGCCGCATCAACATGGAATACGATCTTACGCTCACGACACAGCTCACCAATTGATGTGATGTCTTGAATTACACCAATTTCATTATTTACGTGCATGATAGAAACAAGCACAGTGTCATCACGCATTGCAGCTTGCAGCTTGTTCAGATCGATAATGCCATTTGATTCAGGCTCAAGGTATGTCACCTCATAGCCTTCACGCTCTAATTGACGACATGGATCAAGTACGGCTTTATGCTCAGTTTTACAGGTAATGACATGCTTACCTTTCTTACCATAAAAATGCGCAGCGCCTTTTATAGCAAGATTATCTGATTCTGTTGCGCCAGATGTAAATACAATTTCACGAGGATCAGCATTTAACAAGTCAGCGACTTGCTCACGAGCATTATCCACGGACTCTTCTGCCTGCCAACCATAGCGGTGTGAACGAGAGGCAGGGTTACCGAAGTTGCCATCCATCGTCATACACTGAACCATTTTTTCGGCAACTCGTGGGTCGACTGGACATGTTGCTGAATAGTCAAAATAAATAGGCAGTTTCATTTATTACTCCAATGTAAACCATTTCGCTAAGAGCGAACATTCGCGCCAAAAGTTGCGCTAGGTATTTTCTTTGATACTCCTTGGTCTACCGCTAATTTAATATCCTGACGATCCGAGATGTCTAATATCTCGCTATCATTCATTAGCTCACCAAGTGTAATGTTATTTAAAAAACCGCTAATTCGTGCACTCAAGTCACGCCATAATGTGTGAGTAAGACAACGAGAACCACCTTGGCAATTTCCTTTCCCACTACATTTAGTCGCATCTACTGACTCATCGACTGCGGAAATAACTGAACCAATCGCAATTTGATCAGCATCTTCACCAAGACGATAACCACCACCAGGCCCACGAACACTTGCAACCAAGCCTGCTTTTCTTAATTTAGAAAACAGTTGCTCTAAATAAGAGAGAGAAATGCCTTGTCGTTCCGAAATATCAGCGAGGGGCACTGGGCTTTCTTGAGAATGCAGCGCCACATCTAACATGGCTGTTACCGCATATCTTCCTTTAGATGTCAGTCTCATATTGCTCATATCCACATTATTTATGTGGTATGGATTTTTTCATACCTGACTAAATTGGTCAAGTATTAATTTGACCAATTTAGTCAGGTATTCAATTTGAGTTCGTACTAATACTTAGTGCTTTTTCTCAATCGAAGACAAAATGCCTCGTAAGATATTAAGCTCTTGTATTTCTGGTCTAGCACGACTGAAAAGTCGCTTAAGTTTATTCATGACCTGACCAGGTTGTTCTTTAGAGATAAACTGGGTCTCTGTAATCACTTTTTCAAGATGATCGTAAAACATTTCTAACTCTTTGTGACGTGGATATTCTTCCGGTGAGCTATCACTTTTTGCGTATTGGCTCTGCTCTTGTGCTAAATGCGCCACTCGTATTTCATAGCTTAATGTCTGTACCGCCATCGCTAAGTTCAGTGAACTGTATTCTGGGTTTGCTGGGATACATACGTGATAATGGCAAGTTTGCAGTTCTTCGTTTGTTAAACCCGTTCTTTCTCGTCCAAACACTAACGCTACTGGCTGTTTCTGACCTTCACTCACGAACTTCTCACCACATTCTCTTGGCTCTAGCATTGGCCAATCAAGAGTACGAGAACGTGCACTAGAACCGACAACCAGTCGACAATCTTCAACGGCTTGAGAAAGGGTATCTACTATCGTTGCATTCTCAACAAGATCACTAGCACCAGCGGCCAATGCAAGCGCTTGATCATCGATTTCACACTGTGGGTCAACTAAAACAAGTTGGCTTAACCCCATCACTTTCATAGCACGAGCCGCAGAACCGATATTTCCTGAATGTGATGTACCAACAAGTACAACCTTAACGTTGTCTAACATATAGCTTCTCTACAACATGATTAAAAACGTTCAAATTCTAACATATCTATGTTGCAAATTGTGACGAGAAAATGATACTCAATTTAACCGAACAAAAAATAACCACTTCCATTTCACTTCAGCTCTGGTATACTTCGCCAGCTTTTTTCGTTCTTTAACATCCGTTGGGAAAATTTGTATGCATCCAATGCTAAACATTGCTATTCGCGCTGCGCGAAAAGCGGGCAATCATATTGCTAAATCACTAGAAAACCCAGACAAAATCGAGACTACATTAAAAGGTACACATGACTTTGTGACCAATGTAGATCGTGAGGCTGAAGCACTAATCATCGATACTATTAAGAGTTCATACCCTGATCACTCTGTTATTGGTGAAGAAAACGGTCTTATCGAAGGTAAAGATAACGACGTGCAATGGATCATCGACCCACTGGATGGAACTACGAACTTTGTAAAAGGTATTCCTCACTTCGCTGTATCTATCGCTGTACGCATCAACGGTAAAACAGAAGTTGCTTGTGTATACGACCCAATGTTAAACGAACTGTTCACAGCTCAACGCGGTGCTGGTGCACAACTTAACAATGGTCGCCTACGTGTAAATCCATTGAAAGATCTTAATGGTGCTATTCTTGCCACTGGCTTTCCATACAAACAAAAACAGCATTCTGAATCTTACTTCAAAATCATGTCTGCTCTATTCGTAGATTGTGCTGATTTCCGTCGTACAGGCTCTGCTGCTCTTGATCTTTGTTACCTAGCTGCCGGTCGTGTAGATGGTTTCTTTGAACTAGGTCTTAAGCCTTGGGATCTTGCGGCTGGTGAGCTTATCGCTCGTGAATCTGGTGCAATCTTAACTGATTTCTCTGGCGGTACTGACTACATGAAGTCAGGTAACACTGTTGGCTCTAGTGCTCGTGGCGTAAAAGCTATTCTGAAGCACATCCGTGAGAACGCTAATGAAGCGATGCTCAAATAATCGGTTTATATAGAAATTCAAAGCCTCGCTTATAGCGAGGCTTTTTCGTTTCTGAACGTCAAAAGTAACAGCTTAACTTTCCCCCTCATCTTCACCTGCAACGTCATCATCAATAATTAATATATTTTTCTTTTTCAGCACAGGCTTACTTTTCTTTTTAGCTTCATTATTCTGAGTAATTGTTGGTTTAGGTAAAGGTTCCGAAAGTGATAAAGGAGCATTTAAGGAAACAATACTTGTCTTACTTATTTTATGACGGTAAATCTCTCTTATATACTTGAGAGCTCGAATAACGCAGTCTGAGGTAAGTCGTATATCGTTAATAGACGTGAATTTTTTCTTATCTGAAATCAACTCTCGATATTTTTTTTCGTACATCGGTTTAATAGCATACCAATTTGTATCAAGTACCTTGGCAGGGTTTTCGTAGTTAAGGAAATACGACTTAACTTCCTCCTCATCAAAATCATCTTCCTTAATCGCTTTTAATATTACTTTATCTATAATGTCACTATATCTAAACTCATCTTTAGCGAAACAACGCTTCACATAAGCCACTATCAAAGTAAGAAAATCATCACTTAAACAAGGGCTCTTTGAGACCAAAGTAGTTAATGATAGATTCGGTGAGGTTCCAATGACAAGTGCATAACGCTTTAGAGTTGTATTCGGAAATAGTTTATTTATATGAGACTTAAGACGATTTAAAGCGGTGTAAGTCAGCTTAAAGTCTTTAGGTAGAGATATTATGGAGACAATCGACGAACAGTTCTTAAAGAAATGAAGATCTTTTAGTTCATCTAATTCAAAGTTTGCTTCTTTATAGCGCCTTAACAGCTCTGCATACTTCGATGACTCAACGGGTAATAGACTTATCCCCTCTATAGCCTGTGTTTGCTGATTAAAGTGAGGTAATTCGATTGAACGATAGAACAAGTCATCAACATCAGTCGGGCCATTTCTATTTGGACCTACCACGCTCTCTGAGTAAGCAATGGCTACCGGCCCCGCAAGACTCATAAACAAATCGTTAGCATCGAGTCTTATCGTCTCAGCAATATCAATGCCAGCATTTCTAAAGTAGTTTTCATCGTAATCTGAAGTCACCGCTTGGGCAGTCAGAATATTAAAGATCTGCTGCGATATATACTGATTGGCATACTTCTCCATTTTATTCACATCAATTTCTTTCTTACTCTTCTCCTTCTCCTCTCCATTTTCCGCATAACGCATAATGTCATTTGAGATTAACATCATCGCATTCCAAGGGCGAATCCGACTCAATACATCCGAACTCTCTTCACCTTCTTCAACGGCATCAAGGTTATAAGAGAAGCTCCACTCTTCTGACAGGTACTTACAAAGCAAGCGACCGGAGTTGATGTGTAAAGCTTCCGATGGTTCGACATTCTCACCCCAGATATTAGGCAAAATACAAATACCGGAAGTGAAGATCGGCTCAAATACAAAGCTATGTGGTTTGTTACTAGACCCACTACTTTTAGGAACTGCGAGATCAAAGGTTTTGCTCATATAAGAGTATTGTTGAGCAAGACCAAATTCAGAAGCCATGCCCGAACCGGTGCCGCCACCTGAGCTAAATATATAAAAGTAGAGGCGAGACTGATTAGCCTTAATTCCACAAGAGTCGACTAGATAAGAGTGCAAATACCGCCACGTTTCATTAGAGAAGTTACTCGTTTTTCTATTCAAAATTGTTTTGGCCAGATATTGCCCGAGTATAGGTGCATTGCCCGCGCCACCCGCATGAACTTCAGAGAGGTCCATTATTTTGATTTTTTTGTAGTTCTCCAAAAAATCGAGGCGCCCTTTACTTGTAGAGTAACGAATACGTCCTTCAATATCCTTATCGAGATCCCCTACCATCACAACAGGCTCAATTAAGTAAACGGGGTGCCCTTTTGAATCAGAGCTACCCGATAGACGCCCTTTCAGCCAACTCACCGGCCCTCTATCTTGCTCGTAGGATTTTATTTCTGATGCTTCATCGGATAAATAGTTTCCGCGTGCATTATAGACAAGAGTTGCAACATCAAGGGCTATGTTAGATCCACACCTACCTAGGCCGATTAAGCACACAGAAGGAAATTTTTGCTCTAACTCTCCTTCTAAAGTCTCACGTTCGAACATACTTTTACGCACAATATCCAGGTTTTCTAGAATTGTATCGATGTGCATTTCCGTAAAGTAACCGTGTTCAACTAAACCATCTTCCTGTTGCATCTTTCGTGCTCCCTGACAGTGACTTACCTGTAACAAGCGTAGTCTCAAATTTGAAACCAAAAATGGAAGATATTGAATTTCACTAGATTTTGAGGGGTAACGCACATAGAGAACTATATTGGCAGGCTAATTACAATCCGGCATTCTGTTTATAGACATCCAAAATAATACAAATGGATTTGTGTTAACGACGATAGTGGAATTGCTATTCGTAAACGGAAAAACTATGGATGACAAACGTAAGAGGAGTGATAAATATGAATATATTGAAAAGCCAAAAGAGTTCGGCATTTCCGCTACTGTCTTAGATGCGGCAGGAGTGAAGAGATTAGAAGTTACAACACGTGCGATTTTAAATTTGGGGAATCCGCTGTTCTATTCTTAATAATATACATACCAAAAGCAAAAAGGCTCCAGCATTTCTGCTAGAGCCTTAAATATGGCAGGGGTGGAGAGATTCGAACTCCCAACACGCGGATTTGGAATCCGCTGCTCTGCCAATTGGAGCTACACCCCTATCTTCAGTTTTAATGAGCTGAAACTCAGAATAAGTGGCGGAGTGGACGGGACTCGAACCCGCGACCCCCGGCGTGACAGGCCGGTATTCTAACCAACTGAACTACCACTCCGCAGTGGCATACTTGCAAAAGCAAGTGTCCATCTGTTTTTAGGTCTTGACCTAAAAACGATATTTAAAGCCTGGCGATGTCCTACTCTCACATGGGGAAACCCCACACTACCATCGGCGCTACTGCGTTTCACTTCTGAGTTCGGCATGGGATCAGGTGGGTCCGCAACGCTATGGTCGCCAAGCAAATTCTAAAATTCGGAAAACTGATTAATAAAAGTTCTGTCTACACATTCAAATAT
>NZ_JAKJSV010000013.1:0-102412 GCF_050337325.1 Vibrio kyushuensis
GCGTGCGTATCCAATAGCGCAAGGCCCGAAGGTCCCCTGCTTTGCTCCAAAGAGAATATGCGGTATTAGCCATCGTTTCCAATGGTTATCCCCCTCTACTGGGCAACTTCCTAGGCATTACTCACCCGTCCGCCGCTCGACGCCGAAGTAGCAAGCTACTTCTCGTTTCCGCTCGACTTGCATGTGTTAGGCCTGCCGCCAGCGTTCAATCTGAGCCATGATCAAACTCTTCAATTTAAGATTTTGTCGGCTCAATGAATACTGACTTCAAAACTAATATTTACCGAAGTAAATATGTAACTTTAAAGCTATTACCATTCCAACAGAATGGTAATGAATTGACTGTGCCAAATAACCGAAGTTATTCGTATTGGTCACTCAGTTCATTGAAGCCCAAGTGTTTCCGAAGAAACTGTTTTACCGCTCTTTATAAAAAGAGAAGAAAACATTTTGGATTTTCATCAACGAGTGCCCACACAGATTGATAGGTTTAAATTGTTAAAGAGCGTTGCTTATCGAAGTCTTCTTCTCTAAGCGGACGGCCATTCTATCGATTTAAGTTTCAGTGTCAAACACTTTTTGAAATTTAATCCTTTCTGACTTTCCGTCTAACTGATTACCGCTGAAGCCTTGTGGCGTCTGCCGTCTCAGTGGTTGCGCATTATAGACAGACCCAACAAAGACGCAAGGCTTTTTCGTTAATAATTTAAAAATAAGACTCTTTTGGCTATTAATGCATCAAACCATCAAAAAAGAGAGCTTAAAGCTCTCTTTTTAATTACATTTCACTAACTTTTTTATATGAAAGCGTAGGCATCGGCGTACATGTGATCGCTTTTCGCTTCTTTATTCTGAGTAAATTGATCTCTAGCTGCACCAGCCATTTCAAAACGACCCGCTATATAGATATCGTATTCTGCTAAAGAATCAAAATCTTCATTAATCGCTTGAAGTACATTACCAGCTTTACCAGTCCACTCTTTATCCGCATCTTCAATGACAGGAATAAAATGTATATTGCTGTGAGTTGCTGCAATCTGTGCAATTTCTTCTTTTGCATACAACTGATCGCTGCTTTTCGCTCCCCAATACAAATAGATAGGTGAAGCCTTATCAATACTAACGCAGTGATCAAGAATAGAGCGCACGTAGCTAAAGCCCGTTCCGCCAGCAATCAGTAATAGTGGGCGTTCACTTTCCTCTTTGATCCATGCTGTTCCGTGTGGTGCATCGATGTTAATAGAAGAGTCGTTATCCAATGCTTTAGTCATTAGCTCGACAACTTCGATTGCATACGCATTATGTTCAGCTGCGCCAATATGAAGTTCAAGTTCACCTTGATGTCGGCAAGGGCTACTAGCAATAGAGAAAGGACGCTTATCACTTTCTCCCATTTCAACCATTAAGTATTGACCAGCTTTAAATGAGACTGGAGTTTCAGGGTGCAACAGAATTTGGTATGTGTTGCATGCTAATGGCTTAATGGATTTTACTTTACATTTAATGGTCATGGTCTTCCTCTTACTTACTCGGAATAAGTAAGTACTAAATTACTTTCCGCAAAGGCTTGGCAAGGAAATATCCAACCTTGAAGCTGCTCATTCTCTGTAAGCATAGGTTCAAGGTGATAACTTACTTCACCAGTTAACTTTTTACACATGCACATTGCACACGCACCTACTTGGCAACGATTTGGAAGACTTACATTATTGCTGAGCGCTGCTTCCAAAACAGTCTGTTTTTCTTGTACTTCAAATGTGATGTCATTTGGCAGTACGGTGACGAAATAGCTCATAGAATGGCTAGTTCATCCCAAACCTTATCGATTTTTTCGACAAGCTGTGGATCTTTTTTGATAGGGACACCCCATTCACGGCGAACCTCTTGCTGACATTTATTCGTCGCGTCTAAACCCATTATGGATTGTTTCGTCCCATCAGGTTCCTCGTTTATGATGGAAAGCGAGTCACGTGATGGATCCATGCGTGTTGTCACCGCCCAGATAACATCATTCCAATCGGTAACGTCAACATCCTCATCGCAAACAACGACGAACTTTATCTGCATCTTTGTATTCAATAACGCTATAGCACTTTTTATCAATAAAGGAGCCTGCCCCGCTCTCTCTTTATTAATAGCTATAATAGCCATACCGTTCGGACGAGTACCTTGAGGCAGATAAACATCAATAATTTCGTTATGCTCAGATTTTAACTGGGCTACAAGAGAATCTACATCGCTCTGTGGTATTGGCGATAATTCTTCGTCAAGATAGGCACATCCTGACAGCTCCATTTCAGCTGACCATTTCTTGGTGGCATCTAATCCCATTTTAGAGCCAAGGCCGGCAACGGGTGATGCAAAGTCGAGAGAATCAATTGGCGTACTTTCAATCATAGTCGTATCGTACGATGGATCCATATTCAAAGTCATCGCATCACTAACCTGCTGCCAATCTCTCGCGTTGACATCTTCGTCACATACAATAACAAACTTGGTGTACATAAATTGACGTAGGAACGACCATACTCCCATCATCACGCGCTTCGAATGCCCCGGATACTGTTTCTTCATCGTGACAACAGCCATACGATACGAGCAACCTTCCGGAGGAAGATAGAAGTCTTCGATCTCTGGAAACTGCTTTTGAAGTATAGGAACAAAAACCTCATTTAGGGCTACACCAAGTACCGCAGGTTCATCAGGTGGGCGCCCGGTGTAAGTGCTGTGATAAATCGGATCTTTTCGCATCGTTATATGCGTGATAGTAAATACGTGATGCTTCTCTTTTTCATTGTAGTAGCCGGTATGATCCCCATACGGACCTTCATCAGCAAACTCATTTGAATCGATATACCCTTCGAGCACAATTTCAGCGCTCGCAGGAACGTCCAGTTCATTACTGATTGATTTTACAACTTCAGTTTTACTACCACGTAATAAACCGGCAAAGGCATATTCAGATAGTGAATCTGGAACAGGAGTCACCGCGCCTAAAATGGTCGCAGGATCAGCACCAAATGCTACCGATATCGGGAATGGTTCTCCTGGATTTGTTTCCATCCAGTCACGTAGATCTAATGCACCGCCTCGATGAGCAAGCCAGCGCATAATAATTTTATTTTTGCCAAGCTTCTGTTGACGATAGATCCCTAAGTTTTGACGTTTCTTATTCGGACCTTTTGTTACCGTTAGCCCCCAAGTCAGTAAAGGTGCAACATCATCCTGCCAGCAACTCATCACCGGAACTTTATCAAGATCGACATCATCACCTTGCCATACAATCTCTTGGCACGGCGCTTTTCGTAAACGCTTAACAGGCATATTAAGTACTTGCTTAAATACCGGTATTTTATCAATGGCGTCTTTAAAGCCTTTTGGTGGCTCTGGCTCTTTTAAATACGCCAGTAACTTACCCACTTCGCGTAATTCTTTGACTTCATTCCTACCCATACCAATGGCAACACGCTCTGCGGTACCAAATAAGTTGGTGAGCACTGGGATTTGATAACCAATGGGATTTTCAAACAGCAATGCGGGGCCGCCCGCTCGCAAAGTACGATCGCTGATTTCTGTCATCTCATAATGAGGGTCAACAGGGTGAGTAATGCGCTTTAACAACCCCTTGCTTTCAAGATGGTCGACGAAATCGCGTAAATCCTTAAAACTCATAGAACTTCTATCTATTGATTAAACTGCCAGCAGTATATCAAAAAAAGGAACTCTCGATCCTTCTTTCCTTTTAATAGGTGCTTCGCTATCGATTAATGTGATAACACTTGTAAAATAGCTTTAGTATTCAATCCATTCTTGCTGTCAACGAGCTCTTCTAGCCAGCTTCGATAGCCCTGCCTTTCTAGCTCAGACGCGACTAATGTGGCATCTTCCGCCACTCGCATTTTAGCCATTAAGAACTGTTTAACATCCTCGCTCATTGGCTTGATTTTAGTGAGAGCCGTCAACGCTTGTTCTTTTAACACAGGATTACTAGAAGCCATCATCACTTGTGAGATTGAAAAGTCATCGTCTAAATTCGCCAAGCGTACTAGCTCGGATTCACTCTGGAAATCAGCTCGCATTCGCCACAGTAATTGATAGACCTCAGGGCTTTTACTGGCTTTCGCTAACTGCACCATAACTCTAGATGAAGGAAGCCAACTGGTGATCGTTTGAGAGGTCAGTTGTTCCGTCAGTGCAAGGACGGCTTCTGGTGATAGGCTATTGAGTTCGCGAATAAGAAGTGATTCACGCGTTTTAAGTTGATAATCACTGCCGCTTAGCCATTGTTGCAAGTTTAGCTCTTTGCGTTCTGCGGTAAGTATAAACCCTAAGGTTGTTTGATCTTGCTGCCACTGTTTCAGTAATCGGCTTGCTGTCGCTGGGTAATTAAATGCAGGGACCACAAATTCATAACCATCTCCTCGTTCCAAAACCTGATAGACAGGAACAAGCGCGATCTGACGTTCCAAGAACATCGCCATTTTAGGACTCAATGCCCTCTTTTGTTTTTCAACAGCATCAAGTAAAACGAAACGAGCAACCTCTTGCTGAGGTAACGCTAAACGTTCTAGTGCAAATTTTAGAGAATCAAGCTCATCTTCATCCACATACTGCATGAGCTCGCTCACCTTGCGATGAATATGTTCGTCCTTCAGCCACTGCTTAACCGTTATGGGTTCCATCTGGGTTGCATTGACAACCACAGGCCTAAATAACAGCACTGAAAATAGGAGAACAGATAACAACAGTCCTTGTCGCATATTAACCTCCTTGTAACATTTCTAGCCATTGTGTCACTTTACAAAGAGAATGCAAACAAAAACGCCACCGAACAATCGGTGGCGTTTTTTACAAATCTATCGAATTATTTTTGACGACGCATTGCATCAAAGAATTCATTATTTGTCTTAGTCATTGCAAGCTTATCAATGAGGAATTCCATTGCATCGATTTCGCCCATTGGGTGAACGATCTTGCGCAGAATCCACATTTTTTGTAATTCATCTTTCTTCGTGAGAAGCTCTTCACGACGAGTACCTGAGCGGTTGAAGTCAATCGCTGGGAATACGCGTTTTTCTGAAATCTTACGGTTAAGGTGCAGTTCCATGTTACCAGTACCTTTAAACTCTTCGTAGATAACTTCATCCATCTTAGAGCCCGTATCAACTAGAGCAGTTGCGATAATTGTTAAGCTACCACCCTCTTCCACGTTACGTGCTGCACCAAAGAAACGCTTTGGACGATGTAGTGCGTTAGCATCAACACCACCAGTAAGAACTTTACCAGATGATGGAACTACCGTGTTGTACGCACGTGCTAGACGAGTAATAGAATCAAGTAGGATAACTACATCTTTCTTATGCTCAACAAGACGCTTCGCTTTTTCGATAACCATCTCTGCAACTTGTACGTGACGAGACGCTGGCTCATCAAACGTTGAAGCGATGACTTCACCTTTAACTAGGCGTTGCATTTCAGTTACTTCTTCAGGACGCTCATCGATAAGCAGTACCATCAATTCACATTCAGGGTGATTACGAGCAACGCTTTGAGCGATGTTCTGTAGCAACATTGTTTTACCCGCTTTAGGCGGAGCAACAATAAGACCACGCTGACCTTTACCGATAGGAGAAGCGAGATCTAAAATTCGAGCTGTAATATCTTCTGTCGCACCGTTACCTGCTTCCATTACCATACGCTCGTTCGCGTGAAGTGGTGTTAGGTTCTCAAACAGGATTTTGTTACGTGCGTTATCAGGGCGATCGTGGTTAACCGTGCTGACTTTCAGTAGCGCGAAGTAACGTTCACCATCTTTAGGTGGGCGAATCTTTCCGGCAATTGAATCACCAGTACGCAAGTTGAAACGACGAATCTGGCTTGGTGATACGTAGATATCATCGGGACCAGCTAGGTATGAACAATCGGCGCTGCGTAGAAATCCAAAACCGTCTTGAAGTATTTCTAGAACCCCATCGCCAAAGATGTCTTCACCGCTTTTCGCGTGTGCTTTTAGGATGGAGAAGATAATGTCTTGTTTTCTTAAGCGAGCAAGGTTTTCTAAGCCAAGAGTTTCGCTAAGTTTTACAAGCTCAGACACGGGTCTGTTCTTCAGTTCTGTTAGATTCATTGTGGTTTGTTTAGTCAAAATAGGATCTGTTTTTTAAGTTAAGATGGATTTGGTCTCAGGAACGACCAAGAAGTGAACACTTGTATAATTTACGTGCAATAAATTATCACTAAATAGTAGCGTAGTCTAGATTTTGTTGCCTATCAAAAACAAAACCGTGCATTTTTTGATTCTGCACGGTCTTTTTCAATGTTGCTTTATAAGTTAGCGTCTAAAAACTCTTTTAATTGAGTTTTTGATAGTGCGCCAACCTTAGTTGCTGCGACTGCGCCATCTTTAAATAATAGTAAGGTTGGGATTCCACGAATACCAAACTTTGGCGGAATGCCAGCATTTTGGTCGATATTTAATTTACCGATAGTGAGCTTGCCTTCGTATTCCGTTGCGATTTCATCAAGAATTGGGGCAATCATCTTACAAGGACCACACCATTCTGCCCAAAAATCCACAAGAACCGGGCCTGCAGCATTGATTACGTCGTTATCAAAACCATCATCTGTTAGCTGCAAAATCTTGTCACTCATCTTCCACTCCAATGTATTTTTCTCAACTGATTATACGATAACCAGTAAATAGATGCCCTATTGGAATGTATTTACTTTCGTATTGCAAGCTTAAGCTGATATTCTATAGTGATGAAAAAGACGCATATCACAGAGCAAAAGTTCGCCGACTTCGGATTAAAGCCGCAAGTCATTGAAGGATTGGACAAAAGTGGGTTCGAATTTTGTACCCCTATCCAAGCCTTGGCGTTGCCGGTACTGCTCACCGGCCAAGACATTGCAGGCCAGGCCCAAACGGGCACTGGTAAAACCTTAGCGTTTCTCACTGCTACTTTTAACCATCTACTTACTACGCCTGAACATGAAGGTCGCAAAGCTAACCAGCCTAGAGCGATCATTATGGCACCAACGCGTGAATTAGCGATCCAGATCTATAACGATGCTGCGTCTCTAGTTGAAAGCACAGGTCTAAAGGCAGGTTTAGCTTACGGTGGCGAAAGCTACGATAAGCAAGTATCTAAGCTAGAAGCTGGCGTTGATATCCTTATCGGCACCACAGGTCGTATTATCGACTTCTACAAGCAGAAGGTATTTAACCTAAACCACATTCAAGCTGTTGTGCTTGATGAAGCGGATCGTATGTTCGATCTTGGCTTTATTAAAGACATCCGTTTCTTGTTTAGACGCATGCCTGCACCTAATGAACGTTTGAACATGCTATTTTCAGCAACGCTTTCATACCGCGTTCAAGAGTTAGCTTTCGAACACATGCACAACCCAGAGCATGTTGTGGTTGAACCAGAACGTAAAACTGGCCACCGCATTCAAGAAGAGCTGTTCTACCCTTCTAACGAACATAAAATGTCACTGCTTCAAACATTGATTGAAGAAGAGTGGCCTGATCGCGCAATCGTATTTGCTAATACCAAATATAAGTGTGATTCAGTTTGGGGACACCTTGCAGCTGATGGACACCGTGTAGGTCTACTAACTGGTGACGTTCCTCAGAAGAAGCGTGAGAAAATTCTCGAGCAATTCACCAAAGGTGAAGTTGATATCCTAGTTGCGACTGACGTTGCTGCTCGTGGACTGCATATCCCTCAAGTAACACACGTATTCAACTTCGACTTACCAGACGACTGTGAAGATTACGTTCACCGTATTGGCCGTACCGGCCGTGCTGGCGAAAGTGGCCATTCAATCAGCTTCGCTTGTGAAGATTACGCAATTAATCTTCCACCAATCGAAGAGTATATTGAGCACTCAATCCCAGTATCTGATTATGATTCATCAGCTCTGATTGAAGATCTGCCTGCGCCGATTCGCATGCGTACTCGCAATCCACAACAACGTCGTTCAAATAGTGGCGGCCCGCGCAATGGTAATCGTCGACCGCATAACCGTCGACCGCGTCAGCAACGTCCACAATAGATAGGGAATCTTAAGTCGACTATGAATCAATCAGTCTCACCGCCGTTTTACGCTGCCATCGACCTCGGGTCGAACAGTTTTCACATGCTCGTTGTGCGTCATATCAATGGCAGTGTTCAGACTATGGCCAAGATAAAACGCAAAGTTCGTTTAGCATCAGGGCTAGACGGTAACAACGCGTTAAGTCAGGAAGCCATGCAGCGTGGCTGGGATTGTTTGAGTTTATTTGCAGAGCGACTTCAAGATATTCCCAAAGAAAATATTCGCATTGTCGGTACCGCGACACTACGTACTGCGACCAATGTGGATATTTTCCTTCAAAAAGCTAACCAAATACTCGGTCATGACATTAATGTTATTTCAGGGGAACAAGAAGCAGCAATGATTTACCAAGGGGTAGCGCATACTTCCGGTGGCATTGGCCGTCGCTTAGTTGTTGATATTGGTGGTGCAAGTACCGAGCTTATCATTGGAAAGGGTTTTGACGCCAAAGCACTCACTAGCTTGAAAATGGGCTGTGTGACTTGGTTAGAAAAGCACTTTCAAGACCGTGAGTTAAGCCAAGAGAATTTTGACTCGGCAATTAATGCCGCGAAACAAACTATTGCTCCAATACTCGAGCAATATACTCAAATAGGTTGGGATGTGTGTGTTGGTGCGAGTGGCACTGTCCAAGCACTGCAAGAGATCATGCTTGCTCAAGGCATGGATGAAGTCATCACACTGGCCAAATTGAAGCGATTGCAAAAACAAGCAATGCTGACCGATCAATTAGAAGAGCTCGAAATAGAAGGGTTAACGCTAGAACGAGCACTGGTTTTCCCAAGTGGTCTATCTATCTTAATTGCCATCTTTGAGCTATTAGAAATAGAGTCGATGACGTTAGCTGGCGGTGCACTTCGTGAAGGCATGGCCTATGAAATGTCCCCAGAGCTTAGACAAAGTGATATTCGCTCGCGAACTATCGCAAGTGTGCAAAAACGCTATCAAATAGACAGCGCCTACGCACAGCAGGTTGCCGACACAGCAGCAGAGCTACTGACTCAATGTGATAAACAGCTGTCTGATAGTGAGAAGTGGATACCTGAACCACAAGGTGAATCATTACTGAATACCGCCTGTCAGTTACATGAAATTGGTTTAACCATCGATTTCAAACAAGCAGGAAAGCACAACGCTTATTTGCTTCAACAACTCGATCTTCCAGGTTATACACGGGCACAGAAGCACTGCCTTGCTGAAATTACTCGTCGTTATCGTGAACAACTCACAGCAATGCCAGAGCAACACGCAGTCAGCGCACTAAGTGGTCAGCGTATTTTACGTTTAGTTCGATTGTCAGTCCTGCTCACACATCGACGTAATAGCGACAATCAGCCGAAAGTGGCGATTAATGCTAACGATAATGAACTTGAACTCTCAATCTGTGGACAGTGGTTATTAGACAATCCACTCACTGCCGCGGAACTAGAGATTGAAGCGAGCCGCCAAAGTGATGCTGGTTGGTCATTAACCATCACCAGCCAATAAACAGCTCTCGTTACGCAATTTGCTAAAAGAAACATATAAAAATGCCCAAGTGATTCACTTGGGTTTTTTTCTGTTCATTCGCCTTTTATATAAGCAAGGACTCTCGATTGAGCACTTACCTTTTATTAAGCGCTACCGACCGCTTTAAAATCTGGATTTACAGCCGTCAGTTTTTTAATCAAATAATTAAGTAGCACACCGTACATAGGCACAAACAAGCCAAGACTGATGATGAGCTTAAATCCGTAATCCACCAACGCGATCTCGACCCAATGTTCCGCCATGAATGCATCAGGGCTCTGATAGAACGCAATAGCAAAGAAGGCTAACGTATCTAGCGCATTACCAAATAGCGTTGAACATGTTGGCGCAACCCACCACTGTTTTAACTGTCTTAAGCGATTAAAGACATGCACATCTAAGATTTGTCCTAGCAGATAAGCCATAAAGCTCGCTGCTGCAATACGTGCCACAAACAGATTAAACTCGGTTAGCTGACCAAAACCTTGGAATTGCCCTTCAAAGAAAACCACCGATAGCAGATACGACACTACGAGCGCTGGCAGCATCACTAAGAAAATGATTCTACGCGCTAGTTGAGCACCAAACACTCGAACGGTTAAATCTGTTGCTAAGAAGATAAAGGGAAAAGTAAAAGCGCCCCAAGTGGTGTGCATACCAAATACAGTAAAGGGTAGCTGCACCAAATAGTTACTCGATGCGATAATGATCAGATGGAATAAGACCAAAAAAAAGAGGGCGTTGCGCTGCTGCGCAGAAGTAAAGTGATTCATGCGTGACCTTTTTAGTTTCGTTAGGGGGCGAGGGAACCCTAATCGAGCATCAGAATGACGTTTGTCCTCTGTGCCCTTACCAATGATAAAATAATTTTGCTCAATTGAGCGGCGAGCGATTATACATTAACCAACTGATGCTGCAAGCATCGCTATGCGGTTAAATAAAAAGCAAACGTTTAACCTTAAAATCCGTTACGAAATAGCTGACTAAGGTATTTGAGCTCTTCTTTTGCTTCACTAGGCGCGAAAGCTTCAATCCAGATGGACTCACTGTAGTGCTCTGCTTTAAGAAACAAATGACAATCTTCAAAATCAACCAACCATGAATGAATATCCGCATCACGCTGCTTCTCTAAAACGCTTGCCGACAACAGTGAAACAAGGCGTTCACCAAGCGCTGGAAAACTATCAAAATCAAAACTTGGGGCGGTGATCAAGATTCGCCCTTGGTCCTCCAAGTATGTCGCTAAGCCAAACTCTGTTTTCTTATCTTCCATGATCGTTACATTACCCATGAGTCGTTATATGTTCTTGAATGAGGTCTAAAAAGGCATCCGCGTACTTATCAAGTTTGCGCTGCCCTACTCCATTAACAGCCAGCATCTCACCGTATGATGTTGGTAGGATCTCAGCCATATCAATCAGAGTCGCGTCACTAAAGACAACATAAGGCGGCAGACTATCTTCATCTGCAATGCTCTTACGCAGTTTACGGAGTTTCGCGAACAGTTTTTTGTCGTAGTTTTTACTTGATAGCTTATCGGATTTGGCGCTTCTTGCCGCGGTATCTAAACGAGGTACCGCCAGCTCTAGTTCCATTTCACCACGCAAGACTGGGCGTGCTTCTTCGGTGAGCTGTAAGGTCGAATTACGCGTAATATTCTGAGATAACAAACCCTTATGGATCAGCTGACGAAACACACTCACCCAATAATCATGGCTATGATCTCGGCCTAAACCATATGTTGAGAGCTTGTCGTGACCGTTTTCTCTCACTCGAATATTTTGCATGCCACGCAGTACTTCTACAACATAGCCAATACCAAAGCCCTGATTAACACGATAGACACAAGAGAGCGCTTTTTGCGCCTCTTTGGTTGCATCAAAATGCTTAGGAGGATCGACACAGACATCGCAATTGCCACACGGCTTTTCTCGGTACTCGCCAAAATAATTCAGCAGTACCTGACGACGACACGTTTGAGCTTCAGCAAAAGCGACCATTGCATTGAGCTTATGGGTTTCAACCTGCTTTTGCGGGCCATCGTTCTTTTCATCTAAGATGCGACGTAGCCAACCGATATCTGCTGGGTCATAAAGCATCATCGCTTCCGCTGGCAACCCATCTCGACCTGCTCGGCCTGTTTCTTGGTAATACGATTCAATGTTACGTGGAATATCAAAGTGAACAACAAAACGCACATTGGGTTTGTTGATGCCCATACCGAACGCTACCGTTGCAACGACAATCTGAATATCATCTCGCTGAAACGCTTCTTGTACATAAGCACGTTCATCAACGTCCATACCGGCGTGATAACCCGCTGCTCGAATATGATTGTTGCACAGCTTCTCAGTGACCATTTCTACTTTTTTACGACTGCCACAATAGATGATTCCGCACTGACCTTTGTTGGTCTGTACGTATCGAATAATCTGAGAAACTGGTTTATGTTTTTCAACTAGGTTGTAATGGATATTCGGTCTGTCGAAACTCCCCAGATAGTCATGGGGTTCAACTAGATTAAGACGTTGGATGATATCACCACGCGTTGCATCATCAGCAGTGGCGGTCAGCGCCATAAAAGGCACATGAGGAAAATAAGTTTTAAGCTGCCCTATCGCGGCATATTCAGGGCGGAAATCATGCCCCCACTGAGATATACAGTGTGCCTCATCAACCGCTATCATCGATAAATTGATGTTCTGCAGACGCTCGATAAAGTCCTGCATCAACACCCGCTCAGGTGAGACATACACCAATTTGATATCACCGCTGTGCATTCGGTTATACACGCTAATCAATGTCTCTCTCGACATCGTCGAGTTCACGCACTCAGCCGCAACTCCATCGGCCTTTAATTGGTCTACCTGATCTTTCATCAAAGAGATAAGCGGAGAAATAACTAAAGTAAGACCAGAATGAAGCAGAGCAGGCACTTGGTAACAGAGCGACTTGCCTCCGCCCGTTGGCATTATCACGACGCTATCTTGCCCCGTTAAGGCTGCTTCTATCACTTCTTGCTGACCTTCACGGAAACGTTGATAGCCAAACACATCTTCTAGAATAGTTTGTGGCGATGCTTCGGGTTGTTGTGCAAGCAAGGTGGAGGTCATTCAATATCTCAAATAAGGGTCGAATCAAGCCGCGAGTGTTGGGCTTTTGGCCCGCTATTGTAGAGGGGAACGCTGAGGAATTAAACTGCAATTTCGTTAGGCGATTTCATAACCGACTCGTATACTGCGGATCTTTCTTACCTCCTCTTTATTATTAAGCGATAGTTCATGACGATAGAAGACCAACAAAGAACGCGACAAGGAATTTTGTTTGCTATCGGTGCCTACACAATGTGGGGCATTGCGCCAATTTATTTTAAGTCACTTGATGGTGTGTCTGCCTTAGAAATACTTAGCCACCGTGTTATTTGGTCATTTTTCTTCCTAGCTGGATTATTGCAGGTTGGACGTCGCTGGCGTGACGTTCGTGATGTAATGAAATCCAAGCCTAAAATGGCGTACCTTCTCTCAACCTCCGTCGTCATCGGGCTCAACTGGCTTATCTTCATCTGGGCCGTGAATGAAAATCGTATGCTTGATGCGAGCTTAGGCTATTACATCAACCCGTTAATAAACGTATTACTTGGAATGATATTTCTTGGTGAGCGGCTACGCCATCTTCAGTGGTTTGCTGTGGCTTTAGCGGCGTGTGCTGTCATTGTTCAATTGGTCGCATTTGGCTCGGTACCCATTATTGCTATTACCCTAGCGATGAGCTTTGGCCTTTATGGGTTACTGCGTAAGAAGGTTGGTGTGGATGCTCAAACCGGTCTCTTTATAGAAACCTTGGTTCTATTACCCGTCGCCGCAATCTACCTGCTATTTATTGCGGACTCACCAACATCGAGTTTCAGCAATAATGAAACCAGCTTAAATATCTTACTGTTATTGGCCGGAGTTATTACTACCCTACCACTGCTCTGTTTTACAGGAGCAGCAACTCGACTCAAACTCTCTACTTTAGGCTTTTTCCAGTACATCGGTCCTAGCTTGATGTTGCTACTCGCCGTTCTCATGTATGGCGAAGAGTTTACCCAAGATAAAACCGTAACCTTTGCCTTTATTTGGGGCGCACTGGTTGTGTTTACCTTTGACGCGTTCCGTAATAATAAAAAGAGAAAGCAAAAAGCATAAACAAACACTCAGAGCTTGGTAATAATACCAAGCTCTTCCCTCTTATCTTCAAATTATCCCCTAACCTTTCACCTAATTTTTCAGCGTACATTTACCTAATTTAGCTTTTCATTTCATTCACAGCACCGATCAAACCTTTGCATTCATACAAGCAGAGGGAGCTCAACATCAAACATTTCAATATGCAACAACAGCCATTTCATTGTACTTCTTACACAATCTCACACTGTTAGAAAACCTTCTGCTTCCAACTGGCTTAGTTCCCTTCTCACGACTAATCGTTAATACATCCAGACGCATAACGCAGGATAGCGTTATTCAAAACTTGGATATCATTACTTTTGGCTAGAGGGAATAATATGGACAATTTAACTCACCAGCAGGCATCACGCTTTCTGGACTTGGCAACCATGGGCGTTCGCCAATCCGAACTCGATGATTTCAAACTACTCGATGACCGTTCGGTGTGGATAAACGAACAGATCAATCAATCTTATATGAGCCATTTACCGCAAGCTCAACATCAAGCAACGACAAGAAATAATGGCAACGTTAATCAAGAGTGTCGCGTTGGCGCTTGGTTTGATATCGCACTTTGGGATAACGCCCAACTTCGTCAGAGAGTTGCTTTTGCATTAAGCCAAATATTTGTGGTCAGCGAAAAGGACGCCAATCTCGCAGGTGACGCCGAAGCGTTAGCAAATTATTACGATGCTTTAGTTGATAATGCCTTTGGTAACTTCGAACAGCTATTACGCACCATCACGCTTTCCCCCGCGATGGGGCAATACTTAACAATGAACGGCAATAAGCCTCAAAGTGTCACAGGCCAAGCCCCCGACCAAAACTACGCCAGAGAAGTCATGCAACTGTTCACCATCGGTCTGCATGAGCTCAATCTTGATGGGTCTCCTGACACTCACCCTGATGGTTCACTCAAGGAAACATACGAAGATTTTGATATTGAGAATGTCGCTCGCATCTTCACGGGGTGGGATCTTGATAATGGCAATACATTAGTGCCAATGGTCACAGATAACTCTTTTCATGATATGGATGAAAAGTGGGTATTCGGTCAATACTATCCGCCAGGGCAAACCGCGGAACAAGATTTAGATCAGTTTTTAAAACAGATCACTGAACATCAAAACATCGCTCCTTTTATCTCAACCATGTTGATAAAACGTCTAACCACCTCTAACCCTACACCAAACTACGTTTATCGCGTCGCCTCTGAGTTCGTAAATACAGGCGGTGACCTAGCAGCGGTGATTAGAGCAATTTATACCGACCCAGACACTCTACTCACGAATAGCGTCAATATGGTAAAAGTACGTGAGCCGATTCTTGCCATGACCTACGCTTATCGCTCGATGGAAGCCTATCCCGGTGGTAATGGCGATATCGTCTACGACCCGATGAACTATAAGGAATCATTTAACCAATATCCTTTGGGTGCCAATTCCGTATTTAATTTTTACCAACCAACACACAGCCCACAAGGTAGCCTAGCAGACCAAGGATTAACTTCTCCAGAACTAGCCATTATTGATTGGACTCAACTGATCAATATCAGCAATGTTTTTTATCGATTGTTTTTGGACCTTGGACAAAACCGAGGAAACAGCAGTAACAAAAAAGAGCTTTATATTGCCCCTACCGATCTTGAAGAATTTGGAAACCAAGAAGATAAAGAAGCCCTGATTCAAGCTATAAATCAGCGTGTTCTCCATAACCAAGGATCACCTGAAGTCCTGTCATACATGGGCTCTATTTACGATATTCATGATCGTAAATATTGGGCTGTACCAAAGATGCTATTTATTGCATACATTTCACCCGATTTCATGATTCAGGAGTAAGTTATGTCAATAACACGCAGAAGTTTTCTCAAAGGCGCCTCGGGTACTGCAGTATCAAGCATGGTTCCACTTTCTTTATCAATACCTGTAAGTAGTGCATTTGCAAACGACCAAGGTGGCTACAGGGCACTAGTATGTTTATTCCTGCATGGAGGGAATGACTCATTCAATATGATCGTTCCAACCGATAGCGATAATCATGCAAAATACCAAGCCGCAAGACCCAATATCTTTTTGTCGAGTGCGGAAATTTTAGATATCCCTAGCTCCGAAACAAGCCAAGCTCTTGGGATAAACGCTAGCATGCCGAATATAGCGAGCATGATGAATCAAGGGTCAGCTGCTGCCATTGTGAATGTCGGCACTTTAGTGGAGCCCACCAATAAATCAAATCTGTACGATGTGACCAAACCTTCTAGTCTCGGAGCCCACAACAAGCAGCAAGCTGCCTGGCAGTCAAGTTGGGGTGATGGTAGTTATCACTCCTATGGCTGGGCTGGCATGATGATGGATGTGCTAGGCAGTGAAACAGCAATCGTTTCCGATTCAATGTCTTTTGCGGGAAATGAATTACTTGCTGGCGCTAGATCTAAAGATATATCTATCTCCTCCGATGGTGTTCGTGCAATGGATGCATTGAGCCACTCTGGTGCGGTTAATAATAACTTCACAAGACTCGTTAATGCGCCCTATGGTTCGGCATTTAAGCAAGAATACATCTCTCGCTTAGCTGGAATTCTGGACTTTCAGCAGGAGCTAGAGCAGCTTCTAGTAACCTACCCAGAAGATACTTCTATACCAAGCAGCTCTTTGGGCTCTCAACTAAGAATGGTCAAACGGATGATCCAGGCAGCAACTGAGCTTGGTCATAGTCGACAGGTGTTTTTTGTCAATATAGGTGGATTTGATAACCACAGTAACCAACGTGGCCGTCAAGACGGTTTATTTACAACCATTGACCAAGCGGTTAGTGCATTTCATGCTTCATTAACAGAGCTGGGGTTAGAGGAGAGTGTGGTGACCTCTACCATGTCAGACTTTGGACGAACAGTGGAAAACAATAGCAAATCGGGCACCGATCATGGCTGGGGAAGTAATCAACTCGTCGTCGGAAAAGCGGTTAACGGTGGAATCAGTTATGGAACAATGCCTGACTTTGTAAAAGATGGGCAAGATGCATGGGGCAATAAGTTCATTCCAAGCCAATCATCAGAACAACTCGCGGCGACATTATGTCGTTGGATGGGCCTCAGTGAAGATGGAGTCGATGTTATCTTCCCTACACTTCACCCTAGCCACTCTAACGCCTTTGATAGCCGATACTTAGGCGTACTTGGTGACTATAAAAACCAAGGACAAGAAATAGAACTTACGATTAGAAGTGTTAGCGCTACCGATACTCGTGTTGATCACACGCCACAGATGGCCATTGACGGTGATCCATTAACCAAGTGGACCGCTAAAGGAACGGGTATTCAATACGTTATAGAGCTCGCCCAAACCGCGACTGTTTCAAAGCTTCTGTACTCTCAAGCAAAAGGCGATGTCAGACAGTACCTATTTGATCTTGAAGTGAGTAATGACGGGGTGAATTATGAGCTTATAAACAATGTACTGACACCAGGAACAACTTCGGGGCTTGTTGATCAAGTGATAAACCGAGAATCCGTCAACTTCATTCGCTTAACCTGTAATGGTAACAATGGTTCCTCTGCTGCCTTAATTCTATGGAATAACTTCCAAGAACTTAAAGTACTCGGGCACTAACTGACCATTAAGTACAGCACGCTTCGTAAATAAACAAAGATACGATCTAAGCTTGGTGAGTTCGCTCATCAAGCTTTTTATTCCCATAACTTTGATTAGCTCTACTGCGTAAAAAGCCCGTAAGAAAATATCTGCACTGATCATTTTTTACAAGACAATCTACAAGTACAGATATAAGGTTGGGTCAATTGATGACCATTTAGCCAAGATTTTTGCACCATGGATAAAGTTCACTACTACTCAACACCCAACCAAGACATCAGCCTGATCCAAGCTCAATACCAAGAGTTTGCTTTTCAGCGCCACTATCATTTGGACTTTCACATAGGGTTAATCACTCAAGGTCAGCAAAAGTTTGCCTATAAAGGCACTAGCTATCACGCTGGATCTGGGCAAGTAGTGATCATGCCGCCCGATGAACTTCATGACGGACGCTCTACTCTAAAATCTGGCTATCAAGTAAATGTGTTCTCTGTATCCCCTCAATGGCTTCAAGACCTTGCCGACCCTAAAACAATCAATCACAGCTTAAGCTTTTCAGAGTTAATCCTCTCCGATAAAGAAACGTTTTCACAATTGCATCGCCTGCATGAGTTGCTAATCAATCAACACGTTAGTCAGCTTGCTAAAGATTGTCTACCTTTTGAAGGCCTATCGACCATCGTCGACCGCTATGCGCAAAGTGTATCGAAGAGCAAACTTCAGCTAGGTAATCAATCCGTCCATACTCTCAAAGAGTATTTAATGGCAAACCTAGATCAACCAGTACGACTCGAACAGCTATCTGAGTTGTGCGACCTCAGCACCAACCAATTTCAGCGCCACTTTAAAAATAAGATGGGCATGACTCCTTATGCTTGGCTCAGTCGTCTTCGCATGGAACAAAGCATGCGATTAATTAAGTCTGGCGTGTGCGGAACTGAGGTTGCCCATCAAGTAGGATTCTACGACCAAGCCCACTTCTCTAAAGCATTTAAGGCTGCATTCTGTATTTCCCCATCAAAAATTAACTGAGTGTTAATAATTTACAATCACGCACTATAAAACCGCGATAAGCTTCGTTCATCAACACAATCAAGCAAAACTCCCAAGTTATTGGAACCATTATGAATGAAGTCACAATCTTAGCTACGCTAGCCAGCGTCCATTTAATTGCCCTTATGAGTCCAGGGCCTGACTTTGCATTAGTCGTCCAAAATGCCACTCGTTACGGGAGACAAACGGGGCTATATATTGCACTTGGACTTTCTCTCGGAATATTACTGCACTCGATATTGAGCCTTACAGGGATTAGCTACTTAGTACATCAACAACCAATGCTGTTTGCGGTACTTCAACTTGCAGGCGGTAGTTACCTTTTCTATTTAGGCTTTGGTGCTCTATCCGCATCTTGGCAACACTTTAGATCATCAAAGAGCTCGTCTACAGAGCCGGAGCCACGTAAAGAAAAAGATATCTTTGTCTTAGCCAATAAACGCCAAGCTCTAAGCCGAGGATTCACAACCAACATTCTCAACCCAAAAGCACTAGTCTTTTTTATTAGCTTGATGTCGAGCTTAGTACCCGCGGAAATGTCCCTCTCTGGGAAATCAGTCGCACTGCTAATACTTTGGGGGTTGTCTCTTGCTTGGTTCTCGCTGCTTGCTTGGCTGCTATCCACCAGCAAACTGCAAAAGAGTGTACAGAGTCTCGCTATTTACATTGATACCCTTTGTGGAGTGATCTTCATCACGCTCGGAATCTCCATTCTATACCAGTCAATAACTATGCTTTTATAGTGAATTGAAATTCACGGTCATTTTAGGGGTGATCACCTTACTTGCTTGTAAGAGATCTCTCACAAGCAGGTGAGCTAATATCGTTTTCTACCCTAGAGATAAACACCGAATACAACGTAATCCCTTGTTTTTAATCCATTCGTATGATTTACACTCTATATATCATTGAGAAAATCACTGATCATGGCGTTGATGATAAACAGAGAAAGCGTAATATTAACCCTGTCGGAAGGATTCTGACACGGAACAGGATACTCCAAGGACTAGGTTATCTTCAGGATGAAGATTCGATTATTCAGGATGAGTAGTCGGCAAGGAAAGCGAAATGGACATTGAATGGACGCAATAGTAACTAGGATGGTTGCTACTATGGAAAGACAATGGACACCTCTGGATGAGGCAAGGACTGAACATCAGGATGATGTAAAGGACACCGCTCAAGGAATAAGTGAAGCGCGCTAACGAGGATTGTTGGCAGACCAGGATAAGGTCAAGGACACCGCTAGGATGGCGATGAAAAGGAATATGCTGACGGATTACAGCACACTATCAAGGATTTGATGCATGGAGCACTTATAGTAGCCGGATTGCTGCGAGTAAGACTATAGACCCCGATGAGCTTTTGCTCTCGGGGTTTTTCTTTTTTTAGCGTATAAACCCCATCCATAAAAAAGGTGCACAATAAGTACACCTTCATAGAGTTATTTCGCTGAAAAATTCACACTACATTTGTTCAAGCTTGGCGTAAGCCGTGACTAACCACTTAATGCCTTCGCCATTGAATGCTACTTGAACTCGGCTTTGTGGGCCACTACCTTCAAAGTTAATGATCGTGCCTTCACCAAATTTCGGATGCTTAACGCGAGCCCCTAAACTAAAACCAGTCTCATTAAAGGTCTCTTTCACCACCGCTTGGCTAAATCGACCTGCACTGGTTGGCCTACTCACTTGCGCTTTCATACGTACTTCATCTAAGCAGGTTTCTGGCAACTCTTTAATAAAACGAGACGGCTTATGGTATTTGTCCTGCCCGTATAAACGTCGCATCTCAGCATAGGTAATGTAAAGCTTCTCCATCGCACGTGTCATGCCTACATAACATAGACGACGCTCTTCTTCTAAACGCCCTGCTTCTTCCGCAGACATTTGACTTGGGAACATGCCTTCTTCGACACCAACCATAAAGACCATTGGGAACTCTAAGCCTTTGGCACTGTGCAGTGTCATTAGCTGTACAGCGTCATCAAACTCATCGGCCTGACCTTCACCCGATTCCAACGCCGCATGCGTTAAAAATGCCGTTAGTAGCGTCATCTCATCCGCTTCCTCTGGCTTTTCAAACTGACGCGTTGCTGTGACCAATTCTTCCAAGTTCTCAATGCGGGCTTTGGATTTTTCACCTTTCTCTTGCTCGTACATTGCAAACAAACCAGACGATTTAATCACGTGGTCAGTCTGCTCATGCAGCGGCATGTCCATAGTGTCATCTTCAAGTGCGACAATAAGCTCAACAAAACGGCTTAATGCACTGGCTGCTCGCCCTGCGAGGACTTTTTCATCAAGCAGAGCAACACAGGTTTCCCACATGGTCGCACCGCGATCACGGGCCGCAAATCGAATCGTCTCTAGTGTCTTATCACCAATACCACGTGTTGGCGTATTCACAACTCGTTCAAAAGCCGCATCGTTATTACGATTTGAGATTAGACGAAGATAGCTCAATGCATCTCGAATTTCCTGACGTTCGAAGAATCGCATACCGCCATAGATACGGTACGGAAGACCAGCTTGAATCAACGCCTCTTCCAGTACACGTGATTGAGCGTTATTACGATACAGCATCGCCGTATCTTCTAATGCTCCGCCTTTCTCTTGCCACTCTTTGATTTTACTCACAGTAAAACGTGCTTCATCAAGTTCGTTGTAAGCCGAGTAGACAGAGATCGGTTCGCCTTCGACACCATCGGTCCATAGCTCTTTACCCATACGCTCAGTATTGTTTGAAATCAGCGTATTAGAGGCTTCTAGAATGGTTTTCGTTGATCGGTAATTCTGTTCAAGACGAACAGTATTCACGCTCGGAAACTCGTGTGTAAACTTTTCAAGGTTCTCAATTTTTGCGCCACGCCAGCCATAGATAGATTGGTCATCATCACCAACAATCATCACATGGCTATCAGGGCCCGCCATCATTCGTAGCCAAGCGTATTGGATATTGTTGGTATCTTGAAACTCATCGACCAGAATATGTTTGAATCGAGCTTGATAGTGCTCTCGGATAAACTTGTTATCACGCAGCAATTCATGCGCTCGAAGCAGTATCTCAGCAAAGTCCACCAACCCTGCACGGTCACACGCTTCTTGATACGCTGAGTAAATTTGCAGGTACGTTTTAGCAATTGGATCATGGTAGGCGTCAACGTGATTAGGTCTTAAACCTTCATCTTTCTTACCGTTAATCCACCACGACGCTTGCTTCGCAGGCCACTGTTTTTCATCTAGGTTTTGCGCTTTAATCAAACGACGAAGCAAGCGAAGTTGATCGTCTGAATCGATGATTTGAAAATCTTCAGGGAGCTTTGCATCTAAGTAATGAGCACGCAAAATTCGGTGACAGATACCATGGAAAGTACCATTCCACATACCTGATGAACTGCCCATCATTAGCTCTTCAATACGACCACGCATTTCCGCGGCAGCCTTATTGGTAAACGTCACCGACATAATCGAAAACGGAGACGCTTGCTCTACCGACATCAACCACGCAATGCGGTGTACTAGCACTCGTGTTTTACCACTGCCCGCACCGGCAAGAATAAGAAGGTTTTCTAGCGGAGCGGCGACCGCTTCACGCTGTTTGTCATTAAGGCCATCAACTAATAAGGAAGGGTCCATCACACTACGCTACTGGTTATTTATACATAAAAAGAGATTATAACCTAAACAGCGTTGACAGATGAGACAAAAATCAACAATTTAGTTGTTTGTTTTTCACACGACAAATCAAAGAGATAAATAAGAATAAATAATAACTCACCGATAAATCATAAATAATTTGAAAGTTTTTTCGTGAATTTCCTATCCTCTAATTTAAGCAAGTCATACAGCTTGCGACCCCAAACTAAGAATTTAAGTCGAGGAAATAACAATGAAAAAATCAAATCTTGCTGTTACTGCTGCTGTTACAGGTCTTATCGCTCTAGGTGGAACAATGTTGACTGCTGCTCCTGCTGTCGCTGCTGAAAAAGAGAAATGCTACGGTGTTTCAAAAGCGGGTAAAAATGATTGCGCTACAAAAACAGGCTCATGTGCGGGTACTGCAAAAATGGATAATCAAAAAGATGCCTTCGTTGTTGTTCCTAAAGGTGTATGTGGAAAACTCTCTGGTGGTAGCACTGAGTCAGCATAAGACTCGAGCTGTATAAATCAGTGTTGCTAGGTCTATTTGCTCAACAGATAGACCTAGCAATAGTCAATTTATCAAGCAAGACCATCAGACAACTAAAAGTAGGAAGGGATTCATTTTGACAACCTATCATGATCACATTGGTGTTGGATTGAGAAGCCCCCACGTTGACTACTTTCAATCTCAAAAACCATCATTAAACTGGTTAGAGATCCACAGCGAAAACTATTTCCAACCAAATTCGGCCTCTCGCCAGAGCCTACGCAACCTTACCAACGACTATAAAATCAGTTGTCATGGTATAGGCTTGTCGCTTGGTAGCGTTGAGAGAGTCAATACTCAACATCTGGAAAATCTCAAACGGCTTGTCGATGAAGTTGAGCCATTTACGGTCTCTGAGCATTTAAGCTGGAGCGAGAACGGCGGCCATCATTTTAATGACCTGCTACCACTGCCCTACACAGAAGAAGCACTGTCTGTTTTTTGTCGAAACGTCCTAGAAGTTCAAGAAGCCCTTCAACGACCTATTCTAATTGAGAATCCTTCGAGCTATCTGAAATTTAATCACTCCACTATCTCTGAGTGGGACTTTCTCACTGAAGTACAAAAACGAACTGATTGTCGATTACTGCTCGATCTCAACAACGTCTACGTTTCTGCCTTTAATCATGGCTTTGATTGTCAAACTTATTTAAATGCTATTAATGCAGATGTCGTCGATGAGATTCATCTGGCCGGATTTACGGTTAAGCAGCTAGAGAAAGACGAGATTTGGATTGACACCCACAGCCAACCCGTGAGTGATGAAGTCTGGACACTTTATCAAAACTGGGTCACCAAGCACGGTAGTCGTCATACATTAATTGAGTGGGATCTTGATCTCCCCAATCCTGAAGTTTTACTTAACGAAGCCGATAAAGCGAACCACATCCTTTTATCAAGCCTTGCTCAATTGGAGGCTTCATGAACACCTCGTTGGCACACGTACAACAACAATTTGCTAAAGCCCTGCACTATGAGGCTACAGGTGAAGAGTGCCAAGTTGTCAGTGATCACTTTAGCGCTGATGAACGTATGCAGATATATAGAAACAACTTTATTATCGGTTTAAGTGAGGTGCTTGAGGCCACCTACCCTATGGTTGATAAATTGGTTGGGGAAGAGTGTTTCTCTCAGCTAGCACGGCAACATGTACTCACACATCCACTAAAAAATGGCGATGTAACCTACTATGGAGAGGGCTTCGATGAAGCTATTGAACAGTTTCCTGCTGTCGTTGAAGCAGCGCCCTATCTGACCGAAGTCGCTCGCTTTGAATGGAGTCTAGACAAGGCTCAGCAAATCTTTTCACAAGAGAAAAATTCAACAGACGTACAACCTCTTGCAAACCTAGCCCAATTATCGAGTGATGAGCATAGTCTGCTTCAATTTCATCTTGCACCAAGCGTGAGACCTTTCTCGTCAAACTACGCTCTCTTTTCCTTAAGCTTAGCAATGCAAACAGAACAATTTGACGCCTTAAATATCAATAGCCCCGAAGTAGGAGTCATCCATTGTCACCCCAATGGAGCACCTTACAACACACGCCTTAGTTGTGAGCAACATCAGCTACTAATGAACTTGCACGAAAAAGCCACGTTATCAGAAATTGATGAGTCGTTACTGACTCACCTAGAACACCTGATTCAGCTAAATTTGGTGGTGGGCTTCACTATTGCCAGCCCCAAGGAGGAACACCATGAGTAATCAACTAACTAGCATAATTGAGCGATACGATGAAATTATCGCCAAGCTACAAAGCCTATTCATCCCTGTTTTCTTACTCTTTTTGCGCTTATGGGTTGCTTGGGTCTTTTTCAATTCAGGGCTCGTCAAGATCGCATCTTGGGAAAGTACATTGTATCTCTTTGAGTATGAGTATGTGGTGCCGGTATTACCGTGGGAGTTAGCTGCCTATATGGGAACCGCTGCCGAACTGATTCTGCCGGTATTTTTGGCGTTAGGGTTATTGACCAGACCAATGGCAGCAGTATTGTTTGTGTTTAATATTACCGCTGTGATCTCGTATCCACTGCTATGGGAACGTGGTTTCTTTGATCACCAATTGTGGGGGCTGATGATTCTGGTCGTAGTCGTTTGGGGGGCGGGTCCACTCTCTGTCGACAAGTGGTTGAAGCAGAAAGTGAGCGCTTAGTTCTTCGTTCGTAAAAGGAGACTACTCTTCATCACTTAAATCGTCTTTCACAGAGTTGACTGCATCTCGTGATGCATGGCCTATCGCTTTGGTGGTGTCTCGAGTCGCATGGCCAATTGCAGTGCCCGCTTCTTTCAGTTCTGCACAACCACTCGTGCCTAAGATTATTAGCCCAGTTAAAATTACCACTACTGATTTCATTATCAATTTATCTCCTTGAAATTAATATACTCATTATAAACAAAACCCCACTCTTTGAGTTACTCGAAAGTAAAGAGTGGGGTCCAATTATCAATCTTTAGTAATTATTCTTAACTAAAAGCTAGCTTTTACGCTTCAATACCTGCGTGTCTTAACATCGCATCGATTTGAGGCTCGCGTCCTCTAAAGCGCTTGAATAGCGTCATTGGCTCTTCACTTCCACCCATCTCTAGAATGTTATTTAGGAAGCTTTGCCCTGTCTCTTTGTTGAAGATACCTTCTTCTTCAAAACGAGAAAACGCATCTGCTGATAGGACTTCTGCCCATAAGTAGCTGTAGTAACCCGCGCTATAACCACCAGCAAAGATGTGACTAAAGCTGTGCGAGAAGCGATTCCACTCTAGGCTTGGCAGAACACCGACTTTCGATTTAACTTCCGCTAACGTTTCAAGAACACGTGGGCCGACTTCTGGATCAAATTCCGTGTGCAATGAGAAATCAAACAGACCAAATTCAAGCTGACGCAAAATAAACATCGCCGACTGGAAGTTTTTCGCCGCCATCATCTTATCAAGCATCTCTTTTGGTAGTGCTTCACCCGTTTGGTAATGGCTAGAAATGAATGCTAGCGCCTCTTCTTCCCAACACCAATTCTCTAGGAACTGGCTTGGTAGCTCTACTGCATCCCAAGGAACACCATTAATACCAGAGACATCGCCTGCATCAACCTGAGTCAGCATATGGTGGATACCATGGCCAAACTCATGGAACAATGTCACGACTTCATTGTGCGTGAACAAGGCAGGCTTATCGCCAACTGGCTTATTGAAGTTACACGTCAGGTACGCAACGGGGCTTTGTAGCTCACCACTCTCGGTAATACGACGACCACGACAGTCATCCATCCACGCGCCACCACGTTTATGTTCACGCGCATACAAATCAAGGTAGAAGCTGCCACGTAGCTTGTCATTACCATCAAAGATATCAAAGAAGCGAACCGATTCGTGCCACGTATCAACGCCTTCACGCTCTTTAACGCTCATGCCAAACACACGGTTAAGCACTTCAAATAGGCCGCTGACCGCGTTTGATTCTGGGAAATATGGGCGTAGGTCTTCGTCTGAAATTTCAAACAAATGCTGTTTCTGTTTTTCGCTGTAGTAGCCGATATCCCATAGGTTCAATTCAGTGACACCGAACTCTTTCTCAGCAAATTGACGTAGCTCTTCGACTTCACGTACACCTTGTGGCTTCGCTTTAACCGCTAAGTCATTCAAGAAGCCCAATACCTGCTCTGGTGTTTCAGCCATCTTGGTTGCCAGTGATTTCTCACTGAAGGTATTAAAGCCAAGCATACGCGCGATTTCAAAGCGCAGTTTTAACTGCTCAGCAATCAGTTCGGTGTTGTCCCACTTACCCGCGTTAGGGCCACGATCTGAAGCTCTTGTCACATACGATTGATATAACTCTTCACGCAGCGCTTGGTTATCACAGTACGTCATAACAGGCAGGTATGACGGTATATCTAGCGTCAGCAAGTACCCTTCAAGCTCTTTTGCTTCTGCCGCCGCCTTAGCTGCTGCAATCGCAGATTCTGGCATACCCGCGAGTTCTTTCTCATCGGTAATGTGTTTGCTCCAACCCATAGTGGCATCGAGAACGTTATTTGAGAACTGAGAGCCTAGCTCTGACATACGCTTACTGATTTCGCCGTAACGATGCTGTTCATCGGCAGGTAGGCCAATGCCTGAAAGTTCGAAATCACGCAATGAATCGGTGATGCACTTTTTCTGAGCTTGAGTCAGTGAGTTAAACTCGTCGCTCGCTTGAATCGTCTTGTACGCTTCAAATAGCCCTTTGTGTTGCCCTACCCACGTGCCATATTCAGATAAGATCGGTAAGCAGCTTTCATACGCTTCACGCAGCTCTTCGCTGTTCATTACGGAATTCAAATGGCTCACAGGTGACCATGCGCGGCCTAGCTTATCGTCAACCTCTTCAATCGGTGCGATTAGGTTTTTCCAGCTTGGCTTAGTGTTGTCTTTTAGCGCTTGTTCAATTTTCTCACGACAGTCAGCAATCAACTGTTCAACAGCAGGTTTTACGTGCTCTGGCTTAATAAGAGAAAATGGCGGTAAATCGGTAAAGGTCAAAAGCGGGTTCGACATAAACGTTCCTTTTTACGATTGGGCTAATTATAAGAGAGCAGCATACATGCTTATCTCAGAATTTATTATTTATAGTAAATACTAAATATAGGTAGGTTATGGAAATTTCAATAGTGGCGTATAATCCCCTTAACAGAATATTTCAATTATGCGCACTTCATCGATAAGTGTTTGAGAGTCTAATTTGCTAAGTTATCGCCACAGTTTTCATGCCGGCAACCATGCCGATGTTGTTAAGCACATAGTTCAGAGCTTGATCTTGAACTCCTTACAGCAAAAAGATAAGCCCTTCGTTTATCATGATACCCATTCAGGTGTGGGTCGTTACGATCTTACTCACGAGTGGTCAGAAAAAACCAATGAATTTAAACAGGGTATCGCTAGAGTGTGGGCGCAGGATAATATCCCTGAAGATATTCAAAGCTACCTTGAAGCGGTTAAACAGTTAAACAACGGCGAAGACTTACGCTACTACCCTGGCTCGCCGTGCGTTGCTCGTGCCCATATTCGCCCTCAGGATCGTATGGTTCTAACTGAATTGCACCCAAGTGATTATCCTCTGCTAGAGCAAGAATTTCACCGTGATCGCCAAGTCTCTATTTACAAAGAAGATGGTTTCCAACGCTTAAAAGGCAGCTTGCCACCAAAAGAGCGTCGTGGTCTAGTATTGATCGATCCACCTTACGAGCTGGCAAAAGAGTATCGTGATGTCGTGACTGCAATCGCGCAAAGCCATAAGCGTTGGGCAACCGGCATTTATGCCATTTGGTACCCTGTGGTTAATCGCTGTGACATTGAAGATATGATTGAAGGCCTTGAAGGACTTGGTATTAGCAAGATTTTGCAAATAGAGTTAGGTGTTTCCCCTGATACCAATGAGCGTGGTATGACCGCTTCGGGCATGATCGTTATCAACCCTCCATGGAAGCTGGAAAGCCAAATGAAAGAGATTCTTCCTTTCTTAAAAGAGGCGATTGCACCAGCTACAGGACACTTTAAAGTCGACTGGATTGTACCTGAATAGCAACAACTTAAACTCAATCATAGGCATGCAACGTCACCGGTAGGCGGCATGCCTTACTTCCTCTATCCACTCATTATTCTTAATTCTAAACATTCCCCCTACCTATCTAAGCTGATTAATCGTTATTTCTCATCATCATTGTGACTTTTTTCCATTAGCTAAAGTTGTTCGATTCGATTTATAGTAGGGCTAGCAAATTCTAACTAAATAGCGTGGTGATATTGAGTTCCTAACTCACATCCCCAATGTATTGGTTACTCAACGTCTTAAAATAACAAGCTTTCGGAGAACGTAATGGCAACGCATTTTGATTATATCTGTATCGGTGGTGGTTCTGGTGGTATTGCATCAGCAAACCGTGCTTCTATGCATGGCGCTAAAGTGGCACTTATCGAAGCTCAAGATCTTGGCGGCACGTGTGTAAACGTGGGTTGCGTACCAAAGAAAGTGATGTGGCATGGTGCTCAAGTTGCTGAAGCAATTAACCTATATGCAGAAGACTACGGCTTTGATGTTGATTTAAAAGAATTCAAATGGAACAAGATGATTGAAAACCGCCAAGCGTACATTGGCCGTATTCATCAATCTTACGACCGTGTACTTGGCAATAACAAAGTAAACGTCATCAAAGGCTTCGCAACGTTTGTTGATGCAAAAACTGTTGAAGTTAACGGTGAGCAATACACAGCGGATCACATCCTTATTGCCGTAGGTGGTCGCCCAACGATTCCAAATATTCCTGGCGCAGAGCACGGTATTGATTCTAATGGTTTCTTCGACCTTATGGAGCAACCAAAGCGTGTTGCTGTTATTGGTGCGGGTTACATTGCGGTTGAAATCGCTGGCGTTCTTCACGCCTTAGGAACAGAAACTCACCTGTTCTGTCGTAAAGAGACTCCTATTCGTAGCTTTGACCCAATGATCATCGAAACGCTAGTCGAAGTTATGGCAGCTGAAGGTCCGACTCTGCACAACAACTCTGTGCCAAAAGAGATTGTTAAAGAAGCCGATGGCAGCCTGACGCTTCACCTAGAGAACGGCAACAGCAAAAATGTTGATGAAGTGATCTGGGCAATTGGCCGTCACCCAGCAACAGACGCAATCAACCTAGAAGTAACCGGCGTTGAAACTAACGACCGTGGCTACATCAAAGTTGATGAGTACCAAGAGACAAACGTTAAAGGTGTCTACTGTGTTGGCGACATTATGGAAGGCGGTATTGAACTGACCCCTGTTGCGATTAAAGCGGGTCGTCAACTCTCTGAGCGTCTGTTCAATGGTCAAACTAACGCGAAAATGGACTACAACCTAGTTCCTACGGTTGTCTTCAGCCACCCACCTATCGGTACGATTGGTCTTACGACTCAAGAAGCGGAAGAGCAATACGGAAAAGACAACATCAAGGTTTACACGTCTGGCTTTACGGCGATGTACACAGCCGTCACTAAGCACCGTCAACCTTGTAAAATGAAGCTAGTGTGTGCAGGCGAAGACGAGAAAGTTGTTGGCCTACACGGCATTGGTTTCACAGTTGATGAAATGATCCAAGGCTTTGCTGTTGCAATGAAGATGGGCGCAACGAAAGCTGACTTTGATGCAGTTGTAGCGATTCACCCTACGGGCAGTGAAGAGTTTGTAACGATGCGTTGATCGTCAGATAGACTATAAGGAAAGGGCTTAAGTTTTCACTTAAGCCCTTTTTTATTGACACAAATTTCTAATCTAGGGGGATTTGAAGCGCATCGTGTCTATTTAATTGATTCCCATATAAGTGCAAGTCGAAATGAAAGACTTAAGTAAGGTCACTGCCGTTGCTCGCGATCACTTTTTTATACCAGTGGAATGATTTTTTAGGAATGCGATTTAGTGTACCGCCACCAAGGTTGTCACGATCAACGTAAATAAACCCGTAACGCTTAGTCATTTCACCTGTTGATGCGGCAACAAGATCAATACAACCCCATGGAGTAAAGCCCATAAGAGGTACACCATCGGTCATCGCATCGTGCATCGATTCAATATGCTGACGCAAGTAATCGATGCGGTAACCATCATTAATTTCGCCATTGTCTTCGAGGGTATCTTTAGCACCCAAGCCATTCTCCACTAGAAAAAGCGGCTTTTGATAACGGTCATACAGCGTATTCATAGTGATACGAAGGCCAGTAGGATCGATAACCCACCCCCAATCACTCGCCGGAAGATGTGGGTTCTTAATTGACTTCACGACGTTAGCTGCACTGGTGTTGCCTTCATTCATATCAGCAGACGCACAACGAGACGCATAGTAACTAAATGAAATAAAATCGACGGTATTCTTTAAGATTTCGAAGTCTTGTTCTTCCGTTTCCAGTACCACACCTTTTTGTTCGAAGACTTTCTTAGCGTATGACGGATAGTAACCGCGCGACTGCACATCAATAAAAAATAGATTTTCACGATCTTTTTCCATAGCCGTTAATACATCTTGTGGCTTACAAGAGTAAGGATAAAAGTTACCACCAGCGAGCATACAGCCCACTTGATTTTGCTCATCCACTTCATGAGCAATTTTAGTCACTAAGGCACTCGCAACTAATTCATGATGAGCCGCTTGGTACTTGACCTGATCGTGGTTCTCACCCTCTTGAAATAGCAGACCAGCACCAGAGAACGGACTGGCTAACAGGATGTTAATTTCATTGAACGTTAGCCAATATTTTACTAGCCCTTTGTACTGTTCAAAACAGGTGCGAGCATAGCGGCTAAAGAACTCGATCATCTTACGATTTCGCCACGAGCCATATTCATTAACTAAATGCATCGGGACATCGAAATGGCACAGAGTCACCAGCGGCTCAATGCCATACTTTTTACACTCTTCGAATACGCCGCGATAGAAATCTAACCCCGCTTGATTCGGCTCAAGCTCATCACCATTTGGATAGATTCGGCTCCAAGCAATAGACATACGAAAGACTTTAAACCCCATCTCAGCTAGCAGGGCAATATCTTCTTTGTAACGGTGGTAGAAATCGATCGCGTTATGGCTAGGGTAAAATTCATCTTCGCTTAGCTCAACGTGGTCAACCTGACCGAGTTTGATTGGCATACGGTTTTCGCCATATGGAATCATATCGACAGTAGTGAGCCCTTTTCCACCGGCTTGGTGAGCGCCCTCAGATTGGTTGGCAGCAATAGCGCCACCCCATAGAAAGTCCTGGGGAAATTGTATCTTTGACATAGTATCCTCTAAATCGCAAAAGCCACCTTATGGTTTAAGGTGACTTGTTTATTAAGTTGCGTAGCGAAACGTACTGTTTACCTAGGCGGTGATAGGCGAAGTTTTGATGTTGTCTTTGCTACTCTGCTCAGACTCTTCTTTTGCTGATGTAGTATCAGAATCAGCCTCATCTTCAGGAATATCGTCAAAACCCAGAACGAGTGTTAATACAAATGAAAGTACGATGGACAGTGCAATCAGAGCAAAGACCCAAACGATACTCATAGGATCATTTACATCGAAAAACTGCACACTCGTAAACAGACTTGGTGCCGCCATTGAGTGACTCGCTAGCCCCGCCATACCGGCAAGCGCACCCACAATGAAACCAGTAATCATAGTTGCGATAAGTGGGCGCTTAAGACGTACAAGAACACCATAAAGCGCAGGCTCAGCAATGCCAGCAAAGATAGCCGAAGCACCCGCAGCCATAGAAGTTTGTTTTAATGCGCTATTTTTTGTTTTGTATGCAACAGCTAAACACGCGCCGCCCATACCTATATTCGCGCCAATTTCAGACGGCATTACCATACTTTCACTGCCTGTTTCCGCAATGGTTTGAATAATGGTAGGAGTGAAAACACGATGCATCCCGGTTAAAACAAGTAGTGGCCAAAGAGCCCCCATAATTGCGACCGATAGCCAGCCTAAAGTGCTGTAGATAGTGTAAACAAGTGCAGATAGAGCCGTACCAATCCAAATACCAAATGGGCCAATAAGGACAATCGCGATCGGTGCGGAAATTAATACAATCAGCATTGGTTTTAAGAAATTTTTCGTCACCGCCGGTGTGATGCTATCTACCCAACGTTCAATGTAAGAGAGCACCCATGTCATAACCAGAACAGGGATAACGGTGTAAGTGTATTTCACGGAGGTGATTGGGATACCAAAGAAATCAACATGCTGACCTTGCGCCGCTTGCTCCATCAGTTCCATGAAGTTCGGGTGAATAAGTACACCGGCAATCGCAATAGACAACGACATATTGGTCTTAAATTTAATCGATGCTGACGCTGCAACCATCACAGGCAAAAAGAAGAAAGCACCATCTCCAATCGCATTTAAAATGATCAAAGTGGGCGTATCTGATTCCATCCAGCCGGTCATGAGAAGTACCATGGCGAGGAGTTTCACCATCGAGCCACCAATGATGGCAGGAATCAATGGAGACATGGTGCCAACAAGCGCATCTAGCATTTTCGCCCCAACAGATTTTGCTGTTAGTTTCTCTTTTTTAGCCGGTGTTGCCGAAGTCGGTGCAGAAGACATACTACAGAGAGCCATAATTTCATCATGTGCGTAGGAAACTTCATTACCAATGATGACCTGTACTTTGTCACCGTTATCAACCACCCCCATAACACCTTTAACTGCCTTGAGTTTAGCAATATCGACACTCTCTGAGTTATGCACTACAAATCGTAATCGAGTCATACAGTGTGTGAGAGCCGAGACATTGTCTTTCCCACCCAAATATTTCACAACAGATTGCGCTATTGCTCGGTAATCATTGGCCATTCTTATCCCTTAAAAAAGTTAATTCCAGTGACAGTAAACTAGCGTCAATATCAATCCTCTCGATACGCCACTTCGCTATATGTAACTAGACACTCAAAGTTATCGGTAACATGTTACCGATAACATCAATAGGATAAACTGGAAACTTAAATAAAGAGTGAGAAGTGGGATCAATCACAAACTTATACAGGAGGGTATGAAACTACTGACAATGAAGTCATAGCCTTAAAAGTTACATCGGGTGATATGAGGGAAGCATTATCGTCTACTGGTAAACTTTAGTACCCAACCAACGTCACCTTCCCAAGTTCCGACTCCCCTATTTGGCAAGAGAAATCGACGCGCTCTTCTGCCCCTTTGGCATAGAGTTTTTCTAATTTTTCAAACGTATGCGGCAATAAACTCACACTCTTTAAGCGTAAACTTTTCTTAGTGCGATTATCCAAAAATGCTAAAGCTGTATCCGTCATCGTCTTATGGCAGGAATCTAATATCTCTTTGCTGACCACTTTACTCTCTAGAGCATGCTTAATATCTGAATCAGAGATGCTTTTATTACTTTTAGCGAACAAACAAATTGCCTGAAGATCGAGTAGTGCGATGGTTTTTGGTTTTTGATTTTCACTATCAACATACATGGCCATTAAACACGGCAATTTACTTTCATCAAACTCTTGTGGGTGGATCATGAACAACGTCATATCTTTAGAGACAATACGCTGCATGTGTTTTTCTAACGTAGAGACCTGAGGAAGCGCGAGATCGCCCTGATACTCCGTTGGGTCAGCCAGCATCCCTTTATCACCAATAGTCGTCGTCAATGGGCGAAGCTTTTTATGCAAATCTTCATCGTCAAAAGGCTTTGAGAGAACAAACAGTGCACCTGCTTTCTGCGCTTTTACAATCATTTGCTCATCATCAACCATAGTAATCATGGCGATTTTAATATCAGGACTCATCTGAGCAATAATTTCCACCAGCTCTAGCCCCGACATTCCCGGCATATACCAGTCGGTTAAAATGATATCTGGTTTCCATTCTTCAACGAGCACCAGTGCCTCTGCCGCATTATCGGCTTTATTGATCGATAGCCGCTTGTACGGATATGTTTCAAGCGCACGTCGCACAATTTCTAACGTCGCTTTACTGTCATCAACAATCAGAACTTTCACTATTTCTCATCTAATCTCGTTGTAACCTGTTCAAAGTATAGGCACAAATTTTTATAACAACTAAACTTACAACCTAAGCAAGTCATTGCAAAGGATGATAAATATGTCGATAGCGGATTTACTGACAGAAGAAATACTTGGAATGCTCGCCATTGATCTTGGCTTAGTGATCCTATCTGGTTGGTTCATCATTCTGCTGTTAATCATCCGTGAGTTTCGAAAATTCGCTAGAGGCTTTACTTCTGAAAATAAAGGCATGGATGATAATACGCTGCACATGTGCCAGCAATCTGTTGATAACGCTCTAAATTATGCCTCAGAGAACAACGATACATTAACTGACTTAATCCAACTTCAGCAGGCTCTAGAAAGCCAAATGGCACTGCTTCGCAGCTCAACCGCACAGCATATTAGCCCTGAAGAACAAGCCTCCATTGACGACTTAAACCTAAAACTCAATAAGTCACACCAACTTATCCGCAAGCTTAAAGGCGATCTAGATAAAAGTGTGAAAGGGCTAAGAGTAACGAGAAAAAAACTGTTTAACCAAAACGATACCGTTGAAGGATTACGTGAAGAGAACGCCGCATTAGAAAAAGATTTCGAAAAACTCGAACAAGAGTACATTCAAATCAGCCAAGCGGGTGGCTTTCAAGATTTAGCTATGCAATATCAAACAGAGAAAGAAGAGCTGCTTAATACCATTGAAGAGTTGAAGCAACAGGAGCCGCAAGGTTCAAGTGAAGACGTTGAAGCCATTAAGCAAGAACTAGAACAGGCTCAACAGCAGTTGCAGCATTTAGGGAAAGAGAAAGACTTTGTCGAAAGCAAATATCTGGACCTATCCAAAAAAATGGATGCTGATAAATCCGAATAACTTACCATCGATATTAATCGATAATTGTCGCTATTTAACACACAACACATTTAATAGTGAGGTTCCTTTCAGTTGGCTGATCTTACCACTAGTGAACATCCCTTTTCGCTCAAAACCCCAGTAAGGCAGGTGCATCGGCCAATTATCACCTTCCATAACTTTCGCTTCTAACAATGTTGTCCACTCATGCTCAAGTGGCAAGCGCATGCCCATAGAATTGCACACCTCAGTTGCCGCCGTATAACTTAAGCGATTCCACGGCAGACCATGCTCCATATAAAATTGCCCATCTTCCATGTTGGTATAAGGCACTCGGTACTCTAGAGACTCAACCGTCGCCTTTAGACGCACTACAGCCTTCTCTGGGCTGCTCTCTTCTACTTTAGATGCCGTTACCGCCATAACCGGAGCGCCAATAGTAGAGGTCTTCTGAGCGGATTTCTCACTTTGCACTGGAGCAACCTTCAATGGCGTATCTTTGGCGGCATTACTTGCTTGTGCATTTTTACGAACTTCACGAATAAACGCTTCTTTATAAGCGGATTCCGTTCTTACCTTCCGTAATTCCTGCGTTGCTTTAGCAAAATCATTATAGGGGCCAATCAAACAACGGTGCCCTTTCTCTTCAGGTTTTAACCAAACGTCAGTGGAGATATGCTGATAAATACTTTTCGCTTTAGCTAGGGGGAGCGGTTTAGAAAGCACACCACATTGAATCCAAAAGCTCGATTGATTCCCTTTCGGTTTTTGATTACCCCAAAGCCCCTTACCTATTGGGCAGGCGCTATCTAAAACCGGCAACTTGCTCGTCGATGCTTGGGTGGCATCACATAAGAATTTTTCTGCTGAAACTGAGTGAGAAATAAATGGGAGAGACAGAGCGACCATACTCAAGAACTTCACTCCGATCATTCTAGGCTTGATTACCAACTTCGTATCCATACTTCATTAACCTTTAATCGTCTTGCCTTGGTTAGCTCATTTGAGGCTGTATAGCTAAATTGAATGCAAAAAAAGAGCCGTAATAACTTACGGCTCTAGTTTAGTTAGATTTTCGAATAAAAATCAATCGGTGCGGATCACCCTTTGTAGATTTTAGGGTTGAATACATCACGTAACCAATCACCCAGTAGGTTTATCACCAATACCAAGGTAATAAGTACAACACCAGGGAAGGCAGTAATCCACCACGCACCGGAGAAGATGTAGTTAAAGCCAGTACTAATTAGAGCACCTAGCGATGGCTGATCAACTGGAAGACCCAATCCAAGGAATGACAGCGCGGCTTCTGACATAATCGCGTTAGCAATCTGAACCGTTGAAATAACCAAAATTGGCGATAAACAGTTTGGCAAAATATGGCGGAACATGATGCGTGGCGCTTTAAAGCCCATCACACGAGCAGCTTCCACATACTCTTTCTTCTTTTCAGCCAGTACCGAGGCACGAATAGTACGCGCATACTGAGGCCACTCTGCCACACCAATGATCACAACTAGCATCACCACCGCGTATTGGCTGTAAAAGTCACTACCAAAGCTCGCCTTAAAAATAGCCGAAACAATGATTGCGACCATCATGGTCGAAAACGAAAGCTGAACATCAGCAAAACGCATTAAGAAGCTATCAATACGGCCACCGAAATAACCCGCTGATAGACCAATAATAATACCTAACGTTAGCTGTAGACCAACGGCAAGAAAGCCGATGGTCAAAGAGAGACGTGACCCATAAAGAATTGTCGATAAAATATCGCGCCCTTGTTCATCCGTTCCCAGCAAAAAGTTCGAATCACCGTCTTCCATCCAAGAAGGTGGAAGCTCTGAATCCATGATATCGATAGACGAAAGATCATACGGGTCCGTTGGCGATAAAATAGGTGCCGCCAATGCCAGCGTTAAGAACATCATAAAGATGGCAAAGCTGGTCATCGCAACTTTATCGCGCAAGAAGTAATACACGATGTCTGAATTTTTAAAACGCTCCCAACGACTCGGAGCTGTGGCTACTTCATTCATCTTAAGATCCTTTGCCCGTTAAGTTTACTGTTGGGTTAATCACACCGTAGAGCAGATCAACAATGGTATTGGTAACAACAAAGATAAGCCCAACGAAAATAACGTAAGCCGTAATAAGTGGCGTATCAACACGGTTGATCGCTTCTAAGAATAGGAAACCTGTTCCCGGCCACTGGAATACCGTTTCGGTCAAAATGGTGTAAGCCACCATCGTACCAATTTGAACACCACCCACCGTTAGTACCGGCAACATGGTATTTTTCAGTGCGTGTTGGTAATAGATTTTATTCAGTGCAAGCCCTTTCGCTTTACCGAATTTGATGTATTCAGAGCTTAGTACTTCAAGCATTTCAGAACGTACCAATCGAATAAACAGTGGCAACATAATCGATGCAAGAGCAACACAAGGCAGAATTAAATGGCGAATGCCGTCAATGGTAAAGAAACCAGATTGCCAGCCAAGAACATTAGCCGTTTCGCCTCGTCCATACGAAGGTAACCAGCCGAGTTCTATAGAGAACACATACATCAACATAATGGCAGTAAGGAAGACAGGGACGGAAATACCGACACTACTGAATGCCATTACAACTTTAGTGAACACGCTTTTGGGATGAATAGCAGAGTAGACACCCAGAGGAATAGAGCAAACCACTATAATAATGGACGCACCAAATACGAGCTCTAATGTTGCTACCAGCTTATCTAAAATGACATCAACCGCTGGTCGCTTGAAGAAGTAAGATGTGCCTAAATCACCTTGCAAGGCAGCCGTAATAAAACGGGTATATTTTGTAACGAAGGGATCATTTAAGCCTAGCTCATCTCGCAGCGCTTGACGCTCAGCTTCTGAAACCGACTGACCTACAAGCTCACGTAGCGGATCACCCAAATTATCTTGAATGGAAAACGCCACCAAACTGATCACAAACATCACTATCAGTGCCTGAAACAGGCGATTGACCAGAAACGAAAACATTCCTTGCCCCTTTTTAACTATCCATGATTTTCTACTCAATATAAGTAGAAACAAAAAATCCAGTCTTAAAAATGGCACCTAACCGACTGAAACAAAGCTAAATGCCAAAAATTAACTAGGCACCCAATGCACTATTTTCAATTTACAATCTTAAATATGTGGATTGGATGCCTAAGCCTTACTTACTCAACCACTAGGTCGCCAAAGTAAGGGAAGTTCATTGCGTTTACGATTGGACCGATCTTAACGTTAGACTTTGCGCCCCACGCTAGGTTCTGCCAATGTAGAGGAACAAACGCTGCATCGTTGTACAGTGTTTCTTCTACTGTCTTAAGCATTTCAGCACGCTTTGAAGAATCAGTTTCTACGTTTGCTGCATTAACCAGTGAATCCACTTCTGCGTTTGCATAGTGACCACAGTTGTACTGACCTTTACCTGTCTCTTCATTACGAGTCATCGTTAGGAACTCAGAGAAGTTAGCTGAATCTTCAGTATCTGAGTGCCAACCGATCATTAGCATGTCTGCTGCACATAGGTCAAATTCTGGCCAGTATTGCGCTTTAGGCATTGTTTTCAGATCAACCTTGATGCCAATCTTAGACAGCATTGCCGCAGAAGCTTGAGCAACCTTCGCATCGTTCACGTAACGGTTGTTTGGCGCCATCATAGAAAGCGTAAAGCCTTTCTCGTAGCCCGCTTCCTTCATAAGCTCTTTCGCTTTTTTCAGGTCATAACGTGGAACAAGATCAGCATCATAGCCAGCGTAGCCTGAAGGGCCTTGTTGACCAGCCGCTGTAGCGAAACCTTTCATGATTTTCTTAACAATACCTTCGTTGTTAATCGCATGAACGATAGCTTGACGAACACGAACATCTTTCAATGCTTCGTTGCTGTTTTGGTTCATTTGGAACGTGATGATACGAGTACCAGGTAGCGTTACTAGATCAACGTTATTTGCGCTTTTAACACGCTTGTGATCGTTAGGTGCTACTGGTGCAATCATGTCTACGCCACCAGAAAGAAGTGCCGCAACACGAGTTGCATCTTCTTTAATTGGTACAAGCGTTAGCTTATCAACGTTACCAGTGTTCTCATCCCAGTAATCGCCGAAACGTTCAAACACAACTTGTACGCCTTGCTCACGCTCAGTCACGATAAACGGACCAGTACCTGAAACATTTGTAGAAGCAAACGAGTTACCGTGTTTCACAACTGCTGACTTCTCGTTACCATCAGCGGTGGTGCCTGAATAGAACTTGCTGTCCATTGGGAAGATGTAAGTCGCAGTTTGAAGAACTAGTGGGTATGCACCCTTAGAAATAATTTCAACAGTGTAATCATCAACCTTGACCATTTTTTCGTATGGTTCAAAGATTGCTTTAAAATCTGGTGAGTTTTTAAGACGATCAAATGTCCAAAGAACATCATCAGCTGATAGCTCATTACCTGAATGGAACTTAACGCCTTTACGTAGTGAGAAACGGAAAGTTGTGTCATCAACACGTTCCCATTTTTCTGCTAAGCGTCCTTCAAAATCCAGTTCCTGCGTGTAACGAACTAGTGGATCAAACACCATGTGAGACATTTGCAGTGTACCGCCCGATAACTGCTCATGCGGGTCCAGTGATACTGGATCTGCGTCGTACGCTACTTTAATGTCAGCTGCTGCTGCGCTAAAGCTAAGACCTGCAGCCATCATTGCGACTACTAGTTTGCTTTTCATGGTTTTCATTGCATAACTCCTTATGCGGGAATCCGAATCCCTAGTTGTTGTGTTTGCTTCTGCTTTTTATGTCCAAGCCGCTCGCTGTTTGCAAGCATGCTCAGTTCTTCGACACCGAATGGCATTTAAGACCATTCGGCAATTCGAAACGACTTATGCCGTTTTTACGTCTTCTCTTAAGCCTAAGAATTCAGGCATTAATGAAATTAGGTGTTTGCTGTATTCATGCTGAGGTGTCGTAAACAGTTGCTCAGTTGGTGCAACTTCCAACAGTTTACCCATTTGCATCACACCCACACGGTCACACATTTGGCGAATAACCGGTAAGTCATGACTGATAAACAGCATGGTGAGGTTTAACTCATCTTGTAAATCTTTCAGCAAGTTTAGAATTTGTGCCTGAACCGATACATCTAACGCAGATGTTGGTTCGTCACAAATCAGTAAGCGAGGGCGCGTTGCTAATGCACGAGCAATCGAGATACGTTGACGCTGACCGCCTGAAAATTCATGTGGATACTTAACGCCCGACATACTACCTAGACCAACGTGATCAAGAAGATCGTTGACGATCTGACGAGTCTCCGTTTCATTACGAGTTAGCTTGTGAAAACGAATCGGCTCGGCAATGATGTCAAAGATCTTCATACGTGGGTTCATCGAGGTATAAGGGTTTTGGAAGACCATCTGCATTTGACGACGCAGAGGACGACGCTCTTTTTCAGACTTCATCGCCGTTAAATCAATGCCTTCAAACGAGACCTTACCTGAGTTTGGTGCGTATAAGCCGGCAATAACACGTGCAATGGTCGATTTACCAGAGCCAGATTCGCCAACCAAACCAAAGGTTTCACCCTCAAGTACATCAAAGCTTACGTTGTTTGACGCTTGAACAAATTCACGTCGGCTTTCGAACAGAGAATCTTTAGTGACAAAACGCAGGTTAACGTTTTCAACGCTTAATAGAGAGCCAGTGTAATCACGGTGATCTTGGCTTTGACCAAGCCAGTGATTCTTCACATCAAGAGGCTCCATCTCAGCCGCTTCTTCTATGTAGCTAACCAAAGGGAAACGATCGAGTTTCACATCAGAGCGAGGAACCGCAGAAATGAGGCTTCGAGTATACGAGTGATCTGGATCGCCCAGCACTTTCGCAGTTGGACCAAATTCAACCAAGTCTCCGCGGTACATAACCGCAACACGGTCCGTTACATTGGAAACCACACCCATATCATGGGTAACCAGCATACAGCCTACGTTTTTCTCGATACAAAGATCGCGAATAAGTTTTAGGATTTGATCTTGAATTGATACATCCAACGCTGTAGTTGGCTCATCTGCAATGATTAAATCGGGTTCACCCGCTAGAGCGATGGCAATAACTACACGTTGACGCATACCACCAGAGAACTGGTGAGGGTATTGCTTCAAACGGTTTTCAGGCTGTGGAATCCCTACTTGATTCATTAACGACAAAGCGCGTTCATACGCTTCTTCTGCCGATACTTTCATATTGGCATGGATCGTTTCGGTCAATTGCTGCTCAACCGTGAATAGAGGGTTAAGAGAGGTCATCGGATCTTGGAAAATAAAACCAATTTTCGATCCGCGAACTTTTCGCATTTGCTCAGGAGTTAGGCCAGATACCTTTTCCCCATCTAAAAACACTTCACCACTTGCGATAAGGCCAGGAGGGCTCAGTAGATCAATAACGGCGTTACCGACCGTTGATTTACCTGCTCCTGATTCGCCAACAACACCTACAATTTCACCACGTTCAATATTAAACGAAAGTGATTTAACCGCAGCGTGAACCCCATGACGAGATGGGTACTCAATACGAAGATTTTGAACTTCTAATAGCGACATTTATCAGACCTCGACTGCTTTGACAGTTTTCTGCCCTGTCTGATACCAGTATTGCGCGCAAACATACTGATACAAATTGAATCCATTCTTGCCAGTAGAATGTTCTGGCAATTAACAAGGTCATCAATTTGGCAAAAAACTCACAGAAAAGCAACAAATAGAGGATAAAAAGTCGATATCAAACAGATTGGGAGCAAAGTGTGTGGATATATATGCAATAAAACTGCATTTAATATTGGTAATACCAATTAAGTGCATCTTGCACCAAGATAGAATTCAACAGCACTTTCACCTAAAAGTACTACGTAAAGCCGTAGATCATAAAAACATATTCGTGAATAATTTCTCACAAATAATATAACGACTAAAATTAACAATACAGAAACATCAACTAATAACGAATATGGTTATAGTTAAATAAACCATATAAATAGCAAATAAGTAGATGATAAAACCAAATCAATCCAACTTTCATTTAACTAGCGACGATTAGTTTCAGGAACAATATAGGTTAGCTCAATATAAAAACTCCAGTGTGATTCAGTTCAAAAATGCTAGGGAGAGTTTCATTAGAGCATGAGCACCTAGACTTCAGGCCCTATCGCTAATTATTTTTCTATTTTCAGTAAAGATATTTTTACAAAAATGAGGCTGGTCTTGAGATCCCCAACTAAACATTCATTCTACTAAGCTTCAGATGTAAAAAAGCCCCGTCATTTCTGACGAGGCTTCTTAAAGTGGTCGGTGAAGAGCCTTATTTTGAAACCATTGGGAACCCCCGACCCTCTGACTCCAAACTATGCTTCAATACTCCGATCTACAAACGTAAAAAAGCCCCGTCATTTCTGACAGGGCTTCTTAAAGGTGGTCGGTGAAGAGCCTTATTTAGAAACCATTGGGAACCCCCGACCCTCTGACTCCAAACTATGCTTCAATACACCGATCTACAGACGTAAAAAAGCCCCAGTCTTTCGACTGAAGCTTCTTAAGGTGGTCGGTGAAGAGCCTTATTTAGAAACCATTGGGAACCCCCGACCCTCTGGTCCCAAACTATGCTTCAATACTCCGATCTACAGACGTAAAAAAGCCCCAGTCTTTCGACTGAGGCTTCTTAAGGTGGTCGGTGAAGAGCCTTATTTAGAAACCATTGGGAACCCCCGACTCTCTGACTCCAAACCAAGCTTCAATACTCCGATCTACAGACGTAAAAAAGCCCCAGTCTTTCGACTGAGGCTTCTTAAAGTGGTCGGTGAAGAGGGATTCGAACCCCCGACCCTCTGGTCCCAAACCAGATGCGCTACCAAGCTGCGCTATTCACCGACAAGGTTTTATTTCGATTTAACGAAAAAGGAAACTTACGTTACCAAAATTAATGGGGTGGCTAACGAGATTCGAACTCGCGACCACCGGAATCACAATCCAGGGCTCTACCAACTGAGCTATAGCCACCACTAATTTTTTATATAACCACTGTTGCGATTATTGAAATAGTGGTCGGTGAAGAGGGATTCGAACCCCCGACCCTCTGGTCCCAAACCAGATGCGCTACCAAGCTGCGCTATTCACCGACATTGTATTTTTTTACTTGGTTTGAGTTGTACTTAAACAACGTTTCCAATTTCGTTTCGATTCTTAGGATGTAACTTGAATCAAAACCGGAAGCTTTTATTTACTGAGTAAACTGAGCTACCTAAATAATGGGGTGGCTAACGAGATTCGAACTCGCGACCACCGGAATCACAATCCAGGGCTCTACCAACTGAGCTATAGCCACCATTATGTTTTTTGCCAATATGCCACTTACTTGTGCAAGCATCCGGATGGCGCGCCCGAAAGGATTCGAACCTTCGACCTTTGGCTCCGGAGGCCAACGCTCTATCCAGCTGAGCTACGGGCGCATGCCCTATCGGCGGAGTGGAATAATACGTATATCACCCTAGGCCGTCTAGTACTTTTTCAACTTTTTTTATCGTTTGGTGTCTTTTTGGGCAATTAAAGTGTGACAAAGACCTATTTCACAAATAATAATCATTGAATGGACGATAACTTGTTGTTTAATGCAACAACTTATCAGGATATAATCACCCACTGTTTACATTGATTTAACAGACTTTGACGTCCTTAGATCAACATAAAAACTATTAACTATATAATTGGTAAGCATGTACTTACCTTGGGAATTTAAAGTGAGTTTAATGGATATGTCTCAACGAATCTTAACTGTATTTTTCGCCGCTTTACTAAGCTCTACAGCAGCATACGCAGGTAGCGTTAGCCCAGAAGAGTACGATGCCATTGCTGAACGCATCAAGCCTGTAGGTAATGTATACCTAGCTGGTAGTGAGCCAGTCGTCGCTGAAGCAACTGGCCCTCGTGACGGTAAAGCTGTGTATGGCATGTTCTGTACCGCTTGTCACAGCATTGGCGTAAGTGGCGCTCCTAAAACAGGTGACGCGGGTGATTGGGCTCCTCGAATTGCTCAAGGTAAAGATGTTCTTGCTGACCACGCTATCAACGGCTTCAATGCAATGCCTGCAAAAGGCGCGTGTATGGATTGTTCAGATGATGAAATCATCGCTGCTATTGAGCACATGATTGAAGGCATTTAATAACACCCTTCTCTTTATAAAATAGCAAAGGCTCGGTTAACTACATCTCTATAGTTAACGAGCCTTTTCTTTATTCACCATTCCGCTTATGACGTTACGTTTACTTTTTAAACATAGCTCTCAGGTTGGCAATATGCGCTTGCCCTTTTTCCATTCTCTCTTCTGCTGAGACAGGCTTCTTGGTTGATTCCCACTCAATATCACCTTGTGGCAACTCATCAAGGAAACGGCTTTGCGATGGCTTAATAAGTTCACCGTACTGACGGCGCTCTTTACACATAGTAAAGGTCAGCTCTTTTTGTGCTCGTGTAATGCCTACGTACATCAAACGGCGCTCTTCTTCGACATTATCTTCATCAATGCTGGTTTGATGCGGCAAGATACCTTCCTCAGAGCCTAGTAAGTAGACGTAAGGGAACTCTAGACCTTTAGAAGCATGAAGCGTCATCAATTGAACCGCATCATTGTCTTCGTCATCTTCACCGCGCTCCATCATGTCTCTTAATGTCAGCTTGAGTACGACTTCTTTTAATGTTTTCTCTTCTTGGTCATAGTTATCACCTTCCAAATCAGCAACAATCCATGAATAGAGGTCAGAGACGTTTTTCATTCTCATCTCAGCCGCTTTGGCACTTGAAGAAGTTTCGTATAGCCAATCTTCATAATTGATATCGCGAACCAATGAACGAACTGCTTCAACGGTATTGCCACGCTCGGAATTGTCCGCAATAGCCACAATCCACTGTGTGAAACGTTGCAGATTTTCTAGTCCTCGTCCGGTTAGATGCTGTTCTAAGCCCATTTCAAAGCTTGCGGCAAATAGGCTTTTTCCACGCATATTGGCGTAACTACCTAACTTTTCTAACGTAACAGGGCCAATTTCACGTCGAGGGGTGTTCACAATTCTCAAAAACGCATTGTCATCGTCTGGGTTCACTAAGACGCGTAAGTACGCCATGATGTCTTTAATTTCTGCTCGTGAGAAAAACGATGTGCCACCTGATAGTTTGTAAGGCACTTTGTTTTGTACTAGCCACTTTTCAATCAGACGTGATTGGTGATTACCACGATACAAGATTGCGTAATCTTTATAGTTGGTTCGGTTTAAGAACTTGTGAGCAATAATTTCACCCGTAACACGCTCGGCTTCATGCTCTTCATTTTTAGCAAGAAGTACTTTGAGCGGTTCACCTTCTGGGATCTCTGAAAACAGTGTTTTTTCATACACGTGGGGGTTATTAGCAATCAAAATATTTGCTGCGCGCAGAATTCGGCACGTTGATCGATAGTTCTGCTCAAGCTTAATCAGCTTCAAACTTGGGTAGTCTTGCCCAAGAAGAACTAAGTTCTGCGGTTTGGCACCACGCCATGAATAGATTGACTGATCATCATCACCTACCACGGTTAATCGCTCTCGCTCACCGACCAAAAGCTTCACCAATTCATATTGGCTTGTGTTGGTATCTTGATACTCATCCACCAACAGATACTTAATGCGGCCTTGCCAGCGTTTACGAACATCTTCATTCGTGCGTAGTAACAATACAGGTAGTGAGATTAGATCATCAAAATCAAGCGCGTTGTAGGCTTTCATCTGCTTTAAGTACATCTCGTAGCAGAAAGCAAACAGCTGCTCTTGCTCACCTATCGCTCTTGCTAAAACTTGCTCGGAGGTGAGCATGTCGTTTTTCCAATTGGAGATAGCACTCATCAATTGGCGCAGCAGATCTTTATCACCATCAAGCTGCTTTTCAGTCAACTCTTTTAGCAATGCCATCTGGTCTTGGTCATCAAACAGAGAAAATCCCGCTTTTAAACCAAGCACCTTGTATTCACGACGAATGATATTGAGACCCAAAGTGTGAAAAGTTGAGACCATCAAACCTTTTGATTCCGCTTTCCCTAATGTTTGCCCAACACGCTCTTTCATTTCTCGCGCGGCTTTATTGGTAAAGGTCACCGCAGCAATATTTCGTGCTTTATAACCACACTGCTGAACCAAGTAAGCAATCTTATTGGTGATTACCCTCGTTTTACCCGAACCAGCTCCCGCTAGCACAAGGCATGGCCCTGATACGAACTTTACTGCTTCATCTTGTTGTGGGTTCAGCTTCATGATGTTCTCAATTTTGTACTCATTAGGAGAGCTATAATAATCCTGCAGCCCAACGAATGCTATCGTCCAATTAATAACATTTCCTTACAGTGATTCAATTAAATGTTGCATTGAATACCACTTATCGATCTATAATGAATGAACGTTCATTCACTTCTGGTGTCCTATGACAAGCAAACCAACAGATGATAAGCGTCAAAAGATTTTGCTCGCAGCTGGAACTGTCATTGCTGACGTAGGCTTACAAGGGCTTTCAATGCAACGACTGGCTAAAGAAGCTGGTGTCGCTGCAGGTACAATTTATCGTTACTTTGACGATAAAGAGCATCTAATTGAAGAACTTAGGTTGCACGTCGCGCAACGCGTTGCTGATGTGGTACAAACCGACGTTGATGAGTCTATGCCACTTAAAGAGCGCTATCGAAAGATGTGGCTCAATATTTGGGGCCTAGTGGGATCAGATATTGCGATGCTAAAAAATCGCATTCAATACGATTCAACACCGATAGGTCATTGCAGTGCTACTCGTCAAGAGGAGCGCGGTATGTTTAAAGAGGTTTTTAATCTATTTAAACAAGGAAAAGAACAAGGGGTATTTAAGCCCCTTGATAACGAACTGCTTTCAGCGTTGAGCTTGGAAACAAGCGTAACACTCGCTCGTAAGCACACTTTTGGATTATACCAACTCAGTGATGACGCTATTGAAGCCGCAATCAACGCCAGTTGGGACGCTATTACTAACCACTAACTTTGTTAAGAACAACTAACTCGGAGTCACCAGCAAAATGAAAAAGTGGACTTTCTTTATGCTACTTATCGCCATTGTCTTATTTGGCAGTGTGATAGGTTTCAATCTATTCAAACAGCAAAAAATTGCTGAGTATTTAGCAAACCGCCCTGAGCCAGAGTTCCCTGTGACTGCTGTTGAAGTTGAAGCAGTTAACTGGGTTCCTGTTATTGAGGCAATTGGTTTTATTGAACCTAACCAAGGTGTGACCATTGCTAACGAAACCAATGGTGTGATTGATAAGATCACTTTTGATTCAGGTACTCAAGTTGAAGAAGGTCAATCTTTAGTTCTGCTTGATTCTGATGTAGAAAAAGCAAACCTAAAAAGTGCCAAAGCTCGTTTACCTGCAGCAGAAGCGAAATATAAGCGCTACCAAGGCTTGTATAAAAAAGGTTCTATCTCAAAAGAAGCATACGATGATGCAGAAGCAAGCTTCTACTCTCTTTCTGCTGACCTTGAAAGCCTAAGAGCCTCTATTGATCGCCGTGAAATCAAAGCACCCTTCTCTGGCGTGGTTGGTATTCGTAATGTCTACCTAGGTCAATACCTACAGGCTGGTACGGATATCGTTCGCCTAGAGGACACGAGTGTGATGCGTTTACGCTTTACTGTTCCGCAAACAGATATTTCTCGCATTCGAATTAACCAATCCATTGATATCTTTGTTGATGCGTACCCAGAAAGACCGTTCAAAGGATCAATTAGCGCTATTGAGCCTGCAGTCAGTGTACAAAGTGGTCTAATTCAAGTTCAAGCGGACATTCCAAACAGCGACGGTCAACTTCGTAGTGGTATGTTTGCGCGTGCCAACATCATTCTTCCTGAGCTAGAAAATCAAGTCGTGCTGCCACAGACTGCGATTACTTACACGCTCTACGGTGATAACGTCTATATCGTTAGCGGAAAAGATGGCGAGCAACGCGTGAAACAGCACGTTGTTAAAATCGGTGAACGCAGTGCAGATATTGCGCACGTTTTAGAAGGCGTCACTGTGGGTGATATGGTCGTGACTACAGGTCAAGTTCGCTTAAGTAATGATGCTAAAGTCCGTATCGTTGAAAGTGATGCGACGGCTACCCCTGCTGAAACACCAATGCTGTAACTGGAGGAATTATGCGCTTTACTGATGTTTTCATAAAACGTCCAGTTCTGGCTATCTCAATCAGTTTCTTGATTGCCTTGCTTGGTATGCAGGCGATCTTCAAGATGCAGGTTCGTGAATACCCAGAAATGACGAACACGGTAGTAACGGTAACCACCAGCTACTACGGGGCAAGTGCTGACTTGATTCAAGGCTTTATTACTCAGCCCTTGGAGCAAGCAGTCGCACAGGCCGATAATATCGATTATATGACTTCGCAATCGGTGAATGGTAAGTCAACCATCACGGTAACGATGAAGCTTAATACCGATCCTAACGCGGCGTTATCTGATGTTCTAGCTAAGACTAACTCGGTTCGATCTCAACTGCCTAAAGAGTCTGAAGATCCAACAGTAACTATGTCGACAGGCTCTACAACCGCGGTACTCTACATTGGTTTTACCAGTGATGAGCTGGCGTCTAGTCAGATCACCGACTACCTTGAGCGAGTGATCAATCCACAGCTCTTTACGGTTAGTGGTGTGTCTAAGGTCGACCTTTACGGTGGTATGAAATACGCACTGCGCGTATGGCTAGACCCATCTAAAATGGCGGCTCTGAACCTTACAGCCACTGATGTAATGGGCGTTCTTAATGCCAATAACTATCAGTCTGCAACAGGTCAGGTAACAGGTGAGTTCGTTATTTATAACGGCAGTGCCGATACTCAAGTATCCAATGTTTCTGAGCTTGAAAACTTAGTCGTCAGGGGTACTGAGGGTGAGATTGTTCGCCTAGCGGATATCGCTAAAGTAAGTTTAGAAAAGAGTCACGACGTTTATCGAGCGAGTGCAAATGGTCAAGAAGCGGTTGTTGCCGCAATTAATGCTGCGCCAAGTGCTAACCCGATCAATATCGCTGCTGATGTCCTAGACCTTCTACCAGCACTTGAGAAGAACCTTCCAAGCAACATCTCAATGAACGTGATGTACGATTCAACCATCGCGATCAATGAATCAATCAATGAAGTTGTCAAGACTATCCTTGAAGCGGCGTTAATCGTTCTGGTCGTAATTACTCTGTTCCTTGGGTCATTCCGAGCAGTACTTATCCCTATCGTCACTATCCCACTGTCTCTTATCGGTGTTGCAATGGTGATGCAGGTAATGGGTTTCTCTTGGAACCTGATGACACTGTTAGCAATGGTACTTGCCATCGGTCTTGTGGTTGATGATGCGATCGTTGTACTTGAGAATGTCGACAGACACTTAAAACTGGGCGAATCCCCGTTTAGAGCGGCGATCATCGGTACGCGTGAAATCGCCGTACCTGTTATCGCAATGACGTTAACGTTGGGTGCGGTATATGCGCCAATCGCGATGATGGGCGGTATTACAGGTTCTCTATTTAAAGAGTTTGCATTAACGCTTGCTGGTGCGGTATTTGTTTCAGGTATTGTCGCACTAACACTATCGCCAATGATGTGTTCAAAAATGCTCAAGGCAAATGAAGAGCCAAGCAAATTTGAGAAAACGGTCCATCATGTACTTGATGGCATGACTAATCGCTATTCACGTATGTTGAAATCAGTGATGGATCATCGCCCAGTTGTGATTGGATTCTCTGTCATCGTATTCGCGGTATTACCTGTTTTGTTTTCGTTTATTCCGAGTGAGCTTGCTCCTTCAGAAGATAAAGGCGTAATCATGCTAATGGGTACAGCGCCATCAAACGCAAACCTTGATTACATGCAAAATACCATGAACGATGTAAATGAAATTCTTTCTGCTCAACCAGAAGTTTCCTTTGCTCAGGTATTTACCGGTGTGCCTAATGCTAACCAAGCCTTTGGTATTGCCTCCATGGTGCCTTGGAGTGAACGAGAAACGAGTCAAGAAGAAGTCGCCAATCGAGTAACGGGCTTGGTTAGTGGCGTTCCAGGTATGGCGGTAACGGCATTCCAGATGCCAGAGCTTCCAGGTGCCGGTTCAGGCTTACCACTTCAGTTTGTTATCACCACGCCAAACAGCTTTGAAAGCCTGTTTACGGTAGCTTCTGATGTTCTTAGTGAAGTAACAGCGAACCCAATGTTTGTTTACTCTGATCTTGACCTTAACTTTGACTCTGCAACGATGAAAATCAATATCGATAAAGACAAAGCGGGTGCGTATGGCGTAACGATGCAGGATATTGGTATTACGCTAAGTACCATGATGGCGGATGGTTATGTTAACCGTATCGATCTTAATGGTCGTTCATACGAAGTGATTCCACAGGTTGAGCGTAAGTTCCGCTTAAATCCGGAATCAATGAACAACTACTACGTTCGCGCGGCTGATGGTAACGCAGTTCCACTTGGCAGCTTGATCAACATTGATGTGATTGCTGAGCCTCGCTCACTGCCTCACTTCAACCAGCTAAACTCAGCAACGGTAGGCGCTGTTCCAGCTCCGGGAACCGCTATGGGTGACGCAGTAAATTGGTTTGAAGGCATTGCAACCGACAAACTACCAAGCGGCTATAACCACGACTACATGGGTGAATCGCGCCAATACGTAACGGAAGGCAGTGCTCTGTATGCGACCTTTGGTTTGGCACTGGCGATTATCTTCTTGGTACTGGCGATTCAGTTCGAGTCTATCCGAGATCCATTGGTTATCATGGTTTCAGTACCTCTGGCTATTTGTGGCGCTTTGATTGCCTTAGCTTGGGGCGCAGCCTCTATGAATATCTACTCTCAGGTTGGTTTGATTACCCTAGTGGGGCTTATCACTAAGCACGGTATTCTTATCTGTGAGGTTGCTAAAGAAGAGCAGCTGCACAATAAGAAGTCTCGTATTGATGCGGTAATGGAAGCGGCTAAGGTTCGTCTTCGCCCTATCTTGATGACAACAGCGGCGATGATTGCAGGTCTTATCCCACTGATGTACGCAACAGGTGCAGGTGCAGCTCAACGCTTTAGTATCGGTATTGTTATCGTTGCGGGTCTTGCGATTGGTACGCTATTTACTCTATTCGTACTGCCAGTGATCTACAGCTACTTGGCAGAGAAGCACAAGCCACTGCCTGTGTTTGTTGAAGATAAAGACCTAGAGAAACTCGCACGCATTGATGAAGCGAAAGCGGCTCAAAGAGAAATATCTCATCCAAGCTAACTAGATACGTTAATGATTAGATAGCTCACTTACTTAATAGGTCACTTCGGTGGCCTATTTTTTATCTCACTCTTCACCGCCACCTATCACTACTGAACATTTTTTCCACCAACTAGCGACTTTTCTATTCGGTTTAAATAGAATGTAGGCAAATTAATAGGAGTTTAAGCCAACATGTTTGACCCAAAGAAATTAGAGCAAATTGCTAAACAAATTCATGATTCAATGCCAACCCCTGTTAAAGAGCTTGGTGCTGATGTTGACCAGAAAGTTCGCCAAGTAATCCAAGGCCAACTAAACAAGTTAGACGTAGTTAGCCGCGAAGAGTTTGACGTTCAAACTCAAGTGCTTCTTCGCACTCGCCAAAAGCTAACAGAGATGGAGCAGAAACTTGCTCAACTTGAAGAGAAACTAGCGGATAAGTAACCACTTACCCTACTCTTTCAGACCCATTAAAAAGGGCTTGGTCATCACTGACCAAGCCCTTTGTATTTTTGTATTCGCTTTATAAAATCAAAGAAAATACGCAGGAATAGCGTTTAATTTCAAGAAGAAGGCGCGGAGTTTACGCGAGTAAATGAGCACCTTCGACACAGAAATTAGACTCTAGGCCAAGTATTTAGCCGCCTACTGCGATGTTCTTCATATCCGTCATGTACCCACGTAACTCTTCACCAATGTACTCAACTGGGTGGTTACGGATTGCATCGTTCACTGCGATTAGCTTGCCGTTGTCTACTTGGTTAGATGTCTCACCTAGACCACGACCGATTACGTCAGTTGCTACTGAAGGCATGAACTTCTCACGTAGAAGTGGTGTTGCTACGTTAGCAAATAGGTAGTTACCGTATTCTGCTGTATCTGAGATTACTACGTTCATTTCGTACAGACGCTTACGAGCAACCGTATTTGCGATTAGCGGTAGTTCGTGTAGTGATTCGTAGTAAGCAGACTCATCGATGATGCCTGATGCAGTCATTGCTTCGAAGGCTAGCTCAACCCCTGCACGTACCATTGCAACCATTAGGATGCCGTTATCAAAGTACTCTTGCTCAGAGATTTCTACATCAGACGACGGGTAGTTTTCAAATGCCGTTTCGCCTGTCTCTTCACGCCAGCCAAATAGGTTCACATCATCGTTCGCCCAGTCAGCCATCATAGTGCGAGAGAATTCACCTTGGATGATGTCATCCATGTGCTTGTTGTAAAGTGGACGCATTAGGTCTTTAAGCTCTTCAGAAAGATCGAATGCTTTCACTTTTGCTGGGTTTGATAGACGATCCATCATATGAGTGATGCCACCAAACTTAAGCGCTTCAGTGATTGTTTCCCAACCGTACTGTAGAAGTTTACCTGCGTAGCCTGGTTCAATGCCGTCAGCAATCATCTTCTCGTAAGAAACGATAGAACCTGCTTGAAGCATGCCACAAAGAATTGTTTGCTCGCCCATTAGGTCTGATTTAACTTCAGCAACGAAAGAAGACTCAAGACAACCTGCACGGTGACCACCAGTACCTGCAGCCCAAGCTTTAGCGATATCCCAACCTTCACCTTTAGGGTCATTTTCTGGGTGAACTGCGATTAGTGTTGGAACACCAAAGCCACGTTTATATTCTTCACGTACTTCTGTACCTGGACACTTAGGCGCAACCATTACAACCGTTAGGTCTTTACGGATTTGCATGCCTTCTTCAACTACGTTGAAGCCGTGCGAGTAACCTAGTGCAGAGCCCTCTTTCATTAGAGGCATTACCGTTTCAACAACATTTGTGTGTTGCTTGTCTGGTGTTAGGTTCACTACTAGATCAGCTTGAGGAATTAGATTCTCATAGCTATCAACAACGAAACCATTTTCTTTTGCATTTTTGAACGATTGACGCTGCTCGTCGATCGCAGCTTGGCGTAGTGCGTAAGAAACGTCTAGGCCTGAATCACGCATGTTTAGACCTTGGTTTAGGCCTTGAGCACCACAACCTACGATAACCACTTTCTTACCTTTTAGGTAATCTGCTTCTGTAGCAAATTCACTGCGGTCCATAAAACGACAACGACCTAGTTGGTCTAGTTGCTCACGTAGATTTAAAGTATTGAAATAGTTAGCCATGTTGGGCGCTCCTTGTTGATTCTTCCGTTATGGTCGGCGTATTATCGCCGAATGAGTTCATACTAAAGCAGACATCTAATTGCCGAAAGTGATATATTCACAATTAGTAATTGCAATTAATGCAACGTACAGAAAATTGGTGCTAGACTACTTTTGTACATAAAAACGCTCTTGTTACCAAACAAAGTTCGCTTAGAAGATCATTATGGATATTAAAAACCTGCAGATGTTTATTCATCTGTGCGACAGTAAAAGTTTCAGCAAGACGGCTTCTGCCATGCATATCAGCCCTTCTGCGTTAAGTCGCCAGATTCAAAAGCTTGAACAACAAACGAGCCAAACATTGTTCTTACGCGACAACCGAAGCGTAGAGCTAACCCCTGCGGGTAAACAATTGTTGCCTGTGGCGATGAAGATTCAAACTGAATGGCAGCAGTACAACGCACAGATTAAAGGTCATGATCAGGAGCTTAAAGGTGAGATACGACTATTTTGCTCAGTGACCGCTAGCTACAGCCACCTTCCGGAACTGCTTTCTGAGTTTCGCTTGCAGCACCCGTTTATTGAATACAAGCTTTCAACGGGTGACCCTGCTCAGGCCATTGATAAAATACTAAAAGATGAAGCCGATATCGCTATCTCAGCGAAACCTGACCAGCTCCCTGCGCGAATTGAGTTTGAGACCATCAGCGAGATCCCTCTTTCTGTTATTGCCCCTGCAGGTGTGAGTAGTTTTGCTGAACAACTTCAAGGTGAAAAGCCCGATTGGTCAAGTATCCCATTTATCGTGTCAGAAGCAGGTACTGCACGAGACCGCGCCAATGCTTGGTTTAAGAGCATGCGGATCAAGCCAAACATCTATGCGCAGGTTTCCGGGCATGAGGCCATTGTTAGTATGGTGGCACTTGGTTGTGGCGTCGGAATAGCGCCAGATGTGGTGATCAATAACAGCCCAGTAAAAGAGAAGATTCAACGCTTGAAAGTGAAGCCAGTAAAACCGTTTGAACTTGGGGTTTGCTGTAAGCGCTCTCAGCTTGATAAGCCACTGATAAAAGCGCTCTGGGATGTAGCCGCTGGAAAGTACATCGCTCCTTAGCTTGTTCTCTTTAAACGAAAAAGCCACGCAATAGCGTGGCTTTCTTAATTTGAGCTTCTGACAATTTAGATAACTCGTGAGAACTGCTGCTGACGCGCTCTATCACGAAGGTATTTATCAAAACACATACAGATATTACGAATAAGCAGTCGTCCACGTAGCGTCACTCGGATCTCTTTGTCATCAACTTCGACTAATTCATCATCGATAAAAGTTTGTAGTAACTGTAAATCTTCTTTGAAGTATTGGTTAAACGTCACTTTAAACTCAGACTCAATGATGGTTTTATCCAGTTTGAAGTTACAAATAAGTTGTTTAATCACTTCACGACGCAGTAAGTCGTCACTATCAAGGGCAACCCCTTTCCATAAAGCATGACGCAGCTCATCAACCTGAGCGTAATATTTCTTAAGCTCTTTCTGGTTTTGCGCGTACGCATCACCAACCATTGAGATTGCTGACACGCCGAAACCAACCAGATCAGCTTCGCCTTGAGTGGTATAGCCTTGGAAGTTACGATGCAGAATGCCTTTTCTCTGAGCGATAGCCAGTTCGTCATCAGGCAGAGCAAAGTGATCCATTCCAATAAATTGGTAACCTGAGCCAGTAAGGGTCGCGATACTCTCTTGTAGAATACCCATTCTTTCACTCGCTTCAGGTAAATCTTCTTCTTTGATTTTACGCTGTGCAGCAAATAGCTGAGGCATATGAGCATAATTAAACACAGAAAGTCGCCCTGGCTTCATCTCTAAGACTTGTGCCAATGTTTGTGCAAATGACTCTTTAGTCTGCTTTGGTAGCCCATAAATCAAATCTAGGTTTGTTGAGCGGAAGCCAAGCTCTTTAGCTCGTTCAACCATCGCGATAATGAAGTCTTCATCTTGTTCGCGGTTAACCAGCTTTTGAACTTCTTTATTAAAATCTTGTACGCCAATACTGAGTCGGTTGAAGCCTTCACCACGCAGGTGATCAAGCATATCAAGCTCGATCTCACGAGGGTCAACCTCAATACTAATTTCACCGCCATCGGTAAATTGGAATTCAGCACGTAGAATTGCCATCAAGCGGCTAATTTGCAGTTTAGTGAGGAACGTTGGTGTGCCGCCACCAAAGTGAAGCTGAGTAACTTTACGTCCTTGAAGCAGTGATGCGCGTTGGCGAATCTCATGCTCAATCACATCAAGATATTCATCTGCTTTGTGAGAGTGACGAGTAATGACCTTGTTACAGCCACAGTAGTAACAAAGCTTGTGACAGAATGGGATGTGAATATAGAGAGAAAGTGGGCGCTCAGGGTATTGAGCACACGCCATGTCATAGTCAGCAACAGTAAAAGCCTCATGAAATTCCAACGCTGTTGGGTATGAGGTGTAACGAGGTCCTGAATAGTTGTACTTATCCAGAATAGCTTGATCCCAGACAATTTGTTGCCCGGATACGACTTGCTGCGACATGGGATTATTTCCGTTTCTAACTGTAATCGGCGTAAAGATTATTTTGACTGGCTATTTTGCCACATGACTATGGCTTAGGTAGGAAAGCTAAACACATTTTTGTAAGAAAATTTCATAACTGCTAACTCGATCACTCACTCTAACGAATGAGTAACCCAGTTTTTAGCATCGGCACAAAATGTAATTAGATAACTTGGATGTTTATCTGATTATTTAGCGGTGCGATTTTCTTTTGCAACGTTTTAAGCTCTTCGACAATAGCATCAGCCAATTTCACTTCAGCTTTATGACGAAGTAAGTTCTGTTCCATTTTCTCTTTTTTTGCTAACGCTTGGCGATCATCAGCTCGCGCCATGTCTTTAACCACATGATAAAGTTCAGAGAGTGCAGGATAATGCTGGTCAAAATCAATACGATTATCACCCTGAACGTAATCCATGATGTTATACACACGAATACTAATTTCAGATAAGTCACACTGACCTTGAATGCCAGCTAAACAAAGCGCATTAACGTTTTCATAGATATTGGCATTGCGCTTATCTATCGCTAACTTTTGCTGTTGCTGCTGCAAATCCTTTTGCTTCTTAACTTGGAGCAGAAGGTAACCTGCATAGCATGCTAGCCCTGCGATAATCAGCGATCCAATCGCGGCTAATAAGGTTACGTTCATCCGCTAATTACTCTTTAAAGTCGTTGATATCAAGACCTTCAAATTGAGATAGAAGTTCTTCATCTGTCGATGGTCTGTTGGTTTTCTTGATTGATTTAGGTACGACAATCGACTCTTCAGAGCCTTCGTAGTCGTCTTCATCATCTTCAAACTCTTCTTCAACAAAAAGACCAAGTTGCTTCATCAGTACTTCAATACGATCAAGCTTCTCGTCAACTAGCTTCTGTAGGCCAGCCCCTAAGTTTTCGCCATTTTCGATGCGATCAAGCAATACGTTTAGCTGCGTATCTGTTTCAAGCATCTCTAGCTCTTTTTCAGCAGATAGTCGACGCTCTTGCTTGTTAGGTTTCTTCTTCTCTTCAACCACTAAAGCAATTTTCTTTTTGCTACCTAAACGTGGATCACGCTTCGGTTGGCCTTGATGCTGTTTTACATCATCCACTTCTGAATTTCGGTTACCCGTTTTCAGGCCTTTGCGGTTTTTCACACGCTTACGTAAACGACCTTGAACATCAGATTCACTGCGATTACGCGTTACGTTAGCTTCAGGTGCACCTAATGCTCCTGGCTTTCTAGATTTCTTACTACGGCTCATTACTGGGTCTTCCTCAGTAAAATTACATCATTTCCAACAAATTCTAGTTCGAGCTTATCTCGCTCAGCCAGATACTCGAAGGTCTTACGGCTAAAAAAGATGACGTGAGTGACGTCGTTCTTATAGTGCCAGTTTTTAAACGCTTCAAGATCGATAACCATCTTAGTCATAAGACCAATCCAGCCACCCGGCTTAACTAAATTTAACCATTGCTGCCACACGAGATCGGGTTGATATATATGCTCGATCACCTCTGTCGCAGTCATAAAATCGTAAGTCTGTGCTAACACCGTTTTATCTGGGTGATAGTAAAGATCATACAATTCAATACTGTGGCCTTGCTCTTGCAACATTACGGACAACGTTGGACCAGGACCACAGCCAAAATCTAACCCATGAGCGTTAGACGGGATTCTTTCTATTATAGGATTTGCAATTCGTGATAAAAATCGACGATACCCCTCATCACTCGGATCGTTCTCATGAAGATCATAGTGAGCTTTTTCTGCTTTTGCATCTAAGCGCTGAGTTGGGTCAACAAAAACCAATTCACATTCTCGACATTGTAAATAAGCTCGGCGCTTATCCTCAAAATAGTGTTGAGTGTCGTGATTGTGACATAAAGGACAGTTGTGCATGCGTTCATCCTCAAACAGGGATGCGAAACATACCAGAAAGTGAGATCCAAGTGGAGTGATATTGTGCAATTAAACGGCAGATCAGTGAAATAATGGGTTTTAAGAAGATAAAAAAGCGATAGGTTTCCCTATCGCTTTCAAAGTGCCAGTAAATGGCAAATTTGTCTGCACGCATATGGTGCTCAACTATCCTGTTGTTATTGATGCTTTCCCTGCAAAAATTTTGTTCTTCATCGTCCTGATGAATTTTAATAATCCTTTCGACATCCTGTATCTGGGCTATCCATTAGCCTGATCCTTTTCGACGTCTAATCCTAAGACAATTCAATCATCCTTATCTAGCCAGCTCCTAGCCCGCTACTATCCTTCGTCCAACTTTCAGGTATTCCTCACCTGCTTCCTTGGAGACCATCTTGGTCTAAGTTCCTATTCAGCTCCTTGCCGATGGGAGTAATTTACCGTGATTGGTAACAGAAACAACACCATAACTTCAAAGTTCACATCTAATATTCTGCAATAATTTACAATGTGCTAATTTTCAGCCACTTATAGCAACACTAGCTACAACTTCTGATTAAGGTATGGCAAATCTCTTACAAGACTCCGAGGAAAAAATGAATATAGCGCTTTTGTATAAGATCAGTATGGCTATCATTTAGATATGAAAAAGCCCTAGCATTTAGGCTAAGGCTTCTACGTACTGCTTTCTGTCAGCTAAAACAGATGCTCGAACAGGTGATCCGTTAGTGAAGACCACCGACGTATTGAGATAATACTTCAATATCGTCATCGGTAAGCTTTTTAGAGATATCACGCATCATCTCATTCATATCATTGTTACGTGTTCCATTACGGAACTTAATTAACTGAGCTTTAATATATTCTGCGTGTTGGCCAGAGACTTTTGGAAAGCCTGACAACTCAGTACCATTACCGCGAGGCCCGTGACATGCGATACAGGCAGTGATGCCTCGTTCGATATCTCCAGCGGCGTAAAGCGCCTTACCTTTTTCTACAACATTTTCAGGTGTTGTTTTCGCAGCAATAGGTAATGATGCATAGTAGGCAGACAAGTCAGCAATATCTTGATCGCTTAGAGCCATCGCCATACCACTCATCACAGGGTCCATACGACCTTGTTTACCACCACTAGTCATACCCAGTCGTAGATCTTTTAACTGCTTTTCTAGATACTTCGCATGTTGACCAGCAATACTTGGGTACATAGCTAGTTGGCTATTACCATCAGCGCCATGACAGGCACCACATGTTATTGATTTTGATTTACCAGCTTCGATGCTGCCTTGAGCCCATACTGTGCAGCTGGCTAAAAGACTCAAGATTAGCGCTAATTTTTTCATGACATTCCATTATAATTATAAAGCTTCCAGTACCACTCTGTGTTGCCACACGTGATATAATAGCCGATCATATGTCGAGCACAGTTATTTTACACAATTTCACAAAAAAGTAATCAATCGACTACACAAAGTCGAGATGGAGTTAACAGTGAGCGTAAAAATTCATTACCAAAACACGCATTTTATTACCAGTGCGCCAGATATTCGTCATTTACCAGAAGACGAAGGGATCGAAGTTGCGTTTGCAGGTCGCTCTAATGCTGGTAAATCTAGTTCCCTCAACACCTTAACGAATCAGAGAGGCTTAGCGAAAACAAGTAAAACGCCTGGTCGAACTCAGCTGATTAATTTATTTAAGGTTGATGAAGGTTGTCACATTGTTGATTTACCCGGCTATGGTTATGCTCAAGTTCCTCTGAAGTTGAAGGAGAAATGGCAGAAATCACTGGGTGAATACCTCCAATGCCGTAAGTCTCTCAAAGGCCTTGTGGTACTGATGGATATTCGTCATCCAATGAAAGATCTAGACCAACAGCTGATATATTGGGCAGTTGATAGCAATATTCCGGTGCAAGTACTACTGACAAAAGCTGATAAGCTAAAAAGTGGCGCTAGAAAAGCACAAGTGTTGAAGATACGTGAATCGTCTAAAGGATTTGGTGGCACGGTTAAAGTTGACGCATTTTCGTCACTAAAAGGGATCGGTGTTGACGTTCTACGTAGCACACTTGATGGCTGGTATGCCCCTGCTTTTGAAGTGACCGATGAAGAGCTTATCGACGTTGTCGATGAACAAGAGAGCGTCTCTGATAACGACTAAGTGAATCATTTAGTCGAAAAAACATCAAATTAAAGCCTTACTGTTGTGAGGCTTTTTTATGCTCGCTAATCAATGATACCTCGATTGAAGCAGACACAGCATCCGGAAAGAACCTTAAATTGCAGGCATAAAAATCCCCACCATCCTGGTGGGGCAACGGGAGAGAAAATATTACTCGTTATTATTATTCTATTAGCATCCTCTATCACTCGTCGTATTTCAACCACTTAACACCTGCCAACAGATGCACCTATGCATTCTCGCATGAAACATAAGCAGCTGATTTAAATCAATTAAAATGCAATAAGAAGCCAACAATATATGTCTTGTTTTTTTTGAGAAAATAATAGAAGTGTGAGTGGTATAAAATTACAACTAAGTTTAAAAAAATCAAAAGTAGATTGATTTATTTTAGGTAATTCAGTCACGGAAGAGGAAAATAAGTGCTGTTCAAAGAGAGATATATGGGTATTTAATTTTTTCTTTGCCACAAGAAAAAACGCCCCAGTCAAATACTGACTGGGGCGGCTGAATCAGCCTAATCCAATAACGTGAAACAAAAGGTCTGAAAGATAGAACATCTTACCTCTGTACCCTACGCAGACTAATGTACAACAATTGGTCAGAAATGAAAACTTTTTTTGTAGTTTATTTTCAGCTATTTTTGTTTTGCCTACAGTTTTAGAAATTGAATCATTTCTTTTTTTACTCGCACAAAAAAGCCAGCGTTTGTGCGCTGGCTCATATTATTGTTTGCTATTAGCTTAAAAAGTGTCTAATGAGCCTGATCCCAGTTGTCACCATGACCTGCTTCAGCGATTAACGGAACATCGAGATCCGCTGCTGATTCCATTAATTGTTGTACTTTACTTTCAATTTCGCCCAATACCGACTCTTCGACTTCAAGTACCAATTCATCGTGTACTTGCATCAGTAACTTAACGCGTCCTTCCCCATGAGACTCGATCCACTCATCGACAAGAAGCATCGCTTTCTTGATGATATCAGCAGCAGTACCTTGCATGGGTGCGTTAATCGCTGCGCGTTCAGCCGCTTTACGACGCATTCCATTACTCGACTTAATTTCCGGAAGATACAGACGACGCCCATAAATGGTTTCAACAAAGCCTTGTTCAGTCGCTGCGCTTCGCGTGTCTTCCATGTATTGCATCACACCAGGATAACGCTCGAAATAAGTATCCATATACTGCTGTGCTTCACCACGGGCAATGCCCAGTTGCTTAGCTAAGCCAAATGCGCTCATACCGTAGATAAGACCGAAGTTAACGGCTTTAGCTTGACGGCGCTGTTCGCCGCTGACTTCCTCAATAGGAACACCAATAATCTCTGCGGCAGTTGCTGCGTGGATATCTTTGCCTTGTTGGAAAGCTTCAAGTAGAGCCTTGTCACCAGAAAGATGCGCCATAATACGCAATTCAATTTGAGAGTAATCGACAGCAAGAATTTTGTAGCCATGCGGTGCCACAAATGCCTGACGAATGCGTCGGCCTTCCTCATTACGAATTGGGATATTCTGTAAGTTTGGATCAGTCGAAGACAAACGCCCTGTTGCTGTCACCGCTTGATGGTAAGACGTGTGGACACGACCTGTTTCTGCGTTAATCATCTTAGGCAGTTTATCGGTATACGTTGATTTGAGCTTCGCCAGACCGCGGTACTCCAAAATCAGTTTTGGCAATGGGTAATCCAGAGCTAGTTCTTGAAGTACTTCTTCATTGGTGGAAGCCGCCCCAGAAGGCGTTTTTTTAATAACGGGCAAGCCCATTTTTTCAAACAATATTGCTTGAAGCTGCTTTGGCGAACTTAAGTTAAATTCTTGTTCCGCAATTTCATACGCTTTTTTCTCTAGCTCATCGAGACGAGCCGCAATCTCTTGGGATTGAGTTCCAAGCATCATGTCATCGACTAATACGCCTGTTCTTTCAATGCGTGACAATACCGGTACTAGCGGCATCTCAATCTCTTCGTAGACTGTTTTAAATTGGCTATCTTTTGCTAACTGCTCCGCAAGGCGATTGTGCAAACGCAGCGTAACATCCGCATCTTCAGCAGCATAAGGCGAGGCTTGCTCAAGATCGATCTGATTAAAGGTTAACTGCTTTTTGCCTTTACCTGCAATTTGTTCAAACGAGATACAGCTATGCTGAAGAAAACGAAGTGCCAAGCTATCCATATTGTGCTTACCGCCTACGCTGTTAAATACGTAAGATGCGAGCATGGTATCGTGCTTGATACCTTTCATGTCAATATCATAACGAGCTAAAACACTAGCATCGTACTTTAGATTCTGGCCAACTTTTGCTTGATTGTTATCTTCTAAGATAGGTTTTAGCTGCTCTAGTACCCAGTCACGATCAAGCTGCTCTGGTGCATCTAAGTAATCGTGAGCTACAGGAACATAAGCGGCTACGCCTTCTTCAGTGGCAAACGATAAGCCAACCAAGTTAGCAACCATATAGTCTAAGCTGTCAGTCTCAGTATCAAAGGCAAATAGTTCTGCACCTTTTAACTTCTCTAGCCACGTTGAGAATGTCTCTTTATCTAAAATAGTTTCATAGAGACTGCGATCAATAGTGACTGCTGAAGTATCTAGCTCGCTTTCCGAAGATGTTGACGAAGTAGATTGACGCATTGCACCAGATTTTTCATCCGCTTGTACAACACCTGTTCCACCTTCTAGTAACTCATTTAACCAAGACTTAAAGACCATTTGTCCATATAGCTTAATTAGCTCATCAACATTAGGCTCAGACTTAACCAATGATTGCGGTGTCTCTTCTAATTCCACATCAAGCTTAATGGTTGCAAGCTTGTAAGACATGTCAGCGTTTTCTTTATTATCTACTAGCTTCTTAGCCATGGTTTTAGAACCACGGAAACCTAGAGCAGCAATGTCATCAAGATTGTCATAGATCTTTGTAATACTACCGAGACCTTGTAGTAGAGCCGTAGCTGTTTTGTCACCTACCCCAGGAACACCTGGAATGTTATCAACCTTGTCTCCCATTAGAGCCAAGTAATCGATGATCAACTCGGGTGGAATACCAAACTTTTCAATCACGCCTTCACGATCCATCACCACGTTCGTCATGGTATTGATCAGTGTGACATTCTCATCAACAAGTTGAGCCATATCTTTATCACCAGTACTGATCAGCACTGGCATGCCTGCGGCCGAAGCTTGAGACGACAACGTACCAATAACATCATCGGCTTCTACTCCGGGAATCGAGATCAGAGGCAAGCCCATTGCACGAATCATGTTATGCAGGGGCTCAATTTGGCAGCGCAGTTCATCCGGCATAGATGGACGATTTGCTTTGTACTCTGGATACATATCATCACGAAAAGTTTTACCTTTCGCATCAAAGATCACGGCAATACGCTCAGAAGAGAACTGACGCATCATACTGCGTAGCATGTTGACTACACCATAGATGGCATTAGTTGGAATATCTCCATTGGTCATCGAGTCTGGGTAAGCATGAAATGCGCGGTATAGATAAGAAGATCCATCAATAAGAATGAGCGGATTGTCGGGAATGCGAGCCATAGTCTTTTGTATCCAAAGAATTGCATTTAGTAAGATCTGCTTAGGATGCCATGACTATTAACATGAATCCATTTTAACTCTTCAATGGAGCTAACTCATTTTTAAAATTATTCAACTCAAAAACAACCAAACTGTGGATAACTCTGTTTATACTTTTATTTACCTCTTTGCTTACTTATAATAAAAAACACCATGCAACAAATTAAACCCTTGATTTAAAGTGAAATTTAAACAGATCGAATATTCCCACAACGATCCTCAAACGATCCAGCACTGTGGAAAAAAATAGCCAGTTTATTTTATTCACCGTAAATTGATCATAAATTGCAAGCAAAAAAAAGCGACATCTAAAAGATGTCGCCTAGCAAAACAAGGTTGAAGCTGAAAACAGAAATTCTGTTCAACTCTACCAGAAGCTATAAATTACACTGGAAGCAATGTGAGCAATGTCGTGTCAAAAAGAACTTGTGCAAGTTCGTCTCGTTCAATTCATTACCTTCAGCGTATTCGATTCTGGTAACGTCATGTCCTTATGAACTTTCTCTCATTCCCTAAGACAAGGTTAATAATAATGATTCTCATTTAATAATCAACACCTAAATGATAAAAATTCTCATTTAATTTATGTATGTCTTGAAAAACTCTCACTTTAGAGTAATGAAACCACTTATAAATCTCATAATTTCAACAAGATATGACCAAGTAGCCAAAATTCAAATACGAGAAGATTATTATTTTCGACTTCACTTTAATTGTTGAAACACTATGTACTGCTCTTTCTGATAGCAACAAAAAAGGCTAGCAAGTGCTAGCCCAGTTATTCGCTTCTTAAATCGTATTAGTCTTTATTAAGGTGTGTAGCCGCTTGAGCATTGTCAGACGCTAACCACTCAGCCACATCTTTAGCAAAGTAAGTTAAAATACCGTCTGCACCAGCGCGTTTAAAACACATTAATGACTCCAGTACCGTATCTCTTTCACTTAACCAGCCATTTTGAATTGCCGCTTTATGCATAGCGTACTCACCAGAAACTTGATACGCAAAGGTCGGCACTTGAAGTTCTGATTTAACACGGCGAACCACATCAAGATAAGGCATACCCGGCTTCACCATCACCATATCCGCACCTTCATTGATGTCCATCGCCACTTCTTGCAATGCTTCATCGCTGTTCGCAGGATCCATCTGGTAATTCTTTTTATTACCACCTTTCAGATTTGAAGATGATCCAACCGCGTCTCTAAATGGACCATAGTAGCTTGAAGCATACTTAGCAGAGTAAGCCATTATCTGAGTATGGATATACCCTGCTTCTTCTAATGCTTCGCGAATTTTACCAATGCGTCCATCCATCATATCTGAAGGAGCCACAACATCGGCGCCAGATTCTGCATGGGATAAGGCTTGTTTAATGAGAACCTCTGTCGTTTCATCATTAAGAACATAGCCGTCTTCATCAATAATGCCATCTTGACCATGCGTCGTGAACGGGTCTAAAGCAACATCAGTGATAACACCAATTTGTGGTATATGCTCTTTCAATAAACGAACCGCTCGTTGGACAAGCCCGTCTGAGCTGTAAGCTTCGGTAGCACATAAGCTTTTTGCATCTTGGTTAACAACAGGAAAAAGAGCAATTGCTGGAACGCCTAAATTAGCAAGGTACTGCGCTTCTTCAAGCATTAAATCGATCGAAAGGCGTTCAACACCCGGCATTGACTCAACACTCTCACGTCGATCTTTGCCCATCAGAATGAACATTGGATAGATCAAATCACTGACTGAAAGCTGATTTTCTGCCATTAAACGACGGCTAAATTCATGTTTACGCATACGGCGCATACGGCGGCCTGGGAACTGGCCTTGGATAGATACAGACACCTGATTCTCCTTGTCTGATGAAAATGCAAAGCAAAATCATATCACTCCTTGTGTCTGGCGCTAGCATCTATGAATAAAATTCCTAAAAATGACCAAAGGCTCACACTGCCGTATACTCAGAAAAATAATTCGGCACACAATCAAATGAGAAAATCATGATCGATACCCACGCCCACATTTACGCCAGCGAATTTGATGGTGACCGTGATGAAGTCGTGCAACGCGCTCTACAGCAAGGCATCAGAAATATTCTAATGCCCAATATCGACCTAGAGTCGATTGAGCCTATGCTAAAGACTCAAGCTGCTTATCCGGATATCTGTCGCTCTATGATGGGATTACACCCTTGCTATGTTGACGGCAATGTTAAAGAGACTTTAGCGACCATCCACTCTTGGTTTGAAAAACACAATTTTATCGCTGTCGGCGAAATAGGTATCGACCTCTACTGGGACAAAACCTTTAAAGCAGAGCAAGAGATGGCGTTTATAACCCAGCTAAACTGGGCTAAGGAGATGGATCTTCCGGTTGTTATCCACACGCGAGACTCAATAGAAGAGACACTTGGGCTGCTTAGCAAAGAACAAGATGGTTCTTTACGTGGTGTATTTCACTGTTTTGGCGGCAGTGTTGATGAAGCGAAAGCCATAAACGGCCTAGGCTTTCATTTGGGGTTAGGCGGCGTTTCAACATTTAAAAACGGCGGTATGGATAAAGTCATCCCACACCTAGACATGAACTATGTACTCCTTGAGACAGACTGCCCTTATCTAGCTCCTGTTCCACACCGAGGAAAACGTAATGAGCCTGCGTATACTCGGCTTGTTGGAGAAAGAGTCTCGCAACTTAGAGGCTTAGATTTAGAAGAAATAACAAGCATCACCAATAAAAACGCCAACTTACTGTTTTTACTGTGAATACTATCAATATAACACTTAAGAGTTACATACCACAAGTGTGATACTGATCCAAAGTATATGTTTAATGTGACATGACTTTCACATAAAATTGGGCGCATAATAACAAGTGAAGGCGTCAGTATGTGTAATCATAGTAATTATTATCAAAGGACTCACCGAACTTTTTGGCAAAAGTTATTTGGTGTTAAAGAAGTATATAAGTGCATCAATTGCGGTCATGTAATGACTGTAAGATAAAAAGCACGACTTCAAGGGCTTAAGTTAATAAGAAAAAAGGTTGGCAAATGCCAACCTTTTTCGTTTCATATTCAAACAGAATTAAGACTCTTCTTGCTCAGCCTCTTCTCTATCTTCATCCTTCTTCGTATAGAAACGAGCAAAGAAAAGACCGACTTCGAATAGTATACACATTGGAATCGCGAGTAACGTCTGAGAAATCAAATCAGGTGGGGTTAGCATCATGCCGACAACGAATGCACCAACTACAATATATGGGCGCTTTTCAGATAATGATTTCGGCGTTGTTGCCCCAGTCCAGCACAGTAAGATGATCGCGACAGGTACTTCAAACGCGATACCAAAAGCAAAGAACAGCGCGAGCACGAAATCTAGATAACTCGATATGTCTGTTGCGAACTCAACCCCACCCAATGAAATCGCGGTGAAGAAGCTGAATACTAACGGGAAAACCACAAAGTAAGCAAAAGCGACACCACAGTAAAAGAGCAATGAGCTTGAAAACAGCAAAGGCATAATCAAGCGTCGTTCATGCTTATACAAACCAGGTGCTACAAAAGCCCAAACTTGATACAAGATAAACGGTACTGCTATAAAAACAGAAGCAATCAGCGTCAGTTTTAGTGGAGTAAAGAACGGTGATGCAACGTCTGTTGCGATCATTGTTGCCCCTTCAGGAAGACGATCTACAAGGGGGGCGGAAACAAATTCGTAAATATAGTTAGAAAAATAGATCAAACCTAGAAAGATAATCAATATCGCAAGCATTGCTCGCAATAGGCGATTTCGTAATTCTAATAAGTGACTGATCAAAGGTTGAGTCTGCTCAACAGAAGCCATGTCAAACCTCTATGCTAAAACATCGAATAAACGATAAGATCAAAAAGGAGCCGCGCATAAGCAGCTCCTCGAATGCGAGACTATTCGGCTTTTTTATCTGCCGTGGTATCTTGTTTGTCAGTAACCGATTCAACAACCGCGTTATTTTGTGCGGGAGTTGCAGCTTTAACTGAATCAGAACTCTTTGTATTAGAGGCTTCTGACACTAAGCTTTCTGTACTCGTGCTACTGGCAAATGGTCGCTGGACGTCTTGCGCTGCTTGTTTAAGCTCTTCGACTGAAGATTTTAGCTCTGGAGAAAGATCTTCCATCCCCATCTGCTCTGCTTTTTTCAAGTTATCTTGCAACTCTTGAATCTTCAATTCATGAGTTAGCTCGTCTTTCACGCTGTTTGCCATGCTTTTCGCTGAACTAATAAATTTAGTAACACTACGAATCGCATGTGGCAAACGTTCAGGACCAAGAACAACAAGCCCTACAACAGATATCAATACCAGTTCCCAAAAACCGATATCAAACACTATCTATGCCTGCTCTTTGTCTTTCTTCGTTTCTGTAGATTGAGCATCAGCATTCACTGACTCTGCTTTGGTCTGCTCAATATTTTTTTGCTCAAAGTCTGCGTCTTTCTTCGCAGTCTCATCTTCGCTCATCGCTTTCTTAAAGCCTTTTACTGCACCGCCTAAATCACCACCAATGCCACGCAGTTTTTTTGTTCCAAATAACAATACAACGATCACAGCAATAATAAGAAGTTGCCAAATACTGATACCACCCATTCTATTTACCTCGGGTTATTATTTACGAAATTAATATAAGTTTACCGCCTATTGACGGTAAGCTCGCCAACTAAGCAACCAAAATGTGACACCACAAAGGCCGCTTGCTAAAGATAACTGCTCATACGGACTGTTAATTAAGATCGCTGAGCATACAATTAATGTTGCACCAACACCAAACAAAAACCGACCTGTTGCTTGCTGTCGCTTACTTTGACGGTACCCTTGATAAAAAGATTCCATCCTTTGATTCAGTGTATTTCCCTGCTTTAAGCTGTCATATAACAGTTCTGGTAACTCAGGTAGTTTCTCTGCCCAGAAAGGTGCACGATCTTTAACAGCGTTAATAACAGCTTGCGGGCCTACTTGCTGCATCATCCATTTTTCTAAAAATGGTTTCGCGGTTTCCCATAAATCCAACTGAGGGTAAAGCTGACGCCCTAACCCTTCGATGTACAATAATGTCTTTTGCAATAGAACCAGCTGAGGCTGTACTTCCATATTAAAACGACGCGCTGTATTGAATAGGTTAAGCAGCACATGACCAAAAGAGATTTCGCCCAAAGGCTTGGCAAAAATAGGCTCACACACAATACGAATGGCAAACTCAAATTCATCGACGTTGGTTTCACGTGGAACCCAACCTGAGTCGACGTGCAATTCTGCCACACGACGGTAGTCTCTATGGAAAAATGCCAGTAAATTTTCTGCAAGATATCGTTTGTCTTCGCTATTTAGCGTACCAACAATGCCACAATCTAACCCTATCCACTGTGGATTTTCAGGGTGATCATGTTGGACAAAAACATTGCCGGGGTGCATATCGGCGTGGAAGAAGCTATCGCGGAACACTTGTGTGAAGAAGACACTCACGCCACGTTCGGCCAATAGTTTCATATTGGTGCCATTCGCTTGCAGTGTTTCAATGTCTGAGACCTGAATACCATAAATACGCTCAGAAACCATGAGGCTTTCGCTACTAAAGTCAGGGATGACCTCCGGAACGTACAGCTCTTCACTACCTTCAAAATTTCGACGCAGTTGAATCGCATTCGCCGCTTCTCTGCGCAGATCGAGTTCGTCTAGGATGGTTTTTTCATATTCACGAACCACTTCAACAGGCTTTAATCGTCTTGCATCAGGTAGCGCTTTAGCAACAATACGAGCCATGCGATACATCAGCTTAATATCTGATTCAATTACGGCATGAATATCAGGACGAATGACCTTTAAGACAATTTCTCGGCCCGACTCTTTCAGCTTAGCAGTATGAACTTGAGCTATAGAGGCCGATGCGAGTGGCTCTATATCAAAATCAGTGAACCAATTCTCAATTGGACCACCAAGTGACTTCTCCATGTGGTGCTTTGCAAGAGCGCCATCAAATGGGGCAACTTGATCTTGCAGCAGCGCGAGCTGGTCAGCAATAAACGGAGGAAACAGATCACGACGTGTCGACATCATTTGACCAAACTTAATCCAAACAGGCCCAAGCTCTTGTAATGCCAAGCGAAGTCGTTCACCCAACTCTTTATCCGGGTGTTTATTCTTAATCCAAAACAACGCTTTTCTAGCAAGCAATGGCGTCTTAGTCAGCTTGTGTTCTGGCAGAAGTTCATCTAGGCCATATTCTAGCTGAACCTTAATAATTCGATATAAGCGCTTTAGCTCTGTTGGGGTCATGCTTTCTCTAACAATTTATTTAGTAGTGTTTCAATACGCTCAGCTTGAGAGGCAAGCTCTTCAACTTGGTCACAAAAGTAAGCAATCTCTAACGGTGGTGGCGTAATTTGCCACTCTTCCGTGATGACTTGAGCAAGATGAGACTGTTTTTTACACGCTTGTTTTTGAACAAAGCCAGAAAGGTCTTTTACGCTTTGTACCAAGCTATGCGCCACAACATCACCAGTTAAACGTGACAGCCACTCTTCAATGTCTGGCTTACAATCTTTCATCAGTTGGGCAAACTTTTGTGCCAGCTGGATATCACCTTGCAGATCGAGCTTATCTTGCTTAATCAGATCGGTGATGTTGGCTTGTTCTCGTAACTCAGGCAGGACAGAAAGATTAAGTGATAAATAACAATCCGCTTCACCTTCATAATCCGCCAACACATCAACTTGCTGACTGAATACAAAAGTCAGTGTTTTATTGAGCTCTTTAAGATGAACTTGGATCACCTGACCTTTTAAGCGCGTTAATCGACGGACGAGTTCAGGATCGTCTTGAATCAATCGATTAAACGAGGTTTCCACCACCGCTGTTACTAAGGGATCAAATGGCATAACTGTCCTTTCTTTATATCCGCTTTACCGTACTAAATGTATTGGCTGTAGTAACCGTTTTGATTAAAACTTATAGCCACGGTGTAGCGCGACGATGCCACCGGTCAAATTGTAGTAATTGGTTTTTTCAAACCCAGCGCCTTGCATCATCCCTTCTAATGTATCTTGATCAGGGTGCATACGAATAGACTCAGCTAAGTAACGGTAACTATCTGCATCGTTAGCGATCAACTCACCCATTTTTGGCAATAGGTGGAAAGAGTACGCATCATAAACTTTAGAGAGAGGCTCTAGAACAGGCTTTGAAAATTCAAGCACCAACAAACGACCGCCAGGTTTTAATACACGGTACATAGAGCGCAGTGCTTTGTCTTTATCGGTTACATTACGCAGGCAAAAGCTAATAGTAATGCAGTCGAAGTAGTCATCTGGGAACGGTAACTCTTCGGCATTGGCCTGTACATAGTGAACATTTCCAACGATACCGCTATCACGCAGCTTATCGCGACCAACGTTCAACATAGAGTTGTTGATATCAGCAAGAATGACATGACCTTTCTCACCGACAATACGAGAGAATTTAGCCGTTAAATCACCAGTACCACCACCAAGATCGAGAATACGCTGACCAGGACGAACGCCACTGCAATCAATCGTAAAGCGTTTCCATAATCGATGAACACCACCTGACATAAGGTCATTCATGATGTCGTACTTTGCCGCAACCGAATGGAATACTTCGGCAACCTTAGCCACTTTTTCTTCTTTGGCTACGGTTTCAAAACCAAAGTGAGTGGTTTCTGCGTCTTGTGTTGATGGATTTGATTCTAAAGCTGTATTTGATTGCACACTGGTGTCCGTCATTGTCATTCCTCATCTACAGTACTGTTAAATCGAGTACCGCGGGCGATTAGTTTACTTTATCCTCAAGCGGATGTCTTTCTACTAACGAGTCATTTTGTGCGACTTCCACCAAGTTACTTGAGATTGGCTTTTTAACCTCAACCCCTAGGGTTTTAAAGCTTTCAGCTTGCTTAATGACATTTCCTCGCCCTGTGGCTAATTTATTCATTGCCCCTTGATAACTTTGATTCGCTTTATCTAATGCAGCACCTAGCCCTTCCATGTCATCAACAAACAGACGAACCTTGTCATAAAGTTTACTGGCCCGATCAGCGATTAACTGTGCATTTTGGTTCTGCCTGTCATTGCGCCACAGATTGTCAATTGTGCGCAGTGCCACCAGCAGTGTCGTTGGGCTGACGATAATAATGTTTTGCTCCATCGCCTCTTTCACAAGGCTTGGGTCTGCTTGAATCGCGACTTGGAATGCCGGTTCGACAGGAATAAACATCAACACATAGTCGAGGCTCTGAATACCTTTGAGCTGATGGTAATCTTTTTGGCTTAATCCTTTTATATGCGCTCGAAGCGCGACAAGATGGTCGCTTAAGGCTTGAGCTTTATCTTGATCGTTTTCTGCATTGAAATAACGCTCAAATGCAATCAGCGCCATCTTCGAATCCACCACCACCTGTTTGTTGTGAGGTAAGTGAACAATCACATCCGGTTGGAATCGCTTACCCGCTTCATTTTGCAGGCTCACTTGAGTTTGGTATTCATGCCCTTCTCTTAAACCCGATTCGGCGAGTACTCGAGCAAGCACCACTTCACCCCAGTTACCTTGCTGTTTATTGTCGCCTTTCAGCGCTTGAGTCAGGTTCACCGCTTCTTTGGTCATCTGCTCATTAAGTCGCTGCAAGCTTTTAAGTTCATGCACAAGCGTATGACGCTCTTTGGCTTCCTGACTAAAGCTGTCATTGACCTGCTTCTTAAACCCTTCTAACTGCTCTTTCAGTGGTGACAGTAGCCCGTTCAAGCTCTGTTTATTTTGCTCATCAACCTTGGCGGTTTTGGCTTCAAACAGTTGGTTCGCTAAATGTTCAAACTGCTGCTTTAAACGCTCTTCAGCTTGCTCCAATAACTGAAGCTTTTCTGCACTGGCAATGTTTTGTTGCTCATGACGAGCTTCCTGCTCACGCAGCTGAGCTTCAAGTTGAGATTTCGCTTCTCTAACCTGAGTGACTTCATTAGCGTATTGCTGACGTTCTTGTTTCACTGTTTCAAAATGGCGTAGCTTCTCTAATACTGCCATCAACTTACCATGAGATTGTTTAAGCTCATGAGCAGACTGATCCCTAGCCACATCCATCTCATCAAGATCTTTTTGCGCTTGCTTTAGGGCACTGCTTAATTGGTTGTGTTGACTAAGGTGCAGCTGTTTTTCAGACTCGATCTGCTGCTCCAATCGCAAAGTGGTTAACTGCATCTTCTGTTTAACCCACCAACCGACAGCTGTTCCAGTGACGACTGCGCTCGATATTGAGCTAGCGAATAATGTTTGATGTTCAATAATCCATTGCATTAGATTGTGTTAACTCACTTTCTGACGATAAATATAATGGTATTTCGATACTGGATAAATGTCCAGTTTGTCGCTATTCGCATCCCCCGTTAGACTAAGCGCCTAAACCGCACGGATGTATCTATATTGTTCATAGATTAAAGAAGTGACGAACTGAATAAATGAAATAGGTAATGTATGAACGAACGTCGCGCCATTGGTTTTGGGTTATCTGCTGTTTTATTGTGGTCTACTGTTGCTACTGCTTTTAAGCTCACTCTCGCAGAGTTTACACCAATACAAATGCTCACCATTGCTAGTATGGTTTCTGCTCTCGCTTTAATCATGATCTGTTATTTCCAAGGTAAGCTTGGGCAACTCTCCACCACCTTTGTCTCAAATCCTTGGTACTACTTACTGCTTGGATTGATAAACCCACTCGCTTATTACCTAATCTTATTTAAAGCCTACGATTTGCTTCCAGCTTCTCAAGCGCAAGCGATCAACTACAGTTGGGCCATCACTCTGACCCTAATGGCTGCGGTTTTTCTAGGGCAAAAGATTCGTGGGAAAGATTGGATTGCTTGTGGCTTCAGTTACTTTGGCGTGATTGTCATTGCAACAAAGGGCGACCTATTAGGTTTAGACTTTGATAGCCCTATGGGTGTTGCTTTAGCTCTTTTATCAACACTACTTTGGGCAGGTTATTGGATTCTAAATGCCAAAAACAAAGCCGACCCTGTCGTGGGTGTCTTACTTGGATTTTTAGTCGCCATACCGTTTGCCATAGGTCTGAGTATTTATGAAGGCGAAAGCTGGAACCAAATAAGCCCCAAAGGTTGGTTAGCGGTTACTTACGTCGGTTTATTTGAAATGGGTATTACTTTTGTCCTGTGGCTTAGTGCTTTAAAGCTTACTGAAAATACAGCCAGAATCAGTAATCTAATTTTTGCTTCGCCTTTTATTTCACTGATGCTTCTTTCCACCATCATTGGCGAAGAGATTCATCCAACCACTCTAATTGGTTTGGTTTTGATTATTACTGGCTTGGTCATTCAACAAGTTAAGTGGGGAAAGAAGGCTCACCGTTCAGAGGCGTAGCCTTCAAATAAAAATTCACGTAATGAATCGTCTATAACCTAGCGTATTAGAACAACTGATACGCTAACTCACTTCCCTGTCCTCTAATTTCATCGACTTTATCTATTAGGTCTATATTTAGTGATAGAGCCTTACCTACAGGATGATTGGCGAGGTAGGCTTGTTTCTCATCAGCGCCTAGCATGGAATCCCATTTAAAATGAATATCACGAGCAAGATACAAAACACACGCTAACTTTTTAGAGTCAACCGCTTTCCCAGGGTGATTAACATTAGCAATCGCATCTATCATTTCGGGTGGGAACTGCCAAGCCTTAGCAAGTGCCGCGCCCAGTTGTTGCGAATCAGTCTCTAGTATCTCTCGTTGGACTTTAACAACGTTCTCACCCGCCTCAACTCGCGTGGTGATCTCCACTGCTTGTTCAGGGACCAGTGAGTGGATCATCAACTCTCCAATATTGTGCAGAACGCCTGTCGTGAAGGTTTCATTCGCATCCAATTTCACCGTTTTTGCAATGGCACTGGCAATGATGGAAACTTCAAATGTATTGGCCCAATAGTCTTTAAGGTTGAGTGTTTCGAGTTTCGGGAAGGTTGTCGATAAAATTGACGAGGATATTAATGTTCGAATAGCGCCGGCCCCAACTCGAACAATCGCATCATTGATGGTGGAAACCCCCTTAACACCGCCAAAGTGAGCAGAATTCGCCATTCTTAATACCCGCGCACTTAACACTTGGTCCATCGACATTTTGCGCGATAACTCCCCGAAATCGATCGTTTCTCGATTAACCATATCGAGTAGTTCTTGCAGCAAACTTTCAATTCGTGGAAGCTCGTTAATACGGGAAATCAGTGCGTGTTGGCCCATGAAGTCACTCCTTTGATCGACATTTGTCTTTCTTTAATATAGGTCAAAATCAGATGGTCAGAGCGACTTTGCTGCATAAGTTGAAATAATTCCCTCGCTATCCATAAGATTATCATCATCAATCATTCACATAACCAATATGGGTAGGCTACAAATTCATCAATAGTGATACACTGTGCAGATAACATTCGCGCTCATCTAAATAACAATAACTTACAACTGAGCAGTGATGGCCAATGAATATTCGAGAATAATTATGTTTCGCATTGCCTTACCTTTTTCTTATGTCGATCAGTGGAAAAACCTGTTAGAGCAACAAAGTGATACGTTTCATACCGCGCATCAACTTTACCAATACTCAACAAGTGACCAATGGAAGCCACTCTTCAATGACGAAACTAAATCGTACATTTTAAGTGATTGTTTAGAGATCTCAGAGAGCTTAAACCTTGAACGACTCAAGAGAAGTCACTCTCAATTAGGCTACCCAGACGCCACCAGCCTAAAACATCAAGTCGACCATAAGACATATTGGAGCACACCTGTCTGGCATACCGATGGAACTCTATTTGGCATTCTATTGACCACCAGTGTAAATAAGGTATCAGAGCAACTACCGCTTGATTTTTGGCTAAGTACACTCTCAGGAAAGGTGAGTCACGATCTAGCCTGCTTACAGCACTTGCATGGGCAACAGCTCCCCTCACTTCAAGAGTTTCTCGATGGGTTAGAAGATCATGCGTGGGTTAAAAACAACCAAGGTGAATACATTATTTGTAACCGTGCTGTTGAATCAGCATGGGGTCGGAATATCGAATCCATTATTGGGGCAGAAGACCACCAAATATTTGATAAAGAAATGGCAGAGAAGTTTCTTAGAGCGGATGATCACGTCATCAAAACAGGTCAGCAGCATATCGTAGAAGAGTGCTCAGGTATGAGCCAGACTAATGATGATATCTGGCTGGAAACAATCAAGTCTCCAGTAAAGAACCATCACGGTGAAATGCTCGGTGTGCTCGGGATGACCCGTAATGTAACTCGACGTAAAACAGTCGAAAATCAATTAAAAATCACGGCAAAAATATTCAACAACTCCTATGAAGGGATGATGATTACCGATCACCTTGGTAACCTCATTGAGGTCAATCGAGCATTTACCGAGATAACAGGTTACCACCCTGACGAAGTTCGTGGCAGAAACCCTCGATTATTGAAGTCAGGCCAGCAAGCCGCTCCCTTTTATAAACAGATGTGGCAGCACTTGAGCCAAACTGGGCAATGGAAAGGTGAGCTATCGAATAAGCGCAAAGACGGCACAATTTACCCACAAAAATCGACCATTACAGCGGTTCTGGGAAAAGATAACCAACCACTTAACTATCTTTGTGTCTTTGAAGATATCACCACACGCAAAGCGCATGAGCAGAAGCTTGAAAAGATGGCCTTTTATGATCTGCTAACAGACCTGCCAAATCGAACCCATTTAATCCAATTACTTGCACAACAGATTAAAAAATCTCAACCTTTCGCTACCCTATTTCTTGATATTGACCACTTCAAGCACATCAATGATAGTCTAGGTCACCATTGCGGTGATCAGGTTCTCATTGAGTTAGCACAACGATTGAAGTCTACAATGCACAGCAGTAATCACGTGGCACGAATTGGAGGCGATGAATTTGTCATTGTCGTGACAGACTTAAATCAGCCTCAATATTTAATGACCATGATTAATCAAACATTGAGCCTGTTTAATTCTCCTTTTTACCCTAATGATAGCCATCCGCTCCACCTATCCACCAGCATTGGTGTGTCGCGCTACCCGCAGGATGGTGAAGATACTGATACATTATTAAAGAACGCCGATACTGCAATGTACTTGGCGAAAAAGAATGGACGTAACGGATACGCGTTCTATTCACCAGAACTCACCGACGAATCAAAATCTCATGTGCGCTTTCATTCTGCCCTTCACCAAGCAATTAAAAATGAAGAGTTCCACTTGGCCTATCAGCCTCAATTCGATTTAACCAATGGACGCTTAACAGGGTTAGAAGCGTTACTGCGCTGGCATAACCCAGCCATAGGTAACGTACCACCCGATCAGTTTATTCCCATCGCGGAGAAGACGGGCCTTATCAATGAACTTGGTAACTGGGTAATCGAAACCGCCTGTAAACAAGGCAGGCAGTGGCTTGATAAGGGTTACCACTTCTCAAAGATCGCCGTTAATGTTTCAGCAATTCAATTGCAACAACGAGGCTTTACTCAAACCCTTCAAGCTATTTTGGAACGCACACAGTTTCCTGCTCAATATTTGGAAGTTGAAATTACAGAAGGCTTCTTAATGCGTGACCCAGCTCTTGCTACTCATGACTTGAATCAGCTAAAAGCACTCGGGATTGAAGTTTCATTGGATGACTTTGGAACCGGCTACTCTTCACTCTCTTATTTGAAAGGGCTTCCTTTGGATAAGATAAAAGTAGATCGCTCATTTATTCACGATATACCACAAGACAGTGATAGTGTTGCCATTGTCAGCGCTATTATTGCCATGGCAAAAAGCTTATCTTTGACGGTGATTGCTGAAGGGATTGAATGCCAACAACAGCAAAAGCAGTTATTGGATCTAGGGTGTTCTTTAGGTCAAGGGTTTCATTTAAGCCGCCCACTCAGCCCGCATTTAGCAGAGCATAACAGCACTCTAATCAATCACTTTACCAATATGAATACATCAATGGGTTAATACTCCTATAACGCTTTAACTAGCCTCATTTTGTGATAGCTCTTTCTTGATTTTGTAAAAGGTGGTTTTTCCGATTTCCACCTTTTCCATAATCTCTCTCGGTTTCTTACCATTGATGATCATCGCCTCTATTAGCGTTTTAGCTTCATTGCAAGTTGGCTTTCGCCCTTTATACTTACCCTCTGCTTTCGCTTTTGCAATGCCTTCTCGCTGACGACACCTAGTGATTTCACGTTCAAACCGGGCAATAGAATCAAACACGGATATCATTTCTAACCCCTGTGGTGTCGTAGTATCTAACCCAAGATCATTCACTCTCAATCCAACATTTTTCGCTTGGAGTTCTTTCTGAATCTGGCAAAAATCGGCAACTGAGTTCGCTAGGTGCTCTAGTTTGGTGACTAGAATCGCATCTCCATCCCCACAAAAGTCGATACATACTCTTAGCGTTTTTCTGCTAGATGCTGTCGCTATTTCCTCGACAAAAATGCTATCGCAACCCAAAGAGTCAAGATCTTCAGTCACCGTTTCCAGTTCTTCTTGCTGTGTGATAACCGATGCTCGCGCGTATCCAATTAGCATGGCTTTACCTTTGGTCAGCTAGGTTAGATACTTAAACATTAGTCGAGAACAGTTCATAGATACAAAAAACAGCTCTAAATGAACTGTTTTTTGCGTTGAATAGCATTTACCCCGGTTTATTTAGGGTGAGATTAAAGCGGAGATATTAGAGTAAAGAATCTAAAAATTAAACCCACTGTCCTGCTACGAAGCCACTCGACCACGCCCACTGGAAGTTATAACCACCCAACCAACCCGATACATCCATCACCTCTCCAACGAAATACAGCCCAGAAACGTTCTTACATTCCATCGTTTTTGAAGAAAGTTGATCGGTATCGACACCACCTAACGTTACTTCGGCCGTTCGATACCCTTCGGTTCCATTTGGTGCTACTTTCCACTGCTCTAGTAGAGCAACGACCGCTTCAAGTTCCTTTTGATTAAATTGCTTTAATGGTTTATCCGTCAGCTCTTTGCGATCAATAAGGACTTCAAGTAAACGCTTAGGCAGTACTTTAGCTAACGTGTTCTTTAAGCTCTGGTTAGGGTGTTGTTCTTTTGCTTGTTCTAGTAATTGCTCAACATCAGCGTTAGGAACTAGGTTGATGGAAACGCTTTGTCCTGCTTTCCAAAATGAAGACACTTGTAGAATTGACGGGCCCGAGAGACCACGGTGAGTAAACAAAAGAGCTTCTTTAAACAACGTACCATCTTGTGTCGTCACCTCAGCAGGAACCGCGATGCCTGATAGTGATGCCAAATCGTCTTTATCTTTATTGTGTAGCGTGAAGGGAACAAGTCCTGCCGATGTAGGTACAATAGACAATCCAAACTGCTCGGCAAGTTTATAACCAAATGGGGTTGCTCCCAGCTTTGGCATCGACAATCCACCTGTTGCAACCACCAACGATTGACACTCTATTGCATCGCCATTCACTTTGAGCGTAAATCCAGAATCTAGTTTCTCAATATCAGTAATTTCGCCTTGGTAGCGCTGAGTCACACTCTCTAACTTACACTCATCAAGCAGCATGCTAACAATTTGCTTAGCGCTGTCTTGGCAAAACAGTTGGCCATGCTCGCGCTCTTCAAAGTCGATACCGTATTTACTCACCAATGAGATAAAGTCCCAATTGGTGTATTGAGACAGTGCAGATTTTACGAAGTGTGGATTACGGCAAAGGAAGTTATTGGCCGTTACGTCGTAGTTAGTAAAGTTACAGCGACCACCACCAGAAATCAGGATCTTACGACCCGGCTTTTTTGCATGATCAACCAATAATACTTTTCGTCCTCTTTTGCCCGCTTCAGCAGCACACATTAATCCAGCTGCGCCCGCGCCAATAATAACGACATCAAATTGGTTACTCATGAAAATGCTCTTCTTTCTGTTACGTAAAAATAAAAAAGGATGCGCAAAAGCACATCCTTAGTGAAGGTATAGCATTCTAACTCCAAAAAGGCGCATTGCCAATTTGAAGCGATGAGTTCATTAAATAACGAGTCTAGTCCGCGGGATTAAACCATAAAGGCAATCAGCAACGTCACGCTTAATAAACCAGAAGAGAGGATAAATAGTTCCCTAACTCTGTCACACTTACCTGTAAACACAGGATCGTGGTGATGGTGATACTCTTTGGTTTTTAAATAACTATAAAGACGCACCTGCTTGGTCATATTTCCATGGGTGGTAAAGAACCCCCCACCATCGACCTGTTGATACAGCAGCGGATGAGCTTCTCGCATAATGTAGATTAATGAACGCAGCGCGGTTAGATATCGAGCCATATTGATGCACGTTACTAACAATAGCGCTAATAAAATAGTGTCTCCACTGATCATCTTCTCCTCCCTACACCTTCTACCAGAGCCCGGAAAGAAAAGACGATTCAGTGAACAGTCTTTTTGCTGATTTTACGCAGCAGGGGCGTCCATAATAGAAGATGAACCTTCTTTAGCTAGCACAGCTAGGTCTTTGTCGATAAAGAACAGTGCCTTACCATCTTCACCAACCAACTCAAGCTTATCTAAGATCCCTTTAAATAACTTCTCTTCCTCGTGCTGTTCCGCAACGTACCACTGCAAGAAGTTAAACGTTGAGTAATCTTGGTTTGTAAAAGCAACATGCGCGAGTTTGTTGATCTTTTGAGTAATCATTTGCTCATGTTCATAAGTCAAACGAAACACATCACCTAAACTTTCAAACTCGTGCTGTGGCGCTTCAATTGCACCTAGAATTGGCATTGAACCTGTTTCACTAACATAGGTAAAAAGGCGCTGCATATGTTGCATTTCTTCTACGGCATGAGCTCTAAGAAACTCAGCTGCACCTTCGAATCCTTTGTCTTCACACCAAGCACTCATTTGTAAGTATAGGTTGGATGAGAAAAATTCTAGATTTATTTGCTCATTCAATTGTTCAACCATGGCTTGTGGTAACATTTTTTTCTCCTAATTCAGTTATCTAACTGTTTTTACTAATCTGTCAAACAAACCATAACATGAACATTACTCAATGTGGATCTGAGATCACTCTGGCAAAAAAGCTCTCTGTCAGATGCTAAAGTAATACTATCTACCTCAATAAGGAGCGAGCCAAATGAGCTATCAACATATCTTAGTCGCGGTTGACCTCTCTGATGACAGTAAGTTGCTGGTCGATAAAGCTGTCGCACTTGCTAGGCCTCTGGAAGCTAACCTCTCTTTTATTCATATCGATGTAAATTATGCCGAGCTATACACTGGGCTTATCGATATCAATCTCGCAGAGACCCAACATCAAGCTATGGAAGCCTCTCAACAGCAACTACAACAGTTTGCCGATCACGCACAGTATCCAATCAAACATACTTTGGTTGGCAGCGGTGATTTAAGTAATGAACTGTGCGATACGATTAATGAACACAGCATTGATCTGGTTGTCTGTGGGCATCACCAAGACTTTTGGAGCAAACTGCTCTCTTCAACTCGTCAGCTAATCAATAGCTCTCCGGTTGATATGTTAGTCGTGCCGCTTAAAGAGTAATGAAGACATTTCGCTTAAAAGTGCGTTCCGTCGACATCTCTGTATAGGGACGGATAATTAGGTTAGACTGCGGTTACTTTATTGATAACGAATCTTATTTATGTTTTATCTATCCGCAGTTACCCTACTTTGGGCATTTTCATTTAGCTTGATCGGTGTTTATCTTGCCGGTCAGGTTGATTCGTGGTTTTCGGTGTTAATGCGTGTGGCATTGGCAAGCTTGGTCTTTATTCCTTTCACTAAGTTCCGTGGCGTTCCCAATAAACTGAAATTGAAGTTAATGATCATTGGCGGCATTCAGTTAGGTTTAATGTACTGCTTCTACTATCAATCCTTCTTGCTGCTTTCGGTTCCTGAAGTTTTGCTTTTCACCGTTTTTACACCCATTTATGTCACGCTTATCTACGATCTGTTAAAGCGTCGTTTTTCACCATGGTACTTAGTCACGGCAGCTATAGCGGTATCGGGAGCGGCATTTATTAAGTTTGCAGGGATAAATGAAAGCTTTCTCTTCGGGTTCTTAGTAGTGCAAGGCGCTAACCTCTGTTTTGCGATTGGCCAAGTTGGCTATAAATACCTAATGGAGCAGGAAGAGATAACGCTGCCACAGCACTCTATTTTCGGTTACTTCTATTTTGGTGCTCTTTGTGTCGCTACCGTTGCCTTCCTTTTAATGGGTAATATCGCCAATCTTCCGACCACGTCTCTGCAATGGGGTGTGTTGGTTTATCTTGGTATTATCGCATCCGGCGTCGGTTATTTTGCGTGGAACAAAGGCGCATGTCTCGTCAACGCTGGTGCACTCGCAGTGATGAATAATATCTTAGTTCCGGCAGGGCTTATCGTGAATCTTGTTATTTGGAATAGAGATGTAGACTTGATTAGCCTCTCTATTGGCGGAGCGATTATCTTACTGTCGCTCTGGGTCAATGAGACTTGGGTAAAAAATCGCGTAGCTCAGCAGTATCAGTCGAATACGTAATACTAGCGAAATCGACCTGAAGTCTATGTGCTGTAATCTATCCACAAAAATGCTCACTAACTAGTGAGCATTTTTATGTGGGTTAAACCTGTCGATTGATCATCAATATTAGTCACTCATTGATGCCAATACATACACATCAAATCGATTCTTCTTCGTTTCGATCGCCATGCTCGGTTTTTTCTCACCAAGCCACGGGGCATAATCCGGGCGCTTAACCACAACCCTTTTACTGGCAAGAGCTAACGCAGGTGTTATCAGATCATCGGCATCATTATCTGCCCCTACAAGTGATTGAAAAACTCGCATCTCTTTTTTAACCAGTGCCGACTTTTTCTTATTTTCAGGGTGCGGATACATTGGATCTAAGTAGACGATATCAGGTTGTTCAAAGCTCTCATCTTGGCTAAGTTTATCGAGCGCATCATGACTTGATGCATGGATAAGTGACATTCTTTCCCCCACCCACGATCCTATTTCAGGATCCTGTTTGGCTCTTACTAATCCATCATCAAGTAGTGCCGCGACCACAGGGTGACGTTCCACCATCTGAACGCGACAACCTAAGGATGCCAGTACAAACGCATCACGGCCAAGCCCTGCTGTTGCATCAAGAACGGTTGGGGTTACGCCTTTATTGAGCCCTGCTGCCTTGGCAATGGACTGCCCTTTACCACCACCAAACTTACGACGATGCCCGACAGCGCCACCAACCAGATCCACATATATCGCGCCAAGTTTAGGCTCGTCTAATTTACGTAGCTCTAAATGCTCTTCAGTGAGTACCAATGCAAAAACGCTAGTAGAGTCATGTGTTAGACCCCAACGTTTAGCAAGGTTATCGAGAGTATCTTGCTGTGACAGGGCTTCGCAAATCAATTGTAGCTGCAACGTGGGCTCCAGAAATAAGTTAGTTGGTATCAACGACGGCAGAAGTCTACCTGCTTTTGCTAGTGCATCCTAATTTTCTGAGCTTTCTCTGTTATCTAAGCACAGCAAGCAATATACGATTTATCAGCCATTAATATCATGGCTTTCTGATTTTAGTATTTGAGTAATGAATTCATCGAGTGGCATCGGTTTACCAATCGCATAGCCTTGGCCGTAATCAACACCAAGCTCTATCAAGCGATCGATGATGTTGTTGTTTTCGACAAATTCAGCGACCGTTTTTTTGCCCATTTGCTTGGCGAGATCGTTGATTGAACGAACCATCACATAGTCCATTTCATTTACGTCTATGTCACGTACAAATAGTCCATCAATTTTAACAATGTCCACTGGAAGTTTCTTCAAATAACCGAATGAAGATAGACCTGAGCCAAAGTCATCTAATGCGATCACGCAGCCTAACGCTTTTAACTTGGTAAAAACTTCAATGGATTGATCCATATTATTCATCGCAGCGGTTTCAGTTATTTCAAAGCAGAATTTTTCACAAGAGACAGGTGTGCGCTCCAATGCCGATAATAAGAAATCAACGAACTCGTGGTTACCTATAGATTGACCAGATAGGTTTATTGAACACGCGCTAACTTGGCTGCTCTCCTCCGGGTGCTCTTCCAACCAATTTAGTACTTGTGTGACTACCTGCTTATCAATGAGGTGAGCTATATTATAACGTTCAGATGCTGGGATAAATATTGCAGGAGAAATGTATTCACCTTCCTGGTTTCGAATACGACAGAGTATTTCAAAGTGCAGTTTAGAACTGGCACCATCAAACCCTAAAATTCTCTGTGCAAATAGTTCGATTCGGTCATGCTCGAGTGCTCCATGAACTAAATTAACACACTCCATCTCTAGCGCACGATGCTTCACTTCTTTGTCATCAATGAGATAAAGATTGTATCGATTCCGTCCTTCTTCCTTCGCAACATGGCAAGCGGTATCAGCCTGTGCATGAACCATTTGCGGCGAAGCAGCAGTATGATCGATTAATCGGATACCGATAGAACATGTTAATTTCAAACGGATGTGGTCCCATAAGAAGGCCTGCTCACCAAGTGTGCCTATGATGCTGCGACAAAGCTTTATTGCATCTAATTCAGTGCAATCCCTTAGTAAGATGGCAAACTCATCAGCCCCCATTCGAGCTAATATCGCGTTATAAGGCAATACATGCTCAAGCATACTCGCAGTAAACTGAATGGCAGCATCGCCCGCTTCATGCCCTGCAGTATCATTGAGTACTTTAAGTTGGTCTATATCGAGATAAAGCATCGCATGTGAACGTAGATGGCTTTCTACCTCTTTGAGCGCTTTTTCCAATTCTAATTCGAAGTGATTACGATTATAAGTATTGGTCAGCAGGTCGAATCGAGCTTGATACTCAAGTTGGTCAGCCAGTTTTCTCATCTCTGAAATATCCTCACCGACAATGAGCAGCAGCCCTGACTCAACCATAGAGCGAATATTTTCCCGCACACAAATAACCGAGCCATCTGCATGTTTATATTCAATTTCTCTACGCCAAACACCTTTCATTGCTTGGTTGGGTTGCAATAATACTTGCCTTGCTGAAAGCGAGTCCGACTTAAGGTAAAGCTTGCCTAATTTATGCCCGAGCAATTCATTTGATGAATACCCCAATAACTGCTCAGTAAAACGATTGACCTGCTGAACTCGGTTGTTTTCATCAAGCGTAATCATCATGACTGGTTGCTGGTCATAATAGTGGCTAAGCTTAGCTTCTCGTTGGAATAGCTTATCTTCAGTGATCTTTCGGGTTGTTATATCCCGAGCTTCAAGCAGGTATTTAGGGGCTTTATCTTCAAGCTTATTCAGCGGCTTCAATGATAACTCTAGAACCAAAACCCCATGATCTCGATGCCAGATTTCTCCTTCAATTCGCTTTGCCAACAAGCTCTTTTCATCAGTAAAGTACTGCTGGATTTGATCTGCCACGAGTGTGTGCCAGTGTTTGTGGTACCAGATTGGTTTATCAAGTTGGTAGGATTGATCGTAGATTAAACTTTGTAGTTTGCTGTTGCTTGAGATAAGCCGACCATGCGTATCCAAAATACCAATGTAGTGATAGCTTTGATCAAATATGGCCTCAAGCATCAGTTGACTCTCTTGAGCGCTCTGACGACTGGCTTTCAGTTTATTAAGGTAATAAACCAAAGATAGAATCACCGCGAGCATTCCAAGCAACAAAGAGACTAATAGCTTAAGCTCGCGATTATATAATTCGGTATTAAAGGTAGGATTATTAAGAGATGCTATTCTTTGCTCTGCAAATGTGGTCGGGTTACTGTCACTAACAACCGCTGCATCTAGTTTATCCAACCTAGGTTGAAAAAAATCAATATTATGAGGTGTCGATTTAAATGAACTAACCGAGTTCATTTCTACTGCTTGAACATAGCCTGACACAACCGCTACGAATGTTAGCAAAAAGAGATAGATACGCACTCAAGTTGTCTCATAATGTAAACTATTGCTTATAGTATCATCGCAGTTGATAAAATATACTAGCTTTCAAACCGTTTACTTTCTCTTAACTTAATAACCTACAAGGCAAATGCGTCATGCAACAAGCAAAACTTGATGACCTCGATAGAGCGATATTAAAAACCTTAATGGAAGATGCTCGTAAGCCTTATGCTGAGATGGCAAAGAGTTTTGACGTAAGCCCCGCCACCATTCATGTTCGAATTGAGAAGATGAAATCCGCTGAGATTATTCAAGGTACTGAGGTGATAGTAAACACTAAAAAGCTAGGCTACGACGTATGCTGCTTTATTGGAATTAACTTGAATGCCGCGAGAGATTATCACTCCGCCATTGCAAAGCTAAATGCGCTCGAAGAGGTTGTTGAAGCTTATTACACGACTGGGGCTTACAATATTTTCGTGAAGTTAATGTGTAAATCAATTGAAGAACTTCAGTTTGTTTTAATCGACAAGTTACAAGCGATTGATGAGGTTCAATCAACAGAAACACTTATCTCGCTACAAAACCCAATCAATCGAAACGTAAATCCATAATAAAAATGGCCTCATTGAATGAGGCCATTTTTATTCTAATATCGCGTTTAGAATCAGTTAACGATTCAAATACTCTTTTAGCTCTTCTGGTGAAATGCCCTGCTCTGCGAGCTGTTTCGCCAGTATATCAACCTGTTCACCTTTTCTTGATTCAATCACTTGTTGAAACTGAAAGATGATATCGCGCAATACATCAACAGGAACTTGCTTCGCGGCACTACGAATACGCTCACCACTTTGGTTACCCATCTCGTTGAGAAGTTTACCAAACATGACTTTTTCTGGTGCTTCTTCCAGCTGTTCTAGAATTCGCGCCATTTCGTACGTTGTCATCGACATTATTGTTGAGTATCCACTGCGTAATATTTTTAATATGAGAGGCTAAATATACACCTGTTTCATCTCTAATAATACACCATATTAAATATGTTATATCTACACCCGTATTTCATGCCATTTATAGCCAATCTTTGAGCATAGAACGACTAGACTAGGTGCTGTTAACCACATAAGTAAGGTGATTAGCATTTCAGGTTGAAGTGATAGTCTTTGCGTTACACCGACCACTAGTCCTGCTCCACTCATTTGAAATAGCCCGAGTAAAGCGGCGGCGGTTCCAGCTTTATCACCAAATGGAGCGAGAGCTTTGCCCGCTGCTGCACCTAACACCCAAGCAAAGCCAATTGAAGAAACAAAGATAGGTAACATGAAAGCTAATGCTGTTTGTTGACTTTGAAGTGCCAGCATCATCACACCAGCTACATTAAGCATAACGACACCAATAATGATCGTCATTCTAGTACCTAGTTTTTCCATACACTTTGGCGCGGTCATACATGCAATAATATTGAATACCGCATTGATACCAAACCAAAAAGTGAACTCGTCCATCGACAAGCCATAGCGGTCCATCAATACACCTGGTGCAGAAGTTACATACGCCAGTATCACCGCCATTGAAAACATACAAAGAGAAGCATGGAAAATGAACATCGGATTCTTTAATACTTGCGCATAGCGGCTAGGCTTAAACACCGCTTCCGTTGTTTTGGCAGGGTTCGTTTCTTTATGGTTGAAGAATAGAATGATCCACACGACCAATGCAAAGATAGCCATGAAAGAGAAGTTCGAACGCCAACCAAATTGTTGGGTAAGCCAGCTTCCCAGTATTGGAGCAAGTGCAGGAATAAAGCAGATGGCGCCATTGAGGTAGCTGATCATTTTCCCACTTTTTTGCGCTCCAAATAGATCGCGAACAGTCGCAAAGGCAGCTACTGCGGTCGCACATGCGCCCAAGCCTTGTAGTAGCCTTGCTATTAGCATCCACTCAATGGTTTGTGCAGCCCACGCCAAGCAAGCACTCAAACCGTAGATACCAACACCGACCAATGCAACTGTTCGACGCCCGTGTTTGTCTGCCAAAGGACCAGCGAATAACTGCCCAACACCCATAGCAAACAAGAACCAAGTAATGGTGTCTTGTACTCTAGTTTGTTCCACGTGAAACGTTTCAGACATGAGCGGTAAAGCAGGTAAATAGATATCGATGGCCAACGGACTAAACAGCACTAACATCGTTAGTATTGCCATTTGTAACTTACTTGGAGTATCGAGTTGGGATGTGTTCACTGCATGTACCGTTTCTATTCTAGAGTTGGCAAGAGTTTAGCGCACGCATGTTATTCGATATAATGGTATATACTCATAGCAGTTATTCTAATTTGGAAAATCACAGTGTCCGTAGAAGCTTTGTCTCGTATTGATTTGAATTTGTTGGTTTGTCTCAACGTGTTAATTGAAGAGCGCAGTGTGACGAGAACCGCGCATAGATTGTGTTTAAGCCAATCTGCCGTGAGTAAATCTCTGTCTAAACTAAGAGAGCAGTTTGATGACCCACTCTTTATCAGAACTTCTCATGGTTTAAAACCAACGCCCAAATCTACATTTCTAAAACCAAAGCTAGAAGTGTTGGTTAATCAACTTGAATTGATTACCCAGCCCGAAGAGTTTTCTCCAAGTTCGAGTGAGTACCGATTCCATATCGCAGCCGTTGAGAGTGTTTATCCACTGATATTACCTCATTTCCTTCCTGCTATATTTCAGCACGGGCCAAATTTGAATATCTCAACTCACCCTTGGACAGACCAAACATTCAAACGCTTACAACTCGGTGAACTCGACTTGGGGATCACAGGACGTGATATTGATATCAACGATGCCAAGTTAACAATGCTTCCGCCAGAAGATATTTGTGAACAAGAAATCTATCGTGATGCACAAATGTGTGTGCTTCGTAAAAACCACCCAGCACTCAAAAGTAATTGGACGCTTGAGAGTTATCTGTCTCTACGTCACGTACAAGTAAGGTGCGACGGGAATGATCGTTGGCTACTCGATTACCGATTGGCAGATATCGGTGCAGAACGAGACATCGCCATTACTGTCCCTGATTTTAATAGCGCCGCGAGCTTATGTACCTATACCGATTTTATTTTTACAGCACCTAGCCATTTTACTCATTTGGTTGCAAAGCAGATGGATTTGGTTGTGCTTCCCTTACCAATGGAGTTCCCTCCAATGGCTTATACCTTATTCTGGCACCGTGATAGAGAAAACGACCCCGCACTTACTTGGTTAAGAAATATAATAAAGCAGAAGACACTTCACCTGAGATAATTTGCAGGTAGAAGGTAAAAGGAGTAGCTTATTTAACTTTGCTACACAATGAGTAGCAGGCTGAAGCTGTAGGACAATACAATAAGGACAATTTGATGCATCAATCTATTTCAGAACGTGTTCAAGCCATTAGAGCTTGGCTGACCAAACATAATTATGACGCTATTATCATCCCTCACGAAGATGAATATCTTGGTGAGTATATCCCCGCTCATAATGAACGCCTACATTGGCTAACTGGATTTACTGGCTCTGCAGGTTGTGCTGTCGTCACCCAAACGAAAGCCGCTATATTCGTTGATGGTCGTTATACCGTTCAAGTTAGAAAACAGGTCCCTGAATCTGTTTTTGAATATCGCCATTTGATTGAAGAGCCTGCGCTTGATTGGGTATCACAAACCCTTCCTGCAAATAGTAAAGTCGCTTTTGACCCTCGTATGCATACAGGCTCGTGGTTAACCTCCGCGCAGGTAAAGTTATCAGCACGTTATGATTTATCTGCTATCACCTCTAACCCTATTGATGCGCTATGGAGTGACCGTCCGAATGCTGAACTATCTTCCGCCAGATTAATGGGGAATGACTTTGTCGGTCAGTCTAGTGCATCGAAACGAGATTTGGTTGCCCAACTAATCCACAACCAAAGTGCAGATTGTGCGTTGATTACCGCCCTTGATTCGATTGGTTGGCTGTTGAATATTCGTGGTCTTGATGTCTCTAGGTTGCCGGTTCTACTATCACATGCCATCTTACATACAGATTCTAGCGTCGACTTCTTTATCGACCCGACGAGACTGCCCGCAGAATTCGAGGCACATGTCGGCAATGATGTGAGAGTTCGCCATCCCGAGGAATTGGAAACGGTTCTATCAACGATGACCGGTAAAAAGATCATTGTTGACCCTGCCACGAGTAATGCTTGGTTCACTCTACAGCTACAAAATAATGGTGCGAGTTTGATCAGCTCAGCCGACCCATGCCTATTGCCTAAAGCACAAAAGAACACGACTGAAATTGCAGGAATGAAAGCAAGCCATGTTCGAGATGGTGTCGCTATGGTTAAGTTTTTGTCTTGGTTTGATAAACAAGTTGAACAAGGGTTATTACTTAATGAAGCAGAGTTGTCTGATCAACTTCAATTTTTTAGAGAGCAAGACCCGAGCTTAGTTGATTTAAGCTTTGACACTATTTCAGCGGCTGCGACTAATGCAGCGATGTGCCATTACAATCATGAAAATGAGCCACAACCGACTTCATTAGCGATGAACTCACTTTACTTAGTGGATTCAGGTGGTCAGTATCCAGATGGTACGACCGATATCACCAGAACGGTTGCCATTGGCCAACCATCTGATGAGATGATAAAACAATTTACTCTGGTACTAAAGGGGCATATTGGCATTGCTCGTGCTCGTTTCCCTGCTGGTACTTGCGGTTTCCAAATCGATGCTTTGGCTCGTCAACACCTATGGGCGGAAGGCTATGATTATGATCACGGAACCGGTCACGGTGTTGGGCACTTCCTAAGTGTTCACGAAGGTCCACAAAGTATCTCTAAAAGGCAGATCAACGTACCGCTTATGAAAGGAATGGTTCTATCTAACGAGCCAGGCTATTACCGTGCAGATGCTTTTGGCATTCGAATAGAGAACCTAGAGTTAGTGACTGAGATTGAAACTAACGGCGACTTCCCTGTACTTACATTTGAATCGTTAACGCGTTGTCCAATCGACTACCGAAATATTAATGTCGATATGCTTACTCGCCCTGAGCTTACTTGGCTAAACGAGTACCATCAGAAAGTTTGGGATGCACTAAGCCCTCTAGTCGAAGGCGATGTTAGGGATTGGTTGAAGAGCGCAACACAAGCTTTATCCCACACTTAGTACATTGAACTAGCTATAGCTGTTATACAAAAAGGGCTACGAAATCGTAGCCCTTTTTTATGTTTCACGTGAAACATCTATTTATAAAGTTCAATCTACCCTGAGTAGCCGCTGTGCCAATCCTTCCAAACCGGGTCGAAACCTTTTTGTTTAATCATATCGGCTACCATGGTTGCGCTTCGTTCATCACTAATTTCAAACTGTTCTAGTTCAACATCTTCCAGAGCATAGCCACCAGGCTGTGTTTTCGAAGCTGCTGACATCGTTGTAATTCCAAGTGGAAGGACATTATCTCTAAACAACGCTGATTCGCGAGTCGATAAGGAGAGTTCAACCTCAGGGTTTAATAATCGATAAGCACAGATAAGTTGGACCAATTGCCTATCTGACATAACCGACTTAGGTTGTAATCCCCCTTCACAAGGGCGTAAGCGTGGAAAAGATATCGAATAACGCGTTTTCCAATAAGTACGCTCTAGGTAATCAAGGTGACTAGCTGTAAAAAAACAGTCAGTACGCCAATCCTCCAACCCAATTAGTGCACCAATGCCAATTTTATCAATCCCGGCCTTCGCTAAACGATCTGGTGTCTCAAGTCGATAATTGAAATCCATCTTATTGCCACGAAGATGATGTTGAGCGTAGGTAGAAGGGTGATAGGTTTCTTGGTAAACCATAACCGCATCCAAGCCTAGCTCTTTTAGTTCTTGATACTCTTCTTGCTCTAATGGCTGAACTTCCATCGCTAAATAGCTGAACTTGCTTTTGATTGAAGGAAGCACTTGACGAAAATACCTCATCCCCACTTTTGTTTCGTGTTCGCCTGTAACCAACAATACGCTATCGAAACCCATCGACTTAATCGCAGAGACTTCCGCCGATATCTCATCATTGTTAAGCGTTCTTCTCTTAATCCGGTTTTCCATCGAAAAACCGCAATAAGTACATGCGTTAGCACAGAGGTTCGATAAATACAGCGGTATGTAAAGCCCAATCGTGTTCCCAAACCTTTGTCTAGTAAGTGCCAAAGATCGTTGCGCCATTTGCTCTAAGTAAGGTTCTGCTGCTGGCGAAATGAGTGCCTTAAAATCCTCTAGATTGAGCTTACTCTTTCTAAGCGAGCGCTCTACATCTGATGATGTTTTACTGTTGATCGATAGAGTAACATCATCCCAATCAAGACGATTGAAGGTGTTCAAAAAACTCATGACAACTCCTAATCGTTAAATAACATCATCAAGAAATGAAGTTAATGGGCTCGATGCTACTGCTTGAGAAGACGCTGTCGCTAAGCCAGATAGATAAGCTGTCCTACCCGCTTGTACTGCATACTTAAGTGCTATTGCCATATCTACAGGGTTTTGAGAGGAAGCTATAGCGGTGTTCACCAATACGGCATCTGCGCCAAGTTCCATTGCAAATGCAGCGTGTGATGGCGCACCAATGCCTGCATCAACTACTACGGGAACATTTGCTTGATCGATAATGATTTCTAGGAAGTCTTTACTCACTACGCCTTTGTTCGAGCCGATTGGGGCACCTAACGGCATTACTGCTGCACAGCCTACTTCTTCCAAGCGTTTACATAGAACAGGGTCCGCATGACAATATGGCAGTACAACAAATCCATCTTTTACTAGCTGTTCTGCCGCTAACAGTGTTTCAATCGGATCTGGCATTAGATATTTTGGATCAGGGTGAATCTCTAACTTCAACCAATTGGTTCCAATCGCTTCACGCGCCAAATGGGCAGCAAAAATTGCGTCCTTCGCGTTTTTAGCTCCGGAGGTATTTGGCAACAGGTTGACACCTGCGTGTATAATTGGAGCGAGTATATCGTCTTGCTCACTATTAACGTCGACACGCTTTAAAGCCATTGTCGCCAATTGAGAGCCGGATGCCTTAATCGACTCAATCATCGACTCTTTGTTAGAAAACTTTCCGGTGCCTGTAAATAGGCGAGAGTCAAAACTCTTACCGCCAATGACCAATTTGTCATTTGATCTCATCATTATTAACCTCCTGCAAATGCTTGGAACAGTGAAATAGAATCACCACTTTTGAGTGATGTTGTCGTCCACTTGCTTTTAGCCACAATGGTATTGTTAATCGAGAAAACACAGCCTTGCTCTGGAAGGCTAAGAACCTTGATCACGTCAATTAGGGTGGAGCCTGAAGCGATTTTTTGACTAGCACCATTAATTTCAATTTCTATTGAACTCACGAAGCTACCTCACTCTCTTTATTGTTAATTTTTTCGCTAGATAATTCATTCGGTTTGGAGCCACAAATCTTGCAAGTTGCGTCCCTCGATAGCGATAGGTTTTGCCACGTCATAGTACTTCCATCAAAAATTTGAAGTACTTCCGTTGCGCACTTGAATTCACCAAGCGCAAGCTTTTGGATGCTGGCTAATGCTTGAAGGTTTCCTATTGTTCCAACAACAGGTCCTATTATTCCCATATCAGCACAACGCTTAGATTCCGTGTGCTCATCTGCAGGATACAGACATTGATAACACGCACTTGAGTCATCGAAGCTAAATACGATGAACTGTCCCTGCCAACCAATAGCAGCACCAGAAACGAGAGGCTTTCTATTTACTGAACACACTCTATTGATCAGATGTCGACTCTCAAAGTTATCCGTACAATCCAGAACCAAATCGGCCAAGCTAACCTCTAATGCTAATTGTTCTTCCTTCAACTGATAGTCGATTGCCCTAACTCTGCAATCACTATTTAAAAAACCAATTTGATTACGCATAGAACGAGCTTTGTTAGAGCCTATATCTTCTTCACGGTAGATAACTTGCCTTTGAAGGTTACTACTTTCGACAACATCGTCATCAACAATAACTAAGCTCCCTACTCCTGCAGCAGCAAGAAATAATGAAACCGAACTACCTAAACCACCGCACCCTATGATGAGCACTTGGGACTTCAGTAAATTAGTTTGCCCCTCATCACCAAAATCGGGAAGGCATACTTGTCTTTGATAGCGAAGGAATTGCTTATCTGAAAGCATCTTCAGACTCCATTGATATATCATTAAGGCTAGGGTTTAAAGTTATCTCTGCTGGGCTCCAGAGATCTTTCATTAACTCGCTGAAAGGACGAATAGCAGCTTCAGTATCTTCAGCCAAAGTAATAGCACGTACGACAGCAAGACTTGAAACCCCACATTCCCAAACACGGTTTGCTGTGGAATGATCAATCCCCCCAATGGCAACCGTTGGATATCCATCTTTCAAATCGGTATAAGGAATGGTATCTATCAATGATTGGTACAATGCCAAACGCAACAAACCTTGAGGCTTAGATGGCATCTTTTTGGTGGTTGTTGGGAATATATGCCCTAGTGCAATGTAGCTAGGATTAACCTGCACGATACGCAAGAGTTCATAGTAACCGTGTGTTGATAGCCCAAGTTTAATATTTGCAGTTGAGAGCTGGTGTAAATTAGACTCCTCGATATCCTCTTGACCTAAGTGAACACCAAAAGCTTTATGTTTTATCGCTAGTTGCCAATAATCATTGATAAAAACTTGAGCCCCATACTGCTCACCCAGCGCGATTGACTCGATGATCTGTTTCTCAAGATCGGATTGTTTGGGGTTCTTAATACGCAATTGAATAGTGCTGATTCCAAGAGGAAGAAGCTTTCTAATCCAACGAACATCATCAACAACAGGGTAAAGACCTAAGCTACTCTTCTCCAACTCTGGAAATGAAATTTTAGAGTCCTGATTCAACCACCCAACTTTAATGTCCAGTCGAGAATCATCAAGAATTGGAATTGGGAAACAACGAAAATCTTTGGGCCATGTTTCACGTGAAACATCATTCGACACAGCTGCTCTCGCAATAACAAAGCTGTCTTCAACTGGAAAATCCAATGCTAATACAGTAAGAACCCAGGCTAAGTGAAGATGATTATCATCAACTTGGTCAACATAACGAATAGCCTTATTGTTACTAGATGGCAGATAAACACAAAGGGACGACCATGCATCAATAAATTGCTCGCCATCGATGATTCCAATAACAGCCAACGAAGAATCACGACCAAGGCCCTCACGCGCACTGGAAACTGTATTAGTGGTGCCATACTGAAGCGTAAGTTCACTAGGTTCTATATGAGCGACAGTACTCGTTAGCTGCTCTGAAGCACCACAAACATTAACCCGATATGGATTCGATTCACCGATGAGAACGAACTGCTGAGTTGTGCTTACGCCCAACTCAACATGATGAATGCCAAATCCCTCTTTTTTTGCTGCTAGTAAACAACGCTGAATCAAACCAGTCAGTTCAATATAGCTAGATGGGATAAGAATCTTCATTTTTAGCCTTCTGTTTCTACTTGTTTTTCACCAACAGCCGGATGGTACAACTCTGACCCGGTAGCCAGAAATTCTTGAGACTTCTTACGCATACCCTCTAGAGGATCATCTAGCATCTTAATTTCAATGGCCTGATCTGCTGCAACCTGTTCTGAGTTTTTCGCGTACTCACGAACTTCCTGAGAGATTTTCATTGAGCAGAATTTTGGACCACACATAGAACAAAAGTGCGCTACTTTACCAGATTCTTGAGGTAAAGTTTCATCGTGGAATGCTTTTGCTGTTTCTGGATCTAGTGATAAGTTGAACTGATCTTCCCATCGGAATTCGAAACGTGCTTTTGACAAAGCATTATCACGGATTTGAGATCCAGGGTGACCTTTCGCCAAGTCAGCAGCGTGAGCTGCCAACTTATAAGTGATAAGGCCGGTCTTTACATCTTCTTTGTTAGGAAGCCCCAAGTGCTCTTTTGGCGTAACGTAACAAAGCATCGCACAACCGTACCAACCGATCAGAGCCGCGCCAATACCAGATGTAATATGATCGTAACCAGGTGCTATATCTGTTGTTAATGGACCAAGGGTATAGAATGGTGCTTCATGACAATGCTCAAGTTGCTCATCCATGTTTTCTTTAATCATATGCATTGGTACGTGACCAGGGCCTTCAATGATTACTTGAACATCGTATTCCCAAGCGACTTTCGTTAATTCGCCAAGAGTACGAAGTTCAGCAAATTGAGCTTCATCGTTCGCATCAGCAATAGATCCTGGACGTAAGCCATCACCTAACGATAGTGCTACATCGTACTTTGCACAGATTTCACAGATTTCTCGGAAGTGTGTATATAAGAAGCTTTCTTGGTGATGAGCAAGACACCACTTAGCAATGATTGAACCACCACGAGAAACAATGCCAGTAACACGTTTAGCCGTCATTGGTACGTAACGGAGTAGTAAACCAGCGTGAATAGTAAAGTAATCTACGCCCTGTTCAGCTTGCTCAATTAGCGTATCGCGCATAACCTCCCAGTTCAGGTTCTCAGCGACACCATTCACTTTCTCTAGCGCTTGATACATTGGAACTGTACCGATAGGAACTGGACTATTACGAAGAATCCACTCTCGAGTTTCGTGAATGTTACGACCTGTTGAAAGGTCCATTACTGTATCGCCACCCCACCGAGTTGACCATACTAGTTTCTCTACTTCCTCTTCAATCGATGAGCTAACAGAAGAGTTTCCGATATTTGCATTCACTTTTACCAAAAAGTTACGGCCAATAATCATCGGCTCTGCTTCTGGGTGGTTTATATTTGAAGGGATAATTGCGCGCCCTTCAGCAACTTCTTTACGAACGAATTCAGGTGTTATCTCTTTCGGCAAGTTTGCACCGAAATTGTGGCCTGGGTGCTGGTGATTCAGTTGCTCGTCTGCAAATTTTTGGCGACCCATGTTCTCACGGATAGCGATGTACTCCATCTCAGGAGTGATAATGCCTTTACGTGCATAATGGAGCTGAGTAACGCAGCAGCCATCTTTCGCACGGCGGATTTCAGGTAAATTACCATAACGAAGATCGTCTAATGTATCGTCTTCTAGGCGTTCTTTAGAAAATGCTGAGCTCACTCCATCTAGTGGTTGAGTATCATTTCTTTCGACAATCCAGTCATGCCTTAGCTTTGGTAGGCCACTGTATAAATCGATTGTATGAGTAGGGTCAGTATAAACACCAGATGTATCGTAGACGTGAATTGGTTCGTTAGGCTCAAGTATTGGTGCATCTTTACTGCCACCGACCAAACTATCTGCCAATGAGATTTCACGCATTGGAACTCGAATGTCGCTTCGAGAGCCTTCAATATAAACTTTATTTGAATTTGGATATGGTTCGACAGACAAAGAATCAATGAAATTCTTGGCTTCGAGTCTTGATTGTTTACGGTTCGACATAGCATTCTTCCTTATTATAATCATGGATAAAAATGCTTGGCGGATAAGATGCTACAAGAGGAATCGACTCTATGGATAGAGACGATTGAAGGATAGAAAACGAGAATGGATCTGGTTTGATATCTTTCTCTTGTTTCCTTCGCAGGTATTAGCCTGATCAGGTTCAACGGATCCCGAATTAACGGTCTCAGCCTTATGGCACTCCGACAAGTAGAAAGTAGTATATGTAATCAGTTTGTTGAATCCAAGCTAAAGTGATTAATTTTTAGCTAGTATTAAATAAAACTAGTTTTTAATCATCAATTGGAAACCAATCCAAGCTGCGGTAATACTCAGAACAACATTGAGTAATACATTCAAGCCCATCTTAAAAAAAGCGCCCTGCTGCATCAGTAAAACGTTATCCATAGAGAAAGTTGAAAACGTAGTTAAGGCACCGAGAAATCCAAGACCGATTATTTGTCTCCAAGGTTCGGTCGGTAAACTCCCATTTTCGAATGCAGCAATTAACACACCCATCGCTAATGAGCCTACGATGTTAACGGTTAATGTTCCATACGGAAAACCACGACCAAACATAGCTGCACAAAACTCAGTGACGAGATAGCGTGAACAGGCACCGAACGCACCACCAAGTGCGATAAAACCGAGAATTGATAATTGTCCCATGACATGTCCTTTAAACCACAATGACGTAATTGTATGCTCTATTCTTCGAAAAACTAGATCTACTTGAATAAATTACCGAAATAACTAAGCAACTTAGCTTCCATTCTAATATGGATTCAAAATGTTACAGGAGTCACTTTTACTATAGATTACTGTTGTTGAGGAGCAATATGAAAGACTTTAGGACGTAACGACACTAATTAGTCTTCAACACTAAATGAATCACTTAGCGACTTATAGGAAGGGTTACGAAAGGTTATAGACCGAGATAGCACGATCTCCAACAAGCGCTATTTGAATATTGGGGGATTTAGTAGCTTGATTCTTAATCATATAAAGGCCAGAAAGCAAAAAGGCTCCAGCATTTCTGCTAGAGCCTTAATATGGCAGGGGTGGAGAGATTCGAACTCCCAACACGCGGATTTGGAATCCGCTGCTCTGCCAATTGGAGCTACACCCCTAAAATTTTTATACTTCAGATTCAAAAAAACCTCGCATTTGCGAGGTTCTCTGAATAAGTGGCGGAGTGGACGGGACTCGAACCCGCGACCCCCGGCGTGACAGGCCGGTATTCTAACCAACTGAACTACCACTCCGCAGTGGCATACTTGCAAAGCAAGTGTCCATCTGTTTTTAGGTCTTGACCTAAAAACGATATTTAAAGCCTGGCGATGTCCTACTCTCACATGGGGAAACCCCACACTACCATCGGCGCTACTGCGTTTCACTTCTGAGTTCGGCATGGRATCAGGTGGGTCCGCAACGCTATGGTCGCCAAGCAAATTCTAAAATTCGGAAAACTGATTAATAAAAGTTCTATCTACACATTCAAATATGTTCTTGCTTTGAGTCCAATCAAAACCCCTTGGGTGTTGTATGGTTAAGCCTCACGGGCAATTAGTACAGGTTAGCTCAATGCCTCACAGCACTTACACACCCTGCCTATCAACGTTCTAGTCTTGAACAACCCTTAAGGGCACTTAAAGTGCCAGGGAAGACTCATCTCAGGGCTCGCTTCGCGCTTAGATGCTTTCAGCGCTTATCGATTCCGAACTTAGCTACCGGGCAATGCCACTGGCGTGACAACCCGAACACCAGAGGTTCGTCCACTCCGGTCCTCTCGTACTAGGAGCAGCCCCCTTCAATCTTCCAACGCCCACGGCAGATAGGGACCGAACTGTCTCACGACGTTCTAAACCCAGCTCGCGTACCACTTTAAATGGCGAACAGCCATACCCTTGGGACCGACTTCAGCCCCAGGATGTGATGAGCCGACATCGAGGTGCCAAACACCGCCGTCGATATGAACTCTTGGGCGGTATCAGCCTGTTATCCCCGGAGTACCTTTTATCCGTTGAGCGATGGCCCTTCCATTCAGAACCACCGGATCACTATGACCTGCTTTCGCACCTGCTCGAATTGTCATTCTCGCAGTCAAGCGGGCTTATGCCATTGCACTAACCACACGATGTCCAACCGTGTTTAGCCCACCTTCGTGCTCCTCCGTTACTCTTTGGGAGGAGACCGCCCCAGTCAAACTACCCACCAGGCACTGTCCGCAAYCCCGATAAGGGRCCAACGTTAGAACATCAAACGTACAAGGGTGGTATTTCAAGGTTGACTCCACTCCATCTAGCGACGAAGTTTCAAAGTCTCCCACCTATCCTACACATGTAGGTTCAATGTTCAGTGCCAAGCTGTAGTAAAGGTTCACGGGGTCTTTCCGTCTAGCCGCGGGTACACTGCATCTTCACAGCGATTTCAATTTCACTGAGTCTCGGGTGGAGACAGCGTGGCCATCATTACGCCATTCGTGCAGGTCGGAACTTACCCGACAAGGAATTTCGCTACCTTAGGACCGTTATAGTTACGGCCGCCGTTTACCGGGGCTTCGATCAAGAGCTTCGACCGAAGTCTAACCCCATCAATTAACCTTCCGGCACCGGGCAGGCGTCACACCGTATACGTCATCTTACGATTTTGCACAGTGCTGTGTTTTTAATAAACAGTTGCAGCCACCTGGTATCTGCGACTCCTAGTAGCTCCATCCGCAAGGGACTTCACCGCCAAGAGCGTACCTTCTCCCGAAGTTACGGTACCATTTTGCCTAGTTCCTTCACCCGAGTTCTCTCAAGCGCCTTGGTATTCTCTACCCGACCACCTGTGTCGGTTTGGGGTACGATTTCTTATAATCTGAAGCTTAGAGGCTTTTCCTGGAAGCATGGCATCAATGACTTCACTACCGTAGTAGCTCGACATCGTATCTCAGCGTTGAATGAARRWCCGGATTTACCTAAWYYTTCCGCCTACGTACTTGAACCTGGACAACCGTCGCCAGGCCCATCTAGCCTTCTCCGTCCCCCCATCGCAATTATAAGAAGTACGGGAATATTAACCCGTTTCCCATCGACTACGCCTTTCGGCCTCGCCTTAGGGGTCGACTTACCCTGCCCCGATTAACGTTGGACAGGAACCCTTGGTCTTCCGGCGAGGGGGTTTTTCACCCCCTTTATCGTTACTCATGTCAGCATTCGCACTTCTGATACGTCCAGCAGCCCTTACAGACCACCTTCAACCGCTTACAGAACGCTCCCCTACCCCACATACTAAAAGTACGTAGCCGCAGCTTCGGTGTATAGCTTAGCCCCGTTACATCTTCCGCGCAGGCCGACTCGACTAGTGAGCTATTACGCTTTCTTTAAATGATGGCTGCTTCTAAGCCAACATCCTAGCTGTCTAAGCCTTCCCACATCGTTTCCCACTTAGCTATACTTTGGGACCTTAGCTGGCGGTCTGGGTTGTTTCCCTCTCCACGACGGACGTTAGCACCCGCCGTGTGTCTCCCGGATAGTACTTACTGGTATTCGGAGTTTGCAAAGGGTTGGTAAGTCGGGATGACCCCCTAGCCTTAACAGTGCTCTACCCCCAGTAGTATTCGTCCGAGGCGCTACCTAAATAGCTTTCGGGGAGAACCAGCTATCTCCAGGTTTGATTGGCCTTTCACCCCTAGCCACAAGTCATCCGCTAATTTTTCAACATTAGTCGGTTCGGTCCTCCAGTTGATGTTACTCAACCTTCAACCTGCCCATGGCTAGATCACCTGGTTTCGGGTCTAATCCTAGCAACTGTTCGCCCAGTTAAGACTCGGTTTCCCTACGGCTCCCCTAAAYGGTTAACCTTGCTACTAAAATTAAGTCGCTGACCCATTATACAAAAGGTACGCAGTCACAGAACAAGTCTGCTCCTACTGCTTGTACGTACACGGTTTCAGGTTCTATTTCACTCCCCTCACAGGGGTTCTTTTCGCCTTTCCCTCACGGTACTGGTTCACTATCGGTCAGTCAGTAGTATTTAGCCTTGGAGGATGGTCCCCCCATATTCAGACAGGATATCACGTGTCCCGCCCTACTCGATTTCACTGATTATGATGTGTCGGTTACGGGGCTATCACCCTGTATCGCGAGACTTTCCAGACTCTTCACCTGCATCATTAAAAGCTTAAGGGCTAATCCAATTTCGCTCGCCGCTACTTTCGGAATCTCGGTTGATTTCTACTCCTCCGGGTACTTAGATGTTTCAGTTCCCCGGGTTCGCCTCGTTRYGCTATGTATTCACRYAACGATACGTGCTTATGCACGTGGGTTTCCCCATTCAGAAATCCCAGACTCAAAAGGTTATTACTACCTAATCTGGGCTTATCGCAAGTTATTACGTCTTTCATCGCCTCTGACTGCCAAGGCATCCACCGTGTACGCTTAGTCACTTAACCATACAACCCCAAAAGGTTTCTGTATGGCAACTAACCAAGGTGTAAACTCGTTGTCTCATTATTTGAATGAGCGAGACAACATTTCGATTTTGCCGGACTCAAATATTAAACAATCACAACCGAAGTTRTGRTGTTTCCAAGAACACTTGAATGTGTGTTGGTACCTARWTGATTAAATCATCTAGGATTTGAGAACTTTTATTTTGAACAACAACCGATCAAAGTCGTTGTTCGTCAGCTTTCCAAATTGTTAAAGAGCGAGTGTTTACTTTTTCAAGTTAAATCACTTTCTAAAGACTTTCGTCGACAARAATCCGAACCAAATCCGCTATTGTGAATTGGTTTGGAAGTCAACATCCAAAAGTTTTTAGAGAGTGGTGGGCGATACCGGGCTCGAACCAGTGACCCCCTGCTTGTAAGGCAGGTGCTCTCCCAACTGAGCTAATCGCCCACATTTAGTTTTAATTCCTCTGTGGAGAAGAATGGTGGAGCTATGCGGGATCGAACCGCAGACCTCCTGCGTGCAAGGCAGGCGCTCTCCCAGCTGAGCTATAGCCCCAATTTTTTTTATTTCCTTGGGAGGAAATGGTGGGTCGTGCAGGATTCGAACCTGCGACCAATTGATTAAAAGTCAACTGCTCTACCAGCTGAGCTAACGACCCAATGGTATCCCGTAGGGGAGTCGAACCCCTGTTACCGCCGTGAAAGGGCGGTGTCCTAGGCCTCTAGACGAACGGGACACTGCATTTATTTTCACTTAAAAAGCGAAAGTAAACTGTCGAAACATCTTGGGA
>NZ_JAKJSV010000014.1:0-89795 GCF_050337325.1 Vibrio kyushuensis
GTGGGGGGGGACGGATTCGAACCATCGAAGGCGGAGCCGGCAGATTTACAGTCTGCTCCCTTTGGCCACTCGGGAACCCCCCCAGGGGYTTTATGCTTTCACAAGCAAAACTCAGAATGTTTTCCCAACACGTTTTCTAAGTTGTTCTCACCGCTAATTAAAGCGTYGAGAGTTRTATGGTGGGGGGGGACGGATTCGAACCATCGAAGGCGGAGCCGGCAGATTTACAGTCTGCTCCCTTTGGCCACTCGGGAACCCCCCCAGGGGGCACTTTTATCACCTTCCTAAGAAGATAAACCTAAGTGATGCTTTCCCAACGCGTCACTCAAGTGCGGAGCGCATCATAGCAAAACCGTAAATGCTGTAAAGAGTTTTCTTGGTATTTTAAATCGAATGCTGACTTTTTGGGCAAAGGTGATAGTAAATAACCATTTTGGTAGAAAGGGAATGCTCTAAACGTTTGGTTTGTTTTCTATTATTTACACTACTTGACGTTATCTATAGTTAGGAAGAGGTACTATATTGAAAGTTCATATTTTGAAGATTTAGAAAATGAAAAATAAAATAATCATAAAGATCTTAGCGTTGTCTATTCTCGTTTCAGCCTCATCGACGCAAGCAAAGAGACCTTCGGGTCCTCAGGCTGTGACGGTCATTACCGAAGAGGTTCAAATTCACCAGATTTCTCAATCATTAACGCTAGTTGGTAAGTTAGAGGCTAAGCAGGCAGTTGTTATCTCACCTGAGGTTGCCGGTAAAGTGACACAAATACCGGTATCAGCGAATCAGAAGGTCAAGCAGGGTCAATTGTTAATTCAGCTAAATGATGACAAGGCAAAGGCTGCTCTTAACGAAGCGCGTGCTTATTTAAACGATGAAAAACGTAAGTTGGCGGAATTTGAACGCTTAGCTAAGCGTAATGCCATTACTCAAACCTCAATCGATGGTCAAAAAGCGAGTGTTGAAATTGCTCAAGCCCGCTTAGATGCGGCTAAAGCGAATCTAAAAGATCTTAATATATCCGCTCCATTCTCCGGCACTATCGGCTTTATTGATTTAAGTCGAGGCGAATTAGTTTCTGCGGGTAGCCAGCTAGTCACTCTCGATGACTTATCTGTGATGCAGTTAGACCTTCATGTACCAGAACGTTACCTTTCTCGCTTAAGTCAGGGTATGAAGGTGGAGATCACGACTTCAGCTTGGGGCAACCAAAGCTTTGAAGGTGAATTGGTTGGTATTGATTCACGTGTGAATATGGAAACACTTAATTTGCGCGTTAGAGTTCATTTTCAAAACCCTGAAACTCTTCTTAAACCTGGCATGTTAGCGTCTGCAAGTATGGCCTTCCCAGTAATAGAAGCGCCCATTATTCCGGCGCAAGCATTGGAATACTCAGGTACTAAGCGCTTTGTCTACGTGATTGGCGATGATAATAAAGCTAAACGAACGGAAGTGGTCCTTGCCGAGCGTGTCGAGAATCAAGTGGTTATTGCAGAGGGCGTAGAGATTGGCGAGAAGATCGTTGTTCAAGGGATTGTTAACATGCGTGATGGTGTGTCGGTAAAAGAGCTGAATATTGAAGAGAGTGCATTGGAAAAGGAAACTAACTAATGTTGTTATCTGATATATCGGTGAAACGCCCCGTAGCAGCATTAGTGCTTAGTATGCTGCTATGTGTCTTTGGCATCGTATCATTCTCTAAGTTGGCCGTAAGAGAGATGCCCGACATTGAGTATCCGGTCGTTTCAATTAATACGACTTATAAAGGGGCATCTGCAACCATTGTAGAGAGCCAAATCACCACAGTCTTAGAGGACCAACTCTCAGGCATTAGTGGTATTGACGAGATTGTTTCTACAACGCGAAATGGCTTTTCTCGTATCACCATCACCTTTGATCTCGGTTATGACCTAAATTCAGGCATCAGTGATGTTCGAGATGCGGTAGCAAGAGCTCAGCGTTCACTGCCCGATGAAGCCGATGACCCACTGGTATATAAAAATAATGGCTCTGGTGAACCGTCCATATATATTAATCTAAGCTCATCTGAGATGGACCGTACTCAGCTCACCGATTACGCTGAGCGTGTGCTAATAGACAGGTTCAGTCTTATCTCAGGCGTGAGTTCATCGAATTTATCGGGTGGCTTGTACAAGGTTATGTACGTCAAACTTAAACCCGAAGTAATGGCTGGCCGAGGTGTTAGTGCTGGGGATATTACCTCTGCACTACGTCGAGAGAATATCGAGAGCCCAGGCGGTGAAGTGAGAAATGACTCAATTACCATGTCTGTTCGCACGGTTCGCGCCTACAGTAAAGCAGAAGATTTCGAATATTTGGTGGTCAAGAGAGCCAGTGATAACTCCCCAATTTATCTAAAAGATGTTGCTGATGTGTACCTTGGCGCTCGAAATGAAAACGCCTCATTTAAAGCCAATGGTGTGGTTAACTTGAGCATTGGTATTGTTCCTCAATCGGATGCCAATCCACTTGATGTGGCAAAGCTAGTTCGCAAAGAGGTGGACGATATTCAACAGTTCTTGCCTAAAGCGACAAATTTGGTGATTGATTATGATGCGACGATTTTCATTGAACGCTCTATAACTGAGGTTTACACCACGCTGTTTATTACTGGCGGCTTGGTAGTGCTGATCCTGTATATCTTCATTGGGCAAGCTAGAGCAACGCTTATCCCAGCGATTACCGTTCCCATCTCATTGATATCGTCATTTATAGCGGCGTACTATTTTGGTTTCTCAATCAACCTTATCACGTTGATGGCACTGATCCTTTCGATTGGTCTGGTGGTGGATGATGCTATCGTCGTGATTGAAAATATCTATCACCATATTGAACAGGGAGAGACACCACTGCTTGCCGCCTATAAAGGAGCAAGAGAGGTAGGCTTTGCGGTTGTCGCGACGACAATGGTTCTTGTGATGGTTTTCTTGCCGATTTCATTTATGGACGGCATGGTAGGGCTATTGTTTACTGAGTTCTCGGTACTGCTTGCGATGTCGGTGATCTTCTCATCTCTGATCGCTTTAACCTTGACCCCAGTATTAGGTAGTAAGATTCTAAAAGCCAATGTGAAGCCAACGCGCTTTACTCTATTGGTTAATCGCGTATTCGCTTTCTTAGAGAGTAAATACCGTGGTTTATTGCAATATGTCATCCGATTTAGGTGGCTCGCACCCATTGTTATTGTTGCTTGTTTGGGAGGCAGCTTTGCCTTGATGAAGCAAGTGCCTGCACAACTTGCTCCAACCGAAGATAGAGGGGTGATATTTGCCTTTGTTCGTGGAGCAGATGCAACCAGTTACAACCGAATGTCAGCCAACATGGACATCGTGGAAGAGCGTTTAATGCCACTTCTAGAAGAGAACTACCTTAAATCATTTAGCGCAGAAACCCCGGCTTTTGGTGGCAATGCCGGTGACCAAACGGGCTTTGTTGTCATGGTATTAGAAGATTGGAATGAGCGTGATGTGACTGCGACAGAAGCGCTTGCTAAGGTGAGAAAGGCACTGTCGGGCATTCCTGATGTGCGTATTTTCCCATTCATGCCGGGCTTTAGAGGCGGTTCAAGTGAGCCTGTTCAATTTGTACTGGGTGGCGCTGATTACGAAGAGCTGCAACAGTGGGCGAATAAGCTCAAAGATCTGGCTGAAGACTCACCAATGATGAACGGCACCAACATCAACTTCTCAGAGAAAACCCCTGAACTGGTGGTGAATGTTGATAAGCAGCGAGCCGCAGAGCTTGGCATTAGTGTTTCAGAAATATCTGAGACTCTAGAGATCATGCTTGGTGGGAAAACTGAAACGACCTTTGTTGAGCGTGGTGAAGAGTACGATGTCTACCTTCGTGGCGATGAAAATAACTTCAACAATGCAGCAGATCTTAGCCAGATCTATCTACGTACTAATCAAGGCGAGTTGATTACGCTTGATACCGTCACCAGTATTGAAGAAGTCGCATCATCAATCCGTCTATCCCACTACAACAAGCAGAAGTCGATCACATTGACGGCCAACGTTGAGGATGGTTACACACTCGGTGATGCACTAAATTTCTTGGATGAAAAAGCGATCGAGTTGCTACCGTCTGATGTTTCAGTGAGCTACTCGGGTGAGTCAAAAGACTATAAAGAGAATCAATCGAGCACATTGATTGTTTTTGGTTTGGCGATGTTGGTGGCGTATTTAGTTCTAGCCGCTCAGTTTGAGAGTTTCATAAATCCAATGGTGGTGATGTTTACCGTACCTATGGGAATTTTTGGTGGATTCTTGGGGTTGGTTGTTATGTCTCAAGGGCTCAATATCTATAGTCAGATCGGTATGATCATGCTGATCGGCATGGTAACCAAAAATGGCATATTAATTGTCGAGTTTGCCAACCAACTGCGTGACCGAGGTGTTGAGTTTGAAAAGGCAATTGTTGATGCATCGGCACGTCGTCTACGTCCAATCATGATGACAGCATTTACCACGCTTGCAGGTGCTATTCCATTGATACTATCGACAGGTGCAGGTTACGAAAGCCGTGTGGCTGTTGGTACGGTGATTTTCTTTGGTATGGGCTTTGCCACACTGGTGACACTGTTTGTGATTCCTGCGATGTACCGCCTGATTTCAATCACAACACATTCACCGGGCCATGTAGAAGCAGAGCTAAATAAAGCGCTGCAACATGATGTAAAAGCGCGTAGTGCTCATTAATTAAATTTGTCCGCTTGATAGGACTGTAGATACAAAAATGGCTCGCGAATATGCGAGCCATTTTTGTTGGGAATCTTGTTAAAACGATTTCGTTTTAACCGTAAGTCACAGTATAGCGGGTCGGCTTGTGATTCATTGCCAATACGACATTCAATGCTACCGCACCTAATAAAGACAGACCAATCACCATTGGCGATACAAAGAAAACGGACGTGAACAAAATAGCCATATCGATGACCATCTGAGTTTTACCTACTGAAATACCAAATCGGTCTTGGATCACCAAGCACAGTACGTTGAAACCTCCAAGGCTTGAGCGATGTCTAAATAGAATTAGCATACCCAGCCCCATAAGAATCCCGCCTGCGACAGCGCAGTAGACTTCACTGATTGTATCTAGGGTAATAACTAGATAGAGGTGGTCAGCAAAAACAGATACCAGAGCACCGGAAATAGCACTATTAAACGCAAAGCGTTTACCGAATCGTTGCCATGCTAATAGATAGAAAGGGCAATTGATTAGGAAGTACAAAGTACCAAAAGAGATCGAGACAACTTGGCTAAGTAGCAATGCAAGGCCTGTCGTCCCGCCAGTCAGTAAATGTGCGGATTGCAGAAAGAAAACGCCCTGAGCGACTAAAAATGTGCCGGTGAGAATAGCGATCCAATCTTCTTTACGTGAGTGTTTTTCCATCAACTTGATTTTCTTCAGGGATATAATGGGGCGAATAGTAGAGAAAAGATGATCTTTTCGGTAGATAGAGAGGGTAAATTAGGGTAAACCTATGTAATTAACGTTTTACAGGGTGTAAAACAGAAATTTGACACTAACTCGGCTGATATACGAGGTTAGTCGCGCAAGCATGATAAACCTTGTAGGCCATTATGAATAAACTGCATGATAAAAAATGATTTTACTCTTTATGATATAGATCAAATTATGTAGAATGCTTTTCATCAATTCGACCTACGTAAACGTTTGCGCATGGTCGTTATGTGCTTTTTTTGAAACTTTCAGTACTATCTGAGTCAGGAGATACAGATGCTAACACGTGACATGAATATTGCAGATTATGATGCAGACCTATTTGAAGCGATCCAAGAGGAAACGGTTCGCCAAGAAGAACATATTGAGCTTATCGCTTCAGAAAACTACACAAGCCCACGTGTAATGGAAGCACAAGGTTCTCAACTTACCAATAAATACGCTGAAGGTTACCCAGGTAAGCGTTACTACGGTGGTTGTGAGTATGTTGATAAGGTAGAGACATTAGCAATTAATCGTGCATGTGAGCTATTTGGCGCAGAGTACGCAAACGTGCAGCCTCACTCTGGTTCTCAAGCAAACAACGCTGTTTACATGGCACTGCTTAAGCCTGGTGATAAAGTTCTAGGTATGAGTCTTGCTCACGGTGGTCACCTAACTCACGGTTCACCAGTTAACTTCTCAGGTAAGCTTTACGATATCATCCCTTACGGTATCGATGAGAAAGGCCAAATCAATTACGAAGAGATGGAAGCTCTAGCGGTTGAACATAAGCCTAAGATGATCATCGGTGGTTTCTCTGCTTACTCTCAAATTTGTGATTGGGCGCGCATGCGTGAAATCGCTGACAAAGTTGGTGCATATTTCTTCGTTGATATGGCTCACGTTGCTGGTCTGATTGCTGCAGGTGTTTACCCAAACCCAGTACCGCACGCTCACGTTGTAACAACAACAACACACAAAACGCTAGCGGGTCCTCGTGGTGGTCTAATCCTTTCTTGTGAAGGTGAAGATCTGTACAAGAAGCTAAACTCTGCTGTATTCCCTGGTGGACAAGGTGGTCCTCTAATGCACGTTATCGCTGGTAAAGCAGTAGCGTTCAAAGAAGCACTTGAGCCTGAGTTCAAAGAGTACCAAGCACGCGTTGTTGCTAATGCAAAAGCGATGGTTGCCGGTTTCCTAGATCGTGGTTACAACATAGTTTCAGGTTCAACTGAAAACCACCTGTTCCTTGTTGACCTAATCGACAAAGATATTACAGGTAAAGAAGCCGATGCAGCACTGGGTTCAGCTAACATTACTGTAAACAAAAACTCAGTACCAAACGACCCACGTAGCCCGTTTGTAACGTCAGGTATCCGTGTAGGTTCTCCTTCAATTACTCGTCGTGGTTTCACTGAAGCTGATGCTAAAGAGCTAGCTGGCTGGATGTGTGACATTCTAGACAACATTGGTGATGAGTCTGTTGTTGAAGCAACGAAAGCAAAGGTACTCGAAATTTGTAAGCGTCTACCTGTTTACGCATAATTTCGTTCTAAACGATTCTATTTCTGTGTCAAAGGTGCTCATTTACTAGCGTAAACTCCGCGCCTTTTCCTTGAACTAGATTCGTTTAGTTAGAAACCTGAATTGAAGAGCTTCCAATTAGGAGGCTCTTTTTGTATGTGATGGATATAGAAAGACCAGCTCTTAGTTGAGAGCTGGTCTTTATTTTTTGTGATAAAGAGGAGGCTAATCGCTACTCTTTATTTAGAGATGCTCAGCAATGTGCCTGATTTGCACTGGAACGAGTAATATTTACGGCTTTCATTGAACTTGCCAAGGCCTTCACCATCACAGTAGTCGATATTGATATCACGCATGACTTCGAGTGTTTTTTCTGAAGTAAGAGCAAATTTAGAACCGTCTGAACAGACGATACGGACACGGCCATCATCACTGACTGAATAGATATCAACCTCGGTATTACAAAGCTCGAAAGAGGCTTCTCTAAAGTTATCTTGCTTAGTGTTTGAAGCGCAACCGGCAGTAACAGCAGCGATCACAAGTGCTAATAATCCAAATCTATTCATGATTGTTCCTCGACTATCACAACGGATAGGTAAATGTTATTCCTTAAGTTTCTTAAGCCTATCTATTTAATGGAAGAGTTTCAATCTTGAAGCTGATTAATTTAACGATTAGGCAATAGCTAGCTAGGAAAAGCTGAGACAAAAAAGCCGATGAAATCATCGGCTAGTTTGGGTTTGTTTTGGACGGAAGGTTAACCTGAAATGGTTATTTAACTTCCTTTCCTTGTGCTTGCATATCAGCATGGTAAGACGATCTTACAAATGGGCCACAAGCCGCATGAGTAAAGCCTAGCTCCAAAGCGATTTCTTTAAGCTCATCAAATTCTGCAGGCGGAACATAACGTTCAACGGGTAAGTGGTGACGGCTAGGTGCTAGATATTGGCCTAACGTCAGCATAGTAACGCCGTGTTCACGCAAGTCTTTCAGTACTTGAACGATCTCTTCTTTGGTTTCACCAAGCCCCATCATAACCCCTGATTTTGTTGGGATCTCTGGGTGTTGCTGTTTGAATTTCTGAAGAAGTTGTAGTGACCATTTATAGTTTGCACCCGGACGAGCCTTACGATAAAGGCGTGGTGCAGTCTCTAAGTTGTGGTTGAATACATCGGGTGGATTGTCTTTTAGCAGCTCAAGAGCAATATCCATTCGGCCACGGAAGTCAGGAACTAACGTCTCAATATGGATGTCTGGGTTTTGCTCTCGAATGGCTTTATTACAATCAGCAAAGTGCTTAGCACCACCATCACGAAGGTCATCTCGATCCACTGACGTAACAACAACATATCGAAGCTTCATATCTTTGATAGTTTGAGCCAGTTTCTGTGGTTCATCATTTTCAACAGCGAGTGGACGACCATGGCCAACATCGCAAAATGGACAGCGACGAGTACAGATGGCACCCAAAATCATAAAAGTAGCAGTACCGTGGTTAAAGCATTCAGCAAGGTTAGGGCAAGAGGCTTCTTCACATACCGAGCTAAGATTGTTTTTACGTAAGGCAGATTTAATATCTTGAATACGCTTGCTATCAGAAGGGAGTTTGATCTTCATCCATTCTGGTTTACGTAGAATCTCTTTTTGCTCACTTGGCATGTTCTTAACTGGAATTAATGCCATTTTATCAGCGTCTCTGTACTTAACGCCTTTTTCCATTTGAATTGGTTTGCTCATGCTTTACTACTTCTCGTTAAGGGCTTTAGTGCAAAATTCGACATGCTCATAGTCTAGTAATGCTACGAGTTCTTCTATTAGTTGTTGTTCGACTACTTGTAACTGTTTCGGGCCGCCTAATTGGCTAACCTGAGCCATTTCCATCCCTTGATAACCGCAAGGATTAATACGCAGAAACGGTGATAAGTCCATATCAACATTAAGCGCTAATCCATGAAAAGAGCAGCCTCGACGGATTCTTAATCCTAGTGAGCAGATCTTTTTATTGTCTACGTAGACACCCGGAGCATCGGGCCTAGCCGAGGCATCGATATTGTATGCTTTGAGTGTGTTTATTACGAGATTCTCAATGTGTGTAACGAGATCTCGCACACCTAATTTCTTACGTCTTAGGTTAATAAGAAAGTAAGCCACAAGTTGGCCGGGGCCGTGATAAGTTACTTGCCCACCACGATCACTTTGAACAACAGGAATATCACCGGCTGCTAGGATATGTTCGGCTTTGCCTGCTTGACCTTGGGTGAACACTGGGTTGTGTTCAACGAGCCAAATTTCATCGCTACTTTCATCGGTTCGATTGTCGGTAAACTCATGCATCGCTTGCCATACCGGTTGGTAATCTTGGCGACCAAGTTGTTTTACGACCAATTGATTTCGCATTCCGCTTTCCGTAGTGATTTATAAAGTTATCGCATTATAAACACATTCACTAGTTTGAACTACATATTGATAACGACAAATTAACTGAGTGAAGGTGATACTTTATTATCCGATTGATAAATAACAAAAAAGCAGCCTAGGCTGCTTTCAATATTTTTTTAAAGTTTAAACTTTATTATAGCACCATACGAACGATATCGATTTCACCTAACTCTTTGTATAGAATTTCAACCTGCTCGATAGAGGTTGCAGTGATGTTTATCGATACTGAATTATAAGTGCCTTTAGCGCTTGGTTTCACAGCAGGGCTGTAGTCACCTGGAGCATGGCGTTGAATGACTTCTAATACTAACTCTGGTAATTCAGGTTTAGCGTAACCCATCACTTTAAAAGTGAAAGAACATGGGAATTCAAGCAAGTCTTTTAGCTTTGCATCTGAATTAATGTTCATAATTATGGCGACTCCAAGTTTAAATAGCTTTTAGGGAACGCATATTACTGCCAATTGGTAGTGATCTCAAGGCCGGTAGCATTGCGCATAAAACGAAAAAAGCCGCTACAACACATAGGTGTAAGCGGCTTTTGATTGTAAGTTTAGGTTATATTTAGAATAAACCTTTAAATAGTAATACGAGGTAATCCCAAAGGCGGCTAAATAGACTGCCTTGATTAACATCTTCCAATGCTAAAAGTGGGTATTCAGCAACATCATCACCGTCTAGCTGGTAGAACAGCTTTCCAACTACGTCACCTTTGCTGATTGGAGCTTCAAGCTCACTTTCAAGAACAAAGCTTGCTGTCAGGTTTTTGGCTTGACCACGAGGTAGAGTAACAAACGTGTCGACATCAACACCCAGTGCTACTTTATCTTTGTCACCCATCCAGATCTTTTCTTCAACGAAGGTTTCACCTGCAGTGTGTGGTGCAACTGTTTCAAAGAATCTGAAGCCATAACTTAGTAGTTTTTTGCTTTCAGTTTTACGAGCATTGGCATTTTTTGTGCCCATAACAACCGCAACCAAACGCATTTTTCCTTCGGTTGCTGAGCTTACTAAGCTGTAACCTGCGTTACTCGTATGGCCGGTCTTAATACCGTCAACGTTCATACTCTTATCCCATAACAAACCATTACGGTTATATTGGGTGATGCCGTTGTAGGTGTATTTCTTCTCTGAGTAAATACGGTATTCATCAGGAACATCACGGATAAGTGCTGAACCTAAAAGCGCCATATCATACGGAGTTGAGTAGAGGCTAGAGTTATCTAAACCGTGCACGTTGCCAAAGTGTGTATTAGTCATTCCGATAGAGCTTGCCCAAGCGTTCATCAGATCAACAAAGGCATCTTCAGAACCTGCAATATGCTCAGCCATTGCAACACAAGCATCGTTACCTGATTGAATAATAATGCCGCGATTTAGATCTTCAACAGTGACCGTTGTACCGACTTCGATAAACATCTTTGAAGAGTCAGGGAAGTTTTTCGCCCAAGCATTTTCACTAATAGTTACTTCATCTTTAAGCGATATATTACCGCTTTCAAGTTCCTGACCAATGACGTAACTGGTCATCATTTTAGTTAGGCTTGCAGGAGATAACTTAGTATTCATCTCTTTTTCAGCAAGAACTTTTCCTGAGTGAAAATCAAGAAGCACGAAACCCTTTGCCGCAATTTGAGGCGCGTCAGGAACAACTATTGGGTTTGCAGTAGCAGAAGTCGCTACGACGGAAGAAAGAGCAATCGAGCATGTAAGAATGGTATTACGTAGTGATATTTTTTTCATGATGAATACAAAATTTCTATTTTAACTGTCCGTATCTTAACAGAAACCATCTTTCACACCAGTGTCGCGTGTAAGACAGTGATTATGAAGCCGGATTACTGAGAGGCTGCGTGTTTTTTTATGAACGCAGAGGTATATCCGAGCACCTTAACTTGCTCTAGAGTTTTCTGAGTCAGAGCATAGTCATTAAATGGACCTAAGAATACGCGATGCATTGATTTGTTTGATTCAAGAAAGCTGTCGACAGACAATTTACTTGCAAGCTCATTGGACAGATCGACCGAGCGATCATGATGCTTTGAGGTAGCAACTTGGACGACATAATTAGGCAAAGCATTCTGTTTATGCGCTGATTCTGGTCGTTCAACCGTAATGACTTCAATTTTTACATTGGCAGTCCCGGTATTTACGACTTCAAGCTTATACGCTGCGGCATAGCTTAAATCGATAATTCGACCATCATGGAAAGGGCCGCGGTCATTAACACGAACAACCGTTGTCTTACCATTATCAGTGTTGGTGACTTTAACGTAACTTGGGATTGGCAGCGTTTTATGGGCCGCCGTCATGGAGTACATGTCATAGATCTCGCCATTTGAGGTGAGGTGTCCATGAAACTTTTTGCCATACCATGACGCCTTCCCTTTTTCTTTAAAGCCCTTTGTATCTCTGACTATCTCGTAGTGGTTTCCACGCAGTGTATAATTGCTATTGCCACCTAGGCTGTAAGGCTCATATTGGGGAACAGCATCTTCAATATGCTCGACCGAAATTGGTTTTTGGGGTGCTACATCATTGTCGATACTATAACGACTTGATGAAGAGCAGCCAGCAAGAAGGATACTGATGGCTGCGAATACGATTAACTGTTTCTGGTTCATTAGCTTCTTGATCATTAACTATGTTGCCTTTGAGAATGCATTTCGGTGTGTATGGATAGACATCAACATGCCAAAGCCTGCCATTAGGGTCACCATGGAGGTACCACCATAACTGATTAGAGGCAGAGGAACGCCAACGACAGGTAAAATTCCACTTACCATGCCGATATTTACAAAAACATAAACGAAGAAGCTAAGAGTGATACTTCCTGCCATCATGCGGCCAAAGGAGGTTTGAGCTTGGCTTGCTAGGTATAAGCCGCGGCCCATGATAAACAGATATATGGTTAATAGTGCCAAAATACCTATCATTCCCCACTCTTCAGCAATTACGGCAAAAATAAAATCGGTATGGCGTTCTGGCAAAAACTCTAGTTGAGATTGAGTGCCTTGTAGCCAGCCTTTGCCTGAAATACCTCCAGAACCGATCGCTATCTTACTTTGTATGATGTGGTAGCCAGCACCCAAAGGATCGGACTCGGGGTTAAAAAGGGTCCTTACGCGCACTTTTTGATATTCACGCATTAAGAAAAACCATAAAACTGGGGCAAAAGCACTAACACACACACCCGCAGCGAAGATTATCTTCCAACTGATACCAGCTAAGAAAATAACGAAAATCCCTGAAGCGGCGATTAGAATTGAAGTCCCAAGGTCGGGTTGTTTTGCAATTAATATCGTGGGTACAAACAACATAACCAAAGATATAACGATAGTTTTAAAGCTTGGTGGTAGTGATCGCTTACCTATATAGCTTGCTATCATTAAAGGAACGGCAAGCTTTAGAAGCTCTGAAGGTTGAAAGCGGATAAAACCGAGGTTTAGCCAGCGTTGAGCACCCTTTGAGGACTCACCGAAAAAGAGCACTCCAAACAGTAACACAAGCCCGCAAAAAAAGAGAAAGGGGGCAAGGGATTCATAGGTTCGCGGGGATATCTGAGCAAGTACCACCATGACGCCAAGCGCCAACGCCATGCGCATTGCTTGTCTATCCATCATGGCATAGCTTTGACCACTGGCGCTATACATTACGACGAGGCCAAAGGCCATTAATACCAAGATGCCAAGTAGTAATGGTAGATCGATGTGAAACCTTTGGAAAAAGGCTCGATTTTGCCCTGTTGCAGGATCAAAATTCATTATTCTGTTTCCTTTTGATCGCCAATGATGGCGTGGTCAAAAATACGTCTAACAACTGGGCCACCATTACTTGAACCACCACCTGCATTTTCAAGAACGACTGTAACCACAAACTCAGGGTTGTCGTATGGGGCAAAGCCTGTGTAAAGGGCGTGATCTCGAAGGTGCTCTTCTAATTCGTCAGCGTTATATTCTTGGTCTTCAGCAAGACCAAACACTTGCGCAGTACCGGATTTTCCGGCGGTGACATAGTCCATATTTCTAAAGGCTCGGCGCGCGGTGCCTCGTGTCCCGTGATTAACTAAGCGCATTCCATCTGTCGCAATGTTCCAATAGCGTTCTGGTACACCGGTAATTGGGGGGTAAGTTTCAAAATCTTCAAGTTGCTGAAGGTCGAACTGCTCACCATTATCGATTGTTGCACGAAGTAGGTGAGGGGCGGTCACTTCACCATGATTGATTAATACCGAAGTTGCCTTCGCTATTTGCATTGGTGTTGCTGTCCAATAACCTTGACCAATTCCGACGGGAATGGTGTCACCTTGATACCAAGGAGTGCGGTGGCGAGCCATCTTCCAATCACGAGTTGGCATGTTTGCTTTACTTTCTTCATGGATATCAATGCCGGTATATTCTCCAAACCCGAACATTGCCATCCAACTAGAAAGTCGGTCGATCCCCATGTCATAAGCAATTTGGTAGTAAAATGTATCAACAGATTCTTCAATAGACTTGGTTATATCGACGACACCGTGTCCCCATCGCAACCAGTCTCTAAAGGGACGAGTTTTAGAGTTCGGGATCTTCCAGTACCCAGGATCATTACGTGTTGTCTTAGTTGTGACAACGCCTTCTTGCAAAGCTGCTACTGCGATAAAAGGTTTAACAGTTGATGCTGGTGGGTAGATCCCAAGTGTTGCTCTGTTGACCAGTGGGCGGTTATTGTTTGTAAGTAATGCGTTGTATGCCTTGCTCGAGATACCGTGAACAAAGGCATTAGGGTCGTAACTAGGGCTAGAAACCATGGCCAGCACGCCATTATCTTTCGGGTCTAAAACAATGGCTGATCCACGGCGACCATCAAGTAAATCATGAACATAGAGCTGTAAATTAATATCGAGGTTTAAAACGATGTCTTTACCCGGAACTGGCGGGACATACTTCAACGTACGGATGATTCGCCCACGGCTGTTTACTTCGACTTCTTGGTAGCCTGCGAGCCCATGTAATTTATCTTCGTAGAAACGTTCGATGCCTAATTTACCAATATCACGCGTCGCTTGATAATTTGAGGCTTTCTCTTCTCTGACTAATCTTTTTATATCGCGATCGTTGATGCGAGATACGTAACCGATCACGTGTGTGAGCGCTTTACCATAAGGGTAAAAACGTTTTAAGTTAGCGGTGACAGAGACGCCAGGGTATTTATGTTGATTGACTGAAAACTTGGCTACTTGCTCTTGAGAGAGCTGAGTTAATATAGGCACGGAGTTGAAACGGCGAGTTTGTCGTCTTTCTCGATTGAATGCTTCAATGCGCTCAGGTGTGATTTCCGGTAAAAGAAGCTGCAGCTGAGCAATCGTGTCAGTGAGGTCTTCAACTTTCTCTAACGTGATCTCTAAATTAAAAACAGGTCGATTTTCTGCTAGTAAAATACCGCTGCGATCATAAATGAGCCCACGGTTTGGCGCGATAGGCACCACTTTGATTCGATTATCATTGGATCGAGTTTTGTAGTCTTGAAATTGATTAACTTGAATGTTGTATAGATTAGCGAGCAAAACGCACATCAGCAGGACAATACCTACAAATGAGACAAGAGCACGGCTTTTAAATAGCTGTGCTTCTGCATGGTGATCTCTTATTTGGCTACGCTTACGCAACATTAGTCTTATTCTCGATAATAGCAGCACAGTCGATATTAGCTGTACATGCGATAAAAACAGTACATCTGTTAAAGACGGTACTGTCGATAATCATGGTGTTGTGGTTATGAAGTTACTCTCGATGATAAGGATGGTTAGCGGTAATGCTCCACGCTCTATACAGACTTTCAGCCATTAATACACGGACTAAAGGGTGAGGGAGAGTTAAAGGGGAGAGAGACCAACTCTGCTCTGCTGCTGCTTTACATGCTGGTGCTAACCCTTCAGGTCCACCAATTAATATAGAGACATCACGCGCATCGAGCTTCCACGCTTCTAGCTGTTGAGAAAGCTGCTCGGTATCCCAGCGCTTTCCTGGAATATCTAGAGTAACAATCCGATTGCCCTTTGGTACAGCCGCAAGCATTGCTTCACCCTCTTTTTGTAGGATGCGTGCAATATCTGCATTTTTTCCACGTTTGCCGGCGGTTATTTCAATTAACTCAAGTGGCATATCGTGTGGGAAGCGTCGGCGATACTCTTGAAAGCCTTCTTCGACCCATTTCGGCATTTTTGTCCCAACGGCAATCAGCTGTATTTTCACAAATTAGCCCCAGAGTTTTTCTAGTTGGTATAGATCGCGGTGCTCTTCTTGCATCACATGCAACATAGTAGACCCCATATCAACAACGACCCATTCACCTTCTTTCTCGCCATCCATTCCAAGCGTTTCTAAGCCTGCAAGTTTAACTTGATTTGCGACATGCCCAGCAATAGAGGCTACATGGGTTTTTGATGTACCAGTACAGATGATCATGTAGTCGGTAATACTTGATTTACCTTGTACATCGATAGTTTTAATGTTCAGTGCTTTCATGTCATCTGCTTTATCAGCAAGAAAATTATTTAGTTCTTCGCGTAACAAAAGATCATCCTCAAAGGTAGTGATAGGTATTTTTTCGACCGAGCAGTATAGCACGCTTTTAATGGCAGACCGCTAGATTGATAGAAGGCTGACATATCTCTAAGCTTAACTGATGCAATGTTGGCCAAGGTGAGGTCTCATATTGAGTCTTGGTCAAAATCTCACACTGTGCAAGAAGTCTCAACCTTTGCTGTAAACTTGAAATGGGCATTCTTGATAGTGCGCTATTATAAAGCGGGCGCTTAGACTGCCAGATACGATGCTTGTCGAACACTTGACCTGCCGGTGCTGTTTTGAGTTCGAGTTGCAACTTTAATAACAACATCAACTCTTTTTGAACGGAACGTATTAAAATAACGGGCTCGACTGTTTCTGCTTCGAGTTGTCGTAGAATTCGTTGCGCACGTTTTGCTTTGCCTGCAAGAAGGGCGTCTACCCAATGAAATGGTGTGAAATGGTTGTGGCGGCTTAACGACTCTTCCAAACGAATAAGAGTAAGTTGACCGTCTGGATAGATAAGCGCCAGTTTTTCTAAGCTTTGAGATAGGGCAAAAAGGTTACCTTCATGCCACTGTGCAAGCATTTGTCTCGCTTCAATGTCAGCGACTAAACCTAGAGCTTGGCATCGAGCCTGAACAAATTGTGGCAACCGTTGTATATCCGGCGTTAAGCAGCTTACCCAACAGCCTTGCGTATTATAAGTTTTGAACCATTTTGCGTTCTCTTGAGCTTTGGTTAGCTTGCTTCCAATAATAATCAAAAGAATATCAGAATGAAGGGATGATGCTAGCTCAACGAGCTCTTTAGAGTGCGAAGCGCTGACGCCTGCTTCAGGGACTTCAATCTCGATGACCTGTCGACTGGAAAATAGGCTGAGTGCGTGGCAACAGTCATGAACATCATTCCAGTTGAGGCTATTATCAAGCGTAAAGCGGTGATGTTCATCAAAGCCTTCAGACTGAGCCTTAGTTCTGATCGCCTTGTGAGACTCTTGAATCAGTAATGGTTCATTACCAAACAGCAAATAGACAGAATGAAGTTGTCTATTAAGTTGGTCGGCTAATTTGTCTGCATAGATCCGCATTGATAAAACCTACTGCTCGGTATTGGTGTCAGTATCAATTTCGATATTTTCTTCGAACTCAAGAGTTGCTTCCTCGGTTACAACTTTTTTGTCATCAAGAGTTTGCAGCTGACGATTAAATACTTCAGTAATACATTCATCTTCGTAAGTTTTGCTGTTTGGAACAAATTGCTCTTCAAGACAGCGCTCATGAAGCTCAATATCAGCTCTTAAACGAGCCATTTGGCGAATAATTTGAGTTGATGCAAGCTTACGCATTTCATCTTCAATCATGTCACGTTCAACTGATTTTGCTAATGCAGTTAACGGGTTATCGAGGTAGCTACGAGTGACACTGGTTGAAAAAGTTTTCTCGCCGACTTCAGGAATAGTGACTCGGTATGAAGCATAAAATGTGAGCTCTATTTCAGCGGCACGAGTATTTTGGTAAAGAGAAAGTGTACGCTCCCCAACACCTTCACCTAGCAAGTGGATATTTGGTGTATCTTCACTTGGAGTTACTAGCTCAACATCGTTAAGGCGGAATTGGTTTTTAACTACACGTGTGAAGGTGCTGTATTGATCATAACTGGTGACAGAAATGGTTGATAGCTCTTCTGGTACGGAGTAGTCGCCTCTTAATTGAAATCCACAAGCGGAAAGAAGGCTCGCGGTTAATACGATACAAGCGAGTTTAAATGAGTTAGAAGTCAGGCGCATTTGTAGGAGGCTCTCATTAATTAAAAAACTTATCTAATTGCTCGTGTTTCGTAAGACGAATCGAGCGATTAGATAAGTAAGCAGAGTGAGTGAACACCCTGCTTGTTTTATATAGTTTTCGACTAAATTAGTTAGCAACGATATTTAGAAGCTTACCTGGTACGTAAATCACTTTACGGATAGTTAAACCATCTAAGAATTTAATTGCATTCTCATCGTTCAGACCAAGCTCTTTCACTGCTTCTTCTGTAATATCAGCGGCAACCTGAAGTTTCGCACGAAGTTTACCATTGATCATCACAACAATAGTTTTCTCGTCTTCAACTAAGGCTTTCTCATCGAATGTTGGCCATGTTGCTGAATCTACATTTGATTCACCAAGAGCCATCCACATTTCGTAAGAGATATGCGGTGTCATCGGGTAAAGCATACGAACAACGGCTTTCAGTGCTTCATCAAGAATTGCACGGTCTTGTGCATTAGCTTGAGGCGCTTTCGCTAGTTTGTTCATTAGCTCCATGATGGCAGCGATTGCCGTGTTGAAGGTCTGACGGCGGTCAATATCATCCGTCACTTTCGCGATAGTCTTATGAACATCACGACGAAGTGCTTTTTGGTCGCCAGACAGTGAAGCAACATCTACAGATTCAGCCGCACCTTTTGAAGAGTGTGCATGAACCAGTTTCCAAACACGTTTCAGGAAGCGGTTAGCACCTTCAACGCCTGACTCTTGCCACTCAAGTGTCATATCCGCAGGGGATGCAAACATCATAAATAGACGAACGGTATCCGCGCCGTATTTATCAACCATCTGTTGTGGATCGATACCGTTGTTTTTCGACTTAGACATTTTAATCATGCCTGAGTGCGCAACGTTACGACCTTGGTTGTCTACTGCTTTTTCAATTCGACCTTTACCATCACGTTCGATTTCAACATCTGTTGGAGCAATCCACTCCTTAGTGCCTTTGTCGTTTTCGTGGTAGAACGCATCTGCCAGTACCATGCCTTGGCAAAGTAGCTTCTTGTATGGTTCGTCAGACGTTACGTAACCTGCGTCACGTAATAATTTGTGGAAGAATCGAGAGTAAAGCAAGTGCATACATGCGTGCTCGATACCGCCAATATATTGGTCAACAGGTAGCCAGTAGTTTGCTTTTTCTGGGTCTAGAATATCATCAGCTTGTGGAGAACAGTAACGAGCGTAGTACCAAGATGATTCCATGAAGGTATCAAATGTGTCGGTTTCACGTAGTGCAGGCTCACCGTTGAACGTCGTTTCTGCCCAAGATTTATCTGCTTTGATTGGGCTTGTAACGCCATCCATCACAACATCTTCAGGAAGAATAACTGGAAGTTGATCTGCTGGTACTGGGTGAACTTGACCGTCTTCCGTTGTGACCATTGGGATTGGAGCACCCCAATAGCGCTGACGAGATACGCCCCAGTCACGTAGACGGAAATTGACTGTTTTCTTGCCTTTGCCGTCTGCTTCTAATTTCGCTGAAATAGCATCGAATGCAGCTTGGAATTCAAGACCGTCGAACTCACCAGAATCAAACAATACGCCTTTCTCAGTATAAGCCGCTTCAGAAATGTCTAGTTCAGAACCATCTTGTGGTTTGATTACTGGAATGATGTCGATACCGTATTTCGTTGCAAATTCGTAGTCACGTTGATCGTGAGCAGGAACCGCCATTACCGCACCTGTGCCGTAATCCATAAGAACGAAGTTAGCGACGTAAACAGGAACAACGCGACCGTTAAGAGGGTGGATAGCCGTTAGGCCGGTATCCATACCTTTTTTTTCCATTGTTGCTAATTCAGCTTCTGCAACTTTGGTGTTGCGACACTCTTCAACGAATGCTGCAAGCTCAGCGTTGTTCTCAGAAGCTTTCTCTGCAAGAGGGTGACCAGCAGCGATACCTACGTAAGATACGCCCATTAGCGTATCAGGACGCGTGGTGTACACTTCTAGAGGCGCTTCTTCACCGTTAACGGCGAAAGATAGCTCAACACCTTCAGAGCGACCAATCCAGTTGCGTTGCATGGTTTTCACCATTTCAGGCCAACCGTCAAGATTGTCTAGGTCATCAAGTAGCTCTTGAGCGTACTCAGTGATCTTAATGAACCACTGTGGAATCTTTTTTTGCTCTACTGGTGTATCACAACGCCAGCAGCAGCCGTCTTCTACTTGCTCATTAGCAAGTACAGTTTGGTCATTTGGACACCAGTTAACAGAAGAGGTCTTTTTGTAAACTAAGCCTTTCTCGTAAAGCTTAGTGAAGAACTCTTGTTCCCAACGGTAGTACTCAGGGGTACATGTCGCGAATTCACGGCTCCAATCGTAACCAAAGCCTAAAAGTTTAAGCTGGTTTTTCATGTATTCGATATTTTCATATGTCCACGGCGCAGGAGCAGTGTTGTTCTTCACTGCTGCATTCTCTGCTGGTAGGCCAAATGCATCCCAACCGATTGGTTGCATTACATTTTTACCCTGTAGGCGCTGAAAACGAGAAACCACATCACCGATGGTGTAGTTGCGCACGTGACCCATGTGCAGTCGACCACTTGGGTAAGGGAACATGGAGAGACAGTAGAATTTTTCTTTATTTGGGTCTTCACTTACAACAAAGGTCTTGTTGTTGTCCCAGTGCTGCTGAACTTTTTGTTCAATATCTTGCGGGTTATATTGCTCTTGCATCGATGATATCCGGTTATCTTGGAATTTGTGAGTTCGGTTAGAACAGATACGAGTAGATCGACATAGAATACCTAAAGGAGCGAAGTACAACAATAGCCAATCTGCTTGAAGGGGTCTGTTATGCCAAAACATAAAGCTGGTTACGAAGAGATGTTCGAAGAAGTTGTCGATACATTGAAAAGTAGCCCTGAAGAAATTAACCATGTTTTTGAAACGTCGGCTAAGGTAGTCAGTGCTGCTAACGACATGACTAAAGATGAATTATCCTTGATCTCTGCTTATCTAAAGTACGATTTTAAGGAGTTTGCTGACAACTATGAAGAGAGCAAGGGCAGCCCATTTTCACTAATGATCTCAGATTCGATTTGGCAAGGGCTACTAGATATTACGGACCGAACTAAAGTTGAATGGGTGGAGTTATTTCAAGATCTTGACCATCAAGGGCTGTATCAAGCTGGGGATATGATAGGACTTGGGATACTAGTGTGTGATGAGTGTGGGCACAAGGTGCAGTACAACCACCCGACAACGGTTATTTCATGTACAAAGTGTGGTCATACAGGATTTAGTCGCCAAGCATTAAAACCTTAGCTTTTAAACTCCGAGTGTTTCAATGCAGTTAGTCGATGCCTTACTTTGAGTTTTAAATAGTAAGGCACCGACAATACTGTGTATCGTCAGTGCCTTATTTTCAATATTCCATTTATGAATTAACTTTCGTTACGAGTGCTCAATTTACGCGCAGTGATTCCTGCCAGAACTAAACTGACTAAAACCCAAATATACAACGGCCACGTTCCAAGGTTTCGATACGGAGTTTGACCAGAGGTAGAGTGCATAGTGGCTTTTAGAACGACTGTTTCAAATTGTTCAACCTGTTCAATGATATTACCTTTGTAATCAGTTACTGCAGTGACACCATTATTGGTTGAACGTATTAGCGGCTTGCCCAGTTCACGGGCTCGCATTCTCGCTATTTCCATGTGCTGTAAAGGTCCAATTGAATCGCCAAACCAAGCATCGTTAGAAAGAGTCAGAATAAAGTCGGTGTCATCGGTGATGTTTTGTCTGACCTGCTCGTTGAAAATAATCTCATAACAGAGCGCTGGAGCCATGTGGCGGCCATTTGCAACAATATTTGGCTGAACAAAGTCTCCTCTACTGAATGAAGACATAGGCAGATTGAAAAACGGTGCTAATGGTCTGAGTATACTTTCAAAAGGAACGAACTCACCAAACGGCAATAGATGATGCTTGTGGTATCGCTCACTTGGGTCATAGCTGTATTCTCCGTACGGTGTCGCACCAATGGCAAGTACACTGTTATAGAAATCGTTATTATCACCCTTGTTAACGACACCAGTGATAATTGCACTTTGATTTTGTTTTGCCGACTCGTCTAGGTTTCGTAGAAACGATGGAATTTCAAATTCAAAAGCAGGGATTGCCGCTTCAGGCCAAATGATGACGTCAGCGTCCCAGTTTTCACGACTATAATCGACGTACTTCATAATGGTTGGCCAACGTTGACTCGGCAGCCATTTACTCGCTTGATCTACATTTCCTTGGATCAGTGCGACTTTCGTTGTTTGATCTGGATTTGGAACAACCCAATCTACATTTCTAAGTCCAAAACCCGAGAATAAAACCACAGTCGGAATCAGTAATATTGACCATGAGCGCTTTAAAATAGCAAACGCAAATGCTGCCGAAGATAGAATAAGCAGTAAGGTGATAAGTTCAACGCCACCGATCGGTGCAAAGTTTGCCAGTGGGGAGTCTATTTGACTGTAGCCAAGCCATAACCACGGAAACCCAGTCATTACCCAGCCTCTGAGCCAATCAGTAATTAGCCATAACGCGGGTGCAGCTAGAAAGAAGCGATGCAGACTAGCTACAGGAAAAAATCGATTCATTGCCCAAGAAAAAAGCCCGCTATAGAGTGCCAAATAGCCAATGAGCAGTGCCATTAATGCAATACCCGCTATTTTAGGCATTCCTCCGAAGACATCTATGCTGATGTGAACCCAGCTAATTCCTGTTGCAAAAAGGCCGATCCCCCAAGCGTAACCAATGAAAAAGCCACGCTTTGGTGATTGCCCCTGAAGCAGCAATAAAAGTAGTAGAGGGCTAACAATGGCCAGTGGCCAAATTTGATAAGGGGCGAATGAAAGGGTTGTTAAAGCGCCAACAAAAACGGCCCCTAAAGGCCGTATTAGGCGATGAATAATCTGGTTAGTCATCTATTGTTTTCTCGGTAAAGCTTTTGCGAAAATATAAAGTAAGTTTACTCTTCCATCGGTTGAGGAAGTGGTTCTTCATCGGGAACGGTAACTTGTAATTGCAGTACGCGACGATTATCAGCGGCTGCTACTTTAAAGGTGTAGTGGTCAATTTCAACCACTTCTCCGCGCGATGGCAAGTGACCTAAAGTGCTCATAACAAGTCCTCCAACGGTATCCACTTCATCATCACTGAAGCTTGTTTGGAAGGTATCGTTAAACTCTTCGATTGTTGTTAGCGCTTTGACAGCAAACGTGTGTTTACTCAGCTTACGAATTTCGACTTCTTCTTCATCATCAAACTCGTCTTCAATTTCACCAACGATCTCTTCTAAAATGTCTTCGATCGTTACCAAGCCAGAGACGCCTCCAAACTCATCAACGACAATCGCCATATGATAACGTTCTTCACGGAACTCTTTAAGCAAACGATCAACACGTTTACTCTCAGGAACAACAACTGCTGGGCGAATAACTTGCTCGATAGTAAAAGGAGCGCTGCCGGAGCCTAAGTATTTTAATAAGTCTTTGGCGAGCAGAATACCTTCAACATGATCTTTATCTTCGCTGATCACTGGGTATCGAGAGTGTGCTGCATCCGTGATGAGGGTTATGAGCGCATCAAGATCATCGCTTTTATCCACGGTGACCATCTGCGAACGAGGTATCATGATGTCACGAACTCGCATTTCAGATATTTCCATAACACCTTCGAGCATATCGCGCGTGTCATGGTCAATTAAATCATTTTCTTCAGAGTCTCGAATTACATCAACCAGTTCTTGACGATCTTTGGGCTCTGCTTGAAAAAGTTGTCCAATACGTCCTAAAAAGGACTTTCTACTCGGACCTTCAGCCTTTTCTTTTTTACCTTCCGGCGAAGGGGGAGGATTCTCTTCGTTCATTGTTTCTCATATCTATAACGCTATCAAAAGTGTGATAGCACACATGATGCCTGCGAAATTTAGCGCACTCGAAGGCATATATTAATAACTATGTTTAGTTTTTAGCAATCTTTACGACTACTTTAAAGCTTCTCATCTATATATGGGTCGTTAAAGCCCATAGATATTAAAAATTCGGTCTCTAGAGACTCCATCTCTTCTGCTTCTTCATCATTAATATGATCATAACCTAGCAGATGCAAGCTACCATGTACAACCATATGCGCCCAGTGTGCCATCAAAGGCTTATTTTGTTCCTGAGCTTCTTGCTCGACGACTTGGCGACAAATAATCAAGTCTCCAAGAAGGTCCAGCTCAATACCTGGTGGCGCTTCGAATGGAAAAGATAGCACGTTTGTTGGCTTGTCTTTTCCTCGGTATTGATGGTTCAGTTCATGGCTCTCTTGCGTATCTACGATACGAATTGTGACTTCAGCTTGAGATTGAAAGTTTGTCACAGCTTTGCTTAACCACAGATGAATATCAGCCTCAGAAGGCAAACCTTTTTCATCTTCTACTGCGACCTGTAGATCTAGTTCAATGCTCATGACTTGTTTGGCTCTTGTACTTTTGACGATGCCTGTAAAGAAGTTTGAGATGCTGTTGCTTCTGCTAATGACGCTTCACGCTCTTCGCGACGGCGTTTTTCATACTCTTTACGCTCTTTCTGATCTTGTGTTTCCCATTTTTCGTAAGCATTTACGATACGAGCTACGACAGGGTGGCGAACAACATCATCGGCCAGGAAGAAGTTAAAGCTTATCTCATCGACATCATTTAATACTTCGATAGCGTGTCGTAATCCAGAGCGTGCGCCGCGAGGTAAATCGATTTGCGTAACGTCACCGGTAATGACGGCACGTGAATTAAAGCCAATACGAGTTAAGAACATTTTCATCTGTTCAACGGTAGTATTTTGGCTTTCATCAAGAATGATAAAGGCATCATTTAATGTACGTCCGCGCATATAAGCAAGAGGCGCTACTTCAATAACGTTACGCTCTATCAGCTTCTCTACTTTTTCAAAACCAAGCATCTCGAACAGAGCATCATAAAGGGGACGTAGGTACGGGTCGACTTTCTGGCTAAGATCACCAGGAAGAAAACCTAGCTTCTCGCCTGCTTCAACCGCAGGACGAGTAAGTAAGATTCGACGGATCTCTTGTCGTTCGAGCGCATCGACAGCCGCCGCAACAGCAAGGTATGTCTTACCTGTACCTGCTGGCCCTATACCAAAACTAATATCATGGGTGACCATGTTGACCAGATATTGGCCTTGATTTGGCGTACGAGGTTTAATGACACCTTTTTTGGTCTTGATAAAGACTTCTTTACCATGATCCAGAGTTGACTCTTCTGTTTGCTCAAGGATGCCTGACTGTTTCACATTTAGGTGAATATGTTCTGGTTCAATATCAGGGATATTGCCACGAACTGGCGTTGTATCGACATAAAGTGTTTTTAGGATATCAAGTGCAGCTGCAGCGGTATGAGGCTTGCCAACGATGGTGAAGAAGTTATTTCGATGGTTGATTTCAACGCCCAGTCGACGTTCTAAATGCTTGATATTGTCATCGAAAGGACCGCATAAACTAGCCAGTCGGCGGTTGTCTGAAGGTTCTAGATTAATTTCTAGTGTAACGATTTTATTGCTCAATGTTGCCTCACTGTCTGATCATGATAAAGAAGCCCAATCCACATTAGGCTTCTTTTGACATTTTAGCTTATGGTGTAAAAGTCGCTACACCTAGATCGTCTTCTCTGCGGGTCTTTTCTATCATTTCTGACGGAGAGGTCACATTGCGAAGATCCATTTCACTCTCAGATCTAATAAATTCACCACGTAAAGAGTTCGTCATCACGTCGGTAATTTTCACATCAACAAACTGTCCAATAAGATCGGCAGAGCCTTCGAAGTTTACCACTCGGCTATTTTCGGTGCGTCCACGAAGCTCCATAAGATTTTTCTTCGATGGACCTTCGACCAGAATACGCTGTTCAGTACCAAGCATTAGGCGAGAGAAACGCATAGCTTGGCTGTTAACTTGCTGCTGCAGTTCCCACAAACGATCTTTCTTAGTTTGTTCAGGAATGTCGCATGGGTAATCAGCTGCAGGTGTGCCAGGGCGAGCTGAGAAGACGAAGCTAAAGCTCATATCGAAATCGACTTCTTTGATAAGCTTCATAGTGTCTTGGAAATCCTTATCGCTCTCACCTGGGAAAGCAACGATAAAGTCAGAACTAATTTGAATGTCTGGACGCGCTTTACGCAGCTTACGAATAATTGATTTATATTCGATAGCAGTGTGAGGGCGCTTCATCATAGTAAGAATACGATCACTACCACTTTGTACGGGCAAGTGTAAAAAGCTAACTAGCTCTGGGGTATCTTCATAAACAGCGACGATATCGTCAGTAAACTCAAGCGGATGGCTTGTTGTAAAACGAATACGATCAATACCATCGATAGAAGCAACAAGACGAAGCAGATCCGCAAAAGAGCAGATATCACCATCGTGCATAGGGCCACGGAAAGCGTTAACGTTTTGCCCTAGTAGGTTGACTTCACGTACACCTTGTTCTGCCAGTTGTGCCACTTCAAAAAGAACGTCATCCATTGGACGGCTAACTTCTTCGCCACGCGTGTACGGTACTACGCAGTACGTACAGTACTTAGAGCAACCTTCCATGATCGATACGAATGCAGTTGCGCCATCAGCTCTTGGCTCTGGTAAGTTATCGAACTTTTCAATTTCTGGAAAAGAGATATCCATTACTGGCGCTTCGTTTGACAGCGATGATGCGATCATCTGTGGTAAGCGGTGCAGTGTTTGTGGGCCGAAAATAACGTCGACAAATGGTGCTCGTTTACGAATGTGATCGCCTTCCTGAGTTGCTACACAACCGCCGACGCCAATAACGACGCCTTCTTTTTTATCTTTTAGTGTTTTCCAACGACCAAGCTGGTGGAATACTTTCTCTTGCGCTTTTTCACGAATAGAACAGGTATTGAGTAGAAGTACATCTGCCTCGTTTGGATCTTCGGTTAGTTCGTAGCCATTGGCAGCATTCAAGAGGTCAGCCATTTTTGATGAATCGTATTCGTTCATCTGACAACCCCAAGTTTTAATTAGTAGTTTCTTACTCATCTCTGTTCGCTCGATCGTTAGTTTAAATTAAGGGAGCAAATCGCCCAGTACTTTTCCACCCTTAACACACCTGAAAAACGGGTTTGGGCGGAAAGCCGCGTATTGTACTGCTTTCAATACAGGCTGACCAGTGGTTAGGCAAAATCAAACAATCCAGAATATGAGATATAAATAACCACTAATGAAGTTATCTAATGAGGCTTCCATTATGGTGATGAAAACGTACAATAAATTTTCAGCGAATAGCTTTGTTTTATGACGGTGTTGGTTAATAGCATATGAAAAAGTACGAAATTGCAGTGGTGGGTGGTGGTATGGTCGGTGCCGCTGTTGCTTTAGGGTTTGCCAAACAAGGTCGTGAAGTGGTTGTTATCGAAAATAAGCAGCCAGAAAATTATGACGCTGAGCAGCCACATGATATTCGCGTCTCAGCAATTTCTCATGCGTCTGTTTCGTTACTGCAGCGTTTGGGCGCTTGGCAACACACATTAGCAATGCGTGTTTGTCCATACAAACGATTAGAGACATGGGAACATCCAGAGTGCAGAACTCGGTTCCATTCTGACTCTCTTGGATTAACAGAGCTTGGCTATATTGTTGAAAATCGCCTGATTCAGCTCGGCCTGTGGAAAGAGTTCTCTAACCATTCTAATTTAACGGTGCTTTGTCCTGAGCAGCTGAAAGGTATTGAATTTGGTAGCACTAATTTAGTGACACTTGAGTCCGGCGAACAATTCGAAGCTGAATGGGTTATTGGCGCGGATGGTGCAAACTCTCAAGTTAGGCAGCTCGCTGGAATAGGTGTTACTGCGTGGGATTATCGACAGCATTGCATGCTAATCAATGTGGAAACGGAAAAAGCTCAACAAGACATTACTTGGCAGCAGTTTTTGCCATCAGGTCCTCGCTCGTTTCTCCCCTTACCGGGTAAGAATGGTTCACTAGTATGGTATGACTCACCTAAGCGTATCCGTCAGCTTAATGCGATGGACAACGACACACTTAAAGAACAAGTCCTAAGTCACTTTCCTGCTGAACTTGGTGATATTAAGGTGATAGAGAGTGGGTCATTTCCATTAACTCGTCGCCATGCACAGCAGTATATTAAAAATCGATGTATTTTGGTTGGCGATGCCGCGCATACGATTAACCCTTTAGCAGGGCAGGGAGTCAATCTTGGTTTTAGGGATGTCGTCGCGTTACTCGATGAAACGGAAGAGCAGGTGATTGCTTCCGAGCACTTAGTTAAGTATGAGAAACAGCGTCGTCGTGACAACTTGCTAATGCAGACAGGAATGGATGTTTTCTACAAAGGATTTCGCTCTCAAAATCCAGTAACCAAATTAGTGAGAAATGGCTTGCTGAAATTGGCAGATAATTCTGGTGCGCTTAAAAATGAAGTATTGAAATATGCGGTTGGTTTGAAGTAGAGCTACTTTGTAAATCTGCATGATTAACAGATATAAAAAAACGCTGCAAGAGGCAGCGTTTTTTGTACTCGTTGTAATTAAGTAATGATTACTTAGTTACACGTAGTACAGGATTTTCGCCAACAGTTACAGAACCAGAAAGCTTGTTTAGCTCTTTGATTTCGTCCATGTTAGAGATAACAACAGGTGTTAGTGTTGATTTCGCTTTCTCTTCTAGAAGCGCTAGGTCGAAAGTGATGATAGTGTCACCAGCTTTAACAGATTGACCTTCTTCAGCAACACGAGTGAAGCCTTCGCCTTTTAGTTCAACAGTATCGATACCGAAGTGAACAAATAGCTCAACGCCATCGTCAGACTCAATTGAGAATGCGTGGTTAGTTTCAAAGATCTTACCGATAGTACCGTTAACTGGAGCTACCATTTTGTCGCCAGCTGGCTTAATCGCGATACCGTCACCAACGATTTTCTCAGCGAAAACCACATCTGGCACATCTTCGATATTTACGATTTCACCTGAAAGAGGTGCGATGATTTCGATTGCACCAGCATCAGCGCTGTCATCAGATACAAGCTTCTTAAGTTTGTCAAACAGACCCATTGTGTCATGCTCCTAACGTTTAGTTTTATTCTGTCGAAATATAGTATACCAATCATAAACAATAGACGACTACTTTTAGTCGCCTATATCTATTTGTCGCTTATGATAATGGGTATAAGCAGATTATTGAGTTTTTTCCGCAATGAACTTATCTACACACGCTTCAATTTCAGCAGCGGTTGGTAGAGAAAGTGCTTCTTCAGCCATTTTCTTCACTTCAGCGAAGTTAGAGTTACGGATAACTTTCTTCACTTTAGGGATAGAGATACCGCTCATTGAGAACTCATCTAGACCCATACCAAGAAGAAGCAGCGTTGCACGCTCATCACCCGCTAATTCACCACACATACCAGTCCACTTGCCTTCTTTATGAGAAGCCTCGATTACTTGTTTGATAACAAGAAGAACCGCTGGAGATAGTGGGTTGTAAAGGTGAGAAATCATCTCGTTACCACGGTCAACTGCTAGTGTGTACTGAGTTAAATCGTTAGTACCGATAGAGAAGAAAGCCACTTCTTTTGCAAGGTGGTGTGCGATTGCCGCTGCAGCTGGTGTTTCAACCATAACGCCAATTTCGATCTCTTCATCAAATGCATGACCTTCAGCACGAAGTTCAACTTTGTACTCTTCGATAGCTTTCTTAAGCTCACGAATCTCTTCGATAGAGATGATCATTGGGAACATGATGCGTAGTTTACCGTGTGCAGATGCACGTAGGATACCACGTAGCTGATCGCGTAGAATTTCACGACGGTCCAAGCTGATACGTACTGCACGCCAGCCTAGGAAAGGGTTCATCTCTTGTGGAAGATCCATATAAGGAAGATCTTTATCGCCACCGATATCCATAGTACGGATAATCACTGACTCACCGTTCATTGCTTCAGCGACTTCTTTGTAAGCAACGTATTGCTCTTCTTCAGTAGGAAGTGCTGTACGGTCCATAAATAGGAATTCAGTACGGTACAGACCAACACCTTCGCCACCGTTACGTAAAATACCATCACAGTCTTTTACCGTACCGATGTTGCCACAAACTTCTACACGGTGTCCGTCTAGAGTTTCAGCGTGTAAGTCTTTAAGTTTTGCTAGCTCAGTCGCTTCTGCTTCAAAATCAGCTTTGATTTTTTTAGCTGCGTCTAGTTCAGCTTCAGAAGGATTGATGATGATTTTATTATTCATCGCATCTAGCACAAGCATGTCACCGTTCTTAACTTGCTTAGTGATATCGTTAGTACCAACGATAGCTGGAAGCTCAAGTGAACGTGCCATGATTGAAGTATGTGATGTACGACCGCCGATGTCACATGCGAAACCAAGAACGTAGTCTAGGTTGATTTGCGCAGTTTCTGATGGCGTTAAATCGTAAGCAACTAGGATAACTTGCTCATCGATATCACTTAGTGAAACGATGTTGATGCCTAGTGCATTTTTAACAAAACGTGTACCGATATCGCGGATATCCGTTGCACGTTCTTTTAGGTATTCGTCGTCTAGAGATTCTAGAGCACATGCTTGCTCTTCGATAACGGTGTAAATCGCGTTATCAGCATGCATTTTGTCTTTCTTGATGAGTGCTAGGATTTCTTCCTCTAGCTCTTCATCTTCAAGAAGCATGATGTGACCTTCAAAGATCGCCTCTTTTTCTTCACCGAACGTTTCAAGTGCTTTTTGCTTGACCGTTTCTAACTGTGCTGAGGATTTGTTACGTGCGTCAAAGAAGCATTGAACTTGAGCTTCGACTTGGTCGTCTGAAATAGTGTGAGTATTTAGGACAATTTCATCTTCTTGAAGAAGTAGTGCTTTACCAAAAGCAATACCTGGAGATGCTAGGATGCCTGAAATCATAGCCTTACCTTAAATTGGTCAACTGTAAACGGGAGAGTATAACTAAAAGTGCTAACGATAAGTTGTAGCTCATATATTAACCTATTTCCAATAAAGCCATTTTGTTTCCACAAAATGGCTTTAAAAATAGGAGGCTGGATTAGTGAAGCTGATCCATTAGTGCTACTAGGTGGTCAACAGCTTGTTGAGCTTGAGGGCCTTCAGCTGAAATTGTTACTTTAGTACCTTTAACTAGGCCAAGAGTTTGTAGCTTGAAAAGGCTTTTCGCGCTAGCACTTTTGCCGCTAGAAGTCACAGTGATGTCCGCGTCAAAACTTTTAGCTTCTTTAACGAACTGTGCAGCCGGACGAGTGTGAAGGCCATTTTCTGCTGTGATTTCTACTTGCTTCTCGTACATGTTATTACCCCAATTGATTTATTTTTTGTTAGTTTATTAATCTAGATTTAGCTTAACTCGTTCAACGATTTTCTGCTACCTGAGTAACGTCGTTTGCGTGTCAGAACTGATACTTGATTAAAGTTATGCAATCACGAATTCAATCTATGCTGAAATTCGTCATCGTCTAAATATGTTTATTGCTTCTTTATTTTGAAGCGAAAAATAAAACAGGCTTGATAGTACCAAAGGTGCGGCAAGGATCAACAAAAAAGCCCCTAAAAGGGGCTTTTTTATCTCAAATATTGATTTGACCACATATTACTGTTGGTTCTCTTTCTCACCAAAGATACCTGCAAATAGTGCCGTACTTAGGTAACGTTCACCTGAGCTTGGTAGTACAGTTACAATGGTTTTTCCTTCAAATTCAGGAAGTTCTGCTAGTCTATTCGCTGCGACAACCGCTGCGCCAGAAGAGATACCAGCAAGGATTCCTTCTTCTTCCATTAAACGTTGAGCCATTGCGATAGCTTCTTCAGAAGTTACGGCTTCTACTCGGTCTAAAAGCTCTAAATCTAGGTTTTCTGGAATGAAGCCAGCACCAATACCTTGAATTTTATGCGGAGCAGGTTTGACCTCTTCGCCAGCAAGTACTTGCGCGATGACTGGAGACTCAGCAGGTTCAACAGCAACAGAAGTGATTGCTTTGCCTTTTTCACCTTTAATATAGCGGCTTGTACCTGTGATAGTACCACCAGTACCAACACCTGCAACGAACACATCAATCTGGCCGTCAGTTGCATCCCAGATTTCAGGCCCAGTTGTCTTTTCGTGAATTTGTGGGTTAGCAGGGTTGTTGAACTGTTGAAGTAGTAAAAACTTGTCAGGATTAGCTGCAACAATTTCTTCGGCTTTTGCGATTGCGCCTTTCATGCCTTTTGCCGCTTCTGTTAGCTCAAGTTTTGCACCCAGAGCTTTAAGCAGTTTACGGCGCTCAAGGCTCATTGATTCTGGCATAGTAAGAGTAAGCTTATACCCACGAGCTGCGGCTACGAATGCCAAGGCAATACCTGTATTACCACTGGTTGGCTCAACAAGTTCAACACCCTCTTTAAGTGTGCCTGCTTTTTCAGCTTCCCAAATCATGTTCGCGCCAATACGGCATTTAACACTGAAGCTAGGGTTACGTGATTCTACTTTAGCAAGTACTTTCCCATTACTTACTTTGTTCAAGCGTACAAGTGGAGTGTTACCAATAGTTTGTGAATTGTCTTCGTAGATCTTGCTCATGTCGATGTTCCTTCATTACACGTTTTGTGAATACGTTTAGAAGAATATGCGCTAAGTAAAAAACGGAAAAGGATTAAAAAGTTATAACATATAGAAGCAAAGCAGGTTATTAAGCATATGCGCCAGTAAACAAAGGATTTACTAGCGCGTCAGAGACTTATTGATTTTGCTGTTTATATTCCGCTACCCACATAGCCGTTGCCCCGCACACTGCGACAGGCATAACAATGAGGTTTAGGATTGGAATGGTGGTAAATACGGCAACAAGGGAACCAAAGCTATAGGTTTTAGTTTGATTTTGTTTCAAATTGTTACGCATTTGTTTGAATTCAATTTTGTGATTATCAAAAGGGTAGTCACAATACTGAACTGATAGCATCCATGCGGTAAATATAAACCAAACAAACGGACCAATTGTCTGCCCGAGTGCGGGGATCAATAGAAGAATGAACAGGCCAAGAGCTTTTGGAATAATATAAAGCAGCTTTCGCCACTCTCTTGCAAAAATACGCGGCAAATCTTTAACTAAAGCAAGAAATCCATCTTCATTTATCGCATTACCTATCAAATGCTCTTCTACTTTTTCTGCAAGCAACCCATTAAAGGGCGCTGCAATAAAGTTAGCAAGTGTACTAAAGAAATAGGAGAAAGTGGCTAAGATGGTAATCACAATCAATGGCCAAAGTATGTAGCTTAGCCATGAAAGAAACTCAGGGAGTTGTCCCATCCACTGTGTTACCCAAGCGTCCATATTAGAGAAGAGGTAAAACAGTGCGCCGCCTACGAGAAAAATATTAGCTAATAGCGGAAAAAGAACAAAACGGCGAATGCCGGGTGTTAAGGCTAGCTCTATACCGTAGAAAAAGTAACCGAATCCGGAGCGTTGTGAAGATTTAGAGTCCATTCAAAAATATACCCACTTTATGTTGTAGCCTCTATTCTACTTAACTCTATCAATAAGAAAAGAGGCCTAAATTCTAATGTAGGTTGAACTTATTGCATTAAGTTGTTCTAAATTAGTCGATAGTTTTGGTAGAGTAGCGTTAGTATTCATGTTTTTTCCCTTGATGCGAACGCTATAAACGCTGTTCGGTCACTATTTTTATCATCAAGTTATTGAGAGTTAAGTATGCAGGAATTGCGATTCGTACTTATTATTGTCGGCGCACTGGCGATAGCCGCGTTACTATTTCATGGTCTTTGGACAAGTAAAAAGGAAGGGAAAGCCAAGTTTGGTGATAAACCTCTAGGGAAAGTGAATACCAAGAGTGAAGAGCCTAAAGCCACACCAGAGCGTGGTTTCGCACCCGAAGATGATTTTGAAGTGGTTCGTAAAGAGCGTAAGACACCTAGTTTTGAAGCACAACATGATACGGGCATCGACCCACTGTTTGAAGCTGACCCACTTGTCGATAACTACGAATCGGATGGCGAGTTATTAGTTGATGCTGAAGTTGAGGATGATATTCCTTCTTTCAATGCCATTGGCGATGCTGAAGAAGCGGTATCTAATAAGTTCTCTTCTCCGCTTGAACCTAAAAAATCAGTAGCGAGCCTTGTTGATGAAGCGCCTATGACAGTGAATCAAGACGCAGCTAAACCAGATGAGTCAAATACTGCAGAGGTAGTGTCTGAGCCAGAAATGGAAGTGATTGTTTTAAATGTCCATGCAGCAGGAGACATCCCGTTTGTCGGCACTAAGCTATTTAATAGCATGGAAAAAAATGATTTACGTTACGGTGAGATGGATATATTCCATTATCACGTAGATGCATCAACGAATAGTAAGGTTTTATTTAGTGTGGCGAATATGATGCAACCCGGCACATTAAAGCATGACGACCCTGCTCAATATTCGACAATGGGCATTTCATTCTTTATGACACTGCCATGTTGTGGTGATCCTGAGCAGAACTTTAATTTAATGCTTAGAACGTCGCAGCAAATTGCTGATGACTTAGGTGGAAACGTACTGGATGATGGCCGTAATTTGATGACGCCCGACCGTTTGTCTGCTTATCGTCGTCAAATTCAAGAATTTAAAACAGCCTTACCTGCTTAATGCTAAAATAATCGTATAAGATTTTAAGAAGAGAGGCTCCTTAGTGGGGCCTTTTTTATTGTCGTTATTGAAACAACGAATTACCAGTTTAGAGAATACTATGTCTGATTTAGTCCATGACAAACTAACCACGCTCAAGAACACGCTCCATTACCATGCCGTTAAATACTATGTTGAGGATGCGCCAGAGCTACCCGATGCAGAGTACGACCGTTTAATGAGAGAGTTGCTAGAAATAGAAGAGAAGCACCCGGATCTCGTATCAGTCGACTCTCCAAGTCAACGTGTAGGCGGTAAACCTTTAGATGGGTTTGAGCAAGTGACTCATGAAATGGCGATGCTGTCTTTGGACAACGCCTTTGATGACGCAGATCTCGAAGCATTCCAGAAGCGTGCAAATGATAGATTGAACGCTGAGCGGGTAGAGCAATATTGCTGTGAGCCAAAGCTTGATGGGCTAGCAATCAGTCTACTCTATGAAAATGGGATACTCGTTCAAGCGGCGACACGTGGCGATGGCGCTACGGGTGAAAACGTCACCGAAAACGCGCGGACCATTAAAGCGATTCCACTCAAGTTGCAGGGTGAAGGTTGGCCCGAGCGTATAGAAGTACGTGGTGAAGTCTTTTTACCAAAAGCTGGGTTTGAAAAACTCAACCAAGAAGCGCTTCGCAAAGGCGACAAAGCTTTTGTTAATCCACGAAATGCCGCGGCAGGTAGCCTTCGCCAGCTAGATTCAAAAATTGCAGCAATGAGGCCATTAAGCTTTTACGCATACAGCGTTGGTATTGTTGAAGGTGGGGAGTTATCAAACAGCCATTATCACCGTTTTATACAGCTGAAAGGCTGGGGTTTGCCGATGTGTAGCGAGACAAAGCAAGTAACGTCTCTAGATGACGTGAAAGCTTATTATAAAGACATATTGGAACGCCGTGACGATCTGGAATACGAAATTGATGGCGTTGTTATAAAAGTTGATGCTATTGAACAGCAAGAAATACTTGGATTTGTTGCAAGAGCGCCAAGGTGGGCTATTGCCTATAAATTTCCTGCACAGGAAGAGTTAACGGTATTAAATGATGTCGAGTTTCAAGTAGGTCGAACTGGTGCCATTACGCCAGTCGCCAAACTTGAGCCAGTATTTGTGGGTGGTGTGACGGTCAGTAATGCGACACTGCACAATGCTGATGAGATTGAACGCTTAGGCGTGAAGATCGGTGACACAGTCATCATTCGTAGAGCGGGCGACGTTATCCCACAAATCGCATCGGTAGTACTTGAACGTAGAAGTGATGTTTGTAGAGAGATAACCTTCCCTACACAATGTCCTGTTTGTCAGTCTGATATAGAGCGTGTTGAAGGCGAAGCCGTTGCTCGTTGCAGTGGTGGCTTAATTTGCCAAGCGCAAAGAAAAGAGGCGTTTAAGCATTTTGTCTCTCGCAAGGCACTTGATGTCGACGGTTTAGGGGTTAAGGTCATTGAGCAGTTGGTGGATAAAGAGATGGTATCGACACCGGCTGATCTGTTTAAGCTTTCGGCGGGAGTATTAACTGTACTCGATAGAATGGGGCCAAAATCGGCGCAAAATATCGTTGCTGCGCTGAATAAAGCAAAAGAGACCACACTTTCTCGATTCATCTATTCGTTAGGTATTCGTGAAGTTGGTGAAGCAACAGCGAATAATTTAGCGCAGCACTTTCTTACGCTAGAGGCTATTCAAGTCGCGTCTCACGAGCAATTACTCAAAGTGGACGATATTGGTGAGATTGTTGCAGCGCATATAACAACATTTTTTGCTCAAGATAAAAATGTACAAATTACCGCCGATCTTGTAGAACAGGGTGTTCATTGGCCCGATCTCTCTTTGACTGATGATAGCTCACCAAAACCTTTGGAAGGTAAAGTGGTGGTATTAACAGGCTCACTATCTCAGTTAACCAGAACGGAAGCGAAAGAAGCGCTACAGCAATTAGGTGCAAAGGTGACAGGTAGTGTATCTAAGAAAACAGATATGTTATTCGCTGGCGCAGCAGCTGGTTCTAAACTTGCCAAGGCACAAGAGCTTGGTGTCGAAGTTAAATCAGAACAAGATTTGGTCGATTTAATGGGTTAATCTCAATATAAAAATAGATAAAGATAAAAAAAAGACATCAAATCTAGAGGTTTGGTGTCTTTTTTTATGTCTGAAATATAGTGGTGAGAAATCGAGTTATTCATGCATTTTAAAATAGAGTGACATTGTTCAAACTATTAATTACTGGGTGCTACTCCAAAAGATCTATGCGATCGACTTCAAATTAATTAGACTGAGTGTGATTTTAACTTGTTGTTTTTATTTGACTTAATGATGATTTGTTTAAGTTCATTTTATTTATCGGATCTTGATCACTAACTTGAGGAAAGTTTGGGCTGGCTCATATTTTTTTAGATAAAAATTAAGTTCTCATTGATATTTTTTGATGCAAAGTTAGTCTGTAACTCATGGATACACGGTGTGTATGCAGGAAATAAGAAAATCAAAAATTAATGACTAATTTAGATTTTCGACATAGGAATTGTTTTCTCCCTTCGGCGGCCAACTTAAGGCGAGAAATATAAAAAGCTATATATCCATTTTTTAGGAGTTTTTCCATGGACAACAAAATGTTTAAACGCACTCTACTAGGCGCAGCTGTTGCAACAGCAATTATTGCTGCTCCTGTTACTTTTGCTAGTACGGAATCTGCAGCTGGTGACCAATATGTTGAAGTATTAAATGACTTCGTAGAAGGTGCATCTGTATCTGGTATTATTGTTTCAGATACTCGTTACCGCTCAAAAGATACCGGTGATGGTTATAAAGCTGGTCAAGATTACTCAGATTATAATGTAGCTCTTAACCTATCATCTGGCTTCCATGATGGTTGGTTAGGTGCGGATGTTGGTGGTTACTTCTCTGGTTCTCTATATAACTCTACAGGTTGTAGTGAAATCACACTTTGTGATGGATGGGATCGTAGTGGTGATTCATTGAAAATGACCACAGCAGCTTTGAAATTTAAAACAGGTGAAGCAGTAACGAAAGTTGGTTACATTCAGTCTCACGGTATCGGTACGGTAGGCAATGTATGGTCATTTGTTCCCGGTACATATCGTGGTGCTAGCGTAGTTGCCCCTGCAGGTGATTGGACTCTAGGTTATATTTACGCAGATGAACATAGTGCACCGTGGTGGGAAAATACTACTAAGATGGCTAAGGATGCCGATGGTAACTTTGAAGGTGAAAGTGCATTCAATAACTTACACTCAATTGGTGCAAATGGCGCAATTGGTAGTGTGGCACTTAATCTAGGTTTAGGTTACGCAAGTGTTGGTGCTGGTGAAAGCAATACATCGTACAAATTTAAAGCAGCACTACCACTATTTGAAACCGCTTCAATTGCTTATGACTTCTATGGAGTTAGCTCTGATACACAATATGATGGTTTAGGTGCTACACATGGTCTAACTTACGCTCAAAGCTTCGATGCAGTAACTTGGAACTCTGAGATTCAATATGCAAGTTCTAAGAATGACACTGCAGTAACTCCTCGTACAGTTGGTGCTTACGGTCAAAACAACGGTACATTTAGCCTTTGGTGGAATGCACTATCTGACTTTGATCAATCAGGTCAACTATCTTGGTTCAACAAACTATCTTACAACTTCGGTGACGGCTGGTTTGTAAATGGTGGTGTTGTTGTAAGTACATTGGATGAAGATGTTTCTTCTTACGGTAATGAGTACGCATTTACTGGTGACGTAGGTTACTCACTACAGTCTGGTGCACTTAAGGGGTCTACTCTTAAACTTCACGTAGCACAAGTTAGTCGTGATATGAACGATGGTTCAGATTTCGCGTGGTCTGACGTTCGTTTCCAAGTATTTATCCCATATAACTTCTTATAAGTTTAGTTGTGTGAAAAAAAGCGAGCCTTGGGCTCGCTTTTTTATTTATAGCACTTTCCCGTCAAAAATTTTACAGTACGTTATTGGCACATACTTAATTACGCCTTTTACTGTCTCACACTTTACGATAGGCCCCATCGGACCATGACCAGAGGTTTCCCCCGAAATCGCTAAATGGCTAAATAGTGAACTCGATAGTACAAATATAGCAATTGCTACATACTTCATCGTTTCCTCCTCGTGTGTAACTCTCTCTTACGAGACAAATATAAGCTTAGACTAGGTAGAACCAATACTAATTTTTCACTAGATATTAACTAAAATGATGTGTTTGAGAGTCCTCGTAAGGCATTGATAACGTGAATCTCTTTTCACGGGCGGAAAGACTGAGTCAAATTTCTTATTTGTAATTGCTAGTAATTTAGATACTTAATTTTACGAAATTAGTAATTGATTTTTATTATCAAACAAAAGGTTGGAGATTAAAGAAAGGAAGTAGTGCCGCCAGTTCATTTTGTAACGACACTTTTGTTAAAAAATAGGAAATATATTTCTGTTTTCTATTCTGTAGCTTTGATTTTTAGTGTAATACCTTCAACATCGACAATTGTAATTCTAGATCCCTTCATAATGTTACTTTCAGATCGTGCCATCCAGCTGGTGCCATTTAGTTCTATTCGGTTTTTACCTGCTACAATATCTTCCTCTAACACAAGAGTCTGTCCAACCAGCTGCTTTTGCTTTTGGTTTAAGTCTCGGCTTTGGTCATCTTTAGTATCTGCTTTTAACTGTCTGCGCCACCAAAGCCAGGTGGTAATGAGTGAGAATACGCCAAAGGAGACCCATTGAAGTTGCCAGCTCATTGGTAGGCTAGTGAAAATTACCCCAACGATGAGTGCTGAAATTCCTAGCCATAGGAAGTAACCAGCCGTTCCCAGTAGTTCCATAGCAAGAAGCGCTAGGCCAAAGGCTAGCCAGTGCCAATGATTGATTGAATCTAAGAATTCCAACACGATATCACCTATTTATCTTTAGAAGAGTCAGCTTTAAACATTTCCGCAATTCCAGCAACAGAGCCCATCAAGCCTGTGGCTTCAAGTGGAAGCATTATGATTTTGTTATTTTCAGCTTGGCCAATTGATTTTAGAGCATCAGTATAGCCTTGCGCTATAAAGTAATTAACAGCTTGCATGTCGCCTTGAGCTATTGCTGTCGAGACCATTTCGGTCGCTCTTGCTTCGGCTTCAGCTGCACGTTCACGAGCCTCTGCTTGTAAAATTGCGGCTTGTTTGTCACCTTCGGCTTTTAATATTTCAGATTGTTTGTGACCTTCGGCTTTTAATATTTCCGCTTGTCTTACGCCTTCTGCTGACAAAATATCCGCACGCTTATTACGCTCGGCTTTCATTTGTGCATTCATCGCAGCGGTAAGATCTGCAGGTGGTTGAACGTCCTTAATTTCTATACGAGTGACTTTTACGCCCCATGGGTTTGTGGCTTCATCAACTATCGACAATAGCTTAGTATTGATCATATCTCGTTGACTGAGCATCTCATCAAGCTCCATCGAACCAAGAACAGTACGAATATTGGTTAACGTCAGGTTGCGAATAGCATGGGCTAGGTCGGTAACTTCATAGGCGGCTTTTGCTGCATCGACGGCTTGAATGAAACAGACCGCATCAATGACGACATTCGCGTTATCCTTAGAGATAACTTCTTGTGCTGGGATATCTAGTACACGTTCCATCATGTTGATCTTTTGTCCAACTCGGTCGATGAATGGGACGATGATGTTTAAACCGGGCTGAAGTGTTTGAGTGTACCGGCCAAAGCGTTCAACTGTCCAATTGCTGCCTTGAGGCACTGTTTTAACTGCCGAGGCAATGATGGCAATCGCGACAAATATGAAAAAGCCAATGGTGATTAGAGAGTCAATAGGCATAACAATTCCTTATGGGGTCTGTTGTATAGTTTGTCACCTATACTAGCGCAGTTTCAATATGGAGTTGTGAAGAGAATCGTGATTTTTTAATGACTTAAGGCCAAAGTCACGACCTTAAGACATTATTTGATGAGTATTGAATAGTTCTGTTGAATTGGTTGTTAATAGAGCAGTGAATAAAGCTGACGTCGATATTTTCCTGCGATTGCACTGGTTTGGCCCAGTGCACTTAAAATGTCCATAATTGTTTTCTTCAACTCACCATCGTGAACATTCAAATTTGATTTTAAATGTCCCCATAAAAGTTCTAGCCCTTCCTCTGATCGGCTCACTTGGTGGTATTGGAGTGCAAGTTCACAAACAGTCGCGTAATCATTTGGGTCTTTGGCTAGTGAAGACTCAAGTGCTTGAATTTCAGGGCTATCAGCCGCTTGCTTATGAAGTTCTAGCTTTGCTATTAGGGTTTTATAATAGTTGTCTTGATATTCTAGTGGGATAATAGCTAACTGCTCCTCAGCTAAATCGAACTGCTGTGTTTCAAGCAAGCTTTCAGCGATCGCTAGTTTTACTTCTGGCTTTGATTTTATCTCATCACTTAGCTCATTAAACAGTGCTAATGCTTGTTCATATTCGTTTGTTTGCATTAGCTCAATAGCTTTATTGAGGTTCAGTTCATCTTGGCTAGGAAGATGTTTTGCAAGCATCTGTTCAATGGCGGCAATTTCCTGAGGACCACCCATTCCATCCACTGCTTGGCCATTGATAAATAGTGCAATCGTTGGCAACGCTTGCACACCAAATTGAGAAGCGATCGCTTGTTCTTGTTCACAGTTAAGAAGTGCTAACGTATATGCGCCGTTGTATTGCTGAGTGAGCGCTTGAAGCTGCGGAATGATCTGCGCACTATCTTGGCTCATTGGTGCCCAGAAGTGAATAAGAACTGGGGTTGTTGTCGAGCCTTCAAGAATCTCTCTGAAGTTTTGCTCATTCATTTCAACAATATAAGGTGATTGCATTTGTCGCTATCCTAGGTGATCCGATCTATTGCTAATAGAAATAGGGTCTAAAAGGTGATTTATCAAGGGGAAACCAAAAATGCCGCTTAAACAAGCGGCATATAGGGAGTCACTATTTTCGGATACAGCAATTGTTGGGGCTGTAATAGATAGGGCCTTGGAGGCAAGCTAAAACAAAATAAACAAAGTTAGTGTAACGCATACACCAAGCATATTGAGCTGAGTTAATGTCATTGAATTTTTCACCTGATCTAATGTTTTATGTAACATTTTTGTATGTTTCATAAACAATATGACAGAGATCTATGACGGTTTCATTACAGGTCAAATTTTAAGCCGCTTTTTGTAGTAGTTTATCAAGCCAACGATTTGGAAGTAGCCTCTTTAATACCGCGAATACTTTGGTTGGTGTTGTTACCCGATAACGAAGCTTTGGCCTAGGTGATTCCAGTGCGTGAATTAAAGGGGGTATACATGCCTCGGGAGGAAGTACGAAGGCATTGCTAGATGTATCGTTATTTAGCCTAGACTTTTGCAGGGCATAAGCTTCATGATGGACGCTATTTATCGGATCTATCCACTTTTCAAATGCTTTAAGTGCATTGGCTCGAAACTGAGTCTCTATCGGTCCGGGCTCAATCAATGAAATATGAATATTTGTTCCTGAAAGTTCAAGCCGCAATGTATCACTCCAACCCTCAATGGCGAACTTAGATGCGTTATAGGCACCTCGATACTTCATTGCGGCAAAGCCAAGTATTGAACTGTTTTGAATAATTCGGCCTTCTCCATTATTACGCATAGCTGGGAGAAGTAGAGTTGTTAGTTGGTGCCAGCCGAAGAAGTTGGCTTCAAATTGCGCTCGAAGTGATTGTGTTGGAAGATCTTCAATGGCACCGGGTTGTCCGTAGGCACCATTGTTAAACAAAGCGTAAAGTTGATGGTTTGATATGTGTAAAACGGATTCAACAGCGGTGTTGATGGATTCTTCATCACTAAGATCAAGCTGAATGCAAGTGATGCCTTGCTGAATTAGACGCTCTACATCTTGCTTTTGGCGACATGACGCAATCACCTTATATCCGCGTTCTTTAAGAGTTTTTGCTGCTGTTAGCCCAATGCCAGAAGAACAGCCTGTTATTAATACCCATCGACTCATTTGAAATACACAGTAGTAGAAAACAACGGATAGAATAGTCGATTAATTATAAGGTTGTAATAGGTTTTTAAAAGCAGGCTCTATACGTGAATAATTAAAATGAAAGCCAAGGTCAGTTAATTTTTTAGGCTTGCATCGAGTGCTATCTAAAAGAAGTGTTGAGCTTTCGCCAAGCAATAAACGAATGAGCCATTTGGGTGTAAACAAAAAATGTGGGCGGCCTAAGGTTTTAGCGAGCATTCGACTGAAGTGAGCATTCGTTACCGGGTGAGGGGCAGTAAGGTTAAATGGACCGTCGGCATGTGGAGTATCAAGCAAGTGGATGATAGCGCGAACCATATCAGTCATATGGATCCATGGCATATATTGCTTTCCTGAGCCGATTGAACCGCCAATGCCACATTTATAGGCTGGTAGCATTTTTAATAGTGCTCCGCCTGTAGGGTGAAGTACTAAACCCGTTCGAATTATGCATACTCGAGTGTGTTCAGAGCGTGCCCGTTTAGCGATGCTCTCCCACTTCTCACAGACTTGGTGCGGAAAACCTGATTGATTGACATGTAAAGACTCATCAAAAGGATGAAATTGTTGATCGCCGTAATAGCCAACAGCTGAACCACTAATAAAGATAGAGGGAGGGGTTGTACTTGCGTGGATAAGTTCGACTAATCTTTCAGTTATGCTCCAACGGCTATGAGTAATATGTTTTTTTTGAGTTTTTGACCAACGCTTACTCGCGATAGGTTCGCCAGCAAGATTAATAATGGCATCAAAGCCATTGAGGTCGTGAAGATCATCAAGAGAAGTGAGAAATGAAAGAGTGGTATCGTTTATATGAGAAAGTCGTTTTTTTGCGTGCTCTACATCGCGTGTTAGAGCCACTATTTCATAAGAGGCTAAATGCTTTAGCAACTCTTGACCGATAAAACCTGTGCCACCTGTAATTAATAGCTTCATTAGGCCTCCTGCTTTCATAAGTATAGTAACGTTATGTTATATGCCATAGTTTCGTGCCATTCATGGGGTTAATAACAGTTAACGTTACAATAAATATCAGTTTTATTTCCACCTCGTTACGTTAATCACATCATACATCAATTCTATTTGCCATGATGATAAAGCTCATTTATTTCATGGAGATTGAATGAACGGTCTAGTCGCACTATTTAAGTCAATGCTCACAAGCTTCAGAGACCTTTTACCCATCATTGCTGTTATCAGCTTTTTCCAGCTAGTGGTATTGCAAGAACCTTTACCTAATCTTATTTCGATTGTCTTTGGATTGGCGCTTGTCGTCCTGGGTTTAACGTTTTTTATTTTTGGTTTAGAGATGGGGCTATTTCCCATTGGTGAATCCATGGCACAAGCCTTCGCGCGTAAGGGGAGTGTATTCTGGCTATTGGTTTTTGCTTTTTGTTTGGGGTTTGGTACTACGGTAGCTGAACCTGCGTTGACGGCTGTAGCAAACGAAGCGGCCGAGGTCGCGGCAGAAGGGGGGGTCATTACTAATTCTGACGAGGAGATGGATTCCTATGCGAGCGGGCTGCGTTACACCGTTGCTCTATCTGTTGGTTTTGCAATTTTGATTGGTGTATTAAGAATCCTTAAAGGGTGGCCAATACACTATATGATCATTGGTGGTTATATTGGTGTCGTTATACTCACAGGTTTTGCTCCAGAGCATATTATTGGCATTGCTTACGACTCAGGCGGCGTGACAACGTCAACCATTACTGTCCCTTTGGTCACGGCTTTAGGCGTCGGTTTAGCCTCTGCAATTAAAGGTCGAAACCCAATGCTTGATGGGTTCGGCTTAATCGCTTTTGCCTCTTTATTACCAATGATGTTTGTTATGGTTTATGGAATGGTGCTGGGATGATCACAGTTGACCATTTTATAAATACGTTTGTAGATACCATCATCAATGTCATTCCTATTGTCACCATATTATTTGGCTTTCAAGCTGCGGTGCTGCGTCGTCCTGTCAATAACTTACCTCATGTATTATTAGGCTTTGTTTATGTTCTTTTAGGTCTGTCTTTATTTCTTATTGGTTTAGAGCTCGCTTTGTTCCCTTTGGGGGAAACAATGGCACAGCAACTTACCGCTCCTAAATTTCTCAATGAAGTTCGAATTTCCCTCGGAGAAAAACTCTCTTGGATTGATTACTACTGGGTCTACTTGTTTGCATTTCTTATTGGCTTTAGCACGACGGTCGCTGAGCCATCTTTGATTGCCGTTGCAATAAAGGCCAATAAAGTTTCCGGTGGCAGTATTAGTGTGAACGGCTTAAGAATTGCAGTAGCTCTAGGCGTGGCATTTGGTATTGCACTTGGAAGCTATCGAATTGTTGTTGGGGATCCAATTCATTATTACATCATTGGTGGTTACGCCATTGTTGTTATTCAGACCTTTTACGCGCCTAAGTTAATTATTCCACTCGCGTACGACTCTGGCGGAGTGACAACGTCTACAGTGACGGTTCCATTAGTGGCAGCGTTAGGGCTAGGTCTAGCATCAACGGTCCCGGGACGAAACCCTGTTATTGATGGGTTCGGGTTAATTGCATTTGCAAGCCTATTTCCAATCATTTCGGTTATGGCGTACGCACAAATTACACAAGCATTAAATAAAACGAAAGTATCAAAGGAGAAATCAGATGCGCTTTAAACTCATACTAGCGTTTGTTGAAGATAGTAGAACCGATATCGTCCTTGATGCGGCTAGGAACGCAGGTGCGACAGGAGCGACGGTTATAAATAATGCCAGAGGGGAGGGGCTCAATAAAAAACGTACTTTCTTTGGCTTAACCTTAGAGGTTCAAAAAGATGTACTGCTGTTTGTTGTTGAAGAACACTTGTCTAGGCACATTTTAGAAACGATCAGTGAGGTCGGTGAATTTGATGCCGAATCAGGTCAAGGTATTGCAGTTCAAATTGATGTGGAAGATGCGGTCGGTGTCGCTCATCAAATGGAAACATTAACCAAAGTTGTCGAGGATGAATTATGAATAAACATGAAAAAATTCGAGTGCGGGACGTTATGGCGAATACCTACGTCATGGTGGATGGCTTAACGACGGTGAATGAGGCAATTACGTTAGCTAGACAAGGTTTAGTTAAAGCTTTGATTGTTAATAAGCGCCATGACGACGATGAGTTTGGTATCGTGTTGATGAATGATATTGCTAAAAAAGTTCTGGCTAGAAACCGCTCTCCCTTAAGAACCAATGTATACGAAATTATGACCAAACCAGCGTTGTCTGTTGATCCAGATATGAATGTTAAATATTGTGCTCGTCTGTTTGAGCGATTTGGTATCAGCCGTGCGCCAGTGATTGAAAATGGCGAGGTGATTGGTATGGTTAGCTACAATAATATTGTGGTTAATGGCATGGCAAGAGATGACGAACGGCTAAATAGAATTTAGAATATGCCTCATATTATTTGAGGAGAGATATCAATGGAATTATTTTTTGCATCCGATTTACATGGAAGCTTGCCTGCGACTCAACGAGTATTAGAAAAATTTGAACAGTCAGGTGCAGATACTTTAGTTTTACTAGGGGATGTTCTTAATCATGGGCCAAGAAACCCTATACCTGAGGGCTATGCTCCTGCTGATGTAGCGACGCTGCTCAATCAGTATGCCGATTCGATCATTGCAGTGAGAGGAAACTGTGATAGCGAAGTGGATCAAATGTTGCTGAGCTTTCCAATGATGACAGACTATACATGGCTGTTATTAGAGTCAGGGCAACGAATGTTTATCACCCATGGGCACTTATATAACTCAACAAAGCGTCCACCATTAAAGATTAATGATCTTATGGCATTTGGACATACCCATATCCCAGTCGCTGAAAAAGATGATGGTATTATCTTGTTTAACCCAGGCTCGGTTACATTTCCAAGAGATGGTCATCCGGCAAGTTATGGTTTGTATTCTGACGGTGAGTTACAAGTGATTAGTTTTTCAGGTGATGTAATATCAGCGTGTAAATGCACATGTTAACATCATTTATGATTATTTAGAGTAAACTCCTAACCCAAGCTCGTTTAATTGGATAGTCACGTTTGGTGACTGCATTATTTAGATAACGAGCTTGATACCAACCGCAAACGTTAGGATCTCAAAGCAAACCTTGATGGTTTTATTACTCCTTTTTAGAGCGATGTGAGCGCCAATACTGCCCCCTAAAAAAGAGCTGAGCAGTAGAATTGGGATCCATTGCCAATAAATGGGCGCGCCTGCCGCTGCAATGCTCATTCCGCCAATACCATTCCAGACGATTCCCACGCACAACATCGTATAAGCGACGGATTGCTTATAGCTTAAACCAAACCAGCGAACTAAAAATAGAGTAACCAGTAAACCAGATCCCGCCGTCAATGAACCGTTAATAATGCCTATTGTGAAGAGTCCTAGCGCACCAATAAAAAAACCGATGGGTGTTCGGTTGGTGGGTTCTTCAATGTGACCTAACGATTTTTTTAGGCGGGAATATATACCTAAGCACAAAATCATTACACCAAGTGTTTTTGTTGCAATAGCTTCAGGAATTAGTAACACAACATTGGCGCCAAGAATGACGCCGAAACAACCAGTAATCGTAATGAAGAGTGCAAGTCGAAGGTTGCATGTCTTATTTTTTATATGGGTGTAAGCAGCGCCAAGCCCTAACGCAACACTGGCGATTTTGTGGGTGCCAAGAGCGATAGAAAAGGGCAGACCTAGAAAAATAAGCAGAGGGAATTGGAGTAATCCTGCGCCACCTCCAGACAGAGAGGCTAGGGTATTGGCAATGAGTGACCCAATAAAAAGAATGGAAGCATCGAAAATGTTCATTGAGATCCTTCTCAGGCTTGCTTAGTCTAAAAACAAAAGGGAGACAATCGTCTCCCTCTAACTGCTAATAGTCATAATTGTTTAATTGGTAAACAATACCGTTGAACCGTGACTCAGACTAGTCAGTAGCAGCGTTTTATCGTTGACGATGTCAATTCGGCGACTCTGTTGAGCATCCATTTTGAATAGTTGGGTGATGAGCTTTAATTGATCTTCAGTAAAGTCTTTGGTCTGTGCCGATGAAACATCCTTAAACTCTTTTGGTGAAACTAATAAATAGTTATCACTGATATCCCATTCACCCGTTTCTGATATGTTAATCATCGTTTCAGCATCGCTATTTTCGACCATAAGTCGAACAAGAGACACGCGAATGTATGTGCCGTTTGGCAGGTACTTAACGTTTGAGTTTACTTCAGCACGTCGTAATGGTCCGACAGAATCCTCAACTGTGTGAGAGATCTCTGTGATCATTCGTGATTGCCACTCATGAGAAGTAAGAACCTGTTCCACTTTAAGGTCACTTCCCCAGTATAACCAGCTACTAAATATAACCGATGCTGCAAGAATTATGGCAGCGACTTTTTGAGTCATCATTTTATCCATTACTTACACACCTTCTTGATATTAGGGTTATTCCAAATGATACGAACGCTCTTGTTGTTGGCTGAGCTTTCTATGTTATGAATGTAGTTCAAAACGATCTGATCATTTTGACCGCCGGTGGCAATAATCTGACTTGGTACTAGCTCACCGTTGTGTACTTCTAAATAATTATTAACGCACGCTTCAAGAGAAGGTAACCATTGCCCCATTTCTGGGTGGTTCATTGGTGTCATAACAGGAACATCCTGAAACGTAGCGAGTTCTCTAAACTTAGTCTCACTAGGCGTTGTAAATAATGTGACAGCCAAAGGTAGGAAAACAGCAATAGCTAATAAAAGGTTGGTAATGAATCTTGTTGGCTTAGCGACTTTGAAGTTAGGCTCAATACGGGGTATCGCCTTATCGTCAGGGGATTCGTTAGCGACGCTGTCTGAAATAGGTGTTGTAATTTCAGCTACGGGGGTATCGTCAACAGCAGTCGAAAAGGTATCTTTAGCGCCAGCTAGAGCGGTGGTGAGTTCAACCGAACAGATCAGTTGGTAGCCGCGCTTTGGTACTGTTTTTACAAACAGAGGTGATTTTGTTGAGTCCTTCAACATTTTTCTCAGCGTTGAAATCGCTTGAGTTAGGCTCGAGTCATCCACTTCAAAACCTTGATCTCGCCAAACAAATTCATGTAACTCGTTACGAGTAATCACTTCGTTTGGTCGCTCACATAGTAACAAAAGAATACGGCTTTCATTGCTACCTAATCGAACTAGATCAGTATCACTTTCTTGATCTACTAATGAGTTGTTATTCGGGTCAAAAGTAAACCGGTCTGCGAGGATAAACTTTGTGCCTATATTGCTCATTGGACTCTTCTTATTTATACAAATTGTTGGGGGTAAACGCTCAGTTTGAATGTCAATGAATGAAACATCAAATGAATGGCTTTAGTTTCTTTGATAAGTTTCGCGCCTAGGATAAACAAAAATCATAAAAAAAACAGTGTTTTTATGATTTTTGACCTTGAATTTACAATTGTCATCCTCATGTTAACTATCAATGCGCCCTCTATAGGGATGTAAATCAATCAATGAAATATACCGAATCACGGAGCTAATATGAGCGATACGGCAACAAGCAATAAAGAAACGCGTGGCTTTCAATCTGAAGTAAAACAGCTACTTCACCTAATGATTCACTCTCTGTATTCAAACAAAGAAATCTTCCTACGAGAGCTTATTTCGAATGCTTCTGACGCATCAGACAAACTTCGTTTCCAAGCGCTTTCAGATTCAAGCTTATACGCTGGTGATGCTGACTTAGGCGTTAAGTTATCGTTTGATGAAAAAGCAAATACATTAACTGTGTCTGATAACGGCATTGGTATGACTCGTGATGACGTTATTGAACACCTAGGTACGATAGCTAAATCGGGCACTGCAGATTTCTTCTCAAAGCTTTCTGAAGATCAAGGTAAAGACTCACAGCTTATCGGTCAATTTGGCGTGGGCTTCTATTCTGCATTTATTGTAGCTGATGCAGTTACTGTTCGTACTCGCTGTGCAGGTCTAGCATCCGATCAGGCTGTTCAATGGCACTCTGCTGGCGAAGGTGATTACACGATTGAAGACATCACCAAAGAAACACGCGGTACCGATATTATTTTACATATGCGCGATGAAGGAAAAGAGTTCCTTTCTGAATGGCGTGTACGTGAGGTCATTAGCAAGTATTCAGATCATATTGGCATTCCAGTTTCTATCTTAACGACAGTGAAAGACGAAGAAGGCAAAGAGACAGAAGAGACAAAGTGGGAGCAGATAAACAAAGCTCAAGCACTATGGACTCGTAATAAGTCTGACATCTCGGAAGAAGAGTACCAAGAGTTCTATAAGCATGTTTCTCACGACTTTGCGGATCCTCTACTGTGGAGCCACAATAAAGTTGAAGGTAAGAACGATTACACAAGCTTGCTTTACATCCCAGCAAAAGCACCTTGGGATATGATGAACCGTGACCACAAGTCAGGTCTTAAATTATACGTACAGCGTGTATTCATTATGGATGACGCAGAGCAGTTCATGCCTTCATACCTGCGTTTCACTCGTGGTCTTATCGACTCTAACGATCTTCCGCTGAACGTATCTCGTGAAATTTTACAAGATAACAAAGTAACACAGTCTCTACGCAACGCTTGTACTAAGCGTGTACTAACAATGTTAGAGCGTTTAGCTAAAAACGAAGAAGAGAAGTACCAAAGTTTCTGGAAAGAGTTCGGTCTAGTACTAAAAGAAGGGCCTGCTGAAGACCATGCAAACAAAGAGAAAGTAGCGGGTCTACTACGCTTTGCATCGACAGAAGTTGAATCTTCGGATCAAACTATTGGCCTTGCTTCTTATGTTGAACGCATGAAAGAAGAGCAAGATAAAATTTATTACCTGACAGCTGATAGCTATGTTGCTGCGAAAAACAGTCCTCACCTAGAGCAATTTAAAGCGAAGGGTATTGAAGTTATCTTAATGTCTGACCGCATCGATGAATGGTTAATGAACTACCTGACTGAATTTGATGGTAAGCAGTTCCAATCAATCACCAAAGCAGGTCTTGATCTGACTAAGTTTGACGATGAAGCAGAGAAAGAACAACAAAAAGAGACAGAAGAAGAGTTCAAGTCTGTTGTAGAGCGTACTCAAGCTTACCTTGGTGACCGTGTAAAAGAAGTTCGCACAACGTTCAAGTTGGCAAATACACCAGCGGTTGTCGTTACTGATGACTTTGAGATGGGCACTCAAATGGCGAAGCTTTTAGAAGCGGCAGGCCAAGAAGCGCCTCAAGTAAAGTACATCTTTGAGCTTAACCCTCAACATGATCTTGTTAAGCGCATGGCTGATGAGGCTGATGAACAAGCGTTCGGTGGTTGGGTTGAAGTTCTTCTTGGTCAAGCAATGCTTGCAGAGAAGGGCTCAATGGAAGATCCGTCTCAGTTTGTAGGCGCGATCAACAAGCTTTTGACTAAAGTGTAATAGCATAATCAGTATGAAAGCTCGCCTAGGCGGGCTTTTTTATTTTTATTGGTTAAAATCGCTGAAATAGAAGTTATTCCACTCCTTTTGTAGGGTAACGGTTGCGTCTAGAGCCATTCTTTAGTCGTAAATCGGATCGAACGTCAAAAATTATGTTAATATGCCCGGCAGAATAACAGGCTATAAGCATTGGTATTCATGACAAAGGGATATTGTTTTAATACGTTATACCGAAACTTATCGTTGCTTAAGGCAATAAAGTTATAAGCTTGGGCTTAATCACGTGAGTTTATTATTTAGTGCCACAGTGAGCTTCGGTATAAATCAATTTTTATCTAAAGAGGAACAAACATGCGCATCATCCTTCTAGGTGCTCCAGGTGCAGGTAAAGGCACACAAGCTCAATTCATCATGGAAAAGTATGGCATTCCACAAATCTCAACGGGTGACATGCTAAGAGCTGCTATCAAAGCGGGCACTGAAATGGGCAAGCAAGCGAAAGCCGTAATTGATGCAGGCCAACTTGTTTCTGATGAAATCATTCTAGGTCTTATTAAAGAGCGTATTGCTCAAGCTGATTGTGAGAAAGGCTTTTTGCTAGATGGCTTCCCACGCACTATCCCTCAAGCTGATGGCTTGAAAGAGATGGGTGTAGAAGTTGACTACGTGATCGAATTTGATGTTGCTGACGCTGTAATTGTTGAGCGTATGGCGGGTCGTCGTGCTCACCTAGCTTCTGGTCGCACTTACCACACAACATTCAACCCACCTAAAGTGGAAGGTAAGGATGATGTAACAGGTGAAGATCTAGTTGTTCGTGATGACGACAAAGAATTGACTGTTCGTGCACGTCTTGGTGTATATCATGAGCAAACAGCGCCACTTATCGAGTACTACGGTAAAGAAGCTGAAGCTGGTAACACTAAGTACCTTAAGTTTGATGGCACTAAGCAAGTTGGCGAAGTAAGTGCTGACATTGAGAAAGCTTTAGCATAAATCGTTAACTGCATTCTTAAGAATTTGTTATATTTAAAGCGACCTTTTTCGGTCGCTTTTTTAATAACTTAGCTATAAAAACTATCAGATAGGACATCATGACTCAGAGACATCAACAAGGTGCATTACTCGTTAATCTTGGCACACCTACAGAAGCGACAACCGTCGAAGTTAAACGATTTTTAAGTCAATTTTTACTCGATAGTCGAGTTGTCGATATGTCTCGTCTTATTTGGTACCCGCTATTAAAAGGGGTCATTATTCCCTTCCGGGCCCCTAAGGTCGCAAAACTGTATCAAGCTGTATGGCAAGAGGGTGGCTCGCCTTTAATGGTCTATTCACAGCGTCAAGCCGTTAAGCTAGAGAAGGCGTTAGACATGCCTGTCGAGTTGGGCATGACCTACGGCAGTCCTAGCATTCAATCTGGCATAGAAGCTTTGCAAGCAAGAGGAGTGGACAGTATTACGGTACTGCCGCTTTATCCTCAGTATTCAGGAACTACGACTGCGGCTGTATCTGATGCATTTGGCGCTGCGTTATCTAAATTGACTGTCGTTCCTAGCTATCAGTTTATCTCTAGTTATCAGCAACACCCACTTTATATCGAAGCGCTCGCTCAATCGGTCAGGAGATCTTGGGAAGAAAAGGGCAGAAGTGACTACTTACTTTGCTCATACCATGGGATCCCTAAGCGTTTTGCCGATAATGGCGATGTCTATCCGCTCCACTGTGAGCAGACAACGCAGCTTCTTGCGAAGGCGTTAGACTTACCAGAAGATAAGATAGGCATGACCTATCAATCTCGATTTGGTCGAGAGGAGTGGCTGAAGCCTTATGTAAAGGATACGCTAGAGGAGTTGCCTAAGAGAGGGTATGCATCTCTCGATATAATTTCACCGGCTTTTTCGGTCGATTGTCTAGAGACGCTTGAAGAGATCGCTCAAGAATGCCAAGAGATTTATAAAGAGTCTGGTGGCGAACTGTTTAATTACATCCCTTGTCTAAATGACGATGATGAACATATTGAAATGATGAAAGAGCTTGTAAAAGGCACTGCCTAAGGTAGTAGCAGGGCGGTTAGCTTAAATTTTATGGAATGAAGCGCTAGATGCTACTTAATTAGCCCATTTTCACCCAAGGCGGTAAATATGTTGGTGGAAGAAGATAGGCCTGTAGCATATAGTATCGATGGATTTGATTTGGTAACAAGAAGTTGGTTTAAAGAAATGAAACGTTGGTATCTTTTATATTGTAAACGAGGTGATCAGAAGCGTGCGAAGCTACATCTCGAAAATCAAGCTGTTGAGGTTTTTTATCCTGAGGTAGAGTTGGAAAAAATAACTCGTGGTAAGAAAACAATTAAAAAAGAGCCACTTTTTCCATCGTATATGTTTGTACGTTTTGATTTTGAAGCAGGACCATCCTTTACAACAGTTCGTTCTACCCGTGGTGTGGTTGATTTCGTCCGCTTAGGGAGTCAGCCTCAAGAAGTTCAAGGGGATTTGATATACACCCTCAAAAAGCTTGAGCAAGAGAACGATGAGATCGAAGCTGTTAATTTACCTCTAAAAGGGGAAGCGGTAAGTGTTGTTGGTGGCCAATTCTCAGGTATTGACGCAATTTATCAAGAGTCAGATGGTGAGTTAAGATCCATATTATTGGTCAAAATGATCAGTAAAGTAGTCCCTATTAGTATTGATAATAAAGATTTAGATTTGAATTGATTACATTTTAGTTCGACTTAACCCATTGATAAAAATAAAAAAGGCACCTTTAGGTGCCTTTTTTAGTTAATGATGGCTCTATCTACATTAATTAGTACGAATCGTTATGAACAGCTTGAACCGCACGACCTGATGGGTCAACACAGTTTTGGAATGACTCATCCCATTCAATTGCTTTCGCAGATGAACATGCTACAGATGGCCCACCAGGTACACACTCAGCTGCTGACTCTAGCGGGAATAGCTCTTCAAAGATTTCACGGTAAGCGTACCCCTCTTTTGTTTGAGGCGTGTTGTATGGAAAACGGAATGCTGCTGTTTCCATCTGCTTATCAGTCACCTTCTCATCGGCCGTTGCTTTTAGTGTATCGATCCACTCATAACCAACACCATCAGAGAACTGCTCTTTTTGACGCCAAGCGATAGCTTCAGGTAAGTAGTGTTCAAAACATTCACGTAGAATATGTTTTTCCATTTTACCGTTGCCACACATTTTGTCTTCAGGGTTTAAACGCATCGCAACGTCGATAAACTCTTTATCTAAGAATGGTACTCGTCCTTCAACGCCCCATGCTGCTAAAGACTTGTTTGCACGAGCGCAATCGAACATGTTCAGTGCTAACAGCTTACGAACGGTTTCTTCATGGAACTCTTTAGCGTTTGGCGCTTTGTGGAAGTATAAGTAACCACCAAAGATTTCATCAGCGCCTTCGCCAGAAAGAACCATCTTAATACCCATAGCTTTGATCTTTCTTGCTAGCAAGTACATAGGTGTAGAGGCACGAATCGTCGTTACATCGTAGGTTTCAATGTGATAAATAACATCACGGATTGCATCAAGACCTTCTTGAATTGTGTAGGTCATCTCATGGTGAACCGTGCCAATTTGATCCGCAACTTCGCGAGCTGCGATAAGATCTGGTGCGCCTTCTAAACCAACAGCAAATGAGTGTAGTTGTGGCCACCAAGCTTCAGATTGACCATCATCTTCGATACGCATTGCGGCAAAGCGTTTAGCTACGGCTGAAGTAATCGATGAGTCTAGTCCACCAGATAACAATACACCGTAAGGTACATCTGTCATTAATTGACGCTTAACGGCGGCTTCAAGCGCTTCCGTAAGGTCTTCTTTACTGGTTGAGTTGCCTTGTACTGCTGCGTATTCGTTCCAGTCTCTTGTGTAGTAACGCTGTGGCTCAGAGTCGCCAGAGGTGTAGTAGCTGCCAGGAGGGAACTCACTGACCGTTTTACAAACCGACACAAGCGCTTTCATTTCCGACGCAACGTAGTAGTTACCGTGCTCATCATAGCCTTGATAAAGAGGAATGATACCAATATGGTCACGACCTACTAAGTATTGGTCTTTCTCTTCATCGTATAAAACAAATGCGAAAATACCGTTTAGCTCTTCTAAAAGCTCAGAACCGTACTCTTGGTATAGCGCCAAGATAACTTCACAATCTGAATCTGTTTGGAAGTCGTATTTATCTTCGTAACGAGCACGGATCTCTTTGTGGTTATAGATCTCGCCGTTTACTGCAAGTATGTGTTTTTTATCGTGGCTATAGAGAGGTTGAGCACCGCTGTTTAGCCCTACGATGGCTAGACGCTCGTGTGCCAAAATAGCGTTATCTGAAGCATAAATCCCTGACCAATCGGGACCACGGTGGCGTAATTTTTTAGACATCTCTAACGCAACTGGACGAAGCGCACTTGCATCGCTTTTAATATCTAATATGCCGAATATTGAACACATACAACTTCCTTTTAAATTATGTTTAACCTGTTAATAGCAATTTGCCATTTTGGTTAAGAAAAGCAACAGTTAAAGAGAAAGAAAATGAGAAATAGCGCGTGTGGATGGAAATCATTCACTTTAATGGTGTTTGTGGTAGATTTTTTCTAATGGGTGAGGGTGTGGTAGACAATAAACGCGAGATACAGAGTACCTCGCGTTGATTAACGAGACTAATGCTGAGTAGAGGCCTCGTCTACTGTGATAAAGCTAGGCTCTAATTTTTCACAAACGTGACGAGCAAAACCGCTGCCTGCTTCATTATAAATATTAAATGCAGCATCAACACCATGTTCGACCAATAGATCCAGTTGGTCAGAATATTCAGCAATAGCGGCAATTTGTCCTTGGTAATTACGGGATTGAAGTTGCTCTAATGCAATTTGATTACCTTGGTGGTGTGGCATAGCAAGCAACACGAGCTTTACATTAGCGGTATCTAGAATTCGCTCCCAGAAATCCGGGTCTGTCGCGTCGCCGGAAATCACATTTCTTCCTTCTGAACGATGCTCTAAAGCCGCTTCTTCTTTGACTTCCACACCAAGGCTTATTTTCCCATAACGGGTAATGAGCTCATCATAAGCACCAGATCCGATTCGGCCCATTCCAAGAATTAATATTTGAGCGTTGCCCGGGTTGATCAGTTGGTCACGGTTATGAAGTTTCTCGGCAGCATGCTCTTTTAGCCAGCGACCAGAGCGTTGGTATAGCTCATGGCCCTTTCTATTGATTGGTGCAGCGATTATAAAAGATAGCGATACCGTGAGTGCAAGAGCCACTAAAATATCGCTAGAAATCCAGCCTCGACTGAAAGCCAAACCGCCAACAATCAGACCAAACTCACTAAAGTTCAATAGGGATAAAGATGTGAGTAGTGAGGTTCTAACTCTGAATTTGTAGGAATTAAGAATTAAGAAATATAGAGCACCGTTAATCGGCAGAATGAGCATAAATAGCAGAGAGAGCCCAATAGCTGACATGGTCGGCTGACCTGATAGCCCAATATTTAAGAAGAAGCAGACGAGTAGTAGCTCTTTAATGTTAAAGAGCGATTTAGAGAGCTCAGAGGCTTTTTTGTGCCCAGCTAGCAGCATGCCAATAAGCAGTGCGCCTAAGTCTGCCTTAATGCCGACTAAGTCGAATAACCCTGCGCCAAGAACTAAGCAGATGAAAATGCCGCAAAGGACTAGCATTTCACCATGACCAACTTTATCAAGTAAGCGGTAAAACAGCGGTCTTAACAGAGGAAGGGCGAAGAGTCCAATGGCATACCATTCAGGGATTTTTCCAGTCGATACGGTTAGAAACACAACCGCGAAGATATCTTGCATAACAAGAATACCAATCGCGAGTGTTCCATAAGTTGAGTTCATCTCACCTTTTTCTTGCAGTGTCTTGACCGCAAAAACTGTTGAGGAGAAGGAGAGTGCGAAAGCGAGAAGGACAATTTGTTCAAGCGCAATATTAGCGAGGCTAGAGACACCAAGAAATTTAAAAACGAGCAATGCGGCACTAAAAGATAGTGTTGAAAGAAGGTTGTGAACCGTTGCTCCTGCCCATATTTCTTTGGACAATAAAATCTTAACATCTAGCTTTAACCCAATGGTGAAAAGAAGCAGGGTTACACCGAGATCGGCCAATGTAATGATTGTTTCATTGGTTTGGTAGCCAAAAGCATGAAGAGCAAATCCTGCTAATAAGAAGCCAACAAGTGGGGGGAGGTTGCATTTAAGTGCTAAAAAGCCTGCGATGAACGCAGTGGTAATAAATATAATTTCCATATGATTGGTAGCTATCCTAGATGGCAAAAAGGCTGTGAGAAATCACAGCCTTGAAGTGTACATCAATTAGTTGCACTTTGAGTAGTGACTAATGACGTTAATCTTCTAATAGTTTTTGTAACAACACCCCGTTTAGCATCGAGCGCTTGATCATTGCAAAGGCACCAATAGTCGGTTGATTATCGACTAACGAAGCGACGATTGGCAATGAGCGATGGAATGTCGTTAAAGATTGGTTTTCAACATTACGACGGATCGCAGGGAAAAGAATATCTTCACAAGCGGTAATGTCACCAGCAATGATCACTTTTTGTGGGTTAAACAAGTTGATGGTGATTGCTATTGCTTTACCTAGCTGATTGCCAACCCGAACAAGACTTTGAGTTGCGAGTTCATCACCTAAGTTAGCATGCTTACAAACATCTTGGATAGTGACTCTATCTAGTTTAGTCAGGCTAGATTCATAACCTTGTGCGATTAGCTTAGTCACACGATCTGTGATTGCAGGGTTTGAAGCGACTGTTTCTAAACAGCCAAAGTTGCCACATTGACACTGTTCACCGAGTGGATCGATTTGAATGTGCCCGATCTCACCAACATTTCGATTAAAACCAAGAAAAACTTGGCCGTTCACTATAATACCGGCACCAGTACCGCGATGAACACTGACTAGAATGGAGTCTTGGCAGTCTTTTGAAGCACCAAAATAGTGTTCAGCAAGTGCAATGCCACGTACATCATTGCCGACAAAACACTCAACATTAAACTTGTCTTTGATAATGCTACCAAGCGGTAAATTATCAATGTCGGTATTTGGCATGTACTCAACGATCCCTTTTTCAGGATCGACTAACCCGGGTAGGGCAATGCCAATTGCGATAAGTTGGTTTGTAATCGAACGGTGGCTGTCGATGAATTGACTTAAATGCTTAACCAAGCCATCGGTAAGTTCGTTTTGATTGGTATAAAGAAGCTCATGATGTTCAGTCACGAGCTCGTTACCACCTAAGTTATATAGGCTAAATTGTACGTAATCACGGCCTAACCTTACCGCAACGGAATGGAAAGGTTCCACTTCGGTGGTTAAAGATATTGCTCGGCGTCCACCGGTTGATGCTTGTTGCGCGACCTCTTTAATTAAGCCGCGCTCAAGAAGTTGACGGGTGATTTTGGTAACACTTGCGGGTGCTAGTTGACTAACATCAGCAACCTGTATCCTAGATATAGGGCCTTTCTGATCGATAAGTCGATATACTGCTGCGCTATTTAGTTGTTTAACTAAATCTACGTTACCTATTTGTCCGCCATTCATTATTAATTTTGCTCGTATTGTCCGTTAACAACAGTCGCTTGAACATTAAAGTCTCTATCAAAAACAGCTAGGTTAGCGACCATGCCTTTTTTAATTCGGCCAAGTTGGTCATCAACACCTATTGCTGCAGCTGGGTATAGCGTAGCCATACGAAGAGCTTCATCCAAAGCGATACCGACATGCTCTACTGTATTTTGAACTGCTTCAATCATAGTCAGTGCAGAGCCGCCAAGTGTGCCGTTTTCATCAACACACTTGCCATCACGGTAATATACTTTCTTGCCGACAAAAATAAAGTAATCCATCTCAGCGCCTGCCGGAGCTGTGGCATCGGTCACTAATACGAGCTTTTCACCCTTAATTTTGTGAGCAATTCGGATGTTGGCGTAGTCAACGTGAAAACCATCAGCAATGATTCCAGCGTAGACTTCAGGCGTATCGTAAATAGCACCAACAACACCTGGTTCACGACCAACCATTGGCGTCATGGCATTGAATAAGTGAGTTGCAAAGGTAATACCAGAATCGAACCCTTGACGTGCTTCAGCGTAAGTTGCATTAGTATGACCAATGGCGACCACAACCCCTGCTTTTTTAAGGCGCTCTATATGCTCTGGCTTATTTTTCTCAGGAGCCAATGTAACTTTAGTGACCAAATCAGCATTGTCACAGATGAGGTCAATCATGCTGTCATCTGATGGGCGAATGTGATCAACGCTATGAATGCCTTTTTTTAGAACATTTAGGTATGGACCTTCAAGGTGAAGACCTAGAGATTGGTTTTGATACTTCTCGTGGTATTCACGTGCCGCGATAATTGAGTTCTTCATGTCTTCGTCAGAAGAGGTGATCAACGTAGGTAAAAAGCTGGTACAGCCAGATTTAAGGTTAGCTAGATGCATCGTTTGCATTGTATCAGCCGTGATTTCATCGTTCAGCATGACGCCGCCACAACCATTTAGTTGCAAATCGATAAAGCCAGGACTTAGGTTTGCGCCTTGCAAATCTTTAGTATCGATCCCCGACGGTAATTCTGATAGTGGGCATATCGTGTCGATCAGGCCTTCGTTAATAATAACGGCATGATTAACAAGCACATCGCTGCCGGTAAAGATTTTACAATTCGTTAGCGCATACATGATTAGCTAATCCTTATAGTTTGAAATTATGTAAATTTTATTGAACTTAATTGAAAACAAATTGGTTAAGGTAAACTTCTTTTTTGTCGTTCAATTAGGTTGGAAATTTAGTTAGCAAACGGTGTGAAATAACGGAGCGTATCTATTGCAGGTGCTTTATATTTAATGCGTTAATTTGCATTAAGTCGCATCTTAAAAAGCGATTAAAACCCTTTGTTCTATTGCCCTGAGCTATATACATAGAATGTTAAGAACACAGAAATATTAACGTTATTTTTCCATTTTTTTGAATTGTAAAATAAGTTTTATGATCTAGCTAGCAAAAACCTTGGTATTTGGTGATTTCTGGTGATTAGGATCACAAATGATAAGGTTTTAATTTGCGGAGCAAAATTAATGTCATAAACTGAAAGCGACTAAATTGAGTGACCGAAATAAGTCGCTCGCATAAAATATTAAATCCTATAGGGGGAACTTAAGGTGAATATTCTTGGATACGCGCAAAAGTTAGGTAAAGCTCTAATGCTGCCTATCGCAACGCTGCCAATCGCGGCATTGCTATTACGTCTGGGTCAACCAGATCTACTAGATATCGCATTCATGGCATCAGCTGGTAACGCAATCTTCAGCCAACTACCATTGTTGTTTGGTCTGGGTATAGCTATCGGTCTTTCTAAAGACGGTAACGGTGCAGCAGGTCTTGCTGGCGCAGTTGCTTACTTTGTATTGACTGCAACAGCAACAAACATCGACGCAAGTGTAAATATGTCATTCTTCGGCGGTATCTTCGCAGGTATCATCGCTGGACACTCTTACAATGCATTCCACGTAACACGTCTTCCTGAGTGGCTAGCATTCTTCTCTGGTAAGCGTCTAGTTCCAATTATGGCTGGTCTGTTTGCTTTAGTTGCTGGTGCAATCTTTGGTGTTGTATGGCCCGCTGTTCAATCTGGTCTAGATACTCTTGCTCACGCTGTTTCTACTTCAGGCGCAATTGGCCAATTCGTTTACGGTACTCTTAACCGTGCACTTATCCCTGTTGGTCTTCACCACGTATTGAACTCTTACTTCTGGTTCGGCATGGGCTCTTGTCAAGAGATCATCGTTGCAGCTGAAGGCTTCACTCAACTTTGTATTGACCCTGCACTTGCTAAAACGCTTGTTGTTAATCAAGAGTACACATTTGAATTTGCTAACTCAGTAAATCCAGAAATCGTTGCAACTGTTAAAGAAGTAACTGACGTAGTGAAAACTGGCGACTTACACCGTTTCTTCGGTGGCGATAAAGGCGCTGGCGTGTTCATGAACGGTTTCTTCCCTGTAATGATGTTTGGTCTACCTGGTGCAGCTCTTGCTATGTACCTAGCAGCTCCTGCTGAGAAACGCAGCCAAGTTGGTGGTGCACTATTCTCTGTAGCATTCTGTTCATTCCTAACTGGTATCACAGAGCCTCTAGAGTTCATGTTCGTATTCCTAGCTCCTGCTCTATACGCAATGCACGCTGTGTTTACTGGTCTATCTCTAGTTGTTGCTAACATGTTTGGTACGCTACACGGTTTCGGTTTCTCTGCTGGTCTTATCGACTTCGTATTGAACTGGGGTCTAGCAACTAAACCATTCGTACTACTACTGATTGGTCTAGCATTCGGTGCTCTATACTTCTTCACATTCAGCTTCGCAATCCGCGCATTTAACCTTAAATCGCCTGGCCGTGAAGATGATGACGAAGCAGCTGCTCCTGCTGGTGACGCTCCAAAAGGTGACGTTGCACGTCAATACCTAAAAGCTCTAGGTGGTCACGATAACTTAACGTCTATCGACGCATGTATCACACGTCTACGTCTAACTCTTAAAGACCGCTCTATCGCTGATGAAGCAGTACTTAAGAAGCTAGGTGCTAAAGGTGTTGTGAAACTTGGTGAAAACAACCTTCAAGTTATCCTAGGCCCACTAGCTGAAATCGTTGCTGGCGAAATGAAAGCAATCGGTGCTGGTGAAGACCTATCTGAAGTTAAACTTCCTTAGTCGATAATTACGACAAGTAAGTAAAATTGAAAGCCTCCCTATATGGGAGGCTTTTTTGTGCCTACGCGAATATTTAGATTCGCTAGATTTGAATGAAGATCGCTCTAATGTTCATCGAATCGATGACTAATTGATAATTTAGTGCGAGTTCTTATTGTGTAAAGGTCCAGAATTGTGGATCATGAGCGGCTATATATTCTGAACAATACTAAACAATATTGAGGTGCTATAGATGACTGAAGCTGAGGCTCGTCCATCGAATTTCATTCGCCAGATCATTGATAAAGATTTAGCGGATGGCAAACACACTAGCGTGCATACTCGTTTCCCACCGGAACCGAATGGCTATTTGCATATTGGACACGCTAAATCCATCTGTTTGAACTTCGGTATTGCTCAGGACTATCAGGGACAGTGTAATCTACGCTTTGATGATACAAACCCTGAAAAAGAAGATGTTGAATACGTTGAGTCTATTAAGAATGACGTAAGCTGGTTAGGCTTTGATTGGTCTGGTGATATCTGCTATTCATCAAACTACTTCGACACTCTTTACGATTACGCTGTAGAACTGATCAATAAAGGCTTAGCTTATGTTGATGAATTAAGCCCTGAGCAGATCCGTGAATATCGCGGCACATTGACAGCGCCTGGTAAAGCGAGCCCGTATCGCGATCGTAGCCCTGAAGAGAACCTAGCGCTATTCGAAAAAATGCGTAACGGTGACTTCAAAGAGGGAACTGCGTGTCTACGCGCTAAGATCGACATGAGCTCATCGTTCATGGTGATGCGTGATCCAGTTATCTACCGTGTACGTTTTGCTCATCATCATCAAACAGGTGATAAGTGGTGCATTTACCCAATGTATGACTTTACACACTGTATCTCGGACGCAATTGAAGGCATTAGCCACTCTCTTTGTACGCTTGAGTTCCAAGACAACCGTCGTTTATACGATTGGGTTTTGGACAATATTTCTATTGAGTGTCAGCCTCGTCAATATGAATTCAGTCGCCTTAATCTAGAATATACGGTGATGTCTAAACGTAAGCTTAATCAACTTGTTGTAGACAATCTTGTTGAAGGTTGGGACGACCCGCGTATGCCTACGATTTCTGGCCTACGTCGTCGTGGCTTTACTCCTGGTTCAATTCGTGAATTCTGTAAGCGTATCGGTGTTACCAAGCAAGAGAATATGATTGAGTTTGGTTCACTAGAGTCTTGTATTCGTGATGATCTTAATGAAAATGCCCCTCGTGCAATGGCTGTTCTTGAGCCCGTCAAAATTGTTATTGAAAACTTTGATGATGCTAGTGTTGAAACGTTAACCGTTGCTAATCACCCAAATAAGCCAGAGATGGGTACTCGCGAAGTTCCATTTACGCGTGAAATCTGGATTGAGCAAGACGATTTCCGTGAAGAAGCAAACAAGAAATACAAGCGTTTGGTTTTAGGTAAAGAAGTTCGTCTACGTGGTGCTTATGTGATCAAAGCAGAACGTATTGAGAAAGATGCTGAAGGTAATATCACGACGATTTTCTGTTCTTACGATAATGAAACATTAGGTAAGAATCCATCTGATGGCCGTAAAGTGAAAGGCGTTATTCACTGGGTTTCTGCTGATAAAGCATTGCCTGCAGAGATTCGTCTATACGATCGTTTATTTACGGTTGCTAACCCAGCAGCAGAAGATAACTTCTCTGAGACGATTAACCCTGAGTCACTAGTGAAGATGAATGGTTTTGTAGAAGCTAGTTTAGCATCGGCTAAAGTGGAGGAAGGCTATCAATTTGAGCGTACTGGCTATTTCTGCGTAGACTCTAAAGATTCGAGTGCAGATGCTTTAGTGTTTAACCGCACGGTTGGTTTACGTGATACTTGGGCTGGCTAAGCTCGTACTTTCGCTAAATACCCAACAATAAAAATGCCAGCATATATATGCTGGCATTTTTCATTCTGCTTAAAACTCTATTTAGCTTTATGAGCGTCAGCTCTGTCTTTACAGTCGCCACTCGCACATTTACCGTAGAGATAAAGGCTGTGGTTAGTGAGTACGACATTAAATTTCTTTGCAATTTCCTTTTGGCGTTCTTCAATAAGGTCATCGGCAAACTCGATTACAGTTCCGCAATCTAGGCAAACTAAATGGTCATGGTGTTCTTGAGTCGATAGTTCAAAAACTGATTTTCCACCTTCAAAGTGATGGCGGGTTACGATACCAGCGTCATCAAATTGGTTAAGAACACGGTAAACCGTTGCTAAACCAATTTCCTCACCAAGATCGATCAGCTTTTTATATAAATCTTCAGCACTGATGTGCTGACAAGCTGGTTGTTGCAGTATCTCTAAAATCTTTAGCCTTGGTAGGGTTATTTTAAGACCCGCATTTTTTAGCGCTTGGTTATTGTCTGACATATACTTTCCTGTTGATGCTCTGCGGTCGTAACAGAATCCAATATTCCTATTATTATAAGGCACTGTCCCTCAACAATAAACCGTCAAGTTCAAAGGGTTATTACGAATGCATGATAAACGTTGCAAAAATAGCCATTAAACATATCCGACCAGTATCCTTTATGTGACAATTCAAGTCACTTATAGCGAAGTTGGCATCGGCATGGACGCATTTTTATCAAAAGTATATAAGCCAGAAATAGTTAGGTTTGCCCTTAATATTTGGCCACCATTTTGGGGCCCTGGCATTAAGATTCTGTCAATCAGTGATGACTTCAGAGAAGTTAGCATGAAACTCAAGCTTAGATGGTGGAATAAGAATGCTAACAGAACTCAGTATGGAGGCAGTATTTTTTCGCTAACTGATCCAGTTTACTCGTTAATGCTCATGGGTATATTAGGTGAACAGTATTTTGTTTGGGACAAAGAGGCGAGCATTAGCTTTATCAAGCCTGGTGGTAGCGACCTATACGCTGACTTCATGATTTCACAGCCTCAACTAGATTCAATCTTCGAGGCGACGATGAATGGAGATAAATGCTTTCCAGAATTTGTTATTCACGTTAAGGATAAAAATGGTGAGATTGTTTCTGAGGTGCAGCGAAAGCTTTACGTAAGAAAAAAACCAAAGTTTCGGAGTGAGTAGGTTGTGGGTAACCATCAACGAAAAAAGAACAATAAAAAACCTCCAAGAGTGGAGGTTTTTTGATAATCAACAGAAGTGATTAACCTTCGAGTTCAGCTAAACACATCTCTTCGTGGATTTGAGAAACCCATGCGCTTACTCGTGAGTCAGTCAGTTCAGGTTGACGGTCTTCATCGATGCATAGACCAACAAATTGACTTTCATCGCCTTCAACTAGAGCTTTTGATGCTTCGAACTCATAACCTTCAGTCGGTGTATAGCCAAGGATTGTTCCGCCTTTAGCTTCTACGATATCGCGAATGGTACCCATAGCATCGCAGAAGTACTCAGCGTAATCTTCTTGATCGCCACAGCCAAATAGCGCAACGAGTTTAGTTGAGAAATCAATGCCTTCTAATTCAGGGAAGAAATCATCCCAGTCACATTGAGCTTCACCGTAATACCAAGTAGGAATACCAAGAAGAAGCAGATCAAAGTTATCAATATCTTCTTTACTGCTTTTTGCAATGTCTTGAACGTGAACTAGTTGTTTACCTAGTTGCTTTTGAATCATCTTTGCAACAGCTTCAGTGTTGCCGGTGTCGCTACCAAAGAAGATACCTACACTTGCCATAGAATCATTACCTTAAATATTAATCTTAATCGGGTGACAATGAGATGGTGTTTACCCTAGTCCCGTACCTTCCCAGCTAATTTGGATCAACCCTTTAGTGATGAATCCAGCACAGCCAAGGAACAGAACTAGCCATACAATACGACGCCCAAATGGTGGAACATTACCCTGTTTGAGAACATCTTTTATCGCCATACCAATGAGGAAGAAGACAGATGCAAAAAGTAAGTCTAAGCCAATAGACTCGAGTATGTTCATATAGTCGTAGAGCATGATTTCCCTTTATGCCAATTTACTTGCGCGCACTATACCATTGTTAAACGTTAATGTTAATGGATGCTATTTACCAAGATCTCAGTTCAAATAGATAAAACAACCTATATAAAGTTTCGAATCACGCGAAGCACTTCTTTGGGCTTTTCTGCATGAAGCCAGTGACCGGTATTCGAAATAATGTGAGCTTTGGCGTTTGGAAATTGCTGTTGTATTTGGGGTTGGTGCTCTGAGAGCAAGTAATCAGACTGTGCGCCTTTTACAAATAGAGTCGGTGTTTCAATTGGTGAGATAGGGTGCCAGCCAAGAATTTCCCAGTAATTGGTAAGAATAGACTCAACATTGAAACGCCAAAGCATCGTGCTTTCTTGACGATAGAGAGACTTACTCAAAAACTGTTTTACACCATCAATCTCTATATGTTCGGAAAGAAGTCCCATAGCCTCACTTCTACTAGCCGGCTTTGCATCAATTACGGCTTGTAAGCCATTGAGTACGTTCTCGTGACGATGGACTTTGTAAGAAACAGGTGCCATGTCCAAGACGACTAACTTTTTAATTTTCTGACGACCTATGTCGGCAACTTTCATCGCGACTTTTCCACCCATTGAATGGCCAATAAGAGTAACGTCTGAGAGATTTAGGTGGTTAAGGAGCTTTAAGACATCGTTGGCCATGCTCTGATAATTATGTTCTTCAGAGTGAAAGGAGAGTCCATGGTTTCGTAAATCGATGCTTAAAACTTGATGATCATCGACGAGATCACGAGAAAGAAGCCCCAAATTATCTAAGTTACCGAACAAGCCATGGAGTAAAACGAGAGTTTGGCCGGAGCCTTCGAGTTTATAGTTGAGTAGTTGAGACATTTTTATCTTATTCATGATTGGTTTGACGTAGAGTATCAGCAAAGATCTCGCTATAATCCCCAAGAGTTTAAACATAGAGATTGTGAAAAGCGAATGAAAACAATTGAGGTTGATGAAGAACTATACCGTTATATTGCTAGCCAGACTCAGCATATAGGTGAGAGCGCGTCGGATATATTACGTCGTCTTCTAATTGAAAATGATGCTGCGACTCCGGTTGTCCAACATAAAACACCCGTTGAGCCTAAAGGTATTGTCGTTAGTAAAGATGTGGAAAAAGCACCAGTCGTTGATAGCATTAAAGAGATGCGTTCGCTGCTGATATCAGATGAATTTGCAGGCTTAAAAAAAGCAATCGATCGCTTTATGTTGGTACTATCAACATTGCATCGCATTAACCCAGCGAGCTTCTCGGAAGCGACACAGGTCAAAGGTCGCAAGCGTGTTTATTTTGCTGATAATGAACAAACACTGCTGGCAAATGGCAATACAACCAAACCTAAAGCGATTCCAAGTACTCCGTTTTGGGTTATCACTAATAATAATACAAGTCGAAAACGACAAATGACTGAGCAGCTGATGACGAGAATGAACTTTCCAGCTGACTTAATCGAAAAGGTAACGAATACCATTTAGAATTTTTATAAGAGCCTCACAGTAATGCGCTTAGTTAGCAAAATATTGTGAGGCTTTTTTATTGTTTTAAAATTACTAAGAAAGGACGTCACTAATGGCTATGCACCCAAGAGCAGGAACAAAAGCAATACAACAAGATTTGCATAACATTCCAGCTTTAGTTTCAAATTATTTTTTACTTCAGCCTAGCGCTGGAAACGATGATCAAAAAGTACTGTTTGGTACGTCAGGTCACCGTGGCTCGGCTGATAAATCAACATTTAACGAAAATCATATCTTAGCGATCGCTCAGGCGGTTGCGGAAGTAAGAGCACAATCGGGTACAACAGGCCCACTCTTTCTAGGTAAAGATACTCACGCACTTTCTGAGCCTGCATTTCTGACGGCAATCGAAGTCCTTGTAGCTAATGGTGTTAAAGTCATTGCTCAGGAAAATAACGGTTATACGCCGACTCCAGGTGTATCACACGCTATCTTGACTCATAATCTGAAGCATGATGCTAAAGCTGACGGTATCGTGATTACGCCATCTCATAATCCTCCGCAAGATGGTGGTATTAAATACAACCCAACTCACGGTGGCCCGGCTGAGGCTGAGCTAACACAAGCAATTGAAGATCGTGCTAATCAGTTGATTAGCCTTAATCTTGAAGGTGTTAAACGTCTGCCAATTGCACAAGCAAAGGCATCTGACTTATTCGTAGAGCTTGATTTGGTTAAACCATATATTGACGATCTAGTGAACGTAGTCGATATGGAAGCGATTCAAAAGTCTGGGCTTAAAATTGGCGTCGATCCACTGGGTGGTTCAGGTATTGATTACTGGCGTCAGATTGGTCAAGCGTATGATCTTGATTTAACGCTTGTTAGCGAAGCTATTGACCCTTCGTTCCAGTTTATGTCGCTTGATAAAGATGGCGTTGTTCGCATGGACTGCTCATCTCCATACGCGATGGCTGGATTGCTAGAATTAAAAGATGATTACGATTTAGCGTTTGGTAATGATCCTGATTACGATCGCCATGGCATCGTAACGCCAAAAGGGCTAATGAATCCAAATCATTTCTTAGCTGTTTGTATTGATTATCTATACCGTAATCGTGAAGGCTGGGGTAAAGATGTCGCTGTTGGTAAAACGCTAGTTTCTAGTGCGTTGATTGACCGTGTCGTTGCCGATTTAGGCCGCGAGCTGTGCGAAGTACCTGTTGGCTTTAAATGGTTCGTAGATGGCTTATACAGCGGTCAGTTTGGCTTTGGTGGTGAAGAGAGTGCGGGCGCCTCTTTCTTACGTAAGGACGGAACGCCGTGGTCAACGGACAAAGATGGCATCTTATTGTGTCTTCTTGCCGCTGAAATTACTGCTGTTACTGGTAAGAACCCACAGGATTATTACGAAGAGTTAGCAGCCAAGCACGGCGCATCTAAGTATAACCGTATCCAAGCTGTAGCAAATGGTCCACAAAAAGACATATTGAAGAAACTGTCAGCGGAAATGGTATCTGCAGAGATGCTAGCAGGTGAGCCAATCACTGCTCGTTTAACACACGCCCCAGGTAATGGTGCCGCGATTGGTGGTCTTAAAGTGACGACAGAAAATGGTTGGTTCGCTGCGCGTCCTTCTGGCACAGAAGATATTTATAAAATCTACTGTGAAAGTTTTAAAGGTGCAGAGCACTTAGCCCAAATAGAAGCAGAAGCGCAACAGATTGTTAATCAAGTATTTGCAGATGCAGGCTTGTAAAGCGATCTACTAACAAGAGGCGACCTAGTGGTCGCCTTTTTTGTATCTGACAAACTAGGCAATGTTTAGCATAGAGAATGCTAGTTAGGCCAAGTATCGGGAACGACAAACCAAAACTGACCATTTACTGTTTGAGCATGAATGAAGCGGTCTATCGGCTTTTTCATAACGTGATCAGACTCATTGATATCTGTGTGGTCGGTGATACCTGTTGCCCAATATGGTTTTTTTAATTCGTATAACGGTTCCTGGATTTGCTCCCACTGATGTTGATAACACCAGTATCCGGATATTTGAGACGAGTTTAGCTCAAATCCCAAGCACTCTTTAGGAATTGTTTCTGGTGAAAAAGGGTTTATGTACAAACGCCCTTGAATAAGAAGATGCTCTAATAATGCGCCTAAATGTGGGTAATGTTGCGTAAATTCATCAACTTTACTCATTTTAAGTTGGTGCGATAACATTCTATCAAGCTTCTTATCTAACTGATCCTGCGCATTTGGCCCATACCAAATACCTTGATGAAGAAGATAGAACTTTATTGCAACTTCCCAATGCTCAAACTGATTCATTTCTTGGTTACGAAGAATTAAATCGATAGCACCTAGAGTTTGACCTGACGATGCGTTTATCTGAACTTCATCAATCTCGATGCTATATCGCTGTGTATTTTCTATCAACGTTGTACATAAGTGCTGATAAAGAAACCCTAGTCTAGGGTTTCCCACATATCGTTCCAATGGTGGGACTGATATTGGTTCTAGATGACGAAAATCGACAAAGGGAGGGCGCAGTTCAAATAGTGAAGGCGTTGATGCAATCCATTGGTAAAAGTATTGAAGTTGATTCATCCCTAATCCTGATTATCACTCTAAGCTTCCATTGTACCCATAACAGAGTTAAGTATACACTTTGGCCAAACTAGAATTATTCGGAATGAACAATGAACAATCTTCAGCTGGAAACAATCCTCAATAACAAGCTATCGCCTCAGCTTATTAAAGATTACTGCCCTAACGGTCTTCAAGTTGAAGGTAATGCGCAGATAAAACGCGTGGTTACAGGTGTTACAGCCTCACAAGCTCTTGTCGATAAAGCGGTTGACCTAAACGCTGATGCATTAATCGTACATCATGGCTACTTCTGGAAAGGTGAGCCTGAATCAATTCGTGGTATGAAAGGTAAGCGCATTCGTAGCCTAATTAAAAATGACATAAACTTATATGGCTACCACTTACCCTTAGATATCCACCCAGAGCTTGGTAATAACGCGGAATTGGCGAGATTACTTAATATTGATGTCGAAGGCGGCCTGGAAGGTCATGCCCAGTCTGTTGCTATGTATGGCCGTTTAAAGAAGCCTATAAGTGGTTCAGAACTTTCACAAAAAATCACTCAAGTTCTAAATCGCACTCCGTTACACATTGCCCCTGATAACGCTGACAAGTTGATTGAGACGGTTGGTTGGTGTACTGGTGGAGGGCAAGATTACATTGAGTTAGCAGCGCAAAGTGGATTAGATGCCTTTATATCAGGGGAGATTTCAGAGCGAACGACTTATACCGCACGTGAGCAAGATATCCATTACTTTTCGGCGGGCCATCATGCGACAGAACGCTACGGTATTAAAGCATTAGGAGAGTGGTTGGAAAAAGAACACCAGATTGAAGTGATCTTTGTTGATATTGATAACCCCGTCTAAGAGCTATATTTGAAAGAAAGTAAAAAAGCTTGCCGAATAGGCAAGCTTTTTCTTTATATTTAACTGAAGTTGGTCGTTATATAAATACAACGAAACAGTAATTAGTCACGCTCATGTAGAGGTTGGAAATCACGTTTCTCTTGACCAGTATACAGTTGGCGAGGACGCCCGATTCGGTTTGTTGGATCACTGTGCATTTCGCTCCAGTGAGCTATCCAACCAACAGTACGAGACATTGCGAAGATAACGGTAAACATTGAAATAGGAATACCAATCGCTTTCAGGATGATGCCTGAGTAGAAGTCTACGTTCGGATACAGTTTTTTCTCAACGAAATATTCGTCAGAAAGAGCAATGCGTTCCAGCTCCATTGCAACATCAAGCAGTGGATCGTCAATGTTAAGCTCTTTAAGCACGTCGTGACATGCTTCACGCATAACCGTTGCGCGAGGATCGTAGTTCTTATAAACACGGTGACCAAAGCCCATTAGGCGGAATGGATCGTCTTTATCTTTCGCTTTTGCAACATACTCTTCAATATTATCTAGGCTGCCAATCTCTTCTAGCATACGTAGACATGCTTCGTTAGCACCACCGTGAGCTGGTCCCCACAGAGATGCGATACCCGCAGCGATACAAGCAAATGGGTTAGCACCTGATGAACCGGCTAGACGTACCGTTGACGTTGAAGCATTTTGTTCGTGATCCGCGTGTAGCGTGAAGATCTTGTCCATTGCGCGAGCAACAACAGGGTTTACTTCGTACTCTTCACATGGGTTTGCAAACATCATGTGTAGGAAGTTCTCAGCATAGCTCAGTTCATTTCTTGGGTAGATGAACGGTTGACCAATTGAGTACTTGTAACACATTGCCGCTAGTGTAGGCATTTTTGACAATAGACGATAAGCCGCGATTTCTCGGTGCGTATCGTTATTTACATCAAGTGAATCATGGTAGAACGCCGCAAGTGCGCCAACAACACCACACATAACAGCCATTGGGTGAGCATCACGTCTAAAGCCGTGGTAGAAACTAGCAATTTGCTCATGAACCATAGTATGGCGTGTTACTGTGCGTTTAAAGTCTTCGTATTGCTCACGATCTGGGGCTTCACCATAAAGAAGTATGTAACATACTTCTAAGTAGTCTGCATTATTCGCTAATTGATCAATTGGGAAACCGCGGTGTAATAGAACACCTTTGTCACCATCGATGTAAGTGATTTGAGACTCACAAGATGCAGTGGCAAGAAAACCAGGGTCGAATGTGAAATATCCATTTGAACCAAGTTTACGAACATCGATTACTTCAGGGCCGACAGTCCCGTCCATAATTGGTAGCTCGATTGGCGCTAAACCTTCAATGTGAAGGGTCGCTTTCTTATCCGCCATAACATTCTCCTTTGTTTATTATTAATCCATCCAGGATGTTTATGTGCATTTTTTTACGTGTCTTCGCCTTCAAAGTCAATTTTTCTCCTTCGATGTGTGCGCTTTACGCAATTTTTTATAGCAAATAAGTTAAAAGTCTGTTCTATGTAGCAAAAATTGTTACATCAATTGTATTAGAATGTTGCCGGTCGTATAGTTAAGCTGAAATTTTCGGTGAAATCCTTATAAATTCAAGGCTGGAAACAATTAAGAGGTAGGTTTTCTAGTGTTGCTGTTAACATTTTATTTACAATTAACTGGTGCGATTATCACCTTTTTTGTTGTTTTGATGTTAACTTTTGTCGGTTTTCGCACGAGATTCGTTAATAACAATAAATGCTCAATGGAGCTGAGTGAGCAAGCCCGTGAATGAAAGAAAGTCAAGACCTGTTAATTTAGATTTGCAGACAGTTAGCTTTCCAATAACTGCAATCGCATCTATCCTGCACCGTGTTGCTGGGGTGATTACGTTTGTTGCTATCGGAATATTACTATGGCTATTGTCTCTATCCCTCGAATCCCCGCTTGGATTCAAAGAAGCCAGTGACCTCGTCAGTGGCTTTTTTGTGAAGTTTATTTTGTGGGGAATCGCTACTGCCTTGGCCTACCATATTGTTGGTGGCATCCGTCATTTGATGATGGATTTTGGCTATTTTGAAGAACTCGATACTGGAGCTTTAAGTGCTAAAGTCGCTTTCGCTGCCACTGCCGTTCTATCACTTCTTGCAGGAGTCTTAGTATGGTAAAGCATGTTTCGTCATTCGGACGTAATGGGGTGCACGATTTTCTATTGATTCGTGCCACTGCCATTATTATGACCCTTTATACCGTCTACCTAGTTAGTTTTTTTGCGTTCTCTGGTGATATCTCTTATATCTCTTGGACCCAATTCTTCGGTAGTGCATTTACCAAAATATTCACAATGCTAGCGTTAACATCAGTGTTGATTCATGCGTGGATTGGTTTATGGCAGGTTCTAACTGACTATATTAAGTGCTCAAAATTACGTGGAGGGTTACTATTCGTAGTTGTAATCACTCTATTGAGTTACTTCTTTTCTGGTTTTTCAATTTTGTGGGGTGCGTAAGTGACTATTCCAGTTCGTGAATTCGATGCCGTAGTAATTGGCGCTGGTGGTGCAGGTATGCGCGCTGCACTACAAATTTCTGAGCAAGGTCTATCTTGTGCCTTGCTGTCTAAAGTGTTTCCAACTCGCTCTCATACTGTTTCTGCACAAGGCGGCATTACAGTAGCACTGGGCAATGCCCATGAAGATCATTGGGAACAACACATGTACGACACGGTCAAAGGCTCTGATTATATCGGAGACCAGGATGCGATTGAGTACATGTGTAAAAATGGCCCTGAATCTGTCATTGAATTAGAAAAAATGGGCTTACCATTTTCTCGTTTTGATGATGGCACTATTTATCAGCGTCCTTTTGGCGGTCAATCAAAGAATTTTGGTGGAGAGCAAGCTGCTCGTACTGCAGCAGCAGCTGACCGTACTGGTCACGCCTTGCTTCATACATTATACCAACAGAACATTAAGCATAAGACGACGATTTACTCGGAGTGGTATGCGCTTGATTTAGTGAAAAACGAAGACGGTGCCGTATTAGGTACAACCGCTCTATGTATGGAAACCGGTGAAGTTTGCTACTTCAAAGCGAAAGCAACGATTTTAGCAACCGGTGGTGCAGGTCGAATCTACGCTTCAACGACTAATGCGCATATCAATACTGGTGACGGTGTTGGTATGGCAATTCGCGCTGGCGTGCCAATGCAAGATATCGAGATGTGGCAATTCCACCCGACAGGTATCGCAGGCGCTGGTGTATTAGTGACTGAAGGTTGTCGTGGTGAAGGTGGTTATCTTCTTAATAAAGACGGCGAACGTTTTATGGAGCGTTATGCACCAAATGCTAAAGACTTAGCAGGCCGTGACGTTGTTGCCCGTTCAATGATGATTGAGATTCGAGAAGGTCGCGGTTGCGATGGCCCTTGGGGACCACACATTAAGCTTAAACTAGACCACCTAGGTAAAGAAACTCTCGAGTCTCGCTTACCTGGTGTATGTGAATTATCTCGTACATTTGCACACGTTGATCCTGTTAAAGAACCTATTCCAGTTATCCCTACTTGTCACTACATGATGGGTGGTGTTCCAACTCAAGTCTCTGGTCAAGCGATTAAGCAAGACGAATCTGGTGCTGATGTTGAAGTTCAAGGCTTGTTTGCTTGTGGTGAGATTGCTTCTGTTTCCGTTCATGGTGCAAACCGTCTAGGTGGTAACTCACTACTTGATTTGGTTGTATTTGGTCGAGCAACAGGGCTTCACCTAGGTGAAACGCTAAAGAAACAAGAAGAAGCGAAACCGGCAACAGATGAAGATATTACACGCTCATTAGCACGTTACAATCGTTGGGAAAATAGTACCGACGGTGAAGATCCAGCGGTTATTCGTAAAGATCTTCAACAGTGTATGCAAAACAATTTCTCAGTTTTCCGTGAAGGCGACGCTATGGCGAAAGGTCTTGCCGAGCTTAAAGTCATCAGGGAGCGTTTGAGTAACGCTCACTTGTCGGATAAGTCGACAGAATTCAACACTCAACGTATTGAGTGTCTAGAGTTAGAGAACTTAATGGAAACGGCATTTGCTACCGCTGTTGCGGCAAACTTCCGTACAGAAAGTCGTGGTGCTCATGCTCGATTCGATTTCCCTGACCGTGATGATGAACAATGGCTATGCCACTCTATTTATAACCCTGAGACAGAAAGTATGTCTAAACGTGGTGTAAATATGGAGCCGATCCATCGTGAAGCATTCCCACCTAAAGCTCGTACGTACTAAGGAGCGGACCAGATTATGAAATTGAATTTCTCTTTGTACCGTTATAATCCTGATACGGATCAAAAACCGTACATGAAGGACTATGAGCTAGAGGTTGATGACGGCTCAGACATGATGTTGCTAGATGCTTTGATTTTGCTAAAAGAGCAAGATAACAGCATCTCATTTAGACGTTCATGTCGTGAAGGTGTTTGTGGTTCTGATGGACTTAACATGAACGGTAAGAATGGTTTGGCATGTATCACACCTTTATCCGCTCTGATGGATCAAAGCACAATCGTGATTAGACCACTACCGGGTTTACCTGTTGTTAGAGATTTAATCGTAGATATGACGCAGTTTTACGATAACTACTCTAAAGTTAAACCATTCTTGGTGTCGGACGATGCTTTACCACCATCACGCGAGAACTTACAAAGCCCAGATGAACGCGCACATTTAGATGGTTTGTATGAGTGCATTATGTGTGCATGTTGTACAACATCTTGTCCGTCATTTTGGTGGAATCCAGATAAGTTTATTGGACCTGCTGGGCTACTAGCTGCATATCGTTGGTTAATTGATAGCCGTGATACAGCGACAGATGAACGTTTATCTAATCTTGATGATGCATTTAGCGTTTTTCGTTGCCATGGCATCATGAATTGTGTAAGTGTTTGTCCTAAGGGATTAAATCCGACGAAAGCTATTGGTCACATTAAGACCATGTTAGTGAATCGCTCGGTTTAAATGATGAGATTGTCGCCCTGTAATAGGGCGACGAATACTGGCTCGGCTCGACCGACGCAAACGTGAAAACTACTGGTTAAGGGAAAATATGCAGAACGGCGTGATGAAGGCATGGCTCGAGTCTTCACACTTGGCTGGCGCCAATGCAACTTATGTAGAGGAACTCTACGAAACGTATCTAAGTGATCCCGATCTGGTCAGTGAGGAATGGAAACGTGTATTTGAAGATCTGCCAACGCAATCTTCAGAAGTGGTTGAACAACCGCATTCACGTGTTCGTGACTACTTCAGACGACTCGCTCAAGAGACTAAGCATTACAATGTCCAAGTTAGTGATCCTGATGTCGATGTTAAACAAGTAAAAGTACTACAGCTTATCAATGCTTTCCGTTTTCGAGGGCATCAAGCTGCAAACCTAGACCCTCTTGGTTTATGGATTAGGCCTGCTGTTGCAGACCTAGACCCTTCGTTCCACAATCTTACCGAAGAAGATTTTGATGAAACCTTTAACGTTGGTTCTTTTGCTATCGGGCAAGAGACAATGGTTCTTCGAGATCTCTATAAAGCACTGAAGCAAACCTATTGCGGATCTATCGGTGCAGAATACATGCACATGACGAATACAGAGCAAAAACGTTGGATACAACAACGTTTAGAGTCTGTTTCTGGTCAGCCTTCCTTTAATCGAGATGAGAAACAAGCTTTTCTAGAAGAGCTAACTGCTGCTGAAGGTTTAGAGCGCTACTTAGGTGCTAAATTCCCGGGCGCGAAGCGATTCTCTCTTGAAGGTGGTGATGCGCTAATCCCAATGACTAAAGAGCTGATACGCCATGCTGGTGGTCAGGGAATGCGTGAAGTCGTCGTTGGTATGGCTCACCGTGGCCGACTTAACATGTTGGTCAATGTATTAGGTAAAAAGCCACAAGATCTTTTTGATGAATTCGCTGGTAAACACGATGATACTTGGGGTACTGGTGATGTTAAATATCACCAAGGTTTCTCTGCTGATTTCGCAACACCAGGTGGCGATGTTCACTTAGTATTGGCATTTAACCCATCGCATCTAGAGATTGTGAACCCAGTAGTTATCGGGTCAGTAAGAGCACGTCAAGACCGTCTAAATGATAAAGACGGTAGTGTTGTTCTTCCTATTACCGTGCATGGCGATTCAGCAATTGCAGGGCAAGGTGTAGTACAAGAGACATTCAACATGTCTCAGACACGCGGTTTCCGTGTTGGCGGTACAATCCGAATCGTTGTGAACAACCAAGTTGGTTTCACAACATCAAACCCTCGTGACACTCGTTCAACGATGTACTGTACTGATATCGCTAAGATGGTTCAGGCACCGATTTTCCACGTTAATGCAGATGATCCAGAGGCTGTTGCTTTTGTTGCTCGTTTAGCTTTGGATTATCGAAATGAATTTAAACGTGATGTGGTAATCGAACTCGTTTGTTATCGCCGTCACGGCCATAACGAAGCTGATGAGCCGAATGCAACTCAGCCTCTTATGTACCAAAAAATTAAGAAACATCCGACACCACGCAAGCTTTACGCTGATGTGTTAATCGATCGTGGTGAGTTTGATATTGAAACAGCGACCGAGTTGGTTAATGGTTATCGTGATGCTCTAGACCATGGCGAAGTTGTTGTGAAAGAGTGGCGTCCGATGGCTCTTCACTCTGTGGATTGGTCACCGTATCTTGGTCATGATTGGGATATGGAATGGGACAGCAAGATCGATGTTGAGCGCTTAAAAGAGCTTGGAAATCGCATTTGTCAGTACCCAGAAAGCCATAAACTTCAAAGCCGTGTTAACAAGCTTGTAAATGATCGCGTTGCGATGGTTAGTGGTGAGAAACGTGTTGATTGGGGTATGGCTGAAACAATGGCCTACGCTACCTTAGTGGATGATGGAAAACGTATTCGTATATCAGGGCAAGATTCTGGTCGTGGTACATTCTTCCACCGTCATGCTGTATTGCACAACCAAATTGATGCAAGCACTTACGTTCCGTTAAGTAATATTCATGACAAACAAGGTCCGTTCCAAGTCTATGACTCGGTGCTTTCAGAAGCTGCGGTACTTGCCTTTGAATATGGTTACGCAACCGCTGAACCTGGCGGATTAACGTTATGGGAAGCGCAATTTGGTGACTTTGCCAATGGTGCTCAAGTTGTAATTGACCAATTCATCTCTTCGGGTGAGCAGAAGTGGGCACGTTTGTGTGGCCTAACAATGCTTCTTCCTCATGGTTATGAAGGTCAAGGCCCTGAACACTCATCTGCACGTTTGGAGCGTTATTTACAGATGTGTGCAGAGCAAAACATGCAGATAGTTGTGCCATCTACACCTGCGCAGGTTTATCACATGCTTCGCCGTCAGGTAGTACGCCCTATGCGTCGTCCTCTGATCGTAATGTCACCAAAATCTTTGTTGCGTCATCCTCTGTGTACCTCTTCGTTTGAAGACTTGGCTGAAGGAACATTCCAAGCCGCGATTGGTGAGGTTGATGACTTAGAAGCGAGCAACGTTAAGCAGGTTGTTTTCTGTTCAGGTAAAGTTTATTACGACTTACTAGAGCAACGTAGAAACAACGAACAAGACGATATTGCTATCGTACGTATTGAACAGCTATATCCTTTCCCATTAGAAGAAGTTCAGGCTGCGATTGCGGCTTACTCGAATGCGAAAGAGTTTGTTTGGTGCCAGGAAGAGCCGCAAAACCAAGGTGCTTGGTATAGCAGTCAACATAACTTCCTTGCCGCAATCCCTGCTGGCGGCAAATTACGATACACAGGTAGACCAGCATCAGCTTCGCCAGCAGTTGGCTATATGTCGGTGCACTTGAAGCAGCAAAAAGCATTGGTTGAAGATGCTTTGACTATTAATCCCGAAGTTTCGAAATAAGAACTAGAAGTAAAAGGAAGACACTAATATGACTATTGAAATTCTGGTTCCAGACTTACCTGAATCAGTAGCAGATGCGACAGTCGCCACATGGCACAAAAAGCCAGGCGAAGCTGTGGCTCGCGATGAAGTTATCGTTGATATTGAAACAGACAAAGTTGTTCTAGAAGTTCCAGCTCCTGAAGCTGGTGTTTTAGAAGCAATTATCGAAGAAGAAGGTGCTACGGTACTGTCAAAACAGTTGATCGCTAAGTTAAAGCCGGGTGCTGTAGCTGGTGAACCAACTGCTGATACTACGGATGAAACTGAATCTTCACCGGATAAACGCCACAAAGCATCATTAACAGAAGAAAGTAATGACGCACTTAGCCCTGCGGTACGTCGCCTATTAGGGGAGCACAATTTAGAAGCTTCTCAGGTGAAAGGTTCTGGTGTTGGTGGTCGAATCACACGTGAAGATATTGAAGCGCACCTTGCCGCTGCAAAATCAGCACCTGCAACAGCAGAAGCGCCTGTACAAGAAGCACCTGCTGCGGCACGTAGTCAAAAACGTGTACCAATGACTCGCTTACGTAAAACGGTAGCTAACCGTCTGTTGGAAGCGAAAAACAGTACGGCTATGTTAACGACGTTCAACGAAGTTAATATGAAGCCTATTATGGAATTGCGTAAGCAATACCAAGAGCAGTTTGAAAAACGTCACGGTACTCGTCTAGGCTTTATGTCTTTCTACGTGAAAGCTGTAACGGAAGCGCTAAAACGCTACCCAGAAGTTAATGCTTCCATCGATGGTACTGATATTGTTTATCATAACTATTTCGATATTAGCATGGCAGTATCAACGCCACGTGGACTGGTTACGCCAGTACTAAAAGACTGCGATACTTTGGGCTTTGCAGATATCGAGAAAGGTATCAAAGAGTTAGCGATTAAAGGTCGCGACGGTAAGCTAAAAGTTGAAGAGCTAATTGGTGGTAATTTTACTATCACTAATGGTGGCGTATTCGGTTCACTTATGTCGACACCAATCATTAACCCACCTCAATCGGCTATCTTGGGTATGCATAAAATCCAAGATCGTCCAATGGCGGTTGATGGAAAGGTAGAGATTCTACCTATGATGTACCTAGCGCTATCTTACGATCACCGTTTGGTTGATGGTCGTGAATCAGTTGGCTTCTTAGTGACCATTAAAGAGCTACTAGAAGATCCTGCACGTCTGCTATTAGACGTTTAGTATCGCTAAAAAGTCGAGTTAGCCTTGTTAACTCGACTGATAAAATTTAAACGGCTAGGCTAGCTCAACGGTCTGGCCTTCATTTAAGTCTCTATTTATGCCCAAGTAAATAGCGTTTTAATGAGAAGACCCTACAGACGTTTCGCATCACACAGCGGCGTTATGGAAATAATAAATCCCTTAAGGGATAAACAAATGGAAATACACAATGAATTTGCATGAATATCAAGCCAAACAGCTGTTTGCAGAATTCGGTTTGCCTGTACCAGAAGGCTTCGCCTGTGATACAGCCCAAGAAGCTTTTGAAGCGGCTGGCCGTATCAGCACAGAAAAGAAAGTCGTTAAGTGTCAGGTACATGCGGGTGGCCGTGGTAAAGCAGGTGGTGTTGAACTGCATGACACAAAAGAAGGTGTTAAAGAGTTTGCTCAAAAATGGCTTGGTAAAAACCTAGTAACGTTTCAAACAGATGCAAAGGGTCAGCCTGTAACTAAGATCCTTGTTGAAGAAGCATCTAACATTGACAATGAATTGTACCTAGGTGCAGTTGTTGATCGTGCGACTCGTCGTATCGTTTTCATGGCATCGACTGAAGGTGGTGTGGATATTGAAAAGATTGCTGAAGAGACACCTGAGCTTATCCATCAAGCTGCGATTGATCCACTAGTTGGCCCTCAGTCGTATCAAGGTCGCGAACTAGCGTTCAAATTAGGTCTTAAAGGCGATCAAATCAAACAGTTCGTTAAGATCTTCTTAGGTCTTGGTAACATGTTTGCTCAGTACGACCTTGCTTTGTTAGAGATTAATCCACTTGTCGTAACGAAAGAAGGTGACCTTCTTTGTCTTGACGGCAAGATTAACATTGACTCAAACGCAATGTACCGTCAGCCAAAACTACGTGAAATGCACGATCCTTCTCAAGAAGATGAGCGTGAAGCGCATGCTGCTCAGTGGGAACTAAACTATGTAGCTCTAGACGGAAACGTCGGTTGTATGGTTAATGGTGCGGGCCTTGCGATGGGTACAATGGATATTGTAAACCTGCACGGTGGTAAGCCTGCTAACTTCCTTGATGTAGGGGGCGGCGCAACAAAAGAGCGTGTAGCTGAAGCATTTAAGATCATCCTATCGGATGACAATGTTAAAGCGGTACTGGTAAACATCTTTGGTGGTATCGTTCGTTGTGACATGATCGCAGAAGGCATTATCGGCGCGGTTAAAGAAGTCGGTGTTGAAGTACCGGTTGTTGTTCGTTTAGAAGGCACTAACGCTGACCTTGGTCGTGAAGTTCTTGCTAATTCTGATGTTGATATCATTGCTGCTGTGTCTCTTACAGATGCTGCTCAAAAAGTTGTTGCTGCTGCGGAGGCTAAATAATGTCTGTACTAATTAACAAAGACACTAAAGTAATCTGTCAGGGTTTCACTGGTGGACAAGGTACTTTCCACTCTGAGCAAGCAATTGCTTATGGTACTCAAATGGTTGGTGGTGTTTCTCCTGGTAAAGGTGGTCAAGTTCACCTAGGCCTACCAGTATTCAACACTGTTCGCGATGCAGTTGAAGCAACAGGCGCTACAGCGACTGTTATCTACGTACCTGCACCTTTCTGTAAAGATGCAATCTTAGAAGCAATTGATGCTGGCATCGAGCTGATTGTTACGATTACAGAAGGCATCCCTACAACAGATATGGTTGATGTCAAAGTGAAGCTAGATGAAACTGGCGTTCGCATGATCGGCCCTAACTGTCCGGGTGTTATTACTCCTGATGAGTGTAAAATTGGTATTATGCCAGGTCACATTCATAAGAAGGGTAAAGTTGGTATCGTATCTCGTTCAGGTACACTGACTTATGAAGCGGTTAAGCAAACTACTGATGAAGGTTTCGGCCAATCGACTTGTGTCGGTATTGGTGGCGACCCAATCCCAGGTTCAAACTTTATTGATATCTTGAAGTTGTTCCAAGAAGACCCTGAAACTGAAGCAATTGTAATGATTGGTGAAATAGGTGGTACAGCAGAAGAAGAAGCGGCAGATTACATTAAAGCGAATGTTACTAAGCCTGTTGTTTCTTACATCGCAGGTGTAACTGCTCCTCCAGGTAAACGTATGGGCCACGCTGGCGCAATCATCTCTGGTGGTAAAGGTACTGCTGAAGATAAGTTTGCAGCTCTTGAAGCTGCGGGCGTTAAGACTGTTAAATCTCTAGCTGAGATTGGTAAAGGTCTACGTGAAGTTACCGGTTGGTAAACTAATCAAACCCTAATAAAAAACCGAGCGATTAAGCTCGGTTTTTTTGTGCCTGATACTTTTAGTGATAGTTTTTATCCTTAAAGAACCATCGCGGCGATCCAGCCAAAAATAATCAGTGGGATGTTGTAGTGAATAAATGTAGGTACTACCGTTTCCCAAATATGCTCATGCTGACCGTCAGCATTCAGTCCCGATGTTGGACCTAATGTTGAATCAGAAGCTGGCGAGCCGGCGTCACCAAGCGCAGCTGCTGTACCGACTAATGCAATGGTTGCCATTGGTGAGAAACCAAACGCAGCAGCTAATGGCACGTAAATCGTCGCTAGAATTGGAATAGTAGAGAACGATGAGCCGATTCCCATTGTTACTAATAGGCCAACAACAAGCATTAATAATGCTGCGAGTGGTTTATTGTCACCGATAGTTGTAGACAGAGCTTCAACCAACGATTCAACGCCACCTGTCTGCTTCATTACTGCTGCAAATCCAGCCGCAGCAATCATTATGAATCCGATCATAGCCATCATATGAACGCCTTTAGTAAAGACGTCTTGAGTCTCTTTCCAAGCGATAACGCCGCCAAAAGTGAATACCATAAAGCCAGCTAAAGCGCCGATGATCATAGAGCCAGTCGAAAGCTGTACAGCTAGGGCAACAACGATACCAACACAAGCGACCAAAATACTCTTCATATGAATGCTTTTAGGCTCTTCATTAACGTGAGTTAGTGCTGTCTCTTTATATTCGCGTGGCTTTCTATAACTAACTAAAATAGCCGTCAATAGACCAAACACCATGCCAAGCGCAGGTAGAATCATTGCAGTAGGAACTTGAGAAGCAACAACACCTTCTAGACCGTTATCATGTAAATTCTTAAGCAAAATGTTGTTTAGGAAAATACCACCGAAGCCGATTGGAAGAATCATATAAGGTGTGACAAGACCAAAAGTAAGAACACACGCAACCATACGGCGGTCCATCTTTAGTTTTGCAAATACGCCCAGTAGAGGTGGAATTAAAATTGGAATAAAGGCGATATGAACGGGGATGACATTTTGTGATGACATCGTTACCAAAATAAGCGAAGCAAGTACCGCGTATTTTAGTCCAGTGCTAGCCGTACCGTTCTCTTTGCCATTAATTCGCTTAATCACGTTTTGTGCAAGTAGGTCAGTAATACCAGATTTAGAAATAGCAACAGCGAAAGTACCTAGCATAGCGTAACTCAATGCAATAGTTGCACCGCCACCCAAGCCACTTTCGAAAGCAGAAACTGCGTCATTTAAACTCATGCCAGATACAAGACCGCCAACAATGGCACTGAATGTCAAAGCAACAACGACATTCACGCGCATCAAAGCGAGTATCAACATGATACAGACAGAAATTACAACAGGATTCATAGTTTTCTCGGTTAGTTGTGTTTGTTTTTAATTATTATTGTCAACAAGTGGCCAGCCGCCTAGGGCTTTCCATTTATTAACGATGCCACAAAAAAGCTCGGCGGTTTTTTCGGTATCGTATAGCGCTGAGTGGGCTTCTTTGTTGTCGAAATCCATCCCTGCAGTTTTACAAGCTTTGGCTAGAACGGTCTGGCCATAAGCAAGGCCACTTAATGCGGCGGTATCAAAAGTTGCAAAAGGGTGGAATGGGACTCTTTTTAACTTGCTACGTTCGCTCGCAGCCATAACAAAATTATGATCAAAAGTAGCGTTATGAGCGACGATAATTGCGCGGCTGCAATTTGCATCTTTTTGCTCTTTGCGGACTAGCTTGTAGATTTCTTTTAATGCATGCTCTTCAGACACTGCGCCTCTTAACGGGCTGAAAGGGTCTATAATTCCATTAAACTCAAGTGCAGCTTTCTCAAGGTTTGCACCTTCAAATGGTTCAATATGGAAGTGAATAGTTGAAGCAGGTTGAAGATCACCGTGTTCATCCATTTTCAATGTTATTGCACAGATTTCTAATAGCGCATCTGTTTCAGAATTAAAGCCTGCAGTTTCGACATCAATGACCACGGGGAAATATCCGCGAAAGCGTTTATTGAGAGTTAATGTTTCATTTTCTACAGTCATAATTATTTTAGTTGGATGAACAAGCCGTGCATTATTGCAGATTCTTGCATTGAGCAAAACCGAAGAATCTAAGAATGAAACGGAATTTACTGTGATAACTGGCTAGAATTTTGCATTCTTTGGAGAAGGAAATTACAACGGCAATCAATCGCCGTTGCTCAGTAGTATGAAGAGAACAGTAAATATGAAGAAATGGGCCGCGATTAGCGCTGTATTAATGACAAATGTAATGGTTTCTCCAACGGCTTTTGCCTTGGATAAACGTTATGTTGCTACGCCCATACAGTCTACATGGCAGATGATTGCGAATACGCCTTTAGAGTGTCGTTTAGTTCATCCAATCCCAAACTATGGGGATGCGGAGTTCTCATCAAGAGCAAGTAAAAAAATCATTCTAGATTTTGAGTTGAAAATGCGTCGTCCAATGGGGGAGACAAGGAATGTTAGTCTTGTTTCTTTGCCACCATCATGGCGTCCGGGAGAGAGTGCAGAACGCATCACCAACATTAAGTTCTTTAAACAGTTTGACGGCTACATTGGAGGTCAAACAGCTTGGGGGATATTAGGCGAACTAGAAAAGGGGCGTTACCCGACTTTCAGTTATCAAGATTGGCAAAGCCGTGATCAGCGTATTGAAGTTGCGTTATCATCAGTGCTATTCCAACAAAAATACAATGTATTTAGTGACTGTATCGCCAACTTATTGCCTTACAGCTTCGAAGATATCGCGTTTACTATTTTGCATTATGATCGTAGTAGTGTTCAGTTAAATAAGGCGTCTCGAAAACGTTTAGCTCAAATAGCAGAGTACATTCGACACAACCAAGATATCGATTTAGTTCTGGTTTCAACATACACGGACTCCGTTGATAGCCGAAGTGTCAGTCAAAACCTATCCGAGCAAAGAGCCGAGGTTTTACGTGATTACTTTGAATCTCTTGGCTTGCCTGAAGACAGAATTGAAGTGCAAGGCTACGGTAAGCGTCGCCCAGTTGCCGATAACTCGTCTCCTATCGGAAAAGATAAGAACCGCCGTGTGGTTATCTCGCTAGGACGAACACAGGTATAGCGGTAAGTCTAACTAGTTAGTTCAGCTTAAACATTGAAATGAGATTACAGTTAGTTGCCGAGTCTAGGTGACTAACTTGTTTTGCGATGTAAGGGTTTGGGTGACGCTTGAGAAATTCAATCAACGCTTTTTTGCAGCAACCTAATGAGTCGATATACGATTCACACTGACTATTTGCACACTGAGGAACAAGGGAAAGTACTTTCTCTGAAGCGAGTTGCAAATACTTTAGCTCATATTTTTCATCGCCTATTGTTCGCCAAAATTTTGCCATGTTATGGCAGGAGATGACAGACACAATAAGTCGCTCTTCAATTTCTATATCTTCGACATGTGTCAGCTGGTCACTTATGGTTAAGGCTTGTTGGTAGTGAAGAATACTTCTTAGGTGATCACTTTGCTGCATGGCTACGTCAGCAAGCAGTGTATGTTCTTCCCACTCTCTCACACTCATGATTGTTTCTCTTTTGATTAAATGCAAATGAGAACCATTACTATCACTAAATTAATAAAAAGGCAACGCTAGGTCACCTAATTGGGTATGAGTCTCAAAGATTAGCTGCCTAATCCTTCAGATGCACTTTTACTTTGAATAAGTTCAATCATGTAGCCATCTGGGTCTTTAACAAAAGCAATCTCAGTGGTTCCACCTTTGACTGGACCTGGTTCACGAGTAATAACACCACCTGCCGCTCTTATTGCTTCACAAGTCGTGTATATATCGTCAGCTCCAATTGCGATATGACCAAAGGCATTACCTAGCTCATAGTCACTGGTTCCCCAATTGTAGGTTAGTTCGATAACTGAGCCTTGCGATTCGTCACCATAGCCGACGAATGCCAGTGTGTATTCATACTCTTTGTTTTCATTGGTTCTAAGCAGGGTCATCCCCATAACTTTTGTGTAGAACTCAATGGATTTATCTAAGTCTCCAACACGTAGCATCGTGTGAAGAATTCTTCCGTTTGACATAGTGGGCTCCTAGCTTTCTGGGTATATTTTTTCTTTAAATTCGCAGAGATCTTCGATCATACAGCTACCACAACGTGGTTTTCTGGCTATACAGGTGTAGCGACCATGTAAGATAAGCCAGTGGTGTACATCAACTTTAAATTCTTTTGGAACAACTTTAAGGAGTTTTTTCTCGACATCATCGACGGTTTTTCCCATCGCAAACTTGGTTCGGTTAGATACACGATAGATATGAGTATCAACAGCGATTGTAGGCCAACCAAAAGCGGTGTTGAGAACAACGTTGGCCGTTTTACGCCCAACACCAGGAAGGGCCTCAAGCGCTTCACGATTCTCAGGGATTTCACTATTGTGCAGCTCAACCAGCATTCGGCAGGTCTTGATGACATTTTCAGCTTTTGAATTAAACAGCCCGATGGTTTTGATGTACTTTTTCACACCATCTACACCCAAGTCGAGGATCGCTTGTGGCGTATTCGCAATAGGGTAGAGCTTATCTGTTGCTTTGTTTACGCTGACATCAGTCGCTTGAGCAGATAATAATACGGCAATCAAAAGCTCAAAAGGGGTATCCCAGTTAAGCTCGGTTTGAGGATTAGGGTTATCGTCCCTAAGGCGAGTTAAAATTTCTGCGCGCTTTTCGTTATTCATTTTAGTTTCGCTTACATCTTAATTAATGGCATCACAGGCATTAGTTTGTAACTCGTGCTCGCTCGATGGCCGCTTTTTTCGCTTTAGGTTTGCGAGATGCCATTTGTGAATCGATGACGTTTTTTATCGCAATGATGAAACCCACACCAATAAAAGCACCAGGAGGAAGAAGTGCTAATAAAAAGCTATTATCGAACTGGAATATTTCAATTCGAAGTGATTGAGCCCAAGAACCTAATAAAATATCCGCACCATCAAACAGTGTACCGTTACCAAGCACTTCACGTATTGCGCCTAGTAAAACTAGAACGGCTGTCATCCCAAGCCCCATCCACAGACCATCTAAAGCCGAGGGAAGAACACTGTTTTTAGATGCAAAAGCTTCAGCTCGGCCAATGATCACGCAGTTAGTCACAATCAGTGGAATAAAAATGCCCAGAGACAAATATAAACCGTAGGTATAGGCGTTCATGAGTAACTGAACACAAGTAACTAGAGAGGCAATGATCATAACGAAGACAGGAATACGAATCTCTTTATGGACGTATTCTCTAAGTAAAGAGACCGCTACGTTTGAGCCTACAAGCACCAATAGTGTTGCAATACCCAGCCCTAATGCATTTGTGACGGTCGAAGAGACTGCCAATAATGGACAAAGCCCAAGCAATTGAACGAGGGCGGGGTTGTTATCCCAAAGGCCATTTTTCATTAGCTCTTTATGATCACTCATTAGAACCTCCACAGTTGAATGCTTGGCTGGTGAGTTGTTGATGGTTCTCATTGACAAAAGAAACTGCATTTTTAACTGCGCCCACAACCGCTCTAGGCGTTATCGTTGCACCAGTAAACTGATCAAATTGACCACCATCTTTACGGACTTTCCAAATATCTTGATTCGTATCAGTCACTGTTTTTCCGACAAAGCCTAAGATCCAATCGCTAATACGTAGGTCAATTTTATCGCCAAGTCCCGGTGTCTCTTGATGAGATAAAACACGTGTACCTGTAATGTTCCCTTGCTGGTTAATACCAACAATCACTTTTATAGCACCGTTATAACCATCAGGAGCAATAGCTTCAATGGCAATAGCACTAGGTTGCCCATTTAATGTAGCAAAATAGGCTGGCATTGGATCATTCGTACCAAGGGCTGAATGAGTGACCAAGCTACACGATTGATATAGATCGTTATCATGGAGTGATTCCGGGATCACTTGATTCAAAATAGTGAGTAGCTGAATTTTTTCTTGCTGACGAATGGTATCTTTCGTCAGGTGGTGAGTCACTGCAACGAGCCCTGTTGTTGCGCAGGCAAAAATTGCCAGTGTCAGTCCGTTTTTACGAATCGCCGCTAACATAATTTTCCTTAATGCCCATAGGTACGTGGTTTGGTGTAGTAGTCGATCATAGGTACGCACATATTAGACAGTAATATTGCGAATGCGATACCGTCTGGGAAGCCGCCCCAGCTACGGATGACGAAGACTAAGAACCCAATGAAGGCACCGAAAACGATACGTCCCTTCACTGTTGTAGAGGCTGATACAGGGTCGGTGGCAATGAAAAATGCCCCGAGCATGGTTGCTCCCGACAGTATATGAAGAATTGGGCTTGCCGTTTCTCCTGGAGTTATCATGAAGAAGAAGCTACTCACGATAATCAAACTGGCTAAGAATGAGACTGGAATATGCCAGTCAATAACTTTGAGTTTTATAAGCAGTAAACCGCCAGCGAGATAGGCAAGATTTACCCACTCCCAACCAATCCCAGCAAAGCCATGAAATTGAGGCTGCTTCATTGCTTCTGATGCAGTGCTACCCGAATGAAGCGCTGTCTTAAAAGCGTCTAAAGGTGTTGCCATAGTCACGCCATCGATACCCGTACGAATCTGGGCGAGAGACAATCCTTCATGGTTAAAACCGCTAAATATAAGTGAAAATGCATCGATAAAGTAAACAGGATCTTGGTTTAACTCTACAGGTGTAATCCACGAGGTCATTTGTACTGGAAAGGAAATGAGTAGTACAACATAGGCCACCATGGCAGGGTTGAAGATGTTTTGCCCGATACCGCCATAGAGATGCTTTGCAATAATAATCGCGAAGATGAGACCGATAACGATGATCCACCATGGTGAATAGGGTGGGATAGCAACAGCAAGCAACCAAGCTGTGACTAACGCACTGTAATCACGTAAAGCAGACAAAGGGTGGCGCTTTCTAATCAGCAAGACCGCTGTTTCAAGTAGGACGGCAACAATGAGAGCAAGCAATAGCTGGATAATAGTGCCCCAACCAAAGAAGTAAGTTTGTGCCACAAGGCCGGGTAGCGCCGCGAGCATTACCCACTTCATTAAATCTGGGGTGCTTTTTTTGCTATGCGTATGTGGGGAGCTGGCGATAAAAAAGGCCACTACTGTTTCTCCTCAGAATTATTTTGTTCATTCGGTATCAGCTCTTTTTGTGCTTTACGAGCTTTGGCTCTGGCAATGGCAGCGGCGACAGCGGCTTTTTTAGGGTCGTCTTCGCTAGAGTTAGCCGGTTCAGGTTTAATGGACTCTTCAGCTTTGCTCTGCTCTGCCTTACGAGCTTTAGCTCTGGCAATGGCAGCGGCGACAGCTGCTTTTTTAGGATCGTCTTCGCTAGAGTTAGCCGGTTCAGATTTAACGGACTCTTCAGCTTTGCTCTGCTCAGCCTTGCGAGCTTTAGCTCTAGCAATGGCAGCGGCGACAGCGGCTTTTTTAGGGTCGTTTTCGCTAGAGTTAGCCGGTTCAGAGTTAACGGATTCTTCAGCTTTGCTCTGCTTTGCCTTACGAGCTTTGGCTCTAGCAATAGCAGCGGCGACAGCGGCTTTTTTAGGGTCGTCTTCGCTTGAGTTAGTTGGTTCAGGTGTAACAGCTTCTCCAGCGGTACTCTGCTCAGCCTTTCGAGCCTTGGCTCTAGCAA
>NZ_JAKJSV010000015.1:0-79048 GCF_050337325.1 Vibrio kyushuensis
TCAATCTGAGCCATGATCAAACTCTTCAATTTAAGATTTTGTCGGCTCAATGAATACTGACTTCAAAACTAATATTTACCGAAGTAAATATGTAACTTTAAAGCTATTACCATTCCAACAGAATGGTAATGAATTGACTGTGCCAAATAACCGAAGTTATTCGTATTGGTCACTCAGTTCATTGAAGCCCAAGTGTTTCCGAAGAAACTGTTTTTACCAAGGTAAAAACATTTTGGATTTTCATCAACGAGTGCCCACACAGATTGATAGGTTTAAATTGTTAAAGAGCGTTGCTTGTTGAGTCATTCTTCCTAAGAAGAAGCTCTCTAAGCGGACGGTCATTCTAGCGATTTAAGTTTTAGTGTCAACCACTTTTTCAAATCTTTTTTAAGCACTTAGCTTAAGCTATCAAACCTTGCTAACTGGGCGCTTCAGAACCGAAGTAGTGATGCTTTCCCGTGTCAGCGAGGGGGCATTATAGAGATCGCGCTCACGTTGGCAAGTGCTTTTATTAGGTTTTTTTGCTTTTTTTAACTGCTTGGGTGTTTTTCAATCAACAAGTGTGTTTTTTGCTACTATTTCCGTCACATTTCCCGTTTAATCCTTATGAATAAGGAGAAATTATGAGTTCAATACGCAGTTATAAAGGCATTCGCCCTGAAATAGGTGACCGTGTCTATATAGATAGTAGTGCAGTTTTGGTTGGAGACATCAAAATTGGCGATGATTCGAGCATATGGCCTTTAGTCGCCGCTCGTGGAGATGTGAATCACATCCATATCGGTCAGCGCAGCAATGTTCAAGATGGTAGTGTCTTACATGTAACCCATAAAAACCCAGAGAATCCAGCAGGCTTTCCATTGATTATCGGCGATGATGTCACTGTTGGTCATAAGGTGATGCTACACGGCTGCACTATTCACAATCGAGTTTTAGTGGGTATGGGTGCAATTGTACTTGATGGTGTGGTAATTCAAGATGAAGTGATGATCGGCGCAGGCAGCTTGGTGCCACCGAATAAGGTGCTGGAAAGCGGTTATCTTTATGTGGGTAGCCCAGTAAAACAAGCACGCCCTTTATCTGATAAAGAACGCGCCTTTTTGCAAAAATCTTCTGATAATTATGTTCAGAATAAAAATGACTATATAGAAGAAGTAAAACCGGTGTAACTCAGGCCTTAATCTCAATAGAGCCTGAAGTATCAAACTCTTCTTGCTCTATTAACTCTTCTGCTAGTTCCTCAATATCAAATCGATACTCTTTGAAGATCTCTAATGCCAGCTGCGTTGAAACTATCTTTTTATCCGATAACCGCTCTAGTTGCGATACAGAGATTGAGCATTCAATTAACGCACCTGATTGTTGAGCCGAAAAACTGATCACCTTTTTCTCTTCATTCCAGTCTTGGATATCAGGAAATAAAATAGATTGATTCATTACATACCTTCTAGATTTTTGCGCAATTCTCTTAAGATCTGCTTAGAACCGGGTCTCAGACCTCGCCACAACATAAAGCTTTCCGCGGCTTGACCTACCAACATACCCAAACCATCGTAGACTTGTACAACACCGTGGTCACTCGCCCATTGATTAAAGGTTGTTTTCCCCGATCCATACATCATGTCATACACAACACTGAGTTCAGAAAAAATATTAGAAGAGATAGAAGGCAACTCACCACTTAAGCTTGATGAGGTCGAATTTATAATGACATCAAATGAGTCATCTATTTTTTCCATCTCAATCGCACTGATATTTCCATATTGGGAAAACATCTCGGTAAGATTGTGAGCTTTTGAATGGGTTCTATTAGTAACAATAATCTCAGCGGGGTTCTGATCGAGTAAAGGCTTAATAACACCTCTTGCCGCACCGCCCGAACCAATAAGTAAGATACGAGCGCCTTTTAACGGCACCTGATATTGAAGTAAGTCCTGAACTAAGCCTTCACCATCGGTGTTATCACCGATAATTTCTCCATCATCTAATTTTTTTAACGTATTAACCGCGCCAGCCAACTGCGCTCTCTCTGTTAACCGTGTAGCAAACTGATACGCGTCTTCTTTAAATGGCACTGTAATGTTGCAGCCTTTGCCGCCTTCAGAAAAGAAATCTGTTGCTGCCTGTTTGAAGCCACCTTTAGGAGGACAAGCCGTAATATAGGTGAGCGGTTGATTGGTTTGTCGAGCAAATAGAGTGTGAATGAAGGGAGATTTACTTTGTGCTATGGGATTGCCGAAAACGACGTAACGATCTATTTGCTGAGTCATATCCTTAACCTATCAGATAAAAAAGGGTCATATCAAAAGGCGTTTGCCTGATGTTATGACCCTATCACTATCTATATAGAGAAGAAAGCCTCTATATATAGGTAACAATTACCAATCGCGAGGTTTTAGGTAGTGATCGTAGAGCTCAGCTTCAGGAGAGCCACTTTCAACTTGGTAGGAATACTCCCAACGAGCGAGTGGTGGCATCGACATCAAAATGGATTCCGTACGGCCCCCACTCTGTAAGCCAAACAAAGTGCCACGATCGTACACTAGGTTAAATTCAACATAGCGCCCTCGACGGTACAGTTGGAATTGGCGCTCCCTGTCCCCAAATAAGGTCTCTTTTCTTCTTTGGACAATGGGAACGTAGGCGGTAATGTAACCCTCACCTACTGCTTTCATGTACTCAAAGCACTTATCAAACTCCCAGTGATTAAGATCATCAAAGAATAAACCGCCCACACCACGAGTTTCATCTCGATGTGGTAAGAAGAAGTATTTATCGCACCACTCTTTATGTTCCGTGTAGACTTCAGAACCAAACGGTTCACAGATTTCTTTAGCAGCGTTATGCCAATACTGGCAATCTTCTTCAAATGGGTAAAACGGTGTTAAATCAAAGCCACCACCAAACCACCAGATCGGGTCTTCACCCTCTTTTTCTGCAATAAAGAAACGAACATTAGCGTGAGAGGTAGGAATATAAGGATTCTTTGGGTGCATCACTAATGACACCCCCATTGCTTCAAATCTTCGCCCCGCGAGTTCAGGTCTATGAGCCGTAGCGGAAGCTGGCATTTTTTCGCCTAATACATGAGAAAAATTAACGCCGCCTTGCTCAAAGACATTTCCGTTACGCATTACGCGAGTACGACCACCACCTGCTAATCGCTCGGTCGGGCCTTTTTCCCAGTCATCATGTTTAAATAACGCTGTACCGTCGACTTGTTCTAATTCAGCACAGATCTTGTCTTGTAACGATAATAAAAACTGCTTTACCTTATTCTTATCAATACTTGCCATTATTTATTCCTACGCTGCTTTCGTTATCTTTATCATTGAATCGTTTTATTAGCCTTGTCTTAATACTTTAGAGGTCTTGGCATCGCGAATTTCACTCGGCTTATCACGCCCACCTGTTTTGCCATCTAAAATAGAAAATAGCTTATCACCCAATTGTACCTCGACCTCTTCAGATGTCATGCATGGATCAAGGCCAGTAAGGTTAGCACTGGTTGAGGTAATAGGCTTACCAAATGCGAGACACAACTCTTGCACTAATGGATGGTCAGTAACACGGACCGCAATAGAATCGAATTGCCCCGACACCCATGAAGAAGTTTTATCACTAGTTGGCATTATCCAAGTTACAGGCCCTGGCCAGGTTGCGTGTACCGCCATCAGTTGCTCTGCACTAAGCTGGCTTTCATCAATGTACGGCAATAACTGCTCGTAATTGGCAGCAATGAGAATCAAGCCTTTTTCAACCGGACGCTGCTTTAATTCCAGCAATTTTTGTATCGCTTCAGGGCTATCAGGGTCGCATCCAACACCAAAGACACCCTCGGTTGGGTATGCGATAACTTCTCCTTGCTGCAAGGCTTGGTTCACTTGCTCAATATTCTTCACGATGACTTCCTAGTTCTTATTTATCAGCGGTGATTATCATAAGTGTACAAATAATCACTATCAGTGCCTAAAGCTATTTGTTTATAAAATGTATCAATCTTCTACCAAGAGCAACGCAATCGTTTGCTTGATGCGATTTTCCCCGTATAATGCGCCCAAAATATCCGCTCACCAAATTATTGAAGCTTGAAGGAGTTTGAGATGAAAGTCGGCATTATTATGGGTTCTAAGTCAGATTGGCCAACAATGAAACTAGCAGCAGAAATGCTGGATCAGTTTGGTGTTCCTTACGAAACTAAAGTCGTTTCTGCGCACAGAACTCCTCAACTACTGGCGGACTACGCGACAAGTGCAAAAGAGCGCGGCATTAAAGTCATTATTGCTGGTGCTGGCGGTGCAGCTCACCTTCCAGGTATGGCAGCGGCATTTACAAGCGTTCCTGTATTAGGTGTACCAGTACAATCTCGCGCTTTAAAAGGCATGGATTCTCTACTATCTATCGTTCAAATGCCTAAGGGAATTGCGGTTGGTACGCTTGCTATCGGTGAAGCTGGCGCTGCAAATGCTGGTATTTTGGCCGCTCAAATTATTGGTACACACGATGAGAGTGTTATGGCTAAAGTAGAAGCGTTCCGTACAGAGCAAACGGATACTGTATTAGCAAATCCAAACCCTGCTGAGGACTAAATCATGCATGTATTGGTATTAGGTGCCGGGCAACTTGCTCGAATGATGTCACTGGCTGGCGCACCACTTAATATTGAGATATCCGCATTTGACGTGAACAGTGAAGACATTGTTCACCCTCTAACTCAGGCTGTGATAGGTCATGGGTTGGATAATGCGATTGCACAGGCCGATGTAATTACCGCTGAATTTGAGCACATCCCACATGATGTTCTTGATGTCTGTGAAAAAAGCGGAAAGTTTCTACCAAGCACTGAAGCCATTAAAGCTGGTGGTGACCGCCGAATAGAAAAAGCACTACTCGATGACGCTCAGGTGAAAAACGCGCCGTATTACATCATTAATACTCGCGAAGATTTTGATGCAGCAATTGCGCATGTCAAACTACCAATGGTGCTAAAAAGTGCGCTTGGTGGTTACGACGGTAAAGGCCAATGGCGTCTAAAATCTCTCGATTGTGTTGAGACAGTTTGGCAAGAGATGGCTGAATGTATCGCCGCCTCTCCAACCCAAGCTATCGTTGCTGAAGCATTCATAGGTTTTGACCGCGAAGTCTCATTAGTGGGTGCTAGAGCAAAAGATGGCAGTGTTTCAGTTTATCCACTCGCTGAGAACGTTCATACCGACGGTGTATTGAGCTTATCAACGGCCATCGATGATCTTGAGCTACAAAGCCAAGCCAAGCAGATGTTTACCGCTATTGCCAATCGCCTCGATTATGTGGGTGTACTTGCTCTTGAGTTTTTTGATGTGAATGGCCAGCTTCTAGTTAATGAGATAGCACCACGTGTGCATAACTCAGGACACTGGACTCAACAGGGTGCGGAAACTTGTCAGTTTGAAAACCACCTTCGAGCAGTAACAGGGCTTCCACTCGGTAGTACCAAATTGATACGCCCAACGGCAATGATCAATATCCTTGGCGAAGACTGTGTACCTGAAAGCCTACTTTCAACCGAAGGTTGCCATGTACATTGGTATGGAAAAGAGAAGCGTGCAGGAAGAAAGATGGGCCATATTAATGTATGTGCTCACTCTCAAGCAGAGCTTCAGCATACCTTATCTTCACTCGCTGATATTCTCGATAAAGATGCCTATCCTGCCATTCATGAATTGGCACAAAATATCAATTAATTAAGCTTATAAAGACGAATAAAAAATGACGCATTCGCGTCATTTTTTGTTTTCAAAATTTAGAATGCAAACATATCGCATGAGTTATGACTGAGTATGATGGCAGCGTCTATCAGCGCATTGAATTTTAATCCCACTCGCCAGCTTCTTCTCCACCAACAATGGGAAACCACACTCTTCACATCGACCTTTTACCGGAGGTAAGTTCACCGAAAATTTGCATTTAGGGTAGCATTCACACGCATAGAATAATTTGCCAAATCGAGTTTTACGCTCAATTAGATGACCTTTTCCACAATCAGGGCAAGCATATTGTGGCGCATTTTCATCTTCTTGCTCATCTAGCGATTCAATATGGTTGCATTCAGGGTAATGACTACACCCGATGAACATACCATATCGCCCCTGACGTAAGACAAGCTCATGCTCACACGATGGGCAAGCGACACCGAGCGGTTTGATTATATGGCCATCGTTTTGATGTAATGGACGAATATAGTCACAGCTTGGGTATTGATTGCACCCAAGAAAAGGGCCGTGTTTACCATGACGAAGCTGAAGTTCGCCATCACAATTAGGGCACGCTTCATGCTCTATTGCATGCTCATGACCTGAAAATAGTGTTTGATCGATTTTACTGCTCATCGGACTCTTAATCAGTGGTTAAATGAAAGAAAACTTAATGCAAAATACCTTGCTCAGTTGTGTATAACAGCTCTTCCATTAGCGTATAAGCATTTTCATTCCCTGGTACGTTAAACAGCACCATCAGAATAATCCACTTTAAGTCATCCAATTCAAATTCGTTCGTCTCTAAACCCATCACACGATCAATGACCATCTCACGAGTTTCAGTCGTCAGTACTTTAATGTGCTCTAGAAAAAGTAGAAAACCTCGGCTCTCTAAGTCTATCCGCTGCATCTCTTTTGCCGTATAAATACGGGTGGATGTCGCGGCACTGGTTGTAATTGCTGAGTGCTCGTCACTTTGTTGTAACGCCGCTAACTCTTCCAACCAATGAAGGGCTTTATAAATATCTTTTTCGTGAAACCCCGCTCGAAGAAGCTCGTCTTCTAGCTCATCTTGGTCCACTTGCAATTCTGCATCGCTATGGATATAGGTTTCGAACAAATACATCAGTATGTCCATCATCATAGCTAGCCCCTCCCATTACGAATATAGCCACCGGAAACTGCAACAACATGCCCTGAAAGCTCAAGCTCCAAGAGCTGCATCATGACTTCATGAACAGGTATATTGGTCCTGCTCGCGAGAATATCAACTGGCGTAGCCTCTATTCCTACGTTAGCTAACAGTTGAGGAAATGGCAATTCTTCTTCGTTATCTATTTTATCAAATAAATCCGCCTGAGTATTGGCTCTTTGATTAATAGACCAGTTTACCAAGGTATCAATTTCATCTAACACATCTTGTTCACTTTGAACTAAACACGCACCGTTTTTAATCAATGAGTTACCACCGTGACTCACTCCGCTATAAATAGAACCAGGAATAGCAAATACGTCTCTTCCCTGCTCTGCTGCATACCTTGCGGTAATTAATGAGCCACTTTTTTCCGCCGCCTCAACAACCAGTACGCCCACCGATAAGCCACTAATAATCCGATTTCTCCTAGGGAAGTGAGCCGGTCTTGGCTTAATGTGAGGTGCAAACTCTGAAACTAGCGCACCAGAATCAACTACTCGATGAGCCAGGTTTCGATGCCTTGCCGGATAAACTTCATCTAAACCAGAGCCTAATACAGCCACGGTTTGTCCTCCTGCATTCAATGCTCCGTCATGTGCATAACCATCAATACCTAGCGCGAGACCACTAGTAACAACCAACCCATGTTCAACAAAGCTTGTTGCGTATGATCTTGCTGTATTTAGCCCTTCAGTACTGGCATTTCGGCTACCAACCATGGCTATTTGTGGTTGAGCTAAACAATCAAGACGACCTTTAACAAACAAAACGGGAGGTGGAAATGAGATTTCTTTCAGTAAAGGTGGGTAAGTTTCATCAAGAGGGGTCAATATATGATGGCTAGTGCTTTGCGTCCATTGAAGGCAAGTATCAACATCACGCCGCGAGCCTTGTTTGAAATAGCTAACCTGAGAGGGAGATAAGCCAATCGATTGAAGGGATGTTATGTCACGCTCGATGAGTTTATGCGGCGCATCGATGGCAATTAAGCGAGCTAAGGTTTTACTGCCAATTTTAGGGGTAAATGATAATGCCAACCATGCTGCTAGCTCGCTCTCTGACATTAATGGCTCATTAGCTGTCTGGGTGTTCAGCAGCTATGGTATTAGTAGTTTCGACTAAACTTGCTTCTACAACGCCATTTGAATCCTTTAGCATCTCTTGGTTGAGTTGATAATCAGGTGAGACTAACAGTGACTCTTTGCTGATTGGGGCCTCACTGACCGTAATAAGTGCTAGGCTGAAGTATTGATATGGGCGAATCACCATCAAACTGCCAATGGCACTATCAGGCAACCGAACCGCTGGACGCTTAGAGTTATCTTTATAACTGAATTGACCTTTCTTCTCGTATACTGCTGCACCCGACTCAAGCAGCTTAAACATACTGCCCTGTTTAATTTGATCCTCTGAGCCTTTATCAATAATCACTATCTGATTTTTTACTGAGTATTCGCTGCCATTAAGCGCACCTAAAATATTTGCAGTGATCTCCACTGGCGATGGTGAAGGGTAAAATGTCATCGTCAAGCTCTCTCCATCAACAATAATATCGGGGAGCGCAATATCGTTTAACCAAATCTCTTGTCGCTGATTAATGAGCTTCAATTGCGTTAAATCTGAATCCGTTTGATGAAATTTTGCGCTCGCGATTCGTTTAAGCGCCACCATCGTCTTATCATCACGCTTGTATTCATTCGCTACTCGGTAGATGCCCCAGTCTACCTGTTTTTGACTACCCTCAGTATTTTGAGAGCCACTAATAAAGAGAGACTCTTCAGAGGTGAGAAATTTCTTACCACTGCTAGCACCAAGCACTTTACTGCTATTGTTCAATGCCTCTAAATCCAATAAGCGATCAGACTTTAGATAGGGAATCACAAGACTCTCTTTTACCGTCGGAACGGCTTGTTTTTCTAACATCCTCACTTTAGGGCTAAGCTTTACCATCGGCTTTAAACTAAGCACTGGCTGCCCATTTATCCAATACAGCGTCAGTCTATCGCCGGGGTAAATTAGATCAGGGTTATCGATGTAGGGATTATTTTTCCATAACTTTGGCCACAGCCACGGGCTATCAAGGTAGAGCTCAGAAATATCCCACAACGTATCGCCCTTCACCACCGTATAAGTTTTAGGTGCCCCTTCTTTTACACTAAGTGGCTGACTGTTCGTGGCGAAGGCAGAGAGCGAGTAAGTCATTAATGCAGAGAAAAAAAGCATGTATATAAGATGGATTGCACGTGGCATAGCCTAATTCCCTTAGTCTTATTTGTAATCAAAAACGCGATTATTCACGTTTGGATGCTGTCATTTAGGGTCTAAAATGTCTAGAATTGAGCCAACGAGATTTAGGCCGATTCGGCACAGTTCAACATTTAGAGTGTATATGTCTGTATTACAAGTATTAACGTTCCCAGATGACCGCTTACGCACTGTCGCTAAGCCTGTCGAAAAGGTAACACCAGAGATTCAAAAATTCGTCGATGACATGATTGAAACCATGTACGAAGAAGACGGAATTGGCCTTGCCGCAACACAGGTTGATTTCCACCAACGTATCGTCGTAATCGATATTTCAGAAACACGTGATGAGCCAATGGTACTTATCAATCCAGAGATCACTGAAAAGCGCGGTGAAGACGGCATTGAAGAAGGCTGTCTATCGGTTCCTGGAGCACGCGCTTTGGTTCCACGCGCCTCTGAAGTATCAGTAAAAGCACTAAACAGAGAAGGTGAAGAGATCGCTTTCGAAGCCGATGACCTTTTGGCTATCTGTGTACAACACGAACTTGACCACCTAAAAGGCAAGTTATTTGTGGATTATTTATCTCCGTTAAAGCGCAAGCGTATCCAAGATAAGCTAACTAAGATTAAACGCTTTAACGAAAAACAAGCCAACAAATAAAATGGTCTAGAGGTCATCACCTCTAGTACCCGCTATTTATAACTAGCGTCCATCACTTATAAAAGGAAGCCTACCTTGAGCCAGTCTTTAAGAATTGTCTTTGCAGGTACTCCAGATTTCGCCGCCCGTCACATGGCGGCGTTGTTGTCTTCGGAGCATGAAGTCATTGCGGTTTACACTCAGCCCGACCGCCCAGCCGGTCGTGGTAAGAAGCTAACCGCTAGCCCAGTTAAAAACATTGCACTTGAACACGATATTCCTGTTTTTCAGCCTGAAAACTTCAAGTCAGATGAAGCGAAGCAACAGCTTAAAGATCTCAATGCCGATCTAATGGTTGTGGTGGCTTATGGTCTATTGCTGCCACAAGCTGTTCTTGATACGCCAAAACTTGGCTGTATTAATGTTCATGGTTCGATTCTTCCTCGTTGGCGTGGCGCGGCTCCGATTCAACGCTCAATTTGGGCTGGAGATAAAGAGACTGGCGTGACCATTATGCAAATGGATATCGGTCTCGATACGGGTGATATGCTGCAAATCGCGACACTTCCAATTGAAGCTAGTGATACCAGCGCCTCTATGTATGAAAAGCTTGCCGAGCTTGGTCCTGATGCGCTTGTTGAGTGTATTGCGACAATTGCCGACGGCTCCGCTATTGCTGAAAAACAAGATGATGAACAAGCCAACTACGCGAAGAAGCTAAGCAAAGATGAAGCGCGTATTAGCTGGAATGATGATGCCACGCACATCGAACGCTGTGTTCGTGCTTTCAACCCTTGGCCAATGAGTCACTTTGAAGCCGCAGAGAATACGATTAAAGTTTGGCAAAGCCGCTTTGATGGTGAGTCTAGTGATAAAGCTTCAGGCACCATTTTGAAAGCCGATAAAACTGGCATCTATATCGCAACAGGCAACGGCGTTATCGTACTTGAACAGCTACAAGTTCCAGGTAAAAAAGCCATGTCGGTGCAAGATATTCTCAACTCTCGTGCAAGCTGGTTTGAAGTGGGTAGCGTATTGAGTTGATCACTCATCAAAAACCGTTACACCTCAAGCAACAAATTTGTTTTATCAATGACTTAATAAAAACAGCCTGAACTCAGGATAGGTAAGTCAGTACATTTTAGGAGGCAGAGATGCCTCCAATAACTTTTAAGGTATTCACCATGAATGTTCGCGCAGCCGCAGCTAACGTACTTTTCCAAGTCGTCGACAAAGGCCACTCGCTATCTCACGCTCTACCAGCCGCTCAAAAAACCATACGTCCTCGAGACCACGCGCTGCTACAAGAGATTTGCTATGGCGCATTACGCTACTTACCTCGTTTAGAGACGATAGCTAATGAGCTGATGGAGAATTCACTTAAAGGTAAAAAGCGTGTTTTTCACCACCTTATCCTAGTCGGAATATATCAACTTGGATTTATGCGCATCCCTTCTCACGCTGCTGTTGGGGAAACGGTCGAAGCGACCAATACACTTCGTGGTCCTAGTTTAAGCGGGCTCATCAATGCTGTATTACGTAACTACCTTCGCAACCAAGAAGAGCTAGATGCCATTTCGCTTAGCCACAATGCTGGAAAATACTGCCACCCTAGTTGGATCCTGAAAATGCTACAAGAGAGCTACCCTGAGCAGTGGGAAGCTATTACAGAATCCAATAACAGCAAAGCACCAATGTGGTTGCGTGTTAATCGCCAACACCACACTCGTGATGAATATCTTGAACTACTCAAAAATGAAGACATAGAGTTCACTACTCACCCTGAAGCCGCTGATGCGATAAAATTGGCGGTTCCGTGTGATGTGAGCAACTTACCTGGTTTTGAAAAAGGTTGGGTTTCAGTACAAGATGCCGCAGCGCAGCTTGCTGTTGACTACCTAGAACCACAAGAAGGCGAATTGATTCTTGATTGCTGTGCAGCGCCAGGTGGTAAAACAGCACACATCCTTGAGCATACTAAAGACACTGAAGTCGTCGCGATTGATTGTGATGCCAAAAGGCTTGATCGTGTTTACGATAACCTTGACCGATTGCAACTAAATGCGGATGTTATTTGCGGTGACGCACGTTACCCAGAAGAATGGTGGCAAGGTGAACAATTTGATCGTATTTTGCTAGATGCACCCTGTTCAGCAACCGGTGTTATTCGTCGTCACCCTGACATCAAATGGCTACGTAGAGCAACCGACATTGATGCACTTGTTGAGCTTCAAAGTGAAATCATGGATGCAATGTGGAAGCAATTGAAGCCAGGCGGCACTATGGTTTACGCAACCTGCTCGATTCACCCAAAAGAGAACAGCTTACAAGTCACTGACTTTTTGGCACGTACAGAAAACGCAGAATTAACAGGTTCTGAGCCATCAGCACCCGGTCGACAAATTCTTCCAAGTGAAGATGACATGGATGGCTTCTACTACGCTGTGCTAAAAAAGCGGTCGCCTAGTCAACTGACGAATCAATAATTTAATAGCTTAGTAAGACCGAATTGAATGAAAGCATCCAATGATGCTTTCATTTACGACTTAGAGCAGTAATAAAGAGAACATGGCATGAAAATCATTATTCTTGGCGCGGGTCAGGTGGGCGGCACACTGGCAGAAAATCTAGTCGGTGAAAATAACGACATCACCATCGTCGATAAAAATGGCGATCGCCTCCGCGAGCTTCAAGATAAATATGATTTACGTGTTGTAAACGGCTACGCCAGTCACCCAGATGTACTGCGTGAAGCGGGTGCACAAGATGCAGACATGTTGGTTGCGGTCACCAATATGGATGAAACCAATATGGCAGCATGCCAAGTCGCCTTTACTCTGTTTAATACACCCAACCGAGTCGCTCGTATTCGTTCTCCTGAATACTTAATAGAAAAAGACGCTCTGTTTAAATCTGGTGCGGTTCCGGTCGATCACTTGATTGCTCCAGAAGAGCTTGTCACCAGTTACATCGAACGCCTCATTCAATACCCCGGTGCACTGCAAGTGGTAAGTTTTGCTGATGAGAAAGTCAGCCTAGTTGCGGTAAAAGCCTACTATGGCGGGCCGCTAGTTGGTAACGCCCTTTCTGCACTGCGCGATCACATGCCACACATTGATACCCGTGTAGCGGCTATTTTCCGCCAAGGTAGACCAATCAGGCCGCAAGGCACCACGATTATAGAAGCAGATGACGAAGTATTCTTCGTTGCTGCAAGTAATCACATTCGCTCAGTAATGAGTGAGCTGCAACGCCTAGAAAAGCCTTATCGACGCATCATGATTGTGGGTGGCGGTAATATCGGTGCTGGTCTGGCGAAACGTCTAGAGCAAGGCTATAGCGTTAAGCTAATCGAGCGCAACTACAAGCGTGCTGAGAAGTTATCAGAAGATCTTGAAAATACGATTGTTTTCTGTGGAGACGCAGCCGATCAAGAATTGCTTACCGAAGAGAATATCGATCAAGTCGATGTATTTATTGCACTGACTAATGAAGATGAGACCAACATCATGTCAGCCATGCTCGCTAAGCGAATGGGTGCAAAAAAAGCGATGGTACTTATCCAGCGCAGTGCCTATGTAGATTTAGTACAAGGCAGTGTAATTGATGTGGCGATCTCTCCTCAGCAAGCAACGATTTCAGCACTATTAACACACGTTCGTCGTGCAGATATCGTTAACGTATCGTCACTTCGTCGTGGCGCAGCAGAGGCTATTGAAGCCATTGCTCATGGTGATGAAACAACCTCGAAAGTCGTTGGTAAAGCCATTGGCGACATTCGATTACCACCGGGTACCACAATTGGTGCGATTGTCCGTGGTGATGAAGTACTGATTGCCCATGATAGAACCATTATCGAGCAAGATGACCACGTTGTTATGTTCTTAGTGAACAAAAAATACGTCTCTGATGTTGAAGCACTCTTCCAACCAAGTGCTTTCTTCCTCTAATCATTTTGGCGACTAGGAGCATCATCACATGGTAAACCTACGTCCTATCTTATTCGTTATCGGGCTGCTTTTATCAAAGTTAGCCCTATTTATGTATATTCCAACGATTGTCGCCTTCTTTACTGGGACTGGTGGGTTCATCGAGTTTGGCCAGTCCCTTCTCATCACCCATGTTGTTGCTTTCTTATGTCTAACACTCGGACGTACTGCTAAATTCCAATTGAGCGTTCGAGATATGTTTCTTATCACCAGTCTTGTTTGGACAATAGCCAGTGCCTTTGCCGCATTACCTTTTGTCTTTATCAATCACATCAGCTTCACCGATGCTTACTTTGAAACCATGTCAGGCATTACTACGACTGGGTCAACAGTACTGAGTGGCCTAGATAGCATGGCACCGAGCATTTTGTTGTGGCGTTCTATACTGCAATGGCTGGGCGGTGTTGGGTTTATCGTTATGGCAGTGGCCGTTTTGCCAATGCTCAATGTCGGTGGTATGAAATTGTTCCAAACGGAATCATCAGACTGGTCAGATAAAAGCAGCCCGAGAGCGAAAACGGTGGCGAAGAATATCGTCGCGGTTTATCTCACTCTAACGTTACTGTGTCTGATTGGTTACCTTCTTACTGGTATGTCATTGTTTGATGCGATTAACCATGCCTTTACCACACTATCAACAGGCGGTTATTCAACCTCTGACGGCTCGATGAACAGTTTTTCTAACGGGTCACACTGGGTCGCTACTCTGTTTATGTTTCTTGGTGGATTACCATTTTTACTCTTTGTCACCGCACTTAAAAAACGCAAACCAGAAGCCCTATTAAAAGATGCTCAAGTGAGAGGCTTTAGTTATCTGTTTCTTGTTTCAAGCGTCGTAGTGGCCGCATGGCTCGTTATTCGAGATGGATACGCCATCTTAGATGCTTTCCGAGTGTCGATGTTTAACATCGTTTCGGTGGTCACTACCACTGGGTTTGGACTAGAAGACTTCACGGCGTGGGGCGCATTGCCAACCACTCTATTTGCATTTTTAATGATGGCTGGAGCGTGTTCCGGTTCTACCTCTGGCGGGATAAAAGTATTCCGTTTTCAAATTGCCTTTGCGCTACTCAATAAACAGATGATGAAGTTGATTCACCCTTCTGGCGTGTTTGTACAACGCTACAATCAGCGCCCAGTGAACGATGATATCGTTCGCTCAGTGGTGGCGTTTGGTCTGATGTTTTTTATTACCATTATATTTATTGCTGCGGGACTCAGTGCGATGGGACTTGACCCGATTACCAGTATTTCAGGCTCTATCACCGCGGTTGCCAATGTTGGTCCAGGCATGGGCTCTGTGATTGGCCCAACAGGAAATTTCGCCCCACTGCCAGACGGAGCAAAATGGTTACTGAGCTTCGGCATGTTAATGGGTAGATTAGAGATTCTTACCCTACTGGTTCTATTCTTTCCTGCATTTTGGCGACGTTAATATCCTGGTAAAACAAGAAAGTTAAGCTGAAACAGGTGTAACGTAGAGATAGATAGATAGAAAGTGGCAGACACTCCCGCCTAAAACAAACAGATGCCAAATAGCATGGTTGTAAGGGATACGCTTGATGACATAGAACACGACGCCTAACGAATAAATAAGCCCGCCCACAGCAAGTAGTATCAAGCCACCCATTTCTATATTTAACGCCAGCTGATAAATCACAACCAGCGACAACCAACCCATCGCTAAATAGGTGATCAGAGAAGCCTTTTTAAAGCGATAGACAAAAAACAGCTTCATAATGATGCCAACCAAAGCGATCAGCCAAATCACGATCATCAAACCGATTGCGAGTGGCGTTCTTAAACCGACCAATAAATAAGGGGTATAAGTACCTGCAATAAGGAGATAAATAGCGCAATGATCGAACGTTTTTAACCAACGTTTCGCTTTAGCGTAGGAGATAGAATGGTAAAGAGTAGAGGCAAGAAACAGGATGATGATGCTGGCACCATAAAGCCCCATACTGACAAACGTCAGTGTATCGGCTTGAGCAGCCATTGATTTTTGCAGTAATAGAACGAGCGCCACAATACCAAATAACACACCAAGACCATGGCTCACTGAGTTTGCGAGCTCTTCACGAGATGTATATTCAGTGCTAACCGAAGCTGTCATCACACCACCAACCTAGAATAATAATATCATTGGTTGGCAGTATGGCACATTTAAGCTTACACGTGTACGCTTAAATTATTAACTGTTCTCTAACAGCTACTTTCTAGGTATTCAAGAACCTGCTTTCCCGCCAATTCAGGATTGGTATCGAGAGGAATAATAAGCTCTCTTTTTAACTGTCCTAGCCCAAGAAGGCTCGCCAGCATTCCCTTCGCCCCTTCTCGATTTCTATCGACTTCAAACCAAAGCTTGATCGCATCACCTGTATGATGAGCAACGATTTCAACCTCTCGCCAACGACCATGATAAGGCCCCGTTGTCGGTACAAACTCGAATTCTTGCACAAAGGGCAACTCAAAGCCTTTTACCGCTTCACACTCTACCTGTCTAATTCGTAGACCTTGCTCTTCTAGCGCAGTAAAAATGCCATCCATTATCGGATCAGGTCGCACGGTGAGAATATCTTTGTCTGTTGGGTCGATAGCCATAGAAATATCTAAGCCAGTTTCGAGCCAAACTTTGGCATCACCAATGGTCACAGGCGTATTCAGTGGTACATCTAACTCAACATTAAAGTCTCGCTCTTCACCCGGTTTAATGGTGAAAGCATAGGGAAGACTCCAATTAGCTAAAGTATAAGTTTGATTAACACGGCGAGTACGTTCACCTTTCCCTTTTTCACCTTGATCGACAGGCACCTCTTCTACATAACGACAACAGAGTTTTAGCTCAATATTATCAATATCTTGCTCACTTGAACCGCCATATACATGAATGGTCACATTCACCCCTTGTCCGGGTAATAGCACTTCTTGTTGTAGTACCGAGTCGACCTTTGCCGAACCAATACCGAAACTTGCGAGGGTTTTCTTGAAAAACGACATACACACCTCCTTGATGAAGGTTCATAGTAACCATGAACCTTGTCTTAACTCAATCGAGCAACTGTGATTTCAACCACTGTTTCGATCGGTATTCGTAGACCAAACGGTAAGATTACATTTCGATCACATTATTATCATAATAACAAATCAAATCTACTGTTTAGATATCGACCAATGAAATGGTTGGTGCTAATCTAGTTTTGATATGTTCGCATATCATTACTCCTGAGTCGTTATTTGGATTGGCGAAAGCCAGAAGAGCCACCCTTCAAGCAATTGAAGCTCAACTCATAGCGATTTAGGCCATTAGATTGGCAATGGATGTGCCTGACCGTTAGGTAAATAAATGCGCCCAACACCCGTCAGGTTTGCGCACTCGAACCGTAGTGCGTCTCGTCGACGTAGTGGCTTTGCTACTGCTCCGACAGCTAAACCAGCAGCACCCGCTATGACGTTGGCGGAAAAGACAGCTCGCACAGTGTCAGATCCAACCAAAGAAATTAAAGCGGCTTAATAAAAAGCGCAGTGCTCACTGCGCTTTTTTACGCTTATAATTTATCAATCAAGCCTATCTAGCCTAGTAAAAGCCGCCATATTTGCTACATTGCCCATTCATAATGATAACAACGAGAGAAAAAAGTGAAGTGTCATCGAATTGAAGAATTACTTGAACTGCTAGAGCCTGAGTGGCAAAAAGATCAACAATTGAATCTATTACAATTTATTGTGAAGATTGCCCAAGAAGCGGGCTATGAAGATAAGCTAGAAGACCTCACTGATGACGTCCTCATCTATCATCTAAAAATGCGTAACAGTGAAAAAACGGAGATGATCCCGGGTCTAAAGAAAGACCAAGAAGATGATTTCAAAACGGCGATTTTACGCGCTCGGGGCATCGTTAAATAACGCCAATTATCTTTCCAAATTAAGCGACCTACTTAGGTCGCTTTTTTATTATTAGTCCTAAGTGTTTCATCTGTTATAGATTTTTTGTTATGAACTGTGGCTAATGTTAAACAATTAAATAGGCTATACACTGTATAATAACGCCCCTATAAAGACAGTGTTGGTACTGATTCATTTTCATACGCATCAGGCCATCCAAATAAATTGCAGTGTCGATAGAGTGTGAACATCAGAATTCGCACCTAATAGCCCCAGAAAAAGGATGACTTAATGAGTCAGGATAAGATCGATATTAAAGACGTGACCCCTAAAACGTTTAATCCCAAAACCCATAAAGGGAAGAAGGATCGATTTAACCCAAGTAGCGGAATTTATGTGCGCGAAAGTAAGGGGGCATTTCAAAAACTGCGTCGCTACGGCGGATGGTTTTTATTGGTTCTGTTCTCCATTATCCCTTGGATTCCTTACGGTGAACGCCAAGCCGTACTGCTCGATATTGCCGCGCAACAGTTTAATTTCTTTGGCACGACTCTTTATCCGCAGGATCTTACCCTACTCGCACTACTATTTATGATTGCTGCGTTTGGCCTATTCTTCCTGACCACCTTTTTAGGGCGAGTCTGGTGTGGCTATCTCTGCCCACAAACAGTATGGACCTTTATGTACATTTGGTTTGAGGAAAAGCTTGAAGGCAGTGCCAATAAAAGGCGTAAGCAAGATTCAGGAAAACTCACCTCAAAGTTAATAATGAGAAAAGCCCTTAAGCACTGCGCATGGATAGCCATCGCTTTAGCTACAGGCTTTACCTTTGTAGGATACTTCATTCCCATTAATGAGCTAATCGTTGGCTTCTTTACCTTTAGCGGTTCGTTCTGGCCAGTATTTTGGGTTCTATTCTTTGCTGGCTGTACCTACGCAAATGCAGGTTGGATGCGCTCTATCGTCTGTTTGCACATGTGTCCTTATGCCCGTTTCCAGTCAGCAATGTTTGATAAAGATACCTTTATTGTCGGTTACGATGCCAAACGTGGCGAAGATAGAGGCCCACGAGGTCGAAAAGCCAACCCTAAAGATCTCGGTTTAGGCGACTGTATTGATTGCGACTTATGCGTACAGGTTTGCCCAACAGGCATTGATATTCGTGACGGCCTGCAATACGAATGCATTAACTGCGGTGCCTGTATTGACGCATGTGACAAAACCATGGAACGCATGAAATACAAGAAAGGGCTGATCAGCTACACCACTGAGCATCAACTTGCCGGCCATAAGACCGACATAATGCGACCGAAGCTGATTGGATATGGCTTGATATTTATCGTCATGATCGGCTTATTCTTCGCTCAGATCGCGAGCGTTGAGCCTGCCGGTTTAAGTGTCATTCGAGATAGAAGTCAGCTATTTAGAGAAAATAATGCTGGTGAGATTGAGAATACGTACACCCTGAAAGTCATCAATAAAACTCAGCAAACTCAAAGCTATGACTTAGATGTTTCAGGCCTTGGCGATGCCACATGGTATGGTCGAAACACAATCCACGTAAAACCCGGTGAAGTACTGAACCTACCGATGAGTTTGGGTATAAATCCTGATAACTTAACCTCTCCTGTTACCACGATTCAGTTTATACTGTCAGACAGTGATGGTTTCAGAATAGAAGTAGAAAGCCGCTTCATTGGCGAGCTCTAACCGATATTCCCAAATTCAAATATTATGGAAAAGGCTCAGTAATGAGCCTTTTTAATTATGACCGAACAAGCATTTAACTTTAATGCACTTACTCCCGACTTCATGTGGTACGCACTAGAAAGTATTGGGATTCGTGCCGAATCTGGCTTTTTGCCACTCAACAGCTATGAAAACCGCGTTTATCAATTCACCGACGAAGAGCGCCAACGCTATGTGGTGAAATTTTACCGCCCAGAGCGTTGGAGTGAGCTTCAAATTCAAGAAGAGCATGACTTCACACTTGAATTGCACGACGCTGAAATACCCGTGGCCCCACCGTGCCGAATAAACGGCCATACAATGCATCAATACAAGGGCTACTTATTTGCTCTGTTTGTTAGTGTTGGTGGTAGGCAGTTCGAGGTCGATAACTTTGATCAGTTAGAAGGCGTGGGACGATTTTTAGGTCGAATTCACCAAGTAGGCCAGCAGCGAACTTTTGCTCATAGACCAACGATCAGTCTGGATGAATACCTTTATCAACCGAGAAAGCTATTAGAGAACTCGTCTTTTATTCCAATGCACTTAGAGAAAGCGTTCTTTAGCGATCTCGACCTACTAATCTCTCGCCTTGAAGAGCAGTGGCAACCCCAAGTCGATATTATTCGACTTCACGGAGACTGCCATCCTGGTAATATTTTGTGGCGAGATGGACCGATGTTTGTGGATCTGGATGACTCTAGAAATGGTCCTGCGGTTCAAGATTTATGGATGCTGATCAACGGCGATCGGGCCGATAAAATGGCCCAGTTAGATATCATTTTGGAAGCTTATCAAGAGTTTTGCGACTTTGATCACTCACAGCTGAAACTTATTGAGCCTTTGCGCGGTCTACGAATGGTCTACTATATGGCTTGGTTAGCAAAAAGATGGCAGGATCCTGCTTTTCCACTCGCTTTCCCTTGGTTTAATGATCCAAAATACTGGGAAAGCCAAGTCTTAGGTTTTAAAGAACAAATTGCGGCTTTGAGTGAACCTTCACTATCACTCACACCACAATGGTAATGGGCAATTGCCTGATAAATAGAATATGGAGATACCAATGAAGAAGCTGTTTGCACTTTTCGCGACACTGATGCTTAGCCTGACTACTCACGCGGCTCAATTTGAAGAAGGACAGCACTACAAAGTGCTGGATTTGGAGCCATCAAAAAAACCAATTGTGACTGAGTTCTTCTCATTCTACTGCCCTCACTGTAACTCTCTTGAGCCTGTGATTGAGCAGTTAAAAGAGCAACTTCCTGAAGGCGCAAAGCTACAAAAGAACCACGTTTCTTTCATGGGTGGATCGATGGGCGCTCCTGTTAGCAAAGCTTATGCGACCATGGTTGCACTAAAAATTGAAGATAAAATGGTCCCTATTCTGTTTAATCGCATTCATAACATGGGCAAGCCACCTAAAAACGAAGACGCACTACGCCAAATCTTCATTGATGAAGGTATCGACGCTAACAAGTATGACGCTGCCTATAATGGCTTTGCGGTAGATTCGATGGTACGTCGCTTTGATAAGCAGTTCCAAGACAGTGGTTTAACTGGTGTTCCGGCTGTGGTTGTTAACCATCGCTACCTTGTTCAAGCGCAGTCAATCAAAACAACGACTGAGTACTTTGAATTAGTGAACTACTTATTAACTAAATAGCTAATCTAGTTATTAAAATCAATCTAAGGGGAGCAATAATTTGCTCCCTTTTTCTTAAAAATAAATCATATACTCCCACAAAGCATACAGTATAGTTATGACACTCAATCAAGGTGACGGAGAACCTGATGAAAGCTAACTATTTACTACTAACGACACTATTAATAGCCACGCCAAGCCATGCGAAACTCTCAGACAGCAATGGTTTTAGTGGTGAAATATCACTCAACAGTGTCTACGCTTCGCAAGAGTCTCACCTTAGTACCGATGCTGATGCCACCCTCGAGAGCCTAGATCAATCAACAAAAAGCAGTGACTCCTTTATCGTCGCACCCTTAGGCAATCTTGCTTACACTTTTGGTCAATCAAATCAGCAGATCTATTTTGGTACGACTCGTGATGATATTGCAGTGGGTACTCTCGCACTTCAGTTGGGCTACAAATACCAACTGCCATCATCCACTATTATCGATCTTGCGTATCTACCGACTGTCATGGCTGGTAGCGTTTGGCAAGACCCGTATAATACTGATAATGATCGGAAAGAGACGGATGTTGATGGTAATGCCTATCGATTAAAACTCTCTAAAATTGCTGGCAGCCGAGTTTCAATTGATATGGCCTATGGAGATAAAGATGTAGAGCAAGATACGACGGATATTTCTGAACTCGCACGCGATGCGGAAACCTATTTTATTAAGGGACAGGTCGGTATTCCTCTTAGCCAAACAACAATTATTTCCCCTTCCATTGCCTATACAAAACAAAAATCAAAAGGGGAAGCAAACAGCTTTGATGGTTATCGTGGTGAAGTAAGCTTATTCCAATTTTTTGGAGCCCATCAAATAGCACTTACCGCTTCCTACTCACTACAGGACTATCAAGCGGTTAATCCATTATTTGGGCAAACTCGCTCTGAAAATACGCTCTCTTTTTTTGCCGCGTATGAGTACCAAAATCTAATGGGTTGGAAAAACTGGTCACTGATTTCATTTGTTGGCTATGATCAGACCGATGCTAATATCGATTTTTATGACGAGTCACAAACGATCGTAACATTCGGTGTTAACTATAAGTTTTAATCAGCACTTTTTAGTCGGCACTTACAGACCGTGAGATTACACCGCCTGTAACGTCAGTTGCTTTAGCAATCTATCCATCGCTCGATAGCCAAGCGCTTCTGCTAAGTGAGGTTTGGCTATCTGCTGTGCCCCGTCTAAATCTGCAATGGTTCTCGCCACTTTAATAATTCGATGATAGGCACGAATAGAAAGCCCAAGTCGATGCAAGGCCGTTTCTAGATATTGTGCATCGACCTTTTCTAACGGGCAGTATCGTTCGACCTCTCGACTACCCAATAACGCATTAACCACACCACTTCTTTGGTGCATGCGCTCCCTAGCAATCTCTACCCGCTGCTTAACCACCTTTGTGGGCTCACCTCTATCACCCCCTTCCGCTAGTACGCCTTTTGGTAAGACAGGGATCTCTATCGACATATCAAACCGATCCAGCAATGGGCCAGACAAACGGTTCAAATAACGCAAAATAAGCTGAGGGTTGGTCCGAGTATTATTGCCTTCATAATAACCCGTAGGGCTTGGGTTTAGCGCACCCACTAATTGGAACCGAGCCGGGAAGCGTGTTTTACCTTGAGCCCTAGAGATTATAATCTCCCCTGACTCTAAGGGTTCTCTTAATGAATCCAGTACCTTGCGTTCAAATTCGGGCATCTCATCTAAGAACAGCAGTCCGTTATGAGCCAACGATATCTCACCCGGGCGAGGGATAGAGCCGCCACCAACCAATGCCGCCATAGAGCTTGAATGATGAGGAGAGCGAAAAGGTCGCTGCTTCCAATTATTTTCATTGATCTCTTGCTGAGTTAACGAGGCAACCGATGCCGTTTCCATCGCCTCACTTTCCGACATTTCAGGCAATAAATCACACAACCGAGAAGCCAGCATGGTTTTTCCCGTACCGGGTGGACCCAAAAAAAGCAGGTTATGGTTTCCCGCTGCCGCTATCTCTAACGCTCGTTTACCTTGTTGCTGCCCAATAATATCTTGTAGATCACGTGTTAACTTCCGTTCACTAAACTTCGCCTTGGTTTGGAACAGATCGAGTGACTGTTGACCACACAATTCAGCGCACACCTCCAACAAGCTTTGTGCCGACTTATGAATTTCCTTACCAACTAACGCAGCTTGATCACCATTTAAGTGAGGCACGATTAAACAACGTTTAGCTTTATTAGCCGCAAGAGCCGCAGGTAACACGCCTTTTACAGAGCGAAGCTCACCAGAGAGCGCTAGTTCACCAATAAACTCCCGATCCGTCAGTTTATCGATTGGGATCTGATCTGAGGCAGCTAAAACCCCCAATGCAATTGGCAAATCAAATCGCCCGCCCTCTTTAGGAAGATCGGCAGGTGCAAGATTGACGGTTATACGCTTGGCTGGAAACTCAAATCGAGAATTAATGATGGCACTACGAACACGATCCTTTGCTTCTTTAACCGTGGTTTCAGGTAAGCCGACTAAGCTAAAACCAGGAAGCCCATTACTAATATGAACCTCAACAGTGACCTCTGGTGCTTCAACCCCAACACAGGCGCGACTATTAACTATGGCTAATCCCATATAACTTCCCTTTTGATAACTATTCACAGCCATTATTGAATGGCTATTATTTGAGTAAGGATGTTATATAACGTGTCGGTATGCTGATAGAATGTGAAAAAAGAATGAGTTTTTGCTTGTCATTTAACGGAAATATATGTTACCACTAGGTATACAAACAAATTTGTTCAATATTTAATAGAATTTAAGACAGACAAAAGAAATAAGATGAACTTCAAAGCCCGCATCAACACTCTGGTACTCCTGATTATCGTGGTCATTATTGACACCACGCGGGGGCTAGTGGGCAGCAGATAACCACAAGATTTTAAAAACCCCCGCACTGAAAAGTCCGGGGGTTTTTTTACAACTAATTAGACTGAAGCTCATCCTGATTGACTTAACATTAGACTAAGCAATCAGACATGACAGGAAGAATGGGAGCGCACATGAAGTGCAACAAACACAACAATATGGGAGGCATGTAATGACAGGTGCTGAATTAGTCGTTTCTGCTTTAACCCAGCAAGGAATCAAAACGGTATTTGGTTATCCAGGTGGCGCTATCATGCCAATCTACGATGCCTTATACGATGGCGGTGTTGAGCATATTCTTTGCCGACACGAGCAAGGCGCAGCAATGGCTGCAATTGGAATGGCACGCGCAACACAAGATGTCGCCGTATGTATGGCAACGTCAGGCCCGGGAGCTACCAACTTAGTAACTGGCCTTGCTGATGCATTTCTTGATTCCGTACCGATGGTTGCTATCACCGGTCAGGTCGCAAGCTCTCATATTGGTACCGATGCCTTCCAAGAGATGGATGTGATTGGTATGTCTCTCTCATGTACTAAGCACAGCTACTTAGTCACAGACATCAACGAACTCGCTCCAACCTTGGCGGAAGCCTTTGAAGTAGCTAAAACAGGTCGTCCAGGCCCTGTTATTGTTGATATCGCTAAAGATGTACAACTCGCACAAGCGCCTGTTTCTATTCTTCCTCCATTTACACCACCAGCAATACCAGTTGCTAGTGTTGACGATATCGCTAAAGCGCAAGAGGTGCTTTCACAAAGTACTCGCCCTGTTCTTTATGTTGGTGGCGGCGTTCAACTAGCCCATGCAACAGAAAGCGTTCGTGAGTTTTTACGCCTAAATCCAATGCCGTCAGTCAGCACATTAAAAGGGCTTGGCTCTGTTGAACGTCACGACCCACATTATTTGGGCATGCTAGGGATGCACGGCACCAAAGCCGCCAACCTAGTGGTACAAGAGTGTGACCTGTTATTTGTTGTCGGCGCTCGTTTTGATGACCGAGTAACCGGCAAGCTTGATACCTTTGCTCCTCACGCTAAAGTCATACACCTAGACATCGACGCGGCTGAATTTAACAAGCTGCGCACGGCAAATGCTTCTCTACGTGGTGACATTAACGTTATTCTTCCTCAACTGGAGCTAAGCCAAGATATCAACCCTTGGGTTCAGCACAGTGAAAGCCTACGTAAAGGTTTTAAGTGGCGCTACGATCATCCAGGTGATCTAATTTTTGCTCCACTGCTTCTTAAGCAACTTTCTGAAATGATGCCAGAGAGCAGTATTATCTCGACCGATGTGGGCCAGCACCAAATGTGGGCTGCACAGCACATTCAGCCGCGTAATCCGCAAAACTTCATCACCTCTGCAGGTCTGGGAACGATGGGCTTTGGCTTGCCAGCGGCAATGGGTGCAGCAGTTGGCAGACCCGACGATCAGTCAATTCTAATCTCGGGTGACGGTTCATTTATGATGAACATACAAGAGCTTGGCACATTAAAGCGTCGCCAGATCCCTGTAAAAATGGTGCTACTGAACAACTCTCGTTTAGGCATGGTTCGTCAATGGCAATCACTGTTCTTTGATGGCCGCCACAGTGAAACAATTCTGGATGACAACCCAGACTTCGTAATGCTTGCTAAAGCCTTCGATATTCCAGGTAAAACTATCACCAAGAAAGAAGAAGTTGAGCCAGCCCTGAAAGAGATGCTAGAAAGTAAAACCGCGTATCTGCTTCATGTCATTATTGATGAAGAAGAGAATGTATGGCCGCTAGTTCCACCTGGTGCGTCGAACAGCGAAATGCTAGAGAACACATAGGAAGCGCCAAAATGGAAAGATACTTACTCGACATCAAAGCGGATGATAAACCGGTACTCCTTGAGCGTGTACTGAGAGTCGTGCGCCACCGTGGCTTTGTTGTAAAACAAGTTGCAGGAACACAGAACCATGAAAGCAAGGTTGCGAGCGTTGAGATCATTGTCGACAGTGATCGCCCAATCTCTTTTTTGACCAATCAAATAGAAAAATTATGGGACGTTCGTAGCGTTGATGTCACGATTATCAGCAATGACGAACTGCCAAATAACAACTTACAACAAAAGATTAGTGCATAAGGAAGACAGCAATGACAGCTAAAACAGCAGACTACATTTGGTTTAATGGTGAGATGGTTCCTTGGGCTGAAGCCAATGTCCACGTTCTAACTCATGCTATGCACTACGGCACCTCGGTTTTTGAAGGTGTGCGCTGCTACAACACGCCAAATGGTCCGGTTATCTTCCGCCACCCTGAGCACGCTAAGCGCCTGAAGGACTCTGCAAAAATCTATCGTTTCCCAATTCCTTATACAGAGGAAGAGATCATGGAAGCGACCCGCGAAACTCTACGTCAAAACAAGCTTGATTCTGCTTACATCCGCCCACTGGGTTTTGTTGGCAATGTTGGCCTTGGTGTTTGTCCTCCTGAAGATTCGGTAATGGAGCTAATCATCGCTGCATTCCCTTGGGGCTCTTACCTTGGTGAAGAAGCGCTAGAAAACGGTGTTGATGCGATGATTTCAAGCTGGAACCGCGCAGCGCCAAATACTATTCCAACCGCAGCAAAAGCCGGTGGTAACTACCTATCTTCTCTACTCGTTGGTGGTGAAGCTCGTCGTAACGGTTACGATGAAGGTATCGCACTCAGTGTCGATGGTTATTTATCTGAAGGGGCTGGCGAGAATATTTTTGTTATTCGCAATGGCATTCTTTCAACGCCACCAGCAACCAGCGCAATCCTACCAGGCATCACTCGCGACACGATAATGACTCTTGCTAAAGAGCGAGGTTATGAAGTACGTGAAGAGAATATTGCTCGTGAAGCGCTATACCTTGCTGATGAAGTATTCATGACAGGAACCGCGGCAGAAATCGTACCGGTTCGTACAGTCGATAAGATAGAAGTCGGCACAGGTAAACGCGGCCCTATCACGAAAGTACTGCAAGCAGATTACTTTGGTCTATTTAATGGCACCACGGAAGATAAGTGGGGCTGGCTTGACTACGTCTACCCTGAGAATGCACCGTCAGCGAAATAATTGAAAAGGAAATTCCAATGTCTACGGCTCCAAAAAACAAGTACCGCAGTGCAACAACTACCCATGGACGTAACATGGCGGGCGCACGTGCATTATGGCGTGCAACAGGCGTAAAAGATGAAGATTTCGGTAAGCCGATCATCGCCGTTGTAAACTCATTCACTCAATTCGTTCCAGGCCACGTGCACCTAAAAGACATGGGTCAACTGGTTGCAGGCGAGATTGAAAAAGCAGGCGGTATCGCAAAAGAATTCAACACCATCGCGGTTGATGATGGTATTGCAATGGGTCACGGCGGCATGCTGTACTCATTGCCTTCACGCGAGCTGATCGCTGATTCGGTTGAGTACATGGTCAACGCGCACTGTGCAGACGCCATGGTGTGTATCTCTAACTGTGACAAAATCACTCCGGGAATGATGATGGCAGCGATGCGCCTTAACATCCCAGTAATTTTTGTTTCAGGCGGTCCAATGGAAGCAGGTAAAACCAAGCTTTCAGACCAAATCATCAAGCTAGACTTAGTTGATGCGATGATTCAAGGCGCTGACCCATCTATTTCAGATGAGCAAAGCGAGCAAGTTGAGCGTTCAGCATGTCCAACATGTGGTTCTTGTTCAGGTATGTTCACTGCGAACTCAATGAACTGTTTAACCGAAGCACTTGGTTTATCTCAGCCAGGTAACGGTTCAATGTTGGCGACTCACGCTGACCGTGAACAGCTGTTTATTAATGCTGGTAAACGTGTTGTAGAGCTAACTAAACGCTACTACGAGCAAGGCGATGATTCAGCTCTACCACGCAACATTGCAAACCGTGCAGCTTTTGAAAATGCGATGGCGTTAGATATCGCAATGGGCGGCTCAAGCAACACCGTACTTCACCTATTAGCTTCTGCTCAAGAAGGTGAGATTGAATTCGATATGGACGATATCGATGAGATGTCTCGCCGTGTACCTCACCTATGCAAGGTTGCCCCTTCAACACCTAAGTACCACATGGAAGATGTTCACCGCGCTGGTGGTGTTATGGCTATCCTTGGTGAACTAGACAGAGCAGGCTTACTTAACGGTGATACTCGTACTGTGCTTAACCTTTCAATGAAAGAGCAATTGGCGCAATACGACATCATGCAAACGGAAGATGAAGAAGTACTTAAGTTCTTCCGCGCTGGCCCTGCAGGTATTCGTACTACCAAAGCTTTCTCTCAAGATTGCCGCTGGGATCGCCTAGATGACGATCGTAAAGAAGGCTGTATTCGCACCAAAGAAAACGCGTTTAGCCAAGAAGGCGGACTCGCGGTTCTTTCGGGTAACATCGCAGTTGACGGCTGTATCGTAAAAACAGCTGGTGTTGACGAAGAAAACCTAAAATTCCAAGGCCCAGCCGTGGTATTTGAAAGCCAAGACGACGCTGTAGAAGGCATCTTGGGCGGAAAAGTAAAAGCAGGCGAAGTGGTTATTATTCGCTACGAAGGTCCTAAAGGCGGCCCTGGCATGCAAGAGATGCTGTATCCAACGACTTACCTTAAGTCTATGGGCTTAGGTAAATCTTGTGCACTTCTGACTGACGGTCGCTTCTCTGGTGGTACTTCGGGTCTTTCGATTGGTCACGCTTCTCCAGAAGCAGCAAGTGGCGGTACGATTGGCTTGGTTAATAGTGGCGATATCATCACCATTGATATTCCAAACCGTTCAATCACGCTTGATGTTGCAGAGGATGAACTAGCCGCACGTCGTGCTAAACAAGACGAACTTGGTTGGAAACCAGCCGATCGTCAACGTGAAGTGTCATTTGCTCTTAAAGCTTATGCAAGTATGGCGACCAGTGCAGACAAAGGCGCTGTACGCGATAAGTCTAAGCTAGAGGGGTAATCCCATGACTGAAGCTTTTTTAGCAAAAGAAGGCCATCAAACTGGTGCAGATTATCTGCGCCAGATCCTTCGAGCACCTGTATATGAAGTTGCTTCGGTAACACCACTGCAAGATATGCCTCGCTTATCTGAACGCATTGGTAACCAAGTACAACTTAAACGTGAAGACCGCCAACCTGTGCACTCGTTCAAATTACGTGGTGCTTACAACATGGTGGCAAGCTTATCGGAAGCACAGAAATCGGCAGGAGTGATTACAGCCTCTGCAGGTAATCACGCTCAAGGTTTAGCGCTATCAGGTACAAAGCTGGGCATCATCACAACTATTGTGATGCCAAAAACGACGCCAGATATCAAAGTCGAAGCGGTACGCAGCTTTGGTGGTAACGTTGTTCTTCATGGCAGCAATTTTGATGAAGCGAAAGCAGAAGCTGAGCGTTTGTCAGCTGAACATGGCTATACCTTTGTTCCTCCTTTCGATCACCCTTTAGTGATCGCAGGGCAAGGTACGATTGGTATGGAGATGCTGCAGCAAAATGGGCACTTAGATTATATCTTTGTTCCTGTTGGCGGCGGCGGTTTAGCGGCTGGTGTAGCTGTACTGATTAAACAGCTAATGCCTGAAATCAAAGTAATTGCGGTAGAGCCTGAAGACTCATCTTGTCTCAAAGCAGCACTTGATGCAGGAGAACCTGTTGTGCTTGACCAAGTCAGCATGTTTGCTGATGGCGTAGCGGTTAAGCGCATTGGTGAAGAGACCTTCCGCTTATGCCAAAAATACATTGATGGGCATATTGCTGTTTCCAGTGATGAGATCTGCTCTGCAGTCAAAGATATCTTTGAAGACACTCGTGCGATTGCTGAACCTTCTGGCGCTGTCGCGCTCGCTGGCCTCAAGAAGTTTACCGAACAGAACCAACTGAAAGACAAACAATTAGGGACAGTGCTGTCTGGTGCTAATACCAATTTCCACGGTCTTCGTTATGTTTCTGAACGTTGTGAACTTGGTGAGAAACGTGAAGGTCTTTTAGCTGTGACTATTCCAGAGCGACAAGGTGCCTTCTTTGAGTTCTGCAATATCATTGGCGGCCGTGCGGTGACTGAGTTTAATTACCGTTATAACGATGACAGCCTAGCGAATATTTTTGTGGGTGTTCGTTTGCAAGGTGGGCAAGAAGAGCTGCAACATATCATCAAAGACCTACGTGATGGCGGCTACCCTGTTGTCGATCTCTCTGAAGATGAAATGGCTAAATTGCACGTTCGCTACATGATTGGTGGCAAGCCTTCGAAACCACTCAAAGAACGTCTGTATAGCTTTGAATTCCCAGAATACCCTGGAGCCCTGCTTAAGTTCTTAAGCACCCTTGGTACACACTGGAACATCAGTCTGTTTAACTACCGCAACCATGGCGCAGATTATGGCCGTGTTCTCTGTGGTTTTGAGCTTGATGAAAGCGATTTAGCACAATTCTCAACCCACCTTCGTGAGCTTGGGTATCAGTGCAAAGATGAAACCGATAACCCGTCGTATCAGTTCTTTCTCTCTTAATTGCAGTTGAAGCCAATAATCGCCAAAGCCAGTCTCAATGACTGGCTTTTTTATCTTTTGTACTCACTGTAGAAAAAACAGACAAAATGCGTGATACGCATAGAGTTAATGCTAAAGTTTCATTTTAGTCATGATAGTTTAAAGACTAAACTAGCTGTAATTTCTTTGCTGTTTATATGAACTGTTGTCTATATGAACAATGCATCCTATTTGGAGAATCACATGTTTAACGCCTTAGTCCTAAACCAAGAAGAAAAACGCACCATCGCTAACGTCGAGCAGATCGATGTATCACAGCTGCCAGAGGGTGAAGTCCTGATTGATGTCGACTACTCATCACTTAACTACAAAGATGGCTTAGCAATTACAGGCAAAGGCAAAATTATTCGTAACTTCCCAATGGTTCCCGGCATTGATTTAGCGGGCACCGTTGTGAGTTCAGAAGATGGACGCTACCAAACAGGTGATAGCGTTGTTCTAACTGGCTGGGGCGTGGGTGAGAACCATTGGGGTGGCATGGCACAAAAAGCCCGTCTAAAAGCAGATTGGTTAGTACCACTAGCAAAAGGTCTTGATAGCAAAAAAGCGATGATGATCGGCACCGCTGGTTTTACTGCGATGCTATGTGTTCAAGCTATCGTTGATGCTGGCGTTAAACCAGAAACAGGTGAAATTCTTGTGACTGGCGCAAGTGGTGGTGTAGGTTCTGTTGCTGTAACCCTCCTTGCTCAGCTTGGCTATAAAGTTGCTGCTGTTACGGGCCGCGTTGAACAAAATGGTCCACTACTAGAAAAGCTTGGTGCAAGTCGTATTATTGATCGTACAGAGTTTGAAGAGCCTGCTCGTCCACTTGAAAAGCAGATCTGGGCTGGCGCGGTTGATACAGTAGGTAGCAAAGTTCTAGCAAAGGTTCTAGCGCAAATGGATTACAACAGTGCGGTTGCCGCCTGTGGTCTCGCGGGTGGTTTTGATTTACCAACGACAGTCATGCCGTTCATTCTACGTAACGTTCGTCTGCAAGGTATTGATTCAGTCTCTTGCCCAACAGAAAAGCGCATCGCGGCTTGGGATAAACTAGTAGAACTACTACCTGAAAGCTACTTTGAACAAGCATGTACTGAAGTAGCGTTAGCAGAAGCGCCAAAGTTTGCTGAAGACATAACTAACGGTCAAGTGACTGGACGCGTAGTTATTAAATTGTAAGGCTCACATTAAGCTATAACTCGATTTTTCAGCAATTAAATTGAGTTCTGTACCGCTTAAATAGCAAAAGGCTTTAGGGAGACCTAAAGCTTTTTTCGATCCAAAACGAACTGGTTTTCTATAGCATCAGCAACTAACCATCCAACCCCATATCTTCCACTCGCTTGGCAATCAAACGGCCACACTCCTCTTTGACAATACTTCGTAGCCACTCTTGTGCTGGTGAGTGTTCACATCGTGGATGCCAAATCATCGAGTAATCAAACGGGGTAAACTGGAATGGCAGCGGCTTAACCGCTAAATCGTAACGCTCCGCAACTAAGTAGGCTAAATCAGCGGGAACGGTAATAATGATAGGCATAGTATCAACAATCGCGAGCGCCGCTTCTAGATGATATGCGCGCAACACCATTTTAGGCTGTGGATTGCCAACAAGAGACTGATCAAGCAGCGCCTTCACCCCATCACTGATCGCAATCATCGCATGTGGATAGCTTAAATAGTCACGCAAGTTCATCTCTTTATCTGCAAGTGGATGCTGCTTTGAAAGCAAGCAAAGCACACCTACTCGACCTAGAACTTCACTGCGCAGCGGTTCAACAGTTCCTGTCGGGCGACAAATCGCTAAGTCAGCCCCTTCATAGGTGAGTTGATCAGAGAGCCTGTCGTGCTGAAGTGGCAAAAAATTAAACGACACATTAGGTGCTTCTTGATAAATACGCGGCAATGCAAAGGGAAGAATTGTCTGCATCGCGTAATCGGTAGTGGCGATTGAGAAGCTCTGATCGCAGCTTTGCGGTTCAAAATCCAGTGGTGAAAGTAGCTGACGAAGCGATTCCAAAGGCTCACCCAGTGAGCGATCAATCTCGAGTGCTTTTTCCGTTGGAATAAGGTGCTGGCCTTGACGGGTAAAAAGAGGGTCATCTAGTAGATGGCGAAGCCGGCCAAGAACACGGCTCATGGCAGATTGGCTGAGATTCAAACGAGCAGCGGCTTTACTCACGCTGCACTCTTCAATTAATACTCGTAATGCGACGAGTAAATTGAGGTCTTTCCGGTAAACCTCTTCTAATTCCACGGGTTGGCTCCACTACTATAACAATCTTTAGTGTAACCTCTGGGCAAAAAAAATCCCGCTTTTCAGCGGGGAAGCCCAAGAAAACTGGGGTAGTGTCGGAATGTATTCGTGTGTAGTCTTACAAGTGCGCAGTCTATGCTTAAGTGTAGAAAAGCCTAAACCGTGTTAATTTTTTTGCTCTTCAGATGTGCCCGTCCAACGGCGCATCTCAAGCCAAATCCCTAAAATCGTTGCACTTAAACCAAATAATGGCATTAAAGACGGTTCAGCTGGTGTACGTAGTACCAAAGCGCAAAATGAGATAAAACAAAGAACCGAGTAGATGGTCAATCTATCTAGTGCTGTCAACATATTAGCTCCCTGCTTATTTTGCTGAAATGGCATTTGTTACCAACTTGTTAACTAAATTAAAACATATTGATCGATTTGCCAAGAGAATATTGAATATTTTTTCTCCATTAGTATTATCTACCGCTCTAACGCTGTAATTGAGATATCACCATGACTTTTGATCCAAAACTTGCCACCCACACACTAGAAGCAGAAGGGCTACGATGCCCAGAGCCGGTAATGATGGTGAGAAAAACAATTAGGACGATGAAAGATGGCGACGTGCTACTAGTCAAAGCAGATGACCCTTCAACAACTCGTGATATTCCAAGCTTTTGCCGCTTTATGGATCACGAACTCATCTCATCAAAAGTAGAAGAATTGCCTTACCTGTATCTAATTAAAAAAGGCATCGCTTAACCTGATCAAAAAAGGGCACAACGTCAAACGCAGTGCCCTCTCAATTCAATAATTTGGTCTACTCTAATTCTTGCTCATGAACCCGAGATTGAAGTGTAGTGATCTGTTTTTGCATATTTCGCATCTCTTGATGCATTGGAATAATGTGAGCGACTCGAATCCACGACTCAACCATTAACCCTGTCATCAAAATTGCCCCAACCACCATTGGCAACCACATTTCAGTTAATACCACACCAAGTAGCGTGATCGCCAAACCAAATGTGAACAGATAGCTCTGACTTTGCGGTGTCATACCCATATAACGTGTCAGCATAATAGTGCCCTCTCGCTTTTAGGAATTGTTTACTTTTTACACTATTAAATTAGCATGAAAAATATGACATTTATGTGTCAAAGCGAGCGATATTGTCTAGGATCGAATCACTTATTGATCCAGTTCAATATCGCCTTCTATTCTCTCTTTTTCTGTTATTGATCTCTAAAATAGAGCTGCCGCGATAGCCAATCCAACAAATAGTATTGCGGTGACTTTTCGGATCAGAGCCAGAGGCATTTTATCTGCTGATAGCTTGCCGATGATCACCACAGGGACATTAGCCAGTAGCATTCCTATCGTTGTCCCCAAAATAACCCACATTAGCGCATCAGAATATTGCGCCCCAAGTATTGACGTCGCTATCTGAGTTTTATCACCAATTTCAGCGATGAAAAATGCGATAAAGCTCGCTACGAAAGGACCTCTGTTCGATATTTTCTCATCGTCATCGAGTTTATCAGGAATAAGAATCCAACCCGCCATGGCGATAAAGCTCACCACTAACACCCATTTTAAGACATCAGGTGACAGGTAATCAGCCACAACAACGCCGAGCCACGCGGCTAACGCATGATTGGCTAAGGTTGCAAAAAAGATCGCAGCAATGATTGGAATTGGTTTTCGGTATCGACTTGCTAAGAGTAACGACAGCAGTTGGGTCTTATCGCCAATTTCTGCTAATGCTACGGTGGTTATAGATATTGCTAAAACGCTCACGACATGCTCATTTGGGGTGAGGATTATTATAGTAACCAAAGACAAGCCTCGCGCCCCACCCCGGTTCACGATACTTGTCTATGGTCTTGCTAAACCAGCTATCGAAGTTTTCGATATATCGTCTCGAACGCCATGATGATTTTGCATCAATTATGTTGACGAACGAACTCATCCTGTTTGATGGATTTGGTTCCATCTGGATAAGCAAGCTACTCCCCAAAGACGGTGTGGATTCTATATCGCTATTAAATAAATTCAAGCAAACTCGGCACTAAACTGTTTCATTTAGTGAATTTACCCGCACGCTTAGCGACAAAAATTCATTAAAGGACATTTTAGAGCACTAATTAACCATGATTACCCCTACTCGCAAGCCTAATATGTCGCTATACTTGATGGTTATTTTTATTAAATCATTTAGAAGAATCGCGCGAACTTGACTATGCAAAAATACGATATCAAAACCTTCCAGGGAATGATCCTCGCGCTGCAGGATTATTGGGCTCAAAACGGTTGTACCATTGTTCAACCTTTGGACATGGAAGTAGGTGCTGGCACCTCTCACCCAATGACATGTCTACGTGCACTTGGCCCAGAGCCAATGTCTACGGCATACGTTCAACCTTCACGTCGCCCGACCGATGGTCGCTACGGTGAAAACCCGAACCGTCTGCAGCACTACTATCAATTCCAAGTAGCTCTAAAACCTTCTCCAGACAATATTCAGGAGTTGTACTTAGGCTCTCTTGAAGTGCTTGGTGTCGATCCATTGGTTCACGATATTCGCTTCGTAGAAGACAACTGGGAAAACCCAACATTGGGTGCTTGGGGTCTTGGTTGGGAAGTATGGCTAAACGGCATGGAAGTGACTCAATTCACTTACTTCCAACAAGTTGGCGGCCTTGAGTGTAAGCCAGTTACTGGTGAGATCACTTACGGTATCGAACGTCTAGCAATGTACATCCAAGAAGTAGATTCTGTTTACGACCTAGTATGGAACGTAGCACCAGACGGTTCTAACGTGACTTATGGTGATATCTTCCACCAAAACGAAGTTGAGCAATCAACGTACAACTTCGAACACGCAGACGTAGATTTCCTATTCACTTTCTTCGACCAGTGCGAAAAAGAGTGTAAAGAACTACTTGAGCTTGAGAAGCCACTGCCGCTTCCAGCCTATGAGCGCATTCTAAAAGCCGGTCATGCATTCAACATTCTTGATGCACGTAAAGCAATCTCAGTAACTGAGCGTCAACGTTACATTCTTCGTATCCGCAACCTGACTAAATCGGTTGCTCAGGCGTACTACGCGTCACGTGAAGCTTTAGGCTTCCCTATGTGTAAGAAGGTTGAGGAGAAGTAATCATGGCGAAGAATTTTCTAATTGAACTAGGTACGGAAGAGCTTCCACCAACAGCACTTCGTTCTCTAGCAGAAGCCTTTGCTTCTAACTTTGAAGCTGGTCTAAAAGGCGCTGAATTATCTCACGAAGGCGTGAAATGGTATGCGGCTCCTCGTCGCCTAGCACTTAAAGTAACAAGCCTTGCGGAAGGCCAAGCAGACAAAGTCGTTGAGAAACGCGGTCCTGCGATCTCAGTAGCATTTGATGCTGAAGGCAATGCAACCAAAGCCGCTCAAGGCTGGGCTCGTGGTAATGGTATTACCGTTGAGCAAGCCGAGCGTCTAAAAACAGATAAAGGCGAGTGGCTTCTTTTCAAACAAGAAGTAGCTGGCAAACCGGTTCAAGAACTGGTTATCGATATTGCTGCTAAAGCACTAGCGAACTTACCAATTCCTAAAGCAATGCGTTGGGGCAACTCTGATATTCAGTTTATCCGCCCAGTTAAAACACTGACAGTGCTACTTGGTGATGAGCTGATCGAAGGCGAAATCCTAGGCGTAGCATCAGCTCGTACTATTCGTGGTCACCGCTTCATGGGTGAGCAAGAGTTTACTATCGACTCAGCTGACCAATACCCAACTCTTCTAGAAGAGCGCGGTAAAGTCATGGCGGATTACGATGCACGTAAAGCGATCATCCTTGCTGATGCTAAAAAAGCGGCAGACGCAGTTGGCGGTATTGCTGACTTAGAAGACGATTTAGTAGAAGAAGTGACCTCTTTGGTTGAATGGCCAGTGGTACTAACGGCTAAGTTCGAGCAAGAATTCCTAAAAGTGCCGTCTGAAGCCTTGGTTTACACCATGAAAGGCGACCAGAAGTACTTCCCAGTGTATGACGCTGACAAGAACCTACTGCCAAACTTTATCTTCGTATCGAACATCGAGTCTAAAGAGCCTCGTCACGTGATCGAAGGTAACGAGAAAGTTGTACGCCCACGTCTTGCTGATGCAGAGTTCTTCTTCAACACCGACCGTAAGCGCCCACTGATCGACCGTCTCCCTGAGCTAGACCAAGCTATCTTCCAGAAGCAACTTGGTACTATCAAAGACAAGACTGACCGTATCACTGAACTTGCTGGCTACATCGCAGAGCAAATCGATGCTGACGTTGAAAAGTCAAAGCGTGCTGGTCTTCTTGCCAAATGTGACCTAATGACATCAATGGTATTCGAATTTACGGATACTCAAGGTGTGATGGGCATGCACTACGCAACGCATGACGGTGAAGATGAGCAAGTAGCCCTAGCGCTTTACGAGCAGTACATGCCTCGTTTCGCTGGCGATACGCTACCAAGCACTGGTATATCTTCAGCAGTTGCAATGGCAGACAAGCTAGACACTATTGTTGGTATCTTCGGTATTGGTCAAGCACCTAAAGGCTCTGATCCGTTTGCACTTCGCCGTGCATCGCTGGGTGTTCTTCGTATTATTGTTGAAAACGGCTACAACCTAGATTTGGTTGACCTAATTGGCAAAGCGAAAGCACAGCTAGGCGATAAGCTAACCAACGACAACGTTGAAGCTGATGTTATCGACTTTATGCTCGGTCGTTTCCGTGCATGGTACCAAGATGCTGGTTTCAGCGTAGATATCATCCAAGCCGTTCTAGCACGTCGTCCAACGAAGCCTGCAGACTTTGACCAACGTGTTAAAGCGGTTTCTCACTTCCGTGAATTGGAAGCAGCAGAAGCACTGGCTGCAGCGAACAAGCGTGTAGGTAACATCCTTGCAAAATTCGATGGAGAGCTACCTGCTGAAATCGATCTAACGCTTCTTCAAGAAGATGCAGAAAAAGCACTAGCGCAAAACGTTGAAGTCATGACCGAAGCACTAGAACCAGCATTCGCGACAGGTAACTACCAAGAAGCCCTAAGCAAACTTGCTGACCTACGTGAACCGGTTGATGCGTTCTTCGATAACGTAATGGTTATGGCTGATGACGAAGCTCTGAAAAAGAACCGTCTAACGTTACTGAATAATCTACGTAACCTATTCCTACAGATTGCTGATATTTCCTTGTTGCAGAAATAAGCACTATTTGGAATAAGCGTCGCGACAAGAGTAAACATTTACTCTAGGTAGCACCTTCTAAGCCCAACTCCTCGGAGTTGGGCTTTGTTTTTGGCTAAACTATAAATAAGCTTTGCCTCATAAAGTGATTCCGCGGTATGTTCAATGATTAGTCAAAACGGAATCATAATCCGTTTCTACATACAAAAGCACTCGCAATGAATCAGGTACAGTAAGCAATGCAATTTTCTAAGTTCGGTGAAAAGTTTAATCAATACTCCGGTATTACCCAGTTAATGGACGACTTAAATGATGGCCTTCGCACACCGGGTGCCATCATGCTCGGTGGTGGAAACCCTGCCGCGATTCCCGCCATGCTCGATTACTTTCGCCAAGCCAGTGAAGAGATGCTCGCCAGTGGAGAGCTGATTGCCTCTATGACCAACTACGATGGTCCTCAAGGTAAAGACGTTTTTGTTAAAGGACTCGCTAAATTATTCAAAGAGACCTACGGCTGGGACATTTCTGAAAAGAACATCAGCCTCACCAATGGCAGCCAAAGTGGATTTTTCTACCTGTTCAATCTATTAGCGGGTCAACAATCCGATGGTTCGCATAAGAAAATCTTACTGCCCCTTGCTCCTGAGTACATTGGCTATGGCGATGCAGGCATTGATGAAGATATCTTTGTTTCTTATCACCCTGAAATTGAAATGCTTGATAATGGGCTGTTTAAGTATCATGTCGATTTCGAGAAGCTAAAAGTAGACGACTCTATAGCCGCTATCTGCGCATCTCGCCCAACCAACCCAACGGGCAACGTTCTTACCGACGAAGAGATTCAAAAGCTTGATAAGTTGGCCCGTGAGAATAATATTCCACTGATCATCGATAACGCGTACGGACTACCGTTCCCAAATATCATCTTCGAAGATGTAAAACCGTTTTGGAATGAAAATACCATCCTGTGTATGAGCCTATCGAAACTCGGCCTACCGGGCGTTCGTTGTGGCATTGTCATTGCGAGTGAAGAAGTCACACAAGCACTGACTAATATGAACGGTATCATCAGCCTAGCACCGGGCAGTATAGGTCCTGCAATTGCCAGCCATATGATTGAGAAAGGCGACTTACTTAAACTCAGCAGTAATGTAATTAAGCCTTTCTATCAGCACAAATCTCAACGAGCGGTCGAGCTGCTACAAAAAGAAATTACTGACCCTCGCTTTAGAATCCATAAGCCTGAGGGGGCAATATTCCTTTGGCTTTGGTTTGATGAACTGCCTATCACTACCATGGAGCTGTATAAGCGTCTCAAAGCACGTGGCGTGTTAATTGTACCTGGTGAATACTTTTTCATAGGACAAAAGGAAGAGTGGGATCATGCTCACCAATGTGTTCGTATGAATTACGTACAGAGCGATGATATGATGAGTAAAGGCATCGCTATTATTGCTGAAGAAGTCACTAAGGCTTACTCGGCTTGATGGTTGATTTAGCGCACTAGAAATGAGTTAAGGAGGATTACGATGGGAACCATCATTGGTTTTTTCGTTTTAGCCGCGATTGCTTATGTGATCCACAAGCGTACAGGACTTTCTCTAACAAAGTTTGTTGAAAAGAAATACGCCGATCATCAGGCAAAAGCGAAGAAGTAATCAGACATCTTCTTACTTAATACTTAAAGCAAGAACAAACTAAAAAGAGCGTCTCCTTAACCAAGAGTGCGCTCTTTCTCTACCTTATTGCTGAAGAAGCTGAAAAGGCTTACCAAGCTAAGTAAGGCTTGAAACAGTCCAAAGCGTTGCTTTGGACTGTTTCATTTTATAATGCAGGAATCTTTTCACAATTAAAGAAAGCAGCTTCAACTGTAGAAGATCGCTCGTAAACACCACCAAACGACGATGAGCCAGCGAAGCCTCGATTAACATAGTTCGCACCCATTGCCGCGGCTTCTTCACCAAATGTTGAGTTAATTTTCTGCTCTTCGTCCATCTCACTTGAGCCAAGAGAGACAATCCCCAAAATACTTTGAGAATTTGGGTTAAACGCTGAGTGCCCTTTCAATTGGCAGTTCGCTGATTTTTCTAAATTAGAGTAAGCAATTCGAATTGTTTCACCATTAGTGGCGATATAATCCGACGCAAGTGGCGCTACAAGGCTTGAGCAACCAGAGACAGCAACTACTAATGCCGTCAATACAACCTTTCTCATTCCATTTACCTTATCAATGTATTTTCCGGTGCAGAAGGTACTGATTAGCGATGATGAGCACAATAAAAAAGAGCGCCAATATGCGCTCTTTCATCTTCCTATCTCAACACTGAGACAGACAATTAACCTTCGACTAGGTTACTACCGTTAATCGCAATTTTGCGCGGCTGCATTGCTTCTGGGATTTCACGGACAAGTTCAACATGAAGCAAGCCATTTTCCATTGTTGCACCAAGCACTTTTACATAATCAGCCAATTGGAATTTACGCTCAAAATCGCGCTCAGCAATCCCTTGATAAACGTAGTTTTTACCTTCTTCAGGTTTACGTTCACCACGCACAATCAGCATGTTCTCTTTTTGAGTAATATCGATTTGCTCATCAGAAAAGCCAGCCACCGCCATGGTAATACGGTAGTTATTTTCATCTTGCTGCTCGATATTGTACGGAGGGTAACCGCCTTGAGTATTCTTAGCGTTGCTGGTTTCCATCAAGTTAAACAGACGGTCAAAACCAATCGCATTACGGTATAAAGGTGAGAAATCTACGTTGCGCATAATACTATCCTCTTAAATTAAGCAATAGTCTCAGTCACTCAGCATAAGGCTGAAATGTACTGAGCAATTCAAACATCACTCCTCTGGCTCTATTAGCTCTGGGACATGAAATGAACCTTAAATAAAATTGTGTACTGCTTAAGTCTTCCTCTCTTGAGCGAAGCTAAGTCAGTGGTTTCCGAGGCCCTCTGTCTTTTCATTTAATGAACAAGCAAGGCATCCTCTTCACAAATAGATATGTGGACAAGCAAAAATGTTTTCAAGGGATTATTTGAAGATATTTTTATAGCTATTATTTTTCAATGCATTAGAAAGTAAAAAAGCACCATCCAAATGGACAGTGCTTTCAAAATTTTAGATTTTTGAGACGATGTAATTTCGTTTCAGTTCAAGGAAGAGGCGCGGAGCATACGAATGTATGTGAGCACCTCTGACACAGAAATGGAGCGAAAGAGCGAAGTATCAAACACTCTAAACGTCTAAGTTAGCTACTTTAAGCGCATTCTCTTCAATAAAATTACGACGAGGTTCAACTTGGTCACCCATTAGCGTTGTAAACAGCAGGTCAGCACCAACAGCATCTTCAATCGTTACTTGCATCATACGACGTGTTTCAGGATCCATTGTCGTTTCCCAAAGCTGATCTGGGTTCATCTCACCTAGACCTTTGTAGCGCTGTAGACTTAGACCACGACGAGACTCTTTAATTAACCACTCAAGTGCTTCAGAGAAGCTGTCGATTGGCAATGTGCGCTCGCCACGCTTGATGTAAGCACCCTCTTCAATTAGCCCGAAAAGCGCTTCAGATAGCGATGCTAGTCTGCCGTACTCTTTCGAGTTAATAAGGTCAATGCTAAGAACATGCTCATGGGTCACACCGTGAGTACGAACCACAATCTTAGGTAGGTTTAGACCTAGCTCTGCGTGCTGCTCAATCTCAAGGCTGTACTGACTTGCACCCACTTCTTTAGCATTAAGCTGTGAAATCAGCTGATTACCCCAAGCTTCCACAGCGGCAGCATCATGACACTGCTCTGCTGTTAAGCGTGGCGTGTAGATAAACTCATGAATTAGAGAGCGCGGGTAACGACGGCTCATGCGATCCACTAGTTTGATACCAGAGTTGTATTGTTGAACCAGTTTCTCTAGTGCTTCACCAGAAAATGCAGGTGCTTCAGCATTAACGTGCAATGATGCATTATCAAGCGCTAAAGATACTTGGAACTGACTCATCGCATCTTCATCTTTAATGTACTGCTCTTGCTTACCTTTCTTCACTTTGTAAAGTGGTGGCTGAGCAATGTAGATGTAACCACGTTCAATAAGCTCTGGCATTTGACGATAGAAGAACGTCAGCAGTAGCGTACGGATGTGAGAACCATCGACATCGGCATCGGTCATGATGATGATGTTGTGGTAACGCAGTTTATCTGGGTTATATTCGTCGCGACCAATACCACAACCTAATGCAGTAATTAGAGTTGCCACTTCTTGAGAAGAGAGCATTTTATCAAAACGCGCTTTCTCAACGTTTAGGATTTTACCTTTCAGTGGCAAAATCGCTTGGTTCTTACGGTTACGCCCCTGCTTGGCTGATCCGCCAGCAGAGTCTCCTTCCACAATATACAGTTCAGATTGTGCAGGATCTTTTTCCTGACAGTCCGCAAGTTTACCTGGAAGACCCGCTAAATCTAACGCGCCTTTACGACGAGTCATTTCACGTGCTTTACGCGCTGCATCACGAGCTCGTGCTGCATCAATAATCTTGGTACAAACAATCTTCGCTTCACCCGGGTTCTCAATAAGGAACTCAGACAGCTTCTCACCCATTGTTGATTCAACGGCTGATTTAACTTCAGATGAAACCAATTTATCTTTGGTTTGGCTAGAGAACTTAGGATCTGGCACTTTCACCGATACGATTGCCGTCAAACCTTCACGAGCATCATCACCAGAGGTCGAGGTTTTCGCTTTCTTAGAGAAACCTTCTTTATCCATGAAGCTGTTTAACGTACGAGTTAGCGCACCACGGAAACCAGCTAAGTGAGCACCACCATCACGCTGAGGGATGTTATTGGTGAAACAGTAGATGTTCTCTTGGTAACCATCATTCCACTGCATCGCAACTTCAACCGTAATACCGTCTTCACGTTCATGGTCGAAATGGAAGATTTTCTGGATGATCGGCGTTTTATTGGTGTTTAGATGCTCTACGAATGCTTGGATACCGCCTTCGTATTCGAAGTGATCCATTTTGTCTTCTTCACGCTCATCAATTAGCTTGATAGATACGCCAGAATTTAGGAACGAAAGCTCACGCAGACGTTTTGCTAAGATATCGTAATGGAATTCAATATTGGTGAAGGTCTCTTCACTTGGCCAGAAGCGAATCTCAGTACCTGTTTTATCAGTAGTACCCGTTACAGCTAAAGGCGCTTGAGGTTCACCATGGCAGTATGTTTGCTCATGAACTTCACCAGCACGAAGGATTGTCAACGTCACCTTCTTAGACAGTGCGTTTACAACTGAAACACCTACGCCGTGTAGACCACCCGATACTTTGTATGAGTTATCATCGAACTTACCACCAGCGTGAAGAACCGTCATGATAACTTCAGCAGCAGAAACTTTCTCTTCTGGGTGTAATTCTGTTGGGATACCACGGCCGTCATCTCGTACGGATACAGAGCTGTCCTCATGAATAGTCACAATGATGTCATTACAGTGACCTGCTAACGCTTCATCAATTGAGTTATCCACCACCTCAAAGACCATGTGGTGTAGACCGGTGCCATCATCTGTGTCGCCGATGTACATACCCGGACGCTTACGTACTGCATCCAGACCCTTTAGTACCTTAATACTCGATGAATCGTAATTTTCAGACATGAATTACTCTCTCGCTATTTATCCTTGCTCTATTGTGCCATGTTCCACATGAAACATCTTGCCGTTATTATCATGCATATCGGCAATTTGGCTTTCAGTAATAGAGCTTACAAAAACTTGTGCCTTGGTCTCTTTTAAGCAGTCGGCTAGACGCTTACGACGTTGGCTATCTAATTCAGAGGCAAAGTCATCAATTAAGTAGATGCATTGCTTACCGGTCTTTTGCGTTAAATGCTGACCTTGCGCAACTCGAAGCGCGCAAACCATCAACTTTAACTGACCTCGTGATAAAACATCCTCAACGGGCGTTCCATTCACTTTTATCTTTAAATCGGCTTTGTTTGGTCCACTAAAGGTGTAACCAAGCGCCTGATCACGAACAAAATTATCTTCCAGTATCTGCTGGTATGGTGTGGATTTCTCCCAGCCACGATAATAATTGACCTTGATATCGAACTCGGGCAGAAAGTCTTGGCAAATCTGCTCGGCGTGATTTTTTAGCTCATCGACATACTGCTGTCGCCAAGCGTTAATATTTTCAGCTAAGCGAGCCATCTCTTGATCCCAATAACTGAGTTCTCGATACGACGTCGCCGTTTTTAATAACGCATTTCGCTGTTTGTTGAGGCGCTTAAAACGTCCCCACGCATCATAAAAAGCAGGCTCGCTGTGAAACACACCCCAATCAATAAATGAACGGCGATGTTTCGGGCCATCTGTGAGCAGTTCAAACCCTTCTGTATGGATTAACTGCAACGGCAAAATCTGTGCAAGCTGTGCTAACTTTTGCCCAGATTGACCGCTTATTTTAACCTCTGTTGTCCCATCACGCTGCTTATTAATGCCAATTGGTAGCTCAAATTGATCCGAGTTCAAAAAACGACCGTGAACAAACAATTCATCGCACTCATTTTGAATCACTCGGCCAGTTAAAGAGCTCTTAAAAGAGCGACCGTGCCCGAGCAGATAAATAGCTTCGAGGACACTGGTTTTGCCACTTCCGTTAGGCCCGATAAGAAAGTTAAAGCCTGTAGATAGTTCAATATCACAGGCTTCAATATTTCTAAATTGTTTGATGATGAGACGATTTAATGGCATTTCGCAAGCGCTATCGTCTATAGACGAATCGGCATAACCACGTACATGGCACTGTCGTCTTCAGCATTTTCAATCAATGCACTGGCGTTGCCATCTGACATTGAGATTAGTACTTTTTCACAGCGCAATGTATTTAATACATCCAGTACATAGCTAACGTTAAAGCCGATTTCTAAATCTTCGCCCTGAAAGTCCACATCAAGTGTCTCTTCTGCTTCTTCTTGCTCAGGGTTATTGGCGGTAATACGCATCTCGTTATTGGCTAGATTAACGCGAACACCACGGAATTTTTCATTGGAAAGAATGGCAGCACGAGAAAATGCCTGACGCAGCTCATCACACTCTGTCGTAAGTGTTTTGTTGGTATTTTGCGGCAATACGCGGCGATAATCTGGAAAACGACCATCAACAAGCTTAGAGGTGAAGACGAAATTATTCACTTCAGCTCGTAGATTAGAGCTACCAATTTGCAATACAACCGGCTGTTCTGGCGCGTCTAATAACTTAGATAACTCTTGTACCCCTTTACGAGGCACGATGATCTGCTGCTTTTCAAACTCACCGACAAGTGTAACTTGAGAAACTGCCATACGGTGACCGTCAGTGGCAACAGAACGAATGGTCGTGCCATCAATTTCAAACAACATGCCGTTAAGGTAATAACGTACATCTTGGTTGGCCATTGAGAACTGGGTTTTTTCAATAAGACCTTTAAGCTCCGCTTGAGTTAGCGAAACCTCAACATCACTTTGCCAATCTTCAATGTTTGGGAAGTCACTAGATGGCAGTGTTGCCAATGAGAAGCGGCTTCGACCTGAACGAACTTGTACTCGGTCACCTTCTAGAACGACAGTGATTACCGAGCTATCTGGCAATCCACGACAAATATCGAGAAACTTACGCGAAGGAACCGTAATACTACCCGCCTCAAAGTCACCTTCTAATGTCACACGGCTAATCAGTTCAACTTCTAAATCAGTTGCCGTCATCGACAGAACGTTATCTTCCACTTTAATCAACAGGTTACCTAAAATAGGCAGTGTTGGTCGCCCACCTAAGGCTCCTGACACTTGCTGAAGTGGCTTAATTAAATGGCTACGTTCAATAGTAAATTTCATATCTAACTCTTAACGGTAGTTTGGCGCGATGCCATATTCTATCTATTCAGGTAAAACAAAACAGTAGTGTAAATTAAGAAGAAAGTGTGCGAATCAAATTCGAGTAATCTTCTTTAATATCGTGACTCTCTTCACGCAGCTGAGCAATCTTACGACATGCATGTAGTACCGTCGTATGGTCACGACCACCAAATGCATCCCCAATCTCTGGCAAGCTGTGGTTGGTCAGTTCTTTCGCCAGTGCCATCGCCAGTTGACGTGGGCGAGCAACAGAACGTGAACGACGTTTTGACAGTAGATCAGCCACTTTAATTTTATAGTATTCAGCAACGGTCTTTTGAATGTTATCAATAGTGACGAGCTTTTCTTGCAGCGCTAGTAAATCTCGAAGAGCTTCTCGAACAAAATCTATCGTAATTGGGCGACCAGTGAAGTTTGCATTAGCAATAACACGGTTAAGTGCCCCTTCAAGCTCACGTACGTTAGAACGTAAACGTTTCGCAATAAAGAATGCCACTTCATCAGCAAGATGAATTTGGTGGTCTTCTGCTTTCTTCATTAAGATCGCAACGCGCGTTTCAAGCTCAGGGGGCTCGATCGCAACAGTTAAACCCCAACCAAAACGAGATTTAAGGCGATCTTCTACGCCGTTGATCTCTTTAGGATAACGGTCAGAAGTCAAAATGATCTGTTGGTTGCCTTCTAGCAGTGCATTAAAGGTATGAAAGAACTCTTCTTGAGAACGTTCTTTATTAGCAAAGAATTGAATATCATCGATCAGCAATGCGTCAACACTACGGTAGTAGCGTTTAAATTCTTCAATCGCATTATTTTGCAGCGCTTTAACCATGTCTTGTACAAAGCGCTCAGAGTGCATATAGACAACTTTAGCATTGGGCTTGTTATCCACAATCGCGTTGCCTACTGCATGCAATAGGTGAGTTTTACCGAGGCCAGTACCACCGTACAAAAATAACGGGTTATAAGCAGAGCCAGGGTTATCCGATACCTGACGCGCAGCCGCTAAGCCCAGTTGGTTCGACTTACCCTCAACAAAGTTATTAAACTTATGTTTAGGGTTAACGTTTGAGCGATGGTTGATGTCCGCTAAAGTACTCGGTTCATCATCCCATGTTTTGTGCACGGGTTTACGAGCTTGCATGCGCGCTGGAGCCGATGACATCGCAGCCACATCTGCAGCAGTACGCGTCGGCGCGGCTTTTGGCGCCGCAACAGGCAGGCTACCAATTTCAAAGCGCAGGCTAGGAATGTCATTTCCACAATACTCTTGCAGTAAGCGATTAATACTATTGATGTATTTATCACGTACCCAATCAAGAACAAATCGGTTCGGGGCAAATAAGGTGAGAGTATTGTCATTGAGCTCCGCTTGTAACGGACGAACCCACATACTAAATTCTGTAGCTGGTAGCTCTTCTTGAAGCTGTTGCAGACATTGCAACCAAAGCGAAGATGACACGGTGCCCCCACTCGAAATATATAATCGGAAAAGACTGGCAATTTTACCTGTTGATAACCAAGATCACCAGCGATTGATCGACGATCCAGTGAATAAGATCGAAGTTATTCACAATTTTTACGCTCAAAACTGATAGATCAACACATCTTGCCCCTGTTTTACCCACATTTTGATCCACATTGTGGATGAAATAGCGAGATCCAGACATTGGTGATAACTCTGTGAATTAAATTTATATCCAACGATCGTTAACAGGACATAAATTCTAACTTATACCGCTTTCCTCTATTTTATCGCACTTAGTTATTTCTCTAATTGATAGCGTTACCAGTAGTATCTCCTCCTACATAACTATGGAGTTGTATTATGAAAAACTGGATTAAGGCTGCTATTGCCGTTATTGCACTATCAACAAGCACTGTTCAAGCTGCCACTGACGTAAAAGTTGGCATGTCTGGACGCTACTTCCCATTTACTTTTGTTCAGCAAGATAAGCTACAAGGGTTTGAAGTTGATCTATGGGATGAGATTGGTAAGCGCAATGACTATAACGTTGAATACGTAACAGCAAACTTTTCTGGTTTATTTGGCCTATTAGAAACGGGTCGTATTGATACTATCTCAAACCAAATAACCATCACTGACGCTCGGAAAGCAAAATATACTTTTGCTGACGCATACGTCGTTGATGGCGCACAGATTACGGTTCGCAAAGGCAATGATGAAATTCAAAGCATTGAAGATCTAAAAGGTAAGACGGTTGCAGTTAACCTGGGTTCTAACTTTGAGCAACTGCTGCGTAACTATGATAAAGACAACAAGATCACCATCAAAACCTACGACACGGGTATCGAGCATGATGTTGCTCTAGGTCGTGCGGATGCATTTGTTATGGATCGCCTATCAGCACTAGAACTGATTAAAAAAACAGGCCTACCATTGCAACTTGCAGGCGAACCATTTGAAACAATTCAAAACGCTTGGCCATTTGTGGATAACGAAAAAGGACAAGCACTTAAAACGGAAGTAAACCAAGCTTTATCGGCAATGCGTGAAGATGGAACGCTTGCTGATATCTCTCAAAAATGGTTTGGTGCTGATATCACTAAATAACTCTTAGTTGTTTACTCTATATAAAGGTGGGACGTCATGTTCCGCCTTTTCTTGTCTAGGTTGCTACATAACTGGCATTTACATAAACTTCGTTTACATCACCACTGTCGATATAAGGTCTCTTAATGGGTTTTGATTTTCATTATATGCTTGAGCTGATCCCAATTCTGCTTGGCTATCTTGGTACTACAATGGAAATGGCAGTATGGGGACTCTTCTTCTCACTCATCCTTGCTGTTGCACTTGCCAATATCCGCGTATTCAAAGTACCGGTACTGGATCAATTGAGTCAGCTTTATATAAGCTTCTTCCGTGGTACACCACTTTTGGTCCAACTTTTCCTACTTTATTACGGATTGCCTCAAGTCTTCCCAATTATGGTTGGATTAGATGCGTTTGGCGCAGCTGTCATAGGGCTTACTTTGCACTTTGCCGCTTATATGGCTGAAAGTATACGTGCGGCCATTATTGGTATCGATCGCAGTCAAATGGAAGCGAGCCTGTCTGTTGGTATGACGCGTTCACAAGCGATGATTCGTATTATATTGCCTCAAGCAACTCGAATTGCCCTGCCTTCTTTGATGAACTATTTCATCGACATGATCAAATCAACCTCTCTTGCCTTCACGCTAGGCGTGGCTGAAATCATGGCTAGAGCTCAAATGGAAGCGTCGTCTAGTTTTCGATTTTTTGAAGCCTTCCTCGCGGTTGCACTTATCTATTGGGGTGTTGTTCTGATATTAACCCGTATTCAAATTTTGGCTGAAGCCAAGCTTAATAAGGCTTACCAACGATGATCAAACTACAAAATATCCATAAGCGCTTTGGGGATACTGAAGTATTGAAAGGGATCGATATCGATATCAAGCAAGGTGAAATCATCGTGATCATCGGTTCTAGTGGCACGGGTAAGTCAACGCTGCTTAGATGCGTTAACTTCCTAGAGCATGCGGATCAAGGCACTATCACTATTGATGATGTCTCAGTGAATGCTCAATCTCACAATAAAGCGGAAGTTTTAGCACTGAGAAGAAAAACCGGTTTTGTATTTCAAAATTATGCTCTGTTTTCACATATGACTGCCAGACAAAATATTGCTGAAGGGCTCATTACAGTAAGAGGTTGGAAAAAAGATCAGGCCTTAGCCAAAGCTCAACAGATATTAGATGACATAGGGTTAAGCGATAAAGGCGATAGTTATCCCGCAGCTCTCTCTGGTGGTCAACAGCAGCGAGTTGGCATTGGCCGAGCAATGGCTTTGCAGCCCGAACTTCTTCTATTTGATGAACCCACTTCAGCATTAGATCCGGAATGGGTTGGTGAAGTTCTTAATTTAATGAAGCAGTTAGCCACCAAACACCAAACAATGTTGGTGGTGACACATGAAATGCAGTTTGCTAAAGAGGTCGCCGACAGGGTGATCTTTATGGCTGACGGACATATTGTTGAGCAAGGTTCTCCACAGGATATCTTTAATAATCCACAAGATCCTCAACTCAAGAAGTTCCTTAATCAAGTTGGTCTTGATTAAAGATCTAAGGTAGTGATCTAAAGATCCTTGAGATTTTATTTACACTACGTATAATCGGCCGACCGGAATTTAGCTAAACCCAATCATTGACTCTTTTTGTGACAGTGATTACAATTCCGCCTCTTTGTTGAGAGGCGTCGGTCGTACTTTCTACTTAATAGAGAAATACATTGTGCCCACGCCGGGTTAACAAGAACCTAAAACTACTGATCAGTAAAGGTATTTAAAATGAAACGCACATTTCAACCTACAGTTCTAAAGCGCAAGCGTACTCACGGCTTCCGTGCACGCATGGCGACTAAGAACGGTCGTGCTACAATCAATGCACGTCGTGCTAAAGGCCGTAAGCGTCTTTCTAAGTAATCTTTGATTATTTTGAATAAGCTAGCCTTCTGTCGGGAGTTACGTTTGTTAACTCCCGAACACTATCAAAAAGTCTTCCAGCAAGCTCATCGTGCTGGTTCGCCTCATTTCACCATCATCGCTCGCAATAATACTCTCTCTCATCCTCGTCTTGGTTTAGCTGTACCCAAAAAACAAATCAAAACTGCGGTTGGAAGAAATCGTTTTAAGCGTCTCGCTCGTGAAAGCTTTCGTAACAGTCAACACCAACTTCCTAACAAAGATTTTGTTGTTATTGCTAAGAAAAGCGCGCAAGATTTGAGCAATGATGAAATTTTCAAATTATTTGATAAATTATGGCTTCGCCTGTCTCGCCCTTCGCGTGGTTAGTTATTGGACTGGTCTATCTATATAGATGGATTATAAGCCCAATGATTGGTCCTCGCTGCCGATTTACGCCAACCTGTTCGCTCTATGCGATAGAAGCGTTGAAAGCTCACGGTTTTGTAAAAGGGTCTTGGTTATCAGGCAAACGTCTATTAAAATGCCACCCTTTGAACGAAGGGGGTTTTGACCCCATTCCACCAGTCCAAAAACAAGACAGAGATAAATAACGATGGATTCTCAACGTAATATCCTGCTAATTGCTTTGGCTTTGGTTTCTTTTCTACTATTCCAACAATGGCAAGTAGCACAGGCTCCAGCTCCACAAGCAGTTGAACAGGCACAATCTAGCGGCTCACTACCGGCACCATCTTTTGCTGATGATCTCGATCCAGCTCCAGGTCAATCGTCTGCGTCTGCGCAAACAATCACCGTGACTACGGACGTCCTAACTCTGTCTATCGACACGGTTGGTGGTGATGTTCTTGCTGCAGAATTAAATCAATACGATGAAGAATTCGATTCTGAAGAATCATTTGTGTTGCTACAAAATACTCAAGCGCATCAATTTATCGCTCAAAGTGGTTTAGTTGGTCCTCAAGGTATCGATTTAAGCAGCTCAAATCGTCCAAACTATGAAGTATCAGCTGATAGCTTCACACTTGCTGACGACCAAGACGAGCTTCGCATCCCAATGACGTTCCAAGCGAACGGTATTGACTACGTTAAAACGTTTATCCTTAAACGTGGTAGCTACGCTATCGACGTAACGTTTGATGTTGCGAACAACTCTGGCAATAACGCAACGGTTGGTATGTACGCTCACCTTCGTCAAACTGTGATGGATAAGGGTGGCAGCTTAACAATGCCAACTTACCGTGGCGGCGCATACTCAACTGAAGACACGCGTTACAAAAAATACAGCTTTGGTGACATGCAAGATCGTAACCTGTCTATCAGCCTGCCAAATGGCCAAGGTTGGGCAGCGATGATCCAGCACTACTTCGCAACGGCGTGGGTTCCACGTAACGAGCCAGGTACAAGCTTATACACTCGCGTTATCGGCAACCTAGCTGATATCGGCGTACGTATGCCAAACAAAACAATCGCTACGGGCGAAACAACTCAATTTGAAAGTACACTTTGGGTTGGTCCTAAGCTACAAAACGAGATGGCAGCGGTTGCACCAAGCCTTGATCTTGTAGTTGATTACGGTTGGTTGTGGTTTATAGCGAAACCACTGCATACACTTCTATCATTCATTCAAAGCTTTGTTGTGAACTGGGGTCTAGCAATCATAGTCCTAACGTTTATTGTTCGTGGTGCGATGTACCCACTAACAAAAGCGCAGTACACCTCAATGGCTAAAATGCGTATGCTTCAGCCTAAGCTGACTGCAATGCGTGAGCGTATTGGCGATGACCGTCAACGCATGAGCCAAGAAATGATGGAACTGTATAAGAAAGAGAAAGTGAACCCACTTGGTGGTTGTTTACCTATCTTCCTACAGATGCCTATCTTCATTTCACTGTACTGGGCACTAATGGAGTCGGTAGAACTTCGTCACTCACCATTCTTTGGTTGGATTCATGACTTATCAGCACAGGACCCGTACTACATCCTGCCATTGCTGATGGGTGCTTCAATGTTCCTAATCCAGAAGATGAGCCCAACTACTGTAACGGATCCTATGCAGCAGAAGATCATGACCTTTATGCCGGTTATGTTTACCTTCTTCTTCCTGTTCTTCCCATCAGGGTTGGTTCTTTACTGGCTAGTATCAAACATCGTAACGCTGATTCAGCAAACGTTGATTTATCGAGCGCTAGAAAAGAAAGGCTTACATTCTAAGTAAGACGACATAAAGAAATAAAGAAAGGCGACCAAAAGGTCGCCTTTTTGTTTTTCGCTGATTACAATTGCGTTAGCAAACTAATAGCGTTAACAACCTAAGAGCGCTAATTAGTGAATATCCAAATAGCACTTATGACTAACCGTGCTACTTACTATCGAAATGGCAAAACTATGACTACAGATACTATTGTTGCTCAAGCAACAGCTCCTGGCCGAGGTGGCGTTGGAATTGTTCGTGTTTCCGGCCCGCTTGCAACGCAAGTCGCCCTTGAAGTTACTGGCAGAGCACTTAAACCGCGTTATGCAGAGTATCTTGCTTTTAAAGCAGAAAATGGCACAGAGCTCGATCAAGGCATTGCGCTTTTCTTCCCGAACCCTCACTCCTTTACTGGTGAGGATGTGCTTGAGCTACAAGGACACGGTGGTCCTGTGGTTATGGATATGCTTATCAAACGTATCTTGAGCATTTCAGGAGTACGAGCAGCAAAGCCCGGAGAGTTCTCTGAACGTGCTTTTTTAAACGATAAAATGGACCTAACTCAAGCAGAAGCGATTGCTGATTTGATTGATGCCAGCTCAGAAGAAGCGGCAAAATCGGCACTACAATCTCTGCAAGGTGAGTTTTCCAATCGCATCAATACATTAGTCGATTCTTTAATCCATCTACGTATTTATGTTGAAGCGGCTATCGACTTTCCCGAAGAAGAGATTGATTTCCTTGCCGATGGCAAAGTCTCTTCTGATCTCCAAACTATCATTGATAACCTTGAAGCGGTGCGCAAAGAAGCCAATCAAGGTGCGATCATGCGTGAAGGGATGAAAGTCGTCATTGCCGGACGCCCTAACGCCGGCAAATCGAGCTTGCTCAATGCGCTTTCTGGTAAAGACTCAGCAATTGTCACCGAAATTGCAGGAACAACCCGTGATGTTTTACGCGAGCACATCCATATTGATGGGATGCCTTTGCATATTATCGACACGGCCGGGTTGCGGGATGCGTCTGATGAAGTGGAAAAAATAGGCATAGAGCGCGCTTGGGAAGAGATAAAACAAGCGGATCGAGTTCTATTTATGGTCGATGGCACCACAACAGATGCGACCGATCCAACGGAAATATGGCCTGACTTTGTTGATCGTCTACCAAAAGATATTGGCATGACAGTCATACGAAATAAAGCCGATCAGACAAGCGAAGATCTTGGGATTTGCCATGTCAATTCACCGACTTTGATCCGTTTATCAGCAAAAACAGGCCAAGGCGTCGATGCATTAAGAACTCACTTAAAAGAGTGCATGGGCTTTGCTGGCGGTCATGAAGGCGGGTTTATGGCTCGTAGACGCCATCTAGATGCCCTTGAGCGTGCCGCTCATCACCTCGATATTGGTCAGCAACAACTTGAAGGCTACATGGCCGGTGAGATTCTGGCAGAAGAATTACGCATCACGCAGCAGCATCTTAATGAAATAACGGGTGAATTCAGTTCAGACGATTTATTAGGACAGATTTTCTCTTCATTTTGTATTGGTAAATAATCACCACGCTCAACCATTATCTAGATAAAGAATAACAAGGAAAGTGTAAATGATTCATATAATTACAGGTAGCACGCTTGGTGGTACTGAATATGTAGGTGATCATATTTTTGACCACTTAGCCGCTGCAGGAGTCGAAGCCACGGTGCATAACCACCCAAGCATCGACACTATACCTGCCTCTGGAACTTGGGTAATAGTGACGTCCACACACGGTGCGGGCGACTATCCTGACAATATTCAACCCTTCATTCAGGCGCTTCAATCGACACCGCCTAAAATGTCAGACGTGAGCTTTGCGGTCATTGGAATAGGCGATTCGAGTTACGATACCTTCTGCTGCGCAGGTAAGCATGCTGACCATTTACTGGCTGATATTGGTGCAAATCGACTCTGTGATAGCCTACTAATTGATGTATTAAATACCCCAGTCCCTGAAGATGATGTCGATATTTGGTTAGAAAAACATCAGGATCAGCTTCGTTAATTTTAATTTTTCGCAAAAAAGTGGTCAACTATGGCCACTTTTTTTTGCTTTAAACTCTCTTCAACTGCAATTGTGAATAACTTAACGACCTAAGCAGCAGTTCAACCGAACAAAAAACAACCAAACCGTCTGTGGATAAATAGGTAGATATACGGTGATGATCCTATAGTTATCCAATGAACAACTTCATAGCCCGACCCCCCCTGTGCATAAGTAGCCATTTTGATCCCAGCTAATCCTCTGCTTGATCAATGCTAGATCACAACAAATGATCTACTTAAAAAGCATGATCTTGTTGATCATTTTCCAGTTATCCACAGAAAAGGGCTTCCTTAATAATAGATCTAATAAAAGATCTCTATATAGATCTTATATATATTAAGGGATCGACGAAAAATGAAAATTCCATAATTTCGTTTTCTCATTCCATTAAAAAAGGTAGAATGTCGCTCTTTTATCTATCCATAATTTCGTTTGATCACTTAAGGTTTATACATGCTCTATCACGAAAAATTTGATGTCATCGTTGTTGGTGGTGGTCATGCAGGAACCGAAGCTGCTCTTGCTGCTGCACGTACTGGGCAAAGCACATTACTGCTAACACATAACATTGATACCTTAGGGGCAATGTCTTGCAATCCCGCTATTGGTGGTATTGGCAAAGGGCATTTAGTCAAAGAAGTCGATGCTATGGGTGGATTAATGGCTCAAGCAATTGATCATTCGGGTATTCAATTTAGAACCTTGAACGCATCAAAAGGGCCAGCGGTTCGAGCAACACGTGCGCAAGCTGATCGAGCGCTGTATAGATCCTATGTTCGTCATGCTCTTGAAAACACGCCAAACTTAACCCTGTTCCAACAGTCGGTTGATGATCTTATTGTAGAAAATGATCAAGCCGTCGGTGTAGTGACTCAAATGGGGCTTAAATTCTACGCTCAATCGGTTGTGTTGACCGTTGGAACGTTCCTTGGTGGAAAGCTTCACATAGGTATGGAAAGCTTCTCAGGAGGTCGCGCAGGCGATCCTCCATCGATCGCATTAGCGAAACGTCTTCGTGAATTACCACTGCGTGTTGATCGTTTAAAAACAGGAACACCACCTCGAATTGATGCTCGAAGCGTCGATTTTTCTGCTCTTGAAGCTCAGCATGGTGATAACCCAACACCGGTATTTTCCTTCATGGGTAATCGTGAGCAGCACCCAACGCAAATACCGTGTTACATCACTCATACAAACGAAAAAACGCATGATTTAATTCGTGCCAATCTTGACCGTAGCCCTCTGTATGCTGGTGTGATCGAAGGAATTGGACCTAGATACTGTCCTTCCATTGAAGATAAGGTCATGCGCTTTTCTGACAAAGACAGTCACCAGATTTTTATTGAGCCAGAAGGGTTAACGACTCACGAACTGTATCCAAATGGAATCTCCACCAGCTTGCCATTTGATGTTCAAATTCAGATCGCTCGCTCAATGAAAGGGTTTGAAAATGCCCATATAGTTCGTCCTGGTTACGCGATTGAATATGATTTCTTTGACCCAAGAGATCTCAAGCAAACTTACGAAAACAAATTTATTGCTGGATTATTCTTTGCCGGACAAATTAATGGCACAACAGGCTACGAAGAGGCAGCAGCTCAAGGGCTTATGGCCGGACTTAATGCGAGCTTGTACACCCAAGGCAAAGAGGGCTGGAGCCCACGTCGTGATCAAGCTTACATGGGCGTATTGATCGATGATCTTTCTACCATGGGGACGAAAGAACCCTACCGTATGTTTACCTCTCGTGCTGAATATCGCTTGCTGCTTCGTGAAGACAACGCTGATTTACGTTTAACCGAAAAAGCTCGTGAATTTGGTTTAGTTGATGATGAGCGTTGGTCTCGCTTCAACCAAAAAATTGAAAATATTGAAAAAGAACGTCAGCGACTAAAAGATCAATGGATCAATCCTAAGTCTGAAGGCGTTGATGCACTTAATGAATTACTGAAAAGCCCAATCTCTAGAGAAGCGAGTGGTGAAGATCTACTTCGTCGACCTGAGATCACTTATGCACAGCTAACCAGTTTGGATCATTTTTCTCCCGCTCTGGATGATCAGCAATCAGCAGAGCAAGTCGAGATCCAAGTGAAATACGAAGGTTATATTCAGCGTCAGCAAGATGAAATCGAGAAATCGTTGCGCCATGAGCACACTAAAATTCCTGCTGATTTCGATTACAGTGGCATATCAGGTTTATCTAACGAAGTAATTTTAAAACTTTCAAATTCAAAACCAGAGACTCTCGGTATTGCGTCACGAATTTCAGGGATTACCCCTGCCGCTATCTCTATTTTGTTGGTTTATCTAAAGAAAAAAGGTCTATTGAAGAAGGGTGAAGAATCACAATGAGTGACTTAAGAACAAAGCTTGATGTACTTGTTAGCCAAACCAATTTAGAGGTATCGTCAGAAAAAGCGGATCAACTGATTGGCTATGTTGAGATGCTGCATAAATGGAATAAAGCTTACAATTTGACGTCTGTTCGTCATCCTTCAGAAATGATCGTTAAACATATTCTTGATAGCATCGTGGTCGGTGAACACCTTGAAGGGGATCGTTTTATTGATGTGGGAACGGGTCCTGGTCTTCCTGGTATTCCTTTAGCGATCATGCACCCTGATAAAGAGTTCTATTTGCTTGATAGCTTAGGAAAACGAATTCGTTTTATTAAGCAGGTGGCACATGAGCTTGGCATTAAAAATGTGACGGCGGTCCAAAGTCGCGTTGAAGAGTTCCAGCCAGAAGATAAATTTGATGGTGTACTTAGCCGTGCATTTGCTTCAATGTCCGATATGGTTGAGTGGTGTCACCACCTCCCTAAACCAGATTCTGGAGTTTTCCTAGCACTTAAGGGGCAATTGCAGAAAGATGAAGTTGAGCAGCTACCAGAATGGTGTTCTGTGAACTGTGTCAAATCTTTGAACGTTCCTGAATTAGAAGGTGAACGTCATCTTGTAATCTTATCCCGCAAGGGATAACAGCGAGGCAGACCGTGGGTAAAATAGTAGCAATAGCCAACCAAAAGGGTGGCGTAGGAAAAACAACAACGTGCATTAACTTAGCAGCGTCTATGGCCGCGACTAAACGTAAAGTATTAGTTGTCGATCTCGATCCTCAAGGCAATGCCACTATGGCAAGCGGAGTGGACAAGTATCAAGTTGATGCTACGGCTTACGAGTTGTTGGTTGAAGACGTACCATTTGATGAAGTGGTTTGTACCAAAACTTCCGGTCATTATGATTTGATTGCTGCTAATGGCGACGTTACTGCTGCTGAAATTAAGCTCATGGAAGTCTTTGCGCGTGAAGTTCGGTTGAAAAATGCCCTTGCTTCGGTTCGTGATAACTATGATTTCATCTTTATCGATTGTCCTCCGTCGCTAAATCTCCTTACAATCAACGCTATGGCAGCAGCAGATTCTGTGTTGGTTCCTATGCAGTGTGAGTACTTTGCGCTGGAAGGGTTAACCGCATTGATGGACACAATTAGCAAGCTGGCCGCAGTGGTAAACGAGAACCTTAAAATTGAAGGGTTATTGCGAACGATGTATGACCCGAGAAACCGACTTTCTAACGAAGTATCGGATCAATTGAAAAAACATTTTGGTAATAAAGTTTACCGAACGGTTATCCCAAGAAATGTTCGTTTAGCCGAAGCGCCAAGTCATGGCAAGCCTGCTATGTATTACGACAAGTACTCCGCTGGAGCGAAAGCCTATTTAGCGCTCGCCGGTGAAATGCTTCGTCGCGATGAAGTCCCTGCATAAAAATATATTTAAAAGGAATCTGCTGTCATGTCTAAACGTGGTTTAGGAAAAGGGCTGGATGCGCTGCTTGCAACCAGTTCATTAGCGCGAGAAAAACAGCATGTTGCTTCTCAAAGCCAAGCTCTATCTGCTGATGGCGAACTGATTGAACTGAGCATTAGTCAATTAAAGCCAGGTGTTTATCAACCGCGTAAAGACATGGCACCTGAGGCACTAGAAGAGCTAGCAGCCTCTATTCAATCACAAGGCATTATTCAGCCGATTGTGGTTCGTCAAATCGACAATGAACATTTTGAAATCATTGCGGGTGAAAGACGTTGGCGCGCAGCGCGTCAAGCGGGCTTAAAACGCGTTCCATGTTTGAATAAGAAAGTTGAAGATCGCGGGGCGATCGCAATGGCATTGATCGAAAATATTCAACGAGAAGATCTTAATGCCATCGAAGAGGCCGAGGCGCTTGAGCGTCTTCAAGATGAGTTTTCATTAACTCATCAGCAAGTTGCTGAGGTGATCGGTAAGTCACGTACCACGGTCAGTAACTTATTGCGTCTCAATCAGTTAGAGAGCGATGTAAAAGGTTTGGTTGCAAGCAAACAGCTCGAAATGGGCCATGCTCGTGCACTGTTAGTTCTCGAAGGCGGTAAGCAAGCTGAAGTGGCTGCAGAAGTAGCTAAAAAGAACCTAACCGTACGCCAGACAGAAGCTTTGGTTAAGAAACTTTTAAAGCCAGAAGAACAGTCGAGTGCGCCTGAAATGAGCTTATCTAGCGATGCTGAAGCTCAATTAGCTGCGTTGTCGCAGCAGTATGACTCAAAGGTGAATGTTGCTCTTGGTAAGGCTGGCAAAGGTAAAATTCAGATTGACTTTGATAGTCAGGACCAGCTACACAAAATCTTACATCTGTTAGCGCAAGGTCATAGCACCTCCGAGCTCACAGAATAGAATTCAAGTTAGTTGAGATGCGGGGCTTACTATTGTGTTTTGCTCCTGTCTCTATATACTTTTTAAGCTTTTTTTACTGAGAGGGACCTTTCTTTGTTCTTGATCAGTAAACAACACGAAAACAGGTGCTTTTGATGTTTATTTCAAATCTAAGCGAAAAAGGGAAAGTAGCTTTTAAAGTAGTCCATTTACAGCTTATGTTTGTTGTTCTTATCGGGGGCTTAACATATGTGCAGTGTGGAGACGAGGCTGCCCGCTTTATTCTTAAAGGCGGGATGATCGCGGTTCTAGGTAACTACATATATGCTCTGTTTGCCTTCATCCCTAACGATGATGCCGATGGTTCTGTACTACTTGGTTTTATTTTTATCGGATGGGCTTTAAAACTGGTGGTCACCATAATATTGTTTATTTTAGTTTTTTCTGTAACGGAGTTTCTACGTCCAGGCGCTTTCTTTGCAGGTTATAAGCTGACATTACTCATATTTTGGTTTGCACCTATTTTATTTTTTTCAAAAAATGGGATTAACCATGGCTGATACTCCGCAGGAATATATTCAGCACCACCTCACTAACGCCAAAGTTTGTGTTGTTGATGGCAGCATTGCCACAAACTATGGTTGTGCAGAAGCTGGATTCTGGACTCTACACTGGGACACTCTATTAGTCTCAGCACTATTGGGTTCGCTATTTTTGTGGTTGTTCTATCGGGTTGGAAAAAACGCAACCACAGGCACCCCTGGAAAATTACAATGCTTCGTCGAAATGGTCGTTGAACAAGTCGATGAGATTGTAAAAGGTGCTTTTTATGGACGTGATAAGTTAGTCGCACCATTAGCTTTAACTCTTTTCTGTTGGATTCTACTGATGAATACAATGGATTTGATACCGGTCGACTTTATCCCTCAACTAATGCACTTAGCTGGATTTGAATACTTCAAGGTTGTCCCTACGGTCGACTTGAACACAACTCTAGCGATGGCAATAGGTGTCCTTATACTTACCGTGGCTTACATGATTAAGTACAAAGGCTTTAAGGGATTTGTGAAGGAATTTACGCTGCACCCGATTAATAATAAAGCGTTAATACCTTTTAACTTGGTCCTGGAAACAGTCTCATTATTTGCAAAACCAGTTTCACTATCACTTCGTTTGTACGGAAACATGTATTCAGGTGAACTTATCTTCATCTTGATTGCGGTTACTTACACGGCAGGTGCTGTTTTAGGTGGACTTGGTGTTATTGCACATATTATTTGGGCTATTTTCCACATTTTAGTTATCGTGCTACAAGCCTTTATCTTTACGATGCTGACAATTGTATACCTCAGCATGGCAAGTAACGATTCACACTAAAATTTAAAAAAATTTACTTATTTATAATTGATAGGTTATAGCCTATCTCAAAATTTCATTTCGGAGATTATTATGGAAATTTATTTCGTTGTAGCTTTACTACTAGGTATGTGTGCAATCGCGACTGGCTTCGGCTTCGCAATTCTAGGTGGTAAATTCCTTGAGTCTGTTGCTCGTCAACCAGAAATGGCTCCAGTGCTACAAACAAATATGTTCATTCTTGCGGGTCTACTAGATGCTGTTCCAATGATCGGTGTTGGTATCTCTATGTACATGCTGTTCGCATTGTAAGAATCCCTTTTTCTTATTTACTCTACGTCGTTTCGCAATAGCGAAACATTAAAAGAATAAAGGAGGGTCATTGTGAATATCAATGCAACTCTGCTAGGTCAAGCAATCGCATTTACTTTGTTTGTTTGGTTCTGCATGAAGTACGTGTGGCCACCATTGATCGCAGCAATTGAAGAGCGCCAGAAGAAAATCTCTGAAGGTTTAGAGTCTGCTGAGCGTGCTGATAAAGCGTTACAACTAGCACAGCACAATGCAGCAGATCAGTTAAAGGATGCTAAGCAAGAAGCGCTTGGAATTATTGAGTCAGCAAATAAACGCAAAGCTCAAATTCTGGACGAAGCTCGTCAAGAAGCGACACAAGAGCGTGAACACGTACTAGCTCAAGGTAAAGCTGAGTTAGAAGCTGAAACTTTACGTGCTCGTAACGAACTGCAAAAAGACGTTGCTACTCTAGCTATTCTTGGTGCTGAGAAAATCATCGAGCGTTCGATTGATCCAGCTGCTCATCAAGACATACTTGATAGTATTTCTGCGAAGCTATAAGGGAGGGCGTCGGTATGTCTGGTTTGACAACTATTGCTCGTCCTTATGCTAAGGCTGCATTTGGCTACGCAAGTGATAACGGTACGGTTGACCAATGGTCAAGCATGCTTGAACTTGCGAAAACCCTTTCTCTAGCTCCTGAGCTACAGAAAGCGGCATTACGCCTGCAACCTGAACAATTGATGCAATTGTATTTCGATGTAGCGGGTGAGTACTTTGATGAACCTTTACAGAATTTCTTAAAGGTTATTATCGAAAATCGTCGTACTTCAGCGTTAAGTGATATCTATCAACAATTTCAACTGTTTTCAGCTGAAGCGTTAAATGTGAAAGAAGTAACAGTAACGACTTCATTTGAATTAAGTGAAGCGCAACTAGCTGAGCTAGTTAAGACGCTTGAAAAACACTTTGATTGCAGTGTGAAAATGAGCTGTCTTGTCGACAGTAGTTTGATAGGTGGTGCGGTGATTAGATCTGGCGATACAGTGCTAGATAACTCACTCGTTAGTCGTATTAATCGTCTTAAAGACGTTATTAAGTCTTAACTTAGGGGAATTTGAGCAATGCAACTTAATTCCACGGAAATTAGCGCGCTAATCAGACAACGTATTGAACAATTCAACGTTGTTTCTGAAGCGCGCAATGAAGGTACTATCGTATCTGTAAGCGATGGTATTCTTAGCATCCACGGTCTAGAAGACGTGATGCAAGGTGAAATGATAGAACTTCCAGGCGGTCGTTACGCACTAGCACTTAACTTGAATCGTGATTCAGTTGGTGCGGTAGTAATGGGTCCTTATGCTGGTCTTCGTGAAGGCATGAAAGTAACTGGTACTGGCCGTATCCTTGAGGTACCGGTAGGTCCAGAAATGCTTGGCCGTGTAGTTAATACACTGGGTGAGCCTATCGATGGTAAAGGTCCTATCGATGCAAAACTGACTTCTCCTATCGAAGTGATTGCACCTGGTGTAATCGATCGTAAGTCAGTTGATCAGCCTGTTCAAACTGGTTACAAATCAGTTGATGCAATGATTCCAATCGGCCGTGGTCAGCGTGAGTTGGTTATCGGTGACCGTCAGACTGGTAAAACAGCAATGGCGATCGATGCAATCATTAACCAGAAAGACTCTGGTATTTTCTCTGTTTATGTTGCTATTGGTCAGAAAGCTTCAACTATCGCAAACGTGGTACGTAAGCTTGAAGAGCACGGTGCACTTGCAAACACTGTTGTGGTTGTAGCATCTGCTTCTGAATCTGCAGCACTGCAATACCTAGCGCCATACGCTGGTTGTGCAATGGGTGAATACTTCCGTGACCGCGGCGAAGATGCTCTGATCGTTTATGATGATCTAACTAAGCAAGCTGTTGCGTATCGTCAGATTTCGTTGCTTCTAAAACGTCCACCAGGCCGTGAAGCATTCCCTGGTGATGTTTTCTACCTCCACTCACGTCTACTTGAGCGTGCTGCTCGTGTAAACGAAGCGTACGTAGAGAAGTTCACTAATGGTGAAGTGAAAGGCAAGACTGGTTCTCTAACTGCTCTACCTATCATCGAAACTCAAGCTGGTGACGTATCTGCATTCGTACCGACTAACGTAATCTCGATTACCGATGGTCAGATTTTCCTTCAATCAGAACTGTTTAACGCCGGTGTTCGCCCTGCGGTAGACCCAGGTATTTCGGTATCTCGTGTTGGTGGTTCTGCACAAACGAAAATCATTAAGAAGCTTTCTGGTGGTATCCGTACCGCTCTAGCGCAATATCGTGAACTTGCGGCTTTCGCTCAGTTCTCATCAGATCTTGATGCAGCAACGAAGAAGCAGCTAGACCACGGTCAGAAAGTGACTGAATTGATGAAGCAGAAACAGTACGCTCCGATGTCTGTATTTGATCAAGCTCTATCTATTTACTCTGCAGAACGCGGATATTTAGAAGATGTTGAGCTGAACAAAATTCTAGATTTTGAAGCTGCTCTACTATCGTATGCTCACGCTCAGTATTCTGAATTGGCTACTGAGATCAACAAGACGGGTTCTTACAACAAAGAAATCGAAGCACAACTTAAAAAGTTGGTCGACGACTTCAAAGCAACCCAAACTTGGTAATTACAACCTCGTATTGTAATTAACGGAGAGTAACGATGGCCAATTCAAAAGAAATTCGTAGCAAGATAGGTAGTGTTAAAAGCACTCAGAAAATCACTAAAGCGATGGAAATGGTTGCCGCTTCCAAAATGCGTCGTACTCAAGACGCAATGGAAGGCCCACGTCCGTATGCTGAAATTATACGTAAGGTCATTGGTCATGTAGCCCACGGTACTTTGGAATATAAACATCCATACATACTGGAACGTGAGGCTAAACGTGTTGGGTATATTGTTATCTCATCTGATCGCGGTTTATGTGGCGGCTTGAACATTAATATGTTTAAGCACGCTATTGCCGAAATGAACGATTGGTCTGAGAAGGGCGTTGATGTAGAGCTGGCTGTTATCGGTTCAAAAGCAACGTCTTACTTCAATAGCATTGGTGCAAACATTGTCGCGCAGACGTCAGGGCTTGGAGATAATCCTTCGCTTGATGACATCATCGGCGCTATCAACGTCATGTTACAAAAGTTTCAAGACGGTGAGATTGACCGTTTGCACTTGGTTTACAATGAGTTTGTTAACTCAATGACCCAGCAACCAAAAATTGATCAATTGATACCTTTGCCTAAATCACTTAGTGACGATGAGCAGTTCAACCATGCATGGAGTTACATGTTTGAAGCTGATCAGAAGGTTCTTCTTAATACCTTAATGGCTCGTTATATCGAGTCTCAAGTATACCAAGGTGTTGTTGAGAACTTAGCATGTGAAATGGCTGCTCGTATGGTTGCTATGAAAGCAGCATCAGACAATGCCGGCGATTTGATCGAAGAGCTAGAGCTTGTGTACAACAAAGCCCGTCAAACGGCTATTACACAAGAGCTATCTGAAATCGTATCAGGTGCATCAGCAGTTTAATTTAGGTAATACAAATTTAGAGGATTAACGATGGCTACAGGTAAGATCGTACAGATCATCGGAGCAGTAGTCGACGTAGAGTTCCCACAGAGTGAAGTTCCAAACATTTACGACGCTCTGAATGTAACTGAATCTAAAGAACGTCTTGTTCTTGAAGTTCAGCAGCAACTTGGCGGTGGCGTTATTCGCGCAATCGTAATGGGTAGCTCTGATGGTTTACGTCGTGGCGTAACAGTAGAAAATACTGGTGCTCCAATTTCAGTACCAGTAGGTACTAAGACCCTAGGTCGAATCATGAACGTTCTTGGCGACGCTATTGACGAGTGTGGTGAAATCGGTGCGGAAGAGAATTACTCTATCCACCGTCCAGCACCTAGCTACGAAGAGTTGTCGAACGCTTCTGAACTACTAGAGACAGGCGTTAAAGTAATTGATTTGATTTGTCCATTCGCTAAGGGTGGTAAAATCGGTCTATTCGGTGGTGCAGGTGTAGGTAAGACCGTTAACATGATGGAACTTATCAACAACATCGCACTACAGCACTCAGGTCTGTCAGTATTTGCGGGCGTTGGTGAGCGTACTCGTGAAGGTAACGATTTCTACTACGAGATGCAGGAAGCTGGTGTTGTAAACATCGAAAATCCTGAAGAATCTAAAGTAGCAATGGTTTACGGTCAAATGAACGAGCCACCAGGAAACCGTTTACGTGTTGCCCTGACTGGTCTAACAATGGCAGAACGTTTCCGTGACGAAGGTCGTGATGTACTTCTGTTCATTGATAACATTTACCGTTATACACTTGCAGGAACAGAGGTATCGGCTCTATTAGGTCGTATGCCATCTGCGGTAGGCTACCAGCCAACACTTGCTGAAGAAATGGGTGTTCTACAAGAACGTATCACGTCAACTAAATCTGGCTCTATCACGTCTGTACAGGCGGTATATGTACCAGCGGATGACTTGACTGACCCGTCTCCAGCAACAACGTTTGCTCACTTAGATGCAACAGTTGTACTTAACCGTAATATCGCAGCTATGGGTCTATACCCAGCGATTGACCCGTTAGATTCAACATCTCGTCAGCTTGATCCACTAGTTGTTGGTCAAGAGCACTACGACATTGCACAAAATGTTCAGCAGACACTTCAGCGTTATAAAGAGTTGAAAGATATCATTGCGATTCTAGGTATGGACGAGCTATCTGAAGAAGATAAGCAAGTTGTATCTCGTGCTCGTAAGATTGAGCGTTTCTTAACTCAGCCTTATCACGTTGCAGAAGTATTTACTGGTGACCCTGGTGTATACGTTTCTCTTAGCGAGACACTACGTGGCTTCAAAGGTCTTCTAGCTGGCGAATATGATGATATCCCAGAGCAAGCGTTCATGTACTGCGGTACGATTGACGATGCACTAGAGAACGCGAAGAAGCTTTAATAGAGTCTTACAGGAGGCGTTATGACAGCATTAACATCAGTAAGCTTCCATTTGGATGTTGTGAGCGCAGAAGAACGAATTTATTCGGGTCAAGCTCGTAGTATTCAAATTTCAGGTGAGAAAGGTGATCTTGGTGTTTTAGCGGGACATACTCCGCTACTTACTACGATTCGCCCTGGTATGGTTCGCATTGTGTCTAAGAAAGGTGATGAAGAAATTATCTATCTTTCTGGCGGTATTTTAGAAGTACAGGCCCATGATGTAACTATTTTAGCCGACACTGCTGTGCGTGGTCAGGATCTTGACCAAGCTAAAGCAGAAGAAGCTAAACGCCGTGCTGAAGAGCTAGTCAACCAACCTTACGGTGACGTTGATTTTGCCAAGGCATCTGCAGAGCTTGCGAAAGCAGTTGCTCAGCTGAAAGTCATTGAACTGGTGAACAGACGTCGCTAATCATTAGCTTCGTTTAGTATAAAAGGCAGCCTAATCGCTGCCTTTTTTGTTACGTTATGTTGCCAAATCTGATATTGCCATTTAACTATTAAGTGATTAATAGCTAGAATAATGACTTAAATAAAAATATTACAGTAGGTTAGGAAATGAAGTTTAGCGCGGTAATTCTTGCTGCGGGTAAAGGAACCCGTATGTATTCAAATATGCCCAAGGTATTACATACCTTAGCAGGTAAACCAATGGTGAAGCATGTGATTGATACATGTAACAGCTTAGGTGCACAAAACATTCATTTGGTTTATGGCCATGGTGGTGAGCAGATGCAAACCGTACTCAAAGAAGAATCGGTTAGCTGGGTACTGCAAGCGGATCAGCTAGGTACTGGCCACGCCGTTGATCAAGCCTCTCCTCAATTTGATGACAATGAAAAAGTATTGGTATTGTACGGAGACGTGCCTCTTATCTCTGAAGAAACGGTAGAAAGCTTGCTTGATGCTCAGCCTAATGGTGGTATCGCGCTTCTAACCGTTGTTCTTGATAACCCAATGGGTTACGGCCGTATCGTTCGTCGTAATGGCCCTGTTATTGCAATCGTCGAGCAGAAAGATGCCACTGACGAGCAAAAATTAATTAAAGAGATTAACACCGGTGTGATGGTTGCGACCGGTGGTGATCTTAAGCGCTGGCTTTCTGGTTTAAATAACCAAAATGCTCAAGGCGAATACTACTTAACAGATGTTATTGCTGCGGCTCACAGTGAAGGCCGTGCAGTAGAAGCTGTTCACCCTGTTAACCCTATCGAAGTTGAAGGCGTAAACGATCGTTCTCAATTGGCTCGTTTAGAGCGTGCTTATCAATCAATGCAAGCACAAAAATTGTTGGAACAGGGCGTTATGCTACGTGACCCTTCTCGCTTTGATTTACGTGGTACGCTTCAGTGTGGTATGGATGTTGAGATTGATACCAACGTTATTATCGAAGGCAATGTCTCTATTGGTGATAACGTTATTATCGGTACGGGCTGTGTACTGAAAGATTGTGAAATCGATGACAACACTATCATTCGCCCATATAGCGTGATCGAGGGTGCAACGGTTGGTGAAGAGTGTACTGTCGGTCCATTTACTCGCCTCCGTCCTGGCGCAGAGCTTAAAAATGATGCCCATGTTGGTAACTTCGTTGAAGTGAAAAACACCTCAATTGGTGAAGGGTCTAAAGCTAACCACCTAACTTACTTAGGTGATGCTGAAATTGGCCAGCGTGTTAACGTTGGAGCTGGTGTTATTACTTGTAATTATGACGGCGCAAATAAGTTTAAGACGACGATTGGCGATGATGTGTTCGTTGGCTCTGATTGTCAGATAATCGCACCTGTTACTATTGCTGATGGTGCGACAGTCGGTGCAGGAACTACACTGACTAAAGATGTTGAGCAGGGAGATCTTGTTATTTCTCGTGCGAAAGAACGTAAGTTTTCGAATTGGCAGCGTCCAATTAAGAAGAAATAGCTGAATAGCAATTGATGAAAGGGTTGGCATTGAGCCAGCCCTTTTTTGTTTTACTGTAAGGTATTTAGTTTTGAGGGATAGCGATACGCTTCTCTAACCATCGTAAGGCCTGAGATACGCACAAAATCAGCAGCATATATTCAAACACTAAAAATGTGTAAATTTCTAAAGGTAAGTATTCATTCACCACCAACTCGTTTGCTCGCCGGGTTAAGTCACTTAAACCTATCACGCTCACTAATGACGACATTTTTAATATGTAAACAAATTGGTTTCCTAGAGGCGGCAGAATAAGACGAAAGGCTTGTGGGAATATAACAAATTGCATCTTACGCCAATAATTAAGACCGAGCGCTTCCGCGGCCTCGTGCTGACCTTTGTTAATCGATTGAATACCACCACGAAATACTTCCGCCATAAATGCACTCTCAGCCACCGTTAGCGTAATCACACCAGCCCAAAAGTAGTCGAGAGAAACATCAAGCAGAGTTGGCATACCGTAGTAGACCCATAAAAGCAGAACCAAAACGGGAATGGACCGTACGGTTTCCACATAGAATCGATTGAATATTCGAAGAGATCGGTTATTAGACAGTGCGGGTAGCGCGACCACTAAACCGATCAACATGGCGAAAACCATACTCAATAGTGACACCGAAATAGTGTCGTAAAAGCCTGCGGTAAGAAACTTAAGGTTGGTTTGTCCTTGAGCTGTGGTGGGATCAAGAATATACCAACCCCATTGATAGTCAGAGCAACCAGTAACTAATAAGATTACCAATAAAACAGTAAGCGTACGAAGCTTCACACTATTTCCTATATCCGCTAATTAAATCCATTTGTAACTGTTATGTTATCAATGATGTAGCATAAAACGTAAACAATTTTAGGGATAATGAAAATGAAAAAGTTGATGGTCACTTTAGGGATGTGTTTGCTGTCACTAAATACGCTCGCAGCGGACACTAGCCGTTTACATAATATATTGAACAGTGGTGTTTTAAAGGTTGGGACAACGGGGGATTGGAACCCTATGACGATGAAGGATCCTGCGACTAACAGCTACCGTGGTTTTGATATTGATGTCACCACTGAGCTTGCAAAAGATCTTGGCGTCAAAGTGGAGTACGTTCCTACCGATTGGAAAACCTTAGTAAATGGTATTACTGCCGGCAAGTATGATATTACAGGGAGCGCATCTCTGAATATGTCTCGCGCAAAAGTTGCGGGTTATAGTCAGCCTTATTTTTATTTAGCCTTTGTGCCTGTAGTACAGAAGAAAGATCTAGCAAAGTTCTCTGATTGGGGCGACTTTGATCATGCTAATGTGAAAGTTGCTGCTACCTTAGGGACAGTGCAGGAAAAAATGGTTAAAGAGTTTTTCCCATCAGCTCAGCATGTGGTGATTGAAGCTCCAGCGAGAGACTTTCAGGAATTATTAGCAAAAAGAGCAGATGTTTCTGTTACCTCTAATGTAGAAGCGGCGACGTTGGTGGAGAAATTTCAACAATTGGCCATCGTGCCAGTGAAAGAACCGCGTAAGCCCACTCCAGTAGCTATGCTACTACCGCAAAATGATCAGGTTTGGATTAACTATATTAACCATTGGGTAGAGCTTAAAAAGACTCAAGGGTTCTTTAAGAAAACAGCACAAAAATGGGGCTTAACCAGTCTATAGAAATTAAGCCCATTAGTGCTGAGATGATTTTTAGGTGAGCCGTTTACTAGCGGCGCTTTTATTACTTATCTCTTACCACTCTAGCATTATCTGGCGCGCGGAAATGACGAGATAGCTGTCTGTTCGAAACAATATAGCCAACCCATAAGCCCAACATACAGATAATAATGGCTATCCCAGTGACTGATTGAGCTTGGCTTGCCATTGTTGCCACCAAAGCACTTGCTGCGCTACTCACCGTTATTTGAATACTATTTTGCAAACCAGCTGCCGTTGCAGGGCTTCTTTTCGCACTTGATAGAGCTCTATTTACCACAATAGGATAAAGAGCACCGTTAGCGACTGCAATAAGGCAAAACGGTGTCAAAATCGGCCAGATTGACGTTAATTGCCATTGAGATGCGATCAATACCATTAAGCTTGCAACGCTAAATAGACCAATTAACTGCTTCAGTATCTTTTCATCACCATATTTTTTAACTCCAGCCTTTCCTAGGTAACCACCAAGCATAAAGGCGAGTGTCTGGGGTACAAAGCTAAGACCAATATCTTTTGCCGAATAGCCTAGTTGAGACATGATCTCTGGCATACCGGTCAGATAAGCAAAGAAGGCGGCCGACGCTGTAGCGAACATAAGCACGTTACCAAGGTAAGCTTTTGATCCGATAAGTGCCTTGATATCACTTGAGATAGAAGATTGCTTTTCTTCAACTGGTTGCTTGGGTTGAGCGATGGTTACTGCAACTAACACTATTCCCATTAACGTTAAGGTAAAGAAAATACTGTTCCAACCAAAACTGTCAGAAAGAACAACGCCGAGTTGAGGGGCCAATGCAGGTGATAACGCAACTAAAGGCATGATGGTCGCGAAGATCTGTTGGCTTGTTTTACCTGAATACTGCTTAATGACCATAGCTTGCCAGATCACTGCTGGCGCACAAACACCAAAGGCCTGAATAAAGCGAAGCGTTAAGAGCTGCCATATTTGGTCGCTAAATGCCAACCCAAAAGAAGCAAGGGTAAACAGACTAAGCCCGGCAGCAAGAGTAGTTCTGTGACCATATTTGTCACTCGCCAATCCCCAAAGGAGTTGACCCAAAGCCAAACCGACCAAGAAGATAGTGAGCGACAAAGCAATCTGCTCTGGGCCTGTAGCAAAATCAATTTCCATTGCTTTAAATGCGGGTAGGTACATATCAGTCGCGATAAAGCCAAGCATTGAAAGCGCAGCTAAATAGATCATCTGAAGTTTAGAAGCGTTCATAAATTATCCGTTCAAAAAATTTAATTGTTCATTTGTGGTGTGTAATATCTACAGGATTAACTGAATATCAATACCTGTATTAATGCCTCGTATTCTATTTTTGGCGTTAAAGAAAATAAAACGCTAAAATTGTTAGTTATGAATCAAAAAATTTGATGGCAATATGTTCTCTAAATCTTCTCTAGAAATGATCGACACGGTTGCCCGCCTGGGTAGCTTTACTGCTGCTGCTGAAATATTGCATAAAGTTCCTTCTGCTATTAGCTATGGCGTTCGTCAAGTGGAACAAGATTTGGACGTATTGATATTTAGGCGCTTACCAAGAAAAGTAGAGCTAACCCCAGCGGGTGAACTCTTTGTTGCTGAAGCTCGGGTGATGCTGCGTCATATGGAGGAAGTGAAATCGCAAACTCGGAGAGCTGCCCATGGCTGGAAAACCACTCTGAAGCTCACATTAGATAACGTGGTTCGGCTTGATAAAATGAAACCACTCGTCGAAGACTTTTACGCCACATTTGAGTTTGCTGAGCTGCAAATCAATATGGAAGTCTTTAATGGATCATGGGAGGCCATTTCCCAAGGTCGAGCGGATATTGTTATTGGTGCTACCTCTGCCGTTCCTGTTGGTGGTGAGTTTGAAGTCAAGGATATGGGAATATTGGATTGGGCGTTTGTCATGTCACCAAGTCACCCTTGTGTTCGAGAGCAATCGTTAACAGAAGAGTTTGTCAGTCAATTCCCTGCGATTTGTTTAGATGATACATCTAGTGTGTTACCTAAGCGTCATACCGTTCATTACCCAGGACAGAGGCGGCTTCTTTTACCCAATTGGTACTCGGCCATAGAGTGTTTAAAGAATGGCGTTGGTGTTGGCTATGTACCTCGTCATATTGCCCAGCCACTTATAATGGAAGGTTTGTTGGTGGAGAAAACGTTGTCTGAAGATAAACCATTGAGCCAGTGCTGTTTGGTTTGGAGAAAAGATGACAACCATCGTCTTATCAAGTGGATGGTGGATTATCTTGGGTCTAGCGAGAAGCTTCATCAGGACTGGCTACAGGCCTAATGTTTGTGTGCTTTATTAATCAGTAGAAGATAGTCGGCGTAAATAAAGAAGGATAGAAAAATGCCAGTGAGGAGTTCACTGGCATTTATGGTTATTCGATGACTAACAGTTAGAACTATAAGGTTGCTTGAAAACTAAAGTCGCTCGAAAGCTATGGTCGTTCAAAGACGGTAGCAATACCTTGGCCTAAACCAATACACATGGTGGCTAGACCATATTTCACATCTTTGGCTTCCATGAGGTTAATTAGTGTTGTCGAGATTCTTGAACCAGAACAGCCAAGTGGATGACCCAGTGCTATTGCACCACCGTTCAGGTTGACCTTATCGTCGACGACGTCAAGCAAGCCCAAGTCTTTAGCACATGGTAAGGATTGAGCAGCAAAAGCTTCGTTAAGCTCAACGACACCCATATCTTCAATCGATAGACCTGCGCGTTTCAGAGCTTTTTGAGTCGCAGGTACAGGACCATAGCCCATGATTGAAGGATCACAGCCAGCAATAGCCATTGATTTCACGCGAGCGCGAATCTTAAGACCGAGCTCGTTAGCTTTATCTTCACTCATTATTAGCATGGCAGAAGCACCATCAGAGAGTGCAGAAGAAGTCCCCGCCGTTACAGTACCGTTGGCAGGGTCAAATACTGGGCGAAGTTTTGATAGTCCTTCAACAGTGGTTTCAGGGCGAATAACCTCATCGTAATCTAAGGTAAACAGTGAGCCATCTTCAGCATGTGCTTCCATCGGAAGGATTTCGTTTTTGAAACGACCTTCTACCGTAGCTGCTTGCGCTAATCGATGAGAGCGAGCGGCGAATGCATCTTGATCTTCACGGCTTATACCGTGCATCTTTCCTAACATTTCAGCGGTTAAGCCCATCATGCCGGCTGCCTTAGCTACAGTCTTAGACATGCCAGGGTGGAAATCCACGCCGTGAGTCATTGGAACGTGTCCCATATGCTCAACACCACCAATTAGGCAGATGTCGGAATCGCCAACCATGATGGAGCGAGTGGCATCATGCAGAGCTTGCATTGATGAACCACACAGGCGGTTCACAGTAACTGCGCCAATTTCAATCGGTAGCCCAGCAAGAAGTGCTGCGTTACGAGCAATATTGAAGCCTTGCTCTAAAGTTTGTTGAACACAGCCCCAGTAGATGTCTTCAATTTCACTTGGATTTACTTGAGGATTACGCTCTAAGATCCCTTTCATTAAATGAGCGGATAAGTCTTCTGCTCGAGTATGGCGAAATGCGCCACCTTTGGATCGCCCCATTGGGGTACGTAGGCAATCAACAACTACTACATTATTCATTTTGATATTCCTTTTCCAAGTGTGGGTTATAACGAACTAGCTTGTTGTGCACCGTAAAAGCTTTCACCTTTATCGGCCATATCAAGTAGAAGTTGTGGAACCTGGTACATCGCACCAAGTTCTTGATAGCCTTTTGCCATTTCGACAAAATTGCTAATGCCCACACTGTCTAAGTAGCGGAATACGCCGCCTCTAAATGGAGGGAAGCCTAAGCCGTAAACCAGTGCCATATCCGCTTCTTGTGGAGAGGCGATAATTTCTTCCTCCAAACAAAGAACCACTTCGTTAATCATTGGAATCATCACACGCTGAATAATTGTCTGGTCATCAAATTCTTGTGGTGCTTGGCATACGTCAGAAAGAATCGGAAGAATGTCTTCAGAAAAGGCTTTCTTTGGGCGACCGCGTTTATCAACGCTGTAGCTATAAAAGCCACTGCCATTTTTCTGGCCGTATTTATCCGCTTCAAACAATGCATCAATAGCATCACGGCCTTCTTTACCCATGCGCTCAGGGAAGCCTTGCGCCATGACGGCTTGTGCGTGATGAGCGGTATCTAAACCAACCACATCCAATAAATAAGCAGGTCCCATTGGCCAACCGAACTGACGTTCCATCACCTTATCTATTTTAGTGAAATCTGCACCATCACGAAGAAGCATGCTGAAACCACCAAAGTATGGGAAAAGAACACGGTTAACAAAGAACCCTGGGCAATCATTTACGACAATTGGTGATTTTCCCATTTTCGCAGCGTAAGCAACAACACGATTAATGGTTTCATCCGATGTATGTTCACCTCGGATAATTTCAACCAAAGGCATGCGGTGTACAGGGTTAAAGAAGTGCATGCCACAGAAGTTTTCTGGACGTTTAAGTGATTTAGCCAATAAATTGATTGGAATTGTAGAAGTGTTTGATGTGATTACAGCGTCATCACCAACGTGTTCTTCTACTTCGCTCAGGACAGCAGCTTTGATTTTTGGGTTTTCTACAACGGCTTCAACGATAACGTCAGATTGCTCAATACCTGCATAGTGAAGGCTTGGTGTAATGGAGGCCAAAATCCCCGCCATCTTGAAGCCATCTAATCGGCCACGTGATAAACGTTTATTGAGTAACTTAGACGCTTCGTTCATACCTAAATCAAGTGAAGGCTGAGCGATGTCTTTCATCAATACAGGCACACCTTTGAGGGCTGATTGGTAAGCGATACCGCCACCCATGATCCCTGCACCTAATACCGCTGCGCGCTTGGTCTCTTTATTAGCCGACTTTTCTGCTTTTTTAGCTAAGCCTTTAATGTACTGATCATTAAGAAACAGACCAACGAGTGATTTTGCTTCTTCAGACTTCGCGAGTTTTACAAACAGTTGGCGTTCAATGTCTAGCGCATCATCACGATTGCAGCGTGCTGCTTTTTCAATAGCAATAACTGCGGTCATTGGGGCTGGGTAATGTGGACCTGCTTTTTGTGCCACTAGGCCTTTCGCCATTGTGAAACTCATCATCGCTTCTAGCTTGCTTAGTGAAAGCGCGGAGGTTTTCTGTTGACGGCGTTGTTTCCAATCTAGCTCTTCGTTAGCAGCCAGTAGGACGGTATTCATAGCGGATTGAGTCAACTGCTCAGACTCTACGATGGCATCGAGTAGCCCGATTTTTAGAGCTTCATCTGCACGACACGCTTTACCTTGGGTGATAATTTCCATCGCACTGTCTGCGCCAATGACACGTGGTAGACGAACACAACCACCAAAGCCAGGCATTATGCCTAATTTTGTTTCTGGAAGGCCAATGCTGGTGGTTTTGTCACCAATACGGAAGTCAGTAGCGAGTACACACTCACACCCGCCACCAAGTGTATGACCTTTTAGCGCTGAGAGGGTTGGAAAAGGTAGGTCTTCTAGTTTGCTGAAAATATCGTTAGCAAAGCGAAGCCACTGATCAAGCTCTTGATCGGTTTTTGCAAAGAGGCCGAGAAATTCAGTGATATCCGCTCCAACAATAAAGGTATCTTTATCGGAGGTTAGGATTAGGCCTTTGAGGTCTGATTGTGCTTTTAAAGCATCAAGAGCTTCGCTCAGTGACTCGAGCGTAGCAAGATCTAGTTTATTGACGGAATTCGGGGCACAAAAGCTAAGTTCGGCTATTCCATTCTCATGTTTCTTTACCTGTAGGGTGTTGGCTTGGTAAATCATTGTCTATCTCCGTGACATACAATTTGTGATTGTGTGTGAGAGTTTTTGTTTTATTGGTGTATGTTTTTGAGTCTGGTTTGACCAGTTATTTTAGTGTGTACCCTAGATTGATTATTTTCAATACATTTTTTAAACAAGTGTTTAACATTGTGTGTCTGTGCAGATCGTAGCCCTCTTTTTACACGCCGCGTGATATACTGAACAGCCGCACTTTAGTCTGTACAAGCTCATGAATGATCTACCTTATTTAATTCCAGAAAGCCCTATCGTGTATGAAGAAGAGATCAAGAAGAGCGTTTTCATTACGCATCTTGCCCATACTCCAAGTATAGAAGTGGCAAAATCATTTATAGATTCAGTAAAGATTAAACACTCAAGTGCTAGGCATAATTGTTGGGGGTTTGTCGCTGGACGAGCGGAAGACTCGATGAAATGGGGGTTCAGTGATGATGGTGAACCTTCAGGTACCGCGGGTAAACCGATACTCGCTCAACTTTCAGGATCTGGGGTTGGGGAGATGTCTGCAGTAGTGACTCGTTACTCTGGTGGAATCAAGCTTGGAACGGGTGGTTTGGTTAAAGCGTATGGTGGCGGGGTACAGCAAGCGTTAAAGCTGCTTCAAACTATCGAGAAAAAAATAACCATTAAATTACAGCTAGAGTTAGACTATGCATTCATGCCGATTGCTCAATCTCTGTTGGCTCAATACCAAGCAATAGAGTTGGAAGCAAAATACAGTGACAATATCGTCTTGATAATTGAAATTGAGCAACGAGTTGCCAGTGGTTTTACTCAAAATGTCATTAATAGAAGTGGTGCAAAGGCAACAGTCACACCATTATCAAGATAACTAGGAAGTCAGAAGCTCAGCTTCATTTATAAATAACCATGCAATTTCGATCGATTATCCGAATAGTCGGATTACTGCTCGCTCTCTTTAGCGTCTCCATGTTGGCCCCTGCACTTGTCGCGCTATTGTATCGAGATGGAGCGGGTGTGCCGTTCGTCACCACTTTCTTTGTGCTGCTTTTTTGCGGCACTCTTTGTTGGTTCCCTAATAGACATCATAAACAAGAATTAAAGGCCCGTGATGGCTTTCTTATTGTTGTTTTGTTTTGGACGGTAATAGGCAGTGCTGGTGCTATTCCTTTCTTAATTGCTGATAATCCCAATGTTTCTGTCACAGATGCATTTTTTGAATCATTTTCAGCGTTAACGACAACGGGTGCGACAGTTATCGTTGGCCTTGATGACCTACCGAAAGCGATACTGTTTTATCGTCAGTTTCTGCAGTGGTTTGGTGGAATGGGGATCATTGTACTAGCCGTCGCTATTTTGCCTGTACTAGGTATCGGTGGGATGCAGCTCTATCGAGCAGAGATACCGGGCCCAGTAAAAGACAGCAAGATGACACCGCGTATAGCAGAAACAGCTAAGGCGTTATGGTACATCTATCTAAGTCTCACTATTGCTTGTGCTACCGCTTATTGGTTTGCGGGGATGACACCATTTGATGCCATTAGTCATAGCTTTTCTACCATAGCTATTGGTGGGTTCTCTACTCACGATGCAAGTATGGGGTATTTTGATAGCCATGCGATAAACATGATAACCGTTGTTTTCTTACTGATATCGGCATGTAACTACTCACTTCACTTTGCAGCCTTTGCTTCTGGTGGTGTTCACCCTAAGTACTACTGGAAGGACCCGGAGTTCAGAGCGTTTATCTTTATTCAAGCATTGCTATTCTTGGTTTGTTTCTTGGTTTTACTGAACCATCATACCTATGACTCAATCTACGATGCGTTTGATCAAGCACTGTTCCAAACCGTATCGATCTCAACCACTGCAGGCTTCACCACGACGGGTTTCTCCGAGTGGCCTCTATTCTTACCTGTGCTCCTACTATTTTCTTCTTTTATAGGAGGATGTGCTGGCTCTACCGGTGGTGGGATGAAAGTGATACGTATATTGCTTTTGACTCTGCAAGGTGCCCGTGAAATGAAGCGTCTTGTACACCCAAGAGCCGTTTACACGATTAAAGTTGGTGGAACAGCACTTTCTCAACGGGTGGTTGATGCTGTTTGGGGATTCTTCTCTGCTTATGCGCTCGTCTTTGTTGTTTGTATGCTGGGTTTGATAGCAACAGGAATGGATGAGTTAAGTGCATTTTCAGCTGTGGCGGCAACCCTTAATAACCTAGGGCCTGGTTTGGGTGAAGTTGCGGTTCACTTTGGTGAGGTTAATGATAAAGCTAAATGGGTTTTGATTGTTTCAATGCTGTTTGGTCGTTTAGAAATATTTACTCTTCTTATATTACTCACTCCGACATTTTGGCGTAGTTAAGGACAATTTAATGAAAGCTCTATTCTTATATTCAAGCCAAGATGGTCAAACTAAGAAAATCACCCACTATATTCAGCAAGAGCTAGATCTGGGTGACTGTGAGGTTAAAGACATTCATCAACTCGATAGTGTGGACTTTACTCAATATGAACGTGTACTTATAGGTGCATCGATACGATACGGCCATTTAAACAAAAAGCTGTATCAATTTATCGAAAGCCACAAGAATGAATTAGATAAAAGCAAAGTCGGATTTTTCTGTGTTAATCTTACTGCACGTAAAGAAGACCAAGGTAAAGACACGCCAGAAGGAAGTGCTTATATAAAGACGTTCCTTAAAAAGTCACCTTGGCAGCCAAAACTGATAGGTGTATTTGCTGGTGCTCTCTATTACCCACGATATAAGTGGTTCGATCGAGTGATGATTCGTTTCATTATGAAGATAACCGGTGGTGAAACAGATACGAGTAAAGAAGTTGAGTATACCAATTGGAAAAAAGTCTCGTTATTCGCTGATAAATTCAAAAACATGTAGATAAATTGGTCGATTTAGGCTGTTTTGATGTGTTTTTAAGCAAACGATTTATTAGTTTAATAAAACTGTAAAAAAGCCTTGCGTCTTGGGCGTGTCTGTCTATAATGCGCATCCACTGACACGGCAGACGCCACAAGGCTTCAGCGGTAATCAGTAAGACGGAAAGTCAGAAAGAAATAAGTTTTAAAAAGTGTTTGACACTGTGACTTAAATCGCTAGAATGACCGTCCGCTTAGAGAGCTTCTTCTTAGAAAGAATGACTCAACAAGCAATGCTCTTTAACAATTTAAACCTATCAATCTGTGTGGGCACTCGTTGATGAAAATCCAAAATGTTTTCTTCTCTTTTTATAAAGAGCGGTAAAACAGTTTCTTCGGAAACACTTGGGCTTCAATGAACTGAGTGACCAATACGAATAACTACTTGTAGTTATTTGGCACAGTCAATTCATTACCATTCTGTTGGAATGGTAATAGCTTTAAARTTACATATTTACTTCGGTAAATATTAGTTTTGAAGTCAGTATTCATTGAGCCGACAAAATCTTAAATTGAAGAGTTTGATCATGGCTCAGATTGAACGCTGGCGGCAGGCCTAACACATGCAAGTCGAGCGGAAACGAGAAGTAGCTTGCTACTTCGGCGTCGAGCGGCGGACGGGTGAGTAATGCCTAGGAAGTTGCCCAGTAGAGGGGGATAACCA
>NZ_JAKJSV010000016.1:0-61422 GCF_050337325.1 Vibrio kyushuensis
GTGTCCTGGGCAATCTACGTGTGCGTAGTGACGCTCTGGAGTATCGTACTCAACGTGTGAAGTTGCGATTGTGATACCGCGCTCACGCTCTTCTGGAGCATTATCGATTGATGCGAAGTCTTTCGCTTCACCGCCGTATACTTTTGACAAAGTAGTACAGATAGCAGCAGTTAGAGTTGTTTTACCGTGGTCAACGTGGCCGATAGTACCAACGTTTACGTGCGGTTTCGTACGTTCAAATTTTTCTTTAGACATGATGTGTCCCTCTAGGTACAGATTAAAGTGGCTTTAATGACCACGTAACCAAAACAAATTGGTAATAAACTTGCTCTTAAAGCTAAACGTAGTTTAGTTAAAAGGAAGTATCAAAAGGAAATAACGCTTATTGAGTTGGAGCGTGCAGCGGGAATCGAACCCGCATCATCAGCTTGGAAGGCTGAGGTAATAGCCATTATACGATGCACGCAACATAATACTCAGGGTGCTATTTTCTTTAGAATATGGTGGAGGGGGACGGATTCGAACCATCGAAGGCAGTGCCGGCAGATTTACAGTCTGCTCCCTTTGGCCACTCGGGAACCCCTCCAAATTTTTAATCCATTCTTACTACTAGTGCTTCATTTAACATGAAACAGGAAAGAATGGTGCCGACTACCGGAATCGAACTGGTGACCTACTGATTACAAGTCAGTTGCTCTACCTACTGAGCTAAGTCGGCATAAGTGGTGCGCATTCTATTGAATGATATTCGACCTTGCAATAGTAAATTTGAAAAAAAACGCTTTTTTTACATGATTGGAATTGTTTGATGTTTTTTTCACCCAAGTTTGCGTTTTTTAGACGGTTCTGCGTCTTTATTATTTGCATTGCTTAACGCTTGTTGTATGTTCGCAATTCTATTTCGTTATTAAATTGTTAGTGAGAACTTATGAGTCCTTATATATCTTTTGATCGTGCAAAATGGGCAGAGCTTCGTAACGCTGTGCCAATGACACTGTCAGAGTCTGATATCCAAGAACTCAGAGGGGTCAACGAACGCCTTTCAATGAAAGAAGCCGTTGATATCTACCTACCTCTTAGTCGGCTGCTTAACCTGTATATCGAGGCTCGCCAAAGTCGCAACTCGGTGTTACACAAATTTCTCGATAGTAACGATACACCGCCACCTTTCATTATTGGTATAGCCGGAAGCGTCGCGGTTGGAAAAAGTACTACCGCGCGTATCATTCGCACCTTACTTTCTCGTTGGGAAAACCACCCAAAAGTAGAGCTAGTGACAACCGATGGTTTTTTGTTTTCAAAAAGCGAACTCGATAAGCGTGGCATCATGCACCGTAAAGGGTTTCCTGAATCGTACGATACTAAGCGATTGGTGCAGTTTCTAACGGATGTCAAAGCGGGTGTTGCTAACGTTCAAGTTCCTGTCTATTCCCATATTACTTATGACATTACCGATGAAGTAAAGCTTATCGACAAGCCTGATGTCATCATCATTGAAGGGCTAAATGTATTACAAAGTGGTTTAGACTACCCCTCAAAGCCTGTGAGTACCTTCATCTCTGACTTTCTCGACTTTTCAATTTACGTGGATGCGGAAACTGAAGTGATTGAAAAGTGGTATGTGGAACGGTTTCTGGAATTTAGACAAGGCGCTTTTAAAAAACCCGGCTCTTACTTTAGTCACTACACATTGCTAACAGAAGCCGAAGCTAACGAGAAAGCGAAAGGAATTTGGCAATCGATTAATGGCCAAAACCTAGCAGAGAACATCTTACCAACTAAGCACAGAGCTCAGCTTATTTTAAAGAAAGGCCAAGATCATGCGGTCGAAGAAGTGTTATTACGTAAATAGCAATTTGAATTGAACTCTACGCAGTTAAATCATAAACAGCTAGAGGCTCAAACTCTAAATCCGAGCCTCCAAATGATTTTATTTTAACTCCGGGCCATACTGGTTCGTTTTCGCTTCACCTTTCATAAAGCCACATTCAATTAAAATCCAAGTTCCACAAATCAGAGCAGCCACTGACGTTAGCATCTCAAGTGTTGTCGTTTGTGCAATACCGGTAGGGTCTCCCACTGGAACCGCCATACGACCAAAGACCAGTGGAACGTTAAGCAATAACCACCAACTCGATTTTCCACGATCATGCCAACGCTTAGACGTGATTGCTAAATCAGGGATGAGAACAATCAATAAAAATACCGGAAGAATAATATGCGCCATCGCAGGGAATAGAACATTAGACCCCATAGCGAAACCGACAATAACCGCATAATAAAGTGCGTTCCAAATCCAATACGTTTTTCTTGCGACTCGCCCTTCAAATGAAAACAGTAGCTGTTTTATCAACATCTCATTACCTTAAAAATTACCAACTAAAAAATATACTCAAAACGCTATCTAATTAGTTTAACGAACTTTCATTATCGATTCACCGTCTTCTGAAAACACGCTTTATCCATATCTCGTATATTTACCGTTAAACTTCTTACCTGACTTGCCTGCTGTTGAAGTACCGTCATTAATTGACGTGAAAGCTCTCTTTTTTGCTCTTCGCTCCGACCATCTAATAACTCAAACCCCACGTGAATAAAATCAACGCTATCTCCTTCCTCTCCAATAAGCCAATGATGACAGCGCAATGCTCTTGATTTAACAGAGTCAGGATCGAACAGACTACTCTTCAGCGCAACATCGTGTAAGTCTTCTAATAGCCCTTGCACGTTAACGCGCTGATCGATTGAATTTGAATATTCCATAACAAGATTTGGCATTGGGTTCCCTTTCTATGAGGTAAGGTCTTCATTTATCACAGTGAATTCTCAACACTAATACCAATTAACTTAGCAAATTCCGAGATAATCACTATCATTCTGCTTACTGGATCACTTATCAAGAACTCTTACCATTAAATAAACTCATGACCCGAGTCATGATTTGATGGTATTAATCTGTTATATTCTTACGCAATCGCGTTTATTTTTTACATTAATTAGCTTTTTACATTCAAATATGGAGATATTCTTATGCGTCATCCTGTAGTTATGGGTAACTGGAAACTAAACGGCAGCAAAGAAATGGTTGTTGACCTACTTAACGGCCTTAACGCTGAACTTGAAGGCGTAACTGGCGTAGACGTTGCAGTAGCTCCACCTGCTCTTTTTGTTGACCTAGCAGAGCGCACGCTTACTGAAGCAGGCAGCGCAATCATCCTAGGTGCTCAAAACTCTGACCTAAACAACAGCGGTGCATTCACTGGCGACATGTCTCCAGCTATGCTGAAAGAATTTGGTGCTTCTCACATCATCATCGGTCACTCTGAGCGTCGTGAATACCACGCTGAATCAGACGAGTTTGTTGCTAAGAAATTCGCATTCCTAAAAGAGAATGGTCTAACTCCTGTTCTTTGTATCGGTGAATCTGAAGCTCAAAACGAAGCTGGTGAAACGGTTGCAGTATGTGCACGTCAACTTGACGCTGTGATCAACACTCAAGGCGTTGAAGCTCTTGAAGGCGCTATTATCGCTTACGAACCAATCTGGGCTATCGGTACTGGTAAAGCTGCAACAGCTGACGATGCACAACGCATCCACGCTCAAATCCGTGCTCACATTGCTGAGAAATCTGCAGAAGTTGCTAAGAACGTTGTAATCCAATACGGCGGTTCTGTTAAGCCTGACAACGCAGCAGCTTACTTCGCACAACCAGACATCGATGGTGCTCTAGTTGGCGGCGCAGCTCTAGACGCGAAAAGCTTTGCAGCTATCGCTAAAGCAGCTGCAGAAGCTAAAGCTTAATTAGATCAATCATCTAATTATCGATAAGGGTTCGCATAGGCGGACCCTTTTTTTATCCAAATCACATCAATCCAGATTGCTATTACCCGCACATTCCCAATAGCGTTTATATCTTGTATCCTAGCGTTTTGAAAATATAGCGTATGGATGATGCACGACAAACACGGCCTTTTAACAGCGCCCATTCCAAATGTGCTTCGTCAAATGACCATTCCAATGACATTTGGCATGATTGCCATTTTAATGTTCAATTTAGTTGATACGTTTTTTATCTCTCTGCTTGGCACCGATGCACTAGCTGCCATTAGCTTTACCTTCCCCATTACGTTTGCGATTAACTGCATCACCATGGGCATCGGTATTGGTATCTCGACGACCCTAGCTCGATTACTCGGAAAAGGTCATGCAAAACAAGCGGCGCACTTTTCAACCCACGGATTAATGTTAGCGTTATTGCTAGTCTCATTTGCCTCGTTAATCGGCTTACTAACTATCAATCCCCTATTTTCACTACTTGGTGCTAAACCTAACTTATTCCCACTTATTCATGAATACATGAGCGTTTGGTACTTAGCTATTCCACTTCTTGTTATTCCAATGGCTGGCAATAGCGCTATTCGCGCAACAGGCGATACAAAAACACCAGCGAAGATCATGATGCTCGCAGGGCTCATTAACGGTGTTCTCGATCCTCTGCTTATTTTTGGTATCGGCCCTTTCCCTGAGCTTGGTATTCAAGGGGCTGCAATATCTAGCGCGCTGAGTTGGTTTGGGGCTTTAATCGGTTCGCTCTATGTTTTGACCAAACGAGAGAAACTCATCGCATTCCCTAATTTTTCTCGAATATACAGCGATTGGACACAGATTCTTAAAATTGGCACGCCAGCCGCTCTCTCTAATGCCATGGTTCCATTAGCTGGCGCAATCCTGATGGTATTACTCGCCTCACATGGTACCGTCGCAGTTGCTGCATTTGGGGCCGCACAACGGATCGAGTCTTTACTTATTTTAGTCTTGATGGCGCTCACGTCAGTGTTGACCCCTTTTATGGCACAAAACCTCGGAGCAGATAATAGCCAACGTAGTTTTAGCGCACTGTTCATCAGTATGCGGTTTGCCATCGTCTTTCAGCTGATAATTTTTGTCATGATGGTGCCACTGAGCATCCCATTAGCCCGTCTTTTCTCACAAGAGCAATCGGTGCGAGACCTTCTTTGGCACTACTTGCTTGTCGTGCCTTTTAGCTATGGTTTTCAAGGCGTGACAATGATGCTTATCGCTGGGCTGAACGCGCTGCATAAACCGATGCAGGCTTTTCAATGGAGTATCATGAGACTGTTTCTCTTTACCTTGCCGATCGCATGGCTAGGAAGCATCCTATACGACGTTGAAGGATTGTTCATTGGCATTGCTGTGGGGAATATCATTTCCGGTGTGTGTAGCTATTTATACGCACTTAGGCTTCGCCGGATTCATTGCCTCTAGCTCATATACCTAAGAGCCGATCATAAATAATCCACAACATTAACGCCCTCGACTGGAAGAATGAAAAAAGCCGACACTCAATGAGTCTCGGCTTCTTAATATTTTCTGATGGTATCGAAAATTAATCGATCACTTCATCGTCTTCTTCAATCTCAAGCTCAATATCTAATGGCTCTTGAGAGATAATAATACCGGTGTTATCCGCATAGAGAAAATCCTCTGGCATAAAGGTAACGCTGCCGAAGTTTACGGCTACGTCGAGCTCACCAACACCATTACCTACAGCACCAACAGGTATAGACGCGAGCGCTTGAATACCAATGCTCATATCTTCTAGTTCATCAACTTCACGAACACAACCATAGACGACAATACCTTCCCACTCGCTCTCTTCTGCTAGTGTAGCCAGTTCAGCATCAATTAGTGCGCGGCGAAGTGAGCCACCACCATCAATGAGTAATACTCTTCCTACCCCATCTTGCTCTAAGACGTCTCGAATGAGGCTGTTATCTTCAAAGCACTTGATTGTGGTAACTTGTCCAGCAAATGATGCGCTGCCACCAAAGTTACTAAAAAGTGGTTCAACGACATCAACTTGATCTAAGTAGATATCGCAAAGAGCAGAAGTATTGTATTCCATAGTATTTATCCATACTGATAGTCATCTCTATCGAGTATATAGGGTCAATAAGTCAATGCAATGATAAGGCTCAATTAACTGACTAGAGTTTGCGCTATCACAATGCCCGTAAAGAGTAGATTCGTCAGCAAAGCACACTTAACCACAATGGGCATCATAGGGGCTATTTGAGCGGGTTGTGTTGCTTGCCAAACGGCTTTCCCATGCTTATAGACAATAACCAAACTCAAGATGAACGGCAGACTAAGAATGATAGGGGCAGGTTGAAGCACCAAATAGCTCGCAAACATCACCAATGCCGTCACCAGTAATAACGTATGGTATTGCTTTGATTTGTTTTGCCCTAAACGAACCGCGACGGTTCTCTTTCCACACGCCTGATCATTCTCTATATCGCGCATGTTATTGACATTCAAAACTGCCACTGCGAATAGACCGCAGCCTACAGCAGGCAGTATCAACGCAGTTTCGACAAAACCGGTATGTAGAAAAAAGGTTCCTGCTACGCCGAGTAGACCAAAGAAGATAAAGACCGAAATATCACCAAGCCCGACATAACCATACGGCTTATTGCCAACGGTATAGGCAATCGCAGCCACAATCGCCAGTATGCCCAATCCAATGAAAGACACGATACTTTGCAGACTATCGAGTGCATAAAAAACCAGACACAGGCCCGAAAGCATAGTTAAAACTATATTGATGACCATCGCTTGCTTCATAGTGCTTAGTGAAACCGCACCAGACTGAATGGCGCGAACAGGGCCAAGACGGGCATCGTTGTCTGTCCCTTTAACCGCATCACCATAATCATTAGCAAGATTAGACAATATTTGTAGTAAGGTCGCCGTAACAAATGCCAACACAGAAATTGCGATAGAGAATTGCCCAATGGAATACGCAAGAACACTGCCTGTTAAGATTGAAACAAGCGCTAAAGGGAGAGTCTTGGGTCTTGCGGCGTCTAACCAGATTTGAATTGATTGCTTCATTATTTTATTTGCTTACGCTCAATGTAATGATGATTGTGTCATAACCTTTTCATTCACGCAAAAACTAAAAAAGGCCACCATAAGTGACCTTTTTTTTCGCATTAGAGTCAGATGACACTCTGCAATTACTTAACTCGACCTACGTATTCTGAGCTGCGAGTATCTACTTTAATCACTTCACCAATAGAAATGAAAAGCGGAACACGAACCACTGCGCCTGTTGCAAGAGTAGCAGGCTTACCACCAGTACCTTGAGTATCGCCTTTCAGGCCAGGATCTGTTTCAGTCACTTCAATCTCAACAAAGTTTGGTGGCGTAACAACGATTGGGTTACCGTTCCAAAGCGTGATCATACAAGTGTCGTTTTCTACAAGCCATTTAGCGTTCTCACCAACCGCTTTCACTTCAGCTGCAATTTGCTCGAAAGACTCACTGTTCATAAAGTGATAGAATTCACCATCGTTGTACAGGTAATCAAGATCAACATCCATAACGTCAGCAACTTCTACAGTTTCACCTGACTTAAAGGTTTTCTCTAATACTTTACCTGAAAGCAATTTACGGATTTTGACACGGTTGAACGCCTGACCTTTGCCCGGTTTCACTAACTCGTTTTCGAGAATGACACACGGCTCCTTATCAAGCATAAGTTTAAGACCGCCTTTAAATTCATTCGTGCTAACAGTAGCCATTTTTTCCTCTTACTATATTTCGAGTTTAAATTAATGTCGCACATCATAACCCGAATTACCCCATCTGTTGAGCAAAACTGGCTCAAACAACTGGCGAATGCGATCTCAGACCCAGCAAAGCTGCTCGCACAGCTTGATATTGATGTCTCAGAGTGGGAAAACGGCTTTGACGCCAAAACTCTGTTTGCGCAGCGTGTACCGCTCAGTTTTGTGAATCGAATGGAAAAAGGTAATCCTCACGATCCGCTATTAAGACAAGTATTACCATTGTGCGAAGAGTTTGAGCAACACAAAGGCTACTCTGCTGATCCACTCGATGAGCAAGATAACCCCATCCCTGGATTACTACACAAATATACCAATCGAGCGCTATTCATCGTGAAAGGCGGTTGTGCGATTAATTGCCGCTACTGTTTCAGACGCCACTTTCCTTACAGCGAAAATAAGGGCAATAAATCGGTATGGCAACAAGGCTTAGATTACCTGAGTGATCACCCAGAGATAAACGAGGTAATTTTGTCTGGTGGTGATCCTCTCATGGCAAAAGATCATGAGCTTGAGTGGTTGATTGATGCTATTGGCGACATCAAGCACATCAAACGACTTCGTATTCATAGCCGTTTGCCCGTTGTGATCCCAGCTCGAATTACAGATGAACTGTGTCAGCTTCTTGCTCGTACTCGATTACAAGTTGTTATGGTTACACACATTAATCATGCCAACGAAATCGATGCTGAACTCACTCGCGCTATAAAAATGCTAAAGAATGCCAATGTAACGATGCTCAATCAAAGCGTGCTGCTAAAAGGCGTTAATGATAGTGTTGAAACCCAAGTTGCTTTAAGTGATGAATTATTCTCAGCGGGCATCCTACCCTACTACCTTCATGTTCTAGACAAAGTACAAGGGGCTGCGCATTTTTACGTCTCCGATGAAAAAGCTAAAGCCATTATGGCCGGTTTAATTGAGCAAGTATCTGGATACCTTGTCCCGACCCTCACTCGTGAAGTCGCCGGAAAACGCAGTAAAACGCCACTCGACTTACACTTGGAGTAACGACCAACTATTAAATTAAAGCTCCAGTTTATCGATGTGACCTACTGTCCGGTTTCATCCAATACCCATTAACTGAAGCACGATTTTTTGACAGAAAACAATGAAATAGCGGATCGTAACTCAAGCAGCCCAATACGCACATCAGCTCACATCCACGCCTACCACTTTTGTATAGGATTGTCCTACACACATAATTGGTTGAGGTATAAGCATGTTCTATGTACATATGCTGCTGTTGTTGTCGGTTATCTTTATTGGTATCCGTCATGGAGGCATAGCGTTTGGTTTGCTTGGAGGGCTAGGCGTATCTGTACTCGCCTTCGTATTTGGCATTGCTCCAGGAACACCACCAATCAGCGTAATGCTGATCATTCTAGCAGTTGTTGCCGCCTCTGCGACCTTAGAGGCTACTGGTGGTCTAAAGCTATTAGTGAAGTTTGCAGAACGCTTATTACGTAAACACCCGAACCAAATTGTTTTTCTCGGCCCACTCTGTACTTACTCACTGACAGTACTCGTCGGGACAGGCCATTCCGTGTATCCGCTTCTTCCCGTGATTTATGATGTCGCCTATAAAAAAGGTATTCGTCCTGAGCGTCCAATGGCGATGGCAACGGTCGCTTCTCAAATGGGCATCACTGCGAGCCCGATTGCAGCCGCAGCCGCCGTTGTGATGGCAACCGCTGCTGACAACAACTTAGATATCAGCTTAGTGAACGTTCTGCTCGTCACCATTCCAGCAACACTCATCGGTTTACTTGCAGGTTGTACATGGAGTTTAAAACGCGGTAAAGACTTAGATAAAGACCAAGATTTTATCGAACGCTGCAAAGATCCTGAGTTCAAAGCGCAGCTTATTGATGCCACTGTAGACAACTCAGATGATCCGAAAACCAATGCTCAGGCTAAAAAAGGGCTGGGGATCTTCTTAGCGGGTATCGCCACAGTTATCTTTGTCGCGATGTTCGGTAAAGATCTCGCGCTACTACCAGACGGTGTCAACATGTCCGTTGCCATTCAGTTTCTAATGCTGTCTGTCGGTGCGGTCATCTTACTGACAACTAAAGTCGACCCGAAAAAGATCGTACACAGTAATGTGTTTATTGCGGGTATGACGGCGGTGATCATCATCTTCGGTATTGCGTGGATGAGTGACACTATCATTGGTTATCACAAGCCTTACCTAATTAGCCTTGTCAGTGATTTAGTGGCAGCGCACCCTTGGACATTTGCTATAGCGATGTTTGTGGTCTCTGTTTTCCTAAAGAGCCAAGCCGCTGTACTGACCATTATGTTACCGCTAGGTTTTGCCATGGGCATCCCAGCGCCCGTACTGATCGGTGTTCTACCTGCGTGTTACGCGTATTTCTTCTTCCCATTCTACCCAAGTGACTTAGCAGCTATTACTTTTGACCGCTCTGGTACGACACAGATAGGTAAATACGTACTTAACCACAGCTTCTTGATACCCGGATTTATCGGTGTCACTACAGCGACCATCGTTGGCTACTTAATTTCAATGGCTATCAATTAGTTCATAAAGCATACCAACAGAGTACCAAAAATAAAAAATCCAGTTGGTTGCCCAACTGGATTTTTATTATCTGCATTTTGTATCTAGTGCATCTTGAACAACAGCCCTTTCGCTAATAAGGAAAGGCTTAAAATAACTCTTCAGCTACTTTGAATAGGTCGTTACGAACAGGACGCTTCATGTTCTCAATGGCATCGATAATGTCGTGGTGTACTAGTTCTTCTTTTTGAATACCAACACAACGACCGCCTTCACCTTCCATTAAAAGGTGAACCGCATAGTTACCCATACGAGATGCTAATACACGGTCAAATGCTGTTGGACGACCACCACGCTGGATGTGACCAAGAACCGTTGCGCGAGTTTCACGACCGGTTGCATCTTCAATCTGTTTCGCCAGATCATTAGCATCCATCATAAGTTCAGTAAGTGCGATGATTGCATGCTTCTTACCCTTAGCAATACCGTCCTGAATTTGACCAATCAGTTGATCTTTATCCAGGCCCGTTTCAGGGGTAATAATGTACTCACAACCACCAGCAATTGCTGACATCAATGTTAAATCACCACAGTGGCGACCCATGATTTCAACAATAGAGATACGTTGGTGTGAAGAAGAAGTGTCACGTAGACGGTCAATTGCATCAATCACCGTATTTAGTGCCGTTAGGTAACCAATCGTGTAGTCAGTACCAGCAATATCGTTATCGATTGTACCTGGAAGACCAATACATGGGTAACCCATTTCAGTTAGCTTCTTCGCGCCCATATAAGAGCCGTCTCCACCAATAACAACCAAAGCTTCAATGCCATGTTTCTTAAGGTTTTCAATGCCTTTCTGGCGAACTTCTACATGTTTAAAATCAGGAAAACGAGCAGAACCTAGGAAAGTACCACCACGGTTGATAACATCTGAAACACTAGAGCGGTCAAGTTTTTCAATGCGATCTTCAACAAGGCCTTGATAGCCGTCGTAAATACCGTAAACCTCAATACCAGCCGACAATGCTGTACGCACTACGCCTCGCACTGCTGCGTTCATACCAGGAGCGTCTCCGCCACTTGTTAAAACACCGATCTTCTTAATCATGCTCACCCTCGAATTTTTTTGGGAATTAAACTTCAATTTAATACCGATGACGATACAAGCGTCACCCGTGAAATCCTTTTAAACTGTGCAGTATGTTACCTTTACCGAAAAGGAATACTACATTTTTCTGCACTGAATTATGTAAGTTTATTACTTATGTAATAGTATTACAGTTTTCACCGATCGCTTTGTTGATTCACATCAGAATCATGTTTTTCTTTCACAGATCAAAAAAAGTGCAGTCCACATTATAAGTCTTGTTGATTATAGCTCTTCAATGATAGAACGGATTAATGACAACATTGTTACTCCGAATATCCGCTAGATATTTACTAAGCTAATCACTACCAATCATCCTTAACTTGTGACTTTTCACCATTCATAACGACCGAAAAAGGATCTTGGTGAATAAGTACGTCTGCACCGGGAAACTCTATCATTAACCTCTCTTCGACCTCATCAGAGATTCTATGTGCTTCTATCAAAATCATATTGTCATCAAGCTCAAGGTGCAGCTGAATAAAACGAGTTGGCCCTGCCATACGCGTTCTTAACTGGTGGACACCCAACACCCCCTCGATTTCAAGGCAGCATTCACGAATCTTTGATAGTTCGTCATCGGGAAGCTTGCGATCCAACAAAGTTTGAATTGCCTCACTCACCATTTGGTAAGCGCTATAAAGAATATATATACCAATAGCAACAGCAAAAACAGCATCAGCCTGAGTCACACCAAACCAGCTAAGGGCAAGTGCAATCATAATCGCGCCGTTCATGTATAAATCGGTTTGATAGTGCAGAGAATCTGCGGCGATAGCTTGGCTTCCGGTTTTCTTCACGACATGCTTTTGGAACCGGACTAGTGCAAAAGTGACGATCATGGCGAAGAAGCTCACATAGACGCCGTATTCTGGCGAGGTCAGCTCATGCGGACGGAAAAAACGTTCAACACCATTCAGAATAAGAAAACACGCAGAGCCTGAAATGAACATCGCCTGCGCAAGCGCCGCTAACGATTCCGCCTTACCGTGACCAAAGGTGTGTTCTTTATCTGCCGGTTGGAGAGAGTAGCGTATCACCATCAAATTAACGCCAGATGCGGCAATATCAAGCATTGAATCGATAACAGAGGCGAGCAAACTCACCGAACCGGTAATCCACCAAATAGCAACTTTAACGACTAATAATAGAGTCGCAACGGCGGTTGCAGTCCATGCAGCCATGGTAACCAAACGAGCGTATTCTTGTTTCATATAACATTTATAACTAGAACAATATGCGTTCAGTATAACGCGTGAATGATAAAAAAAATATCAAACAAAAGGCAGCCATATAGGCTGCCCAAAAACGAGACTAGATAGTCACAATAAATCGCGACTTACGACTCTTGCATGTGTTTCTGCATATTATCGCTGCACTTGTTCATACGTTCTTGCTGCAGTTCAACAAATTGAGCTTTTTGCTCATCCGTTAGTACGCTTAACATTTTTTGTTGTTGCTCAAGCTTATTCACTCGGCGCTCAGTTTGCTTCTCAACCATCTGTTGAGCTAACTCATTGGCTGCTGCCTCATCAAAAGTGTCAGCTAAAACTAATGTTTGCACCTGTTGTTGATAGGCTTGCATTTCAGCGTGCTTAGCTTGGAAATTATCTTGATGGTGAGCTTTCATCTCAGTTCTAGACGTTTCACGCAGCTCTTTAAGTTGATCTTTTTGTTCATCAGTCAGATCCAATTGACGGACGATGCTTCGGTCAAATCCACCCGAACACTTGCCGATTTTACCACCTTTATGATGTGAATCGCCGCCAAAGGCATACGCACTTGCTGTTGCGAACGTCAGTGGAAGAATCGCCGCAGCCAAAACTAATTTTTTTGTTGTGTTCATAATCGTACCCTCTATTGTTTCATCTCTATTCGGTTCAAATCGCTACCGTTGCAGCGCTTGAGTTTAGAATACGACTTCGGGTGTAAATGAGCGTTTAGTAAGCGTAAAGGATCGTAAAGAGCATAAATTAATCTCTTCGCGACTCCTTTTTCGCAGTAATATAAATAAGAAGCACATAGCAGCAGTAATTTCAAAAGAGGCAAAGCATTTATGGCGCATATCCTACTAATCGATGATGACACCGAACTCACCAGCTTATTGAAAGAGGTATTAAGCTATGAAGGGTTTACGGTGACGGAAACCAACGATGGCGAGTCTGGACTTGCAGAAGTCAGTGATGATATCGATTTAATTTTGCTGGATGTCATGATGCCAAAGCTCAACGGTATGGATACCTTGAAGAAGTTACGTGAAACATGGAGCACACCGGTTCTGATGCTCACCGCCCGAGGCGAAGAGATCGACCGTGTCATTGGGCTAGAACTAGGTGCTGATGATTATTTACCTAAGCCTTTTAGTGATCGCGAGCTACTGGCAAGAATGAAAGCGATATTACGCCGAACGCAAACCCAAGCGGCGCCTAAAATGACGGACTGCATCGAGTATTTAGATATTAAGGTTTATCCCGGAAAACAAGAGGCGTACTGCCAAGAGCAGCTATTAGAGCTAACAACCACTGAATTTGCCCTATTAACGCACTTTATTCAAAACCCCGGAGTCACGCTCACTAAAGAAACGCTAAGCCTTGATGTGCTAGGAAAGCGTCTTGCCGCTTTTGACCGAGCCATTGATATGCATGTCTCCAACTTACGCAAAAAACTGCCTGATACAGAATCGGGTCGCTCACGAATTAAGACCTTAAGAGGTCGTGGCTATTTGCTGATTGAGGAGGATTGATGCGCCTGCCTAAAGCCACCAGCCTATATGGCCGTATCTTTGCCATTTTTTGGTTCACCATGCTATTGGTCCTGCTTGCGGTTCTCTCTCTGCCTCACCTCGATCCAAGAAAAGCCCGAGATGTTCCGGGTGATCAACTGCAAAAGCTCGCTAGGCTTAAAGAAAGCATAGAGAACCGACACAGAAAAGATACCGACCTTGGGCGGATCATCTTTAATCTTGAAGATCAGCGCGGATCCCATCGAAATTCGCGACCACGTATTTTTATCACCGACCTTGAGGGTAATGTCCTCACCACTAAGAAACACCATGACTTTAAGATTCGAGCACTGAAAAACTTTGTTACCAGCATCGAGTCCATTGAGACACCAAAGCAGAAACTTTATGGCCAATATATGGTGGCAGGTCCACTTCCAATCACTCTTGCTAAGCGTGACCTGCTGCTTTATGTCGGTTTGAGATGGGATCAACCTTCGCCATTCTTACTGCGACTGTTTGATAAGCCCTTTCAGTTACTGTTTGCTGTCATGCTGGTCAGTACTCCGCTGCTACTGTGGTTAGCATGGGCTTTAAGTCAACCAGCACGAAAGCTTGAGCGAGCGGCAAAACGTGTCGCAAGGGGAGAGTTTATTGTCGACCCTGAGCTTGAAAAAGGAACATCAGAATTTCGCCAAGCGGGCACCAGTTTTAACCAAATGGTTGAAGCAGTAAACAGCATGCTCTCAGGTCAACAGAGGCTTCTGTCGGACATATCTCATGAACTGAGATCGCCATTAACAAGATTGAGAATGGCTAACGCACTCGCGACTAGAAAGCAGGGAGAAAGCTCAGAACTGAGCAGGATTGACACCGAAGCTCAGCGATTAGAGCAGATGATAGCCGAACTATTAGAGCTTTCACGCATGCAAGCGGATAGTCACCTAAAGCGTGAAGAACAACCATTAAGCAGCTTATGGGAAGAGCTACTCAAAGACGCACAGTTTGAAGCCGAACAGATAGAAAAGAGCTTATGCTTCTCTTCGATTCCCGAGCGAGTTATCTCAGGCAATCCAAAGCTGCTGATGAGTGCAATTGAGAACATTACTCGCAATGCTATCTATTATGGTAAAGACCAAGTTCGGGTAACAATGAATGCGAGTGAAACTAATCTCACGATCATTGTTGAAGACAACGGTGAAGGCGTACCTGAAAATGAAATGAATGAGATATTTCGCCCTTTCTATCGTGTATCGACTGCCCGAGATCGAAATTCAGGGGGAGCCGGATTGGGCCTAGCGATTACAGAGAGTGCGATTCGCCAACATAGCGGCACCATTTCAGCGAGTCGAAGTGAGCTTGGAGGCTTGAAAGTCACGGTCCAACTGCCTTTAAGTGCTTAAATCGACTGTCAGCGATAAAACCACACAAATAACGCAGTTGTAAATGATTATCATTAGCAATAAAGTAATCCTTCTATTAAGGAGGATTACTATGTCTCACACATTCCCAGAGTTACCTTATGCTTACGATGCCCTAGAGCCTTATATTGATGCTCAAACCATGGAAATCCATTACAGCAGACATCATCGAACCTATTACGATAAATTCATCACAGCAGTAAAAGGAACATCACTAGAGCAAGCGACACTGACGGATATTTTTGATTCGGTATCTCAACACTCTCCTGCGGTGAGAAATAACGGCGGCGGCTACTTTAATCATATTCTGTATTGGCACTGCATGACACCCAACCCTCAAGGGGAGCCCACGGGCGCATTGGCTCAAGCCATCATCTCAACCTTTGGTACATTTGACGCCTTCCAAGAGCAATTTACTCAAGCAGCGATCAACACCTTCGGTTCAGGTTTTGTTTGGTTAATCGTTCAAGACGAACAACTAAAAATCACTTCAACAAGCAATCAAGACAACCCACTTATGGATGTCGTTTCTGAACGGGGTGAGCCGATTCTGGCTCTCGATGTATGGGAGCACGCCTATTACATCAGCTATCGAAATAAACGGCCTGAGTATATTCAAGCGTGGTGGAATGTGATCAATTGGGATGCAGTAAGTGAAAATTACGCAGTCGCGAGAACGATAAATTCCTAGCCGCACTTCACTGAGAATCATTATCTTGCTTGGCGGCTACCATAAGCCGCCTTATACTCTAGTCCCAAACTTTTAACACAGACACTTTCCGTATGTTTGATATTGCTCTCTATGAACCTGAAATAGCCCCGAACACTGGGAACATCATTCGACTTTGCGCTAATTGTGGAGCGAACCTACATCTTATCGAGCCACTCGGCTTTGATCTGGAAGAGAAGAAAGTACGTCGCGCTGGTTTGGATTATCACGATTTAGCCCGCGTAAAACGTCACAAAGATTTCGCTGCGTTTATGGAATATTTGGAAAATGAACGTGAAGGACAGTTCCGAATTTTCGCCTGCACCACTAAAACAACAGGTCATCACGTCGATGCTAAATATACCCAAGGTGACGTACTGCTGTTTGGTCCTGAAACGCGTGGGCTTCCAGCGGATCTGATTGAAAGCTTACCAATGGATCAGCGTATTCGAATTCCAATGATGCCAGACGCGAGAAGCCTTAATCTGTCGAATGCCGTCGCTATCATTGCTTTTGAAGCATGGCGTCAGATGGGTTTTGATGGTGCAGTGTAAATATTGCCTTTATGGCACTGACTGTTTCGCCATAAACTAGATAACAAAAAAGCAGCTCCTTAGCTGCTTTTTTTCACTCTCAGAAACTGAAATAGTTCTAATTCAGCTTGTTTCTGTCTTGGTCGTCTTTCTTTTCGTATTCACCCTCAAAGGTGCTGCCGTTCGAATCAGAATTAAACGGGTCACGATGAAAAGGGTCCTGTTCAAATGGGCTCTGCCCAAATGGCTGACCACCAAAGCCAGCCCCACCGACAGACTTAACCACCATTTTACTCATAAGGTATTTCGCTATCGCAGCTCTCGGAGCAGGAAGTAGAACTAACATACCAAAGGCGTCGGTCATAAAGCCCGGAGTCAGTAGTAAAACCCCAGAAACCGCCAGCATGACACCTTCAAAAATTTGTTGTGCAGGCATTTCACCTTGATTTAGGCGACCCTGTACAGACCTTAACGTCTGCAAACCTTGGCTACGAACCAATGAAGCGCCGACAAAAGCCGTCAGTAAAACTAAGCCGATTGTTGGCCATAAGCCAAAGAAATCACCCACTTGGATAAATAGAGCAATCTCTATGATCGGTACAAAAATAAATAGTAATAGTAAGATAGGAAACACACGCCCTCCTTTGTTGAATCCAGTGTACGCGCAAACGCTCTCTTAGCTCAAATGAATCATGTAAAAATCTGTATGTTCAACAAAAAACGTACACTAAGCAGTATCCATTTTTAGATAACTATTACTAATGGATCACCAATACATTTTCTCTTGTGAAGTATCGTTCATATTTTCATAAAAAGGTGATCCAGTTACTATTTTTATGTGCCTAGTTCAGTATCATGTGCTTCAGATGTTAGGAAAGATTTCCTAGCCCACAATTCTGAAGAAGGGATTCTTAAATGCAGAGTTGGGGAATATTTTATTAATTACCAATAATAATTCTCTAAGGATCCCGTTATGGCTACCCCGTCTAATGCTACAACTACAGCTCAACAAGCCACTCGAATCGAAGAAGATCTTTTAGGTCAACGTCATGTCCCTGCTGATGCGTATTACGGCATCCATACTTTACGCGCGATTGAAAATTTCAACATCTCTAATTCAACCATCTCTGACGTACCTGAATTCGTTCGCGGCATGGTGATGACTAAAAAAGCAGCCGCTCTAGCAAATAAAGAGCTCGGCGTGCTACCAAAAGATGTCGCAAACCATATTATTCAAGCGTGTGATTTGATCCTTGATACAGGTAAGTGCATGGATCAGTTCCCATCGGATGTATTCCAAGGTGGTGCTGGAACGTCAGTTAACATGAACACCAACGAAGTAATTGCTAACGTTGCATTAGAGTTAATGGGTAAAGAGAAAGGTCAATACGAGTTCGTTAATCCAAATGATCACGTCAATAAGAGCCAATCAACTAACTGTGCTTACCCAACGGGCTTCCGTATTTCTGTATTTAATAGCGTTCGTAAACTCATTGACGCAATTGAGTACCTAAAGGGTTCTTTCGATCTCAAGAGCAAAGAGTACGAAAACACATTAAAGATGGGTCGAACTCAGCTTCAAGATGCTGTACCTATGACGGTTGGACAAGAGTTCCATGCTTGGTCAGTCACTCTAAATGAAGAGATTCGTGCACTACAGTTCACCTCTAAGTTACTGCTTGAAGTAAACCTTGGTGCAACGGCAATCGGTACCGGTCTAAACGCTGTTGATGGTTACCAAGAAGCGGCAGTTAGACACTTGGCAGAAGTAACTGGACACGAATGTGTTCAAGCAGAAGATCTAATTGAAGCAACATCAGACTGTGGCGCTTACGTAATGGCACACGGCGCACTTAAGCGTCTAGCAGTGAAACTGTCTAAGATCTGTAATGACCTACGTCTACTCTCTTCTGGTCCCCGTACTGGTCTTAACGAGCTAAACCTTCCTGAACTGCAAGCTGGCTCTTCAATCATGCCTGCTAAAGTAAACCCAGTTGTTCCTGAAGTAGTAAACCAAGTGTGCTTTAAGGTTCTAGGTAACGACAACACCATCTCTTTCGCAGCAGAAGGCGGTCAGCTTCAACTTAACGTGATGGAGCCTGTAATTGCTCAAAGCATGTTTGAGTCTTTAGATATTCTGACTAACGCGTGTGTCAACCTACGTGATAAATGTGTGGATGGTATCACCGTCAACAAAGAAGTCTGTGAAGGCTACGTGTTTAACTCTATTGGCATCGTCACTTACTTAAATCCATACATTGGCCACCACGAAGGTGACATTGTCGGTAAGATTTGTGCGGAAACAGGTAAGAGTGTCCGTGAAGTCGTACTAGAGCGAGGCTTATTAACCGAAGAAGAACTTGATGACATTTTCTCGGTTGAAAACCTAATGAGACCTCAGTATAAAGGCAAGCGTTACGAGTAATTGCTAAAACAGGCTCCCAACTGGGGGCCTTTTTTGGGCTTATTGACAATAAATCAAAATAACAAATACGTATAAGCTACTCATAATAAACATTTATCTTATTTAATTTAACAATATAAAAGAGGTGATCACATGATCGCAGTTGAACTATTTGTGGTTCTATTCTTTATTTTCATCGGGGCACGAATTGGTGGAATAGGAATAGGTTTTGCTGGTGGTGCAGGCGTAATCGCACTATCGCTCGTGCTTGGTGTTCCAACTAGCCAATCGTTTATTCCCGTCGATGTTATTCTTATTATCATGTCTGTTATTACCGCCATTGCTGCAATGCAGGTTGCGGGCGGCATGGACTGGCTAGTGCAGATTGCTGAAAATTTTCTGCGAAAACACCCTGAGCGAATCACTTTTTACGCACCTATTGTTACCTTCTTTATGACGCTGATGGCGGGTACTGGCCATACAGCTTTCTCAACTCTTCCTGTTATTGCAGAAGTTGCAAAAGGCCAAGGCGTTCGCCCATCTCGCCCTCTTTCTATCGCTGTAGTTGCATCACAAATTGCCATTACCGCATCTCCTATTTCAGCAGCGGTAGTCGCTTTTGCTGCGATGTTGGCTCCTTTTGGCGTTGATTACTTAACGCTACTTGCGATATGTATTCCAACCACTTTCCTTGCTTGTATGGCGGGTGCCTTTGTTGCCAACTTCATGGGCTGTGAGTTAAAGGATGATCCTGTGTATCAAGAGCGTCTTGCAAAAGGGCTTATCAAACAAGAGAACAACCAACAACGTGAAATTTTACCAACTGCAAAACGCGCTACCTATATTTTCCTCGCTGCAATTGGTTTCGTTGTTTGTTACGCCGCGGCAATTTCAGGTTCAGTCGGCCTAATTGAGAACCCAACGCTAGGTCGTAATGAAGCAATCATGACCTTCATGCTAGCGGCTGCTGCTGCCATTGTTCTGTTCACAAAAATTGATGCTTCTAAAATCCCAGCTGCGGCAACTTTCCGTTCAGGTATGACAGCGTGTGTTTGTGTACTGGGCGTAGCATGGCTAGGTTCAACGTTTGTTAACGCACACGTAGATAGCATCAAAGACGTGGCTGGTGCGCTGCTTTCTGATTACCCATGGATGTTGGCATTGGTATTGTTCTTTGCGTCTATGCTTCTATATTCTCAAGGTGCAACAACAGTTGCTCTAATGCCAGCAGCGCTTGCTATTGGTGTGGCTCCGCTAACGGCTGTTGCTTCATTTGCTGCGGTTAGTGCACTGTTTGTTCTTCCAACCTACCCGACTCTACTGGCAGCGGTTGAGATGGACGATACAGGCTCAACTCGTATTGGTAAGTATGTGTTTAACCACGCATTCTTTATTCCAGGCGTTACAACCATCGCGACAGCTGTTGCGTTAGGTTTCACTTTTGGTAGCCTGTTTATCTAATTAACCGCGTCTAAACAAAGGGAGCTTCGGCTCCCTTTGTTATTTATACTCTATAATTTTATTGACCCTAATCAAAATAGCCTTCGAAAATTGCATTCCTCTCCAAAAATAAAGTTTGAATAAAATTCCACACTTACTATTTGTTATAAGCAAAACCCATCAACAGCCCTGTTTACTTGATTAAACGGTCGAATATTAATTCAAGTTTAATAACAGAATACCCCTCCTGATTTTTAGACTAAAAAGAACCTAATTTTTAGTGGTTAATTTTTGTGAACGAACACAAGGTTAACTCATTAAGTCACGCTTAGAATAATTGCAGCTAGATTACCTAAACACCTAATAACAGTGGATTACAACCACTGAAAATTTAACTATAAATATATATTTACCAATTTAATCCATGCGATTTATTTTAATTTCGCCAATAACATAATTAATTAGTCGCTTATTCACATCTATTTAACTATTAATAGATGTAAGGAGATAGCTATGACAACTGAAACTCTACCAACAGAAAAAAAGAAAGGTGGCTTCTTTGCCAACTTTAAATTCCCCTCTGCCTACACCATTTTATTTATTCTTATTGCATTAGTTGCCCTACTTACTTGGATTGTCCCTGCTGGGCAATATGACCGCGCAATGAACGATGACCTCGGCCGAGAAGTTCCAGTTACTGGCACCTATCAAAAAGTCGACGGTAACCCTCAAGGTGTCATTGATGTATTACTGGCACCAATTGATGGCTTCTACGATCACGAAAGCTACGAAGCAGCCGCCATTGATGTCTCGCTATTCATCCTTATTATTGGTGGCTTTCTAGGGCTAGTAACAAAAACTGGTGCTATAGATGCTGGGATAGAGCGAGTAACCGCACGCTTAGAAGGGCGTGAAGAGTTAATGATCCCCATACTCATGGCGCTGTTCGCTGCAGGCGGCACGGTTTATGGTATGGCGGAAGAGTCCTTACCTTTCTACACCCTACTAGTCCCTGTCATGATGGCGGCTCGATTTGACCCGCTCACCGCAGCGGCAACCGTTCTACTGGGTGCTGGTATCGGTGTTCTTGGCTCTACCATTAACCCGTTTGCTACCGTGATTGCAGCTAACGCCTCTGGTATACCATTCACTGACGGCATCATGCTACGTATCGCAATGCTTGTCATCGGTTGGGTCATCTGCGTTGCTTATGTCATGCGCTATGCTCGCATGGTGAAAGCAGACCCTAGTAAATCGATTGTTTATGACAAGTACGAAGAGAACAAAGCTCACTTCTTGGGTAATGCAAACGGTGAAAAACTGGAGTTCACCGCAACACGTAAAGCAATATTGGCTATTTTTGGCGGCTCATTCGGGGTCATGATCTACGGCGTATCTGTTGCTGGTTGGTGGATGGCAGAGATCTCTGCGATGTTCTTAGCTGCGACTATCATCGTTGGAATTGTGGCTCGAATGAGTGAAGAGGAGTTTACTAATAGCTTTATTGATGGTGCTCGCGACCTATTAGGCGTTGCACTGATCATTGGTATTGCTCGTGGTATCGTCGTCGTCATGGACCGCGGAATGATCACCGATACTATTTTGTTTTCTGCGGAACAAATGGTGACGGGGCTATCTTCGGTAGTCTTCATTAACGTAATGTTTTTCCTTGAAATTCTACTATCGTTCTTGGTTCCTTCAACGTCTGGTCTTGCAGTATTAACTATGCCAATTATGGCTCCATTGGCTGATTTTGCGGGGGTCGGGCGAGATCTGGTTATCACCGCTTATCAATCAGCTTCAGGGCTTGTTAACCTTATTACACCAACCTCCGCTGTGGTGATGGGGGGTCTAGCGATTGCGAGAGTGCCTTACGTACGATGGGTTAAATGGGTCATGCCACTGATTGGAATCTTAACCGTGTTCTGTATTATCACGCTAAGCATTGGTGCGCTTATCTAGCGCCTAACCATTAGCATACAATCTGCAAAAACAGATTCAATAAAGCCACTGTCTCTCAGTGGCTTTTTTATTAGCTAGAGCTTCTAGGTGATTCTTACCATCATGAGTAGCTGACTCTTTAATCAAATAAATAGGCACTATTCATCGTTATTTATATTTAACGCCAACTCAATATGATTAGATTAATTTATAAGAGCATGACTATTTCTAATGGAACACTTTCCCTATCTAAAACAGCCTCAATAATAAAATGTGATCCTAACGATTTTATTAAGAAAAAGTTTTGTTAACAACCGTCGAAATCACTCTTAATTTATAACTATCTAAATAGAAAAAATGCATATTTTAATAATATACATACTGACATTAAGCATCATATATTGAATACAATCCCCCAAACCTACCCTCATCTTTAGAGTGATTGGGTAAATAGTGCATAATATTCCTTAACCAACGGCTAGTTAGGAGGAGATAATCGAGTGGTTAACTGAATAGATATTGTTAAAACCCTCGTATTTAAAGGGCTCAGTGATAAAAAACGATTTGTGATTGACCTCTAAGAAAGCCAGCCAAACCTGAGTAATATGAATTACAGAACAAAAGAAGAATATTAAATATTCTCCACTTTCCTCCTACAAAATAAATATTGTTTTTTGAATAAAACAATTTCAATTAATAAGAGAGATACGATCATGAGTAAGTTCTATGTAGGTTCTGAAATAGGTCAATTACGTCGCGTTTTAATTCATCGCCCAAGACGAGCACTGACTCACTTAACACCATCAAATTGCCACGATTTGCTGTTTGATGATGTTCTTGCTGTTGAACGCGCTGGTGAAGAGCATGATGCATTTGCTCAAACCTTGAAAGACCAAGGTGTTGAAGTGTTGCTATTGACTCACCTACTTGCTGATACATTGGCAGTACCAGAAGCAAAAGACTGGTTGCTTAATACACAGATATCGAACTATCGCTATGGCCCGACGTTTGCCAATGATGTGCGTTGTTACCTTGGTGATATCCCTAATCTTGAACTGGCTAAAATCTTAACTGGTGGCTTGTCGTTTGCTGAGTTACCAATGAAGTCCTCTTCAATGCTTCAATCTATGCACAAACCGACCGACTTCATCATCGATCCGCTACCTAATCATTTATTTACTCGTGATACCTCATGCTGGGTTTATGGTGGTGTGTCCATCAACCCGATGGCGAAAATGGCTCGTCAGCGTGAAACGAATCACTTGCGTGCAATTTATCGCTGGCATCCAACGTTTGCTGGTGAAGATTTCATTAAGTACTACGGAGACGAAGAACGTGCCTACGACCGCTCAACTATCGAAGGTGGTGATGTACTGGTCATCGGCAAAGGTGCTGTTCTTATTGGTATGTCTGAGCGTACGACTGCTCAAGGTGTTGAGCAGCTTGCATCAAGCCTATTCAAACACGGCCAAGCGAAGCAAGTCATTGCACTTGAGCTACCACAAGATCGCTCTTGTATGCACTTAGATACCGTCATGACGCACATGCGTGAAGATACGTTCTCTATCTATCCAAACGTTATTCCAGATGATGTGAATTGCTGGAGCCTAACTGGCGATGAATCCGGCACGGTCAAAGCAACACAGCAAGAATCTTACATGCGCACTATCGCTAAAGCCCTGCATGTCGACAAACTCAATCTTATTACTACAGGTGGTAATAGCTTTGAGGCAGAACGTGAACAGTGGAACGATGCCAACAACGTATTGACGGTGAAACCAGGTGTGGTTATCGGCTATGAGCGTAACACCTACACCAATGAAAAATACGATAAAGCAGGCATTACTGTTCTGCCAATTCCAGGGGATGAGCTTGGCCGAGGCCGTGGTGGTGCTCGCTGCATGAGTTGCCCAATTGAGCGTGACGGTATCTAACCGCCAAAGCGATAACGGTCGAGGTGCCTATCTCGACCACAATTAAAGAGAAAATCATTATGACTAGAAAAACAGTTGTTGTCGCACTGGGTGGGAATGCACTTCTAAAACGTGGCGAGCCGCTAGAAGTTGACGTTCAACGCCACAATATTGAAACGGCAGTTAAAACCATTTCAGAGATCGCTAAAGAGTATGACGTGGTATTGGTTCACGGCAATGGCCCACAAGTTGGTCTACTTGCACTGCAAGGTTTGGAATACAAGAAAGTGAGCCCTTACCCGCTCGATGTTCTTGGCAGTGAAACTCAGGGCATGATTGGTTACATGCTCATGCAAGAGTTCAAAAACTACCTGCCTGAGCGCAACATCTCTTGCATGCTGACTCAGATGATGGTTGATCCAAACGATCCTGCGTTTGCCGATCCAACCAAGCCAATTGGCCCGATTTATGAAGAGAAAGAAGCCCGTGAAATGGCTGAAAAGTACCACTGGACAATCAAGCCAGACGGAAAGCACTTCCGCCGTGTTGTCCCAAGTCCTCAGCCGACTGGTATTGTCGAGCACCAAGCTATCACTAAACTTATCGGCGAAGGTCACCTCGTGATCTGTACCGGTGGCGGTGGCATTCCAGTGAAAAAAGAGAATGGCAAGTTAGTTGGTGTTGAAGCGGTTATCGACAAAGACATGTCAGCGGCATTTTTAGCAAAACAGCTTGATGCTGACGCACTACTTATCCTCACTGATGCCGATGCGGTTTACCTAGATTGGGGCAAACCAACTCAGCACCCACTACGCAGCACAACACCAAGTGCGCTAGCAAAATACAAGTTTGATGCGGGCTCCATGGGGCCAAAAATAGAAGCTTCATGTGAATTTATTAAGCACGGCGGAAAAGTCGTGGGCATTGGTGCACTCGAAGATGGTCTACACATTCTTCAAGGTACAGCAGGCACAAACATTGTTCGAGAGCACTAATATCCAACTCAACATCTGTTAAAAATAGAGTTATTACCTACTGATTCTATTAATAAATAACAAAATGACTAATAACTGAAAACAGAGCGCTCTTTGCTCTTCCCTACAACGCAAGAGCGCCTAATACAGAAGGAATAGACCATGGCTTTTAATCTACGTAACCGTAATTTCCTAAAATTGTTAGATTTTACTCCTCGTGAAATCCAACACCTATTAGAGCTATCAGCAGAGCTGAAAAAAGCAAAATACAACGGCTACGAACAACCGCGTCTAACCGGAAAGAACGTCGCTTTAATCTTTGAGAAAAGCTCGACTCGTACTCGTTGTGCTTTCGAAGTTGCCGCTTATGACCAAGGCGCACGCGTCTCTTACTTAGGCCCATCAGGATCTCAAATTGGCCATAAAGAATCAATGAAAGACACCGCTCGTGTTCTTGGCCGTATGTACGATGGCATCGAATACCGCGGCTTTGGTCAAGAGATTGTTGAAGACCTAGGTGCTTACGCAGGTGTCCCTGTATGGAATGGGCTAACAGATGAGTTCCACCCGACACAAATCTTGGCTGATTTCCTGACTATGATAGAGCATGGCCGTGGTAAGCAGCTACATGAAATGAAATTCGCTTATCTTGGTGATGCTCGCAACAACATGGGTAACTCACTGATGGTTGGCGCGGCAAAAATGGGCATGGACATTCGCCTTGTGGCACCAAAGCAGTTCTGGCCGGAAGAACAGTTGTTAGCAACATGCCAAGAAATTGCACTTACGACGGGCGCCAAAATCACACTAACTGAAGATGTCCAAGAGGGCGTGCAAGGCTGTGATTACCTCTACACTGATGTTTGGGTATCGATGGGTGAAGCGAAAGAGGCGTGGGCAGAGCGCATCAACTTAATGCTCCCTTACCAAGTGAACATGGCGATGCTAAAAGCAACGGGCAATCCACATGTGAAATTCATGCACTGTCTACCTGCCTTCCACGGCGAAGATACTACGGTAGGTAAGCAACTAGCCGAAGAGTACCCAATGCTCAAAGAGGGTGTTGAAGTCACTGATGAAGTGATCGAATCCGACCACTCAATTGTCTTTGACGAAGCAGAGAACCGTATGCACACCATCAAAGCGGTCATGGTCGCCACCTTGGGTGATTAATCAATAGAAAATGCCTCCTTTAAGGGGGCGTTTTTTTGTCTGCAATTTATAGGTAGATATCCACCTTGATACACAGGGTTAATTTATAAAGTAAGGAGCTTTTTCTATGGCACATTCACTGTTTAATAAACACATCATATCGATTCCGGAGCTGACCCGAAGTGAGTTAGAACTCATCGTCGATACCGCAGCAAAGCTCAAAGCAGAGCCAAACCCAGAGCTGTTAAAAAACAAGGTGGTTGCGAGCTGTTTCTTTGAGCCCTCGACACGAACTCGACTTTCATTTGAGACTGCGGTTCAACGTTTAGGTGGGACAATCATTGGCTTTGATAACGGTGGCAATACATCACTGGCAAAAAAAGGCGAGACACTAGCGGATTCAGTTCAAGTGATCTCATCGTATGTAGATGCCTTTGTAATGCGTCATCCACAAGAAGGGGCTGCTCGTTTAGCGTCAGAATTTTCCAACGGTGTCCCTATTGTTAATGGTGGTGATGGCGCCAATCAGCACCCAACCCAAACGCTACTCGATCTGTTCTCCATTCAAGAGACTCAAGGCACGCTTGATAACCTTAATGTCGCCTTTGTGGGTGATCTGAAATATGGCCGCACCGTACATTCACTGACTCAGGCACTGTCTAAATTCAACAATGTGCGCTTCTTCTTTATCGCGCCAGATATCTTAGCCATGCCTGATTACATTTGTGAGGAGCTTGATGATGCCGGGATCACTTACAGTACCCACAGCAGTATTGAGGAGGTTGTTCCTGAGCTTGATATTCTATACATGACTCGAGTACAAAAAGAGCGTTTTGACGAGTCGGAATACGCACATATGAAGTCACTGTACATCTTAACTAAAGAGACATTGAAAGAAGCTCGAAGCAATATGCGAGTGTTACACCCACTTCCAAGAGTGGATGAAATCACCACTGATGTCGATAAAACCCGACACGCCTATTACTTCGAACAGGCTGAGAATGGCGTTTACGCTCGTGAAGCCCTATTAGCCCTAGTACTCAATGACAACCTATAAGCAGGAGATACCATCATGGTGAAGCAAACCCAACTTCAAGTTGAAGCCATTCGTAGCGGCAGCGTTATCGATCATATTCCTGCGCACGTTGGAATAAAAATCCTCAAGCTTTTCAAAATGCATAAAACCGACCACCGTATTACTATCGGTCTGAATCTACCCTCTTCAGCCTTAGGGGCTAAAGATTTGATTAAAATTGAGGATCTCTTTTTAACCAAGGAGCAAGCCAATCAACTCGCACTTTATGCACCCAATGCAACGGTTAATCAGATTGAAGAGTACAACGTGGTGAATAAGTTAACACTCGCACTGCCTGAGCAGATAAACGGTGTGTTTGAGTGCCCGAACAGCAACTGTATTTCTCATGGTGAACCGGTAGAAAGTTGTTTTAATGTGCAGCTAAAACACGAGAAAGTTCAGCTAAAATGTCACTATTGTGAAAAAGTATTCTCTCGCGGAATAATGAGAGAAGCGCGCTAGCGCCCATACCTATTAATCAAGCATATAAACAGATGAATCATCACCGGATAATTATTCACTCAAGTGGATAATTATCCCACCAGATAGAATTAAACGCCAAAATTAAGACAAGGTACTAGTTGTTTATTTTGGTGATCACCTTCAAATAGCCTATTTAAATTCAGTGGTACACTCCAAATGAAAAATATAATAACAACTCAACTTAAAGAGTGGACAGTAAAAGAACTGATACTTTAAGGATTTAGAAGTATCCATGATGCTAAGGACCAGCAACATCCAGAACGTCAAATACAAGGAGTTGACCTTGAACGACACCTTAGAACACGGATCCTTATTTTCCGCAGAAGACAAAACACTGACTGCGGCTTGTAAACGCTTACTGCAACAGCAAAGTTTCGCAACGCAAAACGATCTGCGATTAAAGCTTGTTGAGATTGGTTTTGAGGGGATCAGCCAATCGACCGTTTCACGCTTATTATCCAATTTGGGCGTGGTAAAAGTTCAAAATGCCTGTGGAAAAAAGGTCTACTGCATTACCGTTGAAAATGCTCCAGTGCGTGTCGAATCCTCTATTGCCTCACAAATTGAGTTCATTACTCACAATCAAGCGACAGTGGTAGTAAAAACACACCCGGGTAGTGCTCAGCTGGTTGCTAGGCTGGTCGACATTGACCCACATACCGAAATACTCGGTACGGTTGGCGGAAATGATACTGTTTTGATCATCCCTAAAAGCGTAGAGAATATTGACGCTTGCGAGGCTGTAGTAAAGGCGCGCCTCGGCGTTAGGTAATTTATCTAATACATAAGCAATTACAATCAGGCTTGTTTGTTCAAGCCTGTTTTATTTTGGATGAAACTTATTCCCTTCTAAACCTGTCTGATTAAGTTAAGATACCCAATCCACTAATAGAAAGACGATTCATATGCGTTTATTTTCTCTTGTTTTTGCTTTTTGTTTATCGCTCACGGCGCTTCCCGTCAATGCTTTGTTTTCAACAAGCTCAGAGCTTTCAAATAGCTCGGACTCCTTGTTCTCACAATCTGACAGTAATACCTTTGTCCCCGTGGATGAGGCATTTCCATTTAATTTCTATCAACAAGGCGATCGTCTTTCTCTTGATTGGCAAGTAAAGGATGACTATTACCTTTATCAAAGCCGCATCTCATTTAGTGGTGAAAACGTCACGCTAGGCGATATTAACATGCGCCAAGGTCAGCCTTATGAAGATGAGTTTTTTGGTCAGGTCAATATCTACACGGAACCGCTGTTGGTTGATATCCCTTTAAGTGATTACCACGACAAAGCGCGTGTCATTGTTCAGTACCAAGGCTGTGCTAAAGCAGGGTTTTGCTACCCGCCAGAAACACGTGTCATCGAAATTTCCAACTTCGAGTTTTCAGGCAGCACTCCCATCGTCAATGCCTCAAAACAAGTGACGGCAGAAAACTCTCAACCTCAATCGAATATTCAAACCTCACAAGACAGCAGTCTGGCTGATAACTTAGCTGAAAATTGGTGGACACCCCTGCTATTTCTCGCGTTAGGTGTCGGCCTAGCATTCACGCCTTGCGTGCTACCGATGTACCCAATTTTGACCAGTATCGTATTGGGCAGTGGCAAGCTAAGTCATCGACGAGCACTTGGGCTTTCGTTTATTTATGTTCAAGGGATGGCGCTGACCTATACCTTGCTTGGGCTTGTTGTCGCCTCTGCTGGCATGCAATTTCAAGCCGCAATGCAGCACCCATACGTGCTCATCGGGCTAAGTACGTTATTTGTTGTATTGGCAGCGTCGATGTTTGGCCTATACAGTCTTCAATTGCCAAGTGGCATGCAAACATGGCTCAATAATCTAAGTAATCAGCAGAAAGGCGGCAGCACTCTTGGTGTGTTTTCTATGGGCGCGATTTCAGGTCTAGTTTGCTCTCCGTGCACCACCGCCCCGCTATCTGGCGCACTGCTCTATGTGGCGCAAAGTGGTGACTTACTCACTGGTGGTGTCGCTCTGTATGCATTAGCCATGGGGATGGGCATTCCGTTGATGCTCGCAGCAGTGTTCGGCAATAAACTCCTTCCAAAAGCAGGAGCGTGGATGGATGTAGTGAAAACTCTATTTGGTTTTGTTCTACTTGCCGCACCAATCTTCTTACTAGAACGAATTCTACCAACGCTATGGACAACGATACTGTGGTCACTGTTAGGTTTGGTGGCATTTGGGTGGCTTTATCACCTTAAAAACAGACTGCCTTTTGGCGGCTGGAAACAGAGTGCCGTCGGTATTATTGCTGTGCTTGGCCTCTTTGCCTCCGCTCAACCCGCACTTAACTATTACTTCAATCCAAGCGCTAACATTAGCGAACCCAAAGTAGAATTTATTCAGGTTAGCAGCGTGGCAGAACTTGAAGAACAGTTAGCAATTGCCAAGAAAAATAACAAGCCAGCGATGCTCGATTTCTATGCCGACTGGTGTGTAGCGTGTAAAGAATTTGAGAAGTACACTTTCCACCAACCTGACGTGGAAGTGCAGCTCAAAAACTTTGTCTTGCTTCAAGCCGATGTGACTCGTAATCAACCTAACGACATCGCTTTACTGCAACACCTGAATGTTCTAGGGCTGCCAACCATTGAATTTTGGGATGCATCAGGAGAACAAGTGAATGCCGCACGCTTAACGGGATTTATGGAAGCGAAGCCATTCTTGGAGCACATTAATGCATTACTAAACAACGAATAGATTAATCAGATCTCACGGTCTCTATTAATTAATAGTTATATACAAAAGAGTTGGGAGTGATAACCCAACTCTTTCACATTTTAGGAAGAAAAGTCAGGCAATAAGCCTGTATTGGTTGTCACGCTGCTCTCAAGTGGTGATACTAAATTTAACTTTTTCCTAATAAGTGCATAACCTTATGGAACCAACCTATTCCATTATCATTGCTGATGATCATCCGCTATTTCGCAATGCATTATTTCAGTCAGTTCATATGGCCGTCAGTGGGGCAAACTTACTCGAAGCCGATTCTCTGGATGCACTTCTTAGCTTATTGAAAAAAGAAGATGAGCCCGATCTGCTGTTGCTTGATCTTAAAATGCCCGGTGCTAATGGTATGTCTGGCCTTATTCACCTTCGAGCCGAATACCCAGATCTGCCGATTGTTGTAGTATCAGCCAGTGAAGAAGCGTCGGTGGTAAGTCAGGTTAAAAGCCATGGGGCGTTTGGTTTCATCCCTAAATCAAGTGATATGCGAGAGCTGATTAGTGCACTTAACCAAGTCCTTAACGGCGACCCATTCTTTCCTGAAGGGTTGATCACCAACAATGCCGCCTGTAACGATTTGGCAGAAAAAATTTCAGCCCTAACACCGCAACAATATAAGGTACTAGGAATGCTCTCTGATGGGCTACTCAATAAGCAGATTGCTTATGAGCTCAGTGTTTCAGAAGCGACCATCAAAGCGCATATGACCGCTATTTTCCGAAAACTTGGGGTTAAAAACCGTACTCAGGCCGTTATCCTTATTCAAGAACAGCACAACTAGTTCAGTGACGACCAGAAGCAAACTCTACTACGGGTTTTCTTCTGGTAAGCACAATCCAATCTTAATCACTTCATGATCCTGCACTTCTGCAATCACCCAATGAAGATTTTCCCAATCAAAACTATCGCCTAGAACAGGGTATTGCCCGATCTGCTCTTTCGCCAGTTGCTGAAGTGTTATGCTCTGATCTTCCAATGAAACTGAAATGCCATAGTGTTCAACAATACTTTGAATTGAGGTCGTCGCATCAAGAAAGAAATCACCATAGAAACGTGCCGTGTCTTCTTTTTCAACAGGGGCTTCACTAAATAGCTCACTTAACGCATCAAGATTCTTATCTTGCCCCAATACACACAATGTATCGTTCGCTTCCAATACCGTGCTTCCTGACGGGTGCAGCAGTGTGTTATTTCTAAATAATGCCGTAATTCTTGTCCCTTCTGGCATCGTCAGGCGTTTAAGTGGTTCGCCAATACACCACTTTTCTTCCTTAAGTTTGTAGACAAACATCTCCCACTCACTGGTTGGAAAAATCTCAATACCACTACGAGAGATTGGGCTTGGTTTCGGCGGTAGTGAAACGTTCGCTAGAGAAGCGGCTTTCATCAGGCTGCCACCTTGAATGATCAATGAAACCATAACCACAAAAAAGGCGATATTGAAATATAGCTGGGCATTAGGTAGCCCTGCCATCATCGGGAATACAGCAAGGATGATCGGCACTGCACCTCTAAGTCCAACCCAAGAAAGAAACCAACGTTCACGAGTATTGAAGCTTCTAAATGGCAATAACCCTAACCAGACTGAAATCGGCCTTGCGATTAAAATCATACCGAATGCTAACGCTAACGCTGGAAGCATTATCTCGAGTAGCGTTGATGGGGTAACCAATAATCCTAGCACCAAGAACATCACAATTTGGCTAAGCCAGGTCATGCCATCGAGTACGCTTAAGATTGAGTGGCGAGACGTGGTGGGTTTGTTACCGATTAACAAGCCCACGATATAGATAGTAAGGATACCGCTGCCACCAAAAATAGTAGACAAAGCGAACAGTGCAATACCGCCACTGAGTACCAAGATCGAGTACATCCCTTCTGGCAGGTTGATTCGGTTCACCAACGACCACAACAACCAACCACCAGCAAACCCAACCAACGCTCCAATACCAAACTGCATTGCAAAGCTGGTGAGTAAAAAGTTCATTCCCATATCCATCTCTGGACTGGATAGAATAGTAATAAGGGTGACAGTTAAAAATACGGCCATCGGATCATTAGTGCCCGATTCTATTTCAAGTGTCGCACCTACTCGCTCATTAAGGCTTTTACCTTTTAATAGCGAGAAAACCGCAGCCGCATCGGTCGAACCAACAATTGCTCCCACCAATATGCCTTGTAGCAAAGTAAGATCAAATAACCATGATGCCATGAGACCGGTCAGTGTTGCGGTACAAGCAACCCCAATCGTAGCTAATGAAAGTGATGGCCAGAAAGCGACCTTAAAGCTCGATACTTTGGTTCGCATACCACCATCCAGCAGGATAATCGCCAAAGCCAAATTACTAACGAGGTAAGTGAGAGAGTAGTCATCAAAATTAATACCGCCGGGGCCATCTTCACCCGCCAACATTCCAACGAATAAGAAGACTAATAAAATGGGGACACCTAGCTTAGAAGAAGCACGACTGACTAGAACACTTATTGCGATTAATGTTGCTCCGGTTAGAAACAAACCATTGATAGTATCGACGTCCAATTTTCCCTCCTAAGCGAAGCCATTTCGAGTGTTACAATATAACAAACATGCCGCCTGAATAGTCAGAATGTTATAAGGAAATTACATTTAATTACCACTTATTCATAAACATGCAAGTTCAAGCTAAATTTTTTACAACAATCATGCGATACATTATGCATACCCGCATTAGACCTTTGGCTAAATTAACAACGTATTAACATCACACTTTTCCATCTAGCCTCACCTAAAAGCCTATTTTTCGACAGTTTTTACTTTATTGCCCACGACTAAAGTTGAAAAGATCCATTGTCCAGTCCTTGCTATTGTAAAAATGAAACAATTTATTAACAACATAAAAAAGGAGACGGCAATGGCATTTGAAAATCAAGATCGCGCCAAGGCCTACTGGGACAAAAACGTAAGGTTGATGATCGGGCTACTGGTTATTTGGTTTACCGTATCGTTCGGTTGCGGCATCTTGTTCGTTGATGTTCTAAACCAATTCCAAATAGGCGGATACAAACTCGGGTTCTGGTTTGCTCAGCAGGGGGCTATATATGCATTTTTAGCCATCATTTTTTATTACGCGTGGAAAATGAGACAGATCGACCGCGAATTTAATGTAGACGAATAAGGAATACGTCAGATGGACTTGAAAACTATCACCTATCTCGTAGTAGGTGCCACATTTATCCTATATATCGGTATCGCCATTTGGGCGCGTGCTGGTTCAACCAAAGAGTTTTATGTTGCCGGCGGTGGTGTACACCCTATCGCTAATGGTATGGCAACCGCAGCCGATTGGATGTCAGCAGCGTCGTTTATTTCGATGGCCGGCCTGATAGCCTTCATGGGTTACGGTGGTTCAGTATTCTTAATGGGCTGGACAGGTGGCTATGTACTACTTGCCCTACTTCTAGCGCCTTACCTACGTAAGTTTGGTAAGTTCACTGTGCCTGAGTTTGTAGGTGAGCGTTTTTACTCTAAGACGGCTCGTGTTGTTGCTGTAGCGTGTTTGATCATCGCTTCCGTAACCTACGTTATCGGTCAAATGAAAGGGGTTGGTGTTGCCTTCGGTCGCTTCCTTGAAGTGGACTACTCAACCGGTCTTGTTATTGGTATGTGTATCGTATTCATCTACGCAGTAATGGGCGGCATGAAAGGGATCACCTACACACAGATTGCTCAATATTGCGTACTCATTTTAGCTTACACTATTCCAGCAATATTCATCTCTCTACAACTAACAGGTCACCCTCTGCCCCAAATAGGTCTCGGGAGTACCATGCTCGGAACCGATGTCTATCTGCTCGACCGGCTCGATCAGGTGGTCACCGAACTCGGGTTTACCGAATATACCACCCAAGTTCGGGGCGATACCTTAAACATGTTCGTTTACACCATGTCTCTAATGATTGGTACTGCGGGTCTGCCTCACGTAATCATCCGTTTCTTTACTGTACCAAAAGTACGTGATGCTCGTACATCAGCAGGTTGGGCACTATTCTTCATTGCTATTCTTTATACGACAGCACCTGCTGTATCAGCAATGGCTCGTCTAAACCTGATGGATACGGTAAATCCAAATCCTGGCGAATACCTCGCTTACGATGAACGACCTGACTGGTTTAAAAACTGGGAAAAAACAGGACTTCTAGGTTTTGATGATATTAATGGTGATGGCAACATCCAATATACTTCTAACGCAGAAACAAACGAGCTAAAAGTTGACCGTGACATTATGGTACTGGCTAACCCTGAGATTGCGAAACTACCTAACTGGGTAATCGCACTAGTCGCAGCGGGTGGCTTAGCGGCTGCACTATCAACAGCGGCAGGTCTACTACTAGCGATCTCCTCCTCCATATCGCACGACTTGATTAAAGGGGTGATCAATCCAAATATATCCGAGAAAAAAGAGCTACTCGCCAGTCGAATATCCATGGCTGTAGCAATTGGTGTCGCGGGGTATCTAGGGCTTAATCCACCAGGGTTTGCCGCCGGTACTGTTGCTCTCGCCTTCGGTCTAGCTGCTTCCTCTATCTTCCCTGCTCTGATGATGGGTATCTTCAGCAAAGGGATCAATAAAGAGGGTGCTATCGCAGGTATGATTGCAGGTATCAGTATCACGCTGTTCTACGTATTCCAACACAAAGGCATTCTATTCGTTGCTGACTGGAAATTCTTAGAAAGCTGGGGTAGCAACTGGTTCCTAGGCATTGAGCCAAACGCATTCGGTGCCATTGGTGCGGTATGTAACTTTGTTGTGGCATTCGCAGTTTCGAAAGTAACCGCTGAAACACCACAAGAAGTCAAAGACTTAGTTGAGCATGTACGTATGCCAGCGGGTGCTGGTGATGCGGTTGATCACTAAAATCTAACCTAAACCACAAAAGCCCCTTCGGGGGCTTTTTTATTCTATTCAATGCTGTACTTTATCTATTATTACAATTAGTTACCCAGTCTATACAACGTCTTTAGCTGCAAGGAAGCCAATATGTTTAAAAGTAAGCACTTCATCGTCGCTATGCTTGTTACGCCAGTTCTCTCAATTCTCGCTTACGTTGGTACCGACATGGCCCTTAGTGAGAAGCCCCATGCGGCAAAAAAGGGAGAGGCCTACAAACTCCTGAGTAAATCTAACTGTCGTTACACCAGTGGTTTGTGCGATATGGAAAATGGCGAGTTTAAAATTCAATTCCGCTCTGAAAGCGTGACTGATGAACAGCTCTACCTTAGCTTGACATCAAAGCTACCTCTACAGGGCATAAAACTCTCACTCGTTGATAGTTTAGAAGCAACCGGTGACCCTATCGCCATGCAATCTGTCGATGAGACTAACCAAAAATGGCACATTAGCTTGCCTGCACCAACTTCTGATGAAAACTGGTTAAGGGTTGCCGCTCAGGCCAGTGATACGCTGTATTATGGCGATACTCAGACCATATTCGTAACTTATGAAACGCTGCTTGACCAAGCGCAATAGATTGGAAGAGTGCTCGCGGCTCTTCCAATAATAACTTCTGCATATCAAGTTAACTCTGCCAATAGTTAATACCACTTATCTACTTATCTACTTATCTGCTTATCTGCTTATCTGCTTATCTGCTAGGTAAATAGGCAACAAATAGGCTAGTTAACTTGATTCAAAATTGCTCTAAGTTTGAGTGGTTTGACTGGCTTTGGAATGAAAGCAAATCCATTAGACTTGATACCTTCCAACATATCATCGGTTCTATCTGCACTGATGATAACCCCTTTAAAACTATCCCCTAGTCTCAAGCGGCACTGCTGAAGAACTTCTAATCCTGTACGACCATTGTCCAGTCGATAGTCAGAGAAGATAACATCAGGCACCCAGCCATTCTCTAGTGCCTTCATGCTCTGTACTAAGTCCATCGCAGTCTTAATCTCACACCCCCAGCGAGCCAGTAGGTTTTCCATTCCAACTAAAATTTCTTGCTCGTTATCCACACATAGAATTTTCAAATGAGACAAATCAGAGACTGGTAGTGATGGCGTTATAACCTCAATAATTTCATCGCTCTGTGCTCGATTCAGGGTAATCGAGAAGACGCTACCCCTATCTGGCCAAGAACGTAATGAGATAGAGTGCCCCAATACATGAGCGATCCCTTTAGAGATCGCAAGCCCTAATCCAAGCCCTTGATCGGAGCGAATTTGGCTTCCTCGAGTGAACTCTTCAAAGATCTCTTGCTGCTTCCCTTCATCAATGCCGATACCGTTGTCCCAGACATCAATTCGAACATTGTCACCAATTCGCCTAACCCCTAAACGAACCTTACCTTTTGGGCAATACCGAAAAGCATTCGTCAAAAAGTTCTGCACGACTCGTCTTAATAATTTAGGATCAGACTGAACCAGTAGTGATGATGGAATCATCTTAAATGAGAGCTGTTGCTGTTTCGCCAAAGCACTAAATTCAGCGTCAAGGTTGGCAAGCACGTCTTTAATCGCAAAGCTTTGGATATGAACATCCAACTTACCAGACTCCAGACGAGAGATATCGAGTAGATCGCCAATAAGATCTTCAGCCGCCTCTAGCGCACTCTCAATATGCGTTGATAGACCTTTAACTTCTTTATCTTTTGCCACTTCAGAAAGCGATGATGCAAACAGTCGCGCGGCATTGAGGGGCTGCATTAAATCGTGACTAACCGCAGCGAGAAAGCGGGATTTAGATTGAGACTCATGCTCTGATCGCTGAGTAGCACTGACTAGCTGCTTATTGAGTCGCTCTAACTCCTGCGTTCGTTTTAGTACCCTAACCTCCAATGTTTCGTTCGCTTCTTTTAGCGCCTGCTCTGCGTCTCTAAAGACGGTGATGTCAGTAAAACTCATCACAAACCCACCGCTAGGCATAGGGTTACCTTGAACCTCAATCACACGTCCATCAGGGCGAATTCGTGAAGAGGTATGACGGGTGCCTTGCTCTAGGTGTGATACTCGGCGCCGAACGTGGTCTTCAGGATCGCCAGGACCGCATAACCCATGCTCTGCATTGTGGCGAATCACATCGGAAATTGGCCGTCCAACTTGAATCAGCCCACTAGGAAACTCAAACAGTTCTAAATAACGCTGATTCCAAGCCACCAACCTAAGCTGCCTATCAACAACTGCAATGCCTTGACCAATGTGTTCAATTGCTCCCTGAAGCAGGCCTCGGCTAAAGTCGTACAGCTCTGAAGCTTCATCAACAATGGTCGCCACTTCTTCTAGCTGCATATTTTTACCCTGCAGGGCAGAAGTAAGCACTAACTTGGCAGAAGATGCGCCAAAAACACCCGCTAATACACGCTCGGTATGACGAATCAGAGTTGATGGTGCCTGTTGATTAGGCAATAAGGTTTCATGTTGCTGAGTCCAGTATTGGTTGAAGGCGTTACGCACTCTCGTTCGGCCCACAAAGCGAGAAGCGAGCATCTCTAACTCACCAACGGTAACACGACTTTGATACAGGCTCTGATTTTCACTCTCAGGCATTGGTGTGCCAATAAAAGAGGCCGACTGTAAGCGCTCACTTAGGCTTGATCGTGTCATCATTGAAATCACGACATAGCAAACCGTATTGCTCACAACACTGAGTAGCATTCCCCAGTCAGAGCTTTTAATCCCCCAGCCGCTTAGTGTTTCAGGCGGTGTAATCAACCAAATAAGTGCATTATTGCTGGCATCTCCAGCTAATACACCAGTTTGACTCATTAAGGTAATGAGCCAAATACCAAATCCAACCGCTAGACCAACATACACCCCTTTTCGGTTGCCTCTACGCCAGTACATACCACCTATAAGTGCGGGCGCGAACTGAGTAATCGCAGCAAATGAGAGAAAGCCAATCGCGGACAAGGAGTGAATGGTATCAAGTGCTTGATAAAACCCCCATGCACCGATTAACAACAGCAGAATCAGCGCTCGCCTAATGATCAGAAGTAACCCAGAGAAGTGACGATAGTTACGGTCTGTAATGCGCATACGACGCAATAGAAGTGGCATCACCAAGTCATTGGAGACCATGATCGCTAACGCAATCGTCGAGACAATCACCATCCCGCTGGCAGCCGATGTACCACCTAAAAAGGCCAATAGTGCGATGTTATTGGCACCCACAGACATTGGTACACTGATCACGTAGGCGTCCGCTGGGCTACCACCAAGTAAGCTTTGTCCGACCCAAGCGATAGGAAGAACGAAGATCCCCATTAAAATAAGGTAGAGCGGGAACAGCCAACGGGCAGTATGGAGATCTTGAGCGCGCTCGTTCTCGACTACCATGGTATGAAACTGCCGTGGTAAACAGACTATCGCGACCATGGTCAGTGCGGTATGAATAAGAAGTGTCGGTATATTTGGCGATTGATAAGTCTGCTTGGCAACAGACACAAGGTCGACATGCTCTTGATTCCAAGCTAAATAGATAATAAAAAAACCAACCGTTAAAAAGGCCACCAGCTTAATGACTGATTCGAAGGCAATGGCCATCATCATGCCGCGGTGATGTTCAGTATTATCAATATGTCTGGTACCAAACAGCATGGTAAAAATAGCCAAGGCAGCAACAACAAACCAAGAAACATACCGTTCTTGATAGCCTAAATCGGCAGCTAAGTTTGGAGCTACAATGTCTAGCCCCATAGTGATGCCACGAAGCTGCAATGCGATGTAAGGCAGTATTCCAGCAACCGCAATGAGCGTAACAGCAACCGCTAATCCCTGAGATTTCCCATACCTTGCAGCAATAAAGTCAGCAATTGAGGTGATGTGTTCACGTTTTGCGGTTAATACCAAGCGAGCAAGGACTCGCCAGCCAAGGGTAAAAACAAGAATGGGGGCAATGTATATCGGTAAGAATGACCAAGGATTACTGCTTGCCTGCCCAACCGTTCCGTAGAAGGTCCACGAGGTACAGTAGACTGCGATCGATAAGCTGTAGATCCATGGTCGCCACTTGGCAAGCCAGTTCGTTTGACGATCACCATACCAAGCGATGAGAAAGAGAACGCCAAGATAAGCGAGCGAAACAGGTATGACAATCCATCCTTGCATTAGAGATCCTTTCTAAGCGATTAATTTCTGTGTTCATATAAAAAAACCTCTCCACAGGGAGAGGTTCTATTTAACTAAGTAACTACTGTAATCTCAATCAATTGAGTCTAATTCTGTGCTTTGGGCTCGGCTTTATTAACATCGGTGATCTTGGATGCTCTGGGTTCTACTTTCACAAACAGAGCCAATGCCCCCATTAGCGACATTGCCCAGAAAACATTAGCGCCCCAATTATCGTAACCCCAGCCACTTAATGTGGTGATTAGAGCGATAACAGCACCAAGTGGAATAGCATTATACAGCGCCTGCAGTGCCACCATTTTATGCTCTTCTTCCTGCTGTATATATTGAATTGCGGCAATGTGCGCCATCGCGAAGGTCACACCGTGCAGCAGTTGAATCAGTACCAACGCTGAAAGATCCGTCGTTGAAGCCGTCATCCCCCAACGAACCATCACACCAATAGATGCCGTCACAAAGAGTGCTCGGAGTGTCCAGCCTGAAAAAATACGCTTACTAAAGGCAAACACCATCACCTCAGCAACAACACCCAAGCTCCATAAATAGCCGATAATATCGGCAGAGTAACCTGCATCTCGCCAATATATGGCACTGAAACTGTAGTAGGCAGCATGACTACCTTGGATCAGAGCAATAAGCGTTAAGAACTTAACTACAGGCCATTCACGTAATAGTTGAGACACTTTCGGGCGTTCAACCTGCTGCTTACTTTGTGTCACCGGCATGGTACTGATGCTGCGCATTGAAATCAGCAGTGAAAAAAGTACACCAGCTAAGGCGGTATAGAGAATCATGTCACTGCCGTATAGCGACACCAGATAGCCTACAACCGTAGAACCACCAATAAAGGCAATAGAGCCCCATAATCGTGTTCTCCCGTAGTCCAACATTTTCAGGCGAGCATAGTAGTTAGCCAGTGCATCAGACAGAGGGACTATCGGACCGCAACAGAGATTAAATAGAACCGTTGCCAGCACCATCAACCAGAAGTCACCACCGGTAAAAAAGTGGAAGCCAATAAATAAGAAAGCCGCAAAACTGAGCCACCGAAGCGCGGGTAAGAGGTGTTCAGCTTTATGAATCCGAGGCGTAATGACAAGGTTGGCCACACATCGTGTCGCGAAACCAATACCCACTAGGAGACCGATATCTGTTGCAGAGACGCCCTGCTCTTCAAACCAAAGAGCCCAGAACGGAAGATAAACACCGTAAGCAAAAAAGAAACCGAGAAAGTACTGGGAGATCCAGCCATAGGGAGATGGGGTTAGCATCGAGTGCTCCTAAAACATGGCAAAAGTGCAAGCGCGGCTATTATGGACCTAGATCAATTAATTAAAAAGGGAAGAAAGCCGCTTTACACATTTCCGCTTTAAAAACCGACAAAATGATCTTTTGCTTGAGTGATTATTAGACCAAAGTCGTCTGGAGGTACTGGTGAAAGTTGTCACACTGGTAGGTACGAAAGTTACCAAGAGGAATGGTGATGCCAGACAAGTTTAATATGCAATCTCCACCTTTTGATCGCTTAACGGAAAAACAGCAGCATCAGCTACGCTCGTCTCTGGATGTTGCTTATTACCGCGACAAAGACATCATTTTACAGCCAGGCCAACCGTGTCAGCACCTTAATATATTAATTAAAGGGGCGGTTGAAGAGCGCTCAATCGACACCTCAGAAATCTATGCGCACTATGCCAACGATGACATGTTTGATGTCAGAGCACTATTTGAAGGTGAGGTTCGCCATCAATACATTGCATTAGAAGATACGCTGTCATACTTGCTACCAAAAGCGGTCTTTATTGAACTGTATGAAGCCAACGGGCAATTTGCCGCTTACTTTGATAATAATCTAAAAAACCGCCAAGTCCTTATTGAAGCTGCGCAGCAGCAGCAAAACCTTGCCGAATTTATACTGACTAAAGTCGACCAGTCGATCTATCACCCACCGATGATCCTAAAGCCTGAACAGCCTCTTAATGAGGTGACACTTCAACTAAAAGAGAGCGGTGTTGACTCAGCATTGGTTAGACTATCCGATAATGATGACCGTTTAAGTAGCAGTCCAAACGAACTTCCATATGCCATCGTAACTAGAACTAACATGCTTCATGCCGTGATGCTAGAGAACCAAGCTTTAGATACTGAGATCGGAAAAATAGCGACATTTCCCGTTCTTCATATCGACGATGGTGACTTCCTATTTAACGCTATGATCACCATGACACGGAATAAGATGAAGCGAGTGATGGTCTGTGATGGTAAAGATGCAGTGGGTATGCTCGATATGACCCAGATCCTCAGTGCCTTCTCTACCCATTCACACGTACTCACCCTTAGTATAGCCAGAGCCTCGAGTGTTGAAGAATTAGCACTGGCTTCAAACAAGCAGAGGCAATTAGTCGAAAGCTTATTAGGCAATGGTATTCGCACCAGATTTATCATGGAACTCATTGCCGCAGTCAATGAACAGATCATCGAAAAAGCGTTTGAGTTAGTCGTGCCACCAGCGCTTCATGATCACTGTTGTTTAATAGTGCTAGGTTCAGAGGGGCGTGGCGAACAAATTTTAAAAACCGATCAAGACAACGCGCTCATTATCAAAGACGGGCTTGAGTGGGAAAACTGCCAAAGTGTGATGGATGAACTTACTCATACATTACAGCAGCTCGGTTACCCTTTATGCCCAGGTGACGTTATGGTGAATAACCCTAAATGGGTCAAGACTCAACAGCAATGGAAAGATACCGTGAGTCGCTGGATTCAAGGCGCTAAACCCGAGCACGTCATGGATCTCGCAATCATAGCCGACGCCCATGCCGTTGCGGGAAACCGAGATCTACTTACCAGCGTGAGTGAGCACTTACACGGCTTAATGAAAAATAAGATGTTAGTTCTACAAGAGTTTACTCGCCCCGCTTTGCAGTTCTCTATTCCGTTAACCCTATTTGGTAACGTAAAGCGAAACAAAGAAGGCTTAGATATTAAGCGAGGGGGCATTTTCCCCATCGTACACGGCATTCGAACGCTTTCACTTGAATATGCGTTGAGTGAGAAAAATACCTTTGATCGAATTGATGAACTCCAAGCTAAGCGTATTTTAGAACCAGAAACTGCGGATAATCTCAGTGAAGCGCTCAAGCTGTTCTTCAAGCTGCGCCTGTCACAGCAACTCTCACAGCGCCACAATTCAAATAATATTGAGCTCAAACAGCTCGATAGAACAGAGCGAGATTTGCTACGTCACAGCCTACATGTAGTAAAGAAATTTAAGCAGCTGCTGGGCTATCACTATCAAATTAGAGACTAGCTACCACCAACGTATTAAATATATTGAAAGCATAAAGGAGTGAGAGGTCTTAAATGAATTGGTTGATACGTAAATACTGGCATAACAAATTAAAAGGATCGCCCTACCGGTCCCTGTTCCGCTCGCCTCAAAAAGGGGAATTTGTGTCACTCGACTGCGAAACTACCAGCCTAGATCCTCACCGAGCTGAGCTTGTGACCATTGCTGCAACCAAAATCATTGGTAATCGCATCATTACCAGCCAGCCATTCGAGGTGAGGCTTAGAGCTCCGCAATCACTGGATTCAGGTTCAGTCAAAATCCATAAGATTCGACATCAAGATTTGCTTGATGGTATCGGAGAAAAAGAAGCACTACTGCAACTGCTCAATTTCATTGGTAATCGCCCTTTAGTCGGTTATCACATTCGATATGATAAAAAGATCCTCGATATTGCTTGTCGTAAACAGCTTGGCTTTCCTCTGCCAAATCCACTTATTGAAGTAAGCCAGATTTATCATGATAAGCTTGAGCGCCATTTACCCAACGCCTATTTTGATCTCAGCTTAGAGGCTATCTGCAAGCATTTGGACCTTCCAATACAAGGCAAGCATGACGCTCTGCAAGACGCTATTTCTGCTGCTCTGGTCTTTGTTCGGCTAACAAAAGGTGATCTACCTTCGTTCACTTCCCCTTATCATCAACGATAATCTCTCGACTGACATCTCAATTTATCAACTTAAGTCGTTATCATATAAGATAAAACCCTTCTCTCATCCTAAAGTCTAATTGTGAAAATGAGCAAGGTGGCGGAAAGTGATAGGCATACAAACTTTCCAACCTAGCTCAACTATTCAATAACAAAATGGAAATTTGTCCTGCTCACAACATCATAGGCACAAGGAGAGAAGCAATGAGTGAAGCCCATATTTATCCGGTAAAAGAACACATTAAAGCAACGACTCACGCGGATAATGACACTTACCTAGCCATGTACCAACAATCGGTCTCTAACCCTGAAGGGTTCTGGACGGAACATGGAAAAATCGTTGATTGGATCAAACCATTCACTCAAGTTAAAAGCACTTCATTTGATACTGGCCATGTTGATATTCGCTGGTTTGAAGACGGTACACTTAACGTTTCTGCAAACTGTATTGACCGCCACCTCGCTGACCGCGGTGATGAAGTGGCTATCATTTGGGAAGGCGACGACCCTGCCGATGATAAAACACTGACCTTCAATGAGCTGCACAAAGAAGTGTGTTTATTTTCAAATGCGCTGAAAGAACAAGGCGTTCGTAAAGGCGATGTCGTCTGTCTTTATATGCCGATGGTACCAGAAGCTGCTGTCGCGATGCTCGCTTGTACCCGTATTGGCGCCGTACACACGGTTGTATTTGGCGGTTTCTCTCCAGAAGCACTATCAGGTCGTATCATCGATTCAGATTCAAAAATTGTCATCACAGCCGATGAAGGCGTTCGTGGTGGTCGCGCTGTTCCACTTAAGAAAAATGTCGATGAAGCGCTAACAAACCCTGAAGTTAAAAACATTGAAAAAGTCATCGTATTCAAACGTACCGGTGGCGATGTTGAATGGCACGATCATCGTGACGTTTGGTGGCACGAAGCAACGGCAACCGTGTCTGCAGATTGCCCACCAGAAGAAATGAAAGCAGAAGACCCACTATTTATTCTCTACACCTCGGGTTCAACAGGTAAACCAAAAGGCGTATTGCACACAACTGGCGGCTACCTTGTCTACGCAACCATGACCTTCAAATACGTCTTTGATTATCAACAAGGCGAAACCTTCTGGTGTACGGCTGATGTGGGTTGGATCACTGGTCATACTTACCTTATCTATGGGCCTCTGGCAAACGGCGCGAAAACGATCTTATTTGAAGGCGTGCCTAATTATCCAAACACAAGCCGTATGAGTGAAGTGGTTGATAAGCACCAAGTCAATATTCTTTATACTGCACCTACTGCAATTCGTGCTCTTATGGCGAAAGGCACAGAAGCGGTTGATGGTACATCACGTTCGAGCCTTCGCATTATGGGCTCTGTTGGTGAACCTATTAACCCAGAAGCGTGGGAGTGGTACTACAAAACCATTGGTAATGAGAAATCGCCTATCGTTGATACGTGGTGGCAAACTGAGACTGGCGGTATTTTGATTGCACCTCTACCAGGAGCAACCGATCTAAAACCGGGGTCAGCTACTCGTCCATTCTTTGGTGTTCAACCCGCACTTGTCGACAACATGGGTAATATCATTGAAGGTGCTGCCGAAGGTAACCTAGTCATCCTTGATTCTTGGCCAGGCCAAATGCGAACCGTTTATGGTGACCACGACCGCTTTGAACAAACCTACTTCTCTACCTTCAAAGGCATGTACTTCACAAGTGATGGTGCCCGCCGTGATGAAGATGGCTATTACTGGATCACAGGCCGTGTTGATGACGTACTGAACGTATCAGGGCACCGAATGGGGACAGCCGAAGTTGAATCAGCACTCGTTGCGCACAGTAAGATTGCAGAAGCGGCTATCGTAGGGATTCCTCACGATATTAAAGGCCAAGCAATCTACGCTTATATCACATTAAATGATGGTGAGTTCCCGTCAGCTGAGCTTCATAAAGAAGTCAAAGACTGGGTACGTAAAGAGATTGGCCCAATTGCAACGCCAGATGTGCTCCACTGGACAGACTCTCTACCAAAAACGCGTTCAGGTAAGATCATGCGTCGTATCCTACGTAAGATTGCCACTGGAGATACCAGCAACTTAGGTGATACTTCAACGCTCGCAGACCCTAGTGTTGTTGACAAGCTAATCGCTGAAAAAGCCGAGCTTGCTTAAAGTCGATACACAGTCCCTTTAGTTGCATAAATTAACGAGATTGCAGTAAGCGAAACAATACGTTTAAAACATCTAACTGATAAAGCCGTCACTCCTGTGGCGGTTTTTTTATGCGTATAACCTCAAAATTTGACCATAGATAGAGAGTGGTTATCGCCATTTTTGTTAACTCGGTTACAGAATTAGTCGTTACAACTAGGTGATAAGACCAGTAAATTGCTGCGATTTGCGCTGAATTCGCTATAATCTTGGTCTAATTTCAAAGAACCGTGATTTTTTGACATAAATCTCATGCTGATTCTCTGATAATATGGGAATATTAAGATTCGTCACACGATATAGGAAGATGGCAACACAATGACTGCAAAATCACGCATTCTAGTCCTAAACGGTCCAAATATTAATCTTTTGGGGTTACGAGAGCCAGCACATTACGGTTCTCAAACGCTAGCTCAGATCATTGACACCTTAACTCAACAAGCATCTGATGCTCAGGTTGAGTTACAACATCTACAGTCGAATCGAGAGTACGAGCTGCTCGAAACCATTCATAATGCCTTTGGTAAAGTGGATTTTATTATTATAAATCCCGCAGCTTTTACGCACACCAGTGTTGCATTACGCGATGCACTCCTCGGTGTCGCTATCCCATTTATTGAAGTGCATTTATCAAACGTTCATGCACGTGAACCTTTCCGTCACCACTCTTACCTTTCAGATAAAGCTGAAGGCGTCATCTGTGGTTTAGGCGCGCAAGGTTATGAATTCGCTTTGACGGCTGCGATTAAGCATTTGCAAGCTAAGTAATTAGCAACCGAAATAACTAATTAGCCGTGAAAGTAACATAATTGCTTTTAAAGTAAACGAACACTCTACAGCTCTATGGGAGCTGTCTTATTCACAAGATAAAGAGAAAGAAAAATGGATATTCGCAAAATCAAAAAGCTTATTGAGTTAGTTGAAGAATCTGGCATTGCTGAGCTAGAGATCTCTGAAGGTGAAGAGTCAGTACGAATCAGTCGTAACCACACTGGCGCACCAGCTCCAGTTCAATACGCAGCAGCGCCAATGGCCGCTCCTGTAGCTGCACCCGTTGCCGCTCCTGTAGCCGCTGCAACTGAAGCTGCGCCAGAAGCTGTATCTGGTCACCAAGTTCTTTCTCCAATGGTTGGTACTTTCTACGGCGCTCCAAGCCCTGATGCAAAACCATTCGTTAAAGTGGGTCAACAAGTTAATGCTGGCGATACAATTTGTATCGTTGAAGCAATGAAAATGATGAACCAAATTGAAGCTGATAAATCTGGTGTTGTTACTGCAATTCTAGTTGAAGATGGCCAACCGGTTGAGTTCGACCAAGCACTTGTTGTTATCGAATAATAGAGGCAGTCTCTCATGTTAGATAAATTAGTCATCGCGAACCGAGGTGAAATTGCACTTCGTATCCTTCGCGCATGTAAAGAGTTAGGTATTAAGACAGTTGCTGTTCACTCAACAGCTGACCGCGATCTAAAGCACGTACTACTTGCAGACGAAACGGTATGTATCGGTCCTGCGCGCGGTATCGATAGCTACCTAAATATCCCTCGCATTATTTCTGCAGCAGAAGTCACCGGTGCAGTTGCTATCCACCCAGGTTACGGCTTCTTATCAGAGAATGCTGATTTCGCTGAGCAAGTTGAGCGCAGTGGATTCATCTTTGTTGGCCCTAAAGCGGAAACTATCCGTATTATGGGTGACAAAGTGTCTGCGATCACTTCAATGAAGAAAGCAGGCGTTCCTTGTGTACCTGGCTCTGATGGCCCACTTGATGACGATGATGCTAAGAATAAAGCTCACGCTAAACGTATTGGCTTCCCAGTAATCATCAAAGCCTCTGGTGGCGGTGGTGGCCGCGGTATGCGTGTTGTTCGCAGCGAAGCTGATCTTGTTGAAGCGATTGCTATGACTCGTGCTGAAGCAAAAGCATGTTTCAACAATGACGTGGTTTACATGGAAAAATTCCTAGAAAACCCTCGTCACGTTGAAGTTCAGATCATTGCTGATGGTCAAGGTGGCGCAATTCACCTTGGTGAGCGTGACTGTTCAATGCAACGTCGTCACCAAAAAGTGGTTGAGGAAGCTCCGGCTCCAGGCATCACTGAAGAGATGCGTAAATACATCGGTGAACGTTGTACACGCGCTTGTCTTGAAATTGGCTATCGCGGTGCAGGTACGTTTGAATTCCTATACGAAAATGGCGAATTCTACTTCATCGAAATGAACACTCGTATTCAAGTAGAGCACCCAGTAACGGAAATGGTAACTGGTGTTGATCTTATCAAAGAGCAACTTCGTGTTGCTGCCGGTCAACCTCTGTCATTCACGCAAGACGACATTAGACTAAGCGGCCACGCTATTGAATGTCGTATCAATGCTGAAGATCCAGAGCGTTTCCTACCGTCTCCAGGTAAGATCACTCGTTTCCATGCACCTGGTGGCATGGGTGTTCGTTGGGAATCTCACATCTACACAGGTTACACAGTACCGCCTCATTACGACTCAATGATTGGTAAACTGATCACCTTTGGTGAAAACCGCGATGTTGCTATTGCTCGCATGAAAAATGCATTGAGTGAAATGATCATCGAAGGCATCAAAGTGAACGTAACACTGCAAGAATCAATCATGAACGACGAGAACTTCCAACACGGTGGCGCTAACATCCACTACCTTGAGAAGAAACTTGGTCTTCAATAAGATTGAACACTAAGCGGGGTCATTTGGCCTCAGCACAGTCAAAATGCTCACTTCGGTGAGCATTTTTGTTTATGGCTATAAAATCGTCAGATATCTGCTAAACTCAGCGCCATTCCTATCTTCAAACATAGTAAGAGTACAACTCATGCCTTGGATTCAAATCAAACTCAATGCCACTAAAGACAATGCTGAAACGATTAGCGACATGCTAATGGAAGAAGCTGGCGCACTATCGGTGACGTTTTTAGATGCTCGCGACACGCCTATTTTTGAGCCGCTCCCCGGTGAAACACGCCTTTGGGGTGACATTGATGTTCTTGCACTCTTTGATGCTGAAGCTGATACACAGTTTGTCCTAGAGCAAATTAAGCTTAGCAACTTACTTGACGCTAACTTTGCTTACAAAATTGAACAGCTGGAAGATAAAGATTGGGAACGTGAGTGGATGGATAACTTTCACCCAATGAAGTTTGGCGAACGACTATGGATTTGCCCAAGCTGGCGTGAAGTTCCAGAGCCTGATGCCATCAATGTCATGCTCGACCCTGGCCTTGCCTTTGGTACTGGCACTCACCCAACGACGGCTTTATGTCTAGAGTGGCTTGAAGGGATCAATCTTACGGATAAAACAGTGATCGATTTTGGTTGTGGTTCCGGCATCTTAGCGATTGCAGCTATCAAACTTGGCGCTAAAAAAGTTGTCGGTATTGATATCGATCCTCAAGCTTTACTTGCTTCAAAAGACAACGCCCAGCGTAATGGCGTTGTTGACCAATTAGAAGTCTACTTGCCGCAATACCAACCTGAAGGGCTTCTCGCTGATGTCTTGGTTGCCAACATTCTAGCAGCACCACTGCGTGAGCTATCGCCTATCATTAAAGGCCTAGTAAAACCGTCAGGTATGCTCGCTATGTCCGGTGTTTTAGACACTCAAGCAGAGGATGTCGCTACCTATTACCGTGATGAATTCAACATTGACCCAATCAAAGAGATTGATGAATGGTGTCGCGTATCGGGTTCTAAACAGGCTGAATAAGACTTTTTGGGCTTAATTGTCTGAATTTCATGCATTTTGCATAAACAAATTGTAAATGCTCAAATATTAGTCTTTTCACGCAGCGAAAAAATGCGTAAAATGCGCGCCCTTACTGCTGTAATACTGTGAAGACGTTTTGAAAATAGGAAATCATCAACTTAAGAACAATCTTATCGTCGCTCCTATGGCTGGAGTTACTGATAGACCGTTTCGAGAGTTATGCCTTCGCTATGGTGCGGGAATGGCGGTCAGTGAAATGATGTCCTCTAACCCGAAACTATGGAAAACGTCCAAATCAATGCAACGTATGGTACATGAGGGCGAATCGGGCATTCGTTCAGTACAGATTGCGGGCGCTGATCCACAGCTTATGGCAGAAGCTGCACAATTTAATGTAGAGAACGGTGCGCAAATCATCGATATCAACATGGGTTGTCCAGCTAAAAAAGTGAATAAGAAGCTAGCCGGATCTGCTTTACTACAGCACCCTGAACTCATCAAAGAGATTCTAACCGCAGTAGTGAACGCAGTAGATGTTCCTGTAACACTAAAGACCCGTACTGGCTGGGATACAGAGAGTCGCAACTGTGTCCAAATCGCTAAATTAGCCGAAGACTGCGGCATACAAGCAATAGCACTCCATGGGAGAACTCGCGCTTGTATGTACAAAGGTGAGGCCGAATATGAACACATTAAAGCGGCAAAACAAGCTATCTCGATTCCGGTTATTGCTAACGGCGATATCGACAGTCCAGAAAAAGCTAAGTTTGTACTGGAGTACACCGGTGCCGACGCTTTAATGATTGGTCGTCCCGCCCAGGGTCGTCCATGGATTTTTCAGGAAATCCGACACTATTTGGAAAACGGTACCACAATGCCTGAGCTTCCTTTCGAGGAAGTGAAAGACATACTGCTTGGCCATGTAGATGCTCTCCATGATTTTTATGGTGAGTTTTTAGGCCCTCGTATTGCTCGTAAGCATGTCGGGTGGTATCTAAAAGAGCATGAACAAGCAAGTGAGTTTCGCCGTACCTTTAATGCTATCGACGCTGCCTCGCAGCAACTTGAAGCATTGGAAGGTTATTTTGATAACGTTGCATCATAATTAATGAGAAGAGCTAGACCGAATATGTTCGAACAAAATATAACTTCAGAAGCTTTAACAGTTACTACCGTTACTTCACAAGATCAGATCGCGCAAAAACCACTGCGTGATTCAGTTAAAGCATCTCTTAAAAACTATCTTGCTCAATTAAATGGCCAAGAAGTCACTGAACTATATGAGTTAGTGCTAGCTGAAGTTGAACAGCCATTACTCGACACCATCATGCAGTACACGCGTGGTAACCAAACTCGCGCAGCAACTATGATGGGTATCAACCGCGGTACTCTTCGCAAGAAACTAAAAAAATACGGCATGAACTAGAAAGTTAGTCGCTATTATATTTCAAGACCGCACATATTAATGTGCGGTTTTTTTATATCTAAACATTCTCATCACGCTAGCACACCGTGCTCTAATGCATTGAAATCACACGCTAAGCAACCAGGTTTATTTCTCACTGCAACTCACCCTCTTGATTAAATTGTCAATACAGCTACCAAACCCTTCTTTCCTCCACTACATTTATGAATAGATAAAATAACAATAATAGTCAGCGGCTAGCCAAAGAATTAAACGTACCTAATGGAGTGTACTATGAACATTTTTGGCCTAAGAACTCTGACGATTCAAAAACGTCTGATCCTACTCACTACGCTCGTGACTATTGCGCTCCTAATCCCACTAGGTTACGTCCTTAATCAATATCAAAATGACCTTATGGAAGCTAAAAAGCTAAAAACTCGTCATCTTGTTGAGTCTACGCATAGCTTAATTAGTCACTTCCACCAACAACAGCTTTCCGGGGCACTCTCCCAAGAAGATGCTCAAGAACAAGCTAAACGTGCTGTTGAAAAGTTAAGATATGAAAGTAAAGATTACTTCTGGATTAACGACATGCAGCCTGTCGTCGTTATGCACCCTATTAAGCCATCTCTCAATGGTAAAGATGTCTCGGGAGTCAAAGACCCGACTGGAAAACGAATCTTCATGGAGTTTATTAGCGTCGTTCGCTCTAACGGAGGCGGTGGCTATGTCGACTATATGTGGCCAAAACCCGGCTCAGAAACCGATGTCGGGAAAATATCCTACATTAAACTCTTTAAACCTTGGGGCTGGATCGTTGGTACCGGAGTCTATGTAGACGATATAAAAGTCATCGTGTGGGAAAGAATTCAACACGTTCTAATTGCTCTAGTGTTCTCTTTGTCTCTAATGGTTGTTTTAGCACTGTGGATTGGACGAAGTATCTCTGCCCCTTGCCAAGAGACCCTAGATGCTCTCAATGAAATAGCCAGTGGTGATGGCGATTTAACCAAGCAGTTAGCTGAGGATGGCAACGACGAGCTGTCTCAAATTGCTACGGCGTTCAATCAATTCACCAATAAAATTCGAACTATCGTACTCAACATGACACCTGTGAGTGAGAATATTACGAACGCGGCAGTCGATCTCAACAATGTCGCACAAGACAGTTCATCTAAAGCAAATCAACAGCACCAAGCCGTTGATACTGTTGCTTCAGCAATGAACGAGCTACATGCCAGTAATCAAGAGGTCGCCAATGCGGCTCAACATGCGGCAACGGCAGCTAAAGAAGCAAGCGACAAAGGTTCACAGGGCGCTAGCGTCATTGATCAAGCGAGTACTCAAATTGATTCACTTTCAGCACTGTTGAGTCAAACAGAAACAAACACCAATCAACTAGCTCAAGATTCTCAGGAAGTAGGCACAGTACTCGATGTTATTCGAGGCATCGCTGAACAAACCAATCTATTGGCATTAAATGCCGCCATTGAGGCTGCCAGAGCAGGTGAACAAGGACGAGGGTTCGCTGTCGTTGCTGATGAAGTTCGAACACTCGCAACTCGTACTCAAGCAAGTACAGACGAGATAGAACAGATTGTGTCTACGTTACAAGGCAGAGCAAAAGAAGTGTCTGAATCGATGGCTCAGACTCAAGTGCAATCTTCACAAACTCAAGAGCAAGCCGTCCTTGCAAAAGACGCATTAAGCGCCATTGAAGAACAGGTGAATATCATCTTAGGACTAAATGAGCAGATAGCAGAAGCGAGTTCTCAGCAGACTCTAGCAACCGATGAGATAAGCCAGAATCTTACTAGCATTGCAGATCATAGTATTCAAACCACATCGCAAGCAGAACAAGTTGCGCAGGCAAGTAATAATATGATGGAAAGCGGTCAACAGCTGCAAGTTAATCTAGGGCTATTTAAGGTCTAATTTTCTGAGGAGCATGATGTCTTAACGATGTCATATTCAAGAGAGGCTAAAATAGAGCAGTGCGTCGCTTTGTCATCAGTATGACCACAACAAGCGTCATTGATCTTTTTAAGTGCAGAACGAATACGAGTGAGCTCATTGATTTTGTCATCAATGAGCTCTAATTTTGACGATGTAATCGATTTAACCTCAGCACAACTGTGCTCCGTTGGCTCCAGCTTTATCTCCAATAGCTCTTTAATCTCATCTAAGCTAAGTCCAAGCTCCTTCGCTTTGATAATAAAACTCACCTGACGCTGGTTCGCTTCGCTATATAAACGATAACCTGACTCGCTTCGTCCTGCTGGTTTAATTAATTTATTTTTCTCATAAAAACGCAGTGTATCTGTGCTTACTTGACACTTTTTCGCCAGTTCACCAATCTGAAACATAACATTCCTCATTAACTATCTTGTTACTTTTTTGGTTCATTTTCGTCGATTTTACAATTATTTTTGCGATGCCAAACGATTGCGCAAGCTTTATTGTAATAAATTAGTTAGAATGTGCGCCATCAAATCTAGAGTCTATTGGCACTTAACTCGCCTAAAGTTCTTTACCAAAGTTAACCAACATTCTAATCCGAGTATGAGTATTTAACCTCATCCATTGTTACATTGCCAATTAGTGCTTGTTTACAATGACATCGGATTCAGAGTGGTTTATTTTGGCAAATATCTTTACTACTTTAACTCCGTGAATTTGAGGAAGATGGAAGCATGAATAACGCTCGCCCTATTCGCCGCGCTCTTATCAGCGTGTCTGACAAAACTGGTATCGTTGAGTTTGCACAAGCTCTAAGTGACCGCGGTGTCGATATCCTATCTACAGGCGGCACAGCTCGCCTACTGGCTGAGAAAGGTATCTCAGTAACAGAAGTTTCTGACTACACTGGTTTTCCAGAAATGATGGACGGTCGTGTAAAAACGCTTCATCCAAAAGTTCATGGTGGCGTTCTTGGTCGTCGTGGTCAAGATGATGAAATCATGGCAACTCACGGTATCAACCCTATCGATATGGTTGTCGTTAACCTATACCCATTTGCAGAAACTGTGGCTAAAGAAGGCTGTACGCTTGCTGATGCTGTTGAGAACATCGATATCGGTGGTCCTACAATGGTTCGCTCTGCGGCTAAAAACCACAAAGACGTAGCTATTGTTGTTAACGCACATGACTACGATCGCGTTGTTGCAGAAATGGATTCAAACGAGAAATCTCTAACACTAGAAACTCGTTTCGACTTAGCTATTGCAGCATTTGAGCACACCGCTTCTTACGACGGTATGATTGCTAATTACTTCGGCACTATGGTTCCATCTTACGGTGCCTCTTTGCTTGATGAAGAAGGAAAGAAGGCTGATGCAGAGTCTAAGTTCCCTCGCACATTCAACCAACAATTCGAGAAGAAGCAAGACATGCGCTACGGTGAGAACAGCCACCAAGCAGCCGCTTTCTACGTAGAAGCAAACCCTGAAGAAGCGTCAGTATCTACAGCCACTCAAATTCAAGGTAAAGCTCTGTCTTACAACAACATCGCGGACACTGACGCTGCACTTGAGTGTGTGAAAGAGTTTGACGAGCCAGCATGTGTCATCGTTAAGCACGCAAACCCTTGTGGTGTTGCACTAGGTAAAGACATCCTAGAAGCTTACGACCGAGCTTTCAAAACTGATCCAACATCGGCATTTGGCGGCATCATCGCATTTAACCGTGAATTAGATGCAGCAACAGCGACAGCAATCACTGAACGTCAATTCGTTGAAGTTATCATTGCACCTTCTGTTTCTGCTGAAGCGGTAGAAATCGTAGCAGCTAAGAAAAACCTTCGCTTACTTGAGTGTGGCGAGTGGGCTGCGAAGACAACAGGCTTTGATGTTAAACGCGTTAACGGTGGTCTACTTGTTCAAGATCGTGACCAAGGTATGGTTGAAGCGTCTGACCTTAAAGTGGTATCAAAACGTCAACCAACAGAAGAAGAGCTAAAAGATGCACTATTCTGCTGGAAGGTTGCTAAATACGTTAAGTCTAATGCCATTGTTTACTCAAAAGGCGATATGACGATTGGTGTCGGCGCTGGCCAAATGAGCCGCGTTTACTCAGCTAAAATTGCAGGAATTAAAGCTGCTGACGAAGGTCTTGTGGTTGAAGGTTGTGCGATGGCATCTGATGCTTTCTTCCCATTCCGAGATGGTATTGATGCAGCAGCTGAAGCTGGCATTAAGTGTGTTATCCAACCTGGCGGTTCGATGCGTGATGACGAAGTTATCGCTGCGGCAGATGAACACGGCATGGCGATGATCTTCACTGGCATGCGTCACTTCCGTCACTAATTATTAGAGTTAGCTTCTAAACAGTAGACGAATATCAAGCCTCTCATTATGAGGGGCTTTTGAGAATTTAGAACTTAAGGAATAAAACATGAACGTATTAATCATTGGTGCTGGCGGTCGTGAACACGCACTTGGTTGGAAAGCTGCACAAAACCCAAATGTAGAAACCGTATTCGTAGCGCCAGGTAATGCAGGTACTGCACTTGAGCCTAAGCTTGAGAATGTAAACATCGGCGTGGAAGATATTCCTGCACTGGTAGCTTTTGCTAAAGAGAAAGCTATTGAGTTAACGATTGTGGGCCCTGAAGCACCACTTGTTATCGGCGTCGTTGATGCATTCCGTGAAGCTGGTCTACCGATCTTTGGTCCTACTCAGGCGGCTGCTCAACTAGAAGGCTCTAAAGCATTCACTAAAGACTTCCTAGCTCGTCATGACATCCCGACGGGCTACTACGCTAACTTTACTGAGATTGAGCCTGCTCTAGCGTACGTTCGTGAACAAGGTGCTCCAATCGTTGTTAAAGCAGATGGCCTTGCTGCTGGTAAAGGTGTCATCGTTGCAATGACATTGGAAGAAGCAGAAGACGCTATCAAAGACATGCTAGCAGGTAACGCCTTTGGTGAAGCAGGCAGCCGCGTTGTTATCGAAGAGTTCCTAGAAGGCGAAGAAGCAAGTTTCATTGTTATGGTTGATGGTTCAAGTGTTCTTCCAATGGCAACAAGCCAAGATCACAAACGAGTTGGCGATAAAGATACTGGCCCTAACACAGGTGGCATGGGCGCTTACTCTCCTGCTCCAGTTGTTACGCCTGAAATCCATAATCGTATTCTTGAAGAAGTTATCTACCCAACAGTACGTGGGATGGACGCTGAAGGCGCACCTTACACTGGCTTCCTATACGCGGGTCTTATGATTGACGCTGATGGTACTCCTAAAGTCATCGAATATAACTGCCGCTTTGGTGACCCAGAAACACAGCCAATCATGATGCGTATGGAGTCAGACTTAGTAGAACTTTGTCTAGCTGCAGTTAATGAGAAGCTAGATGAAGCAGAATCTCACTGGGATCCACGCGCATCAATCGGTGTTGTATTAGCAGCTGGCGGCTACCCTGCCGATTACGCAAAAGGAGATGTTATTTCTCTTTCAGCTGATAATGTTGAAGGGCAAAAAATCTTCCATGCTGGCACTGCTAACAATGAAGCTGGAGACGTTGTGACAAACGGTGGACGAGTATTGTGTGCGACAGCACTAGGTAATACGGTTTCTGAAGCTCAAGAGCGTGCATACGCCCTAACTAAGCAAGTAAGCTGGAATGGTATGTTCCACCGCAATGACATCGGTTACCGTGCTATAGCGCGTGAAAATGAAGCTAAATAATTAGCTGATTACAGGCTAAGCAAAAGCTTGGCTTTTAATTACAACAAAGGCGCTATTATTAGCGCCTTTGTTTTATTCTTATATATCTCAATCAATTAATTGGCTTCTATTAACGTTGGTCGCTCAACACAGTCGTGACTGTCTGTATCTAGCATCAATAGCTCTTCAATGATGACTTTATTTGATCGAGTCTTACCGAGTACTGCGACATAGCTATCGAGGCTTGCTAATCGATTTACAACAAAGCTTGGCAGTGAGTGATTAAACTCAATCCCATCATAAGTTTGTCCATTGCAGCTTTCGAAGGTTGAACCATCCCAATAGCCTTGAATCAGATCAATGCCTTCTCGACTAAATTCTTTAGTGACATCAGCGACTGTTTTCGCCTCTTCCTGATAGCGCTGGAGCTGTTCTTCATTTATAGGCAGGACTTTATCATCTATTCGATATTGTTGATAAACAGCTTCACCTTTAACATTGAACCGAACGTGGATACGATACGGTACTAAACCAACATCTTGGCGTATTTGTTCACCCTCACGAATTAGCTCTCGAACTTCACCATCACTCCAACGGTAATCTGTTTTATACCAGCCATAATCCCCGGCAAAAACATAATCACCTGCAGTATAAGACTGACTGAGTCTCTCTGTGTACCAATAGAACGTAGTAGCATCCCCCATTGATTGGCCACCACTATAATGAGAGAACTGATCTAAGTTAGGAGTTGGCACGGATGACGAACACCCGATTAAGGCAGAGCAAATTAGTGAGGATAAAAGAAGTTTTTTCATAAATAGAAAATCACGCCGAGATAAAGACTACCTCGGCGTATTATAAATTATTTCACTGAATCTTTCAGTGCTTTACCAGCAACAAATGCAGGAACATTTGCAGCTGCGATTTGAATCTCAGCACCAGTCTTTGGATTACGACCAGTACGAGCTGCACGGTGATTTACTTTGAATGTACCAAAACCAATTAGTTGAACTTGGTCACCCTCTTTAAGAGCCTCTGTTACGCTACCAAGTGTTGCTTCTAGAGCAGCTTTAGCTTGTGCTTTTGATAGATCTGCTTTTTCAGCAATAAAGTCGATTAATTGGGTCTTGTTCATTAGGTTTCCCTTCTCATAGGTTATCGAATTCAACTCACTCTAATGCATAAAGCCCCCGTCTGGCAAAGGTTTGTCGGTGTTCTTTGGCTTTCCTGACGTACTTTTAACCGCATAATGAGCAATAACTCACAATTTGGACCTGTTTGATTACTTTGTGACTATTAAGATTGACCTTCCATTGACAGAATTCATCTTTCTAAATAAGTGTTTAAAGGGAAGGTTTACATAAGTAATGAAAAATAATAGAAGGATATAGCGTTAGTATGTGAACCATTTATAAAGTTAAACTGTCGTAGTATTGCATTATTCACCTATAGGAAAACCATGCTTTTACTTTTCACTTACGTTACTGTTGCTATCGGTATTTCGTTTATCTGTTCGGTCTTAGAGGCCGTACTGTTAAGTCTTACACCCAGTTATATTGCTCAGTTAAAGCAATCAGGGCATCCATCAGCACCAGCACTAAGTAAATTAAAACAAAATATCGATAGACCACTTGCTTCAATTTTGACTTTAAATACCATCGCACACACAATTGGTGCGGCTACAGCCGGCGCTCAAGCAGCCGCCGTATTTGGTAGTCAATGGTTAGGCGTTTTCTCCGCCATACTAACACTTGGGATACTGGTATTATCCGAGATAGTTCCTAAAACAATTGGGGCCACTTACTGGCGACAACTTGCTCCATTATCAGCCGTTATTTTATATTGGATGGTGTGGACATTAACCCCTTTCGTCTGGTTTTCCGAACAGATTACTAAGCGCCTATCAAGAGGCTATCAAGAGCCAAAAGTAAGGGATGAACTTACGGCTATGGCAAGCCTTGCAAAAGAGAGTGGGGAGTTTGCTGATGGTGAGTCAAGGATTCTTCATAACTTGCTAAACATTACGAACATCCCAATTACCCAAGTAATGACGCCACGTCCGGTTGTGTTTCGAGAAAATGCAGAGATGACGATCGATGACTTTTTATCAAAGCACCCGGATACGCCCTTTTCTCGCCCATTAATATACAGCGAGTCTAAAGACAACGTTATTGGGTTTGTGCATCGGTTAGACCTCTTTAAACATCAACAAATTGGATCAGGTGACAAGCGTCTAGGAGCAATAAGCCGACCTATTCATGTGCTTCTAAATACTCAAACTTTGCCAATAGCGTTCGATCAAATGATGTCGCTAAGAATTCAATTGGCCATGATTGTCGATGAATATGGCACTATTCTGGGAATAGTTACGCTAGAGGATATTTTTGAGCATTTAATTGGTGAGGAAATTGTTGATGAAGCTGATCGAGCTGTCGATATGCAGCAACTGGCTTTTGAGCGTTGGGAAATATGGAAGAAACAGCACGGTGTTATAGACAGTAAACGAGACGAATAACAAAAGTGGGAGTTAATACTCCCACCGTCACAACATATTAAATTGAAACACCAATATTACTGACTGCGTCATCTTTCAACTCTTGGCGCAGATCTTTAATCAAATCAATATCACGAGATTCAGCTTCTCTCAATGGTCTGAATATTGCCCATTGAACATCCCATTCAGCACAGACTGCTTCGTTCTCTTTTTGGTTTTCATTAGTAATTTCAACTTGAGTTTGTGCTTCTTCAAGTTGAGCAACTGTAACTACCGAAACTTGGCTTAACTTCTGCATATTATCGTAAAGATCGTCACGATCTAACAAGCCATGAAGTAAAGTCGATAGTCCAATACATGCATCAATGGCCGGATAGACACCATAGAAGTCAAAATCTTCAGAGCTAGGGATGATCTCTTCAAGCTTCTCTAGTTGACGCTCAAAATTTATCTTTGCGCTCTTAACCGTCAATAACTCCCAGACACTATCAAGAATATCTCTGTAGATTCGGCTTTCTGCAAATTCTGTATTCTGACAAAATGTGGCATAGTTAGGGTACATACGCTCGCAAAGACAAGCCATAAATGTAATTTGTTGCCAAGGTTCGAACTTTTCAAGACGAACTTGTATTGGGTTCTGTAGCATGATCACTCGTTATTGCAGAAGAAAAATACAACGAAAGTGTACTTGATTACTCTCTGGGAAAAAAGCAAAGCCGATGAAGAATTTGAATAATAGTCTCTATATAGACACAGAACATAACGCCACTTACCGAGAACTTATCGTTGATTTGAATCTACCTGATTTGGAGATCGTAGATGATATTCAACTTGCCAACATTATCCTTGCCTCACCGCCACAGATTGCAGCCAAGCTAGATACACTTCCTAAGCTTGAATGGATTCAATCTATTTACGCTGGTGTAGATGCCATTACGTCTAAAGAGATAGAAGCAGACTTTACACTGACTAATGTGAAAGGAATATTTGGCCAACAAATTTCAGAATACGTAATAGGCTATTCACTACAGTACTTCAGGCACTTCCCTCAATACAGCGCCCAGCAGTCTCAGCAGAATTGGCAACAAATTCCCTACGAGACAATTGATAGTAAATGTATGTTGATTCTAGGAACTGGTTCTATAGGTAATCAAGTGGCCAAGACAGCGAAAGCAATGGGTATGAAGATTATTGGGTTAAATCGCAGTGGAATTCCTCCACACAACTCAAACTTCGATGATACTTACCACATTCAAGAGCTGGAACAATCACTATCACGAGCAAACATAATTGTTAGCACATTGCCTCATACCGAAGAAACCAATGCTTTGCTAAACGAAAAGACACTTAGCTACTGTAAAGGGGCGCTGTTATTCAACGTTGGAAGGGGGGCTACCATTTCTGAGCAAGGGCTACTGATGGCTATTGAAAATAAATCGATAAGTCACGCCTTCTTAGATGTTTTTATCAATGAACCCTTAGCTAAAGATCATTCTTTCTGGAAACATCCATCAATTACGATTACACCTCATATCGCTGCACTTAGTTTTCCTGCGCAAGTGGTGGATATATTCAAAGAGAACTATTTAAATTTCCAAAGTGGATTTCGATTAGAGTACGAGGTGTGCCTTAATAGGGGCTACTAACACTGCTTTGCGCGATATATAAAGATTGAAGAACTCAGTGTTATTTAAACTATTGAGTAATTCACTTTATTACAGACGTAAAAAAGCCCGACTCTTTCGAATCGGGCTTTCTTAATAAGTGGCGGAGTGGACGGGACTCGAACCCGCGACCCCCGGCGTGACAGGCCGGTATTCTAACCAACTGAACTACCACTCCGCAGTGGCATACTTGCAAAGCAAGTGTCCATCTGTTTTTAGGTCTTGACCTAAAAACGATATTTAAAGCCTGGCGATGTCCTACTCTCACATGGGGAAACCCCACACTACCATCGGCGCTACTGCGTTTCACTTCTGAGTTCGGCAT
>NZ_JAKJSV010000017.1:0-51113 GCF_050337325.1 Vibrio kyushuensis
ATCAAACTCTTCAATTTAAGATTTTGTCGGCTCAATGAATACTGACTTCAAAACTAATCTTCATGTAAACATGAAGATGTAACTTTAAAGCTATTACCTTTCCAACAGAAAGATAATGAATTGACTGTGCCAAATAACCGAAGTTATTCGTATTGGTCACTCAGTTCATTGAAGCCCAAGTGTTTCCGAAGAAACTGTTTTACCTAAGTAAAACATTTTGGATTTTCATCAACGAGTGCCCACACAGATTGATAGGTTTAAATTGTTAAAGAGCGCCTGACTTTCGTTCGTTGCCGTTCGTTGTCAGGGGTGCGTATAATACGCTTTGAAACTTTGGAGTCAAGAGTTAATTTCAAACTCTTTTTTCCTACTTAACACTCGATGAGATGTGTGTCTCATTCCGTGTCAGTGAGGCGGCATTATAGAGAGGATTAACTTTATGACAAGGCTTTTTTATTAAATTAAATTCGTTCGCCTAAAAAGCCACCAACATCACTAATATTGAATAAAATTTCAACATTTGAGACATGTCACATCATTATATTGGTAAAAGTCAAAACATGTACGTAAGATTCATGTGTCTATTTTGTTAACAGTAGACCCTAACTCTCTCTTATTAATTGAAATGTAGTATTCAATATGAACTCTAATAAATCGATCCCAATGGTAGTAGCCGTCGCAGTTGTTGGCGCTATCGTTCTCAACTTTGTAGAAATACCTTCTGCAATCGCATTCGTTATCGGTGTTTGTGCTTCTGCCATTATTCTAAAACCTTCTAACACTGACACGGAAACTTCTGAAACTTCTTCTCCTTCAACACAAACTCTTTATGTAGGTAACCTACCTTATAAAGCAAATGAAGCACACGTAAGGGAACTTTTTTCTAAACATGGTGAGGTTTTTGCCGTGCGCCTTATGAAAGACAAGCGCACAGGTAAAAGAAGAGGCTTTGGTTTTGTAGTCATCGCAGCTAATGATGTTAAATCAACAATCAAAGCTCTTAATGACCAAGACTATATGCAGCGTACTCTAAAGGTAAGAGTAGCGAACGATCCTAAACACCCGGAAAACGAAGACATTGAACAGGACTAAAACCTAGCTCTTTCAATACATAATTAAGTGCGCTTTCATCTGATGGACGCGCACTACTCCAAATAGCCTGCCTTTCTTTATAAACATTTCCAGGTTCTAACTTCAGTAATGACTGCACTCGCCTAGCTATCGCTTCACCCGAATCAATCAAAGTCACTTTATTACCTAATACCTGCGCTATCTCTTCTTTGATCAAAGGAAAATGTGTGCATCCAAGTACGGCAACGTCAATATTGCCAATAAGAGGCTTTAGTATTTGTGCTAATACTTCGATACATACCTCCCTTCCCCTTAATTTTGCTTCAGCCATTTCAACCAACTGAGTTGAACCAAGCATTTCAACGTGTGTATCACTTGAGAAGCTTCGTACAAGGTCTTTCGTATATTCGCGAGTTATAGTTGCCGGCGTGGCTATTAGGCCAACCGCTTTATTGGCAATCGTTGATGCTGGCTTTATTGCTGGGACGACACCAATGACAGGGATAGTGTGCTTTTTACGTAATGTGGGAAGAACAATAGTACTTGCGGTATTGCAGGCAATCACCACAGCGTCGATAGGATTCTCAGCCAGATAATTGGAAATAAGCATGTCTACTCGATGAATCAATACTTCTTGAGAGAGCTCTCCATATGGGTAAGCTTCGTTATCAAACAGGTAAGTACAATTTACTTGTGGCAGAAGAAGTTTAACTTCTTGATAGACAGAGAGCCCACCAACACCGGAGTCAAAGATTAGAACTGAAGGATTGCTCTGATTAGACACGCTATTAATTATTCCTAAGTTAGTACCCGCAAATCATACCTTCTCTTTATGATTTGGCAACGCGGTTGCTTGATATCTTTGATAACTGAATCGCTCATCATGATCGACATACAGTAGTTTTAGCTCTATTTTCCCTTCAAAGCACGGTGCTTGTGTCACTAAAGTATGAAACTCACCATTTTCACCGCATGGATCGATGTTTTCGGGAAGCTCTTTAAGCAAGTAGTGACTGTATTCTCTACCGCAGTACTCTCTATCGAGGCGATCACCATCAATGGTAATGAGGGATGTAATAATTCCTCGTCTAAGAATTTCCGCAGCTAACGTCTCCGAAGGCTCCCCTAATAGTGGAAACACGCAGTCCCACCCTGCGGGCTCAATATAACTTTTTCGATAATCAACAATGCCATTACAAAACATATCCCCAAACGCTATGGCATCAATCGGCAACGTTGAACTCTTGAGCCCATCTATTACTGTTTCCTGATAAATAGCGTTACTCGGAAAGACTTCTGGAAGTTCAATAGTTATTAGGGGAAGCCTAACAAGGTCAGCCTGCATTTGGACAACTTCTAGCGGAGTGGCTTGGAATGGAACTTCATCTTTTACATAGGTGGTATATAAGCCCACTACATTAAAGTTAGGATCTTCAAGTAGCCGTATTAGGGTTAGTGTCGAGTCTTTTCCACTCGACCAGCTTATCACTACGTTCTTTTTCATTATTCAGACCTATAGAAAAGTAAAAACCGCCCGAAGGCGGTTTAGATAATAATTAGAATTGGTAGGCCGCGCTAATATAGTATGAGCGCCCCATAGTGTTATAGGTTTCTTGCGTTACATATTCTTTATCAAAGGCATTTAAAACTCGGCCTTGAACTTTCAACTGTTCAGTAAACGCATAACTAGCAGCTAGGTTAACTAACGTATAAGCATCTAGCTCATTAGTATTTGAAGCATCTTCAAAACTCTTACCATTATACAAAGTCGTCACATCAAAGTTCCAACTTGATAATTGGTAACCTAGATTCCAGCGCGCTACATGTTGAGAACGTCGAATCAGTTGATTGCCTGTTTTACTATCAGTAGCATCAAGATAGTCATAACCAAATGTATTCGATACGTTATCCACAAAGAAAGTCACTTCACTCTCTATTCCCTTCATCTCAGCAGTATCAACATTCGAAGGAATCCAGTCCCCTGCAGGGTTACTAGGATCAATAGGAGCCCACGCAATCAGCTGTTCTATTTCCGATTTAAAGCCTGTAATTTGCCATTCTACACTCTCATGGTAACCAGAAAGTGAAGCTTCATAACCAAAGCTTTCTTCTGCATTCAGGTTAGGGTTTCCCGCATCAGGATAATACAAGTCATTAAATGTAGGTGCTTTATAACCAGTACCCATATTTGCTGATAGCTGTAGTTCCGAGGTCAAGGCATATGCAGCACCTAGCTGCCAAGTATTATTACGGCCATAGCTATCATTATCATCAGTACGTAAGCTCGCTTCTGTAGACAAATCATTTAGATGATAATTTGCCGTAACAAACAAGGCTTTGTTATTTCTTTTTTCTTCAAAGTAAGTGCCGGTGCTTGTTGATACTTCTTCACGATTCCACTCAGCTCCACCGCCAAGAATAAAGTCTTGAGTAAATCGATAACTATGAATCCAGTTGGCAACGTAACGTTTACTTTCGAATACCGAATCATCTTGTAGATCGTTGCTATCAACACCCTTATCCGAATTAGTCGCTAACGTTAATTCAGTAAAATATCCGTCTCGGATATATTTTGCTTTTCCCGCAATGTTATACAACGTGCTTTCTGACTCTGCATTCGGATGGATTACATTAACGTAGTTTTCATCCCATGCAGTCTTATCATATTCGGTTGTGCCTTCGTGATAATAGCCTTGAAGGCTTAGCTGAAGCTCATCGGTTACTTGATGACCAAGCTCAGCAACAATCGTCGTTTTATCATAGCCATCTTTATCTTCTTCAAATGGAATTGTATCAGTTGACTCTCTAGCCGATACAGCTCCATTATCACCTTCGGTTGAGATACTAACTTTACCCCAAGTCGAAGGTGAAATTTCACCTGCTACTGAGGCACTGCTCTCATAGAAGCTATGACTACCTGCACCAACCTTAATTTCAGCAGTTTGAGTGCCCTTTTGATAATCCGTAACAATATTGATTACACCAGCGATAGCGTCCGACCCATAAAGCGCAGCTCGGGCACCGCGAATATATTCAATACGTTCTATACCTGTTAGAGGGATCTGACTAAATGCAGCTTCACCGGCAGTAGCACTACCAATTCTCACTCCGTTTATCAAAACAAGTAAATGACGAGAAGATGCGCCCCTTACATAAACTGAAGAGTACTGCCCAAACCCACCAGCATTGACCTGAATACCCGGTAAGGTTCTTAATACTTCAGGTAGCGTTTTCGATTGAGATGTTTCAATATCTTGTTTTGTTACCACCGTAATAGGGGCAATAACATCTTTAATCGGTTGCTCAAAACGGTTTGCCGTAACAACCATGGTTTCATCAACCTGTTGCTCAGCGTAAGAAATAGAGGCGTGCGTAGTTAGCGATGCTACAGCAATCGCTAGAATAGATTTGTTCATTGTCTTATTTGTCCTAAATCGCGAAATCCTTCCGAGCATTGATATCAGTATCTAATGTTATTCTCGGCTACTGGCAGGTCTTCGGACTTAAGAGCTTGGTTTACACCGCCTAGTACTCGACTTCCCATACAATCTAGTACAGTGTCATTTGAGTATTCGTTCTCTTTTACCGCTGCGCGTCAGTTCTGGATTCTCACCAGATTCCCTATTCAGCCATCTATACTTCTAGAGTGGCACCAGTTAGTCGAGGATGTTATTCGTCTCGCTCAACTTTGTCTAGGTAAACATCGCTATAAGCTATAGTTTTAATGACTAGAAAATAGCACTAGTTTCATTCATCACTGGACAAGTGGCTAGGATTGAATAAAATCTGCGCTCTTTCTTAGAATGAACTAGCGATAAAGGCAAAACCATGGCGACTCTTGATGTAAACCCTGAGCACTATCAACAACAATTGGCAGAAAAGACGGAACGTCTAACCCAAATGTTTTCTCACTATAATGTGCCTGAGTTAGAAGTATTTGAATCTCCTGAGCAACACTACCGTATGCGAGCAGAGTTCCGCGTATGGCACGAAGGCGAAGACATGTACTACGTGATGTTCAATCAAGAGACGAAAGAGAAATACCGCGTTGATCAATTCCCTGCAGCTAGCCGACTCATCAATGATCTGATGCCTCTGCTTATTGATGCAATGAAAGAGAACAACACACTACGCCATAAGCTATTTCAAGTTGATTTCCTTTCAACACTGAGCGGCGAGATACTGGTTTCACTGCTTTATCATCGCCAACTTGATGATGAATGGACTGAACAAGCAAAAGTTCTAAAGCAACGTTTAAATGACGAAGGATTTAACCTCAATCTTATTGGCCGCGCTCGTAAGATGAAAATAGTTCTAGACCGTGACTATGTTATTGAGAAATTAGACGTAGATGGCAATAGCTATATCTACCAACAAGTAGAAAACAGCTTTACACAGCCAAACGGGAAAGTTGCAGAGAAAATGCTTGAATGGGCGACTGACTGTACTCAAGAGAGCCAAGGTGATCTTCTAGAGCTCTACTGTGGTAATGGCAACTTCTCTCTTGCTCTGGCAAAAAACTTCGAACGTGTACTCGCTACTGAACTTGCGATGCCTTCAGTGGTTTCCGCTCAATATAATATTGCAGCGAATAACATCGACAATGTCCAAATCATCCGTATGTCAGCGGAAGACTTTACCGAAGCAATGCAAGGTAAGCGTGAGTTCCGCCGCTTGAAGCAGGCGAATGTCGATCTTACTAGCTACAACTGCAATACTATCTTTGTTGATCCGCCGCGTTCGGGAATGGATATTGATACCTGTAAAATGGTTCAAGGGTACGAGCGTATTCTTTACATCTCATGTAACCCAGAAACGCTAAAAGATAACCTTGATGTTCTCTCCGAGACTCATAATGTGACTCGATTTGCTCTGTTTGATCAGTTCCCATATACCCACCATATGGAAGCGGGCGTTTTACTTGAGCGCAAAGCTTAGAACTATCGTCATATTTAGAGCGCTATGAAAACAAAAAACGAGCCACTTGGCTCGTTTTTATATCTATAATTCGGTACTCGCTTTGAGCTTTTTGGAGCTACGAATCTTTACCGATAAAACCAAGCTTCTTACCTATCCATAGCATCAGTAGCATCACAACCACTATAGCAATCAGGTTTGAGCCCGCATCAGGATACTGAGCTTTAATAAAGGCTGAGTGGCCAAAACCACCAACGAAAAAGCACGCTAAGCCGACTAATGGAATATCTTCCGATACCGGACTACGTAGATACTCTTGATACAACGCCTGTACTGAGAGCACTAGGGCAATAATTGGGAATATGGAAAAACTAACATCACTGATTGTCATCCAAGACAACAGTGAATCGCCACACATTCCTGCAACCAAAGCGAGCAGCAGTGTTTTTCGCTCAGAGCCTTTATCTATATTAGAATCATGATCAACTTGAGCGTTATTTTCAGCCTCAAAGTCTTGGTCTACTTTATTTTCTGTGTTCGACACATTTTCTGCATTCGACATTAATCTGCCCTACCTCTATTTCGATGTCTTTCTCGCTCTTTACGGTACCAAAAAGCACCTTTAGCGATCATTCGTAACTGCATAATCAAACGTTCAGCTAATTCATCTCGCTCACGTTTGGATAAATCTAGAGCTTCTGCACCCGAACTAAATACGAGAGTTACAGAAGCTTCCGCCTGAGTAAGTGCCTCATCACGGCTCATTCCCGTAATGGTTAAATATTCGGTTAACTCTGCCGCAAAATGTTGTATTTCTCGAGCAACGGCGGTACGAAAATCAAATGATGTCCCTGAGCGCTCTCTAAGTAATAGACGAAATACGTTCGGGCTGCTTTCAATGAATTCCATAAACGTTTCAACTGAGGTACGAATTACACTCCCCTCTGTTGCAATACGTTGGCGAGCCTGACGCATCAACTGGCGCAGTAACAATCCACCTTCATCCACCATGGTTAAGCCTAGCTCATCCATATCTTTAAAGTGACGATAAAAAGAGGTCGGGGCAATACCGGCTTCACGAGCCACTTCCCTTAAACTCAAATTAGAAAAACTTCTGTTGGCGCTAAGCTGACTAAATGCTGCATCAATTAATGAGCGACGAGTCTTCTCTTTTTGTTGTGCGCGAATACCCATAGATTTCATGACTGGACTACTTTGCTCATTATTTTAACAACCATACTATAACGCGAAGCGATGATGTTCATAAACCTTATGTTTTGCTTTATTCCTACTCAGTTCATAAGGCAACGGTAATAAATAAGTCAGAGATCACTTTCCTCCCACTCATTTTACCTCAGTCACCGTGATCACTTCGACTCTCTCGTGTTGAATTCATTTACCTATCTGCAATATGCGTTAAAATCTCGCTACAGCAATGTAAAAAATTATAACAAGGAAATATCTATGACTGAGAGTAACCACTTTGACGTAATTGTTATCGGTAGTGGCCCAGGAGGTGAAGGGGCAGCTATGGGTTTAACCAAAGCGGGGCTCAATGTCGCTATCATAGAAAAAGAGAGCAGCGTCGGTGGCGGTTGTACCCACTGGGGAACCATTCCCTCTAAAGCGCTTCGTCATGCCGTTAGCCGTATTATTGAATTTAATAGCAACCCACTTTTTTGTCACAATAACAGCAGTATTCACTCCACATTCTCTAACATTCTAGGCCACGCGAAATCTGTTATTGATAAACAGACTCGACTTCGTCAAGGCTTCTACGATAGAAATGAATGTACGCTTATTTTTGGTACGGCTCAGTTTTCTGGTGATCACTCTATCGATGTCACTCAGCCTGATGGGACGATTGAAAAGTACACCGCTGATAAATTTGTTATTGCGACGGGATCTCGCCCATACCAACCTGCTGATGTCGACTTTACCCACCAACGTATTTACGACAGTGATTCGATCCTAAGCTTAGAGCACGACCCTCGCCATATCATTATCTATGGTGCAGGTGTTATTGGCTGTGAATACGCCTCTATATTCCGCGGGCTTGGCGTTAAAACAGACCTTATAAACACGCGAGATAGACTCCTTTCATTTCTAGATAACGAAACGTCTGATGCGCTCTCTTATCACTTCTGGAATAGTGGTGTGGTGATCAGAAATGATGAAACCTTCGAGAAGATAGAAGCAAATGAAGATGGCGTTATTGTTCATCTTGAATCTGGTAAGAAAATGCGTGCCGATTGCATACTGTATGCAAATGGCCGAACAGGTAATACTGACAAGCTTAACCTTGATGCGGTCGGTCTCGCTGCAGACTCTCGTGGGCAAGTCTCCGTGAACAGCAATTACCAAACCAGTATCGAGCATGTATACGCGGTGGGTGATGTGATTGGCTATCCTAGCCTTGCTAGCGCAGCTTACGATCAAGGCCGATTCGTTGCACAAGCAATCACTCATGGGCAGGCTTCTGGATATTTGATTGAAGACATTCCGACTGGTATCTACACCATTCCGGAAATCAGCTCTGTGGGTAAGACAGAGCAAGAATTAACCGCTGCGAAAGTACCTTATGAAGTGGGCCGAGCATCGTTTAAACATTTGGCTAGAGCACAAATCGCTGGCAAAGATATCGGTAGCTTGAAGATACTCTTCCACCGAGAAACTAAAGAAATTTTAGGTATTCATTGTTTTGGCGAACGTGCGGCTGAGATCATCCATATCGGTCAAGCGATCATGGAGCAGAAAGGCTCGGCGAATACCATTGAGTACTTCGTTAATACAACGTTTAACTATCCAACCATGGCAGAAGCCTATCGCGTAGCTGCACTTAATGGGTTAAACCGCCTGTTCTGATTACGTATAGAATCCAAACCAACAAAACCGCAGGGATTAACCTGCGGTTTTTTGCTCTAAGAATGTTCCATTTCGCCACTGCACGATTAATAAAACCGCTAAGCCGATCCCTCGCATCGCCATAAAGCTCAGCATCGCTAGCCATAAAGCATGATTACCCATCGAACTGGTTAGATAGAACATCGCAAAGAAAAAGCTTGTCGCAACAAACATACTGTTACGCATCTCTTTCCCCTTTGTCGCACCGATAAATATGCCATCAAACAAGAAACACCACATTGCCGTAAGTGGCATCGCAATTAACCACGGAAGATAAATATAAGCATTCTCTTGTACGCTTGGAATATCGGTGATCAAGCTGATCAGGCTCGATCCAAAAATATAAAATGAGATGGTTAAAGCAATACAGATGATCAGACTCCAAAAAAACGTACCAATCAAAGACTGACTTAGCTCTTTTCTATCTTTCGCGCCTATCGCTTTACCGACCATGGCTTCCATCGCATAGGCAAAACCATCCATACCGTAAGAAATGATCATCAAAAAGCTCATTAATACCGCATTAGCAGCGATAACATCGTCACCAAAGCTTGCCCCTTGGAATGTCATAAAGCTAAAGGTTGCTTGTAAGCAGAGCGAGCGCAGAAAAATATCGCGGTTTAGCTTAACGAACCGACCAATATCGTTGCCACTTTGGGCAATTATAGAGCGAGGAGAAGGCAGCTTACGTTCACACCACGTTCGATAAACACACCATAGACCAAATGCGAAGCCCATATAGTCTGCGATAACCGAGGCTAGAGCTGCCCCTTCAACTTTCCAATCAAACCCCATCACAAACAAAACATCGAGAGCGATGTTGGTCACGTTAGAAATGATCACCATCCACATAGGCGCTTTGGCGTTTTGTGTGCCCAATAACCAACCTAAGATAACAAAGTTAGCTAATGAAGCCGGTGCACTCCAAGCTCGAATTGCAAAGTACTGTTCACCGTAAAATTTCACCTCTTCACTTGCGCTACTCAGTGAAAAAATCACATCAGACAGCACACCGTGAAATAGTAGAAAGACAACGGCAAAGCCAAAGGCCATTATTAAGCCTTGAATGAACACGAGCGCCAGTTGCTGCTTATCATCTGCGCCATAGGATTGAGCTGTTAGTCCTGTGGTCGACATACGCAAAAAGCCGAGTAACCAAAACGTCACACTGATCATCGTGCCGCCAAGCGCAACCCCACCCAAATACCATGCGTGATCCAAATGACCGATTACCGCAGCATCCACTAACCCAAGCAAAGGAACCGTAATATTGGAAAGCACCATTGGAATGGCGAGCAATAGTACCCTCTTATGCAGCGAGAGATTGCTTAGCGTTCGAAACAGATAATTGAAGAATTGAATTGGTTGGGAAATCACAGTCACCTCACTTTTAGAGAGTGAAGTGTAACCGGATCACCAACGAAGCTGAACTACTACTGGTGTTAGTCTTTGTTTTAAAGAGGGGAACTTAGTTAGCCATCGCTGCCAAAACTTCCAGCGACCACAGTTTTTTTCTAATGGTGAGAATGTTTTTACCCATTGTGCCCAGGGTAAATAATTCAAAATGGACTCACCTGGATGAGAGTAGCCGTGTGCGTACTCCCCAGACCCCATCTTTTTCCCCATTTGAGTCGAGGTTTTATCTCCGGCGATGACCAAACATGCTGTCGCCCCATCAAAATGACGACCGAGCGCTTGTACAAAACTGGCGACTTGTTGTTGAGATCCATCGAGCAGCGCGTGCTCACATACGATCATGACATTGGCATGGTTTGGAACAGGCAATTGATCGAGCCACTGAAGATCATCAACACTGCCACATTGATGCAAATAGCGTTCGCTCTTATGGAATAGTTTTTGTCGCCATAACAGATTCTCGGTCACATCTAACTCGATCCAATGACAAAGCCCATTATCGACACGGTAAAAACGAGTGTCTAACCCTGCCCCTACATTAATGATCCAAGCATCTGGATAACGTTCAATAAACGTTTTTACTTGTAAATCACAAAGCTGGGTAAGAGTGGCATGCAAAAGCTGCTTCTGATCGACATCTCCTGACAGGCATTCAGGGGCAACTTGGCAATAACGACAAGCGTTTGCAGCGATAGGATCATAAACAAGGCCATCATCCACTAAACTCTCACGGCTTCTCAGCCATAAAGGTTGTAGCAAATCAGCGGGGATTTGATAGCGTCGTTTTGAAGAAGGGGTCGGCAGAGACATTATCATCTTCCTTATGAATCCAGAAAGAAGATGATAATGAATATCATTTAAACTTACAAGCTATTGAGAACATCGCCGATCAAAATAGGCTACTATCTCTCAATTAAGAAAGTTACATCCAATCGGTATTTCGAATGATACCAACAGCAATACCTTCTATAGCAAGGCTTTGCGCAGTAAGGTCAACTTCGATTGGTGAAAACTCTGTATTCTCAGCATGAAGCAAAACCGTTGAGCCTTTACGCTCTAAACGTTTAACTGTCACATCATCATCAACACGAGCAACGACAACTTGGCCATCGCGAACATCTTGTGTTTTATGAACAGCTAACAGATCACCATCCATAATGCCGATGTCTTTCATACTTTCGCCATTCACACGAAGCAAGAAGTCAGCCTGAGGCTTAAACATGCTGGCATCCACTTTGTAATGCGTTTCTACATGCTCTTGAGCAAGAATTGGTTCACCCGCAGCGACTTGACCGATCAGCGGTAAGCCTTCTTCTTCGTTAGCCGCTTCTAATAGAATGCGGATACCACGCGAAGCGCCTGGAATAATTTCGATCGCTTGCTTACGTGCAAGCGCTTTTAGATGTTCTTCTGCGGCATTCGCAGATCGGAACCCCAATTCACGAGCAATCTCAGCTCGAGTCGGTGGCATTCCATAATCATCAATTTTACTTTTGATGAGATCAAATACTTGTTGCTGGCGTGCAGTCAATGGCTTCATAAGTAACCTGTCTTTTTATACAGTTAACTGTGAGTATATCCAGTAAGTTATAAAATGAAAAGATAATTGGTTGTTTTTTCACTCTTTCGATTTTCATCGATAAATTCAGTCAAATAATTATGATCTCTATCCACACGTATACCGCCAGAAGAATCGTAATTAATACTGCCGCAGAGCCCATATCTTTCGCACGCCCAGAAAGCTCATGATGCTCCTCACCTACTCTATCCACTACCGCTTCGATTGCACTGTTAATTAGTTCGACCACCAACACGAGAAGAACTGAAGTTACTAAAAGCACCCTCTCAACATCCGTCACTTCAAAATAAAAAGAGCTAGAGATAAAGATGATGGCGAGTAGTAGCTCTTCTCTAAATGCAGCTTCATTTTTAAACGCCGCTTTGAGCCCCTTAGATGAATACACTAACGCATTTCGAATCCGTTTGAATCCATGTACAGCTTTATCTGGCACGTCCTTTCCCTTATAAGATAAACATTCATAAAAAATTCGCACGAATCTGACCAAATCATCCACATTATGATTAAAAGGTTAGACCAGTTTCTGGTATCCTTGCCGCTCTTTTAAATGACCTGCCTAGGCGACTCTCTACTTATCGTTAAAATGACAAATAATTAGAAATTCGCTTATGCTTATTTGAAACACACGAGGCTGTGAATCTATATGTCTTCAGGACAATCCCTAGCACGATCATTGCTAAAGTTACCTTTATCACTCTTAGTAAAAGGTAAGGCAATTCCTTCAAACCCTATTGAAGATCATAATATTGATGCTGACAAGCCTATTGTGTATGCACTGCCATTCCGATCAAGTGTTGACCTGCTAACTCTGCAAAAGCACGTTCTGGAGCTCGGTCTTCCTGATCCTTTAAGCCCCGTCGTTATCAATGGTCAATCTTTTCCTCGTTATGTATTTACATCAACAAGACCGACGCTTGTTCAACGTAATCAAGATGTACCCAATACTTCGATCTCTCTCTTTTCATCACTGTTAGAACTTCACCAGTTCGATAGCAATTTAGATGTACAGATAATTCCAACGACAGTACTTTGGGGGCGTAAGCCAGGTAAAGAAGAACAGACAAAACCTTATCTTCAAGCGCTTAATGGTCCTCAAAAAGCCGCTGCTGTAATATTTTCCGGCCGTGATTGCATGGTTCGTTTCAGCCCGGTAGTGTCACTTCGTTATATGGCAGACGCTCACGGCACAGATGAATCCATCGCACATAAGCTTGCTCGTGTTGCCCGCATTCACTTCTCTCGTCAAAAGCTAGCAGCTTCTGGCCCTGACCTCCCTAATCGTCAGGCGCTGTTTCAACGCTTACTCGATTCTCAAGCGATAGAAAAAGCGATTGAAGAAGAAGCAAAAGCTAAAAACATCCCGATTGAAAAAGCCCGTAAAGAAGCCCACGCGATCATGGAAGAAGTCGCAGCTAACTTCTCCTACTCACTTATTAAAGTGGGTCAGCGTACGCTAGGTTGGCTATGGAACCGTATCTATCAAGGTTTGAATATTTCGAATGCTGCAACCATCAGACGCTTAGCACAAGATGGTCATGAGATTGTTTATGTACCATGCCATCGTAGTCACATGGATTACTTGCTGCTCTCTTACGTTCTCTACAACGAAGGTATGGTCCCGCCTCACATTGCAGCAGGCATCAATCTAAACTTCTTCCCTGCCGGCCCTATCTTTAGACGTGGTGGGGCTTTCTTTATTCGCCGTAGTTTTAAAGGCAATAAGCTTTATTCGACGGTATTTCGTGAATATCTTGCTGAGTTATTTAGTAAAGGTTATTCAGTTGAGTACTTTAGTGAAGGCGGACGCTCTCGCACAGGTCGCCTACTGCAAGCAAAAACAGGAATGCTTGCCATGACGATTCAAGCGATGCTGCGTGGTTTAAACCGCCCAGTCACGTTAGTGCCTGTTTACATTGGTTATGAACACGTAATGGAAGTGAGCACTTACGCCAAAGAACTTCGTGGAAAAGACAAAGAGAAAGAAAACGCAGGCCAAGTTCTTCGCACCATTCGTAAGCTACGCAACTTTGGTAAAGGCTACGTAAACTTTGGTGAGCCAATCCCTTTGAACCAGTACCTAAACGAACACGCTCCAGAGTGGACACAAGACATCGATCCTATGGGTGGTAACAAACCTCAATGGATGAACCCGGTGGTAAACAAGCTCGCCAATAAGATGATGACCAACATCAACGATGCTGCAGCAGCTAACGCACTCACACTGTGCGCGACAGCGCTTTTGGCATCACGCCAACGAGCACTCTCTCGCGATAGCCTAGTTAATCAAATCGACAGCTATTTATCGCTTTTGAAAAATGTACCGTATTCGTCAACGTTCACAATGCCATCAGAAAGTGCGGATGAGCTTGTCCGTCATGCAGAATCGCTAGATAAATTTGTTATCGATAGTGATGCGATGGGCAGCATTGTTTCGCTCGACCGTCATCAATCAGTATTAATGACTTATTACCGTAATAACATTATTCACTTACTAGCAATTCCATCTCTGATTGCACAAATGCTGATTCGTAGCCAGCAGTTACCTATCGCGACCATTCAAAGCCGAGTTGCAAAGATTTATCCTTTCCTTAAGCAAGAGCTGTTTTTAAGTATTGAGGAAGAAGCACTAGCAGACGTAGTCACTGCTTACATTGAAGAGCTTTCAAACCAAGGTCATGTCTGTATTGATGGCGATAACGTTGCCATCAACCAAGCCAATACTCAGGTATTGATGCTGCTAGGTAGAACGATTACTGAAACCCTACAACGCTACGCGATAGCGCTAAATCTACTCTCTGATAATCCTGAGTTAGGAAAATCTGATTTAGAGAAACGAAGCCAAGATATCGCTCAAAGGCTTGGTCGACTACACGGTATCAACGCACCTGAGTTTTTTGATAAAGGTGTATTTTCTAGCATGTTTAACACACTTAAACAGCAAGCATACCTTGAACAAAATGGTGAATGCGACCAAGAGCGAAGCCAAGAACTGGCCCAGCTGCTCTACTCAATGCTCTACCCTGAAGTTCGCTTAACCATTCAAGAGAGCATCCACCAAGCGAATCAATAGCCACTCAGCAGCAACCTTAACGATCGTTCACTACAAAAATAAAAGGCATCCTATTGGATGCCTTTTTTATAAATTGGATATAGCGAGAGAAGCTATTCGCTAAATTAGAAAACCAAGTAGTAAGCCGATGGTTATGACCATACCTACGTAGTTATTATTTAGAAATGCTGTAAAGCATGACATGCGCTCACGGTGACGAATCAGGTGTTGCTGAAAGACAAATAAAGCCCCAACAACCAATAATCCCCAATAGAATGTGGTTCCTAGCAGGTAGTAATCACCCAATAACATCAGCATAATTAGCATTACTAGCTGTAGTGCACCGATGATCATTTTATCAAATCGGCCAAAGAGAATAGCTGTTGATTTAATGCCGATTTGAACATCATCATCACGATCAACCATCGCATATTGGGTATCGTAAGCAATGGTCCAAACAGCATTGATAACAAACAGATACCAAACCATGAGTGGCAACTCATTCGTTTGTGCTGCCCACGCCATAGGGATAGCCCAACTAAAAGCCAGCGCTAAGAACAATTGAGGAAGGTGAGTATAACGCTTCATAAATGGGTAAATAAACGCAAGAACGATACCGGCAAAAGAGAGCTTAATCGTTAGAGGGTTCATGGTTAATACGAGAAGAAACGAAACAACGGCCAACAAAACAAACAGCCCAATGGCTTCTTTACTTGAAACCGTGCCTGACGGCAATGGTCGGTCCTTGGTTCGCTTCACGTGACCATCAACGTGACGATCCGCAAAATCATTAATCACACAGCCTGCTGAACGCATCAATAACACCCCAAGGGTAAAGACGACAACAACATCCCACTGAGGAAGTCCTTCCGCCGCCACAATTAACGCCCATAACGTCGGCCATAACAACAGTAATGAACCAATAGGGCGATTCATTCGCATGAGTAGCCAGTAAGCTTTTGCTTTCTCTTTTACGCTCACTTCATGCTTTTCCTTAGCATCGACACTACTCATGATTGACACTCTTTAACGTAAATGGGTGATGCCGGTAAAAACAGTTCTGCGACTAACATCGGCTTATTATTCATCCACAGTCGAGAACGTCTCGCTAAAAATCGTCCTTGCTCTGTCTCTGCCCAACCAACTTGAAGCGCATCTCGCTTTACATCATTGGTGCTAAACACCGTTAAACCTAAAGGGATCTCACCCTGCTCAGTTAAGTCATGCTGCTGATCTGCAATCGAAGAACTCGGGATTAATGTACGCCCTAACACCCACGGAATTCCATCGCCTTTTAATACGACTTTACGCAATAAGCATTGTTCTGGAGATAAAAGGGATATTTCTTGCTCGTTAAGTCGCTCTGCTTTCACAATGCGATTATGTAATAGGTCTACCGTTAATGCTTGGCAGTGGCGTTCGAGTAAGCGTGACAAAGACCCAAGCTCTAACAACCAGCTTCTGGATTGTTGAGATGGAAAGTCAAAATCGGAAGGATCTTGCCAATTTACTTGAAGTAAAGCAGATAGATAGAGCGAAGTTGATAGATTCATACTAGTATTCAATTATTAGCTTTAACATCGTAGAATAAAGCTGCAAAGATTGGTCAAAACCAACCGAGGGATGCAAACCGCATTTCATTACAAACAGATACTCCATTGTAACAAGACTCTATAGATACGAGTATCATCATTATAAAAAAGAAAAGTCATTTATATGCTTAAACGTTACCTAGTCCAAACAATTGCTATTTTTAGTCTACTCTTTTCGCTGCCAAGTTACGCGGAAGAAGAAGCGGTACCTCAACTTGCCTACTTCACTTTAGAACCGGATCTCACCACGAACTTTTATACCAAGGGCAAAAAGCTGGGCTACATTCAGGTTCGCATCGATATTATGGTGGCAAGCGCCGCGGATTTACCTATTGTTGAACAGCATCAGCCACTCATTAGAGACGCAGTGATAGAGCTACTTGGTCAGCAATCAGAAGATACTATAAAATCTCTTTCAGGAAGAGAAGATCTACGTAAAATTTTGGTTGATCAACTTAATGAAACACTTCTGCCAGAAACAGGTCGAACGATCATCGCAGATCTACTATTCACTAAATACCTATATCAGTAGACTTAAGAAACCTATATCGACTCTATCAATTAGGCTTACTCTTTTGAAGTAAGCCTATCAACTCTTCAAATCAATGTATTTTCCGATTAAGCGAGCTTCTTCTTACTCGCATCGAGAAGCCCAAGCCCTACACCTGAAATCAAACCTACTAAATGCGCGGTGTTGGCAATCGCCATGTAAGGCTGAACAAACCCTAATACTAACCAAACTAACATAAAGCCAATCAACGGTTTTGGCATGTTTAACCCTAAGTGAGGCGCCTTAACACCCATCATCCATAAATAACCCACCAAAGCGTATACAACCCCTGATAAACCGCCAAAATTAGCCCCTTCAACCCAATACTGCCCAGCACCAGATAGCGCTGCCGATATAGCAAAGATCTGTAATAGCTTTAACGAACCAAGGCGTTTTTCTATATCACCACCGAGCTGCCACCACCACAGTATATTAAAGACGATATGCATTGCAGAAAAGTGGAGGATAGCATGGGTAAACCAGCGCCAGATCTGGATCTGTTGACTCGGGTCTGCAGGGAAGTGAAGTAGTGAAAATAAATTATTTCTAAAACCAAGCTGTAGCAATGCAAAGACAACAATGCACAACACCATGCCGAACAAAGTAACAGGCCCCGCTTTCACTTTTATCATGTCAATAAAGCTAGGCATATGATAAGAAAAAACGTTGGTTCGTGACTCTGCCATCGCCCATGATGCAGCTTGATACTTATTATCTGTTGGATTACTCAGAAAGTGTTCAAGTTCCACTTCAACTTCGATTTGATGCTGACCATCTAACAACCACAGTGCAAACTGCCCTTCGCCTTCTGGCATCATACGTACTTCAATCTTCCTAGAAGCCATGTAATCAATAAAAGCTTGTGCGGCTCTAGGGTTACTCACGGTTAGTAATCGAATCATTTGCTATCTACTTATTTGTACGAAGCCAATCAATATCGCCGCTGATGAGTTGAATTACAAGCACTCGCTCTACTCTGATGCCGTTACTCTATTTTGATACGGTTAGAGGTAATCCTGCTCTTCGCCACGCTTCTATGCCGCCATCAACACTGTACACTTCACTATAACCTTGATTAATCAAATATTGAGCCACGTTTTGGCTGCTAATTCCGTGATAACACATGACAAGAATAGGCTGTTCAAACTCCACTTCATTCATAAACTCAACAATGGTGTCATTGTTTAACGGGAAAGCTTCTTCTACATGCCCTTGAGCAAATGATTGGCTATCTCGAGTATCGGCCAAAATCGCCTCCGGTTTTAGTAATAATGTCTGCGTTTGCTCAATATTGATGGTTTGAAATTGGTCCAATTTTACACCTATGTATCTCTAACTTTTGAAGTGTGATTGTAACCTATCCCAAGCTTGATAAGTACCAACAAGCAATAGGGTTATCCACCAGCGCTGAACAAGTACTAGATTGTGCATAAGTCTGTGGATTGCGTTGATAACGTGGTTTTGGATCCTTTGATCTACTATATATAGTGTTGATCTTTATTTATTTGTGAGTAAATGGAAAAGTATCCCCATAGGAATATTACCCATGAAGCCTTTATTTACCCCGCTTTCTGACAGGTGCTCAATAAACTTTGCACAGAGTTACCCACAGGCAAGCTTGTAAATACCTGATTGTTATTAGATCACAAAAACAAAAAAGCCGAGATCAAATGATCTCGGCTTTCTATAATTCTAAAGCTAACCTGTCGCAGGCCTGCTACGTGTTAAAACTCACCGACTGCGGCTTTTAGTTTCTTCATCGCATTCTTTTCTAGCTGACGAATACGTTCAGCAGAAACGCCATAGACTTCAGCAAGCTCTTGCAATGTCGTTTTGTTATCGTCTAACCAGCGTGAGCGAACAATGTGTTGGCTGCGATCATCAAGTGTTGCTAAAGCGTGGCTAAGTCGATTATTGGTATGAGTTTCCCAATTCGATGCTTCCACATTATCAGCAAGATCAGACGCCTGATCCTCTAAATAAAGTACTGGAGCTGTATACGAGTGACCACTTTCGTCATCATCGTTTGGCATTTCAAACGTAGAGTCTTGCGCCGCTAAGCGAGATTCCATTTCACGAACTTCTGAAGGTTCAACACCCAGTTCGCGAGCAACCGTTTCGACTTCACCGTTATTAAACCAACCCAAACGCTTTTTCGATTTACGTAGATTGAAAAACAATTTACGTTGCGCTTTGGTTGTTGCAATTTTAACGATACGCCAGTTACGTAATACGTATTCGTGAATTTCCGCTTTAATCCAATGCACAGCAAAAGAAACCAAGCGAACACCCACTTCAGGGTTAAAGCGTTTTACCGCTTTCATCAGGCCAATATTACCTTCTTGAACAAGATCAGCCATTGGTAAGCCGTAACCTGAATAACCACGAGCGACATGAACGACGAATCGAAGGTGTGACAAGATAAGACCTTTAGCAGCCTCTAGTTCACCTTTGTAATGTAATCTTTCTGCGAGTTCACGCTCTTCTTCCGGCTTTAGCATTGGATAGCTATGTGCTGAACGAATATAGCTATCTAGGCTATCTTGCGATACTACTGCCATTGAATACGATTTAGTTGCCATTCAATTCCTCATCAATCTCTGATCTGGATTATAGGTTTACCCCATTTCACTTGAACTCAATATGAACAGGTTTCAAGCAGGGGTCAATTATTATGCACAAACCTATAACTGTTACAAGTCAAAATAGGGTTCACGCTAAAGTTTATGTTCAAGTTTCGAAGCTAATTGGCTCTAGGCGCTACTTAAACACGTTAAGCGTTATTTATAAGTACGTCGCTATCCTTATAAGTACATCACTATTACACGAGTTTCTTTACTTATCGATTAAATTACGACATTACCAAATTAAACTGGTTCAATTTCTTTTAAATGACGTTTGGCCGATACTTTGGCTGCTGCACAACCAAGCAGTAAACCTAGCATCACAAGCAGTAGAGACTCATCCCAGCTCAGTCCTATCAATCTAAAGTGGCTATCGTAAAGCATTGCCAAATCTTTTACGGTGCCGTTAAGTAGTATTGTAATCAGCGCAGTTAGTACCCACGCAGACAGCGCGCCTAATAAACCAAACCACATTCCGGAGTACACATAAGGACGCAAAATAAAACCATCAGTAGCACCGATAAGCTTCATGGTTTGAATCTCGTCTTTATTAGCAAGAACATTAAAACGTAAGGTATTGCCTACAATAAGAAAAACCGAGGTCAACATCAATATAGAGAGCGTCACAACTATCACGGTAATGAGCGCTTGAATAGCGTCTAAGCGAGTCAGCCAATCTTCATCTAGACGAATATCGGTTATCTCTTTGTTCTCTTTCAAGCCATCAACGATTGCTTCAATCAACTGTTTATCATCGGCACTTGGGGTTATCACAAGTACACTCGGTAACGCATAGTCATCGAGTAGACTAATAGCTTGTTCAAAACCAGAGTACTGGCTAAGGTCATCTAACCCTTGCTGTGACGAAATGTATTCGACATGCGCTACTTCAGATCGGCTTTCTATTTCATCCTTTAACACCATAATTCTTGCTTCTGGTGTCTGCTCAACAATATAGGCGCTTACTTGAGAAGGGCTCACCACATTGTCAGCAACCGCGGCCATATTCTTACCCAACAGATACAAGCAAGCAGGCATCGCCAGAGCCATCGAAATAACCGCTAAAGTGAGAATATTTCCGAGAGGTCTAACCCACAAAGAAGAAAATGAACTCTTCGCTTGATTGATATGAGATCGGAAGAAGCCAACTGTTTTAAATGGACTTTGAGGGCGTTTTTTCGCCGATTTTTTGTTACGAACATTACCGCCCATAATCTGAAACCTCACTTAAAAACCCTTGATTTAACTCTAAGTGGCGATATTGAGGACGAGTATTGACTAAGCCGATGTCGTGGGTAGCCAGTATGATCGTCACACCCGCTCGATTAAACTCTTCAAACAACTTTAAGACGCGACTAGAAAGTTCAGGGTCAAGGTTACCTGTTGGCTCATCAGCCAGCAGTAATGTAGGTCGATTAACCACTGCGCGAGCAATGCCGACTCGTTGCTGCTCACCACCTGAAAGCTGACTAGGTAGACAGCGTGCTTTATCAAGTAGGTCCGTCTTATCTAGTGCTGCACTGACTCGGCGCTTAATGTCAGCCTCAGAGATAGACTCAATTCGCATAGGCAAAGCCACATTATCAAAGACACTTCGGTCCATTAATAGTCGGTGGTCTTGAAAAACAATGCCTATATTACGACGTAAAAAAGGGATGTCTTTATTGGGGATACGAGTGATGTCATGGCCATTGAAAGCAACTTTACCATCGGTTGGTCGCTCCATCGCGCAGATAAGTTTCAGCAAGGTACTTTTACCCGCACCAGAGTGACCACCTAAAAAGGCCATTTCGCCCCTCTTCAGGTGAAAATCGACTTTTTGTAGCGCCTGACGACCACCACGATACGCTTTACTTACTTGCTGAAAACTAATCACCTACGCTTCCTCTTACAATCTACAGTCCATTACGATTAAACGACGGCTATTCTTCTCGACTAAACAGCGCTTCAACAAACTCTTCTGTTTTAAATGGACGAAGATCGTCTATCCCTTCTCCAACGCCTATGTAACGAATTGGAATCTGAAACTGGTCCGCAATGGCAAATATAACACCACCTTTTGCGGTGCCATCTAACTTAGTGAGAGTAATGCCCGTTACAGGTGCTACGTCACTAAAGAGTTTTGCTTGGCTTATTGCATTCTGGCCGGTACCCGCATCCAACGTCAGCATAATTTCATGAGGGGCTGAGTCATCAATCTTCTTCATCACGCGAACAATTTTCTTCAGCTCTTCCATTAGATTAGCTTTATTTTGTAAGCGACCAGCTGTATCGGCAATGACAACATCAACGCCACGCGCTTTTGCTGCTTCTATTGCATCATAGATAACAGAGGCACTATCAGCGCCCGTATGTTGAGCGATCACAGGGACATTATTACGTTCACCCCAAACTTGAAGTTGCTCAACGGCCGCAGCACGGAAAGTATCACCAGCTGCTAGCATCACTTTCTTACCATCGCTCTGGAACTGTTTTGCCAGTTTACCAATCGTTGTCGTTTTACCGACACCGTTCACACCCACCATCAAGATAACGTAAGGTGTTTTTGTTGTATCAACGACTAAAGGTTTATCCACTGTCGATAAAATCTCAGACATCTCTTCTTTTAGTAGTCCGTACAGCGCCTCACCATCTTTTAAATCTTGGCGCGAGGCTTTGTCCGTTAGGCTTTCAATGATTTTGACCGTCGTGGTCATACCCACATCAGCAATCAAAAGTTGCTCTTCTAGCTCTTCAAACAAATCGTCATCAATCTGCTTGCCTTTAAATAGGCCGAAGAAGCCAGCACCAATATTGGCTTTAGTTCGACTTAAGCTGCGCTTTAAACGAGTAAAGAAACTTTCGGTTGGTTTCTCTTGCTCTTCAACTCTTGCTTCTGCTTCTGCTTCTGCTTCTGCTTCTGCTTCTGCTTCTGCTTCTGCTAGAACAGAGTCATCCACTTCACTGCTTATCTCAACAGGTTCTTCAACCGGCTGTGGCTCAATTGCGGAAGGCTCAGGTGATTCCACCAACACTTCTTCGGCTGACTGTTCTTTTAACGCTGACTGTTCATCAACTGATGAGTCTTGTAATAACTCAGGCTCGTCTTGTTGCTCTGCTGAGTCTAATTTTGGTGATTCTTTGGTTTGCTCTTCATCACCAAAGCCAAGCCAAGAGAGTAAGCCGCGTTTCTTTTTTTCCGTCATCTGGAGATATCCTAGATTTACTAAACTAACAACAACACTTTTCTTATAGAATTATCTCTTCTATAGAAAAGAAAATGACAAAGCAGTGAAAAACCTTCAATTAGATTGGTACACTCTGTCATTATTAAATTCAGATTTACACCCTACCGATACATTTAAGGTAGCGGTGTATAGTAACACTTAATTAGCGGTCAAAAAATCCATGGTAAGACGTCGCCAGCAAAACACATCACAAAAAAAGCCTTCCACTGGCTTTGTTCGTATTATCAGCGGCCTGTGGAGAGGTAGAAAACTGCCTGTTCACGATTTAGAAGGGCTAAGACCGACGACGGACAGAGTCAAAGAAACCCTCTTTAACTGGTTGGCACAAGATGTGCCCCACGCTAAATGTTTGGATCTCTTTGCCGGCTCGGGAGGCTTGGGTTTTGAAGCTGCTTCTCGCCAAGCTGAATCAGTCACTCTTATTGAGCTTAACAGCCAAGCCTACAGGCAGTTAAAAACCAATGCAGAAGCCGTCAAAGCTGAGAATATCAATATCGTGAATAGCGACAGCTTGGTTTACTTAAAACAGGCAGGTACACCGTTTGATATTGTCTTTATCGATCCCCCTTTTAGAAAAGGGCTTCTTGCTGAAGCTATTGTCTTGCTAGAGCAGAACAACTGGCTCAGTGACGATGCATTAATTTATGTTGAGACCGAAAAAGAGCTGACGCTTGAAGGCATACCGCCTCACTGGCATACCTACCGAGAGAAGACGACTGGGCAACTGAGCTATCGTCTGTTTACTAGAAAAGAGCTGTAACCTTAAGTCATTATCACAAGGAGACTATGATGAATGTGGGAATAATTATCGCAAAAGCAGTCACGTCGATCGTTTGGTTGGTGCTGATTTATAATATCATCACGCCATTCCATTACCCGCTCGATTTGGTGCTGTATATCATTATGGGGTTCTTACTCTTTACTCACCTACTGCAAACTGTGATTTTTTCAGCGGCCTTTTCAAAACAGTTGAAAATGACTTGGGGAGATAGGCTCTCTATTCTTGTTTTTGGCGTCTGCGCTGTTATCGATATTCGTAATAAACGTTTGCTGCCTGAAGTAGTAACACAGCAGAAAGAGTCTGAAGAGTAGCTCTGCTTGTTAATAATGTTTCTAGCACAAAAAAGCCGCTCAGTGAGCGGCTTTTCTATAGGTTGTAAAACGTAGAGCAATGAAGGATTAACTCGCCACACTCATATAGCCTTTAACACCGTTCAGGAACATCTGCGTCGAAATCATTACCAACAGTAATCCCATTAATCTCTCTATCGCTTTCAAGCCTCTCTCGCCCAAAATACGATGGAAGAAGCCTGAGAACATGAGTATGAAGAACGTCGCGCCCCATGCCAGCATCACAGCCGCGGAAAGCTCCAACATATTGTCAGGGTGCTGACTAGAGAGAAGTAATAACGCAGCAATAACAGAAGGGCCAGCTATCATCGGAATTGCCATCGGCACGATGAAAGGTTCCTCACCCGCCGCTAGGCCAGTAATGCTTCCTGCACTTGGGAAGATCATTTTAATCGCGATAATAAACAAGATAATACCGCCAGAAATACTCAGCGTTTCCGGTTCGACATGTAAGAAGTTCATGATGCTTTGACCAGCAAATAGAAACAGCAACAGTATTCCAAGAGCAAATAGTAGCTCTCTGAATAGTACTTTTTTTCTACGCTTAGGATCTAAGTGTTTGAGTATTGAAAGAACAATAGGAAGATTGCCAAGGGGATCCATGATGAGGAATAACATGGTCGCAGCAGATAGGATTTCCATAGCAAACAGGTCTCTTAAAAATAGTTGGCGCAGTATAACGATTTCAACGCCTTTAAGAAACCTGCTTACCTATCTAGGTATTGGACGATTACCAACTCTATAAATTAGTGGCTACACACTCGTTCAGCATTGAGAGTCCAAACACCATCTTTGACCCAGACTTTCTCTCTTTGCTTAAAGAAAGCCAGTAATGATTCAAGATCAAAGCCATCTTTACTGCAAGTCCGAAACTTAACGCCCTCTCCATACTGTTTATTAATCGCTTCTCGTAGTGCTTCTTCTGTCATAGCTTGCTCACGTAGCATGTTAAGTACGGCATGTGCATGGATTTCAGTCGACATTTTTGTATTCTCTTTACTTGATAATTGAGTTGTATCTCAACCCAATATTATACAACAGCAGAAGCTGTGATCAGTGAATAAGCCAACAAATAGGCTCCGGACACCACATAGCGGCCACCAACGATTGGACGTCGGTAATCATGAATAGCGAGTAGTACAGCCGATAGAATCAGTACCAAGGTACCGATAAAGCCGATTAAGCTTAATAGTGAAGATTGTAGCAACCAGACAGCACCAGCAGCCCAAGCTAATTGGACTAAGACTAACCCCATGATCGTGACAGGAAAAATAAGCCTATCTATTTGTGGGAGCAGTAGGAAAAAAGCCACAACACCACTTGCTAATAAAAAAGCAGGTAACCACCACTCAACACCACCAGATAGCTGAACCCAAAAGGATTTACTAAGGCAGACCTGAGCAATCAAAAAGCAGCTAAAGCAAAGTCTGTGGTTTCTTTTTAATAAATACAACGTATCGGCAATCATCGACACACCTAGTCCGAGTGCTACCCATAGCTGGACTGATGATAATTCATTATTTTGTTGATACAAGATGACCAATAAAAATGCGAAGCTCACGGCTCGAAATGCCATAGCTTGAGTGTTTTTACTGCTTTCATTTGCTGAAATACTAACAAAGCCTGCCAGGGCGACAGACATCCAACTCCACATACCAATACCCCTATTCATTACGCCGCCAGTTTATGCTTGTAATAAGTGATGTCTAGAGGTGTATGACAAAACTTGGATCTCGATAGTAATTCCTTTTAAACCTCTTCATATGAGTTTAGGGAGGACTTAAACAAAGCAGTTAAGAAATTAGGTATAACCGTCGTATATCGGCCAAGGTGGTCATAAATTCAAGATGTCATGCAGCTATCGTTACGGAAGTCACCATCATCAAAACAGAACACATTAATCCAAGAAAACAAACCAACCTAAAATACAATAACTTACCAACTAAAAATGCAAATTTCAGCACTTGCTTTCCGCTGTCACTATCAAGGTCAAGATAGTAGTAAAAATAACAACTCGCGCAGCATTTTCATCAAATGTTACAAGTGAAGGTCCAATAATTTTCGCTCAATAAAAATAATAAACAAGAATTAACATAGCTACCTTCCCGTTTGACCACCAAGACCGTGTAATAAATAATTTAACATTACCGAACAAAAACAAGACCATTTTTTATTACTTAAAATCATGAGGTTAAAACAAAAACGATAATTAATAAAACAATCAGTTCAAAATAGAAACAGTAAGAAACACAACGACTTTCCTTCCATTTTTCGTCAATTCTACCTCAGTAAAGTTAGGTTTTTGCAAGTTTGATCAAGTTGAACTTGATCAAACCACTAAAGTGGTGCTATTCTAATAAGCATAGTAACTAACATCGACATATAGGAGCAGAGTTATGATTACTTCTTCACAAAAACAAGGACTTGTAATGATCGCCGTAGTAACAGGCTTAATGATACTACCTATGATGTATTACTAAACTTACAAATAAACAAAAGGGACGCAAATGCGTCCCTTTTGTTTATTTGTAATATAGTTCGATAAATTTCAGCCACACACCGTGCTAACTAATTAATATTTCTTATAAATGTTTAGATAGTTCATCCCAATGCACATAGTAAAACCCCAGCGCTACCAGAGTAATGAGTGCCATCAATGTAATAGCCACTCTCCAGATAAAGCGACTACTTCTTGGTGTTAGCTCCTGTTCACATTCATCACATGTAGACAAGAACGCCTTACGATCTTCGAGTTCATACTCGTCTTCATGAACGATTTTATTACGAATTGTCGCTATGTATCTTAGCTTTCCAATCACGTCATGAGGTAAACGCTCTTCACAGCTAGTAATTAACTGATGTAGGCCTTTCCCTTCCGCATGATATTGCCCTCGAAGCAATGTCTCGAGTTTACGAGTTCGTAAAACAACTTTTTCAATATCCGACATCACGTTCCTCCATCACTATTATTGTAGACAGGCACACTTGTATTCTTCTATATGCGGATCACTTTTTCGAGTTTTTTAGAAAATTAAACGATAAACCTAGATCTATAACTCATTGAAAATATGATTATCTAACCAAATTAATGATTAGATTCATACATGGCTCACGAATCATGATCTCTAATTGCTAACTCCATTACTCTCAGAGCTACAATAGCGCGTCGATACTATGGAGAGCGTCATGCCTGTTTTACTTTTTATTGCAATTACCCTACTAGCATTAGTTGCAGCTTGGGTCTTTCTCGGTTTTTACCGAAGGCATATGCAGGGAGAAAACGCACCTGAACAGTCGGTCAACGTGACTATTTTAGATAAACAAGTCATCCAAGTCCCTGACGCAGAGCCAGGTGAAGAGGACGAGTTTTGGATTTATGTCCAACGTGGGCACTTAGGGCCTAAGCGCGAATTTCAAATTGGTGTTCATTACTACCATGCACTTAACCCTGGTGATAAAGGAAAGCTCACCTATCAAGGTGATAAATTCCTCCACTTTGCACTTAAACGCTGAAGCTTTTAAATACTGAACTTTTTAAATGCTACCGTTCTTAAGCAGTAAACTTCACCGCTTATGGCAGTAGCCAGCTAGTCTTCGCTGAGCGTGAGAATAGCCAGCTTAAACACAGAGCACCAGCACCACTGATGACGATCCAAACAGGGATAACCCAAGCAGGATGTCCCTGATACCAACCAAACTCCTTCATCGGCCATAGAAATATTGGATGAAGAATATAGATACCTAAACTATTTTGACTAATCAATCCAACCACTTTCGTGGTTCGAGCAGATAACCCCTCACCAAAATAACGACATAACATAAATATCATGCTCGCTGCGAGTATCACATTTAGGGTCTTGTAAGAGAGCCAGCGAGCAACAGTGTACTCTTCCGCTTCAATGCTTAAACTCACCACAGATAGCACCGTAGCCAGCAGCGCTGTAATACCAAGAGCGGTAAAGATTCCGACACTGGTTTTATTGAGCGGGACCTTCTTAAACAAGACATACCCAAGTGGAAGGTAACCTGCATATAACCAGAGTTGATTGCTCCAAGGCCCATCAATCTTAAATAGATACAATACAGAAGTTAGCAGCCAAACAGCCACCAACGCATACACAGCCTCATCAGTGGTTCGACGAACAAATATCTGTAGCAAAGGAATCACAAAATAAAGCGGAATAAAGTAGTAAAAGAAGCCTAAATGATAATAAGTCGAGTGGGTTAAGCTTTCCGATAAAACCTCTGTAGTCACATCACCGTCATAACCCGCTAATGTCCAACCAGATAGATACGCATAAAACAGAGACCATGCAATAAAGGGAAGCAGCACTTTGCCCAAACGACGCTTAACATAATATTTAGCATCAAACGGACGCTGATCGCTCAGCATCAACGCACCAGTAATCAAAATAAAAACAGGAACAGCCCAGCGAGATACGCCATTGACACTCACCGCTGTAACCCATTGATCAAATGGAATAACACCAAGCTCATGTCGATACGGTGCTAGCACATGAATTGCGATCACAGCCACTGCCGCTACGCAGCGTAATAAATCAAAAAACTGAACGCGTTCTCTCAAGCCACTATCCTCATTCGTATCGGTAACAGACTGAATATAGCAACAAAAATGCTGACGATGTAACACACTCGTCAGCTTTTGGTTAATTAATTACATTCAATTCAAGCGTTGACTGATTGTAACTTTGGTAGTTTAATCGAAATTAAGGATGTTAATGCTAGGAAAGCAAAGGAGACCCATAAACACGCTGCAAGGCCTGCCATTTGAAATACCCAACCCGACAAGATGGTACCAATGAGACGCCCCATCGCATTGGCCATGTAATAGAACCCCACATCCAACGAAACTCCATCACCTTTTGCATAGCTCACTATGAGATACGAATGCAGAGAAGAGTTAACCGCAAATATGGCACCAAACACCATCAGGCCACCGATAATAACCAACTCAGGCTGCCAACCAATTTGTACCGCATAAGCAATACAAGCAGTCACTACCGCTAGTGCACTTGCCCACACCAGAGCCGCGTGTCCATCAGGAACTTTTCCTTGTGCCTTACCCGTTATCTTAGGTGCGATTCCTTGTACAAAACCATAAGCAATCGTCCAAGCCGCTAGAAATCCTCCCACCCATGAATGATCCCACCCAAACACAGTGCCAAGATAAATAGGCAAAGCAATAACAAACCACACATCACGAGCGCCAAACAAGAACATACGCGCAGCTGAAAGGATATTGATTGATTCTGACTTGGAGAAAATTTGGTTGAATTTAGGTTTGTTTTTCGCTTTACCCATATCCGCTTCTAAGCTAACGACACTGCCAATGAATACCATCGTTAGTACCGCTGCCATCGCAAGTACGGCATGTTGGAAACCAATCGTTGAAAGCAATAAACCACCGATAAAGAAACCTGCACCTTTAAGAGCATTTTTAGACCCCGTCAAAATAGCGATCCATTTATACAATGCACCTTGCTGTTCATCAGGTACCAAGGTTTTTATAGAACTCTTAGCACTCATCTTATTGAGGTCTTTCGCAATACCCGACAATGCTTGTGCGGCCATCACCCAAGGAATCGTTAGCATCGCACTTGGCACAGCCAGCATACCCAAGGCGACCACTTGCATCCCTAACCCTATGTTCATGGTCTTATTCAAACCAAGCCGAGCACCAAGCCATCCACCAATGAGGTTGGTCACCACACCAAAGAATTCATAAAAGAGGAACAACGAGGCTATCTCTAACGAACTATAGCCAAGATCGTAGAAATACAGAACCACTAGCATACGAAGCGCACCATCCGTGATGGTGAAGTTCCAGTAGTTGAATGTCACCAACATATATTGGCGAACACTTTTACTTAAATTTGAAAACATATGGATTCTCAAAATTACAGACAACAATCTATTCAATCAAAAAGAGCTTTTGGATCATCATGTCCCAAAAGCTCTTTAACCAATATTAGACACTTGGTTCCCATGATCGCAAATGGTCACCGATCGATTTTTCACTAGTAACTATTTGCGACTGTTAACTAATAACTACTGGGCAGCGATACCGCTGATATAGTCTATTTGGATAGCCTTCGTAAAGGCACCAGGTCGCAACGCTTGAACCTCTGAGATGATTTTATCTAGAGACCACTCTCTTTCTAATAGTAAATGTGCTGCAAATAGCCCCGTTCGACCAGAACCACCCATACAGTGAAGCGCAACCTTGCCACCTTCCGCGATGATTTTCTGCAACTGTGGCGATGCGTTAGCCCACTGCTGAGCAAAAGCGTCATCTGGAGCTTGGTCATCTTCAATGACAATATGATGCCACTCCATGCCAAGTTGTTTGGTTTGCTCACCTAGTGCTTCAACTCCCTTCGAGGCCATCTCTTGCGCATTAATCGCTGTCACAATCGCTTTTACGCCTTGCGCTTTAAGCTGCTCTAAAGACGTTAATAGATCCGTTCCTTTCGTGCCCGGACAAGGCGTTAATACTAAAGCACCTTCTTCAACGGCCAGTTCCCATGTTGGATGTGTCATCACGCTCTCCTTAAGCCAAGCCAACAGTACGAACAAGCTCAGCCGTACGCGTTGCGTAGCCCATCTCGTTATCGTACCAAGCGTAAATTTTCACCATGCGCGTACCAACAACCATGGTGGATAGTGCATCGACAATCGTTGAACGCTGGTCACCACGGTAATCAATCGATACCAACGGGCGATCTTCAAATCCAAGAATTCCCTTCAGTTCGCCTTCCGATGCTTCTTTAAGCATTGCATTCACTTCTTCAGCAGTCGTATCACGCTTCACATCAAAAACGATATCCGTCAGTGATGCATTCGCTAATGGAACACGTACCGCATGACCATTGATTCTGTCTTTCAGCTCTGGGAAAATTTCTACAATTGCTGTCGCAGAACCCGTTGATGTTGGGATAAGGCTCATACCACAAGCACGCGCACGACGAAGATCTTTATGCGGCGCATCCAAAATGGTCTGAGTATTAGTTAAGTCATGAATTGTGGTAAATGAAGATTGTTCAATGCCAAGCTTTTCATTAATAACCTTAACGACAGGTGCAATACAGTTGGTTGTGCAAGATGCAGCAGTAACAATGCGGTGCTTATCTGCATCAAAGATCGCATCGTTCACACCAACGACAATATTCGCAATACCTTCTTCTTTCACTGGTGCGCTAACTACAACACGCTTCACTCCCTGCTCTAAGTATTGATTCAAAATCGATGTTTTACGGTGGACTCCTGTTGCTTCAATCACAACATCACAGCCAGACCAATCGACGACATTGATGTCTCGCTCTTGGGTTGTCTTGATGCATTGACCATCAACGATGATCTCATCACCTTCACTCGTCGCTTCGTGATTCCAACGGCCTTGAACCGAATCAAACTCAAGTAAATGTGCAAGAGTTTTGGTGTCACCCGCAACATCATTGATAAGCACAAACTCTAGTTCTGGCCAATCAAATGCCGCGCGAAGAGCCAAGCGGCCAATGCGGCCAAAACCATTAATTCCTACTTTAACTGTCATTATCTCGTTCTCTTATTCATAAAATTAAGTGCAAGGACGCGCAGCCATTTCCTGTAAACGCTGCACATCTAATTGATATTGTTCTTGTAGGCAATTGGACTCTTTTAAGCCCGCTATCACCTTGCGTAGCCAGCCTGGAAGCGTGCTCGAAACCTGGTAGTAAACCCACTGGCCTTCACGTTCATCCACCAACACGCCAGATTGACGAAGCTGTGCAAGATGGCGTGATATTTTAGGCTGGCTCTCTTCTAAGGCACCTGTAAGCTCACAAACACATAACCGCCCTTCTCTTGCGATCAATAGAAGGCATCGCATGCGCGTTTCATCAGAAAGCATTTTGAAAAACTGGTGTGGTAACATTCTTAAATCTCACATATACGCATATCCATATATATTAGTTTTAGTCTGTTTGATGTCAATAGGTGCATTAGCACTGCAATAAAAAGTTCATACAACAGGTATTAAGAGTATTGAGATCAATTAAATAAAGGGTAGGAAGCGAGCGATAGCCCGTTGCTAGTTATAACTTACACTTTGATGGACTAAGCTTTTATGACTTAATCTTTTATAACAAAAACTTACGTGACTTGGTTAACTTGTTGGCTCCACTTTTGCGCAGAAGATAAGGCGCTAATCACCTCTTCAACATTTAATTCCAGCGTGTGACAAAAGCTTTGCAATCCCTGCCAATCGGCGTTCTCAAAACACTCCTCCATCAGCAACAGCGAACCAAACGGACCACTTCGCTCAAGCAGTATTCCTTTAACACCATCACAAAGCGGCAGTTGCTCCATGAGATCATCAAGGGACAAGTCTAATAAGGCATCTAGCATCGAAAAGAGACCAATTAAGAAGGCTTGATCTCGATAGACTGAAAACATTGGATTACGTGACATCAGAAAACAGAACTGAGCACGCTGAAGCGATAACTTGGACAGCTCCTGCGGTTTATTGCGAGAGACAAAGGAAGCAACGGTTAATGAAACAAAAGACTTGAGCTTATCCTGACCAAGATAGAGAAGCGCTTGACGAAAGGTTGTGATCGGTACAGTTAATCGGTCCGACATCGTATTAACAAACTTTAGCAGCTTAAAAGAGAGCTTAGCGTCTTTGGCGATAATGCGTTCTACTTTATCGAAGTCTACATTTGGCTTACAAACCTCATTAAATAGCTCCATTGCAATCAGTTGATCAGGGCTGATATAACGTTGTTTGATGATCTCTGGTTTACTGAAGAAATAACCTTGAAAAAGCGTAAATCCAGCCAATCGTGTGGCTGTAAACTCTTCAGCCGTTTCAACGCGCTCTGCTAAAAATTTTAACCGACTGTTACTGGCTTTAAGCGCCTTCACCATCAAACACGCTTTTGCCAACCCCATCGCCATGATGTCTACCTTTACAATTTGAACATAGGGTAAAAAGCGACGCCATTGAGGCTGATACACAAAATCATCGAGGGCAATAACATAACCTTGCTGATAGAGCTCTTTAATAGCAACAAGTAACGGCTCGGTCGGCTCACAAGTTTCAAGTACCTCAATAACAACTTTATCTTTAGGCAAGATGTTAGGTAAACCATTAATGAGACTTTGGTGAGGGAAATTAATAAAGCAGCGTGAGCGATCGATTGAAGGATTAGTGCCAATAGATAAAAAGTTTTCAACTATTAAACGATACGTTGCTCGGTTTGAATCAATATGCGCAGGGAAGGCATTATTTTCCCCATCACGAAACAGTAACTCATAACCTAAAGTCAGCCGCTTAGAGTTTAAAATCGGCTGACGAGCAACGTAAATATTATTCATAGTAATTCTGTATCTATGAGCGAATAGTGCATTTCATCATATTTTTGAGGTCGCTAACAGTGCACCACATCCCATAAACATCGAACCAAACACGCGATTTACCTTCCCCATCACGCTTTCAGAACGAATAAATCGGCCCATTTTTGCGGCAAGAGAGGTATACCCAAGCATGATAATACTATCAATAACGACGGTTGTTACGCCCAATACCAGCAATTGAGTAAATTGGTCTTTACTCGGATCTAGAAATTGAGGAAACAGTGCCACCAAGAAGACGATCGATTTCGGGTTGGTTAAGTTAATTAAAACCGCGTTACGCATTAGTACTAAATTAGACAACTCTGCACCATCAGCATTCGCTTCTAAGCTTGTTTGATCGCGCCACTTTTGAATACCCAACCAAATTAGATAAACGACTCCAACCCATTTAATGATGCTAAATGCCAAGGCAGATTGAGCAACTAAAGCACCAATACCAGCGCCCACCAGCATAATATGAAAAGCTAAGCCAAGCTGAAGGCCAGCAATTGCAGACAATGATTTTTTAGTGCCATAGTTCAAACCGTTGCTGATTGAGTTCACCGTACCTGAACCTGGAGCTAAACTAAATACAATGGCGGTAACCACGTACGCCAACCAAATATGCATATCCATGTAATTTTCCTCGACTAAATGAACTTAGCCCCACATAATTTACACCTCAGTAATACTCAAATATTAACTAGGATGCTATGAATCAATCGAGCTCGAATAACTCATCTTATACTCAAGAGTCATCGTTTGAGCAAGCTATCAATTCCAATATCTCACAACTTTGGCAATTTAGATCGGAAGGGTATCTAACCTCCCGAGATAAGCGCCAGCTTTACTGGTGCCAGATAACCGATCCTAAACACACCAAAGCAATTGTTGTCGTTAATGGTCGAATTGAGTCTGCTTGGAAGTATCAAGAGCTGTTCCATGACCTTTTCTATCAAGGCTATGATATTTACTCCTTTGATCATCGAGGTCAGGGAATGTCAGAGCGTTTAACGGATGACCCGGAATTGGGCTATGTTGATGAGTTTGATGACTATCTAACAGATATGCAGCAGGTGCTAGACTCATTCTCTCTAGAGCATTATGAGAAACGCTATTTGCTTGCTCACTCGATGGGTGGAGCAATTGCTACTCGCTACTTGCAAACCAATCCAGAACATTATTTTGATGCCGCAACCTTAAGCGCTCCCATGTTTGGAATAGCGATGCCAAGGCTACTACGCACTGTTGCTATCCCTGTTACTCAAGTAATGAGCATGGTCACTGCTTTACCACAGTACGCACCAGGCCAACAAAGCTACTTTGCAAAACCGTTTGAGATTAACCAACTGACCCAAAGTAAGCCACGCTACTACTGGTTTCGAGATTTGTATGAAAGTAAACCCCAACTAAAACTAGGTGGGCCAAGCCATCGTTGGGTTTGGCAAGGTTTGGTTGCGACAAAACAGTGTATTCAACAAACAAGGCGCATTGAAATTCCGCTGTTGGTCATGCAGGCCAGTGAAGACTCTATCGTAGATAACAAAGACCAAGTTCGCTTCATAAAAAAGCTCGCTAAAACCAACTCACAATGCGCGCTTAAGATTGTTCATGGTTCGAAGCATGAACTGTTATTTGAACAAGATATCTATCGAAACGACGCTCTCGATTGTACGCTTAGCTTTTTCTCTCAATACTAGCTAACAATATCATTATTAATGAACATCATCATTGAACCGTTCAGCTAAATATCAGCAGCTTCATTAAGCTAAATGAGGAAAAAGGGGAGATTCAAGTTACCCTCTTTTTTTCCTCATTTTTGACGTAAACTAAGCATATAAAACGACCACTCGACCCACTTCCAGCATTATGAGGGTACTATGACCACCGCTGACAACTACTCACAGTTTCAAATCGTTGCTTCTGATCTTGATGGCACCTTACTTGCGCCAAACCACAAACTCAGTGATTTCACCAAACGTACCTTAAAAGAGTTGCACGAGAAGGGATTAACATTTGTATTCGCAACGGGCCGTCATCACGTTGATGTAGCAGGGATCCGTGAGCAAGTGGGCATTCCAGCGTACATGGTAACGTCAAATGGCGCTCGCGTTCACGATCAAAACGATCAATTGATGTACAGTAAAAACGTTCCTGAACATCTAGTTCAACCTGTAATTGATGTGATTAAACAAGATCCAGATATCATGATTCATCTTTATCAAAACGATGAGTGGCTGCTTAATAAGGAAGATAAGATCCTTAAGAACTTCCATGATGAATCAGGCTTTACATACAAAGTTTTTGACGTCGATAACGCTCCGGTTGACGGCATTGCCAAAATTTTCTTTACCCACCCAGATCATGACCACGACTACTTAGTGCAATTTGAAGACAAGCTCAATGAGCTATTTGGTAACGAAACCAATATCGCCTTTTCAACACCTTGGTGCTTAGAAGTGATGGCAGCAGAAGTTTCTAAGGGTGAAGCTCTGGATGTAGTTGCTCAGTCAATTAACCTTAAACTCGATAACTGTATCGCCTTTGGTGATGGCATGAATGATGTTGAAATGCTAAGTATGGCAGGTCTTGGGTTAGTCATGAGTACCTCTCACCATAAAGTAATGAAAGCACTTCCTAATAACACAGTGATCGGTAGTAACGCTGATGATGCTGTTGCGCATTATTTGAAAGAGCATCTAATTTAAAATAGATTGACCAGTCTTGGTAATACAAGGCATTCGTTAATTGAACTACTTTAGGGCAGTACCTCACTGCCCTTATTATCACACTTCTATTTTTTACCTTCGCTATGCCATAATGCAGCCATTGATATCCTTAAAGGTCACTGTCTCATGAAGGTATTTGGACGTTCTACTTTACTCATCTCACTCTTAGCTCTTCAAGCTTGCTCCACCAGCACCACATCAACACAATCTGTAGAATCGGTTAACGCTACTCTCGACAAACCAGAGACAGTCCAACCACAGACGTTTGTTCTTCGTGGTGAGGTTGTGATTGGTCATGAGGTTAGCAGTATTACTCCATGCGGCAGTAACAAACAGCTGTGGCTAGCACTAGATTCAACACAACGCCCTGCTGCAACTCGACTAGTGAGAGGCCCCTATCAACCACTATATGGTGAAGTGATTGGACATTTGGTTACTCCAAGCCAGCACGGATTTGATACTGATTTCGAAGCACGATTTGTGGTTGACCAAATAAGCTTACTCACCGCTGAAAATCCAAATCGATGTGATCTTCCATTCAAGCCGACACGCGTATTTGGTATGGAGCCAAATTGGTCTGGCACGTTCGAAGGGGACAAGTTTGTCTTTCAAAAAATGGGGAGTGATGCTCAACCGCTGACGATAAAACAGAGCAACATTTCCACTAAATCGCGTGAATATCAATTTGATAATGGTCATCTTTTGCTTGAAGAGAAACTGTGCAATGACACCATGAGTGACAGCTTATACGGCTGGAAAGCCACGATGAGTATTGATGATAAACAGTATAAAGGCTGCGCCACACTCTCTAATCAGGATGCAACGTTAGGCTGGACAGGCTCTTATCAGGCCGCCTCAACCCAAGGTACTAACTTCACCGTTAAGATGGCATTATTCAACGACCACACCGCCACGACTCGCTATGATTATAACAATGGAGAACCCGCCATCATCGAGAAAGGCTATTGGCAGCAACTGAACTCAAATCAGGTACAAGTGGTGATGACTCACCATCAAAGACAGTTCCTACGTTCAGAGCGAATCTTCACTCGCGATGGCCAGCAATTAAATGCAAGCCAAGAGAAAGTTGGCAATGTTCTCTACCCTATTGCCAATGGTGGACTGACTCTTTTTTCCACCAATAGCGCTGCTAACGAGTAATCACCAAGATGACTAGCTCTATCAATTGTCCAGACTGCCATCTATCACTTCACTGTGTCTGTGATTTGATTCCTCGCATTGAGTCTTCGATTCATATTGCACTGCTGATGCATGAAAACGAACTCACTCGAGAAACCAATAGTGGGCAATGGTTACAAGCAAGCTTAACGCACTGCTCTCAACACATTTGGCAACGAACGGCGCCTACTCAATCACTCGTTGACCTTATTAAGCAGCCTCACCTTGAGCCGCTCATTTTGTTTCCTAGCGAACAGAGTATTGCTGTTTCTAAGGCGGTAGAAACTATTGCATCGAATAATACTGAGCGAAAAAATACTGAGAAGAGAAATACGGCTGGAAAAGAAATTGAATCGATAGAAAAAGTACCGTTATTCATTATTCTCGATGGTACATGGCAAGAAGCAAAGAAAATGGCGAAGAAGATTCCTTGGCTAGAAGGTTGCCAACATGTCCACCTTTCACCGAGTTCTAGCTCAAGCTATCAGCTTAGACGAAATCAAGCCAAGGGGCATTTATGCACCCTCGAGGTTGGGGCTGAACTATTGAATTCAGTAGAAGAGAATATATCTTCGCAAAAGCTCACGGAATTCTTTCAATATTATATGAAAGTCTTCCATGCCGACAAATGTGGTCATCAATACCAAGCCAAATCGTGAGTCGATGAGCCGCTTAAAACTGAAGCAGTGAGTCCAACCGGTTAATTTCGACATCGGGTAGCGTCTTACTGTGTTTATGATGAATGAGGTCGGCTTCTTGATCATTAAACCAACACGCCTGAAACCCATTTTGTTTGGCACCCAAAACGTCCGTCACTAAGTGATCGCCCACATGCAAAATTTCTTTTGGCTGTAGATTTAAAAACTCAGCCGCCTGAATAAAAAGGTCTGCCTCTGGTTTTGCCAACCCGTCAGGGCCCGCTTTCAATACCAGTGAGAAGTATTGGCTCAATCCAATCTTATTCACATCCACGTTGCCATTTGTGATGGCGACTAATGGGTAACGCTGACTGAGTATTCTCAAGACTCGATGAGACTCTTCAGGCACTTCAAACTGACTCCGTAATATCAGTACCTCTTCAATTGTCGCTTGCGCAGCCTGTTGAGCCTTCTGTTTATCGTAGCCTAGTTGGAAAAGCCCTTGAAAAACTTGCTCGAATCGCCATTGCGTTACATCGTGCTTGAGTAGCGGCTCTGCAATCACAACCTCTTTTTTTAGCTGTTGCCACCACCCAAGTGATCGAGTTGCACTGACAGGATGATGCTGATGCAGCCAGTTCGTAATTTGCTGTTCAACACGTCTAATGATCGGACGGTTATCATACAAGGTATCATCAAGGTCAAATGTCATTGCTTTAATCGGCGACATGCTACGGTAAAAACGCATCTATTTGTTGTCCTTTTTCTTCGCTCTTGGGTGCGCTTCGTCATAAGCTTGAGCAAGGTGTTGAAAGTCCAAATGAGTATAAATTTGAGTCGTCGAGATATTTTCATGCCCAAGCAGCTCTTGAACAGCCCTAAGATTATTACTGGATTCCAATACGTGCGTAGCAAACGAGTGACGCAGTTTGTGTGGGCTAATATGACTCGCCACTCCCTGTTTTTGCCCCCATTCCGCCATACGCTTTTGAACATTTCGATGCGAAATTCTGACGCCTTGCTTAGAAACAAACAGAGCTTGTTCACCGCTATTCGCCATATCAGAGCGAACTCTTAACCACTTAGCGACCCACTCTTTCGCTTCGCCTGAAAAAGGAACTTTTCGCTCTTTGTCACCTTTACCAATAACTCGGATTTCACCCGCGCTAGCACGAACATCTTTTAGGTTAATTCCAACCAATTCAGCCAAACGAAGTCCTGCGCCATACATCACTTCCATCATCGCCCGATCACGGATTGAAAGAGGATCATCGCCACTCTCAACTTCAAGCAGTTGTCCTACTTCATCAACATCGAGATTTTTGGGTAATGGTCTTTGCTTACGTGGTGCAGAGACCCCTTTTGCAGGGTTTGCATTTAACTCTCCGCGAAGAATCAAGAAATCAAAGAAACTTCTTAAACAAGAGAGCCTAGTCGCTATGCTACTGGCTTTCATACCATCACGCATACCTTTACTGGCAAGCTGCCTTACCCAAGCAGCATCGACTTGCTGCCACTCATCTTGACCCATCGAGACTAAGTGATGGGCCATAGTTTCTAACTGCTGTTTGTAATTTCGTTGAGTATGTAGGCTCAGCCCTTTTTCGCTTCTAAGAAATTCATAAAAGCGCTCTAAGGGCCGTTGTAAACTATGAGGAAGTGCTGCTGTAGACTCGGTCATTATCGATTGCTTGCCAAGGAAGAGTGTTGGTTAAGTGAGATACAACTAATGCTAAATGACGCAGGAAAAGTGTATCAAGATGAGGTTGGAAGTGACCGCCATCATCACTAGAAAATGCCAGTACTCCTAATGTGTTCTCTTTAATCAATGGTAGTACAACATAAGATCCTAGCTCAGGAGCATGAGTCTCTTCCCCGAGTAATTCAAGACGATCGGCTTTGCGTAAACGTCCTAGATAAGCATCTTTACCATTTAGGTGATTAACAGCAAACCGTTGGATACTCTCTTGCTTCGCTGCATATTTAGATTTTTGAGCGTCCACTAGACGAATATGAGCCAACAGTGACAGTGACTTTGCTTTCTCTTCGATTGCAATAAATACACCATTCAGATCTTCACACTTTAAGACTTGCTCTTGCAAGTCCATAAACTCATGAAACGTGCGATCATTTTTTGCTGCAAGCGACATGAGCGTGGTGATCTCTTCTTCGAGCTCTTCAATACGTGAACGCTGTCTATTGAGCTGAATATGGACCAGTGATACCGCGCCTTGCTCTTGGTGTGGCAATGACAAACGATCGACCAATGGGCGTCGCTGTAAAAAGAAATCAGGGTTGTCTTGAAGATACTCGGCAACCACTTCAGCGGTTAAGGCACCCGCTTCAATATGAGACAAAATTAATCCTTAATTATCATTTTATTTCTGAACGGCAAATTAAGCTAACAAGATAGCTGACCATCAAAGACATGTGTTGCTGGACCAGTCATATAAAGAGGGTGGCCAGGGCCCTGCCATTCTATATGAAGCTCACCACCCGGTAAGTGCACGGTTACGGAGCTATCGAGAAGGCCTTGCACAATACCAATCGCAACAGCGCCACACGCGCCACTACCACATGCATTGGTTTCACCTGCGCCACGTTCATAGACACGTAAACGAACTTCCTCACGGCTAACCACTTGCATAAAGCCTGCGTTAACACGCTCAGGGAAGCGTTCATGCGATTCAAGCAGTGGTCCTAATGTATCGACATCAGTGTTGTCCACATCATCAACCACAGTAACAACATGAGGGTTACCCATGCTGACCGCACCACAGAACAGGGTGTGTTCATCTGTACGCAAAATATAGGTTTTTTCAGTCTGCTTCGCTTTGAACGGGATCTTACTCGGTTCAAACACAGGTTCGCCCATATCGACAGTTACCTGATCATCTTCTTCAAGGCTCAGGACCATTTTGCCTTTTTTAGTGCTCACACTAACGGTAAATTTATTGGTGAGTCCCTTCATTCTAACGAAACGAGCAAAGCAGCGTGCACCGTTACCACACTGCTCGACTTCACTACCGTCAGCATTAAAAATGCGATAGTGAAAATCAGTTTCCGGATCATAGGGTGCTTCAACCACTAACAGCTGGTCAAAACCCACACCAGTATGACGATTTGCTAAACGGCGAATCAGATCTGGTGAGAAAAAGATGTTTTGGGTAATGCAGTCAACGACCATAAAGTCATTACCCAATCCGTGCATTTTAGAAAAATGGAAATGCATAGTGCTGCCGTTACTCCGGTAAGATGTTTTCAAGAGCCCATAGGCTAGATAGCTCTTCACGTTCGCGAACTAAGTGTGTTTTATCGCCATCTACCATAACTTCAGCGACGCGAGCTCGGGTGTTGTAGTTCGATGACATAACAAAACCATAAGCACCGGCTGAACGTATCGCAAGTAAATCACCTTCCGCCAACACCAAACTACGATCTTTACCTAGACAATCACCTGTTTCACAAATAGGTCCAACAATATCGTAGGTTTGCGCTTCGCCTTTTTTAGGCACAACAGGAACGATATCTTGCCACGCTTGATAAAGTGCTGGGCGCATCAAATCGTTCATTGCCGCATCAATGATGGCAAAGTTTTTATATTCAGTGTGCTTTAAGAACTCTACCTTAGTCAGCAAGATACCTGCATTGGCAGCAATGGCACGACCAGGTTCAAAGATAAGCTCAATCTCAGGGTGATTTGATAAACGAGACAGTAGTGCTTTCGCGTAATCAGATGGCTGCGGTGGCTGTTCATCACGATATACAACCCCTAAACCACCACCAACATCCAAATGCACAATGTTAATGCCATCGGCTTTTAATTGGTCAATCAAAGCAAGCAAACGATCTGTCGCATCGATAAACGGGGCTAAGTCAGTCAATTGAGAGCCAATGTGGCAATCAATACCTTGTATATTTAGATTTTCGAGGCTTTGAGCAAATTTGTAGACTGCAGGTGCTCTATCAAATGCGATACCAAACTTATTGTCACGAAGACCCGTTGAGATGTAAGGGTGTGTCTTCGCATCAACATCAGGATTGATACGCAGAGAGATTGGCGCAATGACATTCAATGACTTCGCGACTTTGTTAAGCCGTTCAAGTTCTGGTTCAGATTCAACGTTAAAGCATTTGATCTCAAGCTCTAATGCACGCTTCATTTCAGCTTCAGTTTTACCAACACCGGAGAAAACAACTTTCTTTGGATCACCACCTGCCGCAATAACACGCTCTAGTTCACCACCAGATACGATATCAAACCCTGAACCAATACGCGCAAGTGCGTTCAGTACACCTAAGTTAGAATTGGCTTTCACGGCATAACAGACAAGATGAGGGTGCTCACCAACGGATTTATCAAATGCGTTCCAATGGCGCTCAAGCGTTGCTCGAGAGTAAACGTACAAAGGTGAGCCATATTGCTCAACTAGACTCGTTAACGGGGTATCTTCAGCCCATAACTGGCCATCATCCTGGTAGTTGAAATAATCCAAAGTGTTTTCCTTACTAAATTTTGACTGATCTTTTTATAGAACTTCGTTGTTTATTGAGCTTGTTCATTTTGTGCGGCATCTTCTGGCATGTAAAGTCCGCCCGTCTGCCCACAACCTGCAAGTGTAAAAATAGAGAGCATAAATAGTGCTACGATCGATTTTTTCATTTTGCATCTCGTGATTATTGATTCAATGCCCCCTATAATCGCACCACAATCAAGAAAAGCAATAGGATAGAAGAGATGAACGATACGGAATTTCATCAAGAGGTCGATTTACAGATGCAACGCATTGAAGATGCGATTGATGAGTCAGGTGCAGATATTGATTTTGAGAGCTCTGGAAACGTACTAACCCTTGAGTTTGATGATAGAAGTCAGATCATTGTGAACCGACAAGAGCCAATGCATGAGATATGGCTAGCGTCTAAATCTGGCGGATTTCATTTTAAACAAATTGAAGATCAGTGGATTTGTTCTAAAACTGGCCAAGAGTTTTTCTCTATGGTGAAGCAAGAATGTGAAAAACACGCTGATGAAACAATTGAGTGGCCATAAGTCACTGAGATTCAATAACTCGTGATTCAAACAAAAAAGAGTACCTTTAAGGGTACTCTTTTTTTATTACGTCACTTTCTGTACATCGCAACTAGCTATGCATTCACTGCTCGCGATGGCTTGGAATAGGTTGTGTTGTCGTTACGATAAGGTACGACATAACTTTCACCTTCTTCAGGGTGAACAATTTGATAATACTGAGGAAGATTAAAGTTAATCTGTTTTGCAGGCAGTAGGTTTTCATCCTGCGCTGACGTATAGAAAGTATTTACACTCGCAATCATTTCGTCTTTTTCACCGCTGAACTGGTGATAAACTTCACTTAGATTACTTTCATCGAGTACGTAAATATTGAACCCTTTGTCAGTATCTTCAAAGAAGAACTGCACCAAACCTTCACTCGCAAAGGCGTCGATGATTTCAGGTAGTTGACGATCCTGCTCTTTGTCGAGCATCAACAGAGGTGAGCCATTTAACTTATTGGTCGAAATACTCCGATAAAAATCAATCGAGTTTTCAAGCTTTTGAACCGACACGCCACGACGCTCAAAAAACAGGCCGTACATCTGCTGGCCAATGCGCATCGCTTTAAATCGACGACGCTTCTCTTGTTCAATCGGTTTCAAACGTAAATCGATACACTCTGCGAGTAGCTGATAGACCGTATTTCGAATCGCACCACGGAAGTTTTTCGCGTAACAGAAAACATCCACAGACTCTGGTGGGATCGCATCTTGGTGCATCTTGCCCAATACGGTTTTCAACGCATCCAAGATCGCGGTTTCACCTTGAAAGTGCAACGTACGCACTTCATGCCAAGAGTTACGATAAACCAAGTCTACACTGCCAACCAAGCTACGTTGCTTCTCACCAAAGCTAAATATATCGACATCTTTCATGTCGACTCGTGTCGTCTTGGTATTGATCTCAGCGGTAGGATCACATTCAAAATTAATAAACATCGCCAATTGGCTAATTTCACACGGACTAGCCAGTGCTTGCATGCTAGGGCGACGCTTACGCAGTGAGAACGTGTTACGTAAGTCACTCACCATCTGATAAAACTTATCAATATCGAGCTGAGCTTTACGAACAACGGAATGTAAACGAGTCGATTCTGTAATCATGCCGTTAAAGAACGCCCAAGCAACAAGCTTACTAAGATACTCGTGATGCTCAAGGCTAGGCTGACCGATGATACGATGAGGGATCAGCGGCTGTTTATACAAATACCAACCAGGTAAATTAGATCGGTTATCTTGTACTTCAATAAAGGTTAAATCAGATTCATGCAAATCTGGGGAAATCTGCGGGTTAAGCAGAGTCACCTTGCCCGGAAGCACCTCAAATGCAGCGTACAGTTTACGTGCCAAAATACTGATGTCTTGAGGGCTAATCGCAGAGGTAATATCATTTTTACGGGCAAATTGAATCAGGTTTCGGTAGCTCTGCATCAAGGCATCAAGCAGTGCATGATGCACCACTTTTACTTGCTCGACTTTCCAATGACGGCGATCGTCAAGTTCAGAAATAACCGATGAATCCCAATTCCACTTTGTTGTCATGTCCGTCAGAGCTTCACGTCGCCACGCGACAGAGCCTGCACCCGGGTCACGAGAAAGCTTCTCATGAGTTTTCAGATAGAAACAACGTCGAACTAAATCCAAGCGTGCTTCATCACCGATACGCTCAAGATAGCGCGTTACCTTCTCTAACATGAGATAGTACGCATCCATTCCATACAAATCAGGTTCATGTGCGAAGAAGCGACGCTTAGTATCAAGGCTTAATAACTGCGTATTTGGGTATTCCCACGAATAAGCTTCAAGCAGTATCGCTTTTAATACCGATTTATACGGAGAATCGATACTTTTATATAATTGCCAGAGGTTCGAACCAAAGTACTCTTCGGCAGGGATTCGGTTAAGCTTGCCAAAGTCGATCCATTCATTGCAGTCAATATCGCCTTTACTACAGAGGTCTTTGACGTAATCGTCATAGCACTCTTCCATCTCTGGAGGAACGATTTGCCACAATAGGCGCTGACCCGAAAGTCGAACAGCTGAGCGATAGAATTCATCAAGAAGTAGCAGGTGTTGAGATGAGCCACAGTTGTCACCGGTCATCTCTTCAGAATAATTACTTTTAAAGCGAGTCTCATCCATCAAGAAGAAATTGGCTTCAATACCTTGCGTTTTAGCCCACTCAGTAATCCCTAAACATTTACTGGTTAGGTTTTCTCTATCTTCTCTATTCATCTCTGGAGAGACACAAACCCAAATATCCAAATCACTTGACGTGCTCTGACCGATAGAAGAAGTACTTCCCATGGTATACAAACCAAGGATAGCTGGTGAGTCAGACGTTTTTAACGTTTGATTGACCGTTTTTTCCGTGTCTTCTATATAAGTTCTTTGAGTCGCTGTCGCTTCAAAGCCACTGATGCCATAAGGAATATTGCAATCCTTATAACCAGGAATAATGGGATGATTAAAATGAAAAAGCAGTGGGATGAGATTGAATACACGTTGACCTTGTAGATCCATTAGCGCCAGCGCACGCTCAATGCGTTGCTGGTTTAAGCGATCTAATCGTTGGATTAAAGTCTGTGTATAAGCCTGCAAGGTAATTCCTTGATTGAATTATAATTTTGTATTTCGTTCATCTTTCGAGCAAAACACAATGCCAAAACGTGATCAATCTAACACTTTTATTCGATTTGGTAAAGAATTGAACCGCGCTCACGCAAGAAAGCACTTCACCATCATCTTCAGCATTTATTTTTTACATAGTGTCGTAGTTAACTCGCATTTCTAATAATAGCTCATATTATAAACGAGATGTAGCTCACACAATTTTGAGCTATTTCTGCTAACCGTTCATCAATATGAAAACCACGCGATCTAGTAGTAAGAATTTCACTATTGGAATGGTAGGATGAAGACAAAATGTCAATCAATTGAGATATTCATGACTCAGAACGCACCTATCCGTATCGCCACTCGTAAAAGCCCACTCGCTCTATGGCAAGCTTATTTTGTCAGAGATGCCCTTCAAAATGCACACCCAGGTCTTGAAGTTGAGCTAGTAACGATGGTGACTAAAGGAGACATCATCCTTGATACACCTTTAGCAAAAGTAGGCGGTAAAGGCCTCTTCGTTAAAGAGCTTGAAATCGCGATGCTTGAAGGACGTGCTGATTTAGCGGTTCACTCAATGAAAGATGTTCCTGTTGATTTTCCTGAAGGCTTAGGCTTAGTCACTATCTGTGAGCGTGAAGACCCACGCGATGCCTTTGTTTCTCATAAATATCAATCTATAGAAGAACTTCCACAAGGTGCAATTGTTGGTACTTGTAGCCTTCGCCGTCAATGCCAGCTACTAGAAGCTCGCCCAGATCTGATCATCAAAGAGCTACGCGGCAACGTTGGAACTCGTTTAGGCAAACTTGATGCGGGTGACTACGATGCAATTGTGCTTGCAGCTGCCGGCCTAAAACGTTTAAAACTTGAGGAACGTATTCGTAGTTTTATTGAACCAGAGCAGTCACTTCCTGCTGTTGGACAAGGCGCTGTGGGTATCGAGTGTCGTCTTGACGATGAGCGTTTAATTAAACTACTTGAGCCTTTAAACCATGCTGACACCGCTGATCGCGTTCTCTGCGAACGAGCAATGAACTTGACACTTGAAGGCGGTTGCCAAGTTCCGATTGGTAGCTATTCATTACTGGATGGCGATGACATCTGGTTAAGAGCTTTAGTCGGTGAGCCAGATGGTTCTAAAATGGTACGTGGTGAGATTCGCGGACCAAGAGCGCAAGCAGAGCAACTTGGCGTAACCCTCGCTAATCAACTGCTTGATGATGGTGCAAAAGAGATTCTCTCTAAGTTGTACGCTGAGCACGAATAATCTATGGCAGTATTGGTAACTCGCCCTGAATCACAAGGGCTTCAGCTTTGCCAACAGCTATCGGAGGTGGGGATAAAAGCTCTCCACCATCCGTTGATTTCGATTACCCCTGATCCAGACCTTAATACCCTTCTCAATCAGCTCAATAGCTTCGATATTGTCATTGCTGTCAGTCAACATGCCGTCAATTTCGCTCACCAAGCCTTACAGAACAATTCAGAATTTTGGCCAACTCATCCGACCTATATTGCGGTCGGTCAAAAAACAGCACAGATTTTAAGCAAACTGTGCCAACAAAAAGTACACTACCCAGAGGTTGGAGATAGCGAGCACTTATTAGCGCTAGAACCTCTTCAGTCAATTGAGAACAAGCGCATCGTGATTTTACGGGGTGACGGTGGGCGTGAACTCATTTACGACACATTATTAAAACGTTTAGCCAACGTGGAATATAGAGAAGTTTACCAAAGAAATTATCTACACTTTTCATCTGAAATTCTAATTGCTCAATGGCAACAACAAGGTGTTGATACCCTTGTTATCACTAGCACAGGGCAACTGAACTTCTTCACTTCTCAAGTAAATCCAAACAATAAAAACTGGCTTTTTCAGTTACACCTATTAGTACCAAGTGAACGTATTGCACTCGATGCGAAAAAATTAGGATTTAACTCAGTCACGAATACCGGTAGTGCTTCCAACCATGATTTAGTGACTGCTCTCCAGCTTAAATAAACAGGACTATAAGCAATGACAAGTAAAAAAAATAACGAGCATATTGAACCTGAAAAAAAACAGAAGCCAACATCAGCAGATGCTATATCAAACACCAGTGACGCCATAATCGCATCTGATAAATCAGCGGCGCCTGAAACAATAAAAGAAGCGGCACCAAAGAGCACCGTAGAAAAAGAAAAGCAGGAAAAAACCATAACAAAAGGCTCGAGTAACAAAACCTCGGATCAACCTCCTGCAAAGAAATCACGTAAACTAAGCATTGCAGCGATCATTTTATCTCTATTAGTTGGCGGAGCACTAACCTACAAGATTCAGCAGCAGAATGAATCACACTTGGCGCAAATAGCATCATTAAAGGCTGAAATATCCTCCTCTCAATTAGAGTTAACTAGTCGATTAGAAGCTGCCCAAAAAGAGACTATTAAGCAAGCATCTCAAATATCCCACCGCAGTGAAGTGGTTCTTACTCAACAACAAAAGAGTATAGAAAGCCTTCAACTTGCGATTGCTGATGTGAAAGGCCGCCGTCCAAATGATTGGCTACTCGCTGAAGCTGATTACCTCGTTAAGCTTGCCGGCCGTAAGCTATTTCTAGAACAAGACGTTGTCAGTGCAACAAAGTTGATGGAGAGTGCAGACCAACGAATCGCGTCTCTAAATGACCCAAGCTTAGTCCCACTTCGCAAAGCAATGGCGAATGACATCACACACCTAAAATCGGTGCCTATTATTGACCGCGATGGGTTGGTTCTACGACTTACTGCGTTACAGCAACAAGTGAACTCACTGCCTTTAGCCAACGCTATTCTCCCTGAAGCACAAGCACAAGAAAAAGCAGTAGTCTCGCAAGACATATACGACTGGCAGACAAACTTAATGACGTCTATTAAAGACTTCTCTGAGAATTTCATCACTTACCGAACTCGTGATGGCAATGTCATACCTTTGCTCTCCCCTCAGCAAGATTTTTATCTGAGAGAGAACGTTAAAGCTAAGATTGAGACGGCAATTAAAGCGACATATGTAGAGCAAGAAGAGATCTATGCAACCGCGTTAACGACCGCACATCAGTGGTCCACGTCTTTCTTTAATGCCGATGACAATACAGTAAAAGAGTTCAATGCATCGTTGGCATTTCTTGGTAAACAAAGTATTGAAGTTGATTACCCTGATAAACTACAAACACAAAATATCCTTTCAGACGTTATTACTGAACGGCTACGTCGCGAAGTCACTACCTTAGTTACGGAGGATAAGTAATGTTTCGTTCTATATTCCTATTTGTCGTTCTGGGTCTAGGGTTATTCGCAGGGACTCAATTCGCAGGGCAGCAAGGCTATGTGCTGATCTCGGTGGCTAACAAAACCATCGAAATGAGCGTTACCACCTTGGTAATCTTCATCATTGCTACTCTAGCGGCACTATTCCTATTAGAGTTTTTAATAAAAAAAGCACTACGTACCAGTTCCACAACTTGGAATTGGTTTAGTGTAAGAAAATTAAGACGTTCTCGTCGATATACAAATGAAGGAATCATTAAGCTTCTGGAAGGCGATTTAAAAGTCGCAGAAAAAAAGGTCATGCGATGGGCTAACCATCATGACATGCCTTTACTCTGTTACCTCGTGGCCTCAGAAGCGGCACAAGGCATGGGTGACAAACAAAAGCGAGATCATTACCTAACAAAAGCAAGTGAACAAGAGAATGCTCACCTAGCTGTAGAGCTAACTAAAGCCAAGCAACAAGTCCGTGAGGCTGAGTATGAGTTAGCATTTGATACCTTGTCTAACTTAAAAAATGAGTACCCTAATAATTCTATTCTATTGAATCTGCTTAAAACCGTTTATCTAGAGCTTAAGCTTTGGCAGCCGCTCATTGAGCTTTCACCTAAACTTATCAAAGCCAAACTCATCGGTAGTGAAGAACAAGCTGCTATTTTGCAAAAAGCACAGTGTGGTCTTTTAACTGAAATTGCCGTACAAAAAGGCAGTGAAGGCTTGATCACTCACTGGGATAAGTTACCTAAGAAAGTCAAAACAGACAGTCACTTAATTACTTGCTTTATAAAGCAACTTATCGGTAGAAAAGCGGATAACGAAGCGTATATAGTTCTAAAGGAATCTCTAAAGAAACATACTACGCCTGAGTTATTTGAGTTGCTCCCTGAAATGAACCTAACAGATACTCATCCACCTATTCAGTTACTAAAAACAACAATCAAAAAAGACAATACAAACGCTGCTGCTCACAGTGCACTTGCTCAGTTTTATCTAAGGGAAAGTAACTGGAAGGATGCACAGACTCACTTAGAGACTGCACTCTCTATTCGCTCAAACGTCTCAGATTATGCTTATCTTGCAGACGCACTCGAGAAACAAGACATGTCGAAAGCAGCACATGAAGTCTCGAAGAAGGCTCTTATGTTAGTAAACAACAGCTAACCTATTACTAACACCTTAAAACGAATAAAAATGCCGACAACGTTGTCGGCATTTTTTCACATAAAATCCACGGACAACCGCTTACTATAAATAAAACTAAACAATGCGGGTCTACGTTTGAAAACTCTAATACTCTCTCTAGCTATCATCTTCACCACTCCTTTCGTATTAGCCAATGAATCTAATGGAGAAAAGAACTATCAAAGCCTATGCGCTACTTGCCATGGAGAGCTAGGTCATGGTGACGGATTAGCCGCCAGTAGTTTAGCTGAAGCCCCATCAAACATTTACTCAGGGTTAACGTCTTGGTTTGAGACTGAAGATGAGCTGATTGATACTGTATTAAATGGGAACGAGGGCATGCCGGCTTGGGGGGCAGTATTATCTGAAGAGGATGTGAAAGAGATATTTTCGTATATAAGAAAGATCAACGAATAGCTTAGATCTTTTTCCTTTGGATTTTCCGTGTAAATAACAGAGTAAATTGGAATACATAAACGTATCCGATTATCGGAAGGCAGACTCAGTTACTATTTATAGACGCCAACTTCGATTTATTACTTTATTACAGACGTAAAAAAGCCCGACTCTTTCGAATCGGGCTTTTTTGTATAATGGCGGAGTGGACGGGACTCGAACCCGCGACCCCCGGCGTGACAGGCCGGTATTCTAACCAACTGAACTACCACTCCGCAGTGGCATATTTGCAAAGCAAGTGTCCATCTGTTTTTAGGTCTTGACCTAAAAACGATATTTAAAGCCTGGCGATGTCCTACTCTCACATGGGGAAACCCCACACTACCATCGGCGCTACTGCGTTTCACTTCTGAGTTCGGCATGGGATCAGGTGGGTCCGCAACGCTATGGTCGCCAAGCAAATTCTAAAATTCGGAAAACTGATTAATAAAAGTTCTGTCTACACATTCAAATATGTTCTTGCTTTGAGTCCAATCAAAACCCCTTGGGTGTT
>NZ_JAKJSV010000018.1:0-50780 GCF_050337325.1 Vibrio kyushuensis
AAGAACAGCGACAGGGCAGCACAGTCTCTCAAGAAATGCTGACCAGAGCTGTGGAAGTGACCGATGCTAACAGCGCTTTCTTTGACGTTCTAGGCAACTTTGACGGATGTATCGCTGGGATCCACGAAGTATTGAGGAAGCAAGGGTTCTTTGAAGGGATCTATTGTTATCCTGGAAATGGCGATCTTTCACCGGGCCAGCAGACTGAAATCGAGCGGGTTTATGAAAGCTACCCTCATCTTCATGATGATGAGTTTGTGAGCACTCATATTGATTCCTGGTTCAAATAAACAATCAATAGAAAATAGGTAAGCGTCTGAGAATCGACTCAATGACTGCCTAATATCAACACATAGATACCGCCCACTAAGGCGGTATCTATCATTCTCAGGGGCTGTTGCAAAAGATCCGTGCAACTCACCAACTCCCCTGTTCTGCTCACGCTTTCAAAACCAAACGCTTTGAAATGTCAAAAACGTTTCTCTCAATCGACGACCCTATCCCTGTCAGCTTCCTTTTATATAACGTTAACCTTTGGCTAACGTACCAATAAGCGCTACCGATTGACGCATTTCCTCTTCATTTGATTCGATGTATTTCAAGGTACTTTCCAATGATGTTTGCCCTAGAAAATCCATAATCATTCGAACATGCACCTTGTTGGCCAGCAGCTCTTGAGATGGCGCTTTACGAAAGCTGTGCGTGCCAAGGTGACGATTGGTGATCCCATGTGGTCGTAACCTTTGCGTCAATTCGGGTGATTTTAATAACTTATTGGCGTACTCTTTTCTATACGGCTTGCCCGAGCTTCGGGGAGATGCACTTGAAAACAGGTCGTGGCCATTAAAATATGGATTGTTGTACTCTTGAAAGTCCATCACTTCGTTAAATAGGTCACGAACGGCTTCGGTAATAAACACAGTGTGTCTAGCTTTACTCTTGGCCACCGACATCTGCTTTTCGATGGGCCATTGACTCTTAGTTTCATGGTTCTTGATACGGGTTAATGTGGCGTTATAGATTTTGTTCTGAACGACATCAAACTCATCGCGATCACCAAATCGGTCAGCAAAATCGCTGGTTTGGGTCTCGCGAACATCCGAGAAACGCAAACCAGTGAGGTATTGCATGTGGATCATGAACCCAACCATGGGATTGATCTCCGAAACTTCATTGATGATGATCTTCGTATCGGTGAGTCGCTTGGGCGCTCTTGAGCGAGTCGGTACATGTCGATCGATACCTTTGGTATGGTTGGTCACTATTTTCACCTCTACGGATTCTAATAGCCATTTTGGCTCTGCCAAGAATGCAGCCAAAACGGTAACGTGAACTATATAACTTATTGAATAATATAGACAATACACAAATTCAGAGTGATTATCTAGAATTCAAATAGAGTATTTAGAATTCTAGAGCATAAAAATGGAAAATTCTAGTGATAGTGCGCGTGTTTTTAATTCTCAATAGAATATTACAGTGTCACTTTTTTATGCCAAGTAACGACATGGAGACAGGGTAGGGCGGTAGATCGACGGGTACTGAATTAAATCCGATTAATATAGTAACGTATCAATATATATTTTTAGTAAATAATATTTATATTTACACTATCAATAATACGATAGATTTTATTATTAAATGTTGAATTTTACATTCCTCCTAATTTTATTATTAAAAATTCTAATAAGGTTGAATCTGTCATAATTCAATCCACTACTTTAATAAGAAGTAACGAATAAATAAACATGGGGATCATTTTATTCTTTCGCAACACTTTCCGGAATAATCAAGAAAATATTAAGATGTTTTATCTATTTTTGTGACAGAGGCGAAACAACAACCAAAGGTCACGAATTTATATATCAATCGAGATTAATCATGTTTTTACAATTAATCTCACAAATTAACAACGGTATTTAATTTATATTTTCAGCGTATTTTATTACAAAGGATAAACGTTATGTTTAATTTTAAAAGAGTTGTTATATTATCATTGTTAGTTGCCTCCTCTGCGAGCGCTAATATCGAACTAATAACTTATGATGCACAGGCACTTCAGTACAATAAAAGTCACCTTGCCGAGAAGGAACTAGCACTTAATGAACTAAAAAAGAAAGCGAATGAAGCATTAAAATCCGAAATTGATCCAGTAACAAATAAAACCTTGTTGCCTGCAAGTGGTAACAAACACGATTACTTTAGCTTCGGTCCTTACTGGTGGCCGAATCCAGATACAGAAGATGGGCTACCGTATGTTCGCCGCGACGGTGAATACAATAGAGATACCTTGACTTCGGTAACAGACAAACAAAGATTTATTCAATTTGCTAACGACGTAACAGACCTAGGTCTCGCTTACTACTTCACTGATGATGATCGTTACGCGAAGAAGGCTGTTGAACAACTAGATGCATGGTTCATTAATCCAGAAACCATAATGAATCCTCACCTTGAATATGCTCAAGCCATCCCGGGTATCCTTGATGGACGCGGGATTGGTATTATTGATAGTCGACTTCTAATCCCTGTCATAGATAGCGTCTATTTAATTCAAGAGCATCTAACGAAGTCACAATATGAGTCAATTGTTAATTGGTATGCGCAGTTTAATAACTGGCTTATCACCAGTGATCACGGTTTCGATCTAGACAATTACCCTAACAACCTTGGAACTTGGTATGATGCACAAGTGGTTGCATTCTCACTGTTCGTTGGTGAAGAAGAATTGGCCAAAAAACAACTAAAAATCACACAAATGCGCCGAATTAGAGGCCACTTTGGCGATGAAGGAAAACAACCAGGGGAATTATTGAGAACACGCCCTTGGCATTATTCTAATTTCAACTTAGAGGCATACAACTATTTGGGTCACTTTGGCGAACTTGTAGATGTAGATGTCTGGAATTATAAATTTGATCACCATTCTCTTGAGGCTGGATATAGCTATCTAGCTTCTTACCTCGCTGAAGATAAACCTTGGGAGTATAAGGGATTAAAAGGATTAGAACCTAACTACTCATATAAAAATATGTTGTACGCACAGCGAGCATATGACGATCCGGTCTTTGATAAAGCGTTATCTGAATTACAGGAAGACAAGTTAAACATCAAAAAAATAGAGAACTTAACATTAATTAAATATTAGGTTACATCTCCATAATCAACTTGAAGTCACTTAGGTGAGTGTCTTCAAGTTATCATTAATTCTAGTCTAAAATAATGACAAAACAACAGTGATGAATTTAACGACAGTAGTCTTAAGTATTGATAACTTAGAACTAAACATTATTTTTCTCGTGCCAATTCATTACCTTCCAAAGCCGTTCTATCTGATTAAATTTGAGTCTGGTAATACAGATAAAAACTCACCCAAATTGACCTATACTCTGAATCTTAATATTTAAAGGTTGCCACTTTCCTTCTGAAGTTACTCTCGAAACCGTCAGCTACTATCGATCCATTGATAAGTTTAGCGACGTTATCGATTATTATCGGTGCCCGACTCGTGATAAAGGATAAAGCCGCTGTGAAATCCTTTCTGAATAGGTGATAGTGCAGAATGTACTACTAGAGAAGATAGTGATTGATGGAGATACTGCCGCTGAAAAATTCTACGGAATTACAAGGTATGTGCGTTTATAAAACAGAACGTTTGGTACTTTAGCAAAATTTACAACAGTATCAAAAAGTACCCTAATATGAAGAAAACCAGTCAGTAAACTGACTGGCTTTAGCCATTAGGCCTGTAGAGGAGGGCTGGGTCTTAGTTAACGTGTTTTACCGCGTCACGTACAAGCTCACCTAACTCTTCCCATTTACCTTCATCCATTAACTTAGTTGGAACCATCCATGTGCCGCCGCAAGCAAGAACAGAAGGAATAGACAAGTATTCGTCAACGTTCTTCAGGCTAACCCCCCCTGTTGGCATGAAGTTTACTGGGTAAACGGCAGTTAATGCTTTTAACATACCAACACCGCCAGAAGGCTCTGCTGGGAAGAACTTAAGAGTACGCAGACCCATTTCCATTGCTTGCTCTACAAGGCTAGGGTTGTTAACACCAGGAACGATAGCAACACCCTTATCTAAGCAGTACTGAACAGTACGTGGGTTAAAGCCAGGGCTAACGATGAAATCAACACCAGCTTCAATAGACGCGTCTACCTGTTCGTTAGTCAGTACAGTACCGGAACCTATCAACATGTCAGGGAACTCTTTGCGCATGGCTCGAATCGCGTCAATAGCACACTCGGTACGAAGTGTAATTTCGGCGCATGGCATACCGTTTTCAACCAGTGCTCGGCCCAGTGGTATCGCATCTTCGACTTTATTGATCGCGATAACTGGAATTACTTTAAGGTTTGCTAACTGTTCGTTAAGTGTTGTCATGACTATAGTCTCGTGTCTAATTAAGGACATATTTAAAATAAATCCTATTAAAAATTAAAGGGATAGATCTGGCATTACTTCATTCGGGATGATAGCGCCTTGATATTGAATAACGGTACCAGCAACACAGTGACCAGCAAAAGCGGCATCACGAGCATTACCACCACACAGACGTTTAGCTAAAAAGCCTGCACTGAATGAATCACCAGCTGCGGTCGTATCCACTATTGAGGTAACTTTGTTCGGTGATACATAAGAGGCATTTTCACCCTCGACAACTAAGCAATCTTCCCCACCACGCTTGATGATGATCTCTTTTACACCGGCGCTTGCCGTACGATCAATACATTGTTCAACGTTAACGTCGCCATATAGCTCTTGTTCATCGTCGAATGTCAGTAAGGCAGTGTCGGTTAGATTTAGCATCTTCACATAATAAGAGATAGCTTCACTCTGACTAGCCCAAAGCTTAGGGCGGTAATTATTGTCGAAGAAAACTTGACCACCTTTGGCTTTAAACTTCTCTAAGAAGCTGAATAGAACGTTACGGCCATTTTCCGTTAAAATAGCCAGAGTAATACCACTTAAATAAACAGCATCGAATTCAAGTAAGGAATTGACTAGCTCAGGAGCATTTTCTTGATCAAATAGGTAACGAGCGGCTGCGTCGTTTCTCCAATAGAAGAAGCTACGTTCGCCAGTGTTATCAGTCTCGATGTAGTAAAGACCAGGCTGTTTATCGTCCATGCGGTTAACTAAAGTGGTGTCGATCTCTTCCGATTGCCACGCTGCTATCATGTCAGTGCTGAATGAATCTTTTCCTAGCGCTGTGACATAAGCGGTCTTAATGTTGTGCTCTTTAGTTAAGCGAGATAGGTAAAGAGCGGTGTTGAGCGTGTCACCACCAAATGCTTGTTTAAGCCCTTCTTCTTTCGTCTGTAGCTCAACCATGCACTCGCCAATGACCGCGATGTTAAATGGTTTCATAGTGATACCTTAGCAACTGAGGTTGCGCTATACCCAAATAACGATCTTCGCTATTTGGGTATGTTGATTATTTTAAGAAATCTGCACGCAGTGGTGAAAATGCGTCTAAAAGAATGCTGGCTTGCTCTAGTGCAACGGCACCGTGAATAACATTGTAACCAACGATTTTACGGGCTTACTGCAACAAGCCCTTTTATTTAGTGTAGAAAGCACGCTTCAATGCCATTTCTAGCCCTCGAACTTCGGCAAGGCCTTTCAGGCGACCAATTGCTGAATAACCAGGGTTTGTTTTCTTTTTCAAATCATCAAGCATTTGATGACCATGATCAGGCCGCATTGGAATGAGGCGCTTATCACCACTTGCTTCTCGGCGGTGCTCCTCTTCCAAAATCGCCTTAACCACGTCATACATATCAACGTCACCCTCTAGGTGAGCGGCTTCGTGGAAGCTCAATTGATTGTCTTCTCGTTGTGTAGAACGCAAGTGCGTAAAGTAAATTCTCTCGCCGTGCTGCTTGATCATATCGACCAAATCATTATCACCTCGGACACCATAAGAACCAGTGCACATGGTGATTCCATTCATCTTGCTTGGTACTTCTTTCGTCAACCAATCAATATCTTCAATCGTTGATACGATACGTGGCAAACCAAGAATGGGACGTGGTGGATCGTCTGGATGAACTGCCATTTTTAATCCGTTAGCATCACAAATTGGCATAAGCTCTTTTAAGAAGTACGCCATGTGCTGACGAAGATTATCTTTACTAATGCCAGCATAACGGTCTAGCTGCGCTTGGAACTCTTCTAATGTATAGCCTTCTTCAGCACCGGGTAAACCAGCAATGATATTACCTGTTAATTTAGCCACAGCCGCTTCAGACATACTGTTAAAGTACTCTTTAGCTTGAGCTTTTTCTTCAACCGAATAATCGTCTTCAGCGCCTGGGCGCTTAAGAATGTGTAATTCAAAAGCAGCGAAAGCTATTTGGTCAAAGCGCAGTGCTTTCGAACCATCCGCCATTTCAAACTCTAAATCAGTTCGAGTCCAATCGAGTACTGGCATAAAGTTATAACAAACCGTGTCTATGCCACATTCAGCAAGATTACGTAATGTCTGTTTATAATTGTCTATCCACTGTTGGTAGTTACCCGTCTGTGTCTTGATTTCTTCATGTACAGGCACGCTTTCAACGACGGACCAAGTTAGTCCTTTAGCTTCAATAATCTCTTTACGCTTTAAAATTTCTTCTTTGGGCCACACTTCACCATTAGGAATATGATGTAGTGCATTTACAATACCTGTTGCGCCTGCCTGACGAATATCATCAAGAGAAACAGAATCATTTGGGCCATACCAACGCCAAGTTTGTTCCATAATGTCTACCTTTTTTTAGATGCACTTGTCCGCTCAACTTTAATTTAAGTTAAGTGCATTATGATTTAGGGGAGTTGGCTACGTTAAGTAGCCATCAAATATTAACCGGTCTTCGCCGGTTGGAGGTTAACGTCGCTCAGAATCCAAAGAAACAACTGGATTGGAGTCAAACAAATAACCATCAAAATTTGGGTCATCAACATCAGACAGCTCCAAGAGGCGCTGTTTAACATTCTCAAGGTGTTGCCACATGGCATTTTTCGCTGCTATAGGGTCTTTGCGTTGCATCGCTGCGAGGATTCGTGCATGGTCTTCAAGCCACTCTTCACGGTAATCCACTCCACCAATATGAGTATGAAGCTTTTTCCACATAGGGCTATTTTCTCGACGTGCCCACGAATGTTTCAGCATATCGATCAATACGGAATTTTGAGTAGCTTCAGCAATACAAAGATGAAACGTCTCATCTCCAACGCAATTTTCCGATCCGCTCGCTATTTCATTTCTCTCGATTTCCAACGCATTTCGCATTTTCACAATGTCACTAGGCGTTACTTGAATAGCGGCAAATTCAGCAATATTACTTTCAAGCAACTGCCTGGCTTGCAACATTTCGAATGGACCAGAGTCGTCACTGATTACATGCTCACGTCCATTTAAATCACTTGGAATATTTAATACATAAACACCAGAACCTTTCTTAACTTCCACAAGGTTTTCTAGCTCAAGCATGATAATGGCTTCACGCACCACCGTACGACTTACATTAAGCCGCTCAGCTATATCACGTTCTGGCGGCAAACGGTCACCAACAGAATAGCAACCATCAGCTAGTTCTTGTCTTAGTAATAATCCTAACTCTTGGTAAGGTCGCTTTGCTTCAAAAGGCATCATGATAATTCACTATTGTTCCATTACTCTCATAGGACATAATAATAACCACAACAAAATTGGTCAACCACTATATCACATAGTACAGCAAAACCTTGCTATTCACCTGTAAGTTCAACCTATGCCATTAGGCATTTTTCATGACTCCAATAACAGCAGCATAGTAGTTAATAGAAGAACGCAATCTCTTTGACCTTAAGAGATTATGTCTATATATCACACTTTTAAAACAAACCAAATAGTTGGTTGATCATAATCACACTTACAAATTCGCACATTGGACAACCAATACAGCAGCATGTAGCCTAATCTCGTCCGGTTTGGTTGACCAATAATAAAAAAGGGCCGCATGATAATGAAATTAACGTGCGAGCCCATTTAGTTAACCAATTAAAAGCTGTTTGTGTTGAACATGGTGTAACCCCCTCTGTCGTTCCCGCTTTACTTTCTACTGAGGCTGTTTTTACGCCAGATAGGCCAAGCCCTTCTAATAATCGATGCTGTTTTCTCCGTGTTTCAATCTCTAATCGAGATTAGCGCGTGTGACTGTAGCTTCATTGTTAAGGACAAAACTAATGAAGCGCAATGAGCAACTAGGTGCGCATGTAATTGAACTTAATGGAACCCCATCCAGTACCATTCATAAAATTTATGGTGGGAGTCATTTTAATATTGCTATGTATATTTTTCCGAGCAGTGGATAATTCTATGAATATTGATTACATCACAGTACCTAGTAGCGGCAAGCCTTCATTAATTACTTCGAACTAATTTTATCCAAGAAATAAGGTTTACATAATGAAACTTAACCCCTTGCTCGCTGCGCTTATTGCCTCGTTTTCTGCTAGTGCTATAGCGTCTGGCTCTATTGAAGTTGGTACAGAATATGAAGATTACAATTCTAATTACTCCCATAACGACTTGCTTTTACCTTACCTCTATACAAGCTTTAGCCCGTTACCCGACAGTCCGTTGCGCGTTGGTGTAAGATTTAATGATCGCCAAATGATGAATCAAATAATGCCGGAAGATGGTAACCCATACCGAAACGACCGTTCTAGGCAGGAATACCTCGTATCTTACCGATACAACGTAACCGACAATTTTACTTTTTCTCCAGGATTTCGCATACGTCATGAAGAATACAGTCAGAATGACACTCGACGAACAGAGTGGCGTGTCTATCCAAATATGACATACCAAGTGAATGATACCGTGTCACTTGGAGTCGATGGTTTTATCGCTCCTATTAGTGCTGATATGGGAGCTCGTGGTAATGACCAAAACTCTGCACAGCCAAATGACCGATTTGACTATACTGATTACTTGCATGAGCTTGACTTCAGGTTTATGACCAAATTTAGTGACGTTTCTCGTTTAACTACTTCACTTATGAGTGTTTACAATAAAATTGGGGGGGTCGCAAATGCGGGTGAATTAGAGACCAGAAATGAACTTCAACTTCGATTTGTTTACAGACACCAATTTGGCGACCTAACGCTTTCACCTTTCGCTCGAATCGGATTATTGCGTGATGACACTGACGCAGTTGGAAACGAACGTGAACATATCAGACATCGATTTGGTGTTAATGGCTCGTATGTAATGACTAACGAGCTTGATTTAACATTTGGTCTAAACTGGCAGACTGAAGATCAGAGAGACTGGAGTAACAACGATGTCGCGGCTGGTGCCGTTGAGCGTATGGTGTATCAGCTTGGTGTGAGATATAACTTCTAAACCACTCGAACAATGGTTGGTCATTGAGCAGAATTTTATCGTACCAAAGGTAGTGTTTTATTCGGTAAGCATGACTAACGCTATACCGAATAACTACTTATGCAGGTGAGGTTGCTGAAAACTTTGGAGTGAGCTAAAGAATTGTAACCTTGTTATCACTGATAAATTTTAAATATCTTCAAAGCGGCTCATTGAACTCCTAATATCAACACAGATACCGCCTTAGTGGGCGGTATCTGTCATTCTCATCGGTAGTCGAGAACTTTCGATAACAAAGGACCCACAGCACGTTCCACTCGGTTGTTATCCATGCTTCTTAAGCGGTCATCATAGATAATTCGCACTAGCGTCGGCCAGTGATTTATAATGTAGTTAATCGCTTCACCCAGCTTACTTTTCGGGTCACCTTCAGTCGTAAACGTAGGATTTATATACGTTGTCTTTCTTATCGTTGATGGAAAAACGAATCCGAATTAAGGTTTATTATGTCATCTCGATCCTACGTTAGAAAAAACTTCTCCCTTGCTTGGCCCCTCGCCTTAAATGCTCTATTAATGCAGTCGATGCTTATGATTGACACGCTGCTAGTATCTCCCTTAGGTGAAATCGCCTTGGCAGCGATGGGCATCGCAACCGTTATTATTGCTTTCATACTAGGCATTCAGATGGCACTAGCCAACGGTACACAATTGGTGTTAAGTCGGGCCGTAGGTTCAGGGATTAAGCGGTCCCTTTCTAAGGCATTTTGGGCAGGTTCTAGCATCAACTTTGGGGTGGCTCTTTTATTCTTGGCACTACTCACCATTTTTCACCAGAATTTGATCTACACTCTAACCAATAATGAAGAGTTATATCATCAGATCGCTGACTATCTTGAGATCTCCAAATATCTCGTTCTCTACACCGCAGTCACTCAAGTTATCATCGCCCTATTCAATAGTTTAGGTCGTTCAAAAGTCCCCTTTAAGGGGTACCTAATTGAGCTGCCAATAAACGCGATTCTCTCCTACGTTCTTATCCATGGTTTCTCTCTCGGAACTGGCATTAACTACGAAGGGATGGGAGTGCAAGGCGCAGCACTCGGAAGTATCATAGCGATCACTATACGCCTGATATTTTTAGTCGCATGCGTTCACTTTGATGGTGCTATATCTCTAAGGTTTGAAGCAACGCGTCAGGAGTTAGGGCGTAATATTAAGAACCACGTGATCGAAATATTTCCAGTTGCAGCGAATATGACCATTCTCTCTATTGGTGCGACGGTATATCAACTTCTTTATTCCCAATTAAACATCAACGCCTATGTTGCAATCACGCTCGTCGCACCCTGGGTACGTGCAGGTACCCAGTTTATGAGCGCATGGGCGCACTCTTCCGCTATATCTATTAGTCAGGCTATTGGGTCAAGAAAAATGGATGATTTGGTTAAAAACGTGAATACAAGTATCGATGTGGCCGTCATTATGTCGTTTGTTTGTGCATTGTTTTTCGCTGGTTTTTCATTGGTAATACAGGATATTTACCCCGATCTTGATCAATCAACTTACATAGCTCTAGCAACCATTGCGCCACTCTACATATTACTGCCCATAATAAGAGGGTACAACACGGTACATGGTCATGTACTAAGGGCGCTTGGGAAAACCACCTCAGTGTTTAAAATCAACTTCACTGGCCAATGGATCATTTCTATACCTTTATGCGCTTTAATCATTTTTGTCTTTGACGGCTCAGTCTTCTGGGCATTCGCCATCCAGCCATTTGAAGAGCTAATCAAAGCTTTGCCTTTTAGACATTTAGCTAGAAAGTCTTTAAACGAATTTGATGACAAGATCGCTGACAAATTGATGTATGACTAAAGGTACTCAATAGTAATCAGTGATTCCCCGCTCAATGATAGGAATATACGAAAAAATCCGCGTAAGGCTGAAACTACTTCATCGTAGCAACCGGTAGGTTCAAATGTCGAAAACGGGCTGGTCAACGATTCTATATTTCTCGTCATTGCGAATGTTAATTGAGGTCAATAGGTTTTGGGTTGAGAAGAGATCAGCCGATAACTTTATCGCGGGAACGAGGTGATTTTCAACTAAAATTGAACATTGCAATAGTCGAAGTTAATCTCTGATTATTTTTGCAACAAGCACTTATTAAAGCGCTTACTTAACATCAGATCATATTAGCTAGTACAGCACCTTATATATGGGAAATAACCAACTTATCACGCAACACCTCAGTTTTAACTACCAACCTCAAAAATTAAGGGATATACTATTTCCAATTCCAGTAGGGAGCTAGAAATGGACACAAACCCAACGACAAAGCACTTTCAGTCACTTAAGCAAGGCGCAGACAGCTATATCAAACGCCGTAACCTGCGTTTATTGGCCAATCACCGTAAAGAACTGCGTAACTTTACCCGCGCAGAAGCCTCGGCTTATCTTGGTATCGATGCCAAAACACTTGATAAATACGTGGCAGCAGCTGAAATCGATCCTCGCCGTCATGAAGACTCGCAATGGTCTATCGATATCGCTGAAATGTACCGTGTCCGTGATTTACTGCCCGAAGCTCTACGTAAAGAGCTCAAGTTCAAGCGCAGTGATAAGCAAGGCGCTCAGGTCATCGTGATCCAAAACCAGAAAGGTGGTGTCGGTAAAACTGTCTCTGCCGCGACTATCGCGTCTGGCCTAGCCACTGAGTTTCATCAAGAGTATCGCATTGGTCTCATTGATATGGATGGTCAAGCAACGCTCTCTATGTATTACGCACCAGAAGCCGACCAAGAGGGTAACCTATCGGTCGGTGATTTGATGATGCGTAATTTTGATTTAGATGAAGATGAGACGTTCAACGACGCTGTATCTGAAGCGTTCTTAGAGACGACGATCCCTAATTTACGTATTCTTCCTGCCGCACAAAGCGATAGGGCGATAGAAGGTTGGTTCCATGAGCAAGTGTTTAGTCACAAACTGCCCTCCCCTTACTCGATTTTAAACGATGTAATTGACGCGGTGAAAGATGAGTTCGATATCATCATTATCGATACCCCACCGTCTCTTGGTTACGCTACGTACAACGCCTATTTCGCTGCAACGAGTGTGGTTTTCCCACTATCGATTACCGAAAACGACATCGATGCAACGTGCTCATACTTTAGCTATATTCCGCAGGTTTGGGCACTGCTTGAAAACGCTAATCACGATGGTTACGACTTTATGAAAGTATTGCTCACCAATCACCGTGATAGCTCAACCACAACCGAGCTAATGAACAGCCTATATGATCACTTTGCGCCTTACTTATACTCGAAAGAGTTCAAGCATAGCGAAGCGATCCGTCAAGCCTCTTCCCTACTCTCAACCGTGTTCGATATGTCAAAAAGTGAGTACCCAAAGAGCAAATCTACTTTCCAAACCGCGCAGCAAAACAGCTACGAAGTAACCAGCCAGATTCAGCGCGACATTCTTAACGTATGGCGTGAACAGGAGAACGCATAATGGCGAAAAAACGTGGCGGTAGCCCTTTAGGAAATGCACCCGGTTCAGCCGAAGCGCAAAAGGTAGCAGCAAAAGCCAACCTTGATTCTCTGACAAAGCAACTCGTTTCAGAGTTAGAAAGCTCGGGTGAAAACAGCGCAGAATACCTAAAGCAACAATTTGGTATTGAATCGGTTGGCCAAGCGATGACTTGGCAACTAGCGTCTGGGAAATCAGCCATCTTTAACGAGGTGACATTGTCACATGAGCAAGTGCGAGATACGACGTTCGTTACCTTTGATGTTAATGGCCGTGATCAATCACTTCTCACCAAAGAATCACTGCAAGATTTAAACTCTCTTGAATTTCAGCAGTTTTACCCAGCGGTAGGCCGAGAGGTCGAAGGTAAAATTGATGTGCTCGATGGTTCTCGCCGCCGAGCATGGTTCTTACTCCAAGAGGGTCGCATAAAAACGTTCAAAATGCTTGTCGCTCAAGACGAGGTTTCCGTTGCCGATGCCAAGGCACTCGCCAAGCAGCTACAAACTGCCAAAGAGCACAACCAGCGCGAGATCGGCTTACAGTGCAAAACACTGATGGACAGTGGCGATTACACCCAAGAAGACGTGGCTAAGATGGTGGGTATTAGTCGCCCTGCCGTGAGTAAAGCGCTTAAAGCGGCGAGCATTGATGAGCGCATCATCGCCCTGTTCCCTGTCGTTAATGAGCTATCACACACCGACTATTCGTTACTTGGTAAAGTGATGAAAGCGTTTGAAAATGATAAGAAAGGCCTCACTGGCTTTACGAAAAAAGTGAGCAAAAACCTTGTCAATGTTCAGCCTGAACAAAGCAGCGATGAGTTTAAAGATAGTGTTCTGACTGCCATTAAGGCTGAGCTGAAAATTACAGAAGCTAAGAGCGAAACGGATAAAGCAGAAGTCACTCCCCTTGCCCAGTTCGATAGCAAAGGTATGTTTGCGCGTAAGCGCGTTAAAGGTCGTAACTTCTCGTATGAATTTGGGCGTTTGTCGAAAGAGGTTCAGAACGAGTTGGATGAGGCGATAGCCTCAGTGCTTAGGAAAAACGCAGATTAGATTATTCAGGCTAACTTCGGTTAGCCTTTAATTTGTTGTTTTAACCAGTTGGCTCCTCTGACTCATTATTGGACAAGAATGAGTTAGGGGCTTTATAAATATTTAAAGATATGGAAAGTCGCTCTTGTTGAGCGACTTTTATTTGTTAACCTCTAAAACGATAATCTCCAATCAACTCCGTTAGTTGCTCCAAATGAGTGGTTGCAAGTGCACCACAACCATTACCCAAACTCACGGTGGCTTCAATTTGAGGCCACGAACACCACTCTTCACTCTGTGAAAGCTTCGCCAGTAAACCACCGACAAACGCATCCCCCGCTTCATCCCTGAGGTTAGGGTCGAAGCTGATGTAACCACCAGCGGCTTTGATACGCTTCATCGCTTCATCGCTTCCATTGTTGCACTTCATGAAGGTTCGTTAGCCAAAGCATAGAACAGTGTGCATCCACTGAGCAGCATTTAATTCCGGGGTTACTCTTAGAATTCGTAGTACAGACGTACACGAGCACCGAAGTCATCTTCTTCAGCGAAAGTTGATGCATTCGCTTGCTGTTCTAACTTGTTATCAACCATCGTGTAGTAAGTACCTAGAAGAACAGAAAAGTCTTGTACCTCCAGTACATCACTGAATGCGTATGATGCATACCAGGTTTGCACGTTTACGTCACCTTCAGCCCAAGATGAAAACTCTTTATTTTCGTATTCATTAATCGAGTAAACGTAGCCTACTCCAAAGTTACTCCAAAGCGCGTTAACACCTGCTGACAGGTTATTTTCATCTACTGCATCTAAGTAAGCAATGTTCGTGTTTACACTCCAATCACCACTAGTCCAGTTACCTGTTAAGCCGTAACCTGTGCGGTCAGAAATATCAACACCATTGGCAACGATTGCGTCTGAAACTAGGTTAGTTTCGACCGAAGCTGCTACCTTGAAGTCTCCCATTTGATAAGCAACCACAGGGCGAACTAAGAATGAATCTTTACTCGATTCAATTTGCTGACCGTGGTATTTGCCTTCAAGTCCACCATCAAATAAGTTTGTTCGATCGCCTAGCATTGCACCGACTTCAACATAAAGGCCACCGAAGTTTTGGCTATACATGATTTGCCCGTCAGAACCGCGACCACGAGCTTCTTTCATTTGGTAAGTATAAGCGGCACCATCACTATATAGATCATTTGCTGTAGAACCTGAATACTCTAGGAATACATCTAGCCCGACAGGGAACATGTCGTAAGCTTCAAATCGACCCGCTTTGATTGTCCAACTATCTTTTTGACCGAACTCGAAATAAGCGTCATCGAGAGCAATATTGCCAGTACTTTCAAAGAGAGGTTGCGCTTTTACCCCAACATAGTGGCCGTTGCTTGTGTATTTCTCACCCGAAAATTCGATAAGTACGCGACCATCTTGGTTAAATTCACTGTCATCATTAACATGTGATTCACGATCTTGGTAGTTGAAGTTAAGCTCTACGTTACCACCGATAGAGAAATTCCCCTCTTCGTTGTCTACGATGGTGACCTCAGCATTGGCTGTCATTGCAATCAAAATTGATGTCGCTGCAAACGACATTTTTAGTACCTTATTCATATCAGTCCCCTATATTATTGGCAATAAGTGGCCCTCCCTAGAGAGGGCCTTTTTTGTTTTGGTATTAGTTAGGTTGGCTACAGACTAGTTGGATGGCTGTATTGAAGAGTTAACTGTACCCCTCAACAAAGAGGCGGTGAGGGGGCAAAGCTACTGCCCACAGTTTTTACGCATATTTAGCTCTAAGATCATCTTGCAATTTATCGAGATTTTCATTATTCAACTTATAGAACTTAGAATAAATGAATAAACCAAGGGCACATAGTATCGCTGGAGATAAATATAAGAACTGTAAACCTGTTAACGTCTCTGCCGTTTGGACTTCGTTTGGTACAAAGTTAATTGCAGCCAGCCCCAATCCGATAAGAGAACCCGTTAGAGCACCAGAGCATTTAGAAATTAATGTGTGAGCTGAGTAGGAGACACTTTCAGCGCGAATACCAATGGTTTTATCTCCGTAATCGACAGTATCCGCTACCATGATCAGAATGATTAACCAGTAAACCGCTCCAGAGATTCCACCGAATACACCAGAAAGTCCAATGAGCAGGTTCGAGTCTGGTGCGTAGTTACCAGCAAACCACAAAGAAATAGCTGCGATGACTGGGAAAACGAGTGAAGCAGAGAACAAAGCTTGGCGACCAATCGCTTTAACAATAGGTTTAAAGAATAGTAGTGTACTAATTCCAGCAATACCGCCACAGGCAGACGCAACAGCTAGCTTTGTAGCATCACCTAATACATACGTATAGAAGTACATTGTATAGCCACCCATGAGAGCAGTCCCCACGTTGTAACAAAGGGCAATGGCTAGCAAGCAGAGGAACTGCCTATTTTTAAGTATCAACGAGTAAGCTTGCTTTAGATTGAAGTTCTTTAAAGCGGTTTTATCCTCTTCAAAAGATTCTTCTACCCATTTACAGGTAATCAAAGCACTAATGATCGCCATAGCGCCTGCACACGCAGCAAACAGCATATATCCGCGCCCATCATCACCCGCACCTAAGAACACTACAGCATAAACGACTACCCCTTGCACAATATAACTTGCTGCTGTCGCGAATACTCTTGGGTAAGGCATTAACCCCTCTCGTTCATCTTTATTTAGAGTGATCTTAGGGACTAATGACCAGAAAGGTGCATCTAGCATCGTGTAGGTCATACCCCAACCCACGTAAGTAAACACAACCCACCATAGCTGCGTGTTACCCTCAAAAAGGTGCGCGGCAAAGATACCCACCAAAAAGAAAGCGTTTAAAACGTTTCCGACAAGAATCCAAGGTTTGTATTTGCCCCAACGGGTATTCGTTTTAGCAACTATATAGCCAAGTATTGGATCGTTGACTGTATCCCACACCCTAGCGAGAAGAAACATACCCGCTAAAAATATCGGGGAAATACCCGCAACATCAGTGTAGTAAAACATGACAAAGACGTTTACTAGCACCAGACCAAAATCCTTGCCAAATCCACCCAAACCAAACGACCATTTGGTTTGATTACTCACCTTACCTGTTATCACGTTACTCATTATCATTCCTTAAAATTGTTTTTATTTGGACTAAGCCTGAGTGTAGGGTCTCAGGCTTTAAATCGATTAGGCGCTAATTTTTATATAGCCTGAGATTGGCTGTTCGAGCTCAGTAAGACCGGCTTGCAGTTCCATTGATTTGTCCTCTAAATGGCTCCCTAAGCAATCGAAAGTGCTGACTGTTATTGATTTCTCGGTAGAGCTCCGAAGAATGACTCTTTCGCTCATGGTTCCATTGACGATGGTAATATCGGTTATGCCATCGTGAAACACTTCAACGGGTGTATCAGAGAAGACGGCGACTACCTTTTCATGCTGCAGTGAAGACTCGACGATTGGGTACTGCATTTCAGGGCTGCAAGTCTTAATCTTGCCGTTCATTAAAATGTTTTTATGTCTCGTCCAAAAGCCAAGCCAATGCTTAACCATCGCTAGGTGAGAATCGGATAATTTCCGCATATTGGGAGAGATTTGAGGCACAGCGAATAGAGAGTTAATAAAATGTAAGCTCGCACTTTCTACCGTATCTTCAGGTGACCAAGTAAACATATCAGAGTGAACGGAGGTATTTCCTGAAAAAGCTCTCAGATCAAGAATACCCATTCGATTCGCAATAGGATCATTTGGACAATCATGAACTCTAAACAAATTGCCATATTTTCGGATCATTGAACCGATATATCTCTGTCTAAACTCAATCATTATATTAGAGTTAATCGCTTCCAGAGATCGTCGAACTTCCATCATCATCATGTCTACTGCTTCTGGAAGAGATTCTGTATCTCTGCGTGGGTCTGGTTTTAGCGCATTCCCTTCAGCATTTTTCATGTCAAACTCGTCAATAAAATCCAGCTTTAAACCGTCAAGATTGTATTCACGTACTACTCTACTGAAAGTTTCTACTAGATAACGGCGAACCTGCGGATAACGCGGATCAAGCGTTCCGGTCTCATTTTGTTCACTATAGAACAATAAATAATCTTCAAACTCGTTCCAGCTTTCGCATCCCTTGCCCATAAACGGCACACTGAGCCACAGCATATATTTCATACCTAAACTCTGTACATTGCTCACATGCGCTGCAAAATCAGGGAATCTCGTTGTCGCTACCTGCCAATCACCACAGTATTTATAGCCACGATTGCTGTCATCCGTTTGCCAACCATCGTCGAGGATAATTGTTTTGCAACCTGCCAATACAGCCATCTCGCACTGCGCTTCAATTTCCTGTTGAGAGAGATCTTGATGAAACGCATACCAGGTTGAATAGACGGGTTCCAAAGCGGCTTCAGGAACTTGCATTTGAGTTCCACCAAGCTGTTCTTCATGCCACAAGGCCATAGATTCAATGGCGTCAAATACTGGCATTTCTCTTGTATCTAAGCGCAGTGTTCCTCGGTAGCTAGTAAGTTCCTCGTTTGACAGGCTAAATAGGCGAAGTCTAATTCGGCCAACGTTTTCTTCCTCGTATGCACCCGCATGAACGTTAACAATGTTCTTGCAATCCGAAAATGCAAAAGCCAAGCGGCTTTGGCTACTTTGAGAGTAAAAACACCCGACCGGAGCTACGTGGCTAATATGACTCGAGTAAGAAGGCCACCATTCTGGGATACCTTTGTTGCGCAATGCCTTAGGATTACCATGAGGACAAGGCGTCCAAAGGTTGTGCATGTCGATAAAGGGAAAATGAACGTCTACCGTGACTTCAGGGAACCTAGTTGGTTCTTTTGCTTTAACCTCAATATCCAAAAACACAATCTCCTCTTCAAAACGAGGGATTGCGGTCACTTCCATAGCACTTGTATCAAGACAAGTTGCTTCAAACGTCAAATAATCTACTAGCTTCATATATATCTCTATCTACTAAAATCAGAAATCACAGGCTTACGAACAGCTGTTCGTAAACTTATAGAAATTTTAATTACGTGTAAGTGATCCAAAGCACATTCACTAAACTCTAATTGTAAATTGTGATTCAGATCTACAAACCAACTTTTCGACCCTGAAATATTTATTCAATCCAGAGACGCTTTTACTGGTATTATTTTCGCAGCCATTTTATAGAGGTTGTCATGTCTCACAAACCAATCAATGCAACGCAAATAGCTAAGCTCGCGGGCGTATCCCGAAGCACAGTTTCGAAAGTCATCAATAATTATCCAGATATCCCCGAAGATACAAAAAACAAAGTTCTATCTGTTATTGATAAGCACAAATATCAACCAAATGCCTTTGCTCAGGTACTCAAAGGCGTACCACAAACCGTGATTGCACTATATGCATACGCTTACGAGGTGGATATGGAGAGTGATTCTCTTAGCTCTTTAGAATCACCCTATGTAATGGGAATAATATCCAACTTCATTAAAGCAGCAAAAAACCACAACCATAAGCTTGTTGTGGAACTCATAGAATATGGAGATGACGAACAAGAAGTTGAGTTACAAATACGTAAAGACTTTGATTCTAAAACAATTGCAGCTGCGGTTTTTCTAGGACTGTCAAATGACGTTACCTTTATAGATAACCTCATTAATGATGACTATCGAATCGCAGTGCTAGACCGAGAGGTCAAAGAGGCCAAGTCTAGTATTAATATTTTCACCGACGATTCAGGTGGCGCTAGACTCGCCGTTGAGCATTTATATGAACAAGGATTTAACTCTATTGCGTTTATCGGTGGTTCAGACAATAAACACTCGGCTCGTAGCCGACTAGAAGGCTACACAAAAGCCATCAATAAAGCAGGTGCAGAGCACGTTGTATTTGATGCACTTTTTTCAGAAAAATCAGGACAGGAAGCTGCACAAAAAGTGCTAGCAATGACATCACGTCCAGACTCTTTTGTCTGTTCTGCTGACGTGATTGCTTATGGTTTCATTCAAACGCTTAGGGAGCAAGCACCTGATTATCTTGATCAAATTGGCATAGTAGGATTCGATAACAGCCCTTTCAATCAGTATCAAAGGCCAGCGCTTAGCTCTGTTGGCGTGGACTATAGCCAAATAGCAGTCACAACTATAGAAGCCCTATTAGGTAGTACAGAAACCACGAAGTACACTGTCCCAATGTCACTATACAAAAGAGATTCAAGTTTCATAGGACGTTGAGTACGTATACATTATTGACGAACAAATTATAGCTGAGAGCATAATTCTCAGCTTATTGGCGAGTATGCTACCTTCTAGTATCAGTTAAACTTAACCATTTAGCTCTAGAGTTAGGACTATTGATAAATTCAACTAAAACAGAAAGGTAAAAAAGTTAGTCAAGTCATAACAACGCTCGCGTATACGGAAACGCCCAAAGTTATTAGCTTTGGGCGTATCTTCTAACAAACTTGGTTACGACAAACCGAGCTTTAAAGTGTCATATGCAGAATTGGAAAAGGTTTTCCCATATCATCAAGTGGCGAGCGCGAAACGATTTTGAAGCCCATATGCTCGTAGAAACCTACTGCCAGTGGGTTTTGTTCATTTACATCGACTTTGGTTGCGCCTAGCTGCTCTATTACGTATTGCAGCAGAACCTTACCAACTCCTTGCCCTCTGGCCTCGTTTAAGATGAAAAGCATTTCAATCTTTAAGTCGTAGATCCCCACGAAACCTTGAATTGAACCACTTTCATTTTTCACACATCTTAACGTGACAGCAGGAAAAGCCTGCTCAATGATAATTGGTTTAAAAAATTCAATGTCTTCTTCTGATATGAAGTCATGAGTTGCTCGGACTGAACTCTCCCAAACATTAAGCATTTCTGCGTAATGTTCAGGAAGCACATTTTCTACAATCATTAGGTTTTCTCTAAAGTTGACTGAAATTCATGTGCAGCCGCGAGAGCGCATTTTACCGACAAAGTATATGTCCGTCCATTTAGCATCGACATTACTTTTATTTAGGAGAATATCAACAATCAGCATAAGGATGAATAGCAAGGCTAACACCGATTGGGGCATTTCTGAGTTACATCTTTCCCTAAATTAGTACTTCATTGATTACTGGGGGTATAACAAAACCTCTACGCTAGTGGCCAAATTAACTCACCCACTACAGTTTGGCGATGTAACCATAACAATGCCCATTCAATTAATGGGCAAACCTAAAAAAGGGACTAAATAATAAAAATAAGTTTGGTATTCTAATTTACAGTCACTTCTCCATTAAGGAAAGAAATCTTCACGATTTGATTTTTTCCGTTTCTATCCATGCTCATCGTAAGCTTTTCTTCTGACCAATCAGCATGAGTAAGGTTGATAGAACCCTCTAAATCATGCACAACAATACTTTTCAATTGAGGTTGCTGACTACGAAGCAGTACATAGCTTAATTCTGATGTGGCGGGGTTGTCTGGAGCATTACCCGTTAAGATAGAATCACCACCCTCAGAGTAGATCGTTTGAGAATAAGTCGTATCAAGCGCTACGTCATAGTCAAATTTCACCATGTCTGGTAATGCTACGGTGGTACTGCAGTTGGTCATTCTCGCTAACGGGCCTTCTAGCGTATTGACTACGTCATTTAGTTCGGCAGAAGCCTTTATCATTTCACCACGAGTATGCAGTGTCAGATCCAGTTGCTGTTTATGCGGGTTACTCACCTGGTTAATTTCAATTGCAGAATCTCCAAGCCAAAGAATCGAACGTCTAAATACTATATCTTTATAGCTATTTTCATCCCAATGAACCAAAGTATGGCTATCAACAGTGGCAGGTGGCAAACTCCAATCTACGACTGCATCAACAAACGTAAATTCTTCATTTTCGATATAGCGTTGTAATTTGGGAATCGCTGGTGTTTGATTATTTTGATTAACCACTAATGTATTGTGACTTGCGGTGTTTTTGTAATAGCCATAGTGAAGTTCAGCGCCATAACCCGTTGTGCCAAGATCTGGTAGGATTTCCTTACCATTTTTAATCAGGATTAACCCCAAGCGATCATAATGATCATGTTCACCACCATAAGGGGCATGTTTGTAGAGCAGTGAGTTGTTTCGCTCTTTATCGACACAGATCGTAATGCCAGACTCCGATGCATGAATCGCACTCCCTGTGATCAAAGGCAATTTTGGTAACTTATCTACGCCATACAATAAGGCATCAATATTATCGCGAGACATACTTTGATAAATGGTGTTTAACGCAGAACCAAAGATTGGGGTTTGGAACTCAGCGTAAGCAAATTCAAATAGGTGGACATGGTTCAGTTTTTCTTGCCCAGCGATGCAATCGTTAAGTTTTGGGAACTCACCTGTATTTAGCACGAGCTTTAATGGAAATTGCAGCATGGTGTGGTAATTCGGGTTAGTTCGCACCGAATAGTCAGTATTGCGTGCCAGTTTCTCAAATGCTAGCAATGCCTGCAGTGCATAATAGTGATAATGAACTGAACCTTCGAACCATAGACCCTCTGCACTCATACCATGCTTTAACTGATAGTGAATGCCATATTTACTGTGAAGCGCAAAATCAAGATATTTATCTTCATTAAGTAATAAACCGATAATACCAATCGTTGCGTTTATTTTCATCTCATGATTATGCAGCTGATCAGTTCGGTGCTGCATTAAAAATTCAGCCCCTTCCCGTAATAAACGCTCTTCAATATACAGACGCTCTTCACCACTTAAAGCTTCACAGACAAAGTCATACCCAAGCGCGAAATCCAAATTACAATTCGCTTCACACAATGTCTGAGCATTCGCTTTACCTGGCCCATTGTAGGGAATACCACCATGTTCTTCATAGTCAGGGTAGTATTTCGCGTATTGGAGTAAAATGGCTTTTACTTTGTCAAAGTAGTGCTGTTCTCCTGTTATTTGCCATAGTAAACCTAGCTCGCGACACGCTTTCGCATTTAGCCCGTTCAACCAACGCCACCAAGCACCGTCATAAGGCTCACCTGTGAATGCTTTACCATCAACAGGGCAACAATGTTCCTCTGAATTATGGCGGTTCCATGTCAAACGCACCCCATGTTCAGGGCAGAAATAATATAGATTCCACGTTGCTCGATTGTCCTCAGGAACCAATATTTCATAGTCGAGAACAACTTGGTTATCTCGCTTAATCTGCTCAATCGTTGCTGCCGACGCTTTTTGACGAATACGCTCTAATTGCGGTTGGGAAAATTGAATCATGGTTACCTCAATGAAAATCAAAATACTGCTGTGCGTTATTAAAGCAGATGTTTTTTATGGTCTCTGAAAGAAGCGCTTCATCATTAGGTACATCACCAGAGTGAGCCCAATCTGCTAGCATGTCGCATAACACTCGACGGAAATAGTCATGGCGAGACAAAGATAGAATGTTTCGTGAATCTGTGAGCATTCCGACGAAGCATCCCAATGCTCCCAAATTCGCGAGAGCGGTCATTTGAGCAATCATCCCGTGCTTATGGTCGTTGAACCACCACCCTGCGCCCAGTTGTATTTTACTCGCGCTACCCGATTCTTGAAATGCACCAATAAGTGATGCCAGAGGCCATGTATCTTTAGGGTTTAAACTATAAAGAATGGTGTTAGGTAGCTGATTGATTAGATCTAACTGGCTTAGAAATTGGGATAACGGCCTAATAAGCGGTGCATCATCCATAACACTAAATCCTGTTGCTGGACCAAGTGTGTCAAAGCGTCTCTCATTAACATTCATTAATACGCCATGGTGAATCTGCATAGCCCAGCCAAATTCACAGAAGCACTGTCCTAAAAAGACTAAAAGGTGGCTTCTTATCGCAAGGCACTCTTCGTCCGATATAGCGGCTCCAGAACGCATGAGTTCGAAAGAAGCTGCTACGCTCTGCTCTGACGAAACAATGAAATGAAAATTATTCAATCCAACGTCAGAAATCTTGCAACCCACAGCGTCAAAAAATGCTACACGCTCTCTAATGGCAGCCTTTAACAAGGCTAGATCTTTGATTTCATAGCCAACAGAACCTGAAAGCTTATCGAGATATTGCCCATAAATCTCAAGATTAGAAAGATTGATCAAACCATCGAAGCGAAATGTTGGTAGAACATTAGCCGAGCACGGTTCGTTCGCGAGTTTTTGATGAAACTCTAGGTTGCTTGTTGGATCATCTGTTGTGCAAACGGTATGTACCTTATTCATCTTCAAGACATTTTGTGGCGTTAAGGCCTGAGAAGAAATAACTTCGTTACACTGATGCCATAAAAATTCTTGGTTTTCAGGGCAAATCAACACATCAATATTGAAGTACTTTTTTAACTCTAGATGACACCATTGGTATAGCGGGCTACCAACAAGCTTAGGCATCGCTTCACACCACTTTGCAAACTTATCTTGATCACTGGCAGTGCCGGTAATGTACTGCTCATCAATCCCTACGCTGCGCATTGCTCGCCAAATATAGTGATCAGATGCTAACCAAACTTGAGTGATATTCTCGTGAGATTGGTTGAGGTATATGTCCTTAGCTTCTAGGTGACTATGGTAGTCGATGATGGGCATAGCCGAGGCATACTGATGATATAACTGCTCGGCTAAAGGCGTTTTTAGAAGGAAATCTTCAGATACATAACAATGTGCCATTGAGGTGTTCTCATTCTCTCGTATACAACTCACACGATCTTGTACGTACTAACTTCCAACAAGATTGCGAAAACAAAATAATAAAATCATGGTTTAATTTAATAAATACTGCATTTTAATTGTATGATTTTTGCTGTTGTAAATACAGATCAAAAGATTGAAAACGTGACACTTGAAACGATGTTTTATTTTTGCAAATCAGCACAGTTGAGTTTACTACTGCGCTTAAGTCCTCTATGAATAAAGTCGATGCCGATGATCTGATATCAACTTTTATTGCTAATAATCATTAACATAGATTGCCACTAGACCGAATTGAAGTCAGTTCCTAGTTCATCCAGTAGCAACAACCTAAAATAAGGTTAATGATTTACGATTCTATTAATGAACTCGTACACTTCAGGTTCACTTTTCGACAACGCTTGATTCATCGGCTCGGCTGATTCAATCATCTGCGCTCTTTGTTGCTTAGTAGGTTTGACGATTTAGTCGATGATACCAGCAACATCGCGAACTAAAGTTGCAAGCTCATCCCACTTCTCGTTATCAATCAAGTCGTTAGGTACCATCCAAGTACCACCACACGCTAGTACGCTTGGAATGGCTAGATAATCATTCACGTTCTTAGGGCTTACACCACCTGTTGGCATAAATTTAACTGGGTAAACGGCCGTTAACGCTTTAAGCATGTTAACGCCACCAGAAGGTTCAGCAGGGAAGAACTTCAATGTGCGTAGACCCATTTCCATCGCTTGCTCAACTAGGCTTGGATTATTCACACCAGGAACAATCGTTACATTACGTTGTTGGCAGTACTTTACAGTAGTTGGGTTAAAGCCTGGACTAACGACGAAATCCACACCCGCCTCAATCGACTGATCAACTTGCTCGGTTGTTAGTACCGTGCCTGAGCCGATCAGCATTTCAGGGAAGGCTTTACGCATTGCTTTAATAGCGTCAACGGCTTGTTCAGTACGGAAGGTAACTTCAGCACACGGCAAACCGTTCTCTATCAGAACTTCAGCAAGCTTCGCCGCTTTCGAGGCATCTTTGATTGCAATAACAGGTACAACTTTGATTTCAGATAGTCGTTCATTAAGCGTTTTCATTCTGTTTCCCTTAATTGTTACTTTAATTCGTTTAGATAGTCGGCATGACTTCTGTAGGAATAATCGCACCACGATGTTGGATTACTGTCCCAGCAACTAAGTGGCCTGTACTTGCGGAGTTCGTCATATCACCGCCAAGAATACGTTTTGCAAGATAACCGGCACTAAAAGAATCACCCGCCGCTGTTGTGTCGACAATCTTGTCAATTTTATTTGCTGCAACCGACTCAAACCTCTCCTGGTTCACAACGAAACACTCGTCACCACCGCGTTTCACCACTATCTCTTCTACCCCAAGAGCTTGCGTACGATCAATGGCTTGCTGTTCGGTGTCATCGCCCCAAAGCAGCACTTCATCATCAAACGTTAAAAACGCAATATCAGTGATCGATAGAATCTCTTTATACACAGAGCGGGCAACATCTAAGTCATTCCATAATGCAGGGCGGAAGTTGTTATCAAACGCGATCTTTACGCCTTCATTGCGACAAACCTTAAGCAGTTTGATCAGAGAGTCTAAACAATCCTGGGGCAAAATCGCTAAACTAATACCACTTAAATAGATTATTTGATGCTGGCAAAATTGATTCACTAGATCTTCAATCGAATGATCACGAAGCCAATACTTCGCTGCAGAGTCGTTTCGCCAGTAATGGAAGTTACGTTCACCGTCTTCAGTTGTCTCGATGGAGTACATACCTGGTAGTTTTGTCGCAGAGAGGTATACCATCTCGGTATTGATCTTCTCTTCTTGCCATGCGGTTAGCATTTCTTGGCTGAACGAGTCTTGACCTAGCCCTGTCACGTATGACGTGCTCACTCCGTGCTGCTTCGTTAATCGCGAAAGATACACAGCGGTATTTAATGTATCACCACCAAAGCTTTGCTTTAACTGGCCCTGATTTTTTGTTAATTCAACCATACATTCGCCAATCACAGCGACACGAGTAATGGGGGTCATAAAACTCTCCTCTCAATTTATGTATTCATTATCCCATAAAGCACAAAGTTGACAAGAATAAATAAACCTTTGTTTTAATAAACATGAACCAACCCTTTAATTGTGTTTAATGCGATTGAAAACGAAAAAAAAGCCAGCCGATTAAGGCTAGCTTTCATAACTCAATTTATTTCCCGATAAATGAGTGAGTACTGAACTAGTCTAGTAGAGACTTAACGTACTCAGCAACCTCAGAAACTTGGCAGTTCGCGAAGAAAAACTCTTGGAAGTGCGCGCCGCCGATAGCGGCTTTAACTAGGTCTTGATCGATAGAACGAAGGCCTTCAACAACGTCTTTAGCAACGGCTGATTTTACGTCGTTTAAGATAGCTGCGTTCGCTTGTTGTGGAGCAGCACGCTCGATCGGGTAACCTTCACCACGCTTGCCAGTGAACGCTTTTTCGAAGATGTAGCGAACGTTTAATTCACCAGCCCAACCAAAGCCTTTAGCGAATGCCAGAGAAATCGCGTTACCGTTGTTGATTTGGTTGAATAGGAAAGCATCTGATGGCTCAAGAGCGTAACCACAAACAACACCAGGGTGCAGGTTGCTCGCCATCATTGCGCCTTGACCTGTACCACAACCCGTTACAACAAAATCTGCTGCTTTAGAGTTAAGAACAAGGCTAGCTAGAATGCCTAGGTGAACGTAAGTTAGGTGGTGATCATTTTCATCCGTCATACCTACGTTGAATACATCGTGACCAAGGTCACCAGCAACGTTGTTTAGTTCTCCTGCAACCATAGCGTTTTTTGGTGCTTGGCTGTTTTCCATCATTAGAGCGATTTTCATGTGTTTCTCCTGCAGTTTACACTGCGATAAATTGAATTTTATAGTTAAACAAAGTCTTTGCGCATTGGAGTAAAGTTATCAATCAATACTCCCGCTTCTAGGCATACACAGCCATGTTCAATGCTCGGCTCTTTATACATAGTGTCGCCTGCTTTCACGATTTTAGTTTCATCACCGATCGTAAATTCAAACGCACCAGAAAGAACGTAGGTAAGCTGCTCATGAGGATGGTTGTGCATTACGCCAATTGCGCCTTTTTCAAAATGCACTTCAACAGCCATCATGTTGTCGTTATGAGCCAAAACCTTACGCGAGATACCATCACCTAGGTCTTCTAATTGAACGTCATTATTGTATACAAACATGTGTCACCAAATAATCTGTTTATTTGCTTGTTGCAAGTGTTTGGCGCTGCTCTCTAAGCAGGCGGAATATCGTCATCAAATTCACACTAATAAGCGTGACTTCTAATAACGTGCCCCCTATCGAACCCACGAGAATATTGTTAGTCAGCCAACACGTTGCACCAATTAAAAAACCGATTCTCATCTGAATACCTTTCAGCACAAAGACAGAATAAGTCCCAATTATCGTCCCTAATATTGGCCAGAGTTCCCAAATGGAGTTGGACAACCAAACACCACTGACCAAACTTATAAAAATAAATACTGCAGCAACCTTTTTAGATGAAACATATATCGCGGCTGCGGTTCTCAGCGTTGAAAGTAGCGCACTCAACACCGAGACAATAGAACCTAATAATAGATAGTGAAGCATGTGGTTAAGGTTAAAGATAACCATGATGATTTTTAGCTTTTTATCGTCTTTTTGATAGAAAGCTGAAACACCTAAAACAAAACTTACGTAACCCAAAACTTGAGCCAAATTTAGATATTCCATCATATTGTCTCACTGCCTATAAAGACTCTTTATTAGCGAGACAACCAACCACCATCAACAGCAATTGTGTAGCCATTAATGTAGTCAGATGCACTTGACGCTAGGAACACACAAGGACCTTCTAGGTCTGATGGCAGCCCCCAACGTGCCGCAGGAATACGGTCAACGATCTCTTTGTTACGTTGCTCATCAGCACGTAGCGCAGTTGTGTTGTCTGTTGCCATGTAACCCGGTGCAATCGCGTTTACGTTGATACCGTGTGCAGCCCATTCGTTTGCCATTAAGCGCGTTACGCCCATAACACCACTTTTTGAAGCTGTGTATGAAGGAACGCGAATACCGCCTTGGAAAGAAAGCATAGATGCGATGTTGATGATCTTGCCACCTTCACCTTGAGCAATGAACTGCTTAGCGACAGCTTGAGACATGAAGAATAGAGACTTAACGTTGATGTTCATTACGTCATCCCAATCTTGCTCTGAGAAGTCAATCGCGTCATTGCGACGAATGATACCAGCGTTGTTCACTAGGATATCGATACGACCGAGCTCTGTTACTGCACGATCAACAATTGATGGGATATCGTCTAGCTTCATTAGATTAGCGCGAACATCGACAAACTTACGTCCTAGTGCCTCTACTTGTTGCTGTGTTTCAGTTGCTTCTGAAATATTAATACCAACAATGTCACAGCCAGCTTTTGCTAAACCAAGAGCCATACCCTGACCTAGGCCAGTATTACAACCAGTAACAAGGGCAACTTTGCCCTTCAGATTAAATGATTCAAGTGTCATTTTAAAACTTCCTTAGAGGTAATAAGTAACGTGAACGTGTTCGTGGTTCACTGCAATGACGCAAACATAACAGATTTATTTTCACTTTGACAAACTTTTTTGAAAGAGCGTTTCAAAAATATCGACAAGGGACTTCTTTTTTAAGAATAAGCGATGGTGCGCGGTTACAAATTTCTGAAAAGGCATTTTGAAATTACTGGTAATGATAGTGACTACAGATATAATGCAAACAGATAACAATTAGGGCCGTTTTATGGAAAAGTCGACACAACCAGAAGCTGTATCTTCAGTATTAAAGGTTTTTAGTATTTTACAGGCATTGGGCGATCAAAAAGCGATAGGGGTTTCCGAGCTTTCTCAACGTTTAATGATGTCTAAAGCAACAACCTATCGCTTTTTACAAACGATGAAGACGCTTGGTTATGTTTCTCAAGAAGGAGAGGCGGACAAATACTCACTAACGCTTAAGCTTTATGAGTTAGGCGCAAAATCTTTAGAGTATGTAGAACTTATCGAGCTTGCTGATAAAGAGATGCGTATTATCTCAGAGCAGACTAATGAGGCACTGCACCTTGGGGCTCTAGATGAAAGCGCCATCATATACGTGCACAAAATTGACTCAGGTTACAACCTTCGCATGCAATCCAAAATTGGCCGTCGTAATCCGCTGTACAGTACGGCTATTGGCAAGGTTTTGTTGTCAGATAAAGACGAAGCGTTCGTACGAAACAAACTCGCCGATGTTGATTTTGTTAAACACACAAGAAAAACGCTAGAAAATACCGATCAGGTACTCTCTGCGCTTCAAGAGGTGCGTCAACAGCATTTTGCCGAAGATAACGAAGAGCAGGAGCCCGGCTTGCGCTGTATCGCAGCTCCAATCTATGACCGATTTGGAACAATCATAGCGGGTGTTTCTATCTCTTTCCCAACCATTCGTTTTGATGAAGCACGCATGGAATACTATGTTGGTCTTTTGCATAACGCGGGGAAAAACATATCAGAACAGCTCGGGTACCACGAATACCCATCGGCTTAAAAAAAATAAGAAGCAGCGATTCGCTGCTTTTTTTGCCACTAAATTATGTTGTGAAACGTCGTTTTATAATAAGGTAATCTCTATGGGTACTTCTGTCACACCAAATATAAGTGATTTTTTAAGTCGCATCGATCCTTTTGATAAGCTTCCATCATCGCTGATGCAATCACTCGCCAGCTGTGTCGTGATAAAGTATCTAACCGAAGGTGAGATCATTGAGTTCAGCGCGCTGTGCCAGAAGCGACACCTATACATCATTCGTACCGGCGCTATAGAGCAAAAGACCCCGAACGGAGAGCTTCGTGCACGTCTAGGGGAAGAGGATCAATTTGGCTTCACCTTTCTTGAGCCGCTTCAAGATGCTGAAGAGGGTTATCAAGCTCAAGCCATTGAAGATACTTTGCTGTACCTCCTTCCTCATCAAGAAGTAAAAAACGCCTGTGTTAACTACCCAGAGTTTGCCGACAACTTTGCCGCGCAAGCCAACGTAAGATTAAGCTCAGCGGTTGATTACGTTTGTCGTAAAGAAGAGAAAGGACTGTTTTTTCGTAGCGTCGGTGAGGTGGCAAGTGAAAATGTCGCGATCGTTGATGATAGCACTTCGATTAAAGACGTAGCGAAAACCATGTGTGGTGATCAACGCAGCTCATGTGCTGTGGTAATGAAAGAGGGTGATATTGTAGGCATGGTCACCGATCGTGATATGACGAGAAATGTGGTATCGGCTGAGATTGATACCAACCTGCCGATCAAAGAAGTCATGAAAGCTTCTCCAGTGTTAATCCAAAGCGACGATAAAGTCATTCAAGCGATATCGCTCATGCTGCAATACAACATTCGCTGCTTACCTGTTATCAAAGAGGGCAAAGTCACTGGGCTGCTCACAACGACTCACTTAGTTCACAACCATAAAACTCAGTCACTGTTTCTCATTGAGAAGATTAAATATGCCAATTCAGTCACTGCACTCGCTGCATTAAAAGGTGAAAAGCAGATCATCTTCCAAGCGTTAGTTGAAAGCGGTGTCAGCGCCGAGATCCAAGGACAAGTGATGTCGATGATCATGGATGCCTTTACCAGACGACTCATTCAGCTCACCGAGGATCTTCTCGGCCCTGCTCCCTGCGAATACGCTTGGATCGTTGCCGGCTCGCATGCGCGTAATGAAGTCCATATGCTTTCAGACCAAGACAGTGCTATCGTTTTGGCCGATGATGCCAGTGACGACCATAAGCTCTATTTTGTCCATTTAGCGATGCGTGTATGCAATGGCCTTGCCGCGTGTGGCTACCCTTTGTGCGATGGGAAATACATGGCAGCCACACCTAAGTGGTGTCAGCCAGTGTCACGTTGGAAAGAGTATTACCACAAATGGGTATCTAGCCCTGAATACAATAGACTCTTAAGCATCAGCGTCTTTCTCGAAGTTCGTGCTATCCACGGGAATGCTGATTTCGTGGAGAACATTCAAAACTACATGCATGAATGCATCCAAAACAACCCAAGATTCATTCCCGCTTTGGTACGTGACGCCATAGAAACCCAGCCGCCTCTCGGTATTTTTAATAGCTTGGTGCTCGAAAAAGGGGGCGAAAACAGCAATACACTGAACATCAAGAAGTACGCACTTAATCTGATCATTGATTTAGCAAGAATCTTTAGCCTAGCGGCAGGTGGCTCACTTACGGGTACCGAAGAGCGTTTTCGTTACGCCGCGAAACACGGCACGATGTCGCAAGATAGCTGTGACAATATCATTGGCGCATTTCGTTTTATTACTCAGGTTCGATTCAGACATCAACTCAACGCACTGAATATGAATAGCGAGCCAAACAATAATATCTACCCAGATGAAATCAGTAGCTTTGAACGTAAGCACCTTAAAGAGGCGTTTAAGATCATCAATAAACTGCAAGATGTCGCCAAACTTCGATTCGTTAAAGATGCTTAATCGCTATGTTTAGTAAATGGCTCAATTCATGGCTTCACCACTCTGAGAGCCTTTCTCAAGAAAAGGTGAGGCGTAATATTCGCGCGAATCCAAACTGGAGCTCTCCACTACAACAATATCTGGAAACGCCACAGCCAGAGCCGAAAGACGCCTTAAACGACATTGAGTTTGTCTCTCTCGACTTTGAGGCCACGGGTTTAAATTTCGATATAGACAAAGTCTTGTCCATTGGGGTTGTTAATGTCACTCAAGACGGTGTAGACCTATCGAGTAGTGAAGAGGTCTTTATCAAACACGGCCATTTTATAAAAGCAGAAACCGCCAAAATCAATGAGATCACCCCAAAGCAGCTAGCCCAAGGCGTGGATCTCGATACCGCGATGAACTGGTTACTTAAACGTATTACAGGTAAAGCGATTGTTGCTCACAGTGCCTGTATTGAAAAGCAATTTATCGAACGTTATTTGAGTCAAAAATATGACCTCTCAACATTTCCTTGCTACTTCATTGATACACTGAAAATCGAGAAACAATTTAGCTATGAAGGAAAAAGTAATTATCACCCTAGCTATCAATTAGATGATCTTCGAGACCACCATAATCTACCCGCTTATTACTCTCACTCAGCGGCCAGTGATGCGGTAGCCTGTGCGGAACTCTTTCTAGTGCAAATAAAAAAATTCCAACTTATCAACACTTCAACCATCGGTGAATTAAGTTGGAAGTCTAGTTGATATTAATTCAAGGCGCGGATGACAAACAGACTATGATCAATTTTGTTCATCGACTTCAAGTGATCCGCCCTAAGAGCGTTAGACTCGAAGTTAAGTCAATACAATCATGACATCCAATAGAGTGTCCAGTCTATCTGGTGCAGATCAATGGCGAAAATGGTCGAAATTAGCCGCCTTGCGGTGAGTAAAGCGCTGAAGGCTGCGAGCATTGATGAGCGTATAATCACCCTATTCCCTGTCGTCAATAAACTATCACAAACTGACTATTCCTTACTCGGTAAAGTGATGAAAGCATTTGAAAACGATAAGAAATGCCTCACGACTTTTACTAAGAAAGTGAGTGAGAATCTTGTCAATGTTCAGTCTGAACAAAGCAGTGATGAGTTTAATGATAGTGTCCTGTCGGTCATCAAAGCTGATCTTAAAATAGTAGAAGCTAAGAGCGAAACGGATAAAGCAGAAGTCACTCTCCTCGCCCAGTTCGACAGCAAAGGCATGTTTGCTCGTAAACGTATGAAGGGTCGTAACTTCTCGTATGAGTTTGCCCGCTTGTCGAAGACTGTTCAAAAAGATCTGGGTGAGACGATAGCGAAGGTGTTTGAAACGAGTGCAGATTAAAAGAATAACAGGCTAACTTCGGTTAGCCTTTGATATTTTTTGTTTTAACCAGTTAGCTTATCAGACTCATTATTGGACAAGAATGAGTTATACACCGTCCTAAATTAGCATTTCATAGATTATGTTATTTATTGAAAATCTTATGACCAAGTGGCCAATTTTTCTAATCTACTATCTCTATTATCTAAATTAGCCCAGCTATAAACGCCGTAATATATCAGAGTGACACAGCATACGATAATCTTTAGGGCTCATCTCAGTATGGCGTTTAAAAAACTTGGTCATATTAGTAGGTTCATTAAACCCCAACTGAGTAGCAATTTCTGAAATTGAAAACTGACTGAAAGCTAGTAGACGTTTTGCTTCTACTATGACACGTGTATCAACTAACTCTTTAACGGTGCAGTGTGCACTTTCTGTTGCCAGCTTATCTAATTGCTTGACACTTTTCCCCAGCCCTTTCGCTACCTGTGCTTTAGAAGGTCTGCATTCAAAATGTGTATCAATGTAGTTTTTTAGTCTCAAAAAATCGTCACTGGGACTATTTTGCATATTCTGATGCGTTACATTGAAATGGGGAACAATTGATTTAAGTAAAATTAAGCGTACAAGATGACGAATGACTTCGACCTTTAGTATGCAATCAGTTGCATTATACTCTTCATGAAGCTGTGCAAAGAATAGCCCAATGACTCTATCTGTTGAAAGTAGATGGTTCACTTCTAGCATAGCGATGCTCATTACTTCATGGTGAGGGTCATTTAATCCCGTGAGCAAAAAATGGTTTTCAAAGGTAATAACATACCCTTCAAGCGATAATTCTGTCGAAAAATAATGTATTTGATTCTGGCTAATAGCTACGATTGAGCCTGAAGTGAGTTTATAGGTTTTATTATCAACACAATGTACACCCTCTCCGGCCGATATATAGATTAGTGCATTAAAGTTGAGGCGATGCGGTGTTGATAACTGATTTCGCCAGGGGCTACGGTACAACTCTTCCAATTTGTATATTTTGGTTCCAAGATTAACAATAGAATCTTCATGCCGCACAATAGGGATACGTCTTTTTTCCATGATACTCTCAACGAAACGGGCCAACCTGTATTAAGCCGTTAAATACAAGTCATCGTAAGTTTAATATTTATCTTTTGAAAGGTCTTCAGCTAGTTTTCTAAAATCGATATTCACCTCAATTTTTTCAATTATTGGCTGCTCCAAATGAAAAGAATATAGTGGTTTTGCGCCTACTCTATCTTCCTGAACGGCTGAGAAACTGGTTATTATCTGCATAACTATTAATACCGATGCTACACAGAAAAAAAGTATGCTGATTTTTTCTCTCATCACTTGCTTCTCACTTTGATCTTTTTATCTAAGCTCGAATATTTTTGCTTGTTTTTCAAGCTTTTCTTAAGCCAGTTTTTATTGAATACTACAAACTCGGTCATTGCATTAATAGGACACAGACTTTGGCACCATGGGCGTCGAACAACTAATGATGTTAAAACAATCACTACGGTTAAAACAAAAAGATAAATGCCACCCACCATGCCAAACATGATACCAAAAGGGTCGTAATTGAAAGCCATTGGGTTTCTAAAATAGGCACCTAAACAAAGCGTAACTAACAGTAGTGCCCTTGGAAACCATATAAATACACTTGCTCTTACCGTAGAAGATCTAGCATTACCAATTTTAGCTAAACATTGTTGCACAGCACCAAATGGACACAAACTTTGGCAATAAATATTTCGATTAAAATAAAGGATATAACCAACACTAAGCAATAATAAGATGAAAGGGGTATAGCTCGCGACACCTTGAAGCCAAGTCCCTGTGATCAACGCTCCCATCGTTGTTGAAGAATACAGAGTTGCCGAATAAAATCCGAACACTGCAATCGAACTAATCAATAATCCCCAATTGAGGGCTGCTTTCTGTTTAACTCGTGATTTGTTTAGCAAGACGGCAAGAATAAAAAACACGATAGCAAACGCATCCACCCATTGGCCGTAAGCAAATAATGACTTGTGCTCTTTGAGTTGATAACCAAATAATTTACTACGTACTTTATCGGCGGCGTTATCTGTTGCATCAACGATTGCCTGCGACGTTAATGTTGCGCCGGACACACCATCAGCAGTTAAATTAGTCTTAATGTTTTTTCCTAGCAGGCTGTGAGGTAATTTATTTGAAACGACCTTGTCTAAATAAGATGACGTTTCTTGTGAGGTTAGAATGGATAAAGACTCAAGCTGTCCTTTATCTGAGATGATAGTTGCAACAGACAACTCTCCACCGTAGCCTACGCCACTGTCGATGCTAATCCACTTGCTGCTTACTTGCTCATCAAGAACGGGCATTACTTTAAATAAGTTATTTCCAGAGCGGACTAATTGCTCATTATCAGTCACGGCATGAGACAAGAATTCAATTTGAATATCTTGCCGCTGCTGGCCTCCCGCAATCCAACAAAATGCCAACAGCGTGATAGACATTATGCTAAAAAACTTATCAAAATGCTTATTATTTACTTTTTTAATTAGTGTCATAAATATATGAGCCACCGTGAAAAGTGGCTCATTCCTATCGCATTATGCCGACTTCGGCTTTAACATAATAATCACGCGAGCTAAGACAACCCCTGCTATGATAAGAAGAGTTCCAAAGAAGCCAAGCACGTACCAACCTGCCATGCCTTCATTCTCACCTAACAATGTAAACGCACCTGCAATCGTTAGCATCATAGATGCCCACCAAACGCCAACTAAAGTCCATCGCCACCAGTTCATGCCTAATTGAAGCTCATTGAACCAACGATTCGCTCCTGCGATTACCAATACCTGTAAGGCACCAAGAACCATCCAAAAGATTGGATCTAATATTGTTGATTGTGGAAACATTAAAAGCCCTCCCAGTTACCATCGTATTCCCAAGTTTTTTCAACATTGAGGTAATTCTCACTACGTAACCACTCCGGTGGTTGATGGTAGCCAGCAAACCGGCCACCATTCCAATCACTTTGATAAGCATCAGCATCTGGGTAATAGAAGAAGTTGTGCTGCATCGCTAACAGTGCTTTGCGGGTCAATCCGGTTGGATCACGAGGGTCGGCTTCTTTTACAAGGGCATGAATCCAGTTGTTTTTACGTGTGTACGGGCAAACAGCAATACACACTCGACAACCCATCGCAGTTTCTGTTGGTCCTGCTCGCCACTGTTTCCAACAGCTATCTTGATTAAAGTCGAATTTTCGATAACCACGAACGACTGTATCTGGTTTATCCGCAAAACTGATTGAACCACTTGGACATGAATCTGCGCAAATCTTACATTCTTCACAGAAATGGCTAACTCGTGTATCAATCGGCTCATCATATTCCAAGTCCAGATCGGTGATTACCGCCGCTAAACGAATATTTGGCCCTAACTCTGGAGTAAGCAAAATCCCATTTCGAGATGCTTCTCCCATACCGGCCTGAATGGCCAACGGCGGCACAATGATTTCATAGTTAGAACCAGGCCATTGAGGTCGAGCAGAGTAGCCAAGTTCACCTAAATAAGCCGACATTAACGCAGACGCATTTTGAGCTCTGAAGTAGCCATCGTAAGAAGTTGAGTAACCAATTGCGGCATAGAGTGGGTCCCAATTCATTGGGGTGCCAAAAATAATGACGTTTTTCCAGTGCTTGGGAATTGAGTCATCCCAAGAAGGCATGCCACGCATCGTATTTTTGAATACAAAGTTAGGGTCTAACTTTGTAATCCCCACACAACTCATGCCAAATTTAAATGCCATCTGTCTTATTAATTCAGAGGCATGTTTCGGTGATTTGAAGGGCATAGGATCACGTTTCACCCATTGAAAATCAACTTCATCTGGGTGACCATTTGGCTGAGGTGGAAAATTACTTGATGAGTTTCCTCTAGCGTATGCAGCCGAGTGTGCCCAACCTAAAGCAAATTGGTCACGATGCCTTTCGATATTTTTGGCATGTTTGTCTTTTTCGATAAATGCATCATACATATCTAGCCAGCGTTCAGGGTAACGCGAGTAATATTCCTTCACTTTCTCATTAGGAATATCTTGCCAGTCTTTGCTCGGCACCCAACCGTCCTTCATTAGACTTGTGAAAACACGGGTACGATGGAAAAGAAAATCACTCCATTCCGGTCTTTCGAGCTTGCCGGCAACATGTAGGGTTGGAGCTTCTTTAACTCGGAAGGGTTCACGATTAAAGAACATGTCCTTTCCAGCTTCTGTACGACCATAGCCCACATTTGCATCAGGATCACGACCCAACGCAAAACCTGCGCCAGCAGCAGCCCCCACTGTAGCCGTTGCAGCAATGACTCCTCCCATTTTAAGAAAATCACGCCGAGACGTGCTTTCTACATGGGTCTTATTTCCACTATTTTTTTCCACGTTGTACTCCATGTATCAGTCAATTTCTAAAACTTCAATACTCAGGGCTTGGTTAATCGCATCAATTTCATTGCGATAGGTTATTTTGAATGTTCCACCAAGTTTTTTAAGCTCACTCATAACAACGCGAGCCTCGGACCATTTTTTAGTATGAAAGTGGGTTAAAAATAATTGCTCTAACACCCAAACATCGTGGGCGTCAAAAGATAGCAACTGCTTTAAATCGGGTTCAAGCTCAGACCATAAACCGAGTGCAATTTTAGATCTTGCACGAATGGCAAGCACATCAAAAGACTCAGGATAGACACTTAAGTAGTGACTTAAAGCTTCAATAGATTCAGAATAACGCTCTGCTTTATGTGCTGATATTCCTGCTAATCTAACCAACTCCATTGATGAAATATTGTTCGATATTGAACGCTGGATCCAACGCTCTGCATATCCGATATTATTAAGTGCTAGGTAACTACTAATCGCGGTAATATAGGCTGCGGTAATTGACTTATTAAGCACAAATACTCCTTCACATAACTCAGCCGATTTTTCAAACTCACTTTCTTGATAATACAGACCAGCCAGATTTTGATAGCCAGCAGCATTGTTTGGGTTGATCTCAATACTTTTTTTCAGCAATGAAATGCTATGTTCTGTCTCACCTGTATACATATAATTCAAGCCAAGGTAGCACGCTGCTTGATCGTTAAGGGGATTGATCGACAGCGCTTCTTCAAGCTTCTCTTTCGAATGCTCATAATCTCCGAGTTTTTGATAAATAACCCCGGTTTTAAAAGCAAGGTCATCGGTTTCTAATACCTGTTTATGATTATTAACGATCGATAATGCGAGCTGACAAAGCTGAGCAGCCATTAAAGTCTCATAAAGGAAATCAATATCAGTTTTCGATACCGTCATGTTTCGTATTAAATTACTGAAAACTGATGTAAACGCTTCATGCTCTAACCAATCATTATGCTGGGGATTATCGGTAGTGTTTAGATCACTGAACTGTTCCTTTAGTAGTTCTACTTTCTTAATTAGCAGCCCTGAAAACGTGATCGAAGGAAGAAGGCCACTATGATTCTGTTTTATGTGCTTATAAAGTTGCAGCCACTTGTTATTGATCATGATTATTCCCTACTTCGTTACTAAGTGCCTAAACAGTAACGAATTAAAGCAGGGGTCATAAGGTGAAAATAATACACAAAGTGATACTTTTATTACCTTATATGAACAGATTGATATGTATCAAAAAATACAATCACGCACTTATTATGAAAGTATAAATAATATTGCTTATATCAATTGGTAGTCATTGGTAGTTAACAATATAAATACATGCCCAACCAATAGAATAATGAATAAAAGTACGATTATGTATATTATATTGAGTTACTATAAGGCTGAACTGCAGTGGATTAGCAAATTTGACCACATTGAAAAAGTTCTATACATGAGGAAAAGTAAGTCTAAATTCGGTACTAAAGATTAAGTTTAATGCTGCATACCTGAGGACAACCTGTAATATGAGCTTTAAACGGTATTGGTTACCCCTGCTTGGCGTAATAACCCAGTAAGCTCGCATATTCCTCTATATTGAGGCTATTTAGCTCTGCTCTCCCCCATCTCGAGTAATATATGAAAGGCTTGTTACTCGCTCCATGTGGATACTACCAAACAAACTGCCTTATAAAAGTTGTATTACCTCATCCCTACAGCTAGGAACGGTCACATCTTGACTTAGCAATAAACATCAGTTTTGTGTTGTGCCCACGCCCTCATCAGGCCCAACAAAGTGAAGGTAAAGCTCTGATTACGCATTACCGCCTCAGAACGAGCATACACATAAAAATTGAAAAGCTCTGTTTGCAACGGTTGGCTCTAGAACTCTCCAACAAGCTAGAAAAGCTAGAAGCGCCAAATGTGAGTACTACGTCTAATATCATCAGTGTGAACAGTAATTCTAGTAAAGTGAATCCTTTCATTTTTTCCTCTTTTGTTGTCAATGTTCAGCCTGAACATTGACAAGTTTCTCCAATAAAAAATAAGCCTAAATCGCTTTCCCTTCCCTTCAAACGCATCTATTAGCCCTCTTTCACACATGCCAGACCATTCATAAAAAAACGGTACAAAGCCTTGTCTTCCAATGAGTTGAGACAAAATACTGCAGATAATTACCACCACTGAAGATATGACGTACTCTACTGGGTCTCCGGTTATTAAACGCCCCCAAAAAAGATGAGAACGCCTGTCACTGTAGGGCGAAAAATGCACGTCTGAAACAGTCATCGCATCGGTCAACATGTAGCTTACCCCACCCCATGCAAACGCCATCCCTATCCCGTGATAATCTCATACAAGCGTGAAGGCGATAACCGCTATCAGCCAGTGCGTGAATATATGAGTTGGTCTTGGCAGGTAAGCTATTTTTGCAAACAAACGTTCATCTGTTCGGTGTAACTTTCTTCACACATCGCGACTAAAGCCAAACGGTACTCAATTTTCGCCTCATTCGCCAATACATCTCGATGCGTTGCTGCGACTTTTTCTAACAGTGCGACTTCCTCCGTGACATTCGCTACCCACTGGTAAAGCTCACCACCGATGTTGTACTCTGAAACTTCCGGCCAATCATCGCTATTGGATTTCATGCCTGCAACCTAAGTGAATTAAATATTGAGTTTACTCTTTTCTGGGTAGCATTTTAAAACCGTATTAATAATCACATCAAGGTCAGTCAAAGGGGCGAGAGAGAGCGGGGGAGGGGTTTATAGTGCTGCTCGTTGCCATTCAATATGGGCAATTCGTAAGGCATAATTTCAGGGGGCGCTATTTCTGGTTGGTTCCAGGGAAGATCTATTCCCCATCCGTTTTCATGACCCAAGAAAGAGCTAAACAGCGTTAAGATAGCGGTAGGATTTCGTGACCTACGACAGTAGGATTGCTTTCTTACTCCTTCATGATGGAATTATGATATCTTGATTCTTGAATAATCCACCCCGCCAAAAATACAAAACACAATAACGCTAGAAAAACAGCCAATATACACACTTGTTCTGATAGATATTCTTGCCAAGAAAATACATTGTGCCTTCTTAAATAATCCAGAATATTGATAGGAAAGTAAAAGCCGAACACGATAAGTATCTTCTTTACGATATAGTGAAAAAAACCTTTATCTCTTACCATCGACCAGTGTTTTAAATCTTTACCATTCATACTCTCACCTTATAGTTCTTTGCCAAGGATAAATTAGTATGTTGGAAGCTTACGCAAAGAGAATATTTCAAATCATCATTACTTCCATTTGATGTACTAATAGTATACGTCTTAAAAAATGCTGCAGGATATACCTGTATAGAGAAAAAATAGAGAGAAATTTGTACTTCCCTAAAAACGAGAAGTCTGTATCACTCCCTCAAGGAAAGCTTATGTGGCCAATAGTGATACTGATATAGAATATCGAAAATGTGAAGGTTGCATTGTAACGATGCAAACACCGATAGGCTGTCGATAGATCACTTACATACACATGTTCATTTGAAGCTAGAAAAGAGCATTTTTCCCGATAATAAGATCACCGATGTAGAGCCATTTTCGTGTAATGCGGCCTCCTTTCATTTCGATAGAGGCTAATACCGTGATCTCTCTAAGCTTAAAAATCAAACGAAATTTGATGTGTGACACAATTTAGGTGATTACTTCGCTATGATACCTATATCGTGTCATACTTAACCTAGATTATGTCTGATAAGAAGCAACCTATGAGTGATGAAGAGTATTACTACCCAGTAGTAAGCGATAACCTGCCAAAGCATATAAAGAAAGGTCATCAATTGGTGTTTAGTCGCCAAGATCTCTCGGCACGTGAAGCTGATATGTTTGCCCTTATGATTGCTCATATGAAAGAAGCTGATTGGTCTACAAACACCCCTCATTATGAGTTCACATCACACCAGTTATCAGAGTGGCTTGGTGTCGAATCTAAGCACATCGGAAGTAATTTAAGCCCTGTAGCTAACCGCTTAGCCAGTCGAAAAATAGGCATCAAAGTGGAAACCAAAAAAGGTGACACCGAGTTTGATTATCGCCCTTTGTTTAAACATATCGCCTATAAAAACGGGGTGCTGACCATGGTGCCAAACGACATGCTAAAGCCTGAATACATTGAATATAATCAAGGTTTTGCTCTTATCAACACAAGAAACTTTTTCGATGTAAAGAAAGAGTACTCAAAGCGTCTCTATGAGCTACTTAGTCGATTCAAAGACAAAGGGTTTGAAATGCATGCTCAGAAAATTGATGAACTAAAAGGCGTGTTTGGGCTACTCGATGAGGCCGGTAAGCTTAAAAAAGACAAAAGCTCTTTCAAAAATAATAGTGTCTTCATGAAGCGTTGCATTCGAGAGAGTATAAAAGAGCTATCAGAGCACACTCAAATCAACAAAGAGCTGCTGTTCTTAGACAGTGACAAAGGGGACAAAGGTTTTGAACTGGTTAAAAAAGGCAAAACCATCATCGGTATCAAGTTTCTTTTTCGTTGGTTAAAACTCGGCACGATAGACGAACTAAACCAACACGAAGCGATGAAGACAATTAAAAAGCTTGAGCTAAAACGGTTACAGCACAATATCGCTCTAGAAGAACCAGAACTGGAAGCGCTCGCGATTGCCTATCGCTATATAGGTAAAGAAGAGCAAGCGATAAAAGTAGAGCAGAGCCTGTCAAAACGACACCTTAAACAAGATCAGCAAGTGATTGAAACGGAACAAGAAGAACTCGATTCTTTACTCGATAAAATCAATACATTGTCAGAGCTTAGTGACAACCCAGACTATTAAACAAGACATTATTTAGGTATACAGATCTCAAAAAGGACATTATTTAGGTATTCAAGCGTGATAGAAGACACATTTTAGGTGCAACTAGCTCTTCACCACCTAAAAACTGTTAGTTAACGGTAATACCTAGCCTAAATCACCTATATAGTGTCCTACATTATGTGCAATCACCTAAAAACTGTCACCTATTAACCTAATAAGTGATCAATTAGACCTAAAAACTGTCATATAAACACCTGATAAGTGATCAACAACACCTAAAAAAGGATCATAAACACCTAAATAGTGTTACTTGAACACCTAATATATGATCACAAAGTGCCTTTTTTTTCTTAAAAAACAAAGACTTATTTACTCTATAGTTCTTATAGTATTTATACTATTTATAGTAATAAATAGTTAAATATAGATCTTATAGCCTATGTGGATAAGTGGAAAATCAAAGATTTACACACTTAACCACATCAGCAAAAATTCTCTTTTTTTTCCCTTTGTTTTTTTAAAGGTCACATTTTAGGTGTAACCATACTTTTTCCAATTTCAACGTTGCTATAAATCTTCTAATTAACCAAGGAGAATTTATGGCGAACTATGCTTACCTGCGAGTTTCATCAGACAGCCAGAACGTGGCAAAGTTTTTTTGAAGACGCTGTTACCGGGAAAAAGAAGTGGCATGAATAAAAGCTAGGGCCGTTAATAAACGGCTTAGATACAGGGGATAAACTGATCTTTGCGGAGGTAAGCCGTATCGCCAGTTCAACCTTACAAGCACTAGAGGTATAAAAGTCTGATTTAATAAGGGTGTGAATGTTTATATGGCTAAGCAAAATATGCAATTTGATGGGTCGATGTCTCCTTGAAGATCGGCTACGCACGTGTCAGCTCTGACGAACAAACTCTCTACGTTCAGCTTGAGCAACTAATTCAGCTCAGTTGTGAGAAAATATTTCAGGAGAAAGCCAGCGGAAAATCAGCAGATCGTGAAGAGCTATTCCGTCGAGAGTTTGGCTGAGACGGCGACATCATGCACGTCACTAAAGTTGACCGTATTGCGCGTAACGCCATCGATGCGCTTCAAATCGCTGACAAGCTTAATGAAATGGGGCTGGGCTTGTTTTTCATGATCTTGGGGATTTGGATATAAATAGCGATGTTGGGTATGTCATCTATACTACCATTTCAGCCTTTGCGGAGATGGAAAGGAAACGCATTCATTAGCTTACAGAGCAAGGGATAAATAATTTTGTTTGGAATTATTTTGGTACGTTAACGTCTGCTAGAAAATCGAGATCTATGGTGCTGATAGAAAATAGTACTGGTGATATTAGTAAGGTGAGCTCAATAAGTACGAACGCTTATAGAGCTTCTAGTCTCAATCCGCACAAGCCAAACCTCAGGTGATTGGAGTACAAACGAATGGTTTAGTGAGACTGAAGCGAAGTGATTTAACTAGACGTTGAGCTCTTAGATACGATCGTTTTTTGTTAGTCACTAGAGCATCGACACCCTTAGAAAGCTCATATCAATACATGGGATAAGATGATCCCGATAGGCCGCATCATTATTAAATGGATGGGGATATCAGTTCAAGTTCAACATAATATGGAATAATGCGAAATTGCACGCGCCTGTTCGTCAGCAAGCAGGCGAGGTTTTCCTGTCTTGCTAAAATCCGGCAAAGTAGGGAAGGGGTTGCGCATCAAAATACAAACAACGTGTTTATGTGCTAACCGTTAATAGCGAATCTCAATCTAGTAATAAAACTTACTTCGAGAAATCCCAAGCACCTTAGCTATACGGACAATCTTATATCGCTTCAGGTGTTCGAGTAAAAGCTCATAGCAATCTGTTTTAGATTTTTCGCGAAATAGGTGGTGGCCTTTTTGCGATGTTTAACTCTTCGGCTTGCTCGGCTAATAATCGTTTGAGTTTGCTACTTTCAACCGCTAATTATTTATCTCTATCTCTGGCTTTCATGTTTTGCCGTAGCAGCAACGCCCATTTTATAGAGTAGCTTTAGTGCTTCTGATTTAAATTTAGGCCATGTTTAATTCTTGTTTTCTTAGTTGTCATTGTTCACGATTGTGCTCACTTAACTCTGTGTCCAAAACTATTAGTACGGATTATGCGGGGATTGTTTAGACAGCGTTCTTGAGGGAATAAAAAAGACTAAATTTCTGCAGCCCTATTTGGTTTAGATATTGTTTTTAAATTTCAGTGCTGAACTAGTTTAAAGCGCTTTTAAGTATTTGGTTCAGCTTGCTTCCCAATTTAAAGTAGGAAGTGAATGGGACCTCCCGGTTAGGTGATGCAAGGGCATCTGATGCCAATGACCTTAGCCATCTGATTACTTTCGCCAAGGGCAATTTAATATTGTACCAAATTTTCTAGAAGATCAACCAACCTTACATTTCGACTTTTGTCGAATTAAAGTTTATAGAACCATTTTTTGAATTTTCGCACAGGATGGTTTCTGGGTTCGGTTTTTTCTGGGCTGTTTTCTGAGAGAGGCGGGTAAACCCTTTTATTAAAAAAGGTAATTAACTTATTATTTAATTAAAGGGGGAGTATTGAGGGTTGCTAGACAATCAATATACGATGCCCACACACTTGGTCACACGCATATTTAAATAATTTATAGTTTAAAATAATCTGCCCACACACTTGGTCACACGCATGTTTAAATAATTTACAATTCAAAATAATCTGCCCACACAAATGGTCACACGCATATTTAAATAATTTACAGTTCAAAATAATCTGCCCACACAAATGGTCACACGCATATTTAAATAATTTACGGTTCAAAATAGTCTGCCCACACAAATGGTCACACAAAAATTCGATATGTTCTTAATAACCCAAAGGCTCTTCGGGTTAGATTTATATGCGAATTCGGTATAAATAAGAAACGCAAATATTTGATCTAACCCATAAAATCAATCAGAACAAGATTCCAATTGGTACATAAAATTCATACGCAAAGCAGGTATGCCACCAAAATAAAAACACGTTTTTTTGGGGCTTGTTTAATGGAACGTCATACAAAAACATACGTTATTGTTAGAAACTTTGATGTTGGAGAAAGTTGTCAATGTTCAGGCTGAATTTTGATAACAAGAGGTAAGTTTGAAAGGGTTCACCTTGCTACTAACATTCGACGCTTCTAGTTTTTCTAGCTTATTGGAGCGCTTTAGATCTTCATTGAGTGAATTACATGCACAAGTAAGAGTAAATAACACGCATAACTGAGAGTAATTCAAACTCGTAATAGAAAGTGCTATAGTCTCGTAAGTGATAGTTCTGTTTTCAGTTAAGCAGCGTAGACATTAAGAGAAGGGCACTATGATGGCAAAAACGGGTAATGAAAAATTAGCGGACGCGCTGAGAGAGGCAACGGCGATACGATCTGGAAATATAGTTAACAGCCGTAATCTAAAATCACCAACTCGAACCCTATTAGTTAAGCAAGGCTACTTAAAGCAGATTGTCCGTGGATGGTACCTGTTTGATGCCGATGTCTCTATGAATAAAGCCGGAGAGTCTGCACTATGGTATCAATCGATTTGGCATTTTATTGGTCAATACCTGAATGAGTATTATGGTGATGATTATTGGCTAAATCCAGAAGCATCGATTGACCTGCATACGGCGCACAACGCTTTACCACAACAGCTTGTCATCTTTACCTGCGAGGGGACAACGAAGCATATTCTGTTACCTAATAATATGAGCTTGATGGTGATCAAAAAATCAGAGAGGCCAGAAGAGATCATCGAGATAAATGGCGTGAACGTACTCTCTTTGGAGTTTGGATTGGCCGGTCTCGCCCCTAGTATTTATCGTTCAAACCCTCTGGCGGTGCAGGTAGCGCTCGGTCAATCTGATGTGAATGCTGTAGCAAGAAGCTTGCTGATCACAAAGAATGTACAGTCGACGAATCGTTTGATTGGCGCGTATTTGGAGATCGGCAAGAAGGCCGACTCTCGTAACCTAATGAATATCATCGATGCTGCCGGCTTAGGGCCGCTTAAAGCAGAGAATCCATTTGAAGTGCCCGTTATTAAAATGGGAAATAAGCGGCAGAGATGTGCGGCTGCGATAAGAGTTCGGTTGCTTTGGCAACAACTTCGCGGTGATGTAGAGCAAATATTTACAGATATGATTGTTTCAGATTTCTTTCAATGCCCGCTTGAAGAACAACTCGATTCAATGGATAAAGTGTATGTCTCCGATGCTTACCACTCGCTGTCTATTGAAGGGTATAGGGTCACCGAAGCGCTGATTAATCGAGTCACAAACGGGGAATGGAATACTGAGCATATTCAAGCGGATAAGCAGCAAAAAGACGCACTCGCGGCCAGAGGTTACTTTGAAGCTTTTCAAACATTGCGAGTGCTTATTGAGGAAGCGTATAACGAAGGTAAAGATGACTTAGACCTTGCGTATCTTGTTGATGTTAGCCTTACGCAGATATACACCTCGTTGTTTAAGCCATGCGTGACTGCGGGGATCGTTCATGATCGTGATTTGGCCGGTTATCGTAAAGGGCCAATTATGATCCGGACATCAAGACACATGCCTCCCCAGAGTGAGCAGCTTATGGATTGTATGGATGAACTGAAAGACCTCATTGTCAACGAGCCAAATTTTGCAGTAAAAGCCGTACTGGGGCATTTTTTCTTAGGCTACATACACCCTTTCCCGGATGGAAATGGAAGAACGAGTCGATTTTTGATGAATTTTATGTTCTTGCTGGGTGGTTATCACTGGACCGTTGTTCCTGTCACTGAACGTACCGCCTATCTAAATGCACTAGAATCGGCCTCGATTGAGAGTAACATTGTACCGTTTGCGGAGTTTATAAAAGGTTTAATGCCGACTTAAATGTCAAGAAAGACAAACTTAATTATCGCACTATATAGCCCCCTAACTTTATAGAGCAATCTAGATTGAGTCCCATTGATGATCTGTTTCAGTCAGACAATTATGAAGGCTAAGTATATCCAGCCTTCACTTGTCACTAGGTAAGTGATGTCTCCAGCCCTATTTTGATTTGGTGCTGTGGCATTGAAATTAGGCTCAAGTAAATTTAGGGCAACGGGAAGCTTATGCTTACTGTCTGTCATACATTTGAACTTACGAGCGGCCTTCGCCACCGGGCTTTGTCGCTTCATACTAGCCGCCATGGAGTTCACATCATGTTTATCACCACTTTCTTTAAACTCTTTTTGAATACGTCTTACATCATCGCGTTCTGCTTTATCATCAAAGACCTCTAGAATTTTTCTATCAAGCTGCTTACAGTGCTCGTTGCGTTGAGTGACTTTATGGCGCCTTTCAATCCAATAATAAAATCCACTACGAGAAACCCCAAACACCTTAGTCATACGGGCAACCCTATATTACATCAGGTGTTCAAGCATAAGCTCTTAGCAATCTACTTGAGATTTTTCGCGAAGTAGGTGGTGGCCTTTTTTACGATGTCTAACTCTTTCTCTCTATCGCTCGCATTTGTATCTTTTTTGACAGCTTTACGCCTTCCATAGATTTGAGATTCATATAACGCGCAGCAGCGACGCTCACTTTCTTGGCTAGCTTGAGTTCGTCTGCTTTAAATTAAGGAGCATGTTTGATTCGTGTTTTCTTCGTGGTCATTGTTCACCTCGTTAGTGATTAGACTCACTTAAATCAATGTCTAAAACTGCTGGTTCGGATCAAACAAACAAACTGGAAAGATAGCTCTTGACATGATCCCCGATACTTAACAGTATATAAACCAACTATATGGTTTGTTTATTTTCGTGAGATATTTATGGTAAATACAGAGAGTTTCTTGGCAAAGCCAGAGCATTTTAATTCCGAGCAGGAGTTGGATGAATTCATTACCCGTCCCGACCAAGAAGTGATGGACATGCTGTCTAAACTGGATGGCGACATCATGATTCTAGGGATTGGCGGGAAAGTCGGCAGTCATGTGGGTGGGATGATACAAAGAGGAATCGATACCCTTGGCATTGATAAGCAGGTGTATGGGGTTTCGCGATTCTCAGATCAGGCGGCGAAGCAGGAGTTGGAAGAGAATGGGATCACGACGATTTCTTGTGATCTACTGAATCTGGACGAGGTGAAAACACTGCCTCAGGTGAAAAATATCATCTTCATGGCTGGGAAAAAATTTGGGACTTCCGGCAGCACCCACGTGACGTGGGCTATGAACACTCTGGTGCCTAAAAATGTCTGTGAGCACTTTTCAGAAAGCCGTTTCGTGGCCTTTTCTACGGGCTGTGTTTACGATCTGATGGACATTAAACAAATGGGGGCTATTGAGGAGAATGATATCACCCCTGTGGGTGATTACTCCAATTCTGCCGTCGGTCGTGAGCGTGTGTTTGAGTATTATGCGGAGACTCACAAGCTTCCGACGCTTCTGTTTCGTTTGAACTACGCCATCGATCTGCGTTATGGGGTGTTGTTGGAGATTGCACAAAGTGTCTACGCCGGAAAACCTATTGATGTCACCATGGGGCATGTCAATGTGATCTGGCAAGGGGATGTCGTCCGTCAAGCCATCTTATCTTTGAACCATTGCGAAACCCCGGCTCGACCGCTGAATATTACTGGCCCAGAAACCGTGCCTGTCCGTTATTTGGCTCAGGAATTCGCAAAACGTTTCGGGAAAGAGGTGCAATTTACGGGTGTGGAGAAAGAGACAGCTTTGCTGAGCAATGCCAGCCGAGCTTCACAGCTCTTCGGCTACCCGAAGGTCTCTCTGCTTTCCATGATTGACTGGACCGCTCATTGGGTGGCCAATAGTGGGGAAACCCTAAATAAGCCAACCCATTTTGAAACGCGTGATGGTAAGTACTAAGGAGTAATGAAGATATGTTGTCTCAACAAAAATATGACCTTGTGATGGATGGGGCTTTTATCCCGGCTATCCCTCTTGCCTTAAATGAAGACCTGTCGTTTAACGAGCAGCGACAAAGAGCTTTAGTACGTTACTACCTCGACGCTGGGGTGGACGGGATCGCTGCAGCGGTGCACACCACTCAATTTGAAATTCGCCAACACAAAGAGACATATGAGCGTTTCATGGTGTTGGTTCTTGAGGAAATCGACGCATTTGAGTCTCGCACAGGGAAACAAATTCTACGGGTTGCCGGTATTAGTGGTGAGCTAGAGCAGGCAAAGCGTGAAGCCGATTACATTCAAACGCTTGGCTACGATGTAGGGCTACTTTCTGTCTCAGCCTACTCCAATGACACGCCTTTGGATGTGTTGGTAGATTATTATCGCGCGGTTTCAGAAATTACCCCTGTATTTGGGTTCTACATGCAAACCTCTGTGGGCGGGCGTGAACTGCCTTACGAGTTCTGGGAGCAAGTATTACAAAACGAACGAGTCGTTGGCGTTAAAGCCGCGCCTTTCGATCGATACCGCACTATCGAAGTGGCGCGCGCTTGTGCGAACACGGCGGCGAAGCGAAAAGTTCCGGTTGCCCTGTACACGGGTAATGATGATTCCATCGTTACCGATCTCCTGACGACCTATACCTTTAACGTAGAAGGTGAAGAAGTTAAGGTGCCTGTGCGTGGTGGACTTCTGGGGCACTGGAGTGTGTGGGCGAAAACGGCGGTCGATCTCTTTCAAGATATTAAAGAACAGCGACAGGGCAGCACAGTCTCTCAAGAAATGCTGACCAGAGCTGTGGAAGTGACCGATGCTAACAGCGCTTTCTTTGACGTTCTAGGCAACTTTGACGGATGTATCGCTGGGATCCACGAAGTATTGAGGAAGCAAGGGTTCTTTGAAGGGATCTATTGTTATCCTGGAAATGGCGATCTTTCACCGGGCCAGCAGACTGAAATCGAGCGGGTTTATGAAAGCTACCCTCATCTTCATGATGATGAGTTTGTGAGCACTCATATTGA
>NZ_JAKJSV010000019.1:0-49745 GCF_050337325.1 Vibrio kyushuensis
TTTGGTAGCTCGTCGGGCTCATAACCCGAAGGTCGTCGGTTCAAATCCGGCTCCCGCAACCACATTACAGTTAGACGTCGATTTATTGCTTCATGGAAGTAAAGAGTGACGGTTAACTAATGCGATACTAGCTCAGTTGGTAGAGCGCAACCTTGCCAAGGTTGAGGTCATCGGTTCGAACCCGATGTATCGCTCCAAATTCTTTCTTTGAGCGTTTGCTCAGAATGAAAATGGTTTAGTCTCATTGTCTTAAACAATGCATCCGGACGCGGGATGGAGCAGTTTGGTAGCTCGTCGGGCTCATAACCCGAAGGTCGTCGGTTCAAATCCGGCTCCCGCAACCACATTACAGTTAGACGTCGATTTATTGCTTCATGGAAGTAAAGAGTGACGGTTAACTAATGCGATACTAGCTCAGTTGGTAGAGCGCAACCTTGCCAAGGTTGAGGTCATCGGTTCGAACCCGATGTATCGCTCCAGTTTCTTTTCGAAGAAAGATGAAAGTCTCATTATCTTAAATAATACATCCGGACGCGGGATGGAGCAGTTTGGTAGCTCGTCGGGCTCATAACCCGAAGGTCGTCGGTTCAAATCCGGCTCCCGCAACCACTTTCTTGTTACTTGCTACTAAGCACTCAAGAATAAAATATTAGCTCTTCTACTGTCATAGTGATTCTTTCACTAATAGCCGCAAGGCTTTGCTCTTTTCTATCATGCTGCGAAGCATAACCCCCCACAATGAATAAAACACTGCCTAACGGTAGATGTTCTTGTCTGACTTAAATAGCCTATTGGTTTTAAGACGAGCCAACGCCGCGTCATCATTGATGTTGAGTGTTACTTTGTACTGTCTATCAACAGAGTTATCCACAAAACAAGTCGTGTGGATAAGTTGGTGGGTAAACTGATTTTTCGGGCTAGAAGCGATGAAGAATAAAAGATCTTTTTCAATTTAACTAACGGAAATAAAATACAGTAAGCTCCATAACCTGTTGATTTTTAAGTTATTGGTCACTCAAAAAGAACATGGTGAACCATTTACTTAAGATCATTAAGTGATTGTTTTTTGATCCTAGTCATTTAAAGACTTTGTGGCTAACTTTCTCTAGCTATAGGAAACGCTGTCTAGTTTAGTTTTTTTTCCACATTCTGATTTTTTAGAACTAAGTCAAAAAATGAGCAATGGATTTATGTAAGATTCATGCGTCCCTAGGAAGACCTTTTTCTATCACTCGAATTAATCTTTGTTTTTTAGTATCAATTTTTTCACTACTTGATGGTATTTGATTAAGTTGTTGCTCTAATGCCCAGTTAATATGTATATCAAGCATTTCATTAAGGCCAGTCTTGCTCTCTAAAACAGAAACAATAGCTTGAGAGAAGGGCGCATTTCCCATCGCTATCGATAAATTTCTTAGCCATTGAATATGACCAATTCTTCGAATGGCAGAGCCTTCCATTTTTTGCAAAAACTCATCTTCACTCCAACAGAAGAGCGAAACCAAATCAGCGTTGGATAAAGTATCTCTACGGTGAAAGTCTTTTTGTTCAGTTAATTCAGCAAATCGATTCCATGGGCAAACAAGTTGGCAGTCGTCGCAACCGTAAATACGATTTCCCATAGGCTTACGAAATTCTTCCGGAATGACACCGTCAAATTCTATAGTCAAATAGGAGATACATCGTCGTGCATCTACAACGCCATCAGCGATAATCGCTTGGGTTGGACAAGAGGTAATACAAGCTTTGCATTTTCCACACTCATTGATGCTAGGCTCATCGACAGGAAGTGGCAGGTCAATCAGCAATTCGCCCAGAAAAAACCAAGATCCAGTCTCTTTATCGAGTAGTAAAGAGTGTTTACCCGCCCAACCTAAACCTGCTTTCTCAGCTAATGGCCGTTCTAGTATTGGCGCAGTATCCACAAATGGACGATAACCAAAGCTACCGGCTTCTTGTTCAATTCGTTGACCAAGTTTCTTTAGTCGGTTACGAATTAACTTATGATAATCACGACCAAGTGCATAGCGGCTGATATAAGCTTGAGTTTTGTCTGCTAAGTTTGAGGCAAACTGTGCCTCTGGTGGGAGGTAGTCCATTCTTACGCTGATAACTCGAATGGTTCCAGGAAGTAACTCAGCAGGACGCGCTCGCATCATTCCGTGGCGTGCCATCCAGTCCATTTCACCATAAAGCCCAGCATCAATACTCTTTTGCAGTTGAGGTTCGTGCTCTGAAAGGTCGATATCGCAAATGCCAACCTTTTGAAAGCCTAGCTCTGTCGCCCACACTTTGATTTGATTAGCGAGGTGTTGGTAATCCAAAGATGGAGAACTTGCCATGATAAAGAGCCTGGTGAAATAGGGGGGCGCGATCTTACAAGATCTTATTACAAGGATCTAGCAATAAGATGACCTAGATTTTGAGATTATTTGCCATTATTTGCGTTTAATTACACAAGAGCCCTTGTCTCTCAATTCTAACCCAGTTTACTATTCCTATTCTTTTGATTTATATATAGTCAGTTTGAGTAAGTTCGAGAAGCCAGTCATGAATACAAAACAATTTACCTTAATCAATGAAGAGGCGACGATTAAAGTCGGTACTCTGCTCGCCAACTACTGTACACAGCAAACGACTATTTATTTGCATGGTGACCTTGGAGCAGGAAAAACAACCTTTAGCCGTGGTTTTGTGCGCGCTCTTGGCCATCAAGGGAATGTAAAAAGCCCAACGTATACACTTGTGGAACCATATCAATTAGATAAGTGGCAGGTTTACCACTTTGACCTCTATCGCTTGGCTGATCCCGAAGAATTGGAGTTTATGGGAATACGTGACTACTTTACTTCTGATGCTATTTGTTTGGTCGAATGGCCAGAAAAAGGGGCGGGCTTACTCCCACAGCCTGACCTTGATATTGAATTGCGTTACCTAGGGGAACAGCGCGTCATTACACTGACCGCTAATAATGAGTACGGACATTCATTGCTAAATCAATTGGAGTTAAGTTGAGCATTCAAGCTATTTCAATAAATAGAGCTATTCCTGTGATGAAATCGGTTCCTGCTTTTCGAGCAGGTTTGGTTGCCATTACCGCATTCTTTCTATTTTTCTCAAACTCTCTATGGGCTAATGCTCTAGAAGGGGTTCGTGTCTGGCCATCACCGGATGAAACACGAGTTGTTATCGATTTAAAAAATGAGGCTGATTTTAGTTATTTTACCTTAAGTAGCCCAAGTCGCTTGGTTGTTGATTTAAACAAGACATCGCTCAGCACTAAGCTTCCTTTAAAAGTAACTGATAGCCCGGTGCTTAGTCAGGTGAGAAAGAGTACACCGCCTGAGAAGTCAACGTATAGGCTTGTGTTTGAGCTAAAACGTAAAGTCTCAGCCAATATATTTAAGCTTGCTCCGACTCCTGGTGGTCAATATGGCCATCGTTTGGTGATTGACTTACCACATGGCTCGACCTCTGCTAAAGTGCCAACGGCGACGGCACCAACGGTGAGTAAAGATGCCTCTCAGATAAAGCGCCAAGAAGAAATTCTGATTGTGATCGACCCTGGTCATGGCGGAGAAGACCCGGGTTCAATTGGGCCAACTCGTAAGTATGAAAAGAATGCGACGTTGAGTATCTCAAAGAAAATGGCGGCGCAATTAAATGCGATACCAGGCATTAAAGCAAAGCTAACCCGCTCTGGTGATTACTTTGTTAATTTGAATAGACGAGTCGCGATCGCCAGTGAAAATAATGCACACTTACTAATATCTGTGCATGCTGATGCCTTTACTACACCTCAGCCGCGTGGGGCATCGGTTTTTGTTTTGAACACACGTCGTGCCAATACTGAAATATCACGATGGATTGAAGATAAAGAAAAACAATCTGAGCTGCTCGGTGGTGGTGGGGCTGCTTTTCCTAGCAGTATTAATGATCGGAACGTAAACCAAACCCTACTTGATCTTCAGTTTAGCCATTCTCAAAAAGAGGGTTATAAACTGGCGACAACCATTTTGTCTGAGATGGGAAAAGTTGCAAAACTGCATAACTCGAAACCAATTAATACCAGCTTAGCTGTACTGCGTTCTCCACAGATCCCATCAGTCTTGGTTGAAACGGGGTTTATTTCGAATCCTACTGAAGAGAAACTACTTTTCCAAAGATCGCATCAAGACAAGCTTGCACGTTCAATTACTAAAGCGGTGGTTAAATACCTAAAAGCGAACCCGCCAGAAGGTACCTCGTTTACAGCGCAGACAAAGGCGAGAACTTATAAAGTAAAAAGTGGTGACTCTTTGTCGGCGATTGCGAAGAAGTTTGGTACATCAACCAGCGTATTGATGAAAGAAAATAAGCTTAAAAGCAGTGGTCTAGCGATTGGCCAAGTGTTGAAAATTCCAGGTAGTGGCTCTGTTTCGACGGCTGCGAATACTGTTGAGACCAAGAAGGTCACTCATACCGTTCGTTCTGGTGACTATTTAGGCAAGATAGCCAGTAAGTATAAAGTCACGGTAGCAGCGATTAAGCGAGAGAATAACCTGAAATCGGATACATTAAGGCTAGGGCAAAAGCTTAAAATTACTGTCAGCCTAAAAGATGTTCCAATCCGCAAGCATAAAGTTCAGCGAGGGGAGTTCTTAGGCAAGATTGCGAGTAAATATGGTGTTTCGGTTAGTAGCATTCGACAAGCTAATAAACTGCGCTCCGACGAACTGGCTATTGGCCAAGTATTGATCATCCCTAATAAGTAGCGCATGTCATGACAATAAAGATCTTACCAGCTCGTCTAGCTAACCAAATTGCAGCAGGAGAAGTCGTTGAACGACCGGCTTCTGTTGTAAAGGAGCTGGTAGAGAATAGCTTGGATTCCGGCGCTACTCGAATCGATATCGATATTGAAAAAGGTGGCTCGAAGCTCATTCGAGTGCGAGACAATGGAAAGGGCATTGATAAAGATGAATTAGGCTTAGCGCTTAGTCGTCATGCTACTTCAAAAATTCACTCTTTGGATGATCTGGAAGCGATCGTTAGTCTTGGATTTCGTGGCGAAGCACTGGCGAGTATTAGCTCTGTTTCACGTTTAACGATGACCTCACGCCCCGCAACTCAAGAGCAGGCATGGTCTGCTTATAGTGAAGGGCGAGATATGCAGGTAAAGCTAAAGCCAACAGCTCACCCTATCGGCACTAGCGTAGAAGTGCTGGATCTTTTCTTCAATACTCCGGCTAGGCGCAAATTTCTTCGCACAGAAAAGACCGAATTTACCCACATTGATGAGCTCATAAAACGCATCGCGTTGAGCTGTTTTGATGTCACCATCAACCTAACTCACAACGGTAAATCAGTTAGACAATATCGTGCGGCTAAAACAGAGATACAAGCAGAAAAACGCATTGCAGCTGTTTGTGGAAGTGGTTTCGTTAAAAACATGCTCAAAATAGAGCTAGAGCACCAAGGCTTGCATTTACATGGGTGGATAACCACACCTGAAGGTGCGAGGCAGCAAAACGATCTTCAGTACTGCTATGTTAATGGCCGTATGATGAAAGATAAACTAATCAATCATGCGATCAGGCAAAGTTATGAAAATACACTACGCCCAGATCAGTTTGCTACTTATATTCTGTTTATTGAAATCGATCCCCATCAAGTTGATGTCAATGTACATCCTGCCAAACACGAAGTTCGTTTTCATCAAGCTAGACTAGTTCATGATTTTATCTATCAAGCGTTGAGTGATGCGCTTGTTCAAAGTAAGCACATAGAGACTCCACAAATCACAGAGTCGGCATTTCATCGAGCAGAGCCACAAGGGGAAGATGTTGATACGGTATCACCTCAAGTGATTGCTGCGGTAGAGCGTACTCCTGATTATCCAAATAAAGTGCCTAGTGTTAGCTCTGGTGAAGTGAATGAAACGGCTCGCCATGCTAATGAGTGGGTAGGTTCTAAAAGCCCTTCTTCTCGTTCAGTATATAAACCCGATCTGCCACAAGCACCGACTAAGCGAGAGCTTCATGCATATACTGATCTGCTGACAACAGAAACCCTAGAGTCGACTATAGAAGCAAAAGATCCCAACATATCATTGTCGGTAGAGAAGACGATTGAACAGACATTACCGATAGACGCGCTTGGCAAAGCCATATGTGTGACAGGTGGACATTACCTAGTGATGGGAGATAAGAAGAGCTGCGTATTGGTCTCTTTAGCAAAAGCGGAATGGCTTCGTATCCGTGGTCAGCTTGATACGGCCCACGGTAACCTTAAACCTCAACCGTTACTTGTTCCTCTATCTTTGAAAGTTGACGATGATCAGCGTTTAAGTTGCGAAGCTATTCAACCACTCTTTCATAAATTGGGCATTCAAATTAAAGAGCGCAACAAGCACGCCTTAATGATCATGGGGGTTCCACAGCCACTGCGCCAGCAAAACCTACAAAAAATCATTCCAGATCTGTTATCTTACGCAGCATCAAATGACTTGGGTACCGGCTCACCGTTGGGGGAAACTCAACTAGTGGTTTGGTTAGCAAATCATATAACTCAGGTGAAAAGCGACTACACTTTATCGGAAGCTATTCAAATTATTGCGGAACTAGAACAGCTTTGGCATGGTCAACTACCTTTAGATGATCCTAATTTTGTGCAACCGATAGATTTTTCGGTCACAATTGCTGCGTTACTGGCTAAATAAAAAATGACTAATAAATTACCTTTGGCTCTATTCTTAATGGGCCCAACAGCGTCTGGAAAAACGGATCTAGCGATTCGTTTAAGACAAAAGTTTCCTGTAGAAATAATAAGCGTGGACTCTGCACTAATCTATAAAGATATGGATATTGGCACGGCTAAGCCTGATGAACGAGAGTTGGCACTGGCACCCCATCGTTTAATTGATATTTTAGATCCGAGTGAAGCTTATTCAGCTGCGGACTTTCGTCGTGATGCACTTTCGGAAATGAACCGTATTGTTGCAGATGGAAAAATCCCACTTCTTGTTGGTGGAACCATGCTGTATTACAAAGCACTGCTTGAAGGGCTTTCACCGTTACCTGCCGCGAATCCTGAAATTAGAAAACAAATTGAAAGTGAAGCATTGAGCGAGGGTTGGCAGTCATTACATGATCAATTACGAGAGATTGATCCTGTTTCAGCAACAAGAATTCACCCTAATGACCCACAAAGATTGTCTAGGGCATTGGAAGTTTATCGAATTTCCGGTAAAACTCTTACTGAGCTAACTGAAATTAAAGGCGAAAGTCTGCCATTTCGAGTTAAGCAGTTTGCAATAGCTCCCAAGGAAAGGGCTGAGCTCCACCGCCGTATTGAGCTGCGCTTTAACAATATGATGGAAGCTGGATTTGAAGATGAAATGAAGGCACTTTATGCCCGAAAAGATCTTCACCCAGAATTACCGTCAATTCGTTGCGTTGGCTACAGGCAGATGTGGGACTATTTAGATGGGAACTGCAGTAAGGATGAAGCGATATTTCGTGGAGTCTGTGCAACCCGTCAATTGGCCAAGCGTCAGATCACCTGGTTGCGCAGCTGGGATGATTTAACTTGGTTAGATAGCGAGAACGTTGAACACGCGCTAGAAACGTTATCAAATGCAATAGCATCTGATTAAATTAGCTGTGTATAATGAGATCGCTTTTGCGTGAATATACCCTGTAAAGGATCCGTTACTTGAAAAACGTATGCATTGCCTACATAACAAGTAACGACGGGGTATTTATTACTCGTTTAGCTCAGATGCAAAGCAACACAACTTTTTGCACGAAACCACTAGCTAAATAATTACAACAAAATACAAAATAAGGAAAATAAAATGGCTAAGGGGCAATCTTTACAAGACCCATTCTTGAATGCACTCCGTCGTGAGCGTATTCCCGTTTCAATCTATCTTGTGAACGGTATTAAACTACAGGGACAAATCGAATCATTTGACCAGTTTGTAATTCTATTGAAGAACACTGTTAACCAAATGGTTTATAAGCATGCTATTTCTACTGTGGTTCCTGCTCGTGCAGTAAGCCATCACAATGGTGACCGACCTGATCGTCCACAAGAGAAATCAGAAGATTAATAACCTGACGTATTTAATTAGTTCAACAACAAGGAGTTGGCTGCTTGTTTGACCGTTATGAATCCGGTGAACGAGCCGTACTTGTTCATATTAATTTCTCGCAAGAGGGTGAGTGGGAAGATTTAAGCGAATGTGAAATGCTTATCTCTTCTGCTGGAGTGTCGACGCTGCAAGTTGTGACTGGTAGTCGTCAATCTCCACACCCTAAATATTATGTCGGAGAGGGTAAAGCTCAAGAAATTGCACAGGCGGTTCAATTGGTCAGTGCCGATATCGTGATCTTTAACCATGCCCTATCGCCAGCCCAAGAACGTAATCTAGAAGCCCTATGTCAATGTCGAGTATTAGACCGAACAGGTTTGATCCTGGATATTTTTGCTCAACGAGCAAGAACTCATGAAGGTAAAATGCAAGTCGAGCTTGCTCAATTGCGTCATATCTCTACGAGGTTGATCAGAGGGTGGACACACCTAGAGAGACAAAAAGGTGGGATTGGATTACGTGGACCCGGTGAAACTCAGTTAGAGACCGACAGACGGTTATTGCGTGACAGAATTAAGACGATCTTACGACGTTTAGCGAAAGTGGCTAAACAGCGAGAGCAAGGCCGTCGAGCAAGGAATCGTGCAGAAATCCCAACTATCTCACTGGTGGGATATACCAATGCAGGCAAATCAACCCTATTTAACTGTATTACAGAGGCGGGAGTTTATGCCGCGGATCAGTTGTTTGCTACGCTTGATCCAACATTACGAAAAATTGAACTGTTAGATGTTGGTACTGCTATTTTAGCGGATACCGTTGGTTTTATTCGACATCTTCCTCATGATCTTGTCGCGGCATTTAAAGCCACGTTACAAGAGACGCAAGAAGCTGACATTTTGTTACATGTTGTTGATGCCAGTGATGACCGTTTTCGTGAGAACATTCAAGCCGTTCATGACGTGCTAGAAGAGATTGATGCGCACGAAGTACCAACTCTTGTCGTTATGAACAAGATTGATAACCTAGAAGGTCAGAAGCCTAGAATTGAACGAGACGAGGAAGGAAATCCTCGTACTGTTTGGGTATCTGCAATGGATGGACTAGGTATTGATCTACTGTTTGAAGCACTAACTGAAAGGTTAGCCAGTCAAATGGTGTCTTATCAATTGCGAATCCCCCCTGAGTATCAGGGAAGAATTCGTAGTACCTTCTTCCAAATGAATTGTATTCAACAAGAAGAATATGACCAAGAAGGCGATTTGCTTATTGATATTCGAATGCAACAAGTCGATTGGTCAAAGTTAGAGAAAAGAGAAGAGGTAGTTTTACGTGACTTTATAGTTACTTAAAGGACTGCTACAGTATAACGTCATATCAATGATGGAGCTTTCTAATGGCGTGGAATGAGCCTGGTAATAACAACGGCAATAACGGCCGCGATAAAGACCCTTGGGGTAATAAAGATAATCGCGGTGGCCGAGATCAAGGACCGCCAGATTTAGACGAAGTGTTTAATAAACTGAGTCAAAAATTGGGTGGCAAGTTTGGTAAGAAAGGTGGAAGTGGTCCCTCTTTTGGTGGCGGCGGCGGTGCAATTGGCGTAGGTGTCATTGCAGCAATCGCAGTCGCAGTTTGGGCATTTTCTGGCTTTTACACAATTGGTGAAGCCGAGCGCGGTGTCGTATTACGTTTAGGTAAATACAATCATATCGAGGATCCAGGTTTGAACTGGCGTCCTGCAGGTATTGATACGTATGAAGCCGTGAACGTTCAAGCGATTAGATCTTTACGCGCATCAGGTCTGATGCTAACGAAAGATGAGAACGTAGTAACGGTTGGTATGGATATTCAGTACCGAGTATCTGATCCATACAAATACCTATACACAGTAACGAATGCTGATGACAGCTTAAGTCAAGCTGCCGATTCTGCTCTACGTGCGGTAATTGGTGACTCGTTAATGGATAGTATCCTGACCAGCGGTCGTCAACAAATTCGTCAAAGCACTCAAGAAACATTGAATGACATCATTGATGCTTACGATATGGGCTTGACCATTGTTGATGTGAACTTCCAGTCAGCTCGTCCGCCTGAGCAAGTGAAAGCGTCGTTTGATGATGCAATCGCAGCTCGAGAAGATGAAGAGCGTTTTGAGCGTGAGGCAGAAGCGTATCGAAATGATATTTTGCCGAAAGCAACAGGTCGTGCAGAACGTTTGAAGAGAGAAGCTCTTGGTTACTCTGAGCGTACGGTCAACGCAGCAATCGGTGAAGTGGCTCAGTTTGAGAAACTATTACCGGAATATACCGCGGCACCTGAAGTAACTCGTAACCGTATGTATCTAGATACAATGGAACAAGTTTACTCAAGTACGTCGAAGGTACTGATTGACTCTGAGTCTAGTGGCAACCTACTGTACTTACCAATTGATAAGTTGGCAGGTAAAGAAGGCAGCTCTAACGCAACTCGTAACTCAACGTCATCTTATGATCAAATCGAACTTGAGTCAGAAGCTAATGTTTCACAGTCTGATTCACAATCCCGTTCATCGGGCTCACGTCAAGGGAGATACTAATAATGCGTAAGTTAATGATCCCTGTATTGGCAGTGACTATTGTTCTCATGTTGATGTCACTTTTTGTTATTCAAGAAGGTGAGCGCGGCATGGTGATTCGTTTTGGCCGTGTTCTTGATGACAATGGTGTATCTCGTATCTACGAACCTGGCGTTCACTTTAAAATGCCACTGTTTGATCGCGTGAAAACATTAGATGCACGTATTCAAACGATGGATGGTGTTTCGGACCGTTTTGTAACATCAGAGAAGAAAGACGTTTTAATTGATACCTATGCTAAATGGCGTATCTCTGATTTTGGACGTTTTTATCTGAGTACTGGCGGTGGTAATATTATGACCGCAGAAGCACTTCTTGAGCGTAAAGTGACGGATGTTCTTCGATCAGAAATCGGTTCGCGTGAAATAAAGCAAATCGTTTCGGGTCCACGTAACAAAGATGTCTTGCCTGACAGTGCTGATAGCGAAGAAGTGACCACGGAAGCGGCCAAAGAAGCGTTAGAGATTGATGGCGAACGTGACAAGGTTATGGAAAATGTACTAGCGGGAACAGCCGAGAGTGCAATGGCAGATTTAGGTGTTGAGATTGTTGATTTCCGTATGAAGAAAATCAACCTTCCTGACGAAATCAGCGAATCTATATACCGTCGTATGCGTGCAGAACGTGAATCTGTAGCTCGTAGACACCGTTCTCAAGGTCGTGAGAAAGCGGAAGTTATCCGTGCTCAAGCGGAACTTGAAGTTGCAACTGTAATTGCAGAAGCAGATAGAACAGCTCGTGTAACTCGTGGTGACGCGGATGCACAAGCAGCAAAAATCTACGCAGATGCGTTTAGTCAAGACCCTGAGTTCTTTGGCTTTGTTCGTTCGCTGCAAGCTTACGAGCGTTCATTTAGTGATAAGAGTGATATCTTAGTGTTAGACCCTAAGAGTGACTTCTTCCAGTATATGAATAATGCGAAAGGCATGGCTGCGAAATAATCGCTGACTATAGCTAAGCTTCAGTGTTATTGCTGAAAACAGATTTAAGGCTCCTAATTAGGGGCCTTTCTTTTTACCCGTACTTACTAGGTCAGAAAAGGAAGAATAATGTCGAACTCTATTTGGGTTGCGTTAGGTTTAGTGTTGATCGTTGAAGGTTTAGGCCCGCTCATCGCTCCAAATGGCTGGCGAGCAATGGTTGCTCAGCTGAGTGAACAACCAGATAATCAATTGAGAAGAATGGGAGGCTGCTTGGTGGTGGCAGGTACTGTGATCGCTTACGTCTTCTCTTAAATTTATCGTTTGCCATCTGCTATTTACATAAAATGCTGGCGGTTAATAATGCGGTGGAGGCGTCTCTTCCGAAGGGTCAGCAAGGTTTGAAGAGTCCATATTCTTTACCTTTCCAGCAACATACTTCATTTGATCTTGCATCTTAGTGATCAGTAGTTGTTGCGTTGAAAGTGCATCGTTAAGTTCACTCACGGTCTGCTCTTGAAAAGCAAGTTGGCACTCTAAATCGTTAATGCGATCTTCAAGCGCTTGGTAGGATTTATCAGTCATCAAATTTCCAAGCCTGTGCAATACCAGCGGATGTGCCTGAGACAACACGCTGTTGATTATCGAAAGCGGCATCATACACTACCGCACGAGGAGGACGAGCATCTTTTAATGGCTCAGCCTCAAATCCATCAAGCTTCTTACCACTATTTGTATCCCAAACCATGATTCGACTAGAGGGTGTACCGGTAATGAGCTTTGATCCATCGTCAGAAAATCGAGCCGTTGAAAAAATGAGCTGACGAGAAAAGCTGCTTAATTGCGCCTGTTCATTTCCTGTTTTTAAGTCCCATACAATCGCTTGATTGCCTCCATCAGAGCTAAAGGCAAGTAACCCGTCTCGTTGTAGTGCGACTCGAATGACGCGTTGCTCATGTTCAAATGTACGTAAAATCTGACCGGATTCAGTGTCCCAAAGGTACGCTTTATAGTCATTGCCACCTGATAAGGCGAAGCGGCCATTTGGGGAAAGTGCAACGGAATTAATTTTTTCTTGATGTGCAAGGAACTCTAAGCGCCGTCCGGTGACTAAATTTACGTAGATGGCTTTGCCGTTGGAAAGCCCCAGCAGAACTTGCTCGCCATTACTGGATATATCAACATCGCGAATAAGGCCATCTGAAATGGACCATAAGCCTTCTGCTTGTGTCCAAGAGAGGTCCCAAACAGCGAAGTTGATTTGACTAGCGGTGATAGCAAAGCGTCCGTTGTCGGAAATACGAATCCGAGAAACGGAGTTTTCTTGAGCATCTTGTTGGCCTAGTTGAGCCAGTTGTTCGTTTTGTGCAAGATCCCAAAGAACCAGTTTATGTTCTTTGGAATAGATCAGAGCAAACCTAGCATCACGACTTAGTGCAAAGCTTGTCGTGCCTTTGGGCTCTAGCTCCCAACGTTGATCATTTTTGGAAGAGAAAAAGCATCCATTTAACGCTAGGATGACAAAGCCACACAAAATTGAATGAAGAATATTTCGCATCAAGTCCAATTATCCGCTTGGTGTGTAAAGACAATTTGTAAACATATAGCTATATTGGTACAACAACGTCTCGCATTCCAGTCATAACTGAATGATTGTGACGAATGGTTAGCCTAAAACTGGAGAAATAAATGAAATCGATGTTTAAAGTGTCACTGCTTGCAGCAACTGTATTGTTGGCAGTTGGCTGTCAAAAAGAAGAAGAGCCAAAAGTTGAAACTGCAGCCGCGGCTGAGCAAGTAGCAGAAACTGGCAAAGCTGTTCACTTTAAAACGGATGACGATAAAGCGGCATATGCGATCGGTGTTTCATTTGCAAACTACCTAAGCACAAGCATTGAAAAACCAAGTGAAATTGGTATCAATCTAAATAAAGACCTTGTGCTAAAAGGTATTGAGCACGTATTTTCGGGTAATGCTGAATTAAACGAAGAAGAGACTCGTGAAGTTCTTGAGCAATTAGATGTACGTGTTTCAACAGCGATGCAAGCTCAAGCGGAAGAGAAGTCAGCGGCTGCGGAAAAAGCAGGTCAAGATTTCCAAGCTGATTTTGCACAGCAAGATGGCGTAACAAAAACAGATTCTGGCCTTCTATACCAAGTAATCACAGAAGCTAAGGGCGACCAACCTAAAGATACTGATACGGTTCAAGTACACTATAAAGGTACTTTGATTGACGGTACTCAGTTTGATAGCTCATACGATCGTGGTGAGCCAGCTGTGTTCCCACTTAACCGTGTTATCCCTGGCTGGACTGAAGGCGTTCAACTAATGCCTGTTGGTTCTAAGTTCAAGTTTGTTATCCCACCACAACTTGCTTATGGCCCACAAGACACACCAACAATCCCAGCTAACTCGACATTAGTATTTGAAGTTGAACTACTAAAAATCGAAAGCGATGCGAATGTTGAAGTTCAATAATAACGATTGAGCTGAATATTGATTAGGGTCTGACTTGTTCAGGCCCTTTTTTATGAGCGATGTCTAAATGAGCAATAGTTTAGTTGAAAGATCATTGACTATATTTAGACGTCCTTCGCTTTATTTAGCGATCTTGGCCATATTCTTTGCGTTAAGTCAGCAGATTGCTACTTAGCTAGGTGCTCTATTCAAATTTTCTGATAAACTTAGTTAGATTTGTTGATTTTTTGCGCTAAGGCTAGAATATCGTGACTACTACCGAAACACTTACAGACATGCCACTAGAGACAGAACTGCTTGAAATGGAATCAGTCCATGTAAAGCCGTTCAGTGACCATGACAAAATAATTCTAAGATCTTATGAAGCGGTAGTTGATGGTATTGCCAGTCTTATCGGCCCGTTTTGTGAAATCGTTTTACACTCGCTTGAAGATCTTAATACATCGGCGATAAAAATTGCTAACGGTGAAAACACCGGAAGACAAGTGGGTTCCCCAATCACTGATTTAGCACTAAAAATGCTAAAAGACATTGAAGGCTCTGAGCGTAACTTCTCTCGTTCGTATTTTACCCGTGCTAAAGGCGGGGTATTGATGAAGTCGATCACTGTTGCTATTCGCAATGGCGAAAATCGAGTGATAGGGCTTCTTTGTATTAATGTGAATTTAGATGCACCATTCTCACAAGTTCTAAAATCGTTTATGCCTACTCAAGAAGCAAATGAAGCGGAGTCTTCAGTAAACTTCGCAAGTGATGTTGAAGAGTTGGTGGACCAAACGGTCGAACGTACGATTGAAGAGATCAATGCAGATAAGTCGGTATCGAATAATACCAAGAACCGTCAAATAGTGATGGAACTGTACGACAAAGGTATTTTTGATATTAAAGACGCAATAAACCGAGTCGCCGATCGTCTTAATATCTCAAAGCACACTGTTTACCTATATATTCGTCAACGCAAAACAGAGGATGAAGAGTCTTGATCTCTTCTCTTAGCTATACCTTAGTCGTTAACGGCTCTGTGTATGGCTCTCAAGCTGCGCGCAGTGCCTTTCTATTTGCAGAGGCACTGATAAAAAAAGGACACATCTTAACGAGTGTCTTTTTTTATCAAGATGGCGTCACTAACGGCTCTTGTTTGACCGTTCCAGCGAACGATGAATTTAATTTAGTTGATGCGTGGCAGAAACTAGCTTTAGAGCATAATGTTGCTTTAGAAACCTGTGTCGCGGCAGCACTTCGGCGAGGTGTTGTTAGCGAAAGTGAAGCAACGCAGCATCAATTGCCAAGTGCAAATCTAGCTGAGGGATTTAATCAGGCCGGTTTAGGCAGCTTAGCTGAAGCCATGTTGACGCAAGATAGGGTAGTGCAGTTTTGAAAAAGCTCGGTTTTGTATTTCACTCTTCTCCACACGCTACTGCTTCGGGCAGAGAAGGCCTTGATGCTCTATTAGCGGCCTCGGCGTATAGTGAAGATATCCATGTGTTCTTTGTTGGTGAAGGCGTCACTCAACTCGTCGGTGAGCAGAGGCCTGAACACGTATTAGGCCGAGACTACATTAGTAGCTTCAAATTGATGGATCTGTACGATATTGAACAAGTGTATGCGTGTCAGAAGGGATTAGAAGATCGAGGCTTACTGGATACACCATTGGCTTTTGATGTTGAGATCGTTTCAAGTCGTGATATTGCATCGTTAATGGCGAGTTGCCATCACCTTCTTAGTTTCTAGGCGTACAGATGCTTTATATTATCTCCAAACCAGAAAACGTAATGTTAGCAGCGCAGTTTACCACTGATGCCGATGAGCTTTTATTGACGCAGTCTGCGGTATATCTTTCGAATCCGAAGCACTATCAATATATCTTACTGAAAAGCCTGCCGTGTTCAATATCTGCCTTGGTGGAAGACCTTAAGGCTAGAGGTGTAGAAGCATCGGTTGCGCAAGGTATTCATGTAATCGACATGGATCAATTTGTTGATTTAACGGCAAAGCACGCTAAATCAATCTCTTGGTAGAGCCGTTACTTGTCTATTGTTATCTGTAAAGTCATTTTTTAACCAATTTGGTGAAAAAAGATCTGTATATTTCTTGACACATCCCCCCCGTCTGAATAGAATTTTGCGTCCCTAATTGTATGAACTACATTAGGGCTAGATTTTTCACAAAGCTTACTTTCAAGTAAATCAGGAGCTAGTTAATGGCAACTATTAACCAGTTGGTACGTAAACCTCGTGTAAAGCAAGTTGTTAAAAGCAACGTGCCTGCACTAGAAGCGTGCCCACAAAAACGTGGTGTATGTACTCGTGTTTACACTACTACACCAAAAAAACCTAACTCAGCACTTCGTAAGGTTTGCCGTGTTCGTCTAACGAACGGCTTTGAAGTGACTTCGTACATCGGCGGTGAAGGCCACAACCTTCAAGAGCACAGTGTTGTTCTAATCCGTGGTGGTCGTGTTAAAGACCTTCCGGGTGTACGTTACCACACTGTTCGCGGCGCATTAGACTGTGCTGGCGTAAATGACCGTAAGAAAGGTCGTTCTAAGTACGGTGTGAAGCGTCCTAAGTCTTAATGGATTCCGTTAAGTAAGGCCAAACACTAAATTAATTTTAATTCTTAATTTTTGAAGAAACTGAAAAGTTTTGGATAACCTGAAGAAGACAACGGAGATATATCCATGCCACGTCGTCGCGTTATAGGCCAGCGTAAGATCCTTCCAGATCCTAAGTTCAAATCTGAACTGCTGGCAAAATTCGTTAACATCCTTATGGTTGACGGAAAAAAATCTACTGCAGAGAAAATTGTTTACACTGCACTAGAAGTTATGGCTGAGAAATCTGGTAAAGATCACTTAGCTGTATTTGAAGAAGCTCTTGAAAATGTTCGTCCATCGGTAGAAGTTAAATCTCGCCGTGTGGGTGGTTCAACTTACCAAGTACCTGTAGAAGTTCGTCCGGTTCGCCGTAACGCTCTTGCTATGCGTTGGGTAGTTGAAGCTGCGCGTAAGCGTGGTGAAAAATCTATGGCTCAACGCCTAGCTGCTGAAATGCTAGACGCGTCTGAGAACAAAGGTACTTCGGTTAAGAAACGTGAAGACGTTCACCGTATGGCTGATGCTAACAAAGCATTCGCTCATTACCGCTGGTAATACCTTTTTAGTGCTGCGAGTTTCTCTCGCAGCACTTTCTACTTCCTACCTATAAGACTTTAGGGTTTATTTATATTTCAAAATCTCTTTTTGAAACATCAATAATTCCTACAAAGAGGATACACCGTGGCTCGTAAAACTCCTATTGAGCGCTACCGTAACATCGGTATCGTAGCTCACGTAGATGCAGGTAAAACAACCACAAGTGAACGTATTCTGTTCTATACTGGCCTTTCTCATAAAATCGGTGAAGTTCACGATGGTGCTGCAACCATGGACTGGATGGAGCAGGAGCAAGAACGTGGTATTACTATCACATCTGCTGCTACTACAACCTTCTGGCGTGGTATGGAAGCACAGTATCAAGATCATCGCATCAACATCATCGACACTCCAGGACACGTAGATTTCACTATCGAAGTAGAACGCTCTCTGCGCGTACTTGATGGTGCGGTTGTTGTTTTCTGTGGCTCATCTGGTGTAGAACCTCAATCTGAAACTGTATGGCGTCAAGCTGATAAATACAGTGTTCCTCGTATGGTTTTCGTTAACAAAATGGACCGTACAGGCGCTGATTTCTTACGTGTTGTTGATCAAATTAAAGATCGTCTAGGTGCTACGCCAATTCCAATTCAGCTGAATATCGGTGCTGAGGAAGAGTTTAAAGGTGTTGTTGACCTGATTAAGATGAAAGCAATCAACTGGAATGAAGCCGATCAAGGCATGACGTTTAAATACGAAGACATTCCAGCTGACATGCAAGAAGTGGCTGAAGAGTACCGTACAGAACTTGTTGAAGCTGCTGCTGAAGCATCTGAAGAACTAATGGATAAGTACCTTGAAGAAGGTGAGCTTACTGAAGCTGAGATCAAACAAGGTCTTCGCTCGCGTACTCTTAGTAATGAAATTGTACTGGCGACGTGTGGTAGTGCGTTTAAAAATAAAGGCGTACAAGCTGTTCTTGATGCAGTCGTTGATTTCCTTCCTTCTCCAGCGGATGTTCCTGCAATTCAGGGCATTGATGAGAAAGAGAATGAAGTGGAGCGTCATGCTGATGACAACGAACCGTTTTCTGCATTAGCTTTCAAAATTGCGACAGACCCTTTTGTCGGCACTTTAACGTTTATCCGTGTATATTCCGGTGTGGTTGAAAGTGGCAAAACGGCTTACAATTCAGTTAAGCAGCAACGTGAACGTTTGGGACGCATTGTTCAAATGCACTCAAACAAGCGTGAAGAAGTGAAAGAAGTGCGAGCGGGTGATATCGCAGCTATTATTGGCCTTAAAGATGTGACAACAGGTGAAACCCTGTGTGATCAGAATCATAAGATCATTCTTGAGCGCATGGAATTCCCAGATCCAGTGATTCAGATTGTTGTAGAACCTCGCTCTCAAGCTGATCAAGATAAAATGACTATTGCGTTAGGTAAACTAGCTGCAGAAGATCCATCGTTCCGTGTTGAAACGGATAACGAGACAGGCCAGACATTGATTTCTGGTATGGGTGAACTGCATTTAGATATTATTGTTGACCGCATGCAACGTGAATTTAGCGTTAACTGTAACGTTGGTAATCCACAAGTTGCTTACCGCGAAACTATTCGTGGCACAGCGAAAGCTGAAGGTAAGTTTATCCGTGAATCGGGTGGTAAAGGGCAATATGGTCATGTTTGGCTGAAGCTCGAACCATCAGAAGTTGGCGAAGGTTTTGTCTTCGTGGATGAAATTGAAAATGGTACGGTACCAAAAGAGTTTATCGATTCAGTCGCCAAAGGCGCTGCAGAGCAGATGAATAGTGGTGTTGTTGCGGGTTATCCAATTCTGGATATCAAAGCTACACTATATGATGGCTCTTACCATGAATCAGATTCAAGTGAGACAGCGTTTTTAATCGCTGCCTCTATGGCTTTCAAAACGGCAGCGCTTGAAGCGCAACCAGTTTTGCTTGAGCCTATGATGAAAGTTGAAGTAACTACTCCAGAGGATTGGATGGGTGACGTTGTTGGCGATATTAACCGCCGCCGCGGCATCATCGAAGGAATGGACGAGGGGACTGCTGGCCTGAAGATAATTCGTGCACAAGTTCCGTTGTCTGTCATGTTCGGTTACGCAACTGATTTACGTTCTGCGACACAAGGTCGTGCTTCTTACTCTATGGAGTTTAGTGAGTACGCTGAAGTGCCAAACAATGTTGCAAAAGCAATCATTGCAGAGCGTGTTTAAAAAATAGGGTAAATTTTTCTTCTTTTTTGGAAGAACAATGCGCCCAAATATTGCGCTGACGCACGTTGACGCATAAAATAGCAAATTCTGGATCTTCCTGATCAATAAGGATCAGGTCGAATCATAACTAGGAAGGAACACGATCGTGTCTAAAGAAAAATTTGAACGTACGAAACCGCACGTAAACGTTGGTACTATCGGCCACGTTGACCACGGTAAAACAACTCTAACTGCTGCTATCTGTACTACTTTGTCAAAAGTATACGGCGGTGAAGCGAAAGACTTCGCATCAATCGATAATGCTCCAGAAGAGCGTGAGCGCGGTATCACAATCGCAACTTCACACGTTGAGTACGATACTCCAGAGCGTCACTACGCACACGTAGATTGCCCAGGACACGCGGATTACGTTAAAAACATGATCACTGGTGCTGCACAAATGGATGGTGGTATYCTAGTTGTTGCTGCAACAGATGGCCCTATGCCTCAAACTCGTGAGCACATCCTACTTGGTCGTCAAGTTGGTATCCCTTACATCATCGTATTCATGAACAAATGTGACATGGTAGATGATGAAGAGCTTCTWGAGCTAGTTGAGATGGAAGTTCGTGAACTTCTTTCTGAGTACGAATACCCAGGAGATGATCTTCCAGTAATCCAAGGTTCAGCTCTTGGTGCACTAAACGGCGAAAAGCAGTGGGAAGACAAGATCGTTGAGCTTGCAGAAGCACTAGATTCTTACATTCCACTTCCAGAGCGTGCAGTAGAYCAACCGTTCCTACTACCAATTGAAGATGTATTCTCAATTCAAGGTCGTGGTACTGTTGTAACTGGTCGTATCGAGCGCGGTATCCTAAACGTAGGTAACGAAGTAGAAATCGTAGGTATCAAAGAGACTACAACTACTACTTGTACTGGTGTTGAAATGTTCCGTAAGCTGCTYGACGAAGGTCGTGCAGGTGAGAACGTTGGTGCACTTCTACGTGGTACTAAGCGTGAAGAAGTTGAACGTGGCCAAGTACTAGCTGCTCCWGGTTCAATCAACCCACACACTCGTTTTGAGTCAGAAGTATACGTTCTGTCTAAAGACGAAGGTGGTCGTCACACTCCATTCTTCAAAGGTTACCGTCCACAGTTCTACTTCCGTACAACTGACGTAACTGGCGATATCACGCTTCCAGAAGGCGTAGAAATGGTAATGCCTGGTGATAACATCCAAATGACTGTAGAGCTAATYGCTCCAATCGCAATGGATGAAGGTCTACGTTTCGCAATCCGCGAAGGTGGCCGTACAGTAGGTGCTGGTGTTGTTGCTAAAATCTTTGATTAAGATTTGACTAACTACTAGTAAAAAGGGCATCATTTGATGCCCTTTTTATGCACTGAATATTATGCTCGTTGGTTTTACGAACAATGAAGTGTAAAATAAGGAATTTGGTTTGAGGTTTTTTCCTCATCCGCGAGAGTATGCATCAATAGTGACATTTTGTTGATGTTATGGAATTCGCCCTGCAACAGCGGGGTTATTGTCGTCTATATTAAGACTTATGACAGGTTGGTTTATGAAAGCAAATAATGCTGAAACTCCTGATAGCTCAAATGGCGCAGACATGATGAAGTGGATCCTCACTTTTGTTTTGCTAGCCGCAGCTGTTGTGGGTAATTACCTGTATGGTGAAATGTCTGTAGTCATTCGTGCTGCAGGCGTCGTTGTATTAATCGCTGCTGCACTTGGTGTATCTGCGACAACGACTAAAGGTAAAGCAGCGATCGTGTTTGCACGCGAATCCCGTATGGAAGTACGCAAAGTGGTGTGGCCTACACGCCAGGAAACCATGCAAACAGCATTGATCGTATTAGCAGTATGTATTGTAATGGCTCTAGTACTTTGGGGCATTGACGGCATTATGGTTCGTCTTGTTGCCTTTGCAACTGGAATCTGAGGGTTTTAATTCATGAGTGAAGCTCCAAAAAAACGTTGGTATGTTGTTCAAGCCTTTTCAGGCTATGAAGGCCGTGTAGCTCAATCGTTACGCGAACATATTAAAATGCACAACATGGAAGAGTTGTTTGGTGAAGTACTGGTTCCTACAGAAGAAGTTGTAGAAATGCGTGCTGGCCAGCGTCGTAAAAGCGAACGCAAATTTTTCCCTGGTTATGTGTTAGTGCAAATGTTGATGAACGATGAATCTTGGCACTTAGTGCGCAGTATTCCTCGTGTAATGGGCTTCATTGGTGGTACCTCTGACCGTCCGGCACCGATCACTGACAAAGAAGCTGATGCTATTTTGAACCGTCTTGAGAAAGCGAGCGAAGCTCCGCGTCCTAAGACTATGTTCGAAGCGGGCGAAGTGGTTCGTGTTAATGATGGTCCATTTGCTGACTTCAACGGTACTGTTGAAGAAGTAGATTACGAGAAGAGCCGCATTAAAGTGTCTGTATCGATCTTTGGTCGTGCAACACCAGTTGAGCTTGAATTTGGTCAAGTTGAAAAACTTGATTAAAAAAACACCTTTTTAATGCTTGTTAATGGCGCGGATTATGCTTATAATTTCGCGCCTTTTTACAGGTATTACTGTAGAAAGTTTTTTTGAAAAACGGGGAGCTTGCTTAAAAGCTGGCGTTTGAACCCAAAATTAGGAAATATCATGGCTAAGAAAGTTGAAGCTTATATCAAACTGCAAGTAGCAGCTGGTATGGCGAACCCAAGTCCACCGGTTGGTCCTGCTCTAGGTCAACACGGCGTGAACATCATGGAATTCTGTAAAGCGTTTAACGCAAAAACAGAATCTGTTGAGAAAGGTCTACCGACTCCAGTTGTAATCACTGTTTACAACGATCGTTCTTTCACATTCGTAACTAAGACTCCACCTGCTGCTGTTCTTCTTAAGAAAGCTGCTGGCGTTAAGTCTGGTTCTGGTCGTCCGAACACTGAAAAAGTGGGTACGGTTACTGACGCTCAAATCCAAGAAATCGCAGAAGTTAAAGCTGCTGATATGACTGGTGCTGACGTTGAAGCGATGAAGCGTTCTATTGCGGGCACTGCTCGTTCAATGGGCCTAGTGGTAGAGGGTTAAGATCATGGCAAAACTAACTAAGCGCATGCGCACTATTCGTGAAAAAGTTGAAGTAACGAAAGAATACGAAATCAACGAAGCTGTAGCTCTTCTTAAAGAACTAGCAACTGCTAAATTCGTTGAGTCTGTAGACGTTGCTGTAAACCTTGGCATCGATGCTCGTAAATCTGATCAGAACGTACGTGGTGCAACTGTACTTCCGCACGGTACTGGCCGCGACATTCGCGTAGCAGTGTTCACTCAAGGTGCAAACGCTGAAGCAGCTAAAGAAGCTGGCGCAGACATCGTTGGTATGGAAGATCTTGCTGAGCAAGTTAAGAAAGGCGTAATGGACTTTGACGTTGTTGTTGCTTCTCCAGATGCAATGCGCGTTGTAGGCCAACTAGGTACTATCCTAGGTCCACGCGGACTAATGCCAAACCCTAAAGTTGGTACTGTAACTCCTAACGTTGCTGAAGCAGTTAAAAATGCTAAAGCTGGTCAGGTTCGTTACCGTAACGACAAGAACGGCATCATCCACACTACTATTGGTAAAGCTTCTTTCGAAGTAGCGCAAATTCAAGAGAACTTAGAAGCTCTTCTAGTTGCACTTAAGAAAGCAAAGCCTTCTTCAGCGAAAGGTACTTTCCTGAAGAAAGTAAGCATCTCTACCACTATGGGTGCTGGTGTTGTTGTTGATCAAGCTAGTCTTGATACAAAAGCATAATTATTTGCTTAGACGCAGAATTGATGTATAATTCTGCGCCTAATTTGTGGTTGGGGCTGACGTTGATTCCTTTTATTGATTAATCAATAAATTGAGTTAGAAACAGTCTCCGTCCAAGACCGTAGGTGTTAACTTTTTGAGTTAACTTAATCGTCCTACGTAGATGGTGCCCGAACTGACAGAAAGATTTTTTGTATGATGTTTCATTGTATCGAGTTTCTTTCTTCTGGGACTGCACCTTATTAACTCTCACTGTTGTGATAATAGTGAGTGGTGTAACGACAACCAGGAGTAAATCCAAATGGCTTTAAACCTTCAAGACAAAAAAGCAATTGTTGCTGAAGTCAACGAAGCTGCCAGTGGTGCACTTTCTGCAGTTGTAGCTGATTCTCGTGGCGTTGAAGTTGGCGCAATGACTTCTCTACGTAAACAAGCGCGTGAAGCGGGTGTTTATGTGAGAGTTGTGCGTAACACTCTAGCACGCCGTGCAGTTCAAGGTACAGACTACGAGTGTCTACAAGACACTTTCACTGGTCCTACTCTGATTGCATTCTCTAACGAGCACCCAGGTGCTGGCGCGCGTCTTTTTAAAGACTTCGCGAAAGAGAATAAAACGTTCGAGATCAAAGCCGCTGCATTTGAAGGCGCACTAACTGACGCTGAAGTACTAGCGACACTACCAACTTACGACGAAGCTATTGCACGCCTAATGATGTGCATGAAAGAAGCTTCAGCTGGCAAGCTGGTACGTACTATCGCTGCTTTACGTGATCAAAAAGAAGAAGCTGCGGCATAAGCCTTGCTTTCTACTGATTGTAAAATAAACTAATTGTTGACTTAAAAGAGAATTGTTATGTCTATTACTAACGAGCAAATCCTAGACGCAGTTGCAGAAATGTCTGTAATGCAAGTTGTTGAGCTTATCGAAGCTATGGAAGAGAAATTTGGTGTTACTGCTGCAGCTGCTGTTGTAGCTGGTGGCGCTGCTGGCGGCGAAGCTGCTGCTGAGCAAACTGAATTTGACGTAGTTCTTACTGTTGTTGGCGGTAACAAAGTACAAGTTATCAAAGCAGTACGTGGCGCTACAGGTCTAGGCCTTAAAGAAGCTAAGGGTCTTGTAGACTCAGCTCCTGCTGCACTTAAAGAAGGCGTTGACAAAGCTGAAGCTGAAGCGCTAAAAGCGACTTTAGAAGAAGCTGGTGCAACTGTTGAAATCAAGTAATTATTACTTAATTTCATAGCCGCAAGGCTAATGGCTGGTGGTTTATTAACCACCGGCCTTTTTGCGCTGTAGGGTCCCGGTGAATTTTCCCGCTGTTTAAGCACCGTTATCCATGCAAAAAAGCATTATTATTTTTAGATAGTAATGTCACTACAGTAAACAGTTGTTAGTCACTGCCCCATTCTTTGAATGCCTTGGGCAGTTTGGGTCACTTATCAGCGAGCTGAGGAACCCCATGGTTTACTCTTATACCGAGAAAAAACGCATCCGTAAGGATTTTGGTACTCGTCCACAAGTTTTGGACATTCCATACCTGTTATCGATCCAGCTCGATTCGTTCGACAAATTTATCGAACAGGATCCTGAAGGGCAATACGGTCTTGAAGCTGCTTTCCGTTCTGTATTTCCAATCCAGAGCTATAACGGCAATTCAGAGCTGCAATACGTTAGCTACCGTCTTGGTGAGCCTGTATTTGATGTTAAAGAATGTCAAATCCGCGGCGTAACTTATTCAAAACCTCTACGCGTTAAACTACGCCTAGTGATTTATGATAGAGACGCGCCAGCAGGTACCGTAAAAGATATTAAAGAACAAGAAGTCTACATGGGCGAAATTCCGCTTATGACAGACAATGGTACCTTCGTAATTAATGGTACTGAGAGGGTTATCGTATCCCAGCTGCACCGAAGCCCAGGCGTGTTCTTCGACAGCGATAAGGGTAAGACCCACTCGTCAGGAAAAGTTCTATATAACGCACGTGTAATTCCTTACCGTGGCTCATGGTTAGACTTTGAGTTCGATCCTAAGGATAACTTATACGTACGTATAGACCGTCGTCGTAAGCTACCAGCTTCGATCATTCTTCGTGCACTTGGTAAAACGACAGAAGAGATCCTAGATCTGTTCTTTACTAAAGTGAACTTCGAAGTTAAAGACAAAACTCTATTAATGGAGTTAGTTCCTGATCGTCTACGCGGTGAAACTGCGTCATTTGATATTGAAGCAAATGGTAAGACTTACGTTGAGACAGGTCGTCGTGTTACGGCACGTCACATCCGTCAACTTGAAAAAGATGGCGTAGAGCACATCGAAGTACCAGTAGAGTACATCGTTGGAAAAGTTGCATCGAAAGATTACATCAACGAAGCAACTGGCGAGATCATTGTTGGTGCAAACCACGAGATCAGCCTAGAAGCTCTTGCAAACTTATCTCAAGCGGGTCACAAAGCTCTAGAAGTTCTATTTACGAACGATCTAGACCACGGTCCATTCATGTCTGAAACATTGCGTGTTGACAGTACTGTCGATCGCCTTTCAGCTCTGGTAGAAATCTACCGCATGATGCGCCCTGGTGAGCCGCCAACAAAAGACGCTGCAGAGACATTGTTCCAAAGCTTGTTCTTCAATGAAGATCGTTACGACCTATCAACTGTAGGCCGTATGAAGTTCAACAGCTCTATTGAGCGTGAAGAAGAAGAAGAACGTGGCACGCTAGATGAAACTGACATCATTGCGGTGATGAGAAAGTTAATCGAGATCCGTAACGGTATAGGCGAAGTGGACGATATCGACCACCTTGGTAACCGTCGTATCCGTAGCGTTGGCGAAATGGCAGAAAACCAATTCCGTGTTGGTTTAGTTCGTGTAGAACGTGCTGTTAAAGAACGTCTAAGCCTTGGTGATCTTGATGCAATTATGCCTCAGGACCTTATCAACGCTAAGCCTATTTCAGCTGCAGTTAAAGAATTCTTTGGCTCTTCACAGCTGTCTCAGTTTATGGACCAAAACAACCCATTGTCAGAAGTAACGCACAAGCGTCGTATTTCTGCTTTAGGTCCTGGTGGTCTAACTCGTGAGCGTGCTGGTTTTGAAGTTCGAGATGTACACGTAACTCACTACGGTCGTCTATGTCCTATCGAAACACCTGAAGGTCCAAACATCGGTCTGATTAACTCTCTATCAGCATTTGCACGTTGTAACGATTACGGTTTCCTAGAGACTCCGTACCGTCGTGTTGTTGATGGTGTAGTAACTGAAGATGTTGACTACCTTTCTGCTATTCAGGAAGGTCAGTTCGTTATCGCTCAGGCGAATACAATACTAACTGAAGGTTCAACTTTCGCTGAAGAGCTAATCACTGCTCGTCAGAAAGGTGAATCTGGTCTTCACCCACGTGAACATGTTAACTACATGGACGTTGCGACGAACCAAGTAGTATCTATCGCTGCATCGCTTATCCCGTTCCTAGAACACGATGATGCGAACCGTGCATTGATGGGTGCGAACATGCAACGTCAAGCCGTACCTACACTAAAAGCAGATAAGCCTTTAGTTGGTACAGGTATCGAGCGTAACATCGCAGTTGACTCTGGTGTTACAGCGGTAGCGAAACGTGGTGGACAAGTTCAGTCAGTAGACGCTTCTCGTATCGTAGTTAAGGTAAATGAAGATGAATTGATTCCTGGCGAAGCCGGCATCGACATCTACAACCTAACGAAATACACGCGTTCGAACCAAAACACATGTATTAACCAACGCCCAACCGTAATGCCAGGTGAACCTGTTGCTCGCGGTGACGTTCTTGCTGATGGTCCTTCAACAGACCTTGGTGAACTAGCGCTTGGTCAAAACATGCGTATCGCGTTTATGCCTTGGAATGGTTACAACTTCGAAGACTCGATCTTAGTATCTGAGCGCGTAGTTCAAGAAGACCGTTTCACGACGATTCACATTCAAGAACTATCTTGTGTGGCTCGTGATACTAAGCTGGGTTCTGAAGAGATCACTGCTGATATTCCAAACGTAGGTGAATCTGCTCTGTCTAAACTAGACGAGTCAGGTATCGTTTACATTGGTGCTGAAGTTAAGGGTGGCGACATCCTAGTTGGTAAAGTAACCCCTAAAGGTGAAACGCAACTGACTCCTGAAGAGAAGCTACTACGTGCAATCTTCGGTGAAAAAGCATCAGATGTTAAAGATACATCACTGCGTGTACCAAACTCTGTTTCAGGTACTATCATCGACGTTCAAGTCTTCACTCGCGATGGCGTAGAGAAAGACAAGCGTGCGCTTGAAATTGAACAGATGCAGCTGAAAGAAGCTAAGAAAGACCTTACTGAAGAGTTCCAAATTCTTGAAGGTGGTCTACTTGCTCGTGTTCGTGCTGTTCTAATCAATGGTGGTTACTCTGAAGCTAAGCTTGACTCTATTGGTCGTAAGCAATGGCTAGAGCAAACGCTTGAAGACGATGCGCTTCAATCGCAGCTTGAGCAACTTGCTGAGCAATGGGATGAGCTAAAAGCTGATTTCGATAAGAAGTTTGAAACTAAGCGTCGTAAAATCACTCAAGGTGATGACCTAGCACCTGGTGTACTTAAGATTGTTAAAGTATACCTAGCTGTTAAGCGTCGTATCCAACCGGGTGATAAGATGGCCGGTCGTCACGGTAACAAAGGTGTAATCTCTAAGATTAATCCTGTTGAAGACATGCCATACGATGAAACAGGTCGTCCTGTTGATATCGTACTGAACCCGCTGGGTGTACCATCGCGTATGAACATCGGTCAGATCTTAGAAGTACACTTAGGTCTAGCTGCGAAAGGCATCGGTGACAAGATCAATAAAATGCTGAAGGAACAACAGGAACTGCACAAGTTCCGTAATTTCCTACAGGAAGTTTACGATCTTGGTGATACTCGCCAGAAAGTTGACATTGCTGAGTTGTCTGATGATCAAGTTCGTACGTTGATTCAAAACCTACGTGCTGGTCTTCCGATTGCAACGCCTGTGTTCGACGGTGCTTCTGAAGCATTGATTAAAGATCTATTGAAACTAGGTGATCTGCCAGAGTCTGGTCAGCTTACATTGTTTGATGGTCGTACTGGTGATGCGTTTGAGCGTCCTGTAACTGTTGGTTACATGTACATGCTGAAACTAAACCACCTTGTTGATGACAAGATGCACGCTCGTTCAACTGGTTCGTACAGCCTAGTAACTCAGCAACCACTTGGTGGTAAAGCTCAGTTCGGTGGTCAGCGTTTCGGTGAGATGGAAGTATGGGCACTAGAAGCATACGGTGCTGCTTACACGCTTCAAGAAATGCTAACTGTTAAGTCTGATGACGTTAACGGCCGTACTAAGATGTATAAAAACATCGTAGATGGCGACCATAGCATGGAACCTGGTATGCCAGAATCGTTCAACGTATTGTTGAAAGAGATTCGCTCGCTAGGTATCAACATCGAGCTAGAAGACAAAGAGTAATCTCTTTTTCTGTTATAGAGAATTGGGTTATTTGTTAGAAAGCAGCCTGGATAAACCGGGCTGCTTTTAACTCCTTACAGGAGCTGAATGTGAAAGACTTATTAAACTTTCTAAAAGCACAGCACAAGACCGAAGAATTTGACGCAATCAAAATCGGTCTTTCTTCTCCAGACCAGATTCGTTCATGGTCTTTTGGTGAAGTTAAAAAACCGGAAACGATCAACTATCGTACGTTCAAACCAGAACGTGATGGTCTTTTCTGTGCGCGTATTTTTGGTCCAGTTAAAGACTACGAATGTCTTTGTGGCAAATACAAGCGTTTGAAACACCGTGGTGTTATCTGTGAGAAGTGTGGCGTTGAAGTTACACAAACTAAAGTTCGTCGTGACCGTATGGGCCACATCGAATTAGCATCTCCAGTTGCGCACATCTGGTTCCTTAAATCACTGCCGTCTCGTATCGGTTTGTTGATGGATATCCCTCTACGTGATATCGAACGTGTTCTTTACTTCGAAATGTACGTAGTAACTGAACCGGGTATGACGGATCTAGAAAAATCACAGATGCTTACTGAAGAAGAGTATCTTGATCGTCTAGAAGAGTGGGGTGATGAATTCACCGCTAAGATGGGTGCTGAAGCGATCAAAGATCTGCTTTCAACCATGGATATGAACGCTGAAGCTGAGCAGATGCGTGAAGAGTTAGAGACAACAAACTCTGAAACTAAGCGTAAGAAGCTGACTAAGCGTCTTAAGCTAGTTGAAGCGTTTATTCAATCAGGTAACAATCCTGAGTGGATGATCCTAACTGTACTTCCTGTACTTCCGCCAGATCTTCGTCCTCTAGTACCACTAGATGGCGGTCGTTTTGCAACGTCTGATCTGAACGATTTATACCGTCGTGTAATCAACCGTAATAACCGTTTGAAGCGTCTTCTAGAGCTAGCGGCTCCAGACATCATCGTACGTAACGAAAAGCGTATGCTGCAAGAGTCTGTTGATGCCCTTCTAGATAACGGTCGTCGCGGTCGTGCGATTACAGGTTCGAACAAGCGTCCTCTGAAATCTCTTGCTGATATGATCAAGGGTAAACAAGGTCGTTTCCGTCAGAACCTTCTAGGTAAGCGTGTAGATTATTCTGGTCGTTCTGTAATCACAGTTGGTCCATACCTACGTCTGCACCAGTGTGGTCTTCCTAAGAAGATGGCACTAGAGCTATTCAAACCATTCATCTACAGCAAGTTAGAGACTCGTGGCATGGCTACGACAATCAAAGCAGCTAAGAAAATGGTAGAGCGCGAAGAAGCTATCGTTTGGGATATCCTAGACGAAGTTATCCGTGAACACCCAGTACTATTGAACCGCGCACCAACACTTCACCGTCTTGGTATTCAAGCGTTCGAACCAGTACTAATCGAAGGTAAAGCGATTCAGCTTCACCCACTAGTGTGTGCGGCATATAACGCCGACTTCGATGGTGACCAAATGGCGGTACACGTACCGTTAACATTGGAAGCTCAGCTAGAAGCTCGTACCCTAATGATGTCGACGAATAACATTCTGTCGCCAGCATCAGGTGACCCAATCATCGTTCCTTCTCAGGATGTTGTATTAGGTCTTTACTACATGACGCGTGACATGATCAACGCGAAAGGTGAAGGTATGTACCTTGCTGGCCCTGAAGAGGCTGAGAAGGCATACCGTACTAAGAGTGCTGAGCTACACGCTCGCGTTAAAGTACGTATCACTGAAACCGTTGTTGATGAAGATGGTAACAGCACAACTAGTACTGACATGGTTGATACAACTGTTGGTCGTGCAATGTTGTGGGCTATCGTGCCTAAAGGTCTACCGTTTAGCCTAGTTAACCAGAAGTTGGGTAAGAAACAAATTTCTACTCTTCTTAACGAGGCATACCGTAAGCTTGGTCTTAAAGACACTGTTATCTTCGCTGACCAAATCATGTACACAGGTTTTGCATACGCTGCACTTTCTGGTGTTTCTGTTGGTATCGACGATATGGTTGTACCTGCGGCTAAGTACACTGAGATCGAAGAAGCAGAAGCAGAAGTTCGCGAAATCCAAGAGCAATTCCAATCTGGTCTTGTTACTGCGGGTGAGCGTTACAACAAAGTTATCGATATCTGGGCATCTACCAATGACCGTGTTGCGAAAGCAATGATGGATAACCTGTCTTCTGAGACTGTTGTAAACCGTGACGGTGAAGAAGAGCAACAAGAGTCGTTTAACAGCATCTACATGATGGCTGACTCGGGCGCTCGTGGTTCTGCTGCACAGATTCGTCAGCTAGCGGGTATGCGTGGTCTGATGGCGCGTCCAGATGGTTCAATCATCGAAACGCCGATCACTGCGAACTTTAAAGAAGGTCTAAACGTCCTTCAGTACTTTATCTCAACGCACGGTGCTCGTAAGGGTCTTGCGGATACAGCACTGAAAACGGCAAACTCGGGTTACCTAACTCGTCGTCTAGTAGACGTTGCTCAAGACGTTGTAGTTCACGAACATGACTGTGGCACACATGAAGGTGTCGACATGATGCCTCATATCGAAGGTGGTGACGTTAAAGTTGCACTTTCTGAGTTGGCTCTTGGTCGTGTTGTAGCTGAAGATGTTCTTAAGCCTGGTACTGAAGATGTACTGATTCCACGTAATACTCTGATTGATGAGAAGTGGTGTCAAATCATGGAAGATAACTCAGTTGACCGTATGCGAGTACGTTCAGTAGTTACCTGTGATGCAGACTTCGGTTGTTGTGCACAGTGTTACGGTCGTGACCTAGCACGTGGTCACCTAGTAAACCAAGGTGAGGCAGTAGGTGTTATTGCTGCTCAGTCTATCGGTGAGCCGGGTACACAGCTAACGATGCGTACGTTCCACATCGGTGGTGCAGCATCTACAGCCGCAGCAGAAAACAGCATTCAAGCTAAGACTACTGGTACTGTTAAACTTCACAATGCTAAGTTTGTTATCAACAAAGATAAGAAACTGGTTATCACATCTCGTGCTTCTGAGATGACGATTATTGATGAATTTGGTCGTACCAAAGAGAAACACAAACTGCCATACGGTTCGATTCTAAGTAAAGCAGACGGCGATGCAGTTACTGCAGGCGAAGTTGTTGCTAACTGGGAAGCGCACACAATGCCAATCATCACTGAAGTGGCAGGTCGTATCCAATTCGTTGATATGATCGATGGTGTTACAGTTTCTCGTCAAACTGATGATCTTACTGGTCTTTCTTCAAGTGAAGTAACTGATGCAGCCGCTCGTCCAGCAGCAGGTAAAGATATGCGTCCAGCTATCAAACTTGTTGATGCACAAGGTCAAGACGTAATGATTCCTGGTACTGATATGCCAGCTCACTACTTCCTACCTGGTAAAGCGATTGTAAACATCGAAGATGGCGCAGAAGTTGGCATCGGTGACACGTTATCTCGTATCCCTCAAAAATCGAGCGGAAACAAAGATATCACCGGTGGTCTACCACGCGTTGCTGACTTATTCGAAGCTCGTAAGCCTAAAGAGCCTGCGATTCTTGCTGAGCACACAGGTACTGTGTCATTCGGTAAAGAGACGAAAGGTAAGCGTCGTTTAGTTATCACTCGTGAAGGCGGTGACGCTTACGAAGAGATGATTCCTAAGCATCGTCAACTTAACGTGTTCGAAGGTGAGAAGATCGAACGTGGTGATGTAATCGCTGATGGTCCAGAGACTCCACATGACATTCTACGTCTACGTGGCATTCACGCTGTGACTCAGTACATCGCTAACGAAGTTCAAGAAGTTTACCGTCTACAAGGCGTTAAGATTAACGATAAGCACATTGAGACTATCGTTCGTCAAATGCTACGTAAGTGTACTATTACACACGCGGGTGACTCTGAGTTCTTACCTGGTGAGCAAGTTGAATACCACAACGTTAAGATTGCTAACCGTGCTCTAGAAGCTGAAGGTAAAGAACTAGTACGTTACGAACGTGACCTACTAGGTATTACTAAAGCATCTCTAGCGACTGAGTCATTTATCTCAGCAGCATCGTTCCAAGAAACGACTCGCGTACTAACAGAAGCAGCTGTTTCTGGTAAGCGTGATGACCTTCGTGGTCTGAAAGAGAACGTAATTGTTGGTCGTCTGATCCCAGCTGGTACTGGTTTCGCATACCACCAAGAGCGTCAAAAGCAGCGTGAAGCTGAGCAAGAAGGTCCGTCAGCTGAACAAGCGACTGATAATCTAGCAGCACTTCTAAACGCTGGCTTCTCTTCAGAAGACTAAGCTCTCTGATAAAGAATCACTTTTAGTGATGAAAAAAGGCACCTTCGGGTGCCTTTTTTGTTTTTAAACGATCGGGAATGGCAACAAATGAATAGAAATTAAAGGAGTGGGTACAATTACGCGAAAGAACCATTAAGGAGGTGTTATTAGTATATCTGTCTGCGGAGGGCTGCTAGGTTATAAGGACTAGTAGATTCTAGATATCCATGCGTACGTTTAAGTACCACCCAAGAAAGTGATACTTATTCTATCTTTTATTAGCCAGTTATTTATGCGCCAGGAGGCACTGCTAGGCTATTTGCTATTAACTGAATGAGCTCATCTTCAACTTCAAATCGCACTTCGATAATCTCACCGATAAGCGAAAGATCACCGACAAAATCTTCAAGTGGATCATCACTGCTCACAGCCGCGTAGCTGTCTGTGAAATTAAGCAAAGGCTCAGTGGTGAGTACGATTTTTCCATAGGCCTGGTTAATATCGTCCGTGGCTTCAAAGCCAGTCGAACGCCATTGATCCATTACCATGTCATAAATTTTAAAGTGCCCTTCAGATATATAATCCACCAAGTGTTGGCAGAAAGACTGGAGTGCTTTAGGTGTTGGGAGTTCTGATACTGCCGCTTTTTGAGCCGACGGCTGTAAAGCCGCTAGTTTGCAGTATTCAACAATGAGTAGTTGACGAGTTTCCAGCCAGTGATCAATAACCTCACTTGAGCCGCCCCATTGTTGTTGCGTTTGTTTGAATTTACTTAGCATGACCATGCCCTCATGATCGGTACACAACGTTGTGTACTCATTAGCTTTGCAGTGCAAAGTGTCCATTTAGAATACGTCCAGAGTGTTGAAATATACTAACTAAGAATAATCTCTGGTATAAATTAGATTGCCAGTAAAATGAACGAACTGCAAGCTAAGAGATAAGGTGATGTTAAAAAAAGGTAACAACAAAGGATCGGGTAAAGTGTTTTGGTGTGTGGTATCGGGCAGTGATATTTGGTTGGTTGATGATTTGCTACCTTTTGGGACAGCGAGCGAGCTAAACCTTCCTGATGAACAGGCTGTAAAAATTGCAAGTTATCAAGGCCATCCTGTCATGTGGCTAAATGAAGCTGATATTAGCATTGAGCTTGAATTTACTTCGCTAAGGGATTGTTTACAGTTCCCTGAAGCGCTTTTTTTATTAATGAGTAAGGCGGTTCAGTTTGGCCATATGATCCAAACACAACGTTTTTGCTCAATTTGTGGTGGGCGAAATCATCTCAACCTTAATCAATTAGCGATGCAGTGTTCAGAATGTCGAACATTGCATTATCCTCGGATTTTCCCATGCATCATTGTTGCTGTTCGTAAGAGTAATCAAATTTTGCTTGCACAGCACCCAAGGCACCGAAATGGTATGTACACAGTGATTGCTGGTTTTCTTGAAGTTGGTGAAACCCTTGAACAATGCGTAGCTAGGGAGGTCAAAGAGGAGACCGGGATTGAGGTGAAGAATATCGAATATTTTTCTAGCCAACCTTGGGCGTTCCCGTCGAGTATGATGATGGCATTTTTTGCAGATTATCACTCAGGAGAGGTAAAACCAGATTATCGAGAATTGAGTGACGCGAAATGGTGTGATTTTGATGATTTGCCGCCCATCGCACCAAAAGGAACCATCGCACGTGAACTAATTGATACGATGATTTCTCAATAAAAATAGCGTGTTGCAGGCAAAAAAAAACCCTCCGAGAAGGAGGGGGTAAGTAAGATGTCGTTATGAGATGCTGAGTACTAAGTACTCAGATTATTATTGTAATTTTCGCTAGCAAACGAATTTTTAGCACTGTTAGATCATGGGTGCAAATTAAGCATTGATTTAATAGTTAATAACTTGATCTTCGTTGCAAAGCATACCGCTTTTGAGAGCTGATCGGTGTTAGAATACTGGCCTCAACAGAAAGCCTAAAATATCGGAAGAATGGAATGACAGAATTAAAAAATGATCGTTATCTTCGTGCGTTGCTCAAACAGCCCGTTGATCACACTCCAGTATGGATGATGCGTCAGGCAGGTAGATATCTACCTGAGTATAAAGCTACTCGCGCGGAAGCTGGCGACTTCATGTCTTTATGCAAAAATGCAGAATTAGCATCTGAGGTGACTCTTCAACCTCTTCGTCGCTTCCCTCTGGATGCTGCGATCCTTTTCTCTGACATATTGACGATCCCTGATGCGATGGGATTAGAATTGCGCTTTTCGACAGGCGAAGGTCCGGTATTTGATAAGCCAATTACATGTAAAGCTGATGTTGAGAAAATTGGTCTTCCAGACCCTGAAGGTGAGCTTCAGTACGTAATGAATGCAGTACGTCAGATACGTAAAGACCTTAACGGCGATGTACCGTTAATTGGCTTCTCTGGTAGCCCTTGGACACTTGCAACATATATGGTTGAAGGTGGCACGTCGAAAGCGTTCACTAAAATCAAGAAGATGATGTATGCCGAGCCACAGACGCTGCACATGCTTCTCGATAAACTGGCTGACAGCGTGATTGAGTATCTTAATGCTCAAATTAAAGCGGGTGCTCAGTCTGTCATGGTGTTTGATACTTGGGGCGGTGTTCTGACCCCTCGTGATTACAACCTATTCTCACTTCAGTACATGCATAAGATTGTTGATGGCTTGATTCGTGAGAACGAAGGGCGTCGTGTTCCTGTTACCTTGTTCACTAAGAATGGTGGTATGTGGCTAGAATCGATTGCTGCGACAGGTTGTGATGCGGTTGGTCTTGATTGGACGATTAACGTTGCTGATGCGAAAGCTCGAATTGGCGATAAAGTGGCACTGCAAGGTAATATGGACCCATCTGTACTTTATGCACAGCCAGAGAGAATTCGTGAAGAGGTCGCAACCATTCTTGAAGGTTTTGGTAACGATGGAACCGGCCATGTGTTTAACCTTGGTCACGGTATCCATCTGGATGTACCGCCTGAGAATGCAGGGGTATTTGTTGAGGCGGTTCACGAGTTATCAAAGCCATACCACAAATAACCGAGTAAACCATTGAAAGCGCCTGATACGACCAGGCGCTTTTTTGTTATGCGGTACACTTGTCGCTATACTGATTCGATTGACCGAAAGGATACGAGCAATAAATGAAGACTCGCGATAAAATAGTACACGCAGCCTTAGAGCTATTTAATGAGCATGGTGAGCGTAATATTACGACCAATCATATTGCTGCTCATATAGAAATTAGTCCTGGCAACCTCTATTACCACTTTCGAAATAAACAAGAAATTGTCCACGATATCTTTACTCTTTATTCGGAAGAGTTACTTGAACGATTTACGCCAATTCAAGGGCAGCAAGAGAGCTTAGTGTTGCTTAAGCATTATCTTGACTCTATCTTCACACTTATGTGGAAGTACCGTTTTTTCTATGCCAATTTACCTGAAATACTTCAACGTGATACCAAGTTGCACGATGACTACATACAAGTACAAGATAAGCTGCAAACGAACCTAGTGAATATTATGAGGGCGTTTGTCGAACTTGACTTGTTGGTTGTTGAAGAAGTAGAAATGAAACAACTCGTTACGACATTGCACTTAATCGCTTGTGGCTGGCTGGCTTATCAGTCTGCTATGTCTCCGGACTCTAAGATTACTGAACAAGTTGTGCTGCAAGGCATGTTGCAGATGATAGCGGTCGTGAAACCTAAAGCCACAGAGCTCGGTATCGAACAGCTGTTGCTGTTAGAAGACGGTGTCAAAGCGATCCACGCTTAACAAATTAAGTTATTCCGTATTATTTAAAGAAGTGCTTAATGGCACTTTTTTTCTTTCTATATTTGTCGAACTATCAAGGGTTTATTATGCACTTCGATGTTTTTAATGGTGATGCTGATGGCATTATCGCTTTGCTTCAATTGCGACTGGCTGAGCCTAAGACCTCTACGTTGGTTACCGGAGTAAAGCGAGACATTAAGTTGGTTGAAACACTGGATCTGTCTAAACAAGACTCGCTGGCTGTGCTTGATGTATCGATGGCAAAGAATATTGATGGCTTACAAGCTGCTTTAGAGAAAGGTGTTGAAGTTTTTTATGCGGATCATCATCAGTCTGGTGATATTCCCAGCCATCCAGCATTAGATGTACACATCGATCTTGACGCAAATACTTGTACTGCACTGATTATCGATAAACTGTTGGGCGGTCAATATCACCTTTGGGCTATTACAGCGGCCTATGGTGATAATTTAATTGTGGTAGCGGATGAGCTCTCGGATAAACAAGGTTTGTCTCAAGGGCAAAAAGATCAGCTGAAAGAGTTGGGCACTTTGATCAATTACAATGGATACGGTGCGAAAGTAGAGGACCTTCACTATCCCCCTGCTGACCTGTATAAGGCACTGATCAAATACACATCTCCATTTGATGTAATTGCAGATCTTGATTCGCCGTTTTACAAGTTACAAGAAGCATATCAAGAAGATATGGATAAGGCGCTCGCGATTAATGCAAAGCATCGCAGCGACAAGCTTGGCCTGTTTGAGTTACCCAATAATGCAGCATCACGTCGTATTAGTGGTGTGTATGGCAATTTATTAGCTAACCAAGTACCAAGTTCTGCACACGCAGTGCTTACTGAGAATACTGATGGGACGTATACGGTCTCTTTGAGAGCACCGCTAAATAATAAGCAAGGTGCTGGTGATATTTGCAGTCAGTTTGTTACTGGTGGTGGTAGGGCTGCTGCTGCGGGCATCAATGCACTAGATAAAGGTGATGTAGATACCTTTATAAAAACAGTTGAAGAGTTTTACTCTTAGCGAGTGAGCCAAGACTTAGGGTTCTGAGTTTTGCTGTTACGACGTAGTTCAAAGTACAGAGAAGGGCGGCTCTGCCCTCCTGTATCGCCCGCTAAAGCGATAGTTTCACCAGCTGCAATCTTATCCCCTTCTTTTTTTAGTAGGGTTTGATTAAAGCCATACAGAGTCATATCACCCTTACCATGGTCAAGCAGTACGACAAGGCCATAGCCTCTCAAATATTCAGCAAAAACAACCGTGCCTGGGTAGACTGACTTAATCGCTTGGCCATATTTTGCGTCAATAACAATACCATTCCAGTTACTTTGCCCAGCCTGTTTTGAACCATAGCTGTGAAGTAATTTTCCTTTAAGTGGCCAAGGTAGCCGGCCTTTTTGCTTAGCAAGCCCATCCATTGGAACGCTATTTCGCTTGGCTGCTTTCGCAATTTCGGCTTTAAGTCTGGTTTCGTTACGTTGCAGTTCTGAAAGGTAAACCTTGTCGCTAGAGATACTTTGTCGAATTTGCGTAACGGTTTGGTTTCGCTGAGTTTGCCCCTGCTTTAAGCTTTTGTGTCTCTTTGTTTGCTGGTCAAGTAACTTAGCAATTTGCTGTTTTTCAAGCTGAAGCTGTCTTTGATTCTTATCGAGTTCTTGATGGGTTTGCTCAAGCGAAGTAATCGTTGATGCTCGCTCTTTTGCTAAGTGCTGAAAGTATTGGCTAATGCGGTCTTCTTCGACCCCATTATTTAGAATATTAGAGGCGGTGTTTGCTCGCTGGGTGACATAGTAGGTCTTGATGAGTTCAGCGAGAGTATCGCTTTGGGCTTTCTTTTGTGCATCAAGCTGAGCGATCTTTGCATCAATCTGGTTAATATTTTTATCTGAAGACGCGAGCGAATGTTTGGTTTTCTTAATTTCATTTTCTAGATCGCTAATGCTTAGTTCTTGTTTTTTTAGCGTACTTTGCAGATTGTTGAGTTTTTTCTGCTGACTTGAGACAGAACTTTGTTGGCGAGATATTTCATTTTTAACCCCTTTCAACTCATTGGGAGAAGAAGCATGACTAGGCGTTATGAAGTTCAACGTTAATACGGTGAGTACGATTAAAAACTCACTACGATTCTTAAATGATAACGTTGATAAAAACTTCGCCATAGAGCGTGGGGTCCAATAATTAAAATAAGCGCTTAGTATACCCAAAGAATTTTGTGAGAAGAAAGAGCTATGTTAAAAGTTGCAGGGTAGTTGGTATTTCACGAAGGCTATTTTTTGATAAACATAGGCAATAAAAAATGCCTCAATGCACTTTCAATTAAAGAGAGTGACTTTTGAGGCATTTTATCAAATCAAGCTAGGCTCAATTACTTAGTTAGTACATCACCTGTCATTTCAGCAGGGATCTCAAGACCTGCAAGATCAAGCATTGTTGGCGCAAGATCCGACAGCTTACCGCCTTGCTTAAACTCTAACTCTTTGTTGCCAACATAAATTAGCGGTACAGGTAAGTTAGTGTGAGCTGTGTGAGTTCCACCAGTAGTTGGGTCAACCATCATTTCAGCGTTACCGTGGTCAGCTGTAATAAGTAGCTGGCCGTCAACGTCTTTAATTGCTGCAACAACTTTAGCAACACAAGAATCAAGTGCTTCAATCGCTTGTTCTGCAGCTTCGTAGACGCCAGTGTGGCCAACCATATCTGCGTTAGGGAAGTTACAGATGATAGTGTCGTATTTACCTGACTTGATTGCGGCAACCAATTTATCCGTCAGTTCTTCAGAGCTCATTTCAGGCTGAAGGTCGTACGTCGCTACTTTTGGAGAAGCGACAAGCTGACGTTCTTCACCGTCAAACTCGTTCTCGATACCGCCATTGAAGAAGAAAGTGACGTGTGCGTATTTTTCAGTTTCTGAAATGCGCAGCTGCGTTTGACCTTTCTTAGATAGCCATTCGCCGTACGTGTTCTCAAGAGACGTTGATGGGAACGCTGTCGCGAGAGGGATGTCAGCCGCGTACTGAGTTAGCATCACGAAGTTGATCGCAGGGAATGCCGCGCGTTCAAATCCATCAAAAGCAGGAACGAATGTACGGGTGATCTGACGAGCACGGTCAGCACGGTAGTTCATGAAGATAACAGCGTCGCCATCTTCAATTTTCGCGCTTTCTTGGCTTTCAGTTTTTAGTTCCGTTGCTTTTACGAACTCGTCATTTTCATCACGAGCGTAAGCTGCTTCAAGGCCTGCAACCGCTGAATCAAACGTGAACTCAGCTTTTGCTTGAGTTAGCAAATCGTAAGCTACTTGTACGCGATCCCAATTGTTATCACGATCCATTGCGTAGTAACGACCAACTAGAGAAGCAACACGGCCTTTACCTAGTTTAGCGAATAATTCATCAAAACGTTTTAGTGAGTTTTCAGCGCTACGAGGTGGTGTATCACGTCCGTCTAGGAAGCAGTGTAGGTAAATTTTCTCAGCACCGCGTGCCGCTGCCATTTCAACAGCTGCGTAGATGTGATCTTCGTGAGAGTGAACGCCACCAGGAGACATTAGCCCCATTAGGTGAACCGCTTTACCAGCAGAAACAGCGCCATCAATAGCTTCGACTAGAGCTGGTGTCTCAACGAACTCACCATCAGAGATTGATTTAGTAATGCGTGTTAAGTCTTGGTATACCACTCGGCCTGCGCCGATATTGGTGTGACCAACTTCAGAGTTACCCATTTGACCATCAGGTAAACCTACATCTAGGCCTGAAGCTGAGATAAGAGTATTTGGGTTGCTTGCAATTAGCTCATCCATTACTGGTGTTTTAGCATTGTTGATTGCATTGCTTGCGTTGTCTTCACGGTATCCCCAACCGTCAAGAATCACTAGAGCCATTGGCTTCTTAGCAGACATAGATATGACCTCGTCAAAAATTAAAGTAACTTTAAAAACAAATTAGCGTAACTTTACTACATTTTATAGGGTTTGCAGTAGCTAAAGATCAATGATTCTTCCTATCGATACAATAAAGAGTTGCCTATTGATCAAATTGCTATCACAACTGAAAGTGTTATTTATTGAACTAAAATCGCGGTGCCAACGACAGCGACAATGGCCCCAAGCCATGCATAAAAATTAGGACGTTGCTTGGTATAGAACCACAGGATAGGCAGTAACATAATCGGTGTAGTTGATGAGAGTAGAGCGACCATACCCACATTGCCAGTTTGCAAGGCGAATAGAATTAAGGTCATACCAACGGCCATGGCGAGAAAGCCGTTAAGAGCGGTAATCTTAAAAATAGACATTGTCATGGGGTTTGTCGCCTTGGCTAACTTAGCCCCCGATAACAAAAACAGACTATGAGCGGCAAATGCGGTGATCATACGAATCGCTGAGGCAGCAATAGGATCAACGGATGTCACCATAATCGGTTTAGCAATAATCCCACCTAACGCTTGGCAAAGTGCCGCGAGCAGCCCGAGAGCTAAACCAATCCAAGCTTTCCCCTTTATGTGGTCTAAGTTACTTTGGTGACGTCCCTTTCTACCAAAGAAGATCGCTGTGATAACCCCTGAGAAGACAAGAGCTGAACCTAACAACTCTGCACTACTCATGGTTTCACTGAAAATAAAGTAGCCGAGAACGGCAGAGAAAACAGCATGGCAGGAGAAAAGTAGCCCGGCTTGTCTCGGACCCATTCGATTTAAACAAGCGAACAGGGCAGTGTCACCAATGAAGATTCCGATTAATCCTGAGAGCATCATCGGTGTAATGTAGCTAAGTTCAATGGTTCCCCAACCACCAGTAATGAGCGCCATGATTGTGAGCATGACTGAGGTGCAGCCCATGCGCCATCGACTATAAGCGAAAGAACCAAGGTGCTGAGCGGGTGTTACTGAAAGTAAGCTGGCGATTGCCCAAAGAAATGCTGCCGCTAAAGCGAGCCATTCAAAACCCATAGTTCGATACGTCCTTGTGGTCGTGGGTTAGAGATGGCTCTCAATATGCCTTAAGCTTTACTTGATGCAAAGCAAAATGAATTAGAACGCTATACTTTGAAGCGGCTAATTTGATTTCTCATGGAATTGGTTGCGTGATTCATGTTTGAAGCACTTTGGCTGCTTAGAGCAGCTTGGTTAGCCAGTTCATCTGATGCGTCCTTGATGCCTTGAGTATTACGGCTGATGTCTTCACTCACTGCTCGCTGCTCTTCAGCCGCGCTTGCAATTTGCAGTGCCATATCGTTGATTTCTGAAATACTGGATGTGATACGACTTAAACTGTCCTGCGCTTCTTCTGCGTAACTCACGCTCGTATCGGCTAGTTTGGTACTCGACGCCATGCTTTGGACGGCTTGTCGAGTGTTCGACTGCAATGTCTCAATCATGGCTTGGATCTCTTCCGTTGAACCGTGTGTTCTTTGGCTTAGTATCCGAACTTCATCTGCGACAACCGCAAATCCGCGACCTTGCTCTCCAGCCCGAGCCGCTTCAATGGCGGCATTGAGTGCGAGTAGATTAGTTTGATCTGCAATCTCCTGAATTGTCGACAGTATTTGGTTGATGCATTGAGTATTACTTTCAAGCTCACCAATAACAGTCGAAGCTTCTGATATTTGTTTTGCTAAGTTTAAAATCGATTCGCGGTTCTGTTGGATGACGTGCTGACCCTCTTCACAAGCCGTTGAAGACGCTTGGGAAGCATTTGCTGTCAACTCGGCGTGATTAGCCACTTCGGCTGCGGTTGCAGACATTTCATGAATCGCCGTGGCAATTTGGTTAACATCATTTTGTTGGTGTTCGATTCGTTTCGCGGCCTGTAAAGATATGTTGTTTGCCTCACTGGCGTTATCTGACATAGTTTGGCTATTTTCGACCACACTTTTGAGCATCTCTTGAAGTTGGGACAAGAACTGATCCATATACTTCGCCAATTCTCCAATTTCATCCATTCGCTTTATATTAATTCTCTGTGTTAAATCGCCTTCACCTTGTGACAGCTCTTGGACGGCATCTGAGAGAATTTGAAGTGGCTGTAGCAGGCGTGTAATGACCCAAGTACTGATGGCTGCAATAAGAATGTACAAAATAATTGATGCGATGGCGGTGAACTTGATTTGCTCTGTGACAGAGTGAAAAGCAAGATCTTCATCAACCACCAAGCCCAGTGCCCAATCGGTATTTGGAACATTTGTCACGTAAAGTAATTTGTTTCCTTGTTCAGGCCATGACATAGACGAGAGTGTCGAGTTCTGAATCAAAGAACCCATCTTTTGTTTGGATAGAGCAGGGTTTAGTTGGGTTAGTGGTTTCTGGCTGAGCTGTTCATCTTGATAGGCTACGATATTGTTGTTGCCATCAACTAAGAAAGCAAAACCATCGTTATCGAGTTTAACGCTAAGTATCTCTTCGATAATAGTTGTAACAGTTAGATCGGCAGCCAGTACGCCCTGTTTTGTACCAGAGAATGCTTTTGCAAAGCTGATGACAATGCTGCCATCAAAATCTTGGTAAGGCTCTGTTAAAATTAAACCTTGCTGATTCATCGCATCTTTGTACCAAGGACGAGTGCGAGGGTCGTAATCACTTGGCCAGTCTTCTGTTTTATCACCGTAGGCAATTGTTCCATCATTAAATCCGGCATAGACAGATAAGAAATTCCCAGCCTTTTTAGTGATGAGTAAGCCTTTATCTGGATTACTTTCGTTTGCAATGCTTGATTCATTGGCTAGCATCATTTTTGAGCGTATATCTAGCCATTCACTGATGTAACGAGTAGTGGCGATACTGACGTTCTCCATCTCACTGCTAAGGGCAGAGTTGGTTTCATGCTTGAGTTGATTGACGGAGACCCACGCTTGAACACCACTTACGATGGCAATAATGATTGCAATAGCGATTTGAATCTTCTTTTTAATGGTATATCTCATTGTCCTTCCTTCGTTTCTTAAATCGTAAATAACTTACAATGCTCAAACTCTGAGCGAGATATAAAATTGGGATATTTATTTTATTCAGCGTATTTCACTGGATATAACAAGATATGCTATTGAATGTAACCAGTTGTAAAGTTGATCTTGAGCGGATATTTCGGTTAGAAGTGGTGAGGTTAATGCGATTTATATGCAGTTGTGTTCAATAATGAGATCTGCTCGTCAAAATATTTAACGAGCAGATCGGGTTCATTTTACTTACGTGATGATCAAAACGGCGGCGTAAACGATAATTAAGCCAATTAGGCCGATAATTATGCCGGTCTTTGCCATGTCTTTGCTTTCAATGAGCCCTGTAGAGTAAGCCAATGAGTTTGGTGGTGTTGAAACGGGTAAAATCATACCGAGTGATGCCGAGAATGCGACGACGACAAGCAGCCCCTGCAGCCCACCAACGGCCGCAAGGCTCTCCATTGAGGCGCCAATAGCGGCTGCGATTGGCATCAGTAAGTTTGCCGTTGCCGTGTTCGACATGAAATTTGCCATTAGCCAACAGACGATCGAAAGAGTGAATACAACCGCAAGTGGAGAAAGAGACTCGTAATCGATCGCATGAGCTAGGGCAACTGCTAATCCGGTTTTATCAAGACCGATACCAATTGCTATACCACCTGCTACCAGCCACAGTACATCCCAATTGATTTGCTTTAATTCTTCCTTACCCATGATGCCAGTTAGAGTAAAGACAGCCAGTGGAATGATGGAAACCACGTAGGTGTTCATACCGTGAACTTTGGTGGTCATCCACAGCAAAATCGTCATGCCAAACGTTATATAGACGGTGATCGCGCGCCAGCTGGTTTTAAATGTTCCGTTAAGTTTTAGAATCATTCTTTCTTGCTGCGATGGGAATAATTTCTGCAGTAAAAACCATGCAATCGTGAGCTGTATGATGACAAAAGGCAGCCCCATCATCATCCAAGAAAGAAAATCAATGCTGTGCTCTTCCGTTAAATACTGCAGTGCAATGGCATTGGGGGGTGTTCCAATGGGAGTCGCAATCCCTCCCGTATTTGCAGCAATAGGAATACATAGAACCAGCGCTTTGATACCAACATCCCCTTTTGGCGCTGAAGCAACGATAGGCCCCAATAGAGCAAGCATCATGACTGTCGTTGCCGTATTAGACATAAACATCGAAAATACAGCGGTAATCAGCATCAAACCGAGCATGATGAACTTTGGTTGAGTACCGAAGGGTTTAAGCAGCACTCGAGCTAAGTTATTGTCGAGTTCATATTTTGAAGCGGCAATTGCTAATGCAAATCCGCCCATAAATAGGATGATAATCGGTGAAGAAAAAGCACTGAAAATATCGGTGTACTTCATTAACTCGCCAAGCTCATGCCCTTGCGGTGGTTGGCGAAAAAAGTGGAGCCCTTTATCTGAAATCATGATCAATTCAAGAGCGATGATCAGTATTGACGTGGCAAACACGGGAACAGGCTCAAGCACCCATAAGAGAGCTGCGAGTAAGAATATGGCGAGTAAGCGATGTTGAATTAAAGTGAGATCATCGATGGGAATGAGATCAATCGGAATGAATAGTACGGCGAGAGGAATAATAAAGCTGATAAATAGCCTTATTAATGTCCCTTTATTCAGTGCTGGCATGAAGCAGTTCCTACAATAAAAATAACTCAAAGTAGAATAAGCTATTTGATATTCAAGGACTTGGACGGACGTTATAGTTTTGAAAAATGGCGAGGTTTATCGAGATAGGTTTGTTTTTAGTCAAAAATGCCCTGAGTTTCTCTAGATTGAGTTAAGGCAGGGCATATATAGATTTAGCGTCTTATTCTGAAACTGGATTCTCTTCAGTTTTTACGTGGGCATACGGTGCACCCATACGAGTCGGTGCTGTTAACGCCATAGAATCATCGAAGCGAATCTTATCTTTAGCGAATAGATTGATGACCGTTGAGCCAAGCTTGAAGCGGCCCATCTCTTCCCCTTTCTTAAACGACACAGACTTGTTGCCTTCAGAAGGGTAGTCCCAACGATAGACCGTGTTACCACGTGGAGGTGTCACAGTGCCAGCCCAAGTGAGTTCGATACTACCAACAATAGTCGCACCAACTAATATCTGCGCCATTGGGCCAAATTCAGTATCAAAGATACAGACAACACGTTCATTACGAGCAAATAGGTTTGGAATATTTTCTGCCGTTAGTGGATTTACAGAGTAAAGATCACCTGGGACATAAATCATCTGGCGAAGTACACCGTCACATGGCATATGTACACGGTGGTAGTCACTTGGTGATAAGTACAGCGTAGCAAACTCGCCATCGGTAAATTCATCAGCAAGCGCAGCATCGCCACCAAGCAGTTCAACTGACGTATAATCATGGCCTTTCGCTTGAATTAATTTGCCATCAACAATAGGGCCAAATTGGCTAACGCAAGCGTCAGCAGGGTGAGTAATGAGTTGCTCACCTTCAGAAACAGGGCGTACGCCTTCTTTAAGTTCACGAACGAAAAACTCGTTAAAGGTGTTGAAGTGTTTAGGATCTGAATGCAACGCTTCATCCATGTTCACTTTGTATTGTTTAATAAACCCACGAATAATTGCGGTGGTCAAACTGCCTAATCGAGCCGACGCTATTTTACCAACTAATCGGGTCAAAGCATGCTTTGGAAGCCAATGTTGCAGTTCAACTTTAATCTTATCCATTATGAAAATTCCAATACTGTTTAAATGTTCGACATACGTTCTGGGCGCGAGATATTACTTAAATATGATTTCAAAGTCAGTAATAGCACAATATTTACATACAATTTTGTGCTTAAAGATCCGCTTTTTTGTTTTTTGAGTATTGTCGATTGGCTTTGTTTTCCGCCATGCTCTCAATGATTCGATGGTAGTTCTTAAAGCGAGCTTGGCTAACATCACCTTTCTCAACCGCTTCACGTATGATACAGCCCGGGTCATCATTGTGCGTACAGTCTCTAAACTTACATCCACCAAGTAATGGACGAAATTCAACAAACGCTTCAGTGACTTCTTCCGGTTCAAGGTGCCACAGGCCGAACTCACGCACTCCTGGAGAGTCGATCAAATCACCGCCACTTGGAATGTGATAGAGACGAGCTGCCGTCGTGGTATGTTGACCAAGCCCTGAGTTTTCAGACACAGCACCTTCTTCAATATGAAGTTCAGGCATCAACGCGTTTACTAAGCTCGACTTACCAACACCAGATTGACCAACAAAAATATTAATACGGTCACTCAGTTTCGCTTCTAGCTCTTTAATACCTTCACCAGATTCTTTACTGACAAAAAGAACTTCATAACCAATGCGCTCGTACTCGCTCAATTGAACGCGATACTCTTTGCGTTGCTCTTCATCAAGTAAATCAATTTTATTGAGTACAACCAAAGGTGCAATTTGCACGGTTTCAGAGGCGATGAGGTAGCGATCGATAATATTAAGAGATAATTCAGGAAGCACCGAAGAGACGATCACCATCTGGTCAACGTTCGCGGCTACTGGCTTTAAACCATCGTAGTAGTCAGGACGAGTTAAGATAGATGTGCGTGGCTCAACGGCTTCGACAACACCAGAAATTCCAGCCATAGATTCAAGCCCGGCACGCCAAATGACTTTGTCGCCAGATATTATGCTTTCAATTCCACGACGCAAATTACAGCGGTGGATTTCTTGGGTTTCAAGATCTTCAATATCAGCATGTTGACCAAAACGAGTGATAACAAGGCCCATTTTGGTTGCACCCAGCATCGTCTCATCCCATTGAACGGAGTCTTCTTTTGTTAGGCGCTTTTTCTGGTTACTACGAACTCGTCTAACCTGACCTTTAGTTAATTTTTTCTTCTTTGCCAAAATGATGTCTTCAATATGTTATTGATGATGCGATCTACCCTCGGAAGTGCCTATTTTTCACCGAATGCCAATGATTCAAAGCTATCTTGGGGATCCTTATTTGGGTATAGTACCTCTTTTATACGTAAACAAATAGGCAACTGATTCATGTCCTTTAGCGAGCAAAACTTAATTTGGGTCGATCTTGAGATGACAGGCTTAGATCCTGAAACACATAAGATCATTGAAATTGCCACTGTCGTTACCGATGGTGAACTCAACATTCTAGCTGAAGGTCCCGTTCTTGCGATTCATCAAACAGAAGATGAACTCGATAAAATGGATGAGTGGTGTACCACAACTCACAATGGAAGTGGTCTTGTTGAAAGAGTTCGCCAAAGTAAAGTGACTGAACAGCAAGCTATTTCTCAAACGATTGAGTTTTTAGAGAAGTGGGTACCGAAAGGTAAATCTCCTATTTGTGGAAACAGCATTGGTCAAGATCGTCGTTTCTTATACAAGCATATGCCAGAGCTTGAGCAGTACTTCCATTATCGTTATATCGACGTTAGTACTTTGAAAGAACTAACTCGTCGCTGGAAGCCTGAAGTACTGGATGGTTTTTCAAAAAGTGGCAGTCACTTAGCGCTTGACGATATTCGTGAATCGATTGCAGAGCTTCAGTATTATCGTAAAACGATTATCTCTATTTAATTTCGTCTCCCTTTGATTTAAATGCCAGCATTCGTGTTGGCATTTTTCGTTATGAGCTTTCTTCAATTAAGGGATCGGGATAAAGACAAACTGCGCCACACCATGAACGACCTTAGTGATACCTCGGTCTGTTTTGTCAGCGACGATAAGTGCCATCATATCTTGGACTGATGCCATTTTAGCAAACAGCCGATCAAAGCTGGTATCAAAGTCTTTCTCGCTCAAGCGGTTGGAAAGGATGTACAGATCTCCATTTGAATCTCTACGGTGGTACAGCCGCCAAACAAATACTTCAATATTTCGCGCACTGTTATAGAGAGCTTGCTCATCTAGTGAGTCGAGAATAAAGAACTCCTGTTGGTGGTTGTATGAACGTCTTAACATCTCTGCTAGACCAACAACAGCGGCGAAGACGCGATCACCTTTAAATTCCTCATCGAAACTTAATAGAACAGCATCAATACTGGTGGCCCCGCCAAGCTCATCAAAAATCAGGGATGGAAGCTCTGTTTCATCAGGAGAGCCAAATATTTGCTCAATCCTCTTCTCAAGAGTCATGCCCGGGGACTTTTTAAGTTGAGATGGATTTCGCGTATACAGTTTTTGGGTTAATCGAATCATCATCTGCTTTTGCTGGCGTGTATGCACATCCATGACAAAGTCGATATCGCTTTTTCCTAGGTTTCTTAGTGGTTTTGGCACTGAACCACAAGATGAGAGCAGCAGACATACTAATACGCCGAAAACCAGTGTTCGGAAATAGGGCAAAATAAGACGGTTTACTAAGTGTGGCATTAACTGTCGTTCCATGACTGCGCACGCTGCTTCAAGGTGAAGAGCTATGGGTTAACGTTATATCAAAGTTGAAGTTTCTTCTAACAATTCGCGATTCGGGCAAAGAAAATAATGGCTTATATCGCAATCTTCGGTTGGTACGAGTTAGAATGCTTTGCCGAATATGCTTACATGACAAGCAAACAGTGCTGATTGTGCGTGGTTTTTAAGCAGGTATGAAAAAAAAACCATTTTTTTTTCATAATGACTTGCATCACAAATAAATGCTCTTATAATTCGCATCCCTAAACAGCGGAAACGTTGTTAGAAAAGCGATACTAGCTCAGTTGGTAGAGCGCAACCTTGCCAAGGTTGAGGTCATCGGTTCGAACCCGATGTATCGCTCCARTTTTRTTCTTAGAAGAAATTTAGGTTTCTTYGAGCGTTTGMTCAGAATGAAAATGGTTTAGTCTCATTGTCTTAAACAATGCATCCGGACGCGGGATGGAGCAGTTTGGTAGCTCGTCGGGCTCATAACCCGAAGGTCGTCGGTTCAAATCCGGCTCCCGCAACCACATTACAGTTAGACGTCGATTTATTGCTTCATGGAAGTAAAGAGTGACGGTTAACT